>JBCBRM010000005.1:0-282074 GCA_039819665.1 Bacteroidota bacterium
ATACTTTCTTTTATATTCCAAATCCTGATCTAAAGAATCTGAACAAAGTTTGAGAACTTTATAACCTAGGGGTAGATAATTTCTTTAAAAAAAACTATTCAGCATCAATTTTTTATTTGAAACAGAATCTGAAATTTATATCTAGTCTTCCCTCTGCTCTGTCTGAGGTATCTAATAGAACTTATATAAGTTTGGCAAACTCATACCTTGCTATTGACTCTTCTCAACAAGCCCTATTTTCTTTATCAAAAGTTATAAAAGAAGAAGATTCTTCTTATGTAAGTAATTTTCATAATGTAAAGGCGAGATGCCTCACAGATCTAAACAAATATAAGGCTGCAGAAGAAGAGATTGATACTGCAATAGAAATAACGAGAGAAGAACACCCCAACCGAAAGAAAGATCCTCTTTTGGGTTATTATTATAAAACCAAAGCAGAAATTTTCTTTGTTAGAGGAGATATGAGAAATGCACTAAAAAATTATACAAATGCAATAATACATTTTGAAAATTTAAAATCTCATAAAAATAATCGCATTCGAATCATTGATGATTACGTTTTTGAAATTCTACTAAAAATTTCGAAAATCTATTTAAAATTTCATACTTTCTACAATACAGAGGATTGGCTTTATAAAGCCTACCAAAATTCCCAACGTCTTATTCTACTTATAGACCAATTCCGAGAACAGCTCCAAACACTTGATGCCCAATTATTTATATCAAACGAATTGATGCCAGCATTTGAACAAGCCATCAATATTTCACTAAAGATTTATAAAGTAGAAGGTAAACCAAAATACCTCGAGGAAGCCTTCAACCTAGCTGAGAAAAGTAAAGCAGTTTTGCTTTCAAATGCGTTAAACGATACTTATGCTAAATATTCAGGTGGAGTTCCAGATTCACTACTAGCCCAAGAGCGTGAACTCAAAGCCAACATTTCATTTTTTAAAAACTTGATCTTCAAAGAAGGGAATAAAAAGGGAAACATCGATTCTCTTAAAATTGATCGATGGGAAAGAAAGCTATTTGACTTGGAACGAGATAAAGAAAGATTCGGGAAAATGTTTGCTCAACAGTATCCTGATTACTATTCCCTCAAACAGGATGAAAGGATAAGCATAAAGGATATTCAAAGGAATTTGGATCGAAATACACTCCTACTTGAATTCTTCGCAGGAGATAGTGCACTCTACATTTTTTCTTTGGATAAATACAAATTAGATTATAAAAAGATCTCCAACCCCCATGAAGTTTATGATCAGATTGAAAAATTGAGCAGAGATTTTCGAAACAAAGCTGATAGCTCGCTAAGCCTAAATAAGTTTCAAAAAACGGCAAGCACATTGTTTGATGTCCTAATAGGAAGGCAATTATTATCATATAAAAAGTTAATCTTTATTCCAGACGGGCAACTGGGAAAAATCCCTTTTGAGTTTTTGATCACAGATGATACAACTGCAACTTCCTTTAGCAACTTACCATATTTGGGGAATGTCTATGATATCCAATATGCCTACTCCGCAAAACTACTTTATCAGGACCCATTAAAACGAAATAGGCATGCGAACCATAAACTTTGGGCTGGCTTCGCTCCTCATTTTGAAGGAGAGAAAAGATTAGTATTCAATGGTCAGGAAGTTGAAGGAATAAATCAGCTGATGCAAGGAGATATTTTCCTCAACGAAAAGGCTAATCTTCCGCAAGCGAAACAAATCATTGACCAATACAAGATTCTCCATTTTGCGACACATGGCTATTCCCAAATGGAAAGACCTATGTATTCTCGCATCGAATTCACCTACCAGGATAGTCTGGAGGATGGGATATTTTATGCTCATGACCTCATGAATCATAAAATCAATGCGGATCTGGTGGTACTCTCAGCCTGCGAAACAGGCGAAGGGAAAGTAGCCAAAGGAGAGGGGATCATGAGTTTTGCCTGGGCTTTTCGCTATGCAGGTGCACCAAGCATCTTGATGAGTCTTTGGAAAGCGGAGAGCAGTGTGTCTCAACGAATCATGTTGAGTTTTTATTACTACCTCAAAGAGGGGAAGACTAAAACTGAGGCTTTAAGGCTGGCCAAACAAGACTACATCCAAAACCCCATCCCTGGCCGCGAGCATCCGAAATATTGGGCGAATTTCATCCTTATCGGCGATGATGCGCCGATATTTATGGATCCTAAGTTGAAATGGATAGCGCTAGCGGGATTAGTACTCTTTATGGTACTCGTAATTATGGCTATTTATCAAAGACGCAAATTTATTCCAGCACAAGCCTAATCAAACCCATTTTCATTCGTTTGAGGAATCCCAATATCAAGCTCATCTAAATTCTATTTCCTACCTTTATTGTTGAGATGTCTCAGCAACTACCACAAAACTCCTTGGATAAGCCGCAATTTGAAGAACTCTTCAAATCGCACTTTGCCTATCTCTGCAATTTTGCTAAGCAGTTTGTATTTGATGAGGAGGTAGCCCAGGACATCGTGCAAAAAGTCTTCATCTCCCTCTGGGAAAAGCGGGAAGAAATTGATCCCACACTTTCCATCAAATCTTACCTTTTTACTTCTGTTCGCAATAAATGCCTGAATCATATTCGGGATGAGAAGAAGTATCGGTCGCAGGTCCTCGACCTGGATCATGCGGATTTTGAGATAGCCGTAGAGGAGGACCATTTCGGAGAAGAAGAACTCAAACAAAAAATTGAAGCAGCTCTGGCCAGCCTTCCGGCCAAATGCAGGGAGGTTTTTGAGATGAGCCGCTTTCGCCAAATGAAATACAAGGAAATTGCAGAAGAACTCGAGCTTTCGCAGAAAACCGTGGAAGCCCATATGAGCAAAGCCATGAAAATTTTACGGGAACAATTAGGTCCCTATTTCTGGCTTTTACTGCTCATGATAAAAAATGTGTAAAAAAATGATCAGCTGACTAAGGGTAGAGATACCTTTTTGGGTAATAGAACTAGATCAGCCGTAAATCGAGACTGAATCATGGAAAATCAGGACCTACATACGCATCATTCCGAACTTATCACGCGCTATTTGAGTGGGAATGCCAGCGATGCCGAAGTGCAGGAGTTGGAGGCATGGGTATTGGCTGATCCGAAGAACCAGGAGGTATTTAAAAACTTCAAAAAGGCCTGGGTCTTATCGGGGATGAAGGAGAATCCGATTTCTGTGGATGTAGATAAGAGCTGGGAAAAATTGATGGGAGATCTTGAGCCGCAAGCCAAAGTGGTGGAGATGAAAAAGCCTTTCTTTGCACAAAGATGGGTGGGAATCGCAGCGGCAGTTCTGGTTTTGATGATTCTTTCGATCTTTTTATTGAGAAATAGCCTGAATTCCGATCCTTATTATGCACAGACCTTTGATGAAGTTGAGGAAGTTCAATTGGAAGATGGAAGTACCGTTACCCTCAATCAGCGTTCCTTCCTGAGTTTTGCGAATGAGGAAGAAGGCAATGTCCGCAAAGTGGGCCTGAAAGGAGATGCTTTCTTTGATGTGGCTAGAGATACGACGAGTCCTTTTATCATTCAAGCACAAGATGTCGAGATTGAAGTTCTTGGAACTTCCTTTTACGTGGACTCACGAGAGGAATTAGGGGAAATCCAGGTCATCGTTGAGTCGGGTAGGGTAGCAGTTCGGAGTGGTGGTAAAGAGGAGATTCTGACTGCCAATGAGAAAGCAGTATTCACCAAATCTAATGGGGATTTGAACAAACAGGAAAATGATGATGCAAACTACCTGTCCATAAAAAACCAAACCTTAAGCTTTGAGGAAAGCCCATTGGAAGAAGTTGTCTTTGCCTTACAACGACAGTACCATGAAACTATAGAGATAGAGAATACTGAATTGTTGGACTGCCTACTGACCGCAAAATTTTCTAATCAAGAGCTTCGAGAGGTCTTGGATATTATAGAAGCTTCTCTGGGAGTTCAGGCAAAGCGTGAAGGAGGCAAGATCATTTTCAGAGGGACTTGCAATAAGTAGCCGAGCGCTAAGCATGTTCCGCAAACACAGATCACATGCAAAAAATTCTTGTATACCTAATCCTTGCTCAGTTTTTCTGTAGCCAGCTGTATGCGCAGGTGAATTCTCCGAGGATCAATATTGAACAATCCAGGATTACGGTCGGCGAATTACTGGAAGAGATCAGCGAGCAATCAGGCTATGAATTTTCCTACAACTCTCGCCTGATCGATACCCGGGAGCCCATCTCCTTTTCGGCTAAAAACATCCCTCTGACTGAATGCCTTGATCGTCTCTCCAAAAAGCTCAACCTTCGTTACCGAATTTTTGATCAGCAAATCGTCCTGACCTCGTCAAGAAGAAATAAAGGTCGGCATGTGATTCTTTCCGGCTTCTTATCAGACCGGACTTCAGGCGAAAGTTTGATTGGGGCAACAGTCCACGCTTTAGGTACTTCTTTTGGAACCTTTACCAATGAATTTGGCTATTATTCTCTTCCATTGGAACCGGGAGATTATACCATCGCTTATTCGCATGTAGGATATAAGAAGCAAGAACAAGCCATTGCTCTACTAGCTTCAGAACAACAAAATGTATCCATCTCTCCCGTGAGCTTCGACATGCCAGCCATTGTGATTGCTCCTCCCTGGGAAGACATCATGAACAAAAAGCAATTGGATGCTATGGAGATGTCGCCCGAAGTTCTCAATAATATGCCCGAATTTGCAGGGGAAAGTGGTTTGGTGAAAGGACTTCAAAGTTTGCCGGGCCTGAAAGCTGATGGAGACGGCTCGGCCTATTTTTATGCAAGAGGAGGAGAAAGAGACCAGAACCTTGTTATCATAGATGACGCTCCGATTTACAATCCTTCCCATCTCTTTGGTTTCTATTCCATGGTTATTCCTGATTTCACCAAAAGTATACAGGTGTATAAGGGGGATATGCCAGCCAGTATGGGAGATCGACTTTCTTCTATTATCAGCATTCGAACCCGAGAAGGAAATCTGAATAAATTTCATTTAAGTGGAGCCATTACCCCTTTTGTTTCTCGCTATTCCTTAGAAACTCCCATAAGAAAAAAGAAGAGCTCCATCTTTCTCACAACCCGTCAATCCAATTTCGATTGGCTATACCGAAGAGACAATCCCGAGCTTAGGGTGCGTTTTCAGGATTTTCATTTGAAATGGAATCGACGCATTAATGATAAAGATCGACTTTATTTTACCACCATCTCTAGTTCTGACATTTCCCAAAATTTCAGCAATGAAATCGGATCTAAGATTGGAGTTTTTCGAAATAATTTTGCCGCTACCTTTAGGTGGAATCATCTCTACAATGACAAGCTTTTTTCCAATGCCATCATCAATTCCGGGACATACTCCAATCGTTTATTACTCGATCCCAATACCTGGAAATCAGAATTAGGTATGCTGGGATTTAAAATAGATTTCATCCATTATAAAAGACAAAATTTTACAGAAAAATTCGGCTCGGAGCTTCAAGGCTATTTTACCAATCCTGGTAGTCTTTCTCTGGATTCCTCTTTGTCAATTATCCCCAATTTAAACCCAAATTATTCCCGCAAAAATGTTCTTTATTATGAGGGAGATTGGAAAGTCAAAAAGAAATGGCGCATTCAAGCCGGAGTTAGACTCATTAATTTCGCCAGAGGAGGCCCGGATGTTTATTACAATTTCGACCAAAATTATAGCGTAGAGGATACTGTCTCCCATGGTAGAGGAGTATATAACAGATATGTAAACCTTGATCCCAGGCTAAGTGTGCGATATCAGCTAGATGAAAGTTCTCAATTGAAATTGAGTTTCGGCAACTATCATCAGTACCTCCAATTAATCTCTAATTCTATTTCCCCTTTCACTTCTTTGGAGATATGGGCTCCAGCCGGCCCAAATATTTTTCCTCAAAGTTCTCAGCAATGGTCTTTAGGCTACCTCAAATATTTCAAGGAGGCCAAAATGGAAATCAGTGCTGCGGCTTATCACAAACAGATGGGCGGGCAGATTGATTACGAGCCTCATGCGGCCGTTTACTTAAATCCTTTGTTTGAAGGAGAATTACGATTTGGAGATACCCGATCTTATGGGATAGAGTTTTTGCTGAAGAAAGATTTTGGCAGGTTAAATGGCTGGCTTTCCTATACCTATTCACGAAGCTTCAGAAGGACGCTTGGGATCAATAATAGTCAGGAGTACCCAGCTGTTCAGGATCGACCTCATGATTTCTCAGTATTCATCAATTGCCAGGTATCTGATCGGATGATCACCAGTGCCTACTGGACTACCTATAGCGGTGCGACTTTCAGTTCCCCTACCGGCTACCTCAATTTCAATAATCAACCGGTCCCTATTTTCGGAGAGAGGAACAATGATCGCCTGCCTACCTACAATCGCATGGATATTTCATTCCGCTTTCGCCTGAACAAAGACTTGAGTAGAAAATATCAACATAGCCTGGCAGTCTCCATCTACAATGTGCTCGGCCATGTCAATCCTTTCATCGTGCAGTTCAATAAAATCCCTGACGGCGATCTTTCACATGTCGTCAAAACCAATGTCCTCTCTGAGGTTCCAGTCAATCCCAGCCAGTTTAGCCTGGGCCGCTTTTTGCCTTCTGTCAGCTATCGATTCAAATTGTAAATATGAAACAAACTATAAAATATCTCTGCTTTCTTTGCCTGACTTTCTTTGCTTGTGAGGAGTATCGGGAATGGGAGTTAGAAACATTGGATGAAAATTTCTTGGTAGTAGAGGCTATACTTACGGATGAAAATATTCAGCAGGAAATAAAACTCTCTCAAACATTCGCAGATATCAATAGAGAGGTGCCCCCAGTTTCTGATGCAGAACTACTCGTGGAAGTAAATGGAGTTCAGTACAGTTTTTCTCATGATAATAACCAGCCCGGGAGGTACTTGAGCGATCGCCCTTTTGAGGTTGTCAATAATCTGATTTATACACTTGAGATCTTTTGGAAGGGGGAACGGTATGCTGCCCAAAGTGAGTTATCGAATGTAAGCCCCATTCCTGAATTTGGTTTTGAGGAAAACGGAGATACGGATAGCCTGGTCTTTTCTCGCTTTATTCATGTCTTCAATCCCAATCAACAAGCCATGTACGAAATGGATATAGACTGGTCTCATTTAAGCAATGAAGCAAACACTCGCGCGATCCAGTACTTTTACACCTTCAATTCCGTCCATATTGGGCAATTGGTTTTTCCGCCTCGGGAGAAGGTTCGTTTTCCAAGGGGTAGTATAGTAGAAGTCAAGAAATTTGGTTTGAATGATGACTTTGCTGAATTCCTTCGAGCCATGGCACTTGAGACGGAGTGGAGTGGAGTTGTTTACTATGCCACTGCTGACAATGTCCAGGGAAATATAAGTAATGGAGCGCTGGGCTTTTTTAGTACTTGTGCCGTATTGAGGGATACCCTGATCGCCGAATAACATATTTTTTGCCTTTTTCGAGACCGGGCACTTCACCTAAGTGCCTGGTTTTCTGTTTTTTATAGAAATGGAGAAAAATAATTTCAAAAAAAATGAAAATAAATAAGGGTCAGACTAAGGGTAGGGATATGATCCTGGGTATTAAGGTCAAAGAGCATAAAATAACGCTCACTCTTTTACACATAAACACAAAAAAATCTGTTATGAAAAAGTTATCTAGCATTTTACTTCTAACCCTTGCCCTTGCTTTTTTCTCCGCCTGTGAAGAGAACGTTCCTGTTCCACCTATCGCAGAAACGGAAGCTCCGGACTTACCCGTAGCTGAAATGTATACCATGCCTTTCGATGAGGTTACAGAAACCGAAACGGATACAGTTAACAATCAAACTCAAGGAGTAACTTACCGCAACTGGGCCTTCGCAGGAATCAACCTCCTCGTTTGGAACACCGCCGTAGTTATTAATGTCAGCGTACCTTTGGCTGCAGTTGGTGCTGCTTTTAATGAACAACCCGTTTACCAAGGAAATGGTGTTTGGGAATGGTCTTACGTATATACTGCCCCTCCTGCTTTAGGCGGAAAGACCTATGATGTAGTTCTTACCGGAGAATATATTCTGGGTGCGACAGAAGTAGAGTGGACCATGACTACTTCACAAAGAGGAGGATTCAGCAATTTCGAATGGATCACTGCAGTAACTAAAGTTGATGGTTCTGAAGCTGACTTCACCATCAACCACCGTCCCAACAATCCTCAATCTTACCTCATGATTGAGTATGACAAAGATTTGGGAAGTGTCTTACACCAGATTCGCTATACCAATGTAAATCCCTCCAGCAACACAACCGGAGGCTATGTAGAATATAGAGCAACGTCAAATAGCCCTTTCAACAGAGAATTCGAAGTAGGAGCCGGCCCTATCAATCCGACCAACATCCTCGAGATCCAGTGGAACGAACCCAACGGAAACGGTCGGGTGAGAAACGAACAACATTACAATGACACAGATTGGCATTGTTGGGATACGCTCCTTCGCGACACCAACTGCTAGTAAGATTCAATTCTTGGAATCAAAACGATGCGTCATGGCCAGCCAGTCATGGCGCTTTCTTTTTTAAGATCCCCACGAATAATTAGTAATAATAGAGCTAAATTAAAGCATGAAAACCAATGCCTTAGTATTTCTACTTTCAGCCTTGCTCTTCCTACAACCACAATTAGTTACTAGCCAGAATTATGAAATAGAAACTGGCTCTGAATTTACCGCCAGTTCCAGCCAGAGTTTTCGCTTTTTGGCTAAGGACGAATCTAATTATTACTATATCCAATATAATGGGCCTTTCTCAAATCCTATTCAACAAAGGGTCTATTTAAAAACACTTGATAAAGATTTGAATCCCTCCTCGGAAAAGATTGTATCGCTGGGGAAAGGAAGGGAGGCAGAGAGTCTGGAATTTGCAATTACAAGCAAAAAGAAAAAATCATTCATACTTTCTTCAAGGACTGATCGAAAAGAAAAGATACATTATCTATTTAGTAGAAAGATTAATTATGACGATTTTTCACTTCCAACCGAGGGTGATGTAGTCGTACGAACTCCATTTGAAGGCAATTCATTTTTTTCAAATGCTCGATATATTCTGCGAGCCTCAAGGGATTCATCGAAATTTTTGGTCTATACAAAATTAAGTAGCAAAAAAAATGATCCTGAAAAGTTCTATTTCGTTGTCTTTGACGATGAGATGAAGCTTATATGGGAGAAAGAAATAATTCTTCCATTTAGTGATCGATTATTCAAGGTTCAAGAAGCAAGAATCGATAATAAGGGGAACATATACCTATTAGGAAAAAGGTATAGAGATAAATTGAAAGAACTTGTAAAAGGTCTTCCTAATTATTACCACTCACTATTTTTTATTAATAAGGATGGTATTTCAGCTGAATTCAAAGTAGTAACAAAAGAAAAGATTCTAACGGATATGAATCTGGGTATCGTAAATGGGCAGGATATAATTTGTTCGGGAGTTTTTAGAGAAGAGGAATCTAAAAAACAAGGTGTTTTCTATTTTCGAGTTGATGCAAAAGATAGAGGGATAATTGCAAAGAGCTATAAGTACCTTGACATTAGTATGTTTGGGTCTAAATATGAGCAGGAAAAAATAAATGAGCAGACAAATCAGAAGAAGAAAGAAAAAATGGAGGAGGAGCTTTTCAAATACTATACCTTCAGAGATTTAGTTTTAAGAGAAGATGGGGGGAGTATCTTAATCGGGGAAAGCACCTATGCTTCTGTAGATGGCACTAAATATGAAAGCCGGACTGAAACACGTTATTATGCTGATTACATTTTGTTGGTAATGATTGATCCTCAAGGGGAAATTGAAGGCACCAAATTGATTCAAAAATCACAAACACAATTAAATTCGACTCGCTTTATTTCCTATTCCCTATCCTTACATCAAAATCGCTTATTCTTTTTATTTAACGATCATATTAAAAACTCAAATTTAAAGGAGGGGGAAGGCCCATGGACCTATGTAGCGGGTGCACTGGGTACCAAAGCTAATTCTGGTCTTAGTCTTACCAAGTTTGAAGATGGAGTATTGGCCGAAAGAAAATTTCTTTCAAGTTTCGCTGATCTTGATAATTTTTGGGTTTTACCTTCCATAAGTTCTCAGGCATTTGTTGGAGAAAGCCTTATAATCCTAAGGAAGAAAAACAAAGTTAAATTCGGCAGAGTCAAATACTGATTCAGGGTACGAGGAAAAAAGGCGCAGTCTCAGCTTCGTATATTTCTCCAGTCGATAGCTCCATGATGACCTTGAGCTTAAGTTCAGGATTGAGTTCGGGAGCTTTAGTTAAGGCGAGCAACATATCTTCGCTTTCGATTTTACCATCGCTGGCATTCAGGAAATCTTCTAAAGTAGAGTTATCAAGTTCGAGGAAATTGCCCTGATATTGAAGTAGGTCATTAATGTCATCATTGGCTTTGTGGTCCTCATCAAAATCATTGAGAGTAAGTACCTGAAAATTGACAAGTTCTTCTCTTTTCGAACCTAAGGGACCGGGTATACAGCTACAGGCATAGGCAGCATTCATCAGAGAAAAGGACCAATTGCTTTTGGGAGTCGCCTCTTTATTCGCATGATATTCAACCTCGTAATCTACATAGATACCTCCGAGTTGACTGAAATTTATTGTATCAAGGGCATTGACAAGGGTCCCTTCTGAAAAATCTTCAAATACATCTGCCCTTAAACCATTGATATCAAAATATGCATAGAGATCGCAATTGCAGGGAGAGATTCGAGGGCCATCCGTAAATTCACAACTCGGGATCATAAATCCTACCCCCAGCAAAAAAGTCAAGAATATATAAGGTACTATCTGTTTGATTCGAGTAATCATATTTGTAATGCTTTTTTCTTCTTAACGCTGATTCTTGCTAAAGCGCTGCAAATCCTTGATACACCCCATTTAAATCTTTCTTAGACTATCTTGAAAACACATGATACATCATTATGTAATTGTTGAACATGAAGGAGGAGAGTTTCCCTATTACTTACATTTACAGCAAAATAGCATACAGGTGAAAGAGGAAGAGCTGATCGAAAGAGGCCATCAAACCGGAAAAGTTGGGCATATTGGAAATAGTAAAGCTTCACACTTACATTTTCATTTGGTAGATAAGCCCGACCCAGAAACTAGCAGTTGTCTGCCTATATATTCTGAGAATATCGAAAGCTGGCCGGATGACGCTCATGCGGATGCCTTTCAATATAGAGACATTATTACGGCAAAGGAGAAATAGGTGAGATTCTGTATCTTTCTCCTGAAAATATATAGGTGAAAGAGCTTGCTACATACAAAGAACAACTCGCAAGGACTTTTCTTGAGGTAAAGGAAATAGATCCGGCAATTCTGGAAGAATTACTGGATGCTTTTGAGTATGTGGAATTCGATAAGAAAGAGATCATGCTGCGGCCAGGAGAAACGGCCCGTTATCTATATTATGTATTGGAAGGTGCACAGAAATCCTATCTGGTCAGAGATAAGGTCCATGTGATGGCTTTCTCCTATCCTCCTTTTTTCTGTGCCATTCCTGATTCCTTTCTACTTCAGATTCCTTCCTTATTTTTTCTAGAGTCCATCACAGAATCGAAAATGCTGCGGATTTCCTATGAGCGACTTCAGGCATTGTTGGAAAAGAACATTCAACTGGAGAGCTTATTAAGGAAGCAACATGAAATGATGATAGTCGGCCTTCACACCCGACAAATGGAATTGATGGCGATGAGCATGGAGGAGAAATTTGAAGCATTTTACAAAAGAAGTTTTCATCTCTTCCAGATGGTGTCCCATAAAGACATTGCCTCCTATTTGAATATCGATCCCACCAACCTGAGTAAACTTTTAAAGAAACAGATGAAATAGTTGGTTTATACCAAGATTTCTTATCCCTACTCTTCCTTCATTTGTTTTATGAATCAACAACAAATGAACAGTTGGAAGCAGGAAATCAAATCCTTGAGTGAGTCTTATAAAAAAATCGCGGAAGAACTGGGCCCTGAACTCATCCATACACGTCCTAATCCAAATCAGTGGTCTTTCACCGAAATACTGGCCCACCTGGTTGTCATAAATGAAAGTTATTATCCGACATTCAAAGCCTTAAAGAATGGGACTTATAAAAGCCCGTTACTTTCGAAACTGGGTTTTATGGTCAGATTAATAGGGAAAGAAGTCTTAAAGTCTGTACAACCACAAACAAAAAAGAAGATCAAAACCTTTCCTGTTTGGGAACCGGAAAGATTGGTAGAAACGCCTGATATATTGAATCGTTTTCTCCTTCATCAGGCTGAACTAATCAAAGAATTCGAGGCTTGTGCTTCTTTGCTTCCTCAAAATCCTGTCCTGTATTCTCCCGCTTCAAAAATGATCTTTTACCATTTGGGTACTGCTTTCGCAATCATCCTGAGTCATGAAAAGCGACATTTGCTTCAGGCAGAAAGATTAAGTGAGCAACTTGTGTCTCATGTTAAGGTATAGGCTTATTACCTGCTCACTCATATGGGTAGTTAGGCAAATCAGATTTTCTAAAAATGATATTCTCCCAATCAGGTATTTCTACTCCATATGAAAGCTCAAACAAACTTATTTCTCTTATGTCTTTATGAACAACCCTGAGGACTGCTACCCTATAAAATCCCCCATATGGGTAATTGAACTCCTTAACAGGGTCTTCTAATTTTATCCTGTCATTTAAAAATGCATAGGTATAAATGTTCAATTATTAAGCGATCAAATATGAAGACCCTCAAAAACCTATTCCTCGTAAGCCTTTTTTCATTGTTGTTTCTGGGAATTTCATGTAGAGCAAATGATCCGGTCGGATGCAGCTTTACTGTGGAACTGGATGAGGAAGTTACCGACCTTACCAATGCGGCCTCTGTGTATGCCCAGGATCCCACTCCTACAAATTGTGAAGCTTACAAACAAGCATATAGAAATTATCTTGACGAAGCGGAAAAACTGGATAATTGTGTGTTGGGGGCTGACCGAACCGCTTACAGACAAGCCATTGACGATGCTCAAGCTAGCCTAGATGCACTTACATGTTGAATAATAGAGGGCTTTCCTCAGCTAGAGGAAACCCTTCCAACATGATATTTACCAGTTTAAATACCTAAACAATCCTGCCTCAAAACCAAATAAGGTGATCACAAGGTAGAGTAAGCCAAAGTACCAAATCCCCATTAGGACATTTGCCCATTTTACTCCGATCTTTTCTATGAGGTAGGTGTACATAGCTTTAGTTTAAAAAGAAGAGGATTTTATAGGTTTCCCAGGAGGCTTCCAGATCGACCTCATTGGTGAGAATAAAGCTGAGCATGACAAAATGCAAGGTGATCCCGATTCCCAGACATTTTTGAAGAAGCGGAATTTTCGCGATGGCTACTTGCATGGGAGTATTATTATATCGATGCCATAGATTGATTGCGATTGCATGCATGCTTCCCCAGAGTAGATATCGCAAGGAGATTTCATGCCAGCCAGCCAAGGCCAGCATAGACATGATGATGCTGATTCGGGCATTGCGGGTCATGCCAAGAAATGGGTAAAACACATAGTCCCTGCACCATTCTGAAAGGGAAATATGCCAGCGATTCCAGAAGTCAGCAATGTTTGTAGCTATAAACGGAGAATTGAAATTCTCCATAACTTTAAATCCAAATAATAAGGACAATCCAATAGCCACATCCGAAAATCCTGCAAATTGAACATAGGCATTGGCTGCAAATCGAAACATCTTCAGATAGCTTGCCAACCAGAGATAGCTATCTTCTAGTCCCAAAGCAAAATTGTTGAGCTTATAGCTAAAGAGATAGTTGCCCAGAACAACAATTTTCACAAAGCCATATAGAATCCTTTCCATGCCCTGAGAGAATAGAGAATTGTTCCATCGCCTTCTTTTTAAATCCCTGTGGAAATTCTGAAAGCGATTAATAGGGCCAATAAGAATAGTCGGGAGAAAGAAAAGATAGCTCATATATTCCCAGAGGCCATGCTTACCCAGACTTGTCTTTTTATAAACCTCTAGCGCATAATGGATTTGGCGAAAGGAATAATAGGATAACCCTAGTGGTAGAATGCCCTTTTCCCCTACTCCAAAAATGACGGCATAATCCATTTTAAAAAACAGAAATATGCAACTCAACTGTATTACAACTAAGAGGGTAGCTGTAGTCAAGGAGGGTATATGTTTAAGCAGATAAAAATTCAGAATACTTGTACTGGCCAGAATCAGGAGAGAGCTGGGTGAATAATATCCCAGCAAAATGGCAGTAGCTATCATTATAGGTGCCATTTGCCATTTTTCAGGTAACAACCAGGCAGGAACCAGTAGTAAAAAACTTACTCCCAATATGATCAAGAGTATCTCCATCAGTTCTTACTTTCTGATATAATTTTATCTATCAGCCATTGGGTATATTTTTCCTGTCCCTCAATTGTGAGGTGGCTATAATCCCAGAAGTATTTATACCCAAAAGGAGAATCGGTATATGGCCAATACTTGATTCCTAATTTTTCTCGGTATTCTTTTATGACAGCCATCCGGTTGGGCTCGAGCTCAGCTGGATATATGTGCTTCATCAAAGCAGCTGGTTGGGGGACGTCCACAAATACCACCTCAATACCCTGATCTCTCAACATTTGCAATTCTTCATGTGCATAATCCAGTTCCCAGAAGGATCTGATTATTCGCTCCTCTGGGACATACGAAAGGGTGTCCTGATCCTGTATTGATGGTCCAGCCTTTACTTCGCAATCCATTTTCTTTTTATAGCCAATCCTACCCAGCATTTCGTAAAAAAACCTTCTATTCAACCATGACCTCATTTCCAATTGTCCTTTGAGGGTCTGGACTTTTAGAGCACTATCTGCTTTATATTTGGCCCCAACATTTTCCAGATTTACCACTGCTAATTCCGTTTGGATGCAGACTAAATCTGGTTTTAGACTGGCTATTTTGGGCAGAAGGTTATGGATGGTCACCATCCTCTTAAAAGGTTCTCCATTCCCATACATTTTGCTTAACATAATGGGAGAGTTTTTCTCGATACTCGAATAAGCATAAATTTCATCCGGGCATTGAATCCCATATTTGGCTAAAGATGAACCTATAAAGACTACCCTCAAGGTCCCCTTTTCCACTACCTTAAAATCCTCCTTCATTTGTTCAAACAGCCCATCAAATTCAAGTTTGTCTGTATTGGGAACGGTATGGCAATAGATGTGAATTATGATTTGGAAAAGGAAAAATAGTCCCCCTGCCCAGGCCCATACATATAAAGGAGGCGATTGGGTCCTCATATGCAGTTCAGTTTTTCCAGCAGAATATTTTCTGTGGCTTTAAGGCTATTCATAATCATCATTTCAGCCGTCGAAAAGCGTACATTGAATTTCTTTTCTAATGAATTGACATATTTCAAATGGGCAAGTGAATCCCAGCCTTCAAGCGTCATGGAATTATCTTGCAAACTGATTTCAGAAACCGATATATTAAAAGCTTCCGCAGCAGATGCTTTGATCTCATCAACATATTCCACTTGATCTGAGGAATCTTGTGGCAAACCCAAGCCAGCCTTATGCTCCTCAATTAAAGCTTTGACTTCATTAATCTGAATCTTTCCAGAAAGGGTCCGTGGCAGGCTTTTAAGGAAAAAACTCTCTTTGGGGATTTGGTTAGCTTCCAAAAGCGGACGAAGATAGGTGATCAAATCCATTTTCTCCAGCTGATGCCCAGGCTTCACTACAATTGCAGCAGCTAGCATTTCTCCATGATGCTCATCCGGCAAAGCAAAACAAACACTTTCGAAAACAGCTTCGTGGCTATTGATCATCTCAGTGACTTGCTCCGGATAAATGTTGATCCCTCCGGTATTGATGGTATTTTTCTTTCTGCCTGTTATGCTAAAGAATCCTTCTTCATCCCTGGCAGCGATATCCCCGGTAAATAACCAACCATCCTGCAAAACCTGAACAGTTGCTTCCGGATTATTTAAATAGCCGGTAAAGATATGATCGCCCTTTATCATAAGATTGCCTGACTCGTTTACAGCTGCTTCAGTTCCATCTTCCTTCAGGATTTTTACTTCACAATCAATGGGAACACCTACAGTACCGATTTTTTTGGGATAGCCCACGGCTCCACAATACAAAGATCCCGCAACCGTTTCCGTCATACCATATACATTGCCAATTTCAACCTTGAATTTATTTTGAAAATCTTCCCAGAATTTTTTCTCTAGTTTGGCGGCAGTCGAAATAATGAGTTTGAAGTCATCTGTCTGAAAGCTTTCTTCATAGCCCTCAGAATACTTATCCATAAAAGATAAAATTGTAGGAACAGTCATAAAATGAGTAGCCCGCAATTTGTAGATAGAATCGAAAAGCTCGGTCATCCGCGACATATCAAAGCTGAAGGGCCTCAATAAAGTTGCATGTGAAAAGAGGGTGAGGAGAGGACCTTGGATAGACCCATCCACATGATATAAAGTCAGGATATTGAGCAGACGCGTATCTTGATCAAATCCATAGACTTTCTTCAACGTCTTCAAATGTGCAAATAGATTACCATGAGAAATCATGACTCCTTTGGGATCAGAAGTTGAACCACTGGTGAATAGAACAAAAGAAAGATCTGAAGCTTTTATTTCCTCCAAAGGAGCTGCTGTTTCTGAAATCCCATCCATCAAGGCAGGAAAACTATGTGTGTCAACCGGAGCCTCCTCTTTTTTCTTTTTCAAGAGCTTTTTGAAAAGCTTACCCTTCCTTTGAGCCACTTTTTTCACCGGTAGACAAAAGAAAGATGCATCTTCATTTATTTCTCTTTCTGCGAATAAAGCCTCATCCATTACTGCTCCATTTGCCTCAGCTTGATTCAAGATTCCTTTTGCTCTTTGGGCAGGAACTCGCGGATCGATGAATATACTTACGATCCCATATCTCAGAAAAGCCAGAAAAAACAGGCTAGCAAAATATTCATCCTCTACCGAGAGGACAATTCGATCCCCTTTTTTCAATCCTTTCTCTTGAAAATGAACATGGAGTTTATCTATGTCTTTGAGTAAGGTCTGGTAGGTATATTTCTTACCGGCGATTTGAGCAAAAACTCTTTTGTTGAGTTGGGGAGCTTGTAAACTTTCAAAAAGCTCGGTGATATTATTGTAGGGCATCTAATAATTCTTTTTTTGATAGTTTTCCGTTATCTGAATAGGGGAGATGGGGGAGAAAATTGATGCGTCGAGGAATCTTGCGTTCTCCCAATTGGGATAAAAGAATCTGGCGCAATTCCGATCGAAAGGCAGCAGGATCATTCTCAGGATCTTTCAGGACAATACAGGCGGCTATCTTCTCTGCATCTTCTTCTTCGTATGCATAACAAAAGACATCTTCCACCTTGTCCAGTGCTCCTATTACATCCTGGATTTCTTTGAGGTAAACGACTTCTCCACTAGAGATTTTTACGATATTTCTAATCCGACCTAAAAGTTGGATATTTCCATTTTCTGTATATCGAGCCCTGTCATGGGTGTAAAACCAGCCATTCCGGATCACCTCAGTTGTTTTTTTAGGCATAGCCAGATAGCCCTGCATGATATTTTCGCTATAAATCCGCAGTTCACCTTCTTCTCCTTTTGCTACCGGTTTTCCACTTTCATCGACAATTTGAGCAATGCAGTCAATAGGCTTTCCGATACTATCATTGAGTAAGTCTTCATCGAGCGGACTCTGAGAAATACAAATACCGGTGGTTTCAGTTAATCCGTAATAGTTGAGGATGTCCTTTCCAAAGGCAGTTTTAAAATCTTTTCTCAAGGATTGACTCAAAGCATTGCCTGTACAGATCAGACAACGAATGCTATCCAGCTGCCCTCTAATTTTTTCTGCATACTTGGCAAACTGATGGAGCAAAGCAGGATTACTACTCATGACTGTCGCCTTACTTTCCTCTACCGCCTCAGCGATCCCAAACAAATTCCCTATCAGCTTAGCTTGTGGGACGACGACACTTGCCCCGACATGTAAGGGAGCAATTATTGTATTTCTCAATCCACTCATGCTCTCCAGCCCTCCAATAGCAAAAAGTCGATCATCCTCTTCCCATTGAAAAGTTTCTGTTATGAGTCTGCCACTTCTGAATAGATTTCCATGAGAAAGCTGAACGCCTTTAGGCATACCCGTTGATCCGGAAGTGAAAAGAATGAAAGCTTCATCTGTAGCTTTTATTTCTACTTCTAAGACACTCTCTTCTTCAATTTCCTCTAACCAGTCTTCAAAGTAATTTGCATTTTCAGCCTGATCTTCTTCGTCAAAAAGGACAATTGAACATTCTCTGAAAAATGTCCCTTTTTCCCGATATACTTTTTCAGTCAGAAAAGCTGTTTTCGCAGAGGTGAGTGTCAGAATATGCTGGATGCTTTCCTCAGGTAAATGTCCGCCGATGGGAACAACTACTATCCCTAACTGCATACAGGCCCAACATAGCATAATAGCTTCCGTATGAGTATTCCCTGCGATGATAATCTTATCTCCTTTATTCAAACCAGATGATTGCAAGCCCAGCATAATCATTTCAACTACTTCTTCACAGTCTTCAAAGGTAAATTCACTTTCATCTTCCAGTGAGATAATGGCATGGTTTTCCGGAAAAGCTTTTACCACATGTTGCCAAAGAGATTTCAGGTTTTGCTTAGCTTTCGGAACCAAATATTCCTGAGACATGAGGTGGTATTGCAAACGAGTAGCTTCTCTGGAAACCGGAAGAACCTGTAGCATCCCGAGCTTTTCGAGTTTCGCCAATTCTGCATGTAATTCTTCTGGACTACAACCTAGACGCTCTTGCATCTCTTTCACCGAATAAGCATGTGTAGCCAAATAGGTGATTTGGGTAGCGAGGAGAGAAAGTTCCTGATTATCTAAGGCTTTTATCCGTTCAATATAAATGGGGTGTCGGTCTAGTAAATAGCCGACAGATCCATTCAGATAGTCATGATCTACCCGAACTTTCTGATGATGAAGATCAATGTTCAGCAATAAATTTATGATGACAAAGCAATCATCAATCGTATCTAAATCATTCATGGAGAAGGCAGATAAATTTTCTCCTCTCCAGGCCTTAGGTAGAACAGCAATCAGCGAATTGTAGTCTTTCTGATCAGGGGTAGAAAGCAGAGGAATTTCTTCCTGTGCATGGATCTCATTTGCGGCAAACAAATAGGGTTCAGAAAAAACATATCCTTTCCAATTGCTATCGGTGGGAAAATTGGAAAAAGCACGATCATAGTCCATACCATGCATTTGCTTACATCCTCTTTCAAACCAGGGATCAGGTTCGTTATTGGTGAGATGGACATGGGGAAAAATGATAGCTCCATTATCCTTTACTACCCGCATCAATTCCTTGAGCAATAAACCCTGATTGAAGCGATGAAAAGTGTCAAGACCCACTGAAAAGGCAATGCTATTGTCTGCGAGGGGTAAAGGCTCATCCAAGTCGCAAAACATCACTCGGACATTATCTCTTTCTTGTAGCCAGAAATTATATCCTTTGTAGCCTAGCACATCTTTATTCCCTTCCCAGGTGGTAAGAATTTCATTATCTGGAAAAAGTCCGGCTAATAAAGCAGTTATCCAACCAGAACGATCCCAAAGATTAAGGATGGCATCTCCTTTCTGTACCGTAGCCCTCAGTTTCTTGAAGAATGGATATAAGGCCTTGGACGCTTCATTGAAGGGTTGAAAGCAGGCATACATATCATAATTGGGGCGTCGTGCTTTCTGTTGCAAAAATATTTCATACTGCATTGGGTCTCCCAGCAGCTTTTCCAGTTTTTGGAATTTTTCCTCCAATATCTGGCCGGGAAATATATCGGATTCATTAAAAAAGTAAAGTTTGTCAAGAATGGGCACAAAATGAGGATGGTTCTTCCCTTGCAGGAAGTTGCGCATTTTTCCATCAATCGCTTTAGATTGATGCGCATAGAGGGCGTTCAGCATACTGTCAATACTTAGACGTTCAATGGCATGAGAAAAGAGCAGCAAGCAATAAAATTTATCCAAATACTATACCCTTCTTTATCAACTGAGATATTTAGGTTATGTCTCTGGAGTTTCCGTTAAATAAATAATTGACAGGCATGCTAGGAACATGCTTTGCCTTGCTGGTAGAAAATACTGTATGGATGGTCTAATTTATAGGGTTGGCCCAGTAAACTCTGGTTTCGAAAGCTCCACCAGGAATTACCCGATCCAGTTTCACCCAACTTTGTGCCTCAAATACTTCTTTGTGTACAGGCATATAATAGATAATCTGTATGCTACGAGGATTTCTTTGCAGGGAGTCCTCAATGTTCCCTAAAACAGTATGTAGCACATCGGCAGGAAAAGGGTGGAAGAGATAATAATGTGTGAAACTATCTATATCATGAAAGTTCCGGGCATCAGACTCATAAATGGTGAGATGTTGACTTTCCAAGAGGAGAAAGTTCTTTTTGGCTATACTTACCAGAAAAGGGGATACTTCAACACCCACGACCTCTTCAAAACCAAATTCATCCAAGATCAACATAGCGGCTCCCTTACCTGCCCCATAATCAAGAATACGGTCTGTAGAACGAATTTTTAACTGGGTGAAAGTCCTTCTTAAATCCTTACGCTCACTAGGTGCGTAATAAATCTCTTCCCCAAATTCTTCCAGTCCCAGCGTTTTATTGTCTACAGAAGGAGTGATATCAAGCCCAGCAAATTTCTCCCGGAGAATCCTAAGATTCCGGCTGATCTTAGCAAGTATATTTTGGGAGCTATAATGGTCCAGGGCCTTATTCATACCATATCTTGAATACTCAATCAAGAAAAAAAAATCCAACTCAACAAATTATATAACTGACTATATAGGAATTTTTATATAATCTCAGCCAATATGAATTCCAATTTCCCTACTATCTAATATAAAAAAGCTCTGGCTTTGTAGCGCAATTGTTAGGAGAATTAGCAAATTAAAAAAAAATATTTCTTCCATGTCCTATTGCTCGAAACTCATTCGTCAATAGGTAGAATTTTAATAATAAACCTTTTAAAAAAAGAACAATGAAAGAATTTATGATGCTTTTCCACCATGTACCTAGCTCCGATTATCAACCTTCTCCTGAAGACATTCAGGCTGAGATCAAAAAATGGCAAGACTGGATTGGGGACATCGCAAGTCAAGGCAAATTTGTTAGCACCAACCAACTAGCACCAGAAGGAAAGACCATGACATCAGATCATGTGGTTACAGATGGACCCTATGCCGAAGTAAAAGAAATCGTAGGTGGAAATATTATCATCAAAGCCAATGATTTTGAAGACGCTTTAGAAATCGCAAAAGGATGCCCGGTATTAGCATACCCCACCTCCAAAGTTGAAATCCGACCTATTATGCAAATCAATGTTTAGTCCCTCACAATTTCACACTCACACATAAAAAATATCATGGAAGATATATTTAACACAGAAACTATAGAAGGTTTCAAAAAGCGAATTCAGAATCTGGATGAAACTGCAGCTGCAAATTGGGGCAAGATGGATCTTTATCAAATGCTTAAGCACTGCACCGAAAATGATCGTATGCTTTTGCGGGAAAAAAGCTATAAACGTTTGTTTATCGGTCGATTATTTGGGAAACTGGCCCTCAAATCAAATATTAAAGATGATAAACCACTAAAAAAGAATGGTGCTACTCATCCGGAGCTTGTCATCACAGAGAGTGGGGATATCTCCCGGCAAAAGCAAAACTGGATTGAGTTGCTGGATAAATATCCTGCTATGGCTCAGGAAGCTTACCAGGATTTTATTCATCCCTTCTTTGGTAAAATGGATCGAAATCAGGTCAGCAGATTTGCCTATAAACATATCGATCACCACCTGAGACAATTTGGTGTGTAATGCAAGAGAAAGAGCTCATACCACACTTATTCCGAACAGAGTACAGCAAATTGGTTGCTGTTCTCTGTAAGGTTTTTGGTTTGACGCATATTGAGTTGGCTGAAGACATCGTCAGCGATACCTTTCTGTTGGCGAGCGAAAGCTGGGAAAAAAACGGAATTCCTGATAAGCAGCTTGCATGGCTTTATACAGTTGCCAAAAACAGAACCCGGGATTATTTGCGGAGGAATAAAACTCTCCAGGAAAAAATCCTCCCAAATCTTCGGGAAGATCAGGAAGAAAGTTATGAGATTGGTCTGGATATGAGTGAACAGAATATCCAGGATAGTATGTTACGAATGATCTTTGCGGTATGTCATCCCCGGCTAAGCAAGGAAAACCAGGTCATCCTCAGCTTAAGAATTCTTTGTGGATTCGGGATAGAGGAAATTGCACATGCGCTGTTAGCTCAAAAGGCTAGCATCAACAAACGTTTATATCGGGCCAAAAAGTCTTTAAGAGACGAAAAAGTTGATTTGGTTTTTCCTACTGGAGATATTTCTGAAAGACTAGACAGCGTATTGACCAGCCTTTACCTATTGTTCAATGAAGGCTACTATTCAAATTCAGGAGCTGAGAATTTCCCTATAAAGAAGGACCTCTGCCTGGAAGCGATGCGTCTGGTCCTCTTACTACTCCAACATAAAGGGACCGCTCGGCCTCAGGTTTTTGCCTTGCTGGCTTTGATGTGTTTTCAGGCATCCAGATTAGAAGCTCGAAGAGGAAGCTCTGGTGAACTGCTATTGTATGAGGAGCAAAATCGCTCTCTTTGGAATCAGGAACTTATTCAAAAAGGGGAAGACTACCTCAATCTTTCATCGGGAGGGGATAACTTGAGTAAGTATCATTTGGAAGCTGCCATCGCCTACTGGCATACGGTAGAGTCTGATGAAGAAAAATGGGAAAATATCCTTCAGCTCTACAACTACCTACTCCAACTGGAATACTCCCCGATTACAGCCCTTAATAGAACCTATGCATTGGCTAAGGCCAATAAGCCAGAAGAGGCACTGAAACTTGCAAAAAAACTGGAAGTTCCTCAGAAGCATTTGTACCATGCTTTGTTAGGGGATCTCTATATCATGTGTGGGGATAAAAAAGAAGGCAAAGCTCAATGGGAAATGGCTTTTTCTTTAGCCAAAAGCCAGGAGGAAAAGAATCTCATCATGCGAAAGATTCAAAGCCTGAACTAGAATTGCCCTTTCAGATACTCAATGACTGATTTTTTATAGCTGGCTCCAATTGGGATTTCGATATCTCCAATCTCTATATCATGGTGGGTAAAAGCTGAAATCATCGAACTATTGACTATATAGGAACGATGGATGCGCACAAATGCTTCCGGCAACAACTTTTCGTAGCGGCTGATGGTATCCTTGGAAATGATATTTTTGCCGGTCGTATGAATGCGAACATAATCCTTGACACTTTCTATGTAAAGGATTTGATCTAGATAAACCTTTACATGCTTTTTGTCTGCATATACATAGATGGAGCCCCGGGGTTTTTCCACCTGATCACTGATTTCTCTTACCTCTTCCTTCTGGTTCAATTTCAGGTACTTATTGACGGATTTGAAAAAGCGGCCGAAAGAAATGGGCTTTAATAAATAATCCAACACTTCTATTTCATAACCTTCGATCGCATACTCCCTGAATGCCGTCGTTAGAATAACTTGAGGAGGATTGGAGAGTGAACGAATAAATTCAATTCCATTCATTTGAGGCATTTCCACATCCAGAAAAATGAGATCAACTGGTTCTCGATTCAGGATTTCAAAAGCTTTCATCGTATCATGACAACAGGCTACAAGACTTAGCTGAGGAATTTGTTTTACATAATCCTCTACTACCTCAGCTGCGAGAGGTTCGTCATCAACAATCAAGCATTTAATGGGGCTCTTCATATTTTGTGTTTAAAGGTCTATGCGTAATTCTACCCGATAGGAATCCTTTTGATCTTCTATGATCATTTTATGTCGATCTGGATATTGTAAACTCAGCTGCCTTTTCAAATTTTTTATACCGATTCCTTTTCCTCCTGAATCTCTGGAAGAAAGAACCTTTGATTTGGTATTGAAAACTTCGAAGTAAAGAGCTTTGTCGGTGAGTTTGAGGTTTATTCGAATTAAAGGCTCACTATCTTTGGTGGTCATCACATATTTAAAGGCATTTTCCACCAAACTTATCAGTAAAAGAGGAGCAATTTCAACTTCGGTATCATCTATTTCCTGATCC
The DNA here is from genome assembly GCA_039819665.1 of Bacteroidota bacterium. Taxonomy (GTDB): domain Bacteria; phylum Bacteroidota; class Bacteroidia; order J057; family J057; genus JAWPMV01. Next base: position 24,204 of record JBCBRM010000005.1, read on the forward strand.
AGCAAAATCATCAAGCTGTCTTTGTAACGTAAGGTCTGAAGATCCGCATAGCTTTCTATCAATTCCCATTCTTTTATGATAGGTACTCTTGGCTGATTGCATTCATAGATCGTATAATCCAAAATCTCTGATAGCTTCATGACCATATCGGCCGTTTGCTGAGATCCACTCTTGGCCAATGCATAGATATTATTGAGGGTATTAAAGAGAAAGTGCGGATTCATCTGTGCCTTGAGGAAATTGAGTTCCGCCATGCTTTTTTCCCGTTCAAGGCTAATGAGTTTATTTTCCTGCTGGAATCTTTCTTTCATTATTTTTAAGAGAAATAGCAAAACAGCCGGTAGATAAACCGAGACCATATATACTTTAATCAGATACCCAGCATCAGTTACCACCTCCCATATCGATTCATCATAGCTTTCAAAATTGATCAGGGGTTCTGCGATATGGATAACCGCAAGGCGAGCTAATGCAGAAAGGCCATAGGCTATTACAGCCAGAATCAGTAAAAATAAAAGCCAACGTCTGTTGTACAGAAGTCTCGGGATGAGAAAGTAGATCAGAGAATAAGCTGCTAACATCTGTACAGGCATAAGACTGAGCATATTGATCAGATTATCCTTAAAACTACTGCCTAGAAGGCTGCCATGATAAGCCAATAAAAGGATGATAAGTACCCAAAAACCCAGATGATAAACGAATCTGGGTATGGATTCGATCCTGGCCATATTCGGGCTTTGAATGGAAAGTGGGTAAGCCATGAATGCAAAATACAGCCAAAATAGCTTATGTTTTTACTTTGTCGACGAATGCAGGGATTATGACAATGAAAAGCTGTATTCTTGAGTTGAAGATACTTCGTCCCCACAAAATGCCTGTCTATCGATGGCGGAACCGCCTTGATCTTATTTCTCCCATTCTTACTAAATCATACTGCATCTTTGAATCGTAGCTCAATTCAAAAAACTATAAAAAATGAAAAATCATATCATCTTTTTGCTGCTGGGCATATTCTGCAATGCGTTATTTGCTCAAGACAATTGTAGCAAACTCTTGGAGGCAGTAGAAAACAATAATATCAGTGCCGTACGAAACCTCTTGAAAAGCACCGATGTAAATTGTGTAAATGAAAGAAGTAATCCACGGACAGCCCTGGTCATGGCCGCAAGAAAAGGATACAGAGAGATTGTCGAAATCCTTATTAGGGAAGGAGCAAATGTGAGCTTTCACCATAGACATGACGAAACACCTTTAATGGCAGCAGCTGGAAGTGGCCTGGAAAGTATGGTCGACCTCATGATCAGTAAAGGTGCAGATGTAAACGAAGAGGAAAGAGGGGACGGTACTGCTTTAATTCTTGCGTCGCGACATGGCCATCTGTCTATCGTCAAAAAGCTAATAAACCTGGGGGCAAAGATCAATGTCATTATTACAGGAGATGGGAGTGCCCTAATCAATGCCGTTGCGGGAGATCATGCCGATGTAGTCAAATACCTCCTTGACAATGGAGCCAATCCCAATCTTGGAAATATTGCAGATGGTTATCCCCTGGAAATTGCCTTTAATAAAGAAAATTCGGAGATCGTGCGCTTGCTCACAACTAAAGGAGGAAACAATAAGGGAGTATATGATCGCTATGATGAGGAGGACGAAGATGAATATGTGGAAGAGGATGAGGATGATTATCAATATGAAGATGATGATGGCGAAGATCAAGAAGAAGGAGGATTGCTGTATGCATCTTCTAGAGGCGAGCTAAAATGGGTCAAAAGACTGGTTGAGGCAGGTGCAGATGTAAATAAGAAGTACTATGGAGATGGAACCCCATTGATCATGGCTGTTCGCAGTGGAGAACTGGAAATAGTAAGATATCTGGTAGATCAGGGAGCAGATGTGGATTTAGGGATTCGGGGGGATGGAAGTCCTCTGATTGTAGCGGCAGCTCGAGGTGACCAGGCTATTATATCCTACCTCTTATCAAAGGGGGCAGATATAGATAAGGGAGTAAAAGGCGATGGCAATCCCATGATTGTAGCGGCAGCTCGAGGAAATCAGGCCATTATTTCCTTCCTCTTGTCAAAGGGTGCAGATATAGATAAAGGAGTAAAAGGCGATGGAAATGCCTTGATTGCTGCAGTCGAATATGGGCAAACAGATATCGTAAATTACCTCCTGGATAAGGGAGCAGATGTGAACTTCGAAATCACCGGGGACGAAACACCCCTGATCAGAGCTTGTGAGGAAGGGAATTTTGAGTTGGTGGAACTCCTCGTTTCCAGAGGGGCAGATGTGAACAAGTCTTCTCGCGAAGTGTATAACCTCAATTCACGCTTATACACGCCGCTGAAAGTAGCTCGAAAAGGCGGATACTCAGACATAGAAGCATTTTTACTAGGCAAAGGCGCAAAAAATGATTAGACAAACAAAAACTACCTCTTTCCTCCTCGCTTTCCTACTCATCTGTGGAAAGCTTTTCGGCCAGCAAAATCACAAAGCAGCCAAAGAACAGGCAAGGGCTCTATTTGAAGCATTCATGAAATCGCAAGATAGTCCTCCGGGGATTTCAGTAGCCGTAAGAATGGGAGACCAAACTATATACGCGGAGGGTTTTGGTATCGCAAAATCAGAGGATCAGGCAGCCGTTACTCCTGACACCCGCTTTCGTGCAGCTTCCGTCTCCAAGATGATGACAACTACAGCTATGGCGAAATTGTACCAGGAAGGAAAACTGGATTTTGACAAAGCCGTGAGTGCTTATGTGCCACAATTTCCTAAAAAGGCGCATAGCTTCAGTGTCGCTCAGCTATCTGGACACATAGCCGGTTTTCCCCATTATTCCTTTAGCGACAAGATTCAAAAACGCTTTTATCCTACGGTTACTGAATCTTTGGGAACATTCTCCCACCAGAAACTGCTATCCGAACCCGGAACCAAATACAAATACTCCACCCATGGATATACTTTACTTTCCGCTGTAGTTGAAGGCGCTTCGAAGATGGAATTTCTGGATTACCTGGAAACAGAAGTTTTCGCTCCCCTGAATATGAATGCTTCTGGTCCAGACCTCAGGCATGCCGTCCACAAGGATATGACCGAGCTTTTCTATATCAATAAATCCGGCAAAGTAGGTCCAGTTAAGAAGCCTCAGGATCCCAGCTACAAATGGGGCGGGGGAGGAATGACTTCGACACCCAGCGATTTGGTCAAAATGGGAAGTGCCTACTATTCCGGTTTCTTTAAGCCAAAAACCGTAGCGCGTATGTTCCAGAGTCAAAAACTGAATGACGGCAAGGAAACCTGGGTAGGAATCGGATGGCGAACGAATGTAGATCCCTTTGGAAGAAAAGTCTACGAACATGCCGGATCGATGGAAGGAACCCGTAGCGTTGTCTGCATTTTTCCCGAAGAAAAAATGAGTGTATCCATTATGGGTAATGCAAGTAGGCCTCATATGATAGAAGAAAGTGCCCACGTATTGGCTTCCCTCTTTTTGTCTGGCGAAGAAGCTGATCTTAGCCTGAAGGGGAAAGGTCAAGTGGAATTTGTCCGTAGAGGAAGCAAGAAACAAGTTAAAGGTAAAGGGCGGATTCAACTGGATGGAGCTAAAGGAATTCTCTCTATGAAAAATGGAGATGAAAAGGATGTAACCTACCAGCTCATCAAACTGAGGGTTAAAGATTTATATGCGCTGATCACCGAATACGGTATCCTCTTTTGCGAGATTAAGGTGGCCAACGGAAAGATTGAAGGAGGAGCGATTCTCTATGGAAGCATGCGATCTACAAAAGTGAGTTTTGATGAAGCTTTCATTGCTTTCTCCGGAAGCTTCCAAGAAGAATAGATTAAATTTTTCGAGAATGACGATGAGGAACAGCTTTTTGGGGCAGTTCCTTTTTGTTGTAAAGTTTTGCCACTCCGAGCCCCTTCGAGGGGTCTCAATCTCGGGTCTCTCGATAGCCACTCAAGCTTATCTAGTCAATAAATTTAGAAACTTCCACAAGGCCACAATTGTATCATTCTAACTTAAACTCATTATCCCTTAAATCCCGATCTATTTGAAGAAGATTTGGATCAAGGACCACTTTAGAAGCTTTTCGGTCAAGTTTAAGAATTAAACTCTGCCTTGCCCCATTCATCCAAAATCGCTCAAGCCGAATCAATTCATCATCTTCATCATATATCCCAATCTCCACCAGATCATGTATCGGGAGCTTTTTATATTGGCCGATATCCAGATGCTCTTCTTTTTTAAGGGCCAAACTAACTTTCAGTTCATAGCCGGAGTTGAGCTCTTGTATTTCTACCTGCTCAATCTTTCCCTCATAAAGAATCACCTTTTCAAAATAGTCTTCTATCAGGGTTTTTAGAGAGTCAGGTGTTTCTTTCTTTAAGTAAGCAAGAAAGTCAATGGACAAAGGGTAGGGGGGACCTTTGAAGCGATAGACATCCAAAAAGTTGCCGAGGATGCGGTTCATTTCCCTTTCTCCAATCAGATAGGCAATTGCATGGAATGCCATCGTTCCTTTGCCATAAAACATAAACTGATCGCTGGCCTTTACCCGATAAAGAGGGAGTTCTTTCTCAGAGTTATTGGCTCTCCCATTTAAGTAGCGGCTGCGTTGAAGTCCCAGAAATTTGCGGGCTTGCTCTTTCCCAAAGGCAATTCGAAAGATATTTAGGCTAATATATTCCGTGATACTTTCGGTGAGCATTCGAGCCCCTTTTGCATGGGCTGGCATCAACTGAGCACCCCACCATTGATGGGTAAGTTCGTGAGCTGCGGTATAAAATGAAAGGTCCACCTTTTGACTGTCTCTTCCCGCATTGCTTATGAAGCGAAATTCTGAAGTGGGGCTGATATTGCCGTAAGTGGTTGAAAAACTTCCATCTGTCAGGGGAAATTCAACAATGTCAGCACTTGAATGTTGGTAAGGTCCAAAGAACTGGCTGTTGTAGGCTAAAGCGGCTTTTAATCCGTTTATCATGGTCTCGAGGTTCTTATCGTGTCCCGGATGATAATATGCACGGATCGAAATGTCCTCCCATGAACTTTCCTTTTGCTCAAACTTTCCGGAAAGAATACCCAAGGCAAACTTTAGCGGCATCTGACTTTTATAATGGAAATGCTGCCTTCCGTCCTTTATAAAGGATGTCTCTAAATTTCCAGGTGCTATAGCCATCTGATCCACAGAGGTGCTAAGACGAATGGCCATATCAATTAAATCCGAGTCCCAGGACTGATAGTTGAATGTACGGCTATGGCTGGAATCTGGCTCTGGCTCAAATCCACCCCTTATATACCCCAAACGCGGGAAAGCATCTTCTCTAAGAAAACTGCCGTTGATTTTGACATTTGGATATTGCTCAAAAAGGGTATTGGCCTTGCTTTTGACTGAAAAACACACATTCATACTATCCCCCGGCAATAACCTCCTATTCAGTTTCCAAACACTGAAGTTCAACATACGATCTGCATCAAGTAATTGAGCTTGCCTCGAAAATTCTACCTGAGTATCCTCATCAAAGCCTGTTCGAATAAGCAGAGTATCCAGCGGCTCCTCATGGGAATTTATCAGGACGTAACTTCCTTGAGCATTAAAAGATTTTTCTTCCGGATAGAGATTCATTTCCAAATCAAGGGCTTTGATTCTGGGCTGCTTTAAAGCTTCATAATGACCATACTTCTTTTTAAAAGCTGTGAAAGAAGCTTGAAAAATTTCATTCGAAATAGTTGGATTCGCTTGCTCTTCATAGAGAATTTTTGCCCCTATACTTAAAAAGGCAACTAAAAGGATGCCCAAGCCCAAGAACCAGCTCTTATTTAGGCGAGAGCGAAACTGAAACCATCTTCCCTTTATGCCCAGAGCAAGCCCTCTTTGCCAGATCAATAAACTAAAGCAGAAAAACAGAGCCGCAGCAATCAACCAATATAGTTGTACCCAGGCAAAGGCCGGTAATTGCTGATCGTAAGCACTCAGATCTGAATAGGTAAGTTCGGGAGGCGAATTGAAAAGGAGGGTATGCGTCTCGATTCCCAGGGAAGGCATTCCACTAATTCCTAACCATATAATAACCAAGGCAAACAATCCCTGATAGAGATTGGGAAAAAAGCTATGGACGAAAATCGCAGTTAGGGCCCAGACCACTAAACTCCAAAACCTGAGGCCATAGAGATGAGATATATAGAGGCCCATTTCGAAATGGAAATAGCCCTGACTGGCCTGGACAGCTATTCCACATAAAATCAGCAACATCAACATAAGCATTTGCATCATAAGAAGGGCCAGAATCCGGGAGATTAGGAGTATCCCATTTCGAGCTGGGCTACTATCAATCAGCACATACATTGCTGTCATCCGATCTCTTTGCATCAAACTTCCTGCATAAATAAAGGTAAGGAGCATAGTAATCGTCAGGAAGAAAAAGGCCGGTATTCGTAGCATCAACTGGGTCGTCGGAAGCAGGGTCATTTCATCTAAACGCGTGATCCTTTCCAAAGAAAAAATAACCGACAAACAAGCGATCAGGCTGATGGCTAGAAAGGTCCAGTTCTTAATGATAAAGCGAAGATTGAAAAAATTTAGGTGGGAGATTGTTTTGATATCCGCTTTCCACCCATAGAACTTATTGGTCTCAGGAATAGGGATACTATCCCTTGAAAGTGCTTTATCCTTTTTTATCTCGTATTTCTTAAATAAAATGGGCCATTTCCAGACTTGCTCTTGATGGAATTGAAACTTTCGATAAGCAAATACTCCAAACAACATTGATAAGCCCAACCAAAAAATCCGGTTGTAGAGCAACATGCCACTAAATGAGTAATAATTCACATTTCTCTCGCTCAAGGTCCAGAATTGACTTTCATAGAGGGAAGTATTCTGGGCGAAAGGATCCAATAAGGCGATCCAGAAGCCATGACCGGCGAAGGCATTTTCACTGATCACCTGAAAGAGAAATAAGAGCACCACTCCCAAAAATCCAGAGATGATATTTCGACTAAGCATAACCAGCGAAAAAACAAGCAAACCCTGATACAGTAAATTTGGAATGAGAAATAAACAGAAGGCTTGCAGATAAGAACCCCAACGAAAAGGACCTAGCTTAGCCGGATCAGCACCGGGCATAAGTTCCGCGACTAGAAGGCCTGAGCCTGCAATCAGACTTATGGCAATGGTGATACTAAAGGCACTCAAAAATTTAGCGCCGAGGTAGGAGGATTTCTGTAGAGGAAAGCTGTAAAGAATACTATGGAGATTGTGTCGAAAATCCTTGTAAATGGTCGCTCCTATTATAGCCGGGAGCAAAAAAAGAAAAACCTTGTTGAAGTAGAGGATGATATAGCTCACCTCATAGGGCGAGTTTAAATGAGATTGCAGTTCAGCTTTCGGACTGACCTCATCAAAGACCCCAAGAGAGCCTGCCAGAGAAAGAAAGGCTATGGCAAAAAAACTTAATGCATAGATATATATGGATGGGCTTTTCAGCCAGGAAAATAGCTCAAATGAGAAAATTTTTCTAAACATAGATCAAGGCACTAGTTGCGATCCTTAGCTTAAGCTTAGGCATTCTTTGCATAAAATTCAGGCACTTCCCTTTAGCTAGGGCCTATCTTCCGTTAAACAAGGGCATTCTTTCGCTCAGTGGAAAAGTAGTAAATGATTCATTCATCGGAAATTTGCCCCGCATCGTCCTCCTTTCACCCCAGAAAAAAGGAAAGTGGCTGAAAAACAGGATTTTTTGACTAGCTTTTACGTCCTTTTGTATGCAAGAGGAGTCTAATGGGAGCAGCTGAAATGTTATGCTACTAAATAAGATCAAATCTCTGCTTTTTCGAAAAGAGAGCCTGTTACATTTGTTGTTCTGGCTGTTCTTTCTATCGATCCTGCATATCGATTGGAGCGATAATTGGTTGGATAGAAGCCTTCGTCCCAATACACCCGCTCCCATTTCGGCAGTCCTCTTTCCCTTCTTCTTTTACCTCAATGCTTTCTGGCTGGTTCCGAAATATTTGCACGGCCCAAAATGGTATCGATATTTCCTCATCAGCTTCCTGCTCGTATTTGTCGTCGAACTTGTGCGCTCGAGTATTTTTGCTCTGAGCTACCCAAAAGCAGCTTCTTTTTTCACCAGCCTGAGCTTCGAATTACTCAGTCGTGAAAATTTGTTGTTGGGATTGCCCAATTCGATGTTTTTTGCCTTTGTCTTTTCTCTAGCTTATCGATTCACCAAAGACCGCATCAGCAATACCCGAACCATCCAGGAATTGCGAGAGGAGAAAATGGCCCTCGAACTTAGCGTCCTCAAAGCACAAACCAATCCTCATTTTCTTTTTAACAACCTCAATGTGCTGGACGATCTCATAGAAAGGGATAAGGAGGAAGCTAAAGCTTATCTCCATAAACTGGCCAATATATACCGCTATTGGCTGGGGCAAACGGAGCAGGACGTGGTGAGCCTGGAAGAGGAATGGAAATTTGTGGATGACTATATCTATTTGCTGGAAAAACGCTTTAATCGCGTATATGTGTTTAATAAAATAAATGAGTTGAAAGATCTCAAAAGCTACCTCATTCCACCTACTTCTATTCAGGGGCTGATCGAAAATGTGGTTAAGCATAATCAGGCCCAATCAGATGATCCATTGAAGGTAGAGATCAAGGCAGATGCATTCGGGATCAGCATTTCTCATAAAAAAAGGCCTAAAATGAAGCCTCCGACTTCCAATGGAACGGGCTTGAAGAATTTGCGCGCACGCTACAAACTTCTGGCAGATAAGGACATCCTGATCGAAGATGCTTCTCATTTTTTGGTTCGTTTACCCTTGCTGAAAAAAGTGTATGGATAAGGCCTTGAACATATTGGTATTGGAAGATGAGCAGGGGGCAGGTGAAAAGCTCATCGATATGATTCGCAGTTTTGCTCCTCACGCAAAGCTTGAGTGGAAAAGAAGCATATTGGAAGGACGCTTGTTCATCCAGGAGCAGCCCGAGCTTGATCTCATTTATTCGGATATAGAATTACTGGATGGAAATGTCTTTTCCCTCTTTGAAGAAATCAAACCGAGCTGTCCACTCATTTTTTGTACGGCCTATAATCAATATTTTCTGGACGCTTTTCGCACAAATGGCATTGCTTATCTCTTGAAACCTTATACCCGTGAGCAGTTTGAAGAAAGCTGGAATAAATACCGTCAGCTTTTTGGACAGAAAGTCGAGAAAGTAGATTTTCAGCACAGTCTTGAGCAGTTGAAAGCCAGCTTAGGCCGACAGAAACACAGTTATAAATCGACCTTTACAGTTAAGAAAAAAGAAGGCGTATTTATTCTGCCGGTGAAAGAAGTCCTATTTTTTCAATCTCAGGGAGATTTTGTAGTAGCCATAGATCATATAGGTAAAATACATATCCTGAATTATACCTTGCAGAAATTGGAGGAAATGCTTGATCCCAGAGATTTCTTTCGCATAAACCGAAGTGAAATCCTGCCTTTCACCTCCATCCAGCATTTCAGCCCGTATACCAAAAATCGACTAGCCATCAATCTGCGGAACTCCTCGGAGATCCTTTATACAAGTAATAGTCGAAGTCCGAAGTTTAGAGAATGGGTAGAGGATCACTAGCAGTGAATGACTATTTTTTTTAAACTACCTGTCATGGTGAGCGTAATCGAACCACCTCAAAGAAGGAGGTAAGAGCCTGCCTCAACAATCAGGAAAGAGGGGAGATAGGTCCCTCGACGGGGCTCGGGATGACACGTGCAAGTCTGCGTATCCCATTAAAAAAGCGGATATGCCCGAAGCAGACATACCCACTTCACATAGATGATGGGATTGATACAACCCCCAAACCCAAATACACAATATTAGTTATTCAAGGATTCCATGTTTGAGTAAAAGAGCCGCCATTTGCTGCCACTTTTCATAAGGACACATGCGTTTCCCTTTTCCCCTATCGTCATCCCTTTAACATCCATATTCTGGTAAAAGAAATTTTGATAAAAGAAGAGAAGGTTTTTTCTTCAAGCCTCCATTTAACATAAAAAAGCCCTTGAAATCGATAGCCTTTCTGACTTCCTCAAACTTTCCAGAATTCTCTCCCAGTGATAAACTAGTTGCAGATTATCTCAGGAAAGAGGGTTACAAAGTAGAAATTGTGCTTTGGGATGATCCTAAGCTGAAACTCGATAATTACAATCTTTTTGTGGTGAGATCAGTTTGGGATTATCACAAACGCTATGAAGAATGGATGGCCTTTTTGGACAAACTGGAGGAGTATGATTGTCAGATATTGAATCCTGTCTCAGTTTTACGCTGGAATTCAAATAAACGCTACCTAAAAGAAGTACTCAGCCACACAAATCAAGTTCCTCTAAAGATCCTGGGTAAGGGATATCATCTGGATTTAGCCAATTTTATGCTGCAGGAGAAATGGGAGAAAGCTGTTATCAAACCCCTTATTTCTGCCAGTGGATATAAGACCTGGACCTGCACTAAAGCTGAAGCTGTAGAAAGGCAAGCTGATTTGGATGCCTTACTTCGGGAGCGGGATCTTATCCTTCAGGAATTTGCACCGGAAGTAGTGGAAGATGGAGAATGGTCCCTGGTCTTTTTCAACAAAGTTTTTAGCCATGCAGTCTTGAAGCGGGCAAAAAAAGGAGATTTTCGGGTACAAAGTGATTATGGGGGCACGGTAGAATTGCTGGAGGCTCATCCCAAAGCCATTGAGCAGGCGCAGGAAATTCTGGATGGGATAGAAGCCGCCATTTGCTATGCCCGGGTGGATGGGATAATGCGTAAGGACGAATTCTATCTCATGGAATTAGAATTGGTAGAACCAGAGTTATTTGTTGCCCAATATCCCAACTCGGAAAAACGATTTGGCGATGCTATTCTGGAAATGATTTGAGTTATCGATACCAAATACTAGAAAAAGGAAACGAAATATGAGGCTGCTAGACTCTCTGAGACTCCTAGAAAAGCTTAATCCATACCTTAATTCTTATTCTCAATCTCATTACCAATTTTGATGAGTTGCAGTCTGTTATCTGTGCCAAAGTCAGAATGTATTGACAGAATTAATCCCACAAATATACTAATAGAAGACAGCCTTTATCAGGAGAAAATGTAAAAGGGGAAACTGCATAAAGCCGTGGTTCCGCACGAATTTGTGACACATGTTAGAATCCTGTTGTTATGCCTATAAAAGGTAAACACATAGGTTTATTTTAGTATTCATAAATTTTTACAATTGCAAATTATAATTAAATGAATATTCGATTTACCCTTGATTTAACTTGCTAAATACTGCTAATGAATGCCTCGTGCCCTTAACAACTGGCTTTATTGTTATCTCACTTTATAATTCTCACATGCATCAGAATAAAATTCAACAGTAAAATTCTGACTACCAATGGAAATTTCTAATTCAAACTTATCCAGTTTTTAACAGATTGAGGTCGTCTTTAATTAAAAACATCTGGGATTCTTTAGCCGGTTTTTATCCAAACATATAGCACTCCCATCATAGACGATTAGCACTTATTTCTCCCAACTGAGTCATGATTGTGTTTATCCTATATTTGGATTAAAGAGCTCTTTGTAGGCAGTCCTTAAATGCCCCAAAAAAAGGCCTTCAAAATATTCAATTTCAGTGTTTAGAAAGCTATCTTTCCGTTCAAGTTGATTCCATGCTAAAATCGAGCAAAAGGCAGTTGGCGGCAGTAATGTTCACAGATATTGTGGGCTATACGGCCTTGATGCAGGCAGATGAAGAAAAAGCTGCACAAGTTCGAGCCAAGCATAGGTCCGTTTTTGAAGCGGAGCACCAAATTCATCAGGGAAATATTATTCAGTACTATGGGGATGGGAGTTTGAGTGTTTTTAAAAGTGCGCTTGAAGCGGTTGAGTGTGCCATCGCCTTACAGCAGAAACTTCAGGACGGGCTAGAGGTACCTATCAGAATAGGCATTCACTTAGGCGATATCGTATTTGATAAAACAGAGGTATATGGCGATGGGGTAAACTTTGCCTCGCGGATCGAGAGTATGGGAGCAGCCGGAGCTATACTTTTATCCGATAAACTCAATGATGAACTCAAAAATCACCGACATATTTCGACCATCTCTTTAGGCGAATTTAAACTAAAGAATATCGCAGAATCTGTCGAGATATTCGCCATAAGCAATGATGGAATCCGCATACCGGATATAGCAGAATTGAAAGGAAAGGGCAAAAGAAAGCAGCATGTAAAAAGTATCGCTGTCTTGCCCTTTGTGAATATGAGTAATCAGGAGGATAGCGAATTCTTTAGCGATGGGATTACAGAGGAAATAATCAATGCCCTTGCCAAAATTGGGCAATTGAAAGTTACCTCAAGGACCTCTTCCTTTTACTTCAAGAATAAACAAATCCCTATCAGCCAGATCGCAAAGGAACTTAAGGTTTCTACCATTCTCGAGGGCAGTGTCCGCATTCACAGAGACAACCTTCGAATAACGGCTCAGCTGATACAAGCAGATGAAGACTACCATTTCTGGTCAGAAACCTGGGACCGGAAAATGGAAAACATCTTTGATATTCAGGATGAGATTAGTTTACTCATCGCCGATAAATTGCGGGAGCATTTTGGGCATTTTGAGATCATGGACAGATTGGTGGATACACAGACCAAGAGCATCACGGCTTACGAATATTCGCTTAGAGCCAAATACTACCAAAATAAATGGAACCCTGAGGATTCAAAAAAAGCTATCAGCCTGTATGAAAAAGCATTAGAAATTGATCCTCAACATGCTCAGTCCTATGTAGGCATGGCAGATTGTTATAGTTTTCTGGGTACCACGGGTTTTCTGCCTTTCGATGAAGCCTGGAAAAAGTCCCATACCTATACCTTGCAAGCCTTCAAATTGAATAGGCAATTGTCGGATGTCTATTATCAGTTGGGCAATGAGGCATTCTTCATTGAGGTCAATTTTCGTAAGGCTGTGATGGAAATAAAAAAGGCCCTCATACTTAACCCCAACAATGCAGAGGCACAGCAAATCATTGCTTATTTCTATATAGTTGCTGGTGATAAGGAAAATGCTCGAAAGCACCTCAATATCGCGACCAGTATAAATCCTTTATCTGATGAAGTTCGCTTTTGGGAGGCGCTTTATCATTACACCTTTGAAACCTGTGAAAAAGCACTGAAACTGCTTGATATTTGTTTAGAGTCCAATGATAAGAATATACCTGCTCATGCCGTAAAGACCCTGGTTTTGCTAAAAATGGGTAAGTATAAGGAAGTCATCAACTACTATGACCAGGTGCCTAAGGAGATTGTGGTTATGCAGGAGAAAACAGGTGTACTCACCTTGGCCTATGCCCTGAAAGGCGACAAGAAGAAAGCAGAAGAATACCTGGAACTTTTGAAAACTCAAGCCAAGGAGCCAGCAGGACATACCGCTAATGGTTATATCTTCATGTACTACGCAAGTACTCAACAGTTTGACAAGGCTTTTGAATGGGTAGAAAATGCTTTGAAAGGAAAAGCCTCCATGCTTCTGCTTAGATACGGAGATCCAGTGGTTGATGGCCTGCGAGCTGATCCCAGATATGCCTCCTACAAAGAAAAAATCTATGAGTTGGGAGAGCCATTACCTGAGGTAAAAAAGAAGAAAGCCTTATTGGACGAAAGCCAGGCAAAGCATTTCACCCAACTGCTGTTGGAACATATCAACAAGCAAAAACCTTATCTAAATCCCGACCTATCCCTGAGGACTCTGGCAGAAGAGCTAAACATTCACCCCAATCAATTGTCCTGGTTACTCAATGAGCATTTGGATAAAAATTTCAATGATTTTATCAATCATTATCGAGTAGAGAGCTTTAAGTCTTTACTCCTTGACCCTAAAAATTCTGCAATTACCATTATGGGATTGGCCTTCGAAAGTGGCTTCAATTCCAAAACTACCTTTAATACCTTCTTTAAGAAAGAAACGGGTATGACGCCTCGTCAATACCAGAAATTTCAACTTCAATAGTTCCTCAATGGATTTGTTCGGATTTATAATCTCGAACGATTCTGTTTTTGCTGCTTTCCATATTTGTATTATCAATCATTTAACAATGCAAACATGGAAAAAATGAAAGCAGTAGAATATGATAATTACGGAGGCCCACAGGTGATGAAACTAAGAGAAGTCTCTAAACCTGAGCCTCAGGACAATGAAATTCTGATCCGGATTCACGCAACCTCAGTAACTGCAACCGAAGCAACCTTTAGAAAAGGTGAGCCTTATTTCTCTCGTTTGTTTACCGGTATCCAGAAACCCAAAATCAAACGACTGGGAGAAGAGTTATCAGGGGTAATTGAAGCTGTGGGAAAGGATGTCATAAAATTTAAAGTGGGAGATGAAGTATTTGGTACGGCGGGACCTGGATTCGGAGCAAATGCCGAATACATCTGTGTAGCAGAGGATGGAGTATTGGCTTTCAAACCGGAAAATTTGAGCCATGCAGAAGCCGCTGCAAGTGTAGATGGCTTTTTGACTGCTCTTCCTTTCCTCAGAGATCAAGGGGAAATCAAAGCTGGACAAGAGGTATTGATTTATGGGGCTTCAGGTAGCGTAGGTTCTGCAGCTGTACAGGTGGCTAAATATTATGATGCGAAGGTTACAGCGGTATGTAGTACTGCTAATGTCAAACTCATGCTCGAAATTGGTGCAGATAGGGTAGTGGATTATAAGAAAGAAGACTTTACCCAAAATGGGCAAAGCTACGATATCATCTTCGATGCAGTCGGGAAAACTACCTTTTCCACATGTAAAGACTCATTGAAAGATGGTGGAATATTCCTGGAGGCGGGCATGAGTTTAGCAGGATTTGGACCTGTGATATGGACAGCGATTTTTGGAAGAAAGAAAATGCGAATAGCCGCCACTGGATTGCGCGCTCCTCATTTGCGGTTGAAAGATTTGGAATTGCTAAAGGAATTGTTGGAAGCGAGAAAAATAAAGCCTGTAATAGACCGCAGCTTTCCTCTCGAACAAATTGCCGATGCCCATGCCTATGTGGATATGGGTAGAAAAAAGGGGAATCTGGCGATCGTAATTTAGAGTTACCAGATTCCCCGGGCCTTAGCCCGCTACTTTGATAATCTTGCTTAGGGTATAGCCATCGGTGATATTTCCGCCGATGGTATCTACTATATTACGGCTCAAAGAATCCCGGAAGGATCCGTCCCTGTTATTAGAGGTATCGAAAGCTCCACTATAATCGGAAGTAGCATAGACCTCATTGGAGATGTTTTCTGGAAAAGCTACCTGACTTACTAGCAAGGAGTTTTCATTGCTATCCAGTATTTCGATATGGATATGAGGCGCCCTTCCCGGATACCAACCCGGATAAATGCTGATAAAAGAAACTGTTCCGTCGGCAGCAGTTTTTTGCCTACCTCTAAGAAAATGCTCACTGGTAAAATTTCCATCTAATTGCCCGTCATACTCCGAGTAATTGCCGTTCGCATCACAATGCCAAATATCGACATAAACGTCTGCCAAAGGTGAACAATCGCTATTGGTGTTCTGGACAATAAATGTCATCATCAAAGGAATACCTGCACGGTCTCCAATGATATTCTCTCTAACCCAATCAGCAGGCGATTTTATCGTAAAAGGTCCAGCCGTTTCACTAGGCATGACATTGCAGGAAGAAGGATCAACATTGCCTTCTTCACATCCTGTCGCTAAGACTGAGGGTATTGCAAAAATAGAGCTGAGTCCCCAGGCTCCTTTTCGTAAGAATTTCTTTCTGTTCATATCTGTGTTTTAAGCTTGTTTACTTTAGCTTAAGACACGATAATAAGGAATATCCCTTAGAGAAATTGAAAATTCTTAGTTAGCATCAATCAACTTAGCCGCATCTTCTGTCGAAAATGAAATACTAGGATTTCCTTTATAAAGCAATTCGGCAGCATCTTTTGCAGAACCTGTTAAGCTGGTGTTTACGGTGATTTCCATTTTAGAGGCATCCTTCAGGATGGCGGAACAATCATCTACCGTAAAGGAAAACCCTTTAATTTTAGAGGCATCATCCAATCTGGCAAATAATTCGGCACTACTTCCGCTTATTCGAACGTCTGAACCATCCTTTAAGTCTATATCCAAACGTCCATTGATTTGAAAATTATCTACTTCACATGTGCTGGCATCCTCCAGGTCAAGGGCTGATAGTTCTGGTATTACCATATTTATTTTCATGGTCTCGCGCGAAAACATCAGATTGGATTCTGTAAATCTTATACGCAAACTGCCGTTAACAACTTCAGTAGATATCAGATCTATGATATTGTCATCTGCTTCTACAGTCAAACTTTCATCTGTACCCTGGGAAATGAAGATATCAAAAGCAGCTCCGGCTTCAACCTGATCAAAAGAGGATACACTACGGCTTTCGGATACAATATTTCCTGATCCAACAATGGTATCTTCTTCACAGGAAATCAGGAAAGCAGCTGTAATAATTAATAGGGTAAAAAAAGAGGTCTTCATATGTGTTTTATTTGTTGAATTTAGGTCTTTCTGTGTACGAAAAACCCGATCCCAAGATCAGTAAAAATTCAAGCTGCCAAGACCTCGATTATTAAAAGCTGAGGAATGAGGACTTAAAAAAGAAGATATTTCCAATTTCCTGGATTTAAGGGGCTCGGTAACTGGGATAAAATAAGGGGGCTCCGTTATGTGGGTAAGGCAAAAAAAGGAAAGATTTAAATGGGGCATTTTTTACCTGATTCTTTGAAAGCCCCCAAAGCCATCATTTTCTACGATAATTGTATTGATCATCGACTAGGCTTCCAAAACCAGCTGAGAGTTAAAATTCCCCCTAATGAAGAGACCCGAATAGAAATCGGGGTCAGCTTTCCATCCGAATCAACACATCCCATAAAGCGGTAGGGACCAGACCGGCTATTTTCAGCTCTGGAGCTACTTTTTCCGTAACATCTACAAACTCCAGGCCGCTTGCTATAATTTTGGGTAAAGCAGAAGTGGCCTTGCTAAAGTTCCCATTCTGGTTGATATAAAGTCTGTCTTGAAAGTACGCACTTCCTTTCGAGGGATCGTTCCCTCCATTTACTACATACAAATCTAAATCTCCATCTGTATCTGCATCGAAAAGCAATGCACCTGTATCTTCGAACCGGGCTTCTGCCTTCCATGGTCCACTACTTACTGTGAAGTCTCCCTGTTGATTTTGGATAAATAGTTGGGCAGCTCTACCAGCGGCTCCTCCTATAATAAAATCATCCAGGCCATCCTGATTAATATCTCCCCGGCTTAAGGCTGGGCCCAATTGAGAATTTCTATGAGGCAATAAAGGTTCAATTGCATAATCATCGTATTCGTCTTCTACATGCGGATAATCTACACTCGCTTGAGAAGTGATATCCTCAAATTTGGGTTCGACTGATACAGGTCGCTTTGCTTGATCTACTATAGTACTTTTTCTATTGATGTATAATGTTTGAATGATGGGCTGATCCTTTAGCAATCGAAGTCCTCCCCTGACCAATTCACCTTCCATCAATGACTGCCCCTGCACCGGGCGCCCCTCACTGATTCTTTACGGTTACAGAAGCAGCCTGTAGTGGATTATTGGCTTCAACTGTCACGGTACCTTTTACAGTTATCGTTTGCGAATACGCAATAACAACTGTCCCAAGCCAAAACAACGCAAACGAAAGTATGCGCTGTCGGCTTGTTCTCTTTAGTAATAATAGCTTCGTTAGCATCCAAAAATTTTTGAGGTTGTTAAGTAGAGGCTTTAGTAGCAGTAGTTTAAGTGCCCCTCTGTTCTAATACTAAATGTTTAAGGATAATTGAGTAATAGTGTTAAATGAAATTAGTAGTTAATAGCGTGTTCAGTAGAATGGTATGAACCATTTATATAGCAAGAGTCAATAACAGAATTATATAATTATCAGCATGCAACAAATGATTTAAATGTTAACACATATGATTTTCATGCCTAAAAAATGTATTTCAGGCCATTTTTCCAGTTTTTGGGAAATAAAGGAGGTTGAGTAAAAGGCGAGTTTTAATCTTTGGAAACAGGGTAGGAGTTGAACTTGCTTACGTAATCGCTGGGGGAAACTCCAAACTGTTTTTTGAAACATTTGGAGAAATAGGAGGCTGTATTGAAGCCTGTCATATACATGATTTCTTTAACCGTGAGATCACTACTTTCCAATAACTGGACCGCCCGTTTCAAGCGTATGGTTCGAATAAATTCACTGGTTGATTGTCCCGTCAGGGCTTTCAACTTTAGGTAGAGTTTGCTACGGCTCATGCCTATCCCCTGAACCATATTTTCAACATTGAAATCCGGATCTGCCATATGCTCCTCAACTAAAGCCATCGCTTTAGAAAGGAAAATCTCATCCGTTGAACTTACGGTGACTTCCTCTGGTTCCAGAATGATTTGCTTACGGAACCGATCATTTAATTCTGAGCGTTGCTTGAGGATATTTTCTAAATGGATTTTCAGTTTCTCCATATTGAAAGGTTTGGGGATATAGGCCTCAACCCCAATTTTCAATCCTTCAATCTCACTTTCCTCCGAAGACTTTCCAGTCAACATGATGATTGGAATGTGGCTGGTTTTGGTATCCATCTTGAGAGCTTTCCCAAATTCAATCCCATCCATAATCGGCATCATAATATCACTGACGATAAGATCAGGAATCATTTCATTAGCTATTTTCAGACCTTCTTTTCCATTTGCAGCCTCTAGAATATTGTAAGTATTTTTCAGGTTGCCCCTAATGTGATCCCGTAAATCTTTATTATCATCTACAAGAAGCAAATAAGGCAGTCCCAACTGATATTTATCTGAATTTTCTGATCTTAGTTCACGGGGATCCTCATCTTCAATAAATTCGGCAAGATCTGCCAGAGATGGTTTAGGTCTTAATAATTGCCTTTTTTCATTTTCAACAACTTCTGCAGTAAAATAGCTATGTCTATCCACAGGCAAGATAACTGTGAAACTCGCTCCTTTGCCTTCTTTGCTTTGCAGTCGAATACTCCCCTTATGTAATTCTACCAGGCTTTTCGTGTATGCAAGCCCTATCCCTGTTCCCTCAAGGAGAAAGCCTCCTGATTTGGGATTGTTGAAATAACGTTCGAAAATCTTTTCCTGGTTTTCTGCAGGAATACCCGGACCTGTATCACTCACCCGCAATTCCAGGTAATCACCTCTTTCCGCATTTGAGGAAGGTTTACCTCGCTTATCATTTTTTATGACAAGCTCA
Source organism: Bacteroidota bacterium (assembly GCA_039819665.1). Classification (GTDB taxonomy): domain Bacteria; phylum Bacteroidota; class Bacteroidia; order J057; family J057; genus JAWPMV01. The sequence goes on from JBCBRM010000005.1 coordinate 43,491, forward strand.
ACCTCAATCCTCCCATGTTTTGGGGTATACTTGAAAGCATTGGATAAAAGATTATAGAGTACTTTTTCAATGATGCCCTGATCATACCAAATACTCTTTTTCATCTGATTACTGATAATCTGGTAATCGATCTCCTTTTTCTTTGCTACAAACTGGAAGGGCTCAGATATTTCCCGGATAAATGCCTCAATTTCTCCTATTCGAACCTTGAGTTGCATTTTACCCCGGTCCAGCTTTCTAAATTCCAGCAATTGATTTACCAGTCTAAGCAGATAGTTTGTATTTTTTTTGATCAGGTGATATTGGTGTTCCCTTTCTTCATAGCCCATACCTTTACCTGAATTAATCAAATAATCCATGGGCCCTGAGATCAGGGTGAGAGGAGTTTTCAGTTCATGGGAAATGTTTGTGAAATATTGCAATTTCAGTTGGTGAAGCTCTTCTATCCGCTCATTTTCTATATGCTCCAACACCAAGGCATGTTTTTCCTTTATTCCTATAACTGTGTACAATTGAATCGCGACCAGAAAGCCAATCAGTAAGCTCGCATAAATCACATAAGCCAGACCCGTTTTCCAAAATGGAGGCGCAATATAAATGGAAATACTTGCAGGAGTTTCATTCCAAACCCCATCATTATTACTGGCCTTCACGTAGATCGTATAATCTCCTGGCTCTATGTTGGTGTAGGTAGCAAATCGTTTCTGAGAATTTACCGTTATCCATTCATCATCAAAGCCTTCCAATTTGTATTTAAACTGATTCTTTTCCGGAGCCGCATAATGTAAAGCAGCAAATTCCAGAGAAAAACTGTTCTCATCATGTTTTAACTCAATATGGTTGATCTTCGAAATAGCTGAATCTAGCAATACGCGTTCATTGAGTTGTTCGCCCACCCCCAAAGGTTTATTTACGACTTCGAAATTTGTAAATACTACTTCAGGGGGATGAAAGTTCTCCTTGATCTTTAGGGGAAAAAAGCTATTAAAGCCATTTACCCCTCCAATCAGCATTTCTCCATTCCTCCTCTTCAGGCATGCTAACTCTGAGAACTCTTTGCTTTGCAAGCCATCATGGATATCATAATTCTTGAAACTTTCTAAACGAGGATCGAATTTTGAGATACCATTATTAGTCGCCAGCCATAGATTCCCTTCATCATCCTCCAGAATACCTTTTACCACAGAATTTGAAAGGCCATCTTCTTCGGTATAATTCTTAAAGTAGCCCTTTTCCCCCTTTTTCCCCTTGATAAATTTATTTAAGCCTCCTCCAAAAGTTCCGATCCAAATTTCACCTACCTGAGACTGATGAAGTGCGAGGATATAATTATGGCTAAGGGAGGAAGAATCATCTGGAGAAAAAAAATAACTTTCGAATACAGGTTTCGCTTTGTAGCGCTCTTTTGAACTAATTTTATTGAGTCCTTTTCCCGTACCGATCCAAAGGTTGTTGTCCTCATCCTCCAGAAGACTTCGAATAATGTTATTAGATATGCTTTGGGGGTTTTTAGGATCATGGCGAAAGGGATCGCTAAAACCCGATTCTTCTCCATTCTGAAGATCAAATCTGTATAATCCCCCATTATAGGTCCCAATCCATAAATATTTATTCTGGTCATTTACAAGGGAAAAGACGGAATTTGATATTTGGGGAAAGGTCCGAATATCCATATCGGCTAAGTTTTCGCCGGCTTGCGGGATTTTTATTCTATATAAACCCGGATTTGCCTGTGCCCCTAAGTACAGATAGGAAGTGTTTTTTTCTTTTACCTCCATAAGCGTAAAAACATTCTTGGGGGAAGGGATGGAAGTAAAATGCTGATAATTGGATGTACTATACCTGGCTGCGTGAAAGTTTAGTCCGCCTCCTTCGGTCCCAAGCCATAAATTGTCCTGACTATCCTCATAAATAGCTCGTATTTTATCATAGCTAATTGAACCTGTTTTCAAACTCCTTTTTATATGGGTGAAAGGCTTTCTTTCCGGATCAAACTTATTGACTCCCCCTCCATTGGTTCCCACCCAAACCAGTCCTTGTTTATCCTGAGCCAATGAAAGAATCACATTTTTACTAATGCTATTTTGGCTATTGAGGTCATTTTGGTGAATCCTGATAAGCTGGGGGAAGGCTTCTCCCTCCATCATTTTGAATTGTGCTAAACCTGCCCCTGATCCTATCCAAATTTGCCCGAATTTATCAACTTCGATGGCATCGAAGAGACCGGGTCCTAAAATTAAATGAGACTGTGGCTTGTCAACTCGTACGTCTGGGAAGAAAAATACTCCTTTATTGGTTGCTGCTATTCCCAAATGATCAGAAAAAACACTAAAATCATTGACAGTTATGTTGTCCTCTTTATCTCCTATTGTGATTTTCTCAAGTTCAAATTTTTCCTTACCCACTTCGGGCAGCCATAGCCTGAAAAAACTGTTTCCCCCACCCAGCCAAAGGCTGTTTCCCGGTCCCGGAGCTGTGACGCGAAATGCCCCACTTTGCAGAACTTCTGGTAGTTCAATTCGTATTAATTGGGGTACTCCTTTATGCTCAGGGTTTTCCTGCTCTTTAATTTCAAAAAGTTCTATCCCTCCCAAAGTCGATAGCCATAGTCTCTCACTGGCATCAAAGTAAAGGTTGGTTAGGTGATCATTGATTGGCTGATGACCACTATCAGAGCTATGTGAAAAATGGTAGAATCTTTTCGATACAGGATCAAAACAACTCAATCCGGCTCCAGCCGTTCCAATCCAGATTCGTCCTCTTTGATCTTCTTCCAGAGAAAGAATCAAATTGCTATTTATAGAAAAGGCTTTGTTTTGGTCAGGTTTAAAAACTTCGAAAGTATATCCATCGTATCTGTTCAATCCATCATTAGTTCCAAACCACATAAAGCCCTGTGAGTCCTGCATTATACAGTTCACATCATTTTGAGAGAGCCCCTGATCCGGGCTTATTTGCTCGAAATAAATTTGGTCGGATTGACTATAAACTTGGGGCAGCAGGAGCAATATAAAAGAAAGAAATAGAACAATCTTTTGTAGTAGGTCCATAAATTCCAACGTATACTGCCCGAGCAAGGGATGATCCCTTATCTATTCAAAAATGCTTTAAATAAGTTAGTAAAATAAGTAGAATATATGTGAATTATCTAAGAGGTCATTTCTACATCCTCTAAATTCCAAGGCCAACTACTTTATTATAAAGCGTTTAGGATGTCTTTCTCCTCTCCATTTATATCCTTAGCAATTTCATATGCTCGGAATTGAGCTGCAATTTTAAAAGCCATTTCCCTTAGAGGCCAAGAGTTTGAAATGGATAAATTGCTCATTACAGCTATAGACAAGTTGTCATCTGGTAAAAGGAGGAGGAAAGTTGAGCCACCGGGTGAAGCTCCTCCATGATGCATAGCTCTTATTCTTTCTTCTGAATCCATCGATTCTGTTTCTTCAGTATTTCTCCATCCCATCGCATAACCATCTGGATTGGGAGTGCCATCTCTCAAGGGTAGGGTAATGAAAACACTATCTGCAGGTCCACGGCTTAGAATTTTCCTTTGCATGAATGCGCCACCCATTTTTACCAGATCAGAAGGGGTGGATAATATACCTCCTCCGGCCCATTTATAGCTGGGATCAGGTCCTTCAATATCCAGATAACGTGCTGCAATTTTTGTGTAGGGCCTTATTCTGTTAGTCTGGTCTACCGTAAAATCATCAGCTCGTGTTAGTGCCATCCCTGCGGGTTCCCATACCAGCTCTCTAACTATTTCGAGATAAGGTTGATTTGCCCCTTTCTCCATGGCAGCACTAAAAAGCGTAAAGCTATGTGTAGAGTAGCGGAAGCCGGTACCTGGCTCATATAAAAGACTATCTGAAGCAAAAATTACCAGGGATTCTTCCACAGAATTATAGTGCCTTTTAGATAATTGTTCAGAAACAAAGCTGGGATGTCCCGGCTGGCTATAGTGGCGGATTCCTCCTGTATGAGAAGCCAATTGTTTCAAGGTTGGATCCCATCTTTTATCCTGTAAAACATCTATGTAGCTGGAAATAGGGGCCTCAAGGTCCAACTTGCCTTGCTCTGAAAGTTTAGCTGCAGCCAAACCTGCCATAGACTTTGATACGCTTCCTGAACGATAAGCGGTTTGAAGATTGTTGCTGAGTTTTTCTTTTAAATCTGCATATCCGATTGCAGCTGCCCAGATAATTTTGTTATCAATACTCAAGGCTACAGATAGTGAGGGAAGTCCCATCTCTTCTGATAACTTTTGCATCTTCAACAGATTCGAATCTGCCAGCGACCTATATTCATCTGATATGAGGTATTCCTCATTAAGTGTAGTGGCGCTTTCCGGGAGGCTAGGTTGAAAGAGAATCCAGATTCCTATTCCCACAACCACAAGCGTAATTAAAGCAAAAAGGAAAGCAAAAAAACGACCGATCCAGGTAAGTAGCTTTTTCATAGGAAGTTTATGGCCTTAAATAATCAATTATAGAGTCAGTGCGAAGTTCCAAAGAACAGACACAATATGTTGTGAGCAAGTTGGAAACATCTTTCTGAAGAGAGAAGAATATTTTGTTACTTAAATAAATGCTCACACAATACATTATTCTACTGCTATACTTCGGGATTCTATTTGCGATTGGTTATTTCGCCTCTAAAAAGATCAAAAATATTTCGGACTACTATGTGGGGGGGAAAAAGCTAGGCTATTGGGTGGTCGCTTTTTCTACCAGAGCCACAGGTGAATCCGCCTGGCTATTGCTGGGTCTGACGGGTATGGGAGCTATAGCAGGTGTATCGGCATTTTGGGTAGTAGTAGGGGAGACCCTGGGAGTGGCAGTCGCCTGGCTGGTGATGGCCAAACCTTTCAAAAGACTCAGTGATCAATACGGCTCGATTACCATTCCCGATTATTTGGTGAGTCGATTCAATTCTAAGACCCATCATCTTCGCAAAATAGCTGCTACAGTTTTATCTGTTTTTGTTGTCATTTATGTGAGTGCGCAAATAGATGCTACGGGCTCCGCTTTTGAAGCCTTTTTGGGCTGGGACTATTATCTGGGAGCTGTTGTCGGTTTCCTAATAGTGCTTTCCTACATCTTTTTTGGAGGATTTGTAGCAGTTGCCTGGTCTGATCTCTTTCAGGGTTTATTGATGCTTTTGGGATTGGTGCTTTTGCCTATAATTGGTTGGTCCTTGATATCTGAGCCTTCTCTGTTTGAGGGAATACGAGAAATCGATCCCGGTTTGATGGATATTTGGGGAAAAGGAGGACTAACAACCATCAATGTTTTCACCATATTTGGATTCATGATGATAGGCCTGGGCTTTATGGGTTCGCCTCAATTGTTTGTTCGATTCATGTCTATCAAAAATGAAGAGGAGATAAATAAAGGAAGGTGGGTTGCGATCATATTTACCATCCTCACAGATTCGGCCGCAGTATTGATCGGGATTATTGGCAGGTATTATTTTTCACAAAAGGGAGTAGATATTGAAAGTATTTTGGGGAATAGTGGACAAAATGTGCTATCCCTGCTAGTGAATGAACTGATGCCAACAATGGTTGTTGGACTGTATATTGCCGTCGTACTTTCAGCCATTATGTCAACCATCGATTCTCTACTAGTCGTTGCTTCCAGTGCCATTACTCGGGATTTCTATCAACAAATCCTTCGGCCGGATAGTGATGAAAAGACCCTCAACAAACTTTCCCGAAGAGTAACCTTTGTATTGGCCCTGTTTGCATTAGGGGTTTCGATGACGGTGGCAGTGCTTTCCCCCGAAAGAACCATCTTCTGGTTTGTCATCTTTGGCTGGTCGGGTATAGCAGCTACCTTTTGTCCAGTCATGATCCTTTCTTTATTCTGGAAGGGCTATACTGAGAAAGGGGCGATTGCTTCTATGATTACAGGTTTTGTATCAGTTCCGGTGTTTAAGTTTGGAGTAAACCAGCTACCGGAGATTGGGATTTTATTTGATAAAATGGATGTGATGCTGCCTTCTTTTTTGTTGGCGATGCTGGTGGGGTTTTTGGTGAGTAAGATGGAAAACCGATAGCTAAAAACAACTTAGATTAGAAGATTAGCTTCTAATGAAACACTTGGGTTTTGCCCCTTGATAGAAATTCGCTTAGAAAATTATCAACTAGAAACTCCTTGATTATCAGAAGTCGTTTTATTGCTGGTTAATTCTGCCCTTTAGGTTGTTATTACAATAGAAACAGGATATTAAGATTCGATAATCCTATTCTGTGAGTGCCACAGATCGCAATCGAAGATTGTGGACGATTCTATCTTTGCCAAAGTGAAATTCCCATAATATCCTTCCATGGATATAAATGGCTACAAAATGGAAGACAATATCATTATCTTGAACTTCTTTTTGGATTGCATCAACCTTTTGTAAGGTCCCAAATGGTAATAATTCAGCCTTAATCTCTGCCTGCTCTTCTTTCAAATTTACCCAAAATCCATCTACATAGTGGGACGCATCAATTGTACCATTTGACAAGTCTGTCAACAATTTCAGGCCAAGCTTTCCGACTTGAGAATTATCTTGAATTATTTCGTATTCAAAAAGTACCATGCGCCGCATATTTACCAAAAGAGCTTGGGGTGCTTTCATCAATTGTTGCTTAAGTGAGGGAATATTGTAAAAATGTTCTCCTTTTTGAAGTTCTGAGTATAAGTTAAGTTTTGCAGGTGCTTCTTCTGTTTCAAAACGGTAAAGAGTAATATCGCCACTTCGAAGATTAAAGATATGAGAATACTTGGTAGCAAAAGTTCCTGTAGTTACACATTGCCTGAGTATATGAGTTCCATTTTCCAAATCGACTAAGGGATTTTTTTCGTGCATAATTTCAAAGGTCTTTGCACCTGCTCCCAGTACGCGACTTTGTGTAGATCTATCAAAAAACAATTTCCCATCTTTGGATCCAATAATTACAGATGAACCAGTTTTATCTGCAATGATAATACTTGCATTAGCAAAAGAGGGCTCTGCATATCTCTGATAAAATTCGATAGCCTCCTCTACGTTCTTGCAGGATTCCAGCATCAGCATAGATGAACTTCCCTTGGCTCGAGGTTTGTTTTCATCCCATTCATAAGGATTGTAGGCTCCTGCCCACCAGTCAAATGCCAGACCTTCCGAATTCATACCGCCTTGTGCCTGACCATTATCAAATCCGACAAATACACAACCATAATGACCAGGGCCTTCTGGAATAAACCACATGTTGGTATTGGGGTTGGTATAATCTTCATTGCTAAAAAAAAGGGTCTGGTTCTCATCCGTAAGGAGAAAAATGGTACAAGCATGAGAATAAAAAGGAATAATGAAGATCAGAATCAAAAGTGTAAGGGATGGAATCGAGAATTGTTTCAGGCAATACATAGCTGTGAGTTTGTAATTATGACTTTGGTGGTAAGACGAATCGCAAAGTCATATGTTACATCAGAATAAACTGTATTAGGTATTTTTGACTACTATCTGCTGATGAAAGTAGTTATCACAATATTCATCCAGTATTTTTATAGACTGATAGTAATTACTTCTATTCCATAAGAATCATTTTGTAGAAACCTTCACAACCGGCTTGGGATCATACGCCCAATAATGGGATTTTTTATAACAGTAGTTAAAGTCTCATCTTTTTTGGTATCAATACACAAAACCCTAGATTCCCCATTTCTCAGAATAGGAAAGCCAGAGTTTTCTTTACCATAAACTTGAATGTGTTGGAAGGAAGCTTTGCTTTTATAACTCCCCTCTCCTCGCAACCAGCTCTTCTTTTATCTCCCGAGCACGATCCTCGCTCAGGCTATAGCTCCACATCACCCAGATGGCCAATAAGGCAGTGGAAGCAGGAACAACTATATCTGCGATGCGGAGATTATTCATCACTTCTACAGACTGTGTTGCTGCATTTTGGTCAAATCCTACCAGCTTTAATACAAGTCCACCCAATACAAGGGCGATCGCCTGACCCAGTTTTACCATCCACCAGTAAATGGCTCCGAACGTTCCTTCTTTACGGGGCATCCCATTATCCAACTCATCCAAATCACAGACATCTGCCGTCATACTCATCATGAGGGTAAACAAGCCTCCCAATCCAAAGGACATCATCGGGATAGGCATAAACATCAGCCAGGGATTTCCTGGATCGAAGCCCCACCATTTAAGGATATAGCCCACTACGGAAATAGCGGTTGAAATGATGAAAGCTCTGCGTTTGCCATATTTACTCGCGAGGTAGGAAATGATGGGTATCACCATAAATGCCGTAATGAAGGCCGTAATCGTGGAGAACCATGCTGGCCAGTTCCCAGCAGCTGCATAATCACCATTGAACATATAGAATACAATGATGAAAAAGCTGAAGGAGGCGACCATTTGGAAGCCATTGAAAACCAAAAAAGTAGCTCCGCAGAGTTTCATGAAGGGCTTGTTTTTAGAAACCTGAACAATACCCTGAAATAGGTCCTTTAAGTTCGTGGCTAAACTGGCAAAAGAAAGTTCCTTTCTGTTTTCCATATTTGAAGCATCCACTCCTCTACAAAATATAGCCGGCAAGATTCCCAGAACTACACACAGCAAACCGACAACTACAGATAACTGCCTAACCCCCTCTGCCTGTGTTTCAAAGAGATTGGGATTTGCAATAAGCACCCAAAACCAGGGAACAATCATCCAGGCTATTTGTCCCACGGTTTGAGAGAATGCCATCAAGCGGGTTCGTTCATTATAATCGGAGGTCATTTCATATCCCAGACCAATAAGCGGAGTTGAAAACAACGTATTTCCAATGAGGTAAACCAAAGAAAGGATGAGAAAATACCAGAAGTTATACATGGGGGTATTGTTTTCATCCAGCTGCCACAAAACAGCGAATAAAATACCACTCAGAATTGCACCTGCAAAAATATAAGGTCGCCTTCTCCCATATCGTGAATTGGTGTTATCTGAAATGAAACCCATAATAGGGTCAGTCAGAGCGTCAAAAATTCGGGGGAGTCCCCCTAGCAAGCCTGCTAAAAATGGATCGATACCAAAGGCGGTAAGGAGGAAAAACATAAATACGCCTAGTGCTCCAGGCAATAGATTGTTGACCAAATGACCTGCGCCAAAAGCTGCCTTTTGGACTACAGGCACCCTATCTTTTGTAGCAGTTTTGTACGTACTCATTGTTTTGTTTTAGTAATAGTAGTCAGAAGATGATTTAAGTCTTTAAGCTGGAATAATGATCGATTGAACAGCTTGAGAACTAATGGCAATATCTGCAACTTTTCCCTGTAATTGTAAGCTAAACTTTCGTCTTTGCGTATCCTGATTCAAGACAACCACCACTATTGAATTATCTGGATTCCGTGCAGCGGTTACCATAAGTTCTGAATCCGGCGATTGAAAGTCAATTTTTTTGGCTCCAGGGCGAATATATTTGCTAAAATGTGCGATGGTATAGTAGAGAGGGGTAAAGTAAACCTCATCCTGGTCCGGATCTACAATCACCGGAGCTACACACCAGTTTTTAAACCAATTGGGGCCACCTTGTCTATCCAGGACCATGTTCCAGTCCACCCAGCCATCAACCCAATTGTTCAAACAACCGATCATGTCTCTAGCATAGCGATAGACAGGAACGTATTTTGGATGGAGATGTTTGTCTTCTTCTCGAGCCCATTCCCATCCCCAGTCGGTGGCTTCTTTGGACCAGTACCAGGCATCGTCCTTCCATTTTGGAACTTCTGCATCAACACAAGCTTCTGATTGGATTAGGTGTTTGTCAGGAGCAGCCTCATGGGCAAATTGAAGATTGTCAGGGAACCAATCAAAAGTACTGGCATACCAGTGGACAGCTGTACCATCAAAATATTTTGCGGCAGCTTCGTCTTTATACATGGATGCTACCCATTCTTTCAACTCTTCCCCTCTGTTCTGGTCATAGCCCAATATTTTGATATCATGTCCATCTGCTTCCAATTTGGGACCGAGATGATTCTGGACAAAAGCAGTCATTTCTTCTGGTGTAAAATGCATACTTTCCCAGTTATTATCATTTCCTAATGGCTCATTTTCAACCGTAACCCCCCAAATGGGAATTCCTTCTGCCTCATAGGCCTGAAGGTATTTGGAAAAGAAAAGTGCCCAGGTATCATAATATTCGGGCAGTAACTTACCGCCTCGCCAATCATTATTGTCTTTCATCCAGGGAGGAGCTGTCCACGGTGAAGACAAGATTTTAAAGCCATCCTTCGAGACTGCCATAGCTTCCTTAATCATAGGAATGATATCATCTCGATCCTCATCTATAGAAAAATCTGCCAAAATTTTGTCCCCGGGAGTAGGTGCATAGGAATAATTACTCAAGGAAAAATCACAAGAATTAATATGAGTCCTTGTCAGAGAATATTTTGCTCCACTTTCTCCAAAATATGCTTCAATAATCTTCTTGCGATTCTCTTGCCCTAATCGATTTAAGAGGGAAGCGGAGGCTTCTGTAAAAGAACCTCCGAATCCTGTAATCGTTTGATATTCCTTTTCTGGAGAAAGAATTATCTGTATTCCCTTGCCTTCAGCCGAAAAATCTGAGATTTCGGTGAGCTTATTTCCACTTGCAGAAGTTTCAAAGACGCTTACTTCCAATTTTTCCTGTGAGTTACAAGCTGCACACATAAGCAAAACCCATAAACTGAGGGCGTAGTAATAGATCCTTTGCATTATTTTTTTCTTAAAGGAATGAATGGGTGATTAGCTTGCTCTCTCTTCATACACCCGTACATAATCTACCAACATCGTCTGTGGGAAAGGCGTATCAGCTGTAGGAAAGCCTACATAATTACCTCCAACAGCCACATTCAGGATGATAAAGAAAGGATGATCGTATACCCATTCTCCAGGAAGATCTTCGGGTGTTAATTCAAGGTATAAATTATCATCTACGAAATAGTGAATGAAATTTTCACCCCATTCTATAGCAAAGATGTGAAATTCATTGTCAAAGCGATCATTTTGAAAGGCAAAGCTTTTGGTAACAGCAGCTCCCCCGGAATATCCAGGACCATGTACGGAGCCATGGATAACGTTGGGTTCCTGCCCCCTATATTCCATCACATCGATTTCTCCACACTGAGGCCATCCTACTGCGTCTATATCTGCTCCCAGAAGCCAAAAAGCTGGCCAAATACCAGGTCCCCAGGGCATTTTGATTCGGGCTTCGAAGCGACCATAGGCTTGTTCGAATAGTCCCTGAGTTGTGATTCTGGCTGAGGTAAATGCAGATCCTGCAAAGGATTCTCTTCTGGCAACGATTGCCAGATTTCCATTTCCATCAGTAGAAACATTCTCAGGGCGGTCTGTATCAAATTCCAATTGCTGGTTCCCCCAGTCGGTGCCAATATCATATTTCCATTTGGTAGCATCGGGAGATTCACCTGCGGCTCCTTCGAAATTATCTTCCCAGACCAGTTGCCAGTCGCGTTCTTTAATCAAGCTGTCTTCTTCGCAGGAAATAAATGCTGCGGAGACAAAGAGGAGGCATAAGGCTTTTGTAAAGAAAAGTCTTATGCTGTTTATGTTTTTGAATTGGATATTCATTGTTTTTAGGAGTTTGAGATACTACTTATGGAAGTACATATTGTCCACATAGACGGTCGCTCCTCCGGTAGGTTCGGCAACCAGAATGTACTGCGCCATATTGGCTTGTGTGGTCAGACCCGTGAAATCGCTAAGTGGGATGTCATAACTTATCCAGGAACCTTGCGCAGGTGCAGTAAATGTAATCTCATGTTCTACATCATCTCCCCCCTCAAAGGCACCATCTGCTCCAAAGTCTACCAGTTTAATTTTGAATACGGTAAAATCAGATGACCATACGTCAATGTGGAAATGAGTCATGTTCGTAGCATCAACCGTATTGGCTACTGTTTCGATACCTACAAAATTAAGGCTAGAGTATTTCTTGGTAGGATTGCCGTCCACTGTAACATCTTCGAAGTTAGCTTCAGACCAATCTGTTCTCCAGGTATCAACTGTTACATCTGTATAAACGTCGCTAAAGAGGGAGATTACATCTGCTTCTGGTAGAGTAGGAGCGGATGCTGCCATGGTAGGATCGGATGGGTTTCCACCCCCTCCTCCTCCGCCGCCACCAGAGCCGCTGTAGAAGTATACATTATCTACGTAAACCGTATTCGGATCACCTGCAATGATTAATTGAGCCAAAGCTTCTTTGGTAGTTAAGCCAGTAAAATCAGAAAGCGGAACATCTATACTCACCCAGTTTTGACTTGATAGACCGGAATTGGCATCCAGGATAATCTCATGTTCTGTATCGTCTCCTCCATCGAATGTTCCGTCAGGACCGAAATCCACCAGTTTAATTTTAAATATTGCAGGCGCTCCTGTTGGATCTGCTGTCCAGATATTCATATGGAAACGCTCCATAGTTGAAATATCCAGTGGCTGTGAAGTGAATTCTACGCCAGCAAATGTAAGATTTGTGTAAAGCTTGGCATCATCCCCCATTAGCTGTACATCTGCTACATCTGCCTGATCCCAATCTGCGGACCAGGTGTCAATGGTTGTTGCATCATTGTAGGCATTGCTGTAAAGGGAAATTACATTATTGGCGTCTACAGTAGGAGTGGGGGCTGCCGATGCAGGCTGAGTGGCACCGCCACCTCCGCCACCACCACCGGAAGTTCCGTCATCGTAGAAATACACATTGTCTACAAATAGGTTAGGAAGATCTCCTGATAACACTAGCTGAGCTAAGTTCCCTCTCCTTGTGAGGCCAGAGAAACTAGACAAAGGTACATCAATGCTTACCCAGGATTCTGTCACTAGCTCAGGACTGGTGATAGATATTTCATGGGAAGAATCATCTCCGCCGCCGAAGTTGCCATCAGGACCGAAATCAACCAATAATACTTTGAAGGATGCGGGAGGAGCAGTAGGATCTGGTGTCCAGATATCGATATGGAAATGGGTCATATCTGACGCATCGATTTGTTCTGCTTCGGTCAAAATTCCTACAAAGTTCAATTGCTTGTAGCGCTTTACATCATCCCCTGCTACCTGAATATCTTCTACCAAAGCAGTAGAAAATTCCCAGAAGGGATTCCAGGTATCTACCACTACATCATCATATGCATTACTGAACATGGAAATCACATTGTTCGGATCTACTGTGGGAGTAGGTGCAGCACTAGCAGGACGAATGGCTTCTCCTGAAGAATTTATTGACATAGAACCCGCTGCGTCCACTCCTGCAAGTTTCGCGGTTACTACCGTTTCACCCGCATCCAGTACAGAAATCGATCCCGTTTCATCTATGGTTGCAACAGAAGTATTGGACAAAGAGAAGTCAAAATAAGCAGGCGCTATATCTATCGTTTGATCGATGCCTGTTGGTAAGTTGACGGTGTAGGTATTTCCACCAACCTTAAGTTGATCACCTGTTTCTGCTAAAATCACCTGATCCTGTCCAGCTAAAATAGAGGCTCTCGGATTTCCAAGAGTTCCCAATTTTTCAAATTGTACCTCATCCAGCCAAAAAGTATAGCCCTTTTCATCTTCGGGTGCTTCTGAATAGTATAGCATCCCGACCTCTTGTACAAGCCTATCTGGATTCGGGATTGGGATGATATATTTTTTCCAATTGGTATTAACCGCTACTCCTGATATAGAGGCCTGGTATGTTGCCTCTCCTCTGTTTCCAAAGCCAATTAAGTCTATGTTTGCAGATTTTGACGCTCTCGCCCAGAAAGTCAGTGCATCATACTCTGAGAGATCGCGACCTCCGGATACAAAGAAGCTTCCTCCTGCATATCCCCCTTTCGGATCATTTAAATCTGGAACAGAAAACCTCATAGAAGCTTGCCCATCGTATTTGACTTCTGTATCTACTTCAAAAGCGAAAACATTTGAGCCTCCAAAGGCAGCATATTGCAATCCCGCACTAAATCCATCAATAAAAACTTCTGGGGTTGTCGGGAAACTGGCAGGTTTTAATTCATCTAATTCTCTGGCACAACCTGTAAGCAGGAGAAAGCTTAGGGCGGCAATCCACCCCAGGGAGTAGTTGTATTTTCTATTAAATATCATCTTCTTTTGATTAATAATAGTCTAATTGCTGATATCGAAGATTATATAGGTTTGGATTTCCCACTCGGTTCCGTTGTCGAAACCAGGAGCTGTAGGATCACAGAGGAATTCGCCACTAGCGTCGAGGACTGTGGTCGGACAATAACGTGGAGAGAATTCATCCAGTGAGCGCCAGGTATACCGAACACCTATACGTGTATTGGGTAAGTCAAACCAGCCGGGCTTAGCAACATGGAATGACAAGTCTGCAACTGCCTGGACAGGGTAAGTCAAGTTGAAATCGCGGTGGTAGTCAAAAGGCCCCCAGTCATTTATTTTCAGCATAGAGGTAAATTTGACTTTTTTGCGAATCAATCTCAGGTCAGCACCAAAACGCTCGATCAATCTAGGATCGCTACCATTGGCCTGTGCATTTCCTCCGTACATATTGAGGATAAAGCCAAATTCAGGATTGAATTTAGAAACCAGACGGGCATGAGCTTCCCACAAATCCTGAGCAGGCGCCGATCCTGGGAAGGCAAACAAGGTTCTACCATCCCGGCCGATACCAACACCCGCATCCTGAATAGTTGGAAGGTGGCGGTAAACGAATCCTGCACTGATTGCAAGAGGAGCATCTTCTACGAAATCATTGTCCCAGTCGTACATCCAGGTACCGGGAGTCGGGTCATAGGTGAAAAGAATTTCACCTGCAACGGTTTCTCTGTTTGATCTTACTGAGAAGGGATCATCCAGAATGTTTCTAGGTCTTCCAGGAGCGGGGCCACCAAATGGCACTGGACCAACAATAGGTCTTTGCCATAAGAAATTTGGGGCTATTTGTAAATCTCCGAGAAGATAGGTGAAACCTGTAAGGAAATTGTATTGGTTTCCACTGCCACTATCTTTAAGTCTCCAACCGGTAAATGTTCGCGTATAATCTGCGCCACCACCAGCAACCAATCCCATAGCAGCACCTTGTGCATACCAGTTTATGGGACCCGATGACAAGCTGATTTTTGCTTTGCCTCCCCAGGTATCTTCCGCACGAACCTCATCTTCCAGTACTCGCTTATTTCCTTCTGCTTCATCATATACCTGGAAGGGACGACCAATCAGAGGCTGACCTCCCCAAATACCTCCAAGCTCAATGTCTAAAGGTCCTATTTCTTTTTCAATATGTAGCGTAGCTCTACGGGTTTGTGGTACAGGCACTGCGAAAGAACTTTCGGAAGGTGCTGCACGGTCGATATCTTCATGAAAGATACCTGTTATACCAAAACCTCCAATTTCTTTAGAGTATTTCACCAGGACTGCCGGGTTAGCAGCCCACCAAAGTTCCGGCCCAAATGCAGCCTTTAATCCATGTAGTGATTTTTTCCCTTCAAACTCAAATCCGAATGGGGCATTACCATTATAGATGTCTATGTTAGGACCATAATTCGCTTCAGGATATAAACCAAAGAAATCTCCTTCATACCCCCAGTGATAATGGCCCGTTCTATAAAAACCATTGATATCAAACATTTTTTCCTTCCAGGAGAAATTTGCCTGGTAAACAGCCACTCTATTTAGCGAGTTTAAGGCTAAGTCTCCACGATTTGTATTGACAGTCCGTGTTCTACCTCTATTTTCATAGAAAATTTCATTGATGGGATTTTCAGCAATATTTCCAAGTGCGTTCAAGCTTACGTTGAAACGAACGTTATTGGTAGGATTGGCTTCAACATCCACAAAGAATGACTGCATATGGTCAAATCCCAATTCGTCTGGATAACGTAAGACCGAAGGATCTGGAGCATCAGGAGTTTCGATAAGACTCCCACCTGTTGAAAAGGTCTTCAACTCAGCTCTTAATCCGGAAATCCTTACTTTCTTGGTTGATTCAGATCTCAAGGCCGCTTGATCTCCTCTGGCAAGCAAAACCGCCTCCATGAGACCAATATTTGCAAAATGCTCTCTAACTGTCTCTGCTGAAACACCATTCGCATAAGGATTTAATTGATGGGCTTGCTTGAGTGCGTAATACGAAGCTCTGGGATAAAGCTGGTAAATGCCTCGTTCATTGGTGGGGCCTTTTGCACAAATACCAAACCATTCCTCATTCATGTTGTTTTCTTCGCCTATGAGATCGCGTTTGTAACCACCTGCTGACCAGGTAGCATCGTTGTCATGAACATCCAGATTTTTGGTTTGTCCAATTTTCCACCAGCCATCGCTAAACTGGAAAGTAAATCCTCCCAGAGAGTTTTTCGCACCACCTATACCTGCAGCATTTCCATAAATCTCTTTCCAGTTATTCACCATGTAAAAAGCCTGAGACTCCTGGTCCTCCGCATTGTTGATCGCGTTGAAGGCATCAGCTCCAAACTCGGTAAACATGATAGGCTTGTTAAATTCATTCTTAACCCTTTGAAACGCATCACCGAAAGACTCTCCCCGATACATATTTACCCCAAATATGTCTACATCTTTACATTCCTCTACCACCAGCTCCATAAAAAGAAGATCGCCATTACACATAGCGACAGGATGAGAATTGTCAATTCCTTTCATTTCTACAGCTGCTTCATTGAATAGCTTGTACATGGCTCGGGCGCGTATAGTAGATTTTCTATCCTCGATAGGAATATCTTCTGTTTCCGCACCTCCCCAGAACAAACCGTAGTTATTTTCATTACCCAGAAGGTAAAGCAACAATCCCGGTGTATTCTTGTATTGTTCCGCTAAGGCTTTTGTCTCAGCTATTAATAACTTCTTGGTTCTGGGGTCTGAATATTCTGTATTAGCTACCCATTCGCCATCCAGGGTTAATCCATACCTACCAAAGGAATGGTTGAGCATGGTATAGATGCCGTATTTTTCGTAGATATAGGTAATCCATTTAGGTTGAACACCCGTATACTGCCGAATCACATTTACGCCCATATTTTTTAATAAGGACATTTCCGTATCCAGGGCAGCCCGAATGACATCATCGGGTTGCTTCCATAGGCTATATGAAAAGTTGGTACCAATTGGAAAATAATCCCAATTCATACCATTAATCATAAAGTCCTCACCATTAACTATCAGCTTGATTCCATCATTGCTGTAGTCGACCTTGACTTTATCAGCCTGGGCCGTAGCCGAAAAGACGGATAAGAGTAGAAGGAGCAGTAGAGTCGTATTTTTCATTTTACCACTATTAATTCACGAGTAATGAAATTGAAGTCTGCGTCGCCAAAATTGGTGCAAGTAGTATTGACACAGGTAGGCATTTAGAGATGTCGGGAACATCTTTAGCGTGTATCCTTTTTTCCTAAACCCAACCTCTCAAAAAGGGGGGCGCATCACTATCAAACCTATACATCCATTTAGTTAATGCAAAAAAAACGACCTCAACAATTCTTTCTATCCTTATTTCAATCGCTACTACAAAAACTTTCTCAAAACATCTTAACTTATTGACTGTTAATTATATTGGTATACTACATTATTGCTCATGTATTGCTTTTTAAAAAATATGAAATATGCTATATGTTGGATAGTGATATTGCTTGTCAATTTTCAAATCCAAGCTTTTGAAGGTAAATATCCCATTCAGAATTTCACGACAGCTGAATATAAAGCAGGTATCCAGAACATCGATTTTGCCCAGAATCGTGACATGACACTTTTTGTAGCTAACAATCTTGGCGTCTTGGCATTCAATGGAAATGAATGGGAGGTAAAGGCATTCAAAACGGGAAAAAAACAACGGTCTCTTGCCTTCGATGAAACGGGCAATCGATTGTATGTAGGGTCTCAGGGAGATTTTGGATTTTTCGAGGAAGACTGGGAATACATCTCGCTTCTGGAAATGATACCGGAAGAAGCAAGAAATTTTGATGAAGTCTGGGATGTATTCATCTTTAATTCAAATGTCTATTTCTGCACCTTTCAAGCCATTTATGTATTTGATGGAGAGCAAATCTCCATCATTACTCATACAGAGGGATTTGGGCGTTCTTTTCATGTGGATGGAAAACTTTTTACCCAAAGCAGGCTGGGGGAGCTATTTGAACTGAGAAATGAACAATTAGTCTCCTTTTCCCCTTCCAAACAATCCGCTAATCAGGTAATAGCCGGTATTATCTCTCAAACAGATGGGTATTTATTTTTCTTTAATTCTGGGAAGGTCGAATCTTCTAGTTATCTGAATGAAGGGGGCAAACATGAGCAATTAGCAAAGGCCCTCGAAGGGAAATACGTTAATCATGTCTTACAGCTTTCAGATACCCGTCTGGTAATTTCCACCCAGACTTCAGGCTTGTACTTGTATGACCTTCAAAGCCAGCAGATTGAAAATATTGCCGCTCAGGATGGATTGATGAGTAATGCCTGTTTGCGGAGTTTTCAGGATCATGCCGGTAATCTTTGGGTAGGGATGCAAAGTGGGATTTCAATCATTGGAATCAATTCTCCTATACGTCTGATCAATCAGGAAATTGATTTACAAGGAAGCGGATATGAGGCTTTTGAAAACGAGGAAGGAATTTATTTTACCACTTCAAATGGGATTTACTTTCTGGAAAATGGTGAGGAGAAAAGTGTATTTCTGTCGGGAACAGAAGGTCCGGCCTACGGTTTTCAGGAAATAGCGGGAAAGCTCTATGCGGGGCATCACACGGGTTTATTTCTACTCAATCAAGGTAGTGCCAAAAGATTGGTAAATACGGAGGGATTATGGCAGGTAAAGCGATTGAAATCCCGACCAGGATATGCTATAGGAGGCACCTATTCCGGCTTATTTTTATTCAGGTTAAGTGGAGCGCGGGTATTAGAGCCATTGCGGAAACTGGAAGGTTTTGCCGAGTCAAGTAGATTTTTTGAAGAAGACCAAAGAGGAAGAATCTGGGTAGGACAATTCTATAAAGGATTATACCAATTGGATCTGATGGACAATTTGAGTGAGGTAAAGGTTCACAAAGTATCTGATACCAATGATTTACCCATTAACGACCAATTGATCCTTAGTAAAATAAACAACGAACTGTATTTCGCAACAAAGGCCGGCATCTACAAATTGGATCAAAACACGGATCAGATCGTTGAGGCTAAGATATTTGCAGAAACCATAGGCAAGCAATCCGTTGATTTGCTCATTCAGGATAACAAGAAGAATATTTACGTAATCGCAGAGAACCTAGTCGGCTTTTACAAACAGCTAAGCAATAACAATTATGTATCGGTTCCCTCGTCTCTGTTTCAGTTTCGTTACTCTTTTAATAATGATCTGCTGAATACTTCTGTCAATGTTAGTAATGGTATTCTGTTCAATGCGAATGAAGGATTTATACATTACAATCCGGATCGAGAGTTTCGGTCAAATAAAGAGAAGGGGGTTATAATAAACAAGGTCTTTAGTATCATGGAGGATAGCGTCTTGTACAGTCTGAATCCATTTGAAGACCGAATGAACAAAAAGATTCAAATAGAGGTGAGCGCAAAGGCCAAAGTCTTGCAATTTCAGATTTCTTCTTTTCGCTTTCAGGATGTAAACAATCAGGAATTCCAATACTATCTGGAAGGCTTTGACAGAGATTATAGCGAATGGACCAATGCCACCACTAAGGAATACACCAATCTTGGTGCTGGCAGTTACGAATTTACCATTCGTACCCGCAATCATCTGGGTGAAATCACAAGTAGTGAACCTATTGTCCTGAATGTTGCACCTCCTTTTTACAGAAGCCCTATTGCGATCTTTTTGTACGTCTTACTTGGACTTGCTGGTCTGGCTTTACTCTTTAGGTTTCAAAAACAGAGGATTTGGCGGAAAGCGGAAAAGCTCGAGGAAGCCAAGAAACAGGAGTTAGAGAAAAAAGAGGCTGAGCTCATTGCAATCGAAAAACTGAAAGAACAAGAATTGCTACAACTCCGAGAAGAAAAGATGAAAAGTGAGCTTCAGCACCTCAATAGCCTGCTGGCAGCTTCCACCATGAATATCGTCGTAAAAAACGAATTTATTGAGACCATAAAGGAAGAGCTGAAAGAGGTAAAGCGAAAAGGAAAAAGCAAGGAAACCAAAATGGCGCTCGAGAGATTGGTAAAAGAAATCGATTATACCTTGAGATTACAGGAGGATTGGGAACAGTTTAAACTCCACTTTGACCAGGTGCATGGAGACTTCTTATCCCGACTCAGAACAGAATACAGAGACCTTTCTCCTAATGATGAAAAACTCTGCGCTTTCCTCAAACTGAATCTGGATACCAAGGGAATCGCCAATCTCATGGGAATCTCTGTTCGGGGGATAGAAGTAGCTCGATATAGATTGCGGAAGAAATTAAACCTGGAGAAAGGACAGAACCTGACCAAGTTTATTTTGGAGTATTAGCTTGAGCTCCTGGGAAGCAGAGCATATAATTACTTCTGTTTGAATAGTCTCTGGAATAGCAAGGGGAAGTAAAGCTGAATGGGAGAAATGCGCGAAAGTGATTGTAAGGTGTTCTTAACAAAAAGAGTATTGGGATGATATGCACCCAAGGCAATACGTCTTTGTTCAAGTACGACGGCAAATAGTTTTTGGGCTTTGCGTATTTTCCCTGATTTCAAATAAAGATGGGCTAGGCAGTTAATCCTGCTTAAAGTTCTGGGGTGTCGTTTTCCAAAATTTAAGCTTGATATTTCTATGGTCAAATCAAATAGCTTTATAGCCTTATTATATTTTCCCAAAGCTACCTGAACTTTAGCTAATCTGTATCTCAAATCATTTAAATCTGGATCAATAACCTCATCTCTTTGTGAAGATCGTTTGTACAATTCCTGTAGAAGATCTTCAACTTTTCTTCTGGCATTTTGACAGTTAGAATCACAAAGGGAAACGTGCATTTGTATGAATAAATAAGGGAGTTATAACTTAAAATAGAGACTAAAGCTTTTATTTGAAGTTAGCCCTTCATCTGGATTGGAATTGTCAAAATTTATACCCTTTAGGATATTCCTTGAATCTTTACGATCCCAAAAATCTTAAGAATTTTCATACTCGATCCAACTGAAAGCTGAAAGAATTCTTTTGCAATTAGTAATTTGAAGGGGAGACTAGATCTTTAGCAAATATTTGTTTCTGTATTTTTCTGATTTTGACTTTGATGTCTTTACTTGAGACTAGGGGTCGTTAAATTCCTTAAGAGATCTTCCTCTGCTTTGGATTGTATCCATAAAATGTCCTTGGAATTCCTCTTAGGAATCCGTTTATTTAAGTATAGGAAGGGCGTTTCCGACTTCTTCCTCACTCTCACCTAAGTTTATTGTGTCAGTTCCTGATTGGGGGACATTTGTTATCGAGAAATTCCTTTTTTTCCGGGGAGGATATAGGATACATGTTTGGTAACAGTAAAAAGTTCGAATCAAAATTAATCTAGCGACGCAATTTTAAATCGCAAGCAAAAACCATTTTCTATGAAATCATTAAAGCTGATTTTTTCAACCCTCATTGCTCTCTTCCTTTTTTCTGCTTGTGCGCAGGAAACCGCAATTAAGGATAGAGATTTGCAATTCGAAAATGTCACAAATAGTAAGAGCTTCAAAGCCTACTATGAAGACCACAGAATCCGAAAAGAAATTCTCACCCGCTACAACCTTGCTGATGTTATACAAGCGGAATATGCTTCAGAAAAGGATAGAATGAAAGCAATGGAAGAGAAAATCAAATTTTCCCAGGAGGCGAGCACCTTATTTGAGAAACTTTCGACCTTTAACAGCAGCAAAGTCAGCAATTCCTCAAATTCAGATTCAAAACTGGAAGAGATGATTACTTTCATCAAGAGTCAGGAGGTAGGTCAAAGGGTTAAGGAAATGGCTATCGATCTACTTAGGCATGATGCCTCCAATGATACCCAGGCGCTCACCCATGAGGTATTGGCCGATTTTCCATCACTCAGCCGAATTGATCTGATAGAAATCACAAATAAATTTGACACGCAGAACGAGCAACAGTATCAGTAAATCCTATCTATATCAAACGCCTCAATAAGAATATACATGCGCAGTTTAAATATAAAACATATAATCCTCACTTTAGTGTTTTGTCTGTCCTTTGTTCAGGTCTGGTCAGATTGTGAATCTGATTGGAACGACTGTTCATCGGATGCATGGTTTGCCCTTCAATTTGATCTCGACTGGGGATGTAGTGATTCCCCTCAGCCCGCCCAGTGTGAGCAAGATGCTTACAGAGAGTTCTTCTTTAACCTGGGTGTATGTGAAAGTATTTACGTTAGATGTATTTATGAATAATAGCCCTGCTTAATCCGGGAAAAACTAAATGCCTAAATAAAGCTTCATGACTTTATTTAGGCATTATTGTTATAATATGTATTTTATATTTCGATAGGCCGAATCTATTTCACCATTAGCGACCTAGGGATTTGTCCAGTAGTCAACCACAAAGACCTTATCTAAATGCGGCTGTAAACTTTGTACAAAAGCCTGATGCTGGGGATGAGGGGTGTATACATTATCTCTGTCTTCTTCGGAGGAGAAGGTAACGAGATAACAATGTGTAAAATCCTGATGGAAATTCTCAGGACTGTCGTTAATTCCCCATTCAAAATCCTTGATCGCGGGGATGGCAGCAGGCAAGGCATTGAAGGCCTCATTTAATTTGTTGACATCTTCTTCGCTCGATTCATCCTTAAATTTAAAGATTACCACATGGCGAAGTACTTTTTCTTTTTTTTCTGATTGGTTCATAGTAGGGGAGAGGGATGCTTGTTGAATATTTGTTTCACTTTTGGTACCGCAAGCGGAGCTGACGATAAAGACCAAAAGTAACGGGATAAATATAAATTTCCTTTCTGTCATTTTGTTTTGGGGATAAAGATTTCCAAAAAACTTCTACAGTAAATATGGAGCGAAAAGCCGGGAAGAATTTTATCCTTATTGCCCAAATATTGAACAATATTGATATTTTCATAGGAGAACCTTCAAAAATCGTATATGAAAAACTTGCTTGCCTTCTTACTCTGCTCATTTCTTCTCTTTCCTTTTACACTAAAAGGGCAAAAAACTGTAGAAAAGGAATTAGAAGCTTTATTTGCTAGCGAAATCGTAGACGATGGGCCGGGAGGTTCTGTTTTATTGCTGAAAGGGGAAGAGGTCGTTTTTTTGAAAAACTTTGGCCTGGCTGATCTCAAATCCAAAGAAAAAATCACCGAGAATAGCATTTTCAATACCGGCTCCATATCTAAGACCTTTGTGGCCAATGCCATTCTGATTCTGCATGAAAGAGGAGAGTTGTCAATAGAAGATGGGATTGATAAATATTTCCCGGATTTTAAGGATCCATCTTTATCGGCGAAAGTAAAAATCAAGCATTTGCTCTCTCACAGTTCGGGCCTACCAGATATCCGTAAGGTTTCTGAAAATCCTGCTTTCTTTCTCACCGCAAAAGATGAGGAGAACTGGGCACCCATCAAGCAAGCCGCGAAATTGGTCTTTCAACCGGGAGAGCAATTTCAATATTCAAACCCTGCTTTCAATGGTTTGGCACTCATCATAGAAAAAGTAAGTGGACAAAGCTGGCAATCCTTTGTAAAAGAAAACATCTTCGAGCCCGCAGGAATGAGAAATAGTACCATCACAAATGGCCAACATCCTCAGAAAGGTGTTGCTCATGCCTATGTTCAATCCGGTAAAATCTTTCAGGAGTCAGATTATGGAGAAGTTCCAACTTTTGCAGCAGCAGGAAATGGAGGAATATGGAGTTCAGTACTGGAATTGGCGAAATATGAAAAGGCCCTTAGGAATCATGTCTTTTTGAGTGAATCCCTGACAGAGGAATCCAGAGAAGTGCTGAGACATGAAAATTGGACCCAGGAAACCCTTCCCTTTCTCGGCTATGGATGGTTCATAGGAAATAAGGATGGTTTTGGGGTAAATTATGTCTACCATACCGGATCGCAAGGAGGATTTCGAGCCTTTTATGTATCCGTTCCAGATAAGGATCTTTTGTTCATTGGCTTATTTAATAAACCTTCAGTTAGATACCGTAATTTTATAGAAGAAGGCCTGGCTATTTTTAAAAAGTATGATTGGTTGGAGTAATTCTGTATTCCGATTTTTCAAATTTCCCTTGGTATTAATATCAGCTTGCACCTTTGGATTAAGTAATTTTAGATTTACTAATGATAAGAGAAATAAAAATAGTCAAAGGGCAATTCCTTCAAAAGGAAGGGGAATATAATACCAAGGGATATATCGTAAAATCTGGCTTGCTACGCAGCTATTCTATAGATGCAAAAGGGAAAGAACATATTTTTATGTTTGCACCTGAAAACTGGATTATCGCCGATACGACCCCCCCTCATTTACCAAGTGAATTATATATTGATGCCTTAGAAGACACCCTAGCAATAGTTTTTAAAAAAGGGGAAGAAGACAATCCTGATGTTCAGAAACTCTTCAGCCGTTTAAACGTCTTGCAAAAAAGAATCATCATGCTAATGAGTGCCTCTTCCATTGAGCGTTATGAGCATTTTATCGAGACCTATCCCAATATTATCCAACGTGTTCCCCAGCGCATGATTGCTTCCTATCTCGGCATCACACCCGAAGCATTAAGTAAAGTAAAAGGAGAACAAAAAAAGAAAGGCAAGTAAATGTAAAAAGTCTTAATCTAGATTAATGCCTGAGGTTCTCACTCCCTGTAATTTTGTACCTGATTTATGGACAATCAGACAAAATCACAAAATTGAAAACTCTTCTTGCTTTCCCTTATAGTTTCGCCTGCTTGCTATTTTATAGCTTCACTTTCTATGCTGTGGCACAACAGCCATACACCTTTGAGGAAGAAAGAGCCGCGGAAGATTATTCATTTTTAAAGGATAGCTCAAAGCTTACCTGGAATGAAGCCCTTAAATACATTTCGCTAGGCGCTAGCCGAAACAACTACCTAAGTGTAGGCGGTTCTTACAGACCAAGGTTCGAACATTTTAGCAATAATAATTGGGTAGCTGACAACAATGAAAATTATTACAGCCAAAGATTGAGCCTCCATACAGATTGGCATATTGGAGAACGCCTCAGATTTTTTGGAGAATTATATCATGGCTATAAAACCGAGGGAGAAACTATTGTACAGACTGATAATTTAGACTGGCATCAAGGATTTGTAGAAATCAATCTCCCTATCAATAATAATCAACTATTGTTCAGCTTTGGTCGACAGGAGATGAAATTAGGGGCTGGTCGATTGGTAGATTTACGTATTGGTCCCAATATCAGGCGTAGTTTTGATATGGGGAAAGTCAGCTTACAGGCAAATAAACTTATTCTTGATGCTTTTTATGGAAAAGAAGTTCAAATAGGATTTGAGGCTTTTGACAATGCCTTTACCCTTTTTGAGGAAGAAGCTACAAATCCCCGACTATGGGGGCTTATTGCTCAGTTCCCATTGGCTACTGACGTTAAATCAACTCATAAAGGAGAGCTATACTACTTAGGTTTTCAATCTGACTTTTCAGGATTTAATGATATAGGAGGAGAGGAAAAAAGACATAGTATTGGTGCAAGAAGTTTTGGCACTATTAATCGGAAATTTCAGTTTAACTCAGAGCTCATCTACCAGTTTGGAGATATCGCGGGTAATTCTATTCATGCCTTCAATTTTGAAACGGATTGGAAATATACCTTAAGCCCGACTAAATGGAGACCGACTCTTGGTTTGAAATTCGATTGGTCATCAGGAGATAAAGAAGCAGGAGATGGAAGACTGAACAGTTTTAATCCCATGTTTGTGAATCCAAGTATTTATAGCCTGGCGGCGGTAAATACACCTGTCAATTTATTAAGTATCCACCCATCCTTTATTTTCTTCCCCCATAAGAAAATCCTGGTCAATATTGAATTTGCAACCTTCTTTCGCTCGTCCAGGAACGATGGATTATATGCACCTAGTCGTTTTCAAATCCGAGTAGCTGATGGTCTTTCCGAAAGACATATTGGCAATGTCATTGGGTTATTTTTCAAATATACCCACAACCGGTATGTAAATTTTGATATAAGAAGTTCCTATTTCATTGCGGGGAATTTTGTTGAAGCATCCGGTAGCTCTTCAGCCATTTTCCAATTTGCTCCTACACTCAACTTACAGTTTTAATTTTCTATAAATAATTTTCGTCAATTATGAACAACATCAGATTATCCGCTATACTGTTTGTGTTTTTGATTTTAAGTGCCTGTAATCAGAAAATAAGTGAAACGGCGACTGCCAAAACACCTGGTTCCAGTATCGCTAATTTCGATAAATACCAAATAGCTGGAGCCACTGTTTTAGCTTTTGGCCCCGACAATGTATTATTTATTGGAAACAGCAAAGAAGCTAAAATACATGCGGTAAAAACGGTCGCAACAGCACTTCCCAATCCCGTTCCTTTTAACATGGAAAGCTTTGATGCGATACTTTCCAAAAAATTGGACATGCAGCCAAGGGACGTAATTGTCCACGATATGAAAATACATCCTGTAAGCCAGGAGGCATATATGGCTATTAAATTAGGGCATCAAGTAGATGCAAAATCAGTAATCGCGATAGTAAATCCTGCTACGACTGATATCCGATTTCTGGAAGTCAATCAATCCAACAGCACGAGCACATCTATAAAAAATCCGGCCTCTTCGGAATTGCTATTTTGGAAGGAGACTCCTGCAAGTGCATTGACTATTACTGATATTGATTACCATGAAGGTCATATTTATGTGGCGGGATTAAGCAATAGTGAATTTGCCTCAAGCCTAAGGAAAATTAAGTTCCCTTTTGATAACTCTCAGGAATCCGTCAATAGCATAGAAATTTATCATGCCGTGCATACGCAAAATGAAACTCGTGCACCGATCCGAACCATGTTATTTGATGAAATCAATGGGGAATCTACGCTGCTAGCAAGCTATACTTGTACACCTTTGGTAACAATTCCTGCCGAAGAAATTAGAGAGGGTGCCTCTATAAAAGGTAAAACCATAGCCGAATTGGGATACGGAAATACACCCATAGATATGTTGGTGGTAAATACACAAGGCTTTGATGGTTCAATTACTAAAAACCTTTTGGTTACCAACAAAAATAGAGGTGGAACGATGGTTCCTTTTGCATCGGTGCAAGCCGGAGCGAATGGTAAAGGAATGGCGGGTCAACAAGCCATGTTTGCCATGGGACTGGAGGGAATTAATGAAATTCCTACCGCCAATGTAATGCAGATAGATGTGCAGAATCAACAAATGTTGGGCATTGTAAGGCGAAATATTGAGACCGGAGACATTGATTTGGTTTCTGAATTGACAGGTACCTTTTTAAGGCTCAGCGATTTTATTTCAGAGTATGATTTCCCGGATTACCGCTACCCTCAAAATCAAATGGGAGAAGGAGTAAAGCAGTATCACGACATGGTCAAGCAAATGGAAGGCTATCCTGATTTGACTTCGAAAAAAAGGGAGAGAAATTAAATGAACAAAGGATTGATTTTCATCATATTTCTATCTTTTTCCTTTGTCTTTTCTTGTGAATACTCAAAAGTGAAAGAGGAAATACTGCCAGAGGTCATGGCAGTATTTCCTTCTTCTGATACCTTGCCTGAAAATTTGCTACGGATGTACGTCCATTTTTCGAAACCCATGAAGACCCTAGGGAATTTGGAAAATATAAAATTGATAAACGAGCAGGGGCAAGAAGTGCCAGGAGCAATTTTCAATAATGTTTATGAATTGTGGGACAAGGAGCAAAAAGGGCTGACCCTGATTTTTGACCCCTCAAGGGTGAAAACCGGCTTAATAGCACATGAAGAAAGGGGCCGGGCTTTGCAGGCGGGTAAAAAATACAAACTGTTCATTGGCCGATTAGAAGATGTGGAAGGAAAGAGGCTCAAAGAGGTTTATACCAAATCATTTTATATCACTGAGGAAGATCGACTTCCACCAAATACAGCACAATGGACAATAAAAGCTCCAAAAGCTAAGAGTCAATCGCCTTTAATTGTCCAATTTCCAGAAATGCTTGACCGGCTGTCTTTACTGCAGAGATTACAAGTAACGGATACCAATAAGCAGGCCATCCAGGGGGAAGTCAGCATCACAAATCAAGAAAGGGAATGGCGTTTTGTACCAACTAAAAAATGGTCTAAGGGGGAGCATATTTTATACGTTCATGGGCGATTGGAAGACCCATGTGGCAATAACCTAAATGGATTGTTTGACCACAAAATCGGAGGCTTGAAAAATGAACGTGAAGGGGAGCTCGAGTCGATTAGGTTTAAAATTCAATAAAAAGATGAGTTGAGAAGCATCTTATTATTGATAAAAAAATCCGTACCTGATGAATACCAAAAGAAAACATAGAGCTTACATTTTCGCATTTACATTTGTAACTGCTATAGCCTTCATTTATCTCTTGATTTCAATTGCCCTAATTCCTTACTGGCAAGAACTATCAGGAATTGAAATACAAGCCTGGTGGTCAGGCCCGTTCAGTCGATTTCCCTATTTAATGGTACCCCTACATGTATCCTCTATTGTGGTGAGTATTTATGCATATCGCCTGCATCGCAAAGAAGAACGACCGCTGAAGCTCATATGGCTTTTTGCTTTGCTTAGCTTATTGATTTGTCAGGCATTCAATTTTGGGCTGCATGGTTCCATATATAATCCTGCGTTGCAATCAGGTACGCTAGAGGCATCTGAAGCCCTGGAGGTATTTGATAAGTGGGCCTTTTATCACCATATCAGGACCCTTTCTGTATGCGTGAGTATGATTTTACTGATTTATCTAGGAATCCAATCTAAAAAATAGGGAATGCCAGCCCTTACCAAACAATGATTCAATCAATTCCTGGATTGAATTAAAACTGATCAGCTATGAAGAAAATACTGGCCTTTGGTGCAAGCAATAGCAAAACCTCCATTAACAAAGCCTTAGCGGTCTATGCCGCCAATCAACTACTGAAAGTTGAGGTGACTGTAGCAGACCTGAACGACTATGCATCGCCCTTATACTCAGTTGATTTAGAAAAAGAACATGGAATAGACGAAAACGCTCTGCGTTTTTTTGAATTGATAAAAAAGAATGATGCCATCGTCCTATCTGTTGCAGAATATAATGGATTACATACCTCTGCTTTTAAAAACCTTTGGGATTGGCTTTCCAGAATTCCTATGGATAAACCTTTTAACATCTGGGACGGCAAACCTATGTTCTTGTTATCTACCAGCATAAGTAGACGAAGTAAGAATAATGTCCTGAAAGTATCCAAAGAATTGTTCCCTAATTTTGGGGCTCATATTATAGCAGATTTTTATTTGCCCTCCTTCAATTATTTTTTTAAAGCGGGTCAAATTGTGGAAGCCAAATATCTGCTAAAATTTGAGGAACAAAAAAATCGTTTTCAACAGCACCTGGATCAAATGAACTAGGCAGTTTTTAAATTCGGATAGGGTAGGGGGAGACTTTAAGGAAACTTCTACAATCTCCTCTTTATTGAAAAATCAATCTAAGATTTTATACTTCTTTAATAGCGTCTATGGGGTTTTTAAGAGCGGCTTTAACAGATTGATAACTAATGGTACCTATGGCTATCCCAACTGTTAAGCATGCTGCCAATGCAAAGGTTTGCCATCCTATTTCAACCCTGTATGCAAAACTCCCTAAAATATTGCTAACAATATACCAACCCAAGGGAACTGCAATTAGGTTAGCTATTAGAATAAGGAAAATGTAATCCTTGGAAAGCAAATAAATGATAGTGCTCATATTTGCTCCCAGAACTTTTCTTATTCCTAGTTCTCGCTCCCGCTGGTTAGCCTTAAAAGCAGAAAGTCCAAATAGCCCTAAACATGCGATAATGATAGCCAGAATAGAAAAAATATTAAATAACTGACCGGATTTCGCAACATCTTTATGCATCATCTCAAAACTTTTATCCATAAATTCATATCTAAATTGATCTGATGGGACAAATTGAGCCCACTTCCCTTCTATAGTTTCAATTAATTTCTCCGGATTTGAGCTATGAGTTTTTATAGCCATCATAGACGGACTTTCACCTAAAACTAAACATAGAGGAGTGACATTATTTTTGAGTGATTCAAAATGAATGTCATCTATGACTCCAATAACTCTCCACGATTTTTCTTTATTGGTTATCAATCCACCCAAAACGTCCGTTGAATTTAATTTCTCTGCCAAAGCAGAACTGATAATAATTGCTGTGGAGTCTGAATTAAGGTTTTTTGCAAAGTTTCTTCCCTGTATTATGTTGATGCCTAAGGTATTTAAATAATTCTGGTCTACCTGCCAGATCTGAGCATTGACTCCAGCTTCAACTCCTTCCTTCCCTTTTTCCCAAAAAGAATCCATATATCTCTGACTACCTTCAACGGGAAGATAATCACTTACAGATACCTCTTTTACTCCAGCAAGCTTTTCAATTTCCTCTTGGAAAGCATGAAGTTTTGCCCCTAAAGAATTTGTGCCTTTGAGTACAACAATTTGGTCCTTGTCAAACCCAATGTCTTTATCCAAAATAAATTGAGTTTGCTTTAGAACGGCAATTGTACATATGATTAAGGTTGCAGAAATAATGAATTGAAAGATCACCAAAGATCTCTGAAACAGTTGCACATTATTCCCTTTTCTGGCAGTTAAATTTTGCGAGCGAGGAGTTAAATTTGAAAGGAATATTGCAGGGTATGTACCCGTTGAAATTCCTAATACCAGAATAGCAAGGAAGAATATAGGAATACCCCAAAGTATAGAAATCGGAAAAATCAGAGATTGACCTATAAGTTCTCCAAAATACGGAAGTGCTAAATAGGCAATTGTCAATCCAAGTAAAACAGCCAAAAAACTGTATAGCAAAGATTCTATCAAAAACTGTTGGATCAGTTGTCCTCGAGTTGCCCCCAAAATCTTTCGCATACTCAATTCCTTTAATCTTATAGAATAACGAGCAATTGAAAGATTGATAAAGTTTATGATAGCAATCATCACGATGAGTATTGCTGAGATCCCAAATAACCAAAGTAGGCTTTGATCTCCGTGCTTAAGCTTATCGCGGATTTCAGAAGAGCCTAAATATATTTCTTGTAAGGGTTGGAGCCCCAATTCTATATTGTTTGCTATTTCTTCAGGATTGGCAAATTCTCGCTCCTTAAAGCTTTGGAGGAAGTAGTTCTCAATTATGCTTCCCAATTTTTTGTTCACAGATTCCGAGCTAACCCCCTCACGAAGAAGGGCATAAACGGAGTACATATTTGCGCCCCAGTAAGTTTTTTCTCCTGGCCAAAACTCCACTCCACTCATCGTTACCATGAAATCTAGCTGAATATGTGAATTAGGGGGAAAGTCTTTGAAGACACCCACTACCTGATAAGGATTTTCTGTGTCATTATTAATGACCAAAAGTTTACCCATGGGGCTAGTTCCAGAAAAGAATTTTCTAGCTTTAGTATGTGAAATAAGGACAGTCCTTGGTTCTTTTAAAGATTTCGCAACATCCCCTCCTTCTATGATGATGAGATCCAGAATGTCTAAAAGCTCAGGATCAACCATTGCAGCCTTACTTTCATAAAAATTTTGAGTTTGCGTAATAGGACGAAATTGCTTTAGCCAGGAAGCAAAGATTAATCTACCTGCTTGTTCTATTTCAGGAAAATCTTTCACAAGGGTGGGGGCTAAAGGAGCTGGGAAGTGTACACCAGCGAATCCTTCCTTAAGGTAATTTGCTTTGACCCTATAAATTCGATCTTTATTGGGGTAAAAATCATCAAAAGATAATTGTTGCTGAATATAGATTGATAGGACCAAAGTAGCAGCAATTCCTAAAGAAAGACCGCTTAGCTTAATGAATGAGAAAGCCTTATTCTCCCACATATACCTGAATGCAGTTTTGAAATTACTATGCAGCAAAACTTGTTGGTTGACTAAGGCCTGGAAAAGCGTCGGACGTGCGAGTGACATTCTTAAAAGAAGGAGAATTTCCTTTAAGTAGTATAGGTTAGCATGGAACTTTGCTGAATTTTGCTGCTTCTCTTTGTAAAGCTCTTCCAAGTCCCCCCTGATATCATCATAATAGTCAGGATTGCAGAACCATTTGAAAATCCTATCAAGTATCTTTTTCATAATACAAGCTATATTTCAAGGGCTATCTTGGGAATTTGATTCCATAACGTTAGTCGAATTTCTCTTTTGCTGATAAGGGCTTCCTTGCCTTGAGCAGTAATTTGAAAATATCTTTTAGGCCTTCCGCCCCTATCGGATGTTACTTCTCCAGTTCTGGAATTGAGATAACCTTTAGTTTCCATCCTTCTCAGGGCAGATTGGAGTGCCCCAACGCTAACACTTCGAGAAAGTTGATTTTCGATTTCTTTTTTTATCGCTACTCCGTATGCCTCATCATAAAGAACTCCAACAGTCAATAAGACTATTTCTTCAAATTCTCCTAGTTGGTATTTTTTCATATAGATATCCTATTTGAATATTAAGCTATAAAAAATATAGGTTAATTCCTAAATGTAGTATTGATAACTAGAACATTATTATTTGAACTCTGAATTGTTAGTAAAGAAATTGAAAGTAGCGTGAAGGACTTACTTCCGGTTAAGATAGGATTGGACTATCAAGCTATTCTGGCATTTTTTGCTCATGTAATAATGGTCGCAGGTTTATCAATGGCTAATTGGTTTAAAAATCTCATTTCATTTGTAAATATCTTATTAAAGAGTCTAGATCAAATTGACCTTAGAATAGTCCGTTATCATTTTTTAAATCACCTCCAACTAAGAACATCATAAACCTGGTTTTTGTGTCAATACCTTGAATAGCATCCCAATGCTCAACTATCTTACCATCTTTCACCTTCCATGTGTCATAAATATTTAAGCCCTTATTAGGATTACCTCTATCCAGAACCGAGCCTGTTGCATGAGAATGAAATGTCACATAATCTCCATCTACATAGACCTCTTTTACATCATATGTAAAGTTCATAAATGTCTCTGTTGACTCCTCCATTGATTGAACAACGCCTTCGATCCCATCAGCGATGTTTCGGTTATGTTGTTTATATGGACTATCCGCATATTCCTTTCTCACATACTCAAAGTCATGATCATTCATAATCTTTTGAACAAAAGTGGTGATGAAGACGACATTTTCTTTCTCCTGTTTGGTCCAATAGTCCTGAATAAGTGGCGAAGTATCTATATTGAGGATAACTCTTTCTTTATCCTGCGGTCCAGACAGAATGTATCCGAGTGAAAACACGACAATTAACATGATACCTAGGATGGTAAGACTTACCTTGACAAGTTTTTTATTGAGAAAGTTGAGGATAGGGGATTTAGGCTGCTCCATAATATTAGCTGTTTTTTGTTTATCTGAACTTTAATGTCCCATTGTATTTCATTAGGTAGGACAATACAAAGTTGAAGGCTTCTACATGCTTGCATGTATAGATTTTCGGAGATTATGAATAATTTTTCCTGATTTTAAGGAGGGTGCCGATTAAATCACTAAAATGTATTCAAGAAGGATAAATTCTTATATGAAAGGAGAAATTGCAATGCGCTTATCCACCAACAATTGTTTAGGGGATTGAAGCTATTTTAGGAATTTTATCAATAAATTATCAAATCATGATAGATATTTTCCATATCAAAACCATTAGTGAAGTACACGAACAATATGGGTTACCCAAACCGTCACACCCGATGGTTTCTGTAATTACGGACTTTTCCGGAGCGCAACATATCGATCTCCGAAAGATTAAAGTAACAACAGAGTTATATTCCATAAGTCTAAAATCTAAATCAGATGGAGCTTTTCGTTATGGACGTAAAACATATGACTTTCAGGAAGGCACCTTAATTTTTTTAAAACCAAATCAAGTAGCAGGTTATGACGACGGTGATGAGCCAATCACCCCAGAGAGTACTTGGAACCTATTGTTCCATCCGGATTTAATCCGTAAATCAGAATTGGGTCGAGTAATCAATGATTATACATTTTTCGATTATGATGCTCGAGAGGCTTTACATCTTTCGAATGAAGAAAAAAGGTCGATTAATGAAATTATAGGGTTTATCAAAAAAGAGGTTTCATCAACCATAGACAAACACAGTCAGGATTTAATCATTTCGAATATTAAGCTACTTCTAGACTATTGTCGCAGGTATTTTGATCGTCAGTTTTACACCAGGCAGAATTTAAACTCAGATAAGCTGGCAGAGTTTGAAGCTGCCCTAATAGACTACTATGATACTGGGATAGCATTGGAAAAAGGAACTCCTACGGTTAGTTTTTTAGGAGAACGCTTGGGACTATCACCTTATTATTTGAGTGACTTGCTAAAAAAGGAGACCGGGAAAAACACGATTGAACATATCCATCACTTTATCGTGAATAGAGCAAAAAATAGTTTGTTAAGCACAAATAAATCGATTAGCGAGATAGCTTATGGATTAGGATTTGAATATCCTCAGCATTTTGCTCAAGTATTCAAGAAGAAAACGGGATTGACCCCTAGCGAATTTCGCAAAACGTTTTAACTAAATATCCACATAGACGAGCTAGAGCAATCCATATAAACCTATCTTCAAAGATTCCGTAGCTTTTATACTCCTAAAAAATTGAAATCCTAGCTTAT
Source organism: Bacteroidota bacterium (assembly GCA_039819665.1). GTDB lineage: Bacteria > Bacteroidota > Bacteroidia > J057 > J057 > JAWPMV01. Next base: position 78,239 of record JBCBRM010000005.1, read on the forward strand.
AGACCTAGGCAACCCTTCCTTCCTTTTATGACGATCCTGCAAAATGTGTTCATCATTCCCGAAAATGTATCCATTAAAGAAAAGAGCCTATCGCAATTTTGTACTGTACAAAAAGGAAAACAATGAAACAGAATATCATGGCAATGCCTGTCCTATTCTCTTCCATTGCTGCCTCCTGAAATTCAGATAGAAACGTGAAGTCTTTATCTGACCAATCAAAAATCGACATAAAATCACAAAAACAAATTACAATGGATACAATAAATCTAAAGGAAAATGCCTTGAAAGGCCTTCATGCATTTGTCACAGAACATGATGAAGAACAAGCAAAAAAATACTTTAAGCAGGATTATATCATGCATAACCCTTCAGCACCTCAGGGCTTGGAGCATTCGCTCAAAATGATCCCTATTCTTAAAGAGGCTGGAACCAGGGTTAAAACACATCGAATATTTCAAGATGGTAACATTGTCATGATGCACAATACGTTACATAATGCTAAACCCTTCGGAGCAGAAGAATTAGTTCTATTCGATGTTTATAGAATGGAGGACGGAATGATTGCTGAGCATTGGGACGCAATTATGCCTCTTGCCGAACCAGCTTATGGAAATACACAAATAGATGGGGGTACTGCAATAACGGATCTTAACATGACAGCTCGAAATAAGGAGTTGGTTGCAGCTCTTATCAATGAGGTCTTTATTGAAGGCAATGAAGAGGCGGTCCCGAAATACTTTAGTCAGGAAAAATACATACAACATAATCCCATGTTTCCTGATGGCTATGATAACTTTCTCAAAGCAATGCAAATGATGAAACAAATGCCTGACTTTAAATATCTAAAAGCACATCACATTTGGGGTGAAGGGAATTTCGTACTTGCGGCGGGTGAGGGAAAATCTAAAGATAGTGGAACCATTATTTATGACCTTTTCAGGTTTGAAGATGAAAAAGTGGTTGAGCACTGGGATGTAATTCAGCCTATTCCGGAAGAAAAAGCAAATGACAATGGAGTGTTTTAAGCAAGTTTAGACATGCAATTTTACTATTGATCCTCGTATCTTAACTGATTGAATATAGCATGAAAGAAATTTATCGCATTAAGACTATTTCCGAAATTCATCACATGTTAGGGCTTGGGAAACCCAAACACCCATTAGTATCTGTTGTTAACGATTTTGATGGGGCTGAAAAAATGAACCTTAAAGGGCTACGATTTACATCAAGCATGTATTCGATCAGTCTAAAGTCTGATACGGAAGGAACACTATTTTACGGTCGAAACACCTATGATTTTCAAGAGGGTACGCTAATATTTATAAAGCCAGATCAAGTGGTTGAGTACGAAAATGGTAACGAGCGAGCAAGTCATGCTAGAACTTGGGCACTAAATTTTCATCCCGATCTCATTCGCAAATCTAAACTAGGAGAAAATATAGACAAATATAAATTCTTTGATTATGACGTAAGAGAGGCTTTACACTTGTCTGAGGGTGAGATTATTTCCATACAAAATATTTTATCTCAGATCCAAAAGGAAATTGAATTCAATATTGATAGACATAGTCAGGAAATAATTGTTTCTAACATTAAATTAATTCTCGATTATTGTACGCGCTATTTTGATCGACAATTTTATACCAGGTCCAATATGAATAAAGATGTGGTATCAAATTTTGAAAGGGTTTTAAACGATTATTATAAATCTGGTAAAGCGTTAGATTCTGGTGTTCCATCAGTAGATTTATTAGGAAAAGAAATGGGTATGTCGCCTTATTACTTAAGTGATTTGTTAAAAAAAGAAACGGGTCGAAACACGATTGAGCATATTCATTTTTACATCATAGATCGTGCAAAAAATGTTTTATTGGGTACAAACCAATCGGTGAGCGAGATTGCCTATAATTTGGGATTTAGGTACCCCCAGCATTTTGCCAGAGTCTTCAAAAATAAAACTGGAACAACACCAACTGAATATAGAAAAGAGAAATCATGACTATGAAGCTGTTTAGAATTACTTCAAACAGTCCTGCCATCTGAAAGCTGGCTCTTTTGACATTGTTTAGGTTGATTTTAGTGTCAACCTATTTTGGCACGTGACAGCGCAAGACCGCCGGGGTGATAATCAAGCTTATGTTAACTTTTTCATTTTGGAGATCAGATTATAACCTAATAAGTGCTTATAAAAAAGACGCCTAATCCGTCATAGTGGCTTAGTAGGTTTTTAGATCAATATGCTGGTTTAGCTTAAAACCAGATAAACACTCAAATCTATGAACGTGCTAATCGCTTAGTTCCCTGAGCGATTATTCTGTCAATGTTAATTCCATTTGGATAATACTTCTTTCGTGATGCGATTCGTACATGAATTACAGAATATAACTCTCCCCCTCCTTGGCAAAGCTTATTTCCATCTGAGAATCGTTCTGATTGATATGTTTTTTATGAAGGGCATTAATCTCCTCATCGCTGCGATTGGGGTCATGATGAAAGAGTAGCAATTTTTTTACCTTGGCGAGCTCGGCAAATTTCAATGCATCCTCAATCGAACAATGTCCCCAGCCCAAATGCTCTTCATATTCTTCACGGGTATATTGGGCATCATGGATAAGCAAGTCTGCATCTTTCGCCAACCCAAAACCGGAAATCCAGTGTGGGTCTGCAAGGGAATTAGGAAGGCCTAAAACCGGGTCATGATCCGGGATATAGGTGAAAATTTTATTTTCTGCACAAAATCGAAGCCCCAGAGTCGGACTAGGATGAGATACATAGTCAGAAACAACCTGCAGATCATTGAGCATAAATCCTTCTCTGCCAATTTCATGGATCAGGAGTTTACTCTTAAAATCACGAATTCTAACGGGAAAAATAGGCGGAGAAAGGTAACGTGTAAGCCGAGATCGCAAACTTTCAGTTAAACTTGCACACCCCCAGATATGGATTTCTGCATCGAGGTCATAAAGGGGGGCAAAAAATCCCAGTCCCTGAATGTGATCCAGGTGTAAGTGAGTAAGGAAAATATCAATACGAGGCCTGTTTGCCAACTCCATCCCCAGCCTGCGAATACCCGAACCGGCATCCAGTACGATAAAACTCTCAGCTGTTTCCAGACTTACACAAGAAGTATTTCCCCCATAAAAAGTCGTTTCCGGGCCCGGACTTGGAATAGAACCTCGACAGCCCCAAATGGTAATTTTCATTCGAACTCCTCCTTCCAGAATATAGCCATTGCTCCCAGAAAAGTCTCATTCCTTCCTATGATTGGAAAACTGGACACAGAAAGAAAATACTTTTCGCCCTTTAAATTCTCGATCCAGAAAGAATCGTGCGCAGGCTTCCTATATTCGAGGGTCCTAACCAAAGGAAGATTTTCCGGTTCTAGGTGATTGCCCTCCTTGTCAGTGGGTTTAAAAATACTTGCCCAGCTTAATAAGGGCATTGGACCTGTTTCTTCATATCTCTTACCCAATATTTCCTCAGCAGATTCATTGTAAAAAATGAGATCTCCTTCCTCATTGGTAATAAATGCTGCGAGAGAAAGATTATCTGCAAAATGCCTTGCCAGGATGATTTCTAAGGGATGGTTATTCATGTAATGCTGGATCTGAGAGAAAAGCTCTCTATCTAAAACGATCGATTCAATATACTTATTCTCTCCTACTCTGCCAGATTCTTTTTTTAAGATTATAAGAACAATAATAGTAAAGCTATTATTTATTATAGCATTACATTAATAAAAGAAATTAATACTTTTCACATGAGGTTAAACATATTCATCATCTTTATCGCCTGTGTAAACTTATCCTTTGCTCAGGTTTTCCTTCAGGCTGACAATTATCAATTGGACATAAAGCCTGAATGGAGTGCAAGTCCGGTTGATAGGGCCATATTTGAAGCTCTGGGTGCTGAAGTAGAACAGTTAAAATATGAAGAGGCTCGAGCACTGGGATTGAATGCCGGAATAAGAGTAAATAAAATCCTGGTCAATGGAAAGTTTGGAAATCGCTCTCCAAAAACGGGATTTGTTATAACTCATTTGAATAAAGAGCCCATATTCAATCTGGAGGCTCTGGATCATTTGCTAAAAAACTCAGACGGCCCCATCGTATTGAGAGGTTTCTACGAAAACTTACTGGGCCGAAATGGAGGTATTGGGGAAATCTCTATTTATACCCTTGCCCCCCAATAAATTAGTCTTAGGAATAAAAATTAGTATAAATCAAAGAGTCAGGCACTATGCATATAGTGCCTTTTTTTTATCCTCTCCCCTACACTCGCCATTGGTAGATGTAAGCTGATCATTCATAGATAAGTCTGGAAATCGAGTGCTAATTTTTGTATTATTGTACAAATGACCATAAGCTATTTTCGAATAGTTTATGTATCACATATACAGACGTTCTCAGAAAGACGAATTTTCACCTTTTTTTCTGGACTACTCTCCTCACTGGTTTCTTTCGCTTACGTAAAAAAGCGTAGAGATTCGCGGTTTTCTACCTCTTTGCCGAAGCGAGGAACCTATTTTCCTGATTCAAAAATACCTATTCGAATGAGAAGGATTTCCCACTCATTCACGGAATTGATACATGCTAACTACTAAACCTTCATGCTTACGTTCAAAATTCTCCCACTCATTTTTTCAATAGCCTTGCTAAGCGCAAGTTCAGCACTCTTTGGCCAAAACTCTGCCTTAAAAGTTTTCTTAAACTGCAACTTTTGCGACAAAAACTATATACGTTCGGAGATGACGTATGTAGACTATGTCAGGGATCAAAGCCAGGCAGACATTCAGATTTTTCTTGTAAGGGTCAGAAGCGGCGGCGGCGGACAGAATATTGAGATCTCTTTTCAAGCTTCCCCTGATTACAGCGATTTGGAACAAAAAATTAGTTTCCAAATCTCCCCAAATGCCACCAGAGACGAAAGTAGAGAGGATATGCTGCAAAAGATTAAAATCGGCCTTATCCCCTATCTGGCACAAACAGAACTCTTAGATAATATCCAGATTGATGTTGATGCTGGCAAAGAAGCTGTGCAAAAAGAAATAAAGCTTCAGGACCCCTGGGACAATTGGGTATTTCAGGTATATGGGGATGGAAATATCAATGAAGAAAGTAGCAGAAGTAGAAGCTTCTGGCAACTCGGATTCAGAGCCGATAGGGTTACAGAAGATTGGAGGATTCGTACACGCGGACAAATGAGCAAACGAAAAAATAAATTCCTGATTGATGAAGAATTAATTACAAGCTCTCGGGATGTGAATTTTTTCTCAGGTTCGGTAGTGAAAAGTATCGGCGCTCACTGGTCTGCAGGAATCTTTGCCAGTACCGCTCACAATAGTTATAACAATCGGGATTTCTCCTGGGGTTCTTCTCCGGCTTTAGAATACAGCCTCTTTCCCTACTCCGAAGTAAATAAAAGAGAAATCACCGCTACCTATAAGATTGGCTATCTCTACAATGATTATATAGAGGAAACAATTTATCAGAAAACAGAGGAGCACCTTATGCGCCAGAGTTTCGTTCTGACAGCAAGATTCAACCAACCCTGGGGGAGGATCTGGTCCAGCGTAGAGGCTTCCAATTTCCTCCATGATTTTACAAAAAGAAGCCTGCAGATAGATGGAAATATCTCCTTTAGAATATTCAAAGGACTTTCTATGAGGGTTTCAACTGATTTTCAATTGATCAATGACCAGTTGAGTCTTCCTGCAGGAGGAGTAAGCCTGGAGGAAATTCTCTTGCAACAGCGTCAGTTGGCGACTGCTTATGATTTGGGATTGGGACTGGGATTGAGCTACACCTTTGGCTCGATGTATAATAATGTGATTAATACACGTCTGTAGAAAAGGATATAAAATCAAGAATTGGTTTAAAGAATTAGAAATAGCACCTATTTCCAAATTTCAACCTCTCGTTTCCAAAAAATCAAGCTCAAAGTTCTCAAAACTTTGGGTTTTTTATTTCCCTTCTTTCCCAGAAAAAATCAGAAAATCTTTACGTCCTTTTTCACAATCTTGTATCCTAGCAATAAAGGAACGAAAACGAATCTATTCTCCGGATGTCTCAACTAGCCGAATGGGTACAGGGGGTTCGAAAAAAGGACCTCCATGCGATGAAGCAAGTCTACAATGCAGCAGCTAAAGGCATGCTCAACCTGAGTTATCGCATAACCCTGAATCTGGAAGAATCTCAGGACATTATCCAGGAGTCGTTTATGACCTCCTTTCAGTCTATCCATACACTCGAGAATGCAGAAAATTACTTCGGATGGCTCAAGCGAATAGTCATCAACAATAGCCTCAAAGCCAAAAGAAAACAGCAATTTTATGAGTCTCTGGATGAGTTGGAAATAGCGGAAGAAGAAATGGAATCGGATCATTATGGAGTCCCTTTCCCCGAAATCCAGAAAGCAATCACCCAACTGCCAGACGGTTGCAGAGAAATCTTTTGTCTCTATGCAATGGAAGACTACAAGCACCGGGAAATAGCGGAAATGCTAGACGTCAGTATTTCCACTTCCAAAAGCCAATATAGATATGCGCTAAAACTTATGCGATCCTTTCTCACTCCTTTTAGAAAAGAAAGTTGACCATAATAATGATTGATCTATGAATACATGGGAAAAATACCTGCGAGATAACAAGGAAGAACTGGATCAGGTCGAGCTGGCACCAGAGATCTGGTTAAATATTGAAAATCAGGTATTGAAGGAAAAAGCGGCTACAAGTCGACGTTTACTCCGCTGGGTAAGTCTGGCTGCCTGTTTGGGAATTTTGCTCTCCTTTGGCTTAATCTTCCAATTTAGTTCAGGGAAAGATCCCCTTCATCAACTCGCTAATAGCGGGATCGATAGTGAACAGTATCTGAAAGAAATGGCCATCAAAACACGAAAGCTCAGCAATGCCCGGATTCCCATGGATCATAAAGCAGATTTCGAACTATTGATTCAACAATTGAGAGCTCTGGATGAACAGTATGAATCGTACCTGGATGAATTAGAGGAACATGGCTACCAGGAGCTCCTCGCTAATCGAATCATTAGCTATTACAAAACCAAGATCGAACTCCTGGACAGGATTCAGGAAGAGATCGAAACTGTAGAGTATTATGAAAAAAAATATGATAAAAATAGCCTCAAAGTGGAGCTTAGCATTTAGTATACTCATTTTCTTCTTTCTCCAAGCTTCACTTGCACAGAATGAAAAGCTATCGAAGTCTTACCAGAAAGAAATCGAGGTTGCCGATTTTCCCCAGATCATTAGCCAGGGATTTTGGGACATGGAATTCGAATCACATGGTCGAATGAGTTCCAAACGTAAAAACCGGGATTATATCATGGTACCTGGAGGGAATGATGACGTTCCAGCTCTGAGACTTAAAGAATACTTTATCAATACCTGGGATAAAGCGAGCGTAAAGTTGGAAGTTGAGATTGTGGTCATCCCTGACAAAGATGATCCAGACCAAGCCCAGGAACTTCTGGATGAGCTTCAAATCGAATTGAAACTAAATGAAAAAAATGAAATTCTGATTGATGAGAACCTCAACATGGCAAAATTTGGTTTTGAAAACGGATTCTTCTCCCGGAACGTGAATACCTATACGCTGGAAAATGGAAAATCCTTTCGTGTAAAGGGTCTTTCGATTCAAGCAGCTTTATTTATCCCCAAAAAATCACATCTCTACCTGAGGTATCAACTTGGCTATATTACAATCGGAGATTTGGAAGGGAAACTGCAAGCCGATCTTTTGAGTTCCCGTTTAACGGGAGGAAGGGCGAAAGAATTTGAGGGAAGATTTCAGTTTTATGCAAATGTTCAGTTTACCCAAATTGAAAAGGCCAGTATTCAATCTGAAAACTCTGAGTTCAAGGTAGAGGAATTGGGAAGCCTGAGTCTGGGAAATCCTACACAGATGGAAGCCCGCATTCCCTTGCTTGAAGCGCAAAGGCTACAGCGCTCAACACATTCAAAATATTACCTGAAAAAGGTCGGAGAAATAAAGGTTTATGAGAGCATAAACGATAAATTTTTCATCGGCCAATTAGGTTCATTAACCTCCTTACACTCAACTTTTACCGATTATGAAATCAAAGAGCTCCATTCGAGTCTTAAGTTGAGAGCTAAAAATGGAGATCTTAAAATCGAAGGTATAAAATCAGGATTTAGTTCCATCGAAATCGACAATAAAATTAGTGAGATTCACTTGAACTTCTCTTCACTCGAGAACCTTGAAATCAGACCTTTTCAGCATTCCTACACGGAATACGATATTCCCGAGAAGATGAAAAAGATTCTGATGGAAATGAAAACTACCTACCGCAAAGGCACCTCCTCAAAAGCTGGTAAAATTAGTCTTCTTTGCAATGGCTGTGTCCTGAGAATAACGGAATAAGCCTACCTAAATGGGTTATTACTGACTCCTTATTGGGAGTTCCCCTGAACTCCCCCTACCCTCTCTATCTTCATTCCAAGCACAAAATCATGCCCCCGCTCAAAAAAATTCTAAAAATCAGCTTCATCATTCTTTCTATCATACTCTGCCTTGCAATCTCTTTCATTCTCTATGAAACAAGGGACGAAATTGAAGCCATGCCCGAAAATATCAACGCAAAACTCCAAGAATGCTATAATTCCGAAAGGATGGCCGGATTCTCTGTATCAGTCTTTGGAGCGGATAGCGTTTATTACATAGGAGGAACCGGCTATGCTGACAAGGAGCAGCAAATTCCCTATACCTCCTCGACTTTGCAATACACCGCTTCTCTTTGTAAAACGAGCATTGGATTTTGCTTGCTTAAAGGGGTTGAGCTAGGCTTTTTTGAACTAGATGATCCCATCAATGCTCATCTCCCTTTCAAAGTCAACAATCCCTATTTCCCTAATGAGCCTATCAATATCCGTCATTTGGCTATGCACACTTCTTCCCTTGATTATAATGAAGAGGTAGTTGAATCTTTATATGTGGATGAGTCAGAGAAAACAGCTTCTATGGAAGAGTTTATGCGGGATTATTTTGAAAGAGGAAAATATGGAGAGGTTCTTTTTACGGAACATCTGCCCGGGACGCATTGGAATTACACCAATCTTGGTTCTGCACTAGCTGCTTATATCATCGAATACAAAAGCGGTCAGACCTATGATGATTTTTGCCAAAAACATCTCCTTCAGAAAGTGGGCATGAAACATACCGCTTGGTTTAGGGAAAGAGTTCAACAAGAATTATTCAGTCAGCACTATGCCCCTGTTTCCCAAGCAGGATATGAGCTAATCAAATCTCAGGGCGTACATCTTTATCCAGTGAGAGATATGATCACAAATGCACAAGATCTCACAAAATATGCGCAAGCCATGATGAGGCAAGACCCAAATCTCCTTTCCCCAGAATCCTATCAGGAATTGCTTTCCCCTGCCCTGTCAAATGAAGTATCAGGTCGAGAAGTTGATCAACAGGGACTCTTCTGGATGATGGATAGAAACCAATATGGGGTTACCTACAGCCTAACGGGTATGAATGGTGGGGACTCATATATCAATACGATGATGTGGATGGATAACAGAACTGGACTTGGATATATTTTTCTTGGGAATACAGGAGCATCTAAAGCTTCAGTGGGAAATCACATTTGGATATTCAGAGCTTTGGTGAGCCTGGGAGATTATATCGTTCTTCATGACCCCCAGCGGTCTTTCTGGGAAAAATGGGAACATCGATTGTACAATTACTATAGTCGCTTAACAGGATTATTATAAACAAAAGAATTAGGGCCATCCATTTCCCTTAAAATCTCGTAAAGAAAGAAAACGGAAAACTGCTGCTATGACACATCCTGATCATTTGCACATCAACTTCCTGGATCGGAAAAATCGCATCGCCGACATTTCCTATCATCCACATCACAGCTATCCAGCCCATCGGGATGAGGTTTCCCGTATCAGCATTGTCATATCAGGTGAGCTCAAAGAAAAAGTAGGTTCAAAGGAGATTTATGCTCAAACAGCGAGCCTGGTTGTAAAACCGGATACTGTCATACACAAAAATGATTTTGGGCCGAAAGGTGCCCGGCTTATTTCCTTGATTGTTGAGGATAGATACATAGAAAGTCTATTCCCTAAACACTATTCTCCCTGGCGCTGGTACCAGGGGCTCCCCTACTCACGCTCGATTTGTAACTTTTTATACGAGCTAAAAAATCAGCCTAATAAGCAGGAGTTGGAAGAAAGTATGGTAGAAATGTTTTCGGTTTTGTTGGAGCAGAAATTAGATCCGGTGAAATTAAAGCCAGACTGGTTGGATCGCGTACGTGAGAAAATCGAGGATGAATATATGTATCCGGGCACAGGCCTACAAATATTAGCAGATGAGGCCGGGGTACATCCGATATATTTGGCTCGTGTTTTTAGAAAATATCACCATTGCTCGGTGAAAGACTATGTGCAGAACCTCCGCCTACAAAATGCCTTGCATCAGTTGGCCTCTTCCAAAGAAATCATTGCACAAATTGCATATCAGGAAGGCTTCTCGGATCAAAGCCACTTAAGTCGCTATTTTAAATCAGCCTTTGGGTTGAGCCCTGCTCGTTTTCGCAAATTCATGCAAAATTTTGACCTCTAGGTTTCATTTGTACAAGAATGAGGAGATTGGCTAGAATAGTTTTGGCTAAAAACCAATACTATGAAGCTAACAATAAGAAATCTGGGCTTGCTAATCCTATGTATCTACCTTTCGATAGGCAGCCTCAGCGCACAAAAGAAAGCCAGTCAAAAAGCATTTGAAAAATCGGCTGACAAATTCTACAAATCCACATTGGAGGAGTTTGGATCTGTCCCAGGTGTATCTATCGTTGTGGTTCAGGGAGATAAAACTCTCTACAAAAAAGGATTTGGATATGCGGATTTGGAGAACAAGCTAAAGTCTAATGCAGAGAGCAATTACTATATCGCTTCCAGTACCAAGTCTTTTACTGCCTTACTTGCCAGTCTGATGGATAAAGAAGACATAATCAAGCTGGACGATCCTTTGAGCAAATACTTTCCAACTATCAACTTCCCGGAGGATGTACCAGTCGATCAGATCAAAATTCGAGACTTGCTGACCCATACTTCAGGCATTGATAATTCACCCATAGGATTTCGAGTAGCCTATACCGGCAATCACGATTTTCAAACGCGCTTGAATCTCATGAAGTACTGTGAAGCCAACAAAGTGGGACACGGTACATTCTCTTATACCAATGTCGGCTACAACATTTATGCGATTATCCTGGAAAAAGTAACGGGTAAAAACTGGAGAGATCATTTGGAGGAACGGATATTTACGCCTTTGGGTATGAATCGTACAACAGGCTACATTTCCAAAGCTGAAGAAGGGAATTGGCCCCTGGCTGCTCCATATTTGGGAAGGTCAGTAGAAAATATCGAACGGGTATATTTGAATAAGCAAGACAATACCATGCAGGCTGCCGGAGGCTTAATAACCAATGCCGATGATCTGGCCAACTGGCTCAAGGTTCAGATTGGAAATGGGAAGCTAAATGGAAAGCAAATCTTTCCCCGCGAGATAGTAGAGGCCAATCGACAAGCCATAACAGATGGCAAGACGCCCAATCCATTTTTTGTGGGAGAAGGATATGGTTTAGGTTGGCAAATTGGTCATTATAAAGGAGAAAAAGCCGTCTGGCATTTTGGGGGCTTCCCCGGCTTTTTAACCAATATTTCCTTTCTGCCAGAGAAAGGAATAGGAGTAGCTGTTATGGTAAATGAAGGCATTGCAGGAAATGGGCTTAAGGATCTTTATGCAGCTTTTGCCTATGATTATTTGCTGGGGAACATGGAATCTGAAGAAGATTTCAAAAAAACCAAAGAGGAATTGCTAGGACAAATTAGGCAGCTACAAGAGCGAGTCGCTAATCATGAAGCTGATCTTGCAAAAAGAGAGTGGAAACTCAGCCTGCCATTTGAAGATTACTGCGGAACTTTTGAAAGTGAGCGTTATGGAAAAATAGAGGTGAAAATGAAAGGGAAAGAGATATTCATGCAATATGGAAACCTTTACTGTGTCCCTACTCCCTATAAAGAACAAGATATGTTCAGAGCGGGTTGGATACCAGGATCGGGTAGAGTGGTTCCCTTTTTGGTGGAAGAGGGAAAAGTGATGGGATTGAGATATATGGGGGAGGTATTTGAAAAGATAGAGGGCTAAAAGGAAAAATGTAAGGCGAGAGCCTAATCAATTTTTATGCAGAAGACTGATTAAAAGAATCGCCTCAATTGTTTAAAACAATTGAGGCGATTCCTATGAAAATATATCATGGATATTCTGCTTGCATGGAATAAAAACGAATATGCTTTTGTCGAATTAGCACAACAACAAAACAAACATATTATGAAATTCAAAAAGTTAGCATTTGAGATGCTCAAAGTCATGTTTCTATCCATGACAATCCTTTTGCTGGGGTCCCATCAGATGCAGGCACAGCATCGAAAAGTGAAAAAGAAAGTTAGAGCCGTCTCTCCAGCCAAAAGATATGCTCATCTACCCAAACGTGGTACTTATGTAAAAGTAGTTCCGGCGCAAACGCGATTAATCAGATTTAATAGCATAGGCTATCGCTTTAGTAAGGGCATTTTTTATAAGCCCTACAGAAATCAATATATCGTCGTTGCAGCTCCCATGGGTATTCGGATTACAAGCCTCCCCATTGGCTACCGAAGTATTAATGTTCAGAAGAGAACCTATTTTTACTATAATGGAACTTATTATTTGGCTAAAGGGAAAGAGTTCGAAGTAGTTCAGGCACCACTTGGTGCCTTGGTTGAGAGCATACCGGATGGGTACCAAGAAATTGAGATTGAAGGAAACACCTATTATCTGGTAGAAGACACCCAATATAAGGCTGTCATTCATGAGGGTGAGATTATGTATGAAGTTATTAAAACCGGATAACGGAACACCAGATTCAGTCCTGAATAGAGCATGTTATTGCCTATGAAAAAAATTGGCCCAGAATGGATCATTCTGGGCCATAATCTATTTAGTAAACAGAAAGATCAATTTTGTTACCCTCAAAAGGAATCACTTCACAAAATACATATCCAGTTCCCCCTTCCCTTTGGCACTAATTTTCCCCCGATACTCACAATCAAAACGCTCCTTGATCAAATCATAGGTGCTCGCCGAAATATTGATCCTCCCCTGCTCCCCTGCGGTTTCAATTCGACTTGCTGTGTTGACAGTATCGCCGAAAATGTTGTAGGCAAACTTTTTCGTGCCGACTACCCCTGCGGTAATCTCACCCGAATGAATACCAATCCTGGCTTTCCACTGGATACTGCTATGCTGATTTCTTTCTTCTAGGAAAGCAATCATCTTTTTTGCTGCAGCAACACATTTTATTGCATGTCCGGGAGCTTCTTCAGGTATACCTCCCACAGCAAGATAGCCATCCCCGATCGTTTGAATTTTTTCGATTCCTTCAGCTTCCATAATGGCATCAAAGCCTTTAAAGCAATCGTTGAGCTCAGCTATGATTTCTTCTGGTGAGCTAGCGGCCGATATACGCGTAAAGTCCACAAAATCCGAAAAGAGGATGCTAACACTCTCGTATTTTTTAGGGGTAGTTCTTCCTTTTTCTTTTAATTCTTGCGCAACGCTATTGGGCAAGATATTTAAGAGTAGACTTTCTGATTTTTCCTGTTCCGCTTCAAGTTCTAATTTCTGTTGTCTCAGTTTTTTATTGGTTTTGCGCGTGTAAACCAGACCAAGTAAGATCATCAGGGAAATAAGAATAAGGACCAGTGCATTTCTTTGGAATAGCTCCTTATCCTTTTCCAGGATTTTCCGCGCTTGCTCACCCTCTACGACTTTCGCCTCAGTTCGTTCCAATTCTGCCTTAGTCAATGCCTCTTCTTTTTCCAACTCTGCCAGATCCCGTTCACGACTTTGTAATTCAAGTTCGCCCTCAAGCAAGGCCAACTGTTGCCGGGTTCTTTGGGTTTCCAGTTCCTGGTTTTTTAGCTTCGTTTCCCGGATCTCTTTCGCCTGCGTCATGATCTCTATCTCATTTTGAGATTTCAAAGCATCAAGATTCAAATTGTCGATTTCCAATTTCTGCCGCTCCTTTTCCGTTCGTAACTGCGCAATGGTTAGGTCCTGAATTTCCCCTCGAATCAAGAGGAGTTTTACCTCTTTCTCTGTTTTTTCAAGTGCCAGTTTTTCTCTGAACAAGCGTTCTTGTTCCATGCGATTCTCTATCAGGATGGAATCCCGTAGCCCCAGATGTATTTTATAGGCTTTGATCGCATCCTCATATTCGTATAAGCGAGAATGGATTTCCGCTGCTGTAGCATATGCATCTGATTTTAGTTGAGGATTTCTACTCTGATCTGCAAATTCAAGGGCATCGCGATTAAAGTTTTGGGCATTGAAATAGTCGTCAGTTTGTAGGTATATATTAGCCAGTACATTGCTAATATTTCCTTTATTGACCAGATCAGATTCTTTCGCGAGGGAAAGAGCCTTGCGTAAATACTGCGTCGCTAATTTAAAGTCACGATTATTGAAGTAGGCGATCCCCAGATTGGTATATAAAACAACTAGGCGTTCGTGGTCATTTTCAAAATGATCCTCCGCTTTCAGAAACCATTGGCTTGCATTTCCATATTTCCCCAGAAATACATGTGTATATCCAAGGTTATTATAGATTGTACCTAATTCTCCCTGAAATTCCTGATTAGCTTCCATCAAGGTCTTGATCTGGAGGTTAAAGGCAAGTGAAGCTTCATAATTACGAGCCTCCTGATAAGCGGCAACCACTTTTCTTAGGGTATTCAGTCGATAGTATTTATCTTCCCCATACAGCTCGATCAAATTAGCATAAAAAACTAGGGCGCTATCGGCTTCTCCCTCTTGACTATAGTTGAATCCAATCTTTTCATCCAGGCTTTTAGTTTCCTCATTTCTATTCCCCATTATCCCTTCCCTGGCCTGCTTATAATAGAGGATTGCTTCCGTAAATAATGCTTGCTCACTGTAAAGGTCTCCGATTTTAATCAAGGCCTTCCGCCTTTTTTCATCTGCCTGCACATTCTCTAAGAGCTTTACCTCTTCCAACAAATACCGCAAGGCATTGGAAGTATTCTCCGTTTCCAATTCCAAGGGAATCAATCGTTGAAGACTAGCCAGTACCCCCCTATCATAATCCAGTTGTTTAGCCAGGGTATAGGCGGCCTCGTATTTATCCTTTGCCCGATCAACTGTATCCATCTGGGCAGCCTGATCCAACATTTTCCAAACACTCAGGGTATCCTGAGCCCTTAAAGTGGAAAAATCAAGACCGAATAAATTTAGTAGGCTAAGTACGAGTAAGACTCTGAAATACATGGAACCGAAATTAGTTTAGCTCATAATTTATGCCGAGGCGGAAGAGAAATTGGGACTGTGGATTATACAGCAATACATCATTGCTTGAAGAGGCATCTATACCTGCGTACCTTGCATTTAGTAGATTAAAACATTTCACATATAGCAAAAAGTTTCTGTTTACTTCATAGTTTAGGCTAAGATCGAGGGTATAATAACCATCATTGTAGAAGCTAAGACCTTCGTTCATTCTATCTGGATTATTTAGACGGAAGGAATTCCGGGTCAAGGAACGGGAGGCAAAATACTGATCCAATCGTATCAGAAAATCCTTCAGAGGCATAGCATAAATGGATAAGCGGGAAATGACATTGGGATGTGCCCGTACATCCTCCAGGACGCGAAAATCATTTGCGAATTCTCTCAGGCTTGTAGTTGTAAGGCCTTCAGTGCCTCGGGAATAGTTGAATCCAAAGGTTGTGCCTAGTTTGATGGAAGGAATCAGATCTCTTATCCTCAAATAAGCCTGAAAATCAAAAAGCTCAGCGAAAGAATTTTCATCATTAAAGTATCCCAGGGTGAATCCAGTAGGCGCTTGGTTGAAACTTCCTCCTTCAAAGGCGACATTATAATTAATGAATTTATTGGTGCGGATGTAAGAGGTGCTGATATCAAGATTAATATTATCGTAATTGCTCCATCTCATCCCCAATTCATAGGAACGCGTTTCTTCGGCTTCTAATTGGCCCGCTCCTGTAGTAAGTATATGTAAATTATTTTGGTCAAAGGTATAGGTAGTGGCACTGAAGAAAGGAGAAGGCGCTCGAATGGCTGTACTGTAAGACGCGCGAAACTGCAGTTTGTTATTTGCCTTAAATAATAAAGCCAGTCGGGGGTTGAAAACATCTACCTTAGCGGCAAAATCTCCATTATTTCTATTTAGATACTGGCCCCCTATAAGCAAATTAAGTTGCCGGCCAATCGGTTGGAAGAGTTGGAGAAAGAAACTGTATTCATCTATGTTCTGATCTTCGAAAGCCGGATTAAGATTAACGGCTTCGTTCCTGTCAAAATTTACAATTCGTTGCTGGAATTCCTGGAGCGCATTCCCATTTCCAACCAAATATTTAAAACCCAGACTCAAATCTCCTCGCGAAAAAACAGGCGTATTCAGGGTTTGCTCTATACTAAACTCCCGAGACCTGGCCCCCATGAATCGAAGGCCTGAAAAGAAGTTGTTTTCTATCTGTTGTTTAAGCCCCTCAAGATTGGTGGTATCCGAAAGCCCTCCATTCATAATAGCATTCAGAATGGGATGGACATAGAGGGTGCTAGACCTGTTTTCCATATCATATTTCAGAAATCCCAACTGGGTTTCTGATCGGATATTTTTAAAAGTAAAATTACTCTTGAGATTGGCCGAGAGAATATTCTCCCCTATGCTTGAAAGGGGATTTGCATAGGATACAGCAGTTGGATTTAGCCCAAGGGAACTATGATCTCTACGGTTCATATTCATCACTGAAAAGCTGAGGAAACGATAGTTAATCTCTCCTCCCAACGACCGACTTTCATGAGGAGTATCTTGAATAATAAGGTTATCTCCTCTTCGTACGAAATTGGGATCATTCAAAATATCAGTGGTATCAATATTGGGCCCGATATAATTCAGGGGCTCATATAGGACGTCTTCTTCATAAAAAATCCTTCGATCATCGAAGCGGGTATCCATCCCAAACAATCGAAATCGCAGGATGTCCTTTCCCCTACCAATCTTTCCCCCAAATAGGAGATTCAGGCTTCTGTAATTATCAGAACCAATGTGCAGACTTGCCTTGGTGAAAACGGGTCTTTCCGATTCAGCCAAAACGATATTTATTACACCCGCAGAAGCATCAGCCCCATACAAAGCAGCGGCTGGACCATATATTACTTCTATTCTTTCTGCTTGTTGAATAGGGAGCTGGGCACCAATAGGCATTCCGCTCACCACATAAGGTTTAACAGGATTACCATTAATCAGAATCTTCGCATAAGTATTTCCCATTAGTCCCCGCATCGTAAAGGTTTCCCCTTCTAAGGCTGAACCTGGCTGAGAAACTCGTATGCCGGGCATAGACTTTAAGGCATCTGCCAAGGTTATATATCCGTTACTCACAATCTCACTTCTCCTGATTACAAAGATGGGGAAAGGAAGCTCAGAAATATTTTGTAGAGATTTACTGGCTGCTGAGACTTGTGTGCTGATCAGAATACTATCCCCTAATAATAGGTCTTGAATTCCCAAGCGATCCAAAGGCATTTGCAGACTATCTGATTGTGCCTGGGCCGTCAAGGCGAAGCATAATGAAAAACACAAAGAAAAAATGGACCTTCTCAATATGCACATGTAGAAATAGTTGTTGAACCCTTACTACAAATATACAAATAAAGGCCTCGAGCCCCTAGATGCTCGAAATCTCATAAATCGCCTACTCCGCAAGATAGTTCATTCACCCATTTTCCAGACCCCTCACCCGAATCTCCTTTCACAATTTGCTGACTATCTGCTCCTTGGGTTCGAATTCAATGTTTTAGCGAGTGTTCAGTTCGTTCTATTTTTCTCCTTATATCGGAAGCTGAATGCTCATAACCTTTTAATCCAAGTAATATGAAAACCGCATTTTCTTTCCTCTGTGGAGCTCTTTTATTGATTGCCTTTAACGCCAATATCCTTTACTTCAAAACGAACCGAATTTTGGGCGGAGAGACTAAAAAATGGAAGAAAGGCTAAAAGAAAAAGTAGATTTCGCATAATAGATGAATTGAGTTCAAACAATTCAAAACTAGGAAAGCCACTTTTCCCCTTAGCCTCAGATCCTCTGATGAGGCGTCTCATATATATTTTGAGACTATTTTCTTGATATACTACTCCCTTACGATCTCAATGATCTTTCCATTTTCCTCGCTCGTCAATATATAGAGCCTACCATCAGGGCCCATTTCTGCTTTGCGAAGTCGTACATGTCTATCGGTGAAAAGTTCCTGGGCAGATTTGACGGTATGCCCATCCAAATTTAGTCGCCAAAGACTGCCTCGGGAAAGACCGGGTACAATCAAGTCGCCTTTCCACTCAGGAAAGCTTTCGCCTGTATAAAAAACGAGCCCAGTAGGAGCCACGGTCTGTAGCCAATAATGAATGGGATCGGTATAGACTGGATTTTCTAATGAAGGAGGTTCGTAACCTTGGGAGCGAAGTCTGCCAGAAGTAACATTGGGCCAGCCGTAATTGGCACCTGCTTGCAAGAGATTGATTTCATCTCCTTGTATGGTTCCATGCTCGCTAAACCAAAGTTCCCCGGTCTCGGGATGCATCGTAATCCCTTGTGCAGCCCGTATCCCAAAAGCGTAGATGCCCTTCACGGCATCTGACCCAAAGTCAGGATTGTCCTCGGGCATGCTGCCATCGGGATTGATGCGGTAGATTTTGCCGCGTTCATCTGTAACATCCTGGGCTATCGGCAAGCCTTTCGCCAGATATTCATAAAACAATCGTTCGCCTGCCGTAATGTAAAGCTTGCCATCTTTCCCAAAGCACATACCTCCTCCAAAATGATAAACACCGGGAACATATGGACCGGGATTCAGCAAAGTTTCTATTTCCGTCAATCGATCGTTTTTCAATACTGCACGAATCACTTTTAAGGCATAACGATCTCCTTTTTCAGCGACATAAGAAACATAGATGCGACGGTTTTCTTTAAAAGCCGGATCGAGTAGAACTTCCAGTATGCCCGCATTCGCCCTGATGATTTTTCCGTCCTCGCTAGCCGGATAAGTTCCCTGAGGATACTTAGTCACATCTAGCGGCAGATCAGTAAAAAGGTCTTTGGGAAATCCTTTGATCACATGCCTTTCCTTTGACTTAAGGTTGATGCGCAAGAGGTCTCCGTCCTTTTCTGCCAGAATGACTTCATTTGCATCGATGAAGTCCATGCTCCAGGGCTTTTTCAGACCTTCCATGATTACTTTTTGCTCGGGACCTTTATAGGAAGTAGCGGTTGAGTAGCGAGTAGCAGTTTTGCTGATGATCTTCCACTCCTCTCCTATTTTTTTGAGGAGAATGAGGTCGATAAAACGAGCTTCAATAGAGGGAATCAAAACTTCGATTTCTGCCTGGGCGATGTTTTGGAAGATTTCTACAGAAAGGAGCTTGCTGGTTCTGCCGCTAAATTCTCCCTTGGGACGCCTTTCAAATAGAGCTGCATATTTATCCGGGCTGGCAATCCAGGTTTCTCCCCTCCGATCCAGGTACAAAGTCGCCGAATCGATAAAAGCCCTCCTGATCTGATCAGGATAATTGTAAGAGGTGCCGACCATATAGTCGTTGAGGGGAATTTCAACCTTTTCCCTTTCACTTTGGCCAAAAGAGATGCTGAATAAGAGTGAGAAAAGAAGACTACCTATGATTTGCTTCATTGCTGTGATTTTTCCCAAGACTAGGAGAAAATCTGCACAAAAGAGCTCTATTTTGTGTCCATTTTGTCTGAATCTATAATTTCAAACAAAATCAGGACAGTTTCAGGGCCTTGGAGAACTGAGAAGGAGTACTCCCTTTGAGTTTTTTGAAAGCCGCATAGAAAGAGGAACGAGAACGAAAGCCTACCAAATTGCCGATTCCTTCGACCGTGTATTTATGCTCTTCCTGAAGAAGTTTGCAAGCAGCTTCTACCCGGTACTCATTTACAAAATCAGAAAAGCCCTTGCCCAGATGTTCATTGAGAAATTGGGAAAGGGTATGAGGCGAAAGGGAAAGCTGTCGTGCAAGCTCTTCCAATTTTAAATCTGCTTGTGTAAAGAGACGCTGCTCTTCCATGAGTTCTCTGAGGCCTTTTTTAATTCCGGTAAGCTTATCCGAAGCGATCTTCTTCTTTTGATAGGCCTTCCTTTCTCCCTTTACAATGTCCTGACCTTTGGGGAAGAAAAGTAAAAAGCCCAAGAGGATATAGAAAACAAAGGAAAAAGTAATAGGGCCGAAAATGTAGGAAGGAAATCCCAGATACAAAATTGAATGGAAGACCAGACAAATGAGGAGGTTGGTGAAAAAGACGACTAGCAGCCATTTTTCCTGGAGGGATAAAGGCGCATCTGAACTAAAGAGCTTTTGAATGAGGCCACGGATTTCATAGGCAGCGAATCCTATAAAGATTGCCCAGACTGCATATATGCCCTGGGTGATTTCCGGATTCCAATATTCGGGCATTGAAATATAAGGAAAGAAGAAACCCACAGTCAAAATTCCTCCCAATAAAATCGAGAGCGTGATACGAACTTCTTTCTGGAAGTTTTCTTCCCCCTTTAGTACACTCCTCAAGTAGAAATAAAGAAAGGGCCCAATAAATGCGCAGGCAGAAAGGCCGATCTGCAGAATGTTTTTCGAAATGCTGTTATCAAAATAATACCAAACCGACTTACCAATTCGAAGACTCAGCATCAGAATCATTAAACCCAGATAGCGATTTTGTATTCGACTGGGTTTGGCGATGAAGAGAAAATAGAAACTCATCAGAAAGCCATTGAAAACTCCTAATGCGCTGAAGAAAAACAGTAGTTGAAGACCGAGATCCATAAGTGTGAAGCTGGCAATACCTGAGAAGATGCTTTTACAAATAGACGAAAAAAATGCTGCTAATGTTAGGCCTAATTAGAAACTATCTCAAAAGATAAAATCCTGGGAAAGGATGTGCGGAAATCCTGATGCTGCCAATCTTACATTTATCGCTTATCTTTAGTCTACAATGAAAAAGATATTTAAACTACTCGCCTACCTTTTCGGAGGACTTCTATTGATACTACTTATTACCTTTGTCATATTTCGGATCAAATGGGGCATAGAGTCCTCCCGAAATATGGGGCTGGCGGGTGAACCCACTCCCCGACTTACTATAGATGGACATACGTTCAGGGATTTGAATAAAAATGGAGTCTTGGATGTGTACGAAGATGTGCGCGCACCTCAAGCTGATAGGGTAGAAGATATTCTTGGGCAAATGACAGTTGAAGAGAAAGCAGGAATGTTGTTTTCACACTTTCTCGCCATGAATCCCGATGGCTCCCTCATGGAGATTCCGACTCCTTCTGATCCCTTTTCTATTATAGGCGAAAATACCTCTACGACCATCCTCAAATATAAAATGAACCAGGTCCAGAATCTCTTTGGTACATCGGCCCGGAACTATGCCATCTGGAATAATAATCTTCAGGATTTAGCGGAAAGGACTCGTCTGGGAATTCCCATTACCTTGCTTTCTGATCCCAGACATGGAGCGACTGGGATGGCAGGGGCTAGTGCAGAAAGTCAGTGGATTTCTACCTGGCCTTCTCAATTGGGTTTGGCAGCAACAATGGATTCTGCTTTGGTGCATGAATTTGGAGACATAGCTCGTCAGGAATATCTGGCGATTGGGATTCGTCTTGCCCAGCATCCGATGGCTGATATTTCTACGGATCCTCGTTGGGCGAGGGTAAATGGAACCTTCGGGGAAGATGCAGAATTGAGCGCAAAGCTAATCAAAGCCTATGTCCTCGGTTTTCAGGGAGATACCTTATCCAATACGAGTGTAGCTTGTCAGGTCAAGCATTTTCCGGGAGGAGGCCCTCAAGAAAAAGGCCTGGATGCGCACTTTGCTTCGGGCAAAGGGCAAGTTTATCCCGGTGATAAGTTTGATTATCATTTACTTCCATTTATCGAAGGTTCTATCGCTGCCCATGCGGCCCAGTATATGCCTTATTATGGAGTCCCCAAGGGAGTGGGATTTGAAGAAGTTGGCTTCGGTTTTAATAAGGAAATTATTCAGGGCTTATTGCGAGACTCCTTAGGTTTTGATGGGGTGGTCGCGACAGATTGGGGCATTATATCGGATTCTCCTGTGAAAGAAGCTTCTGCCTGGGGAGTAGAGAATTTATCCGAAAAAGATCGAATCAATAAAGCGCTTGATGCAGGATGTGACCTGTTTGGGGGTGAATATGGAGTAGATTTGGTGGTGGAATTGGTGAAAGAGGGAAGTTTATCGGAAGAAAGGCTGGATATTTCAGTGAGAAGATTGCTTAGAGATAAATTTACCCTGGGGCTTTTTGATGATCCCTTTGTTGATCCGGACAAGACAGATATCGTTGGCAATCCTACTTTTGTTGAGAAAGGGAAAGAGGCACAAAGAAAATCCATGGTTTTGTTGAAAAATGAGGAAAATTTCCTTCCGCTTTCACCTGATACCAAAGTTTATCTGCATGGAATGAATGCAGAAAGTCTGGCTGAGAAATTTCCTCAAGTTGTAGATAATATGGATGAGGCGGACGTGATTGTGCAAAAATTGACCACTCCCTCATCTCCTCCAATAGGAAGCAACATCCTGGAAATGATGATTCCTCAAGGGCGTCTTGATTTTGAGGAGGATGAAAAAGCTGAAATTTTGGAGAGAACCCAATCCAAACCTACAATAACAGTATTAACCATTACTCGTCCTCCCATAGTTCCGGAAATAGATGCTGCCAGTAAAGCCATGATTGCTGACTTTGAGTGCCAGGAAGAAATTATCCTTGAAATGATTTTCGGGAAGTTTAATCCCAGTGGTAAGCTTCCAGTGGAGATTCCTTCTTCTGTAGAAGCTGCCAATAATCAATTGGAGGATGTACCCTATGATTCTGAAAAACCTCTTTATAAGTATGGGCATGGGCTGAGTTATGAGTAAACTCGGACAATGACGTCCTCCCCATGTCGAGGGGCCTCAAACTCATTTATCCGATTTTCAATCGAATTTATCTTTCATAAGATAATCAAGGTGTTTTAGACCCTTCCGCGTTGGTCAGGGTGACACGGATTGTGAAGTAAATTCACTGTCATCCCGGCCTTAACCTAAGAGCCGGGATCTCTTGCAAATACGATGAGGGCTAGAGATTCCGGACATCTGATAGCTTCCGGGATGACCTTTAGATTTGTTCTTGTGTTTCCACTTGATATGAAGAATTATGGAAAAAACAGTGAGTAGGCCTTAGGCCCTTCAACGGGGTCCAGGGTGACACAGTGTTTCCCCACTCACCCATCGTCCAAAATCTCCTTCTTCAACTTTTCATAGAGACTTTCGCCCTCAACAGGCGTGAATTTTAGCGCAGGCAAATCATGACGATCAGATAATTGATCAAAATAATCCGAAAGCTTCTCCTTCTCGAAATCACTGCTCCCCTATCCCTGAAGCTCTGCATCCTTGTAGATGCTCAGGCAAGTCGTGATGTTTTGGTAGAAAGTGACAAAGGAATGAAAGTCTTCCGCCTCACCTTCATGGATGTAGTATCCCTTGACGATTTTTTTGGAGTTCAGAATCTCCGGAAGGAATAAATTTGACCTGGGCTTTATCCATTGATTGCAGGAAAATTTGGAACCTTAATGTAGGAAGATTGATGCAAGATGGATATCCACTGATCCTGGAAATTTAGTATGATAAACGAGAATATATAGGCGTAATAATTTATACAAATTGACTTTTTTAAATTTATGGAAGCAGACTAGTTTAAATACATGAACAAGAACCACCTATACATCTTCTTGCTTGTAGGTATGACTAGCCTTTTTTGCTTTCAGGCAGTAAGTAGTAGGACCCAGATTCAGGATTTAAAGGAACAGCTTGAACACGTACATGCCCAAAAGATTGAAGGAACACATGATTCAGAGGCTGTTTTATTGGATGCCATGGAAAGGTTCCAGCGCTTTGGAACTAAACTTTGGTATGCGGGAAATAATGAAAACTGGGAATTAGCCTCTTTTTACACGCACGAAATAGAAGAAGTGATCAAGGAACTTCAGGAAAGTGATATAGAGGAAGAAGGCCAAAATGTATCTGAACTGGTAGCTCGAATGCCATTACCTGCTTTAGAGATGGTGGAAGCAAGCATTCACCAAAAAAGCTATACCCATTTCCAAAGTTCCTATAAAATGCTGGTTACCTCCTGCAATGCCTGTCATGCGGCTACGCAGAAGCCTTTTATCCAAATTCAGGTACCCGATCAGGAAATGAATGGAAATCAGATTTTCCGGATTGCAGATGTGGATTAATTAAGCCTTATATAATAGCTCAGGGACAATCCATAAACTAGGGAGCTTAGTCTTTCTTACTAACAATGATAAAGTCAGCCTTGTCTGCATGTTCACTCCAGTTGATCTTCTCAAAGTTCTCAACTGGGAAACAAGATATATTTGCAATCCTGAGTTTCTTATTCAATCGTTGCAGTTGGTGAAAAGTTCCTAGTTTATAGTCGGTATGAAAACGTCCATTTAAGTGAAAAATTAGCTCTCCTTTGTTCTTTTTCCAGTGTTTATAAATACGAAAAGACATAGAAGCATCCCAGGTACATTGTGCATGGAAAATTTTGGGATCGTATGAATGAGGGGATTGGGACATGATTTCATCAAAGCGATCTTTATAGTCCTTATCTTCTGTATAAATGGGTAAAGGTGGTAAATAGGCCTTTGCTGTTTTAGACAATTTTTCCAACTCCCCGAGCCCATTACGGCTTACCATACTTACATAGCGCCGGGGGGCATTGGCTGCAATAACCGCCTGTTTTCCTTCCTTTGCTCTTTCCAATAAGGGTCGATAGGCACGCTCATAGGTTGCCCAGGGGCGAGCATCACTGAGAAATTTTTCTTCCGTAATAAGGCCGTCCAAATACTCATCCAGAATATACTGTCCATCCGTTTCAAACATTTCCATACTGAGGGCTACGGTATTGTATCGATTAAGTAGGAGATGGTAAAGGCTATCTTGCAAAATATGGCCGAGGCTATCATCGTGCTCCTCTCCCCAGAAAAGGACATCAAACTCACTGCTTGCATCTCGAAGTTTTTCAAGGGATATCTCTTGCCCTAGCTCTACATCAAAGATTTTGAATGCTTGATTTCCATCTACCTGCCCTAATAATGAGTGACTCCAGATACAGATCAATGATAGAATTAAAAAAGATAACTTTTGATTCATTTTAATCAGCTTTTGATGAATGCAAAATAAGGTAGGATATGCCCTTTACCTAGACAAATTATTGATTGGGGAGAAAGAAAAATACCTAAGCCCTGAGATTCATACATCATTGATATACCTAAATTTAGGTAACAGTAACCAGATAATTAGGCTTTATTCATTTTCTATATTATTAAAAGCATTTCCTATGATTCTGATGTACAGTTCAGCTGTTTACCGATATGATGCCTCTTTGGGGACGTTTATTACAATTACCCTTGGCCGGTCAATTGTGTTTTTTTATGCTGGTATATCTTTATTAATCGAATAAAAGAGCTTGTCAGGAAAGAACTCAGAGAAGTTTGAACTCATTAATCTTATAATAATTAAGTTGTATGAGCTAGTTAAGAACCTCCATCAATTCCGTTATCGCTGCATTCAAACTCTCGACCATATGCGGGCCTCCTTTGCTATGCCCCAGCCGAACAATCACAAGCTTATCCGAAGGGCTGATAATGACCCTCTGGCCTCCGCCACCCGCCATGAAATAGGCATTTTCAGGCAGGCTCTCCCATCGATTCCCTTCATTGAGCCAGAACTGTCCCCCATATTCCGGGATTTTCCAGCCAGGGGCAGGAGTAGCAACAAAATCGCTAAATCCCTCAGGCAGTAATCGTTCTCCCTGCCATATCCCTTCATTCAGGTATAACATTCCCATCCGTGCCCAGTTTCGGCCGGTTCCATAATCAAAACCGGTCAATATGAAGTTTCCTTTGATATCGGTTTCCAGGACCTGCTTTCTGATCCCGATTCTATCGAAGAGTTCCTCTTGTGGCCATTGGTGGTAATTCCTTCCCATAGCCTCGACTTTTTCTCTGACGATTTTACCTAAAGTGAGCGGATCACAATTGCGATATCGGCCTGTACTTCCCGGTACAAATTCCAGGGGTCGATTTACTGCAAAATCAAATACATCCAAAGCTTCCATATAGATGTATAAGTGAGGCAATTCGAGTAAAGGGATTTTACGATCGGGATCACGATGGGCAGCAAATCGTAGGCCCGAACTCATATTGAGCAATTGACGAATGCTGATTTCCCCTCTTGGATCCCCCGTCCTTTGCCATTCTTTTATAGGAGCTTTTTGGTCCAGGTCCAGTTCCCCCATCTGCATAAGCCGTCCGATCAAAGTAGCCGTCAGACTTTTGCCCATGGACCAGCTTTCCAATTGCATATCCTTGTCGGCCCCATTCCCATACTTTTCCAGAATGATCTCCCCATCTTTTACTATTACGAAAGCGGCTGTGTAGGCCTCCGGAGCAAAGGCTTTTTCCAATACTCCTGCATATTTCTCCTCATTGATAACAGGCATTTCTGTTGTAATCCTGTCCCCCATCGGCCAATCTACCTCTTCTGCAGGGGGCAATTGAGAAATGACTTCAACGGGAGTAAACTCCAGGCCTTCTTTCCGATCCAGGATACAGCCTTGATCCCCATAAAAAGTAGCACTCCTACTTGTATCCCCTGCTATGCTAACCCTTACTCTCTTCTCGGCTTCATCCAGGAAATATTGAATCTCCTGCTCTTCCGGAAAAAAGAGTTCCATCTTGCTGCTTATTGCAGCCTCATCGATCTCTCTGCCCGAAACGAAAACTGCCGAGCAAAGGACTTTCGCATAATTTCCCAGGGCCAGATAAGTCGGACTACCTGTAGGTTGTTGGGTGTCTTCCCAGGCTTGAAATTCCAGAGATTTGGAGACGGGATCAGTGGGTGCTTTACTTTCTTTGCAGGAAGGAAAAAGGAAAAGAAGGCCGATGAGGAAGTAGTAAGTAGGTTTCATGCGATCTTGAATTAGCTTTTATAAGTTAAGGCTTCCTTTCCCTTTTTCATAAAATGCCCACTCCCCCTTCTTTTCAAGCAGCTAAAACCAAATTTGGTTTATATCGTAAACTAGTTTACCTTTAATCAAAATTTCATCATGGACGCAAAAGAATTATCTCCCCAGGAAAGCCTAAGTCTTATTTCTCAGGTCATACAGGATGCCAAGACTCGTTTTGAAGAAGACGGTAAATTGTATGTACTCTGGGGGGCCTTGATCGCGCTCATTGCTTTTGTCCAATTCTTTTTGCTGCTCAATGAGCGCTATGATATCAACTATTACCCCTATTTCGTCATACCCATTGGCGTCTTGATTTCCAGAAGGTATTACAAGAAGAAGGGCGAAGTGAGCAATAACCAGATCTCCAGAAATATTGGGCTTTTATGGTTGGTTATTTCTTTAAATGCCATGGTATTTGGTTTTGGCTTTTCTATGGTGCTTGCGGAAAGTCTGGTTCCGGTTATCCTGGTGATAGTAGGAATAGGGATAACGCTCTCAGGAGTTTTTATCAAAAGTAAGCTCATTTTATATGCGGGTCTGCTGCAAAATTTGGTGGGATTTATTTGCTTTGCCTTTGATTGGTTATATCATCCCCTAGTTTTGGGAATTTCTTCTATATTGTTCACCCTGATTCCCGGTATCATCCTGATGAATAGGTACAAAAAGCAAGATGTATAAAGACCTGAATCCCATTATTCACTCGCAACTCAGGCTGGCTATTATCTCCTACCTGGTTGCTAATGGTAGCTCCGATTTCAAAGAACTCAAAGAGATCACCAAAGCTACTTCCGGGAATATCAGTGTCCAGCTCAAAAAACTTGAAGAAGCCAAATACATAGAAATAACCAAAGGCTTTATGAATAATTACCAGCACACCGCAGTGAAAATCACCAAAGAAGGCATAACTGCCTTTGAAGAGTATGTAAATACGATCAAGGATTATCTAAAATAAATTTTTTTACCCTTTTAGTTTATATTTTAAACTAGTTTATAACCATACAATTATGAGACATTTACTTATCATTTTTTGCTTTCTACTCACTGTTCCCACAAGCAGTTGTATAGGAGAAAATTTTGCCGCTCAATCTACCAATGGTCCCGCTTATCAAGTAGCTGATTATTCTGAGCCTTTGTTGAAAGGTGTGCAGCAAAAGGTATTTCAAGCTTTTGTGGCTGGAAGTATTAGTGGCGATGCGGATGAAATGAAATCACTGGATACTGAATTGGAAAAACTCTATGAAGAGAGTGGTCAAAAACTAATCACCTATTGGCGCGCATATCTTAAGTTTTACTCTAGCATTTACTACCTCAAAATGGGAGATGAAAAGCAGTCGGAAAAGGAGATTGATATGGGAGTAAAATGGATGAAAAACATGAAAGACAAGAATTCAGAAGATTATGCCTTATTAGCTATGCTACAGGGTTTTAGCCTTCAGTTTAAAGGTATGAAAGTCATGTTTATGTCTTCAAATATCAAAGACAATGCGAAAATGGCCGTGGAGCTTGACCCTTCCAATCCACGTGCGAACTATGTATATGCCAGCAATGATTTCCATACACCAGCTATGTATGGCGGAGGAAAACAAGCAGAAGAATACCTCTTGAAGGCAATCTCTCTACCTGCACAAAAAATCGAAAACGAATACCTGCCTTCCTGGGGGAGAGAAGAAGCCTACGAAATGTTGATCAAGCTCTACATCAAGGAAGAAAAATGGGAAAAAGCCAAAGAGCATTTTTCTGCCGGTACAGAAGAGTTCCCCGAAAGCTATACCATCAATCAACTGGCCTCAAAGCTGATCGGTAAATAAATGAGATATCTCTTATTTCTATTTATTCTGATGCCTCAATTCCTACCTGCTCAGACGATCCTGAACGGCAGGATTTGGGATGATGACAAAAAGCCCGTATTCGGAGCCAATGTATACCTCTTGCAGGATAGTGAGAAAGGAGCCATCACAGACCTTGAGGGGAAGTTTAGCTTAGAAATTGAGGATAAGGATGATAGTTTGATCGTCTCCTATATAGGCTTTGCAGAGCAGCGGATTTCCTTATCCACCCTTGATTTTGGGGAAATATTGGAACTTAGGCTAAAGAAGAATAGCTATTCACTGGAAACAGTACAGATCATGGCTCGGGATCCCATTACGGACCAATTTTCGACCGTCATGATCAAAAAAATGGATATCTACCTCAATCCCGTGGCTCAGGGAGATCCCCTCAAAGCCATTACTGCCCTCCCTGCATCCACAACCATAGACGAAACAGCTAACCCTTCCTTGCGCGGAAGTTCTGCAGATCGATCCCGAGTGGTCTTAAACGGAGTCCCCATTTATAATCCCGTTAGGTCCAGCCAACTTAATAACCAAGGTTTTTTCAGCATCTTCAATCCGGAGATCATGGATCGGCAATACATATATGCCAGCAACCCTCCCCTCACCTATGGCAATACCAGTGCGGGTTTGGTCGAAATTCAGACTTTGAAAGAGCTTCCCAATAATCAAATCCAGCTTTCGACCGGCCTTTCAAATCTGGGCTTAATGCTCAGCCAGAAGCTAAAGGCAGAGGACAGCTTTTTCCAGCTTTATGGGAACTATCAATTTTCGGAAGCCTACATCGGTTTAAACCGGGCAAACATCCCTCGTTTACAAAGTTTTGAAACCCGGGATGCCGGCCTTCACTTCTCAACAAAATTGGGCGAAAAAATGAGCTTCTCTTCCATGAATTACTTTATAGATGAAGGGGCTGCTTATTTGACCCATATGCCTTCCTATGAAGGGTCCTCAGTATCCGGCCAAAAGCGGGGATTTAGTGTGAATAGTCTCAGCTATATGGGAAGAAAAACTGTACTCAGTTTGAATCAGGGAATAGATGCAGCTAGCTCTCAGTTTAGCTTTGCCAACCTTAGATCAAATCGAGACATCCGGCGCTTTTTCCTGGGACTCAACCAGAAATGGATACTTAGCGAGGACCTTAATATACAATACGGAGCTAGTTTTGATCGGCAAGGAGTGGAAAGTCGGGACAGCATCCCGGAATTCTATTATGCCAGTGCACCGGATGCGCCTAGTATATTTTCTGCAGAAAATTTGGACAACAGCAATCTGGAAGCCTATGCTTTTGCCAAATGGGAAATAAATGACCAGCTAAATGGAAGTCTGGGGCTTCGGAAGAATGTTCCTTTTGAGGACCAGCCTGATTACCTGAGTTATCAGATGAGTGTAAAATATCAATTCAAGCCTGCTCATCATTTGCTTTTAAGTGGGGGCAAATACCACAATTATGCGAGCCCTTCTTTCTTTCGGAGAAATTTTGATCTACAATCCAGCTATCAATTGGCCCTGGATTATCAATGGATCACAGAAAATACCCAACTAAGTGCGGCTGTATATTATAAGGATGAAAGAGGCAATCTTGCCCAGGATTTTTTCTTTAGCTGGGACAAAACCCTCAGTACAGGAGTCGAATTTTCCCTTACCCAAAATATCGGGGATTACCT
Organism: Bacteroidota bacterium; assembly: GCA_039819665.1. Classification (GTDB taxonomy): domain Bacteria; phylum Bacteroidota; class Bacteroidia; order J057; family J057; genus JAWPMV01. Next base: position 108,965 of record JBCBRM010000005.1, read on the forward strand.
TAGCATCAATTTCTCCAATACCTATTTGCAGCAGCGAGTGATATGGCAGGAGGATGAATACGAAGGCCCTTTGAATTTCCCCTTCATCTTTAAGTCCAGCATCTCCTATAATCAGCCCGGACTGGTTTCTATTGCCTTATCTGGTTTCTTCAGACCCGGAACCACTTATACCGGAATTTTGGAAGGTAGATTTGAGCCGAGCAATGGCTTTTATGAACCCATTTTTGAAGAAAGTCTGTATGGCCGTTCTCTGAACAATTATTCCCGACTCGATCTGAATATCAGCCGCTATTTTCGTTTTGGAAACAAGGCCCTTATCGTCTTTCTTAATGTCGGCAACCTATTGAATCAGCAAAATCAAAGAAGTCCGTTGTACAATTTCGATTATAGCTCCTTTTCTTATGAATACTTTCAATTAAGGAGCATTTATGCAGGCCTGGTTTGGCAATTGAATTCTTAAATCATGAATCTTTGAGGTAACTTTTTTTCTTAAGCAGATATTGTTTCTCAACCTCATTGCTGCACAAATCTATGGCATGATTCAGCTCCTTGCGGGCACCTTCAAAATCTCCCTGATATTTGAGGAGATCCGCATAGGTAGCATAATATAGGTAAGAGCGCTGTTCGAGTTTCTCCGGATAGATACTTTTTAAATATTCTTCGGCTTGGAGATAGGATTCTCTCTGAATATGAATCGCAGCAATATTGAGTTGGGTGAAAACCGAAGGAGATATCTTTTGCAATTGCTCATACCACATGAGGATTTTGTTCCAATTGGTTTCTTCATAGGTTTTTGCTTTTAAATGCTCACTGGCAATGGCAGCTTCATAGTGATACACACTGAAAATTTCTGTTTCGACCGCCTGATTCATAGCCGTATGACCAAGGATAATGAGGGGGCCGTACCATTTGGATCGATCCTGCAGGCGAAGGCTGATGATTTCCTGCTGTTCATTTACCTTGCTTTTGAGACGGGCGGAATGGAAACAGAGAAGAGCAAAAAGTGCATGGGCATCAGGAGTAGCTGTATTGGGATTTTGACGAACAAGTTTGCAAAGACGCAGAGCTTCTCCACAGAGATCTTCCCGAATGAGAATGTCTTTCTTATTGGAGTGAAAACCCTCATTGAAAATGAGGTAGATGACTTCGAGCACTCGAATCAAGCGGCGGGACAATTCCTGTCCCATAGGAATCTCAAAAGAAAGATTAGCCTCTTTGATCGCTTTTCGGGCTCGGATCAAGCGCTTTTTGACCGTTTCTTCTTTAAGGAGCAGGGAAGCTGCAATTTCCTGGGAACTAAATCCCGAAATCGTTTTGAGGGAAAAGGCAATTTGATCTTTGGGATTGAGGACGGGATTGCAGGCGGTAAAAATCATACGCAACTGGCTATCCCCTATTTCATGTTCTAAAAAAAGCTCATTAATGGCAAGACTGGAACTCCCATTGGCTATTTTGAACGCTCGTTTCTGATCTGCGTTTAGTTTACGTAAAAGGTCCAGGATGCGGTTCTTGGCGGCCTGCGTCAACCAGGCTTCGGGATTATCCGGGATTTGGCTGCGCCAACTCATCATGGCGCGAATAAAGGTATCCTGTACAGCATCTTCAATCATTTCCAAATGCTGCAGTCCAAAAATTCTCGTTAAAATGGAGACCATCTTTCCGTACTGATGCCGGAAAAGATGGTCTATCATTTTGTCTTCCATTAGGGCTGTTCAAAAAACATAATTTCGCGAATTTCAACGGTTCCTCCCAGGTCATAATCGGGAAAGTCCTGAGCCACTTCAATTGCTGCCTCAAAATCTTTTGCCTGAACGACATAATAGCCGCCCACCAACTCTTTCAATTCCGCAGAAGCCTGATCACTAACCGTTCTGTTTGGTCCACTCACTCGTCTCATTTCAGGATGCAAGGCATTTCCTTCTTTAACGATACCTTGCTCTTCCATCTTGGCATTCCAGGCAAACCATTTGCCCATTCTAGCTTGTATTTGTTCGGGGGAAAGATTCATTTCAGTATAATCCGCTCCCAGGAAAATCAGCATGTAGTCTTTCATATCTTTTATGTTATTGCTTGAAAATTGTGCTGGCGAGAGAAGCTCGCCAGCGATAAATGTGATGTGATTACATTGGAATAATTTCGTGTACCTCCAGGCTTGCCTTTGGGTGTGAGCTAAGATGAGGGTGATCAGCAAATAGACCTTGAACTGCTTCAAAGCTTTCGCCCTGAAGGAGGGAGTATCCACCTACCTCTCTATCACTCTGTGTCCAGGAAGCCCCTTCAAGGGTAGCGTGTCCCCCCATGACCGGATTTCCAAAATCAGTAACAGCATTTCCAGTCTTTGCTTTCCATGCCATCCATTCCTCCATTACTTTTGCGTTTTCTTCTCCTGTGTTTGTTGACATCTCGGCCATAGCTTCTGCCGGTGCGTGATAAATAACCAAAAATTGTTTCATAAGAATCTAAGATTTTAAGGTGATTTTCCTAGATGACGAAGCCGACTTTGAAGGGGGGGACAAAAAGCTGAAAAAAATTTCATCAATAATTCTGTTGTAAGATTGAGCTTATCTCCCTCCTAACAGAATCCCATTTTGGCAAAATCTTAGCTATCAGTTATTGAGGAAAGAAGCATCACCCAACACCTCTGCTTGCAAACCTAGTTATGTTTTAAGCCCAAATCAGCAGATTTAGCTGGCCATATCCACCAATCTTGACAAGATCGGCATCTTCAATCAGGTTTTTGAAACGAGCATCTATAAGGTTAAATCAAAGACCTATGAGCGAGTGCACTCATTTTTCACTAAGGTGCTCCATACATCTCCTTATCATCTCGTCCATATAGGGCCCATTTCCTGGACCAAACCAGGACATCATACGAGATTCATAGCTGTCTAAATGATAATATTTAGCGGGCATGATATAGCCGGTATATCCTCCATTGAAACTGCTTATCAGGGAATAGAATCCTTTCCTGTACATCGCATTTTTTAAATCAATGGCCAGTTCTCCGCTAAAATCTCCCGGTGCTGTCGCCCAAATCAGATTTCCTATTCGCAAAGCCTGGACATGAACCTTCCCTAAAGTTGGGAACAACTGACTGCTGGCATAACTATCCATTCGCATACCCTCAGATACGCGCACTTGAAAATCAGGCATACCGATATCAAGGGTCAAAGAGGCAAGACTACTGCTATCCTGCATCTCCATTTCGTCCATATATTTCAACACACTATCAGCAAGCGCCTGTCCAATATAGCTGGCCTGATCAAAGCCCTCTCCTTTACCTTCTGGCCCATGACTACCCACACTTCCTGCAAAAAAGATAGCCAGATCAATTCCATTGGCTTCTAGTTTATTTCGCCAGAACCCGGGATAATCCGCACTAAATTCCATGATTGATCCGGGTAAGGTAGTTGCATGTGCATCAAAACTACCTAGCATTGCAGTTTCCCCCTCAAGTTGTTCGATCTTTAGCATAAGAAATTCGCCATTCTCTCTCCCATCCTCCTCGACCAAACGATTGTATACCATTTCCCCAGCCTGAAAGCTAGCACATCCCATCCGAGCGGGTTGAATATCCGAAACAGCTTGTTCGATAGCACTTGCAAATCTTTCACTCAACCAATCGATCAGCTGTGGATCCAGTTTCCCGGCAAAAAGCTCTCCGACATATCGGTCCGACCAGCCTCCCATGGCACAATGCGTATGAGTAGCTGCAAAGAATAATTGATCCCGACCTATGCCAGCTTTTTCTTCCAATAGTTGGCTTGTTTTTTCTGCAATATTTGGGGGGATAATCAGGAGATCTGCACTCATGAGAATACGAGTCTGATCACCGACTCGTAAAGCGGTAGCCGATACGAAAAGGCTATCGTGAATGCCTTCTACCGGAGCCCCTTCCCGATCTCCATAACCTGCAAGTGGGAGCCCCGGAAATCCGCCTCCTAATTCGATTTCCTCTGTTGAAAGTAATATGCTAGGGGTGATACTCAATCGGGCGAAACCTGCTTGAAAAGTAGCTTTTGATAACCGACTTTCTTTAGCCAGCTCCTTAAGCCTTGCTCGAGTTTCTCTATAATAATCGGTTTGAAAGTAGGGTTGATAGTCGACCTGATCTATCAGAAGATTCAGTCCAAGAAAAATTAATAGTAGAATTGGAAGAAATATCTTGAGAAATTTACGCATAGGGCCAGGGCTTTTACTCAATCTCAACTTTTTCCCGCAAATAAAAAAGAGCACCTGCCCGGAATTGGGCAGGTGGAAGCTGCTACTTATGGAATATTCTCAAATAGCCCTTTGATGTTAAGAGCCATAAGAGCTGAGTAATGCTTTTTCTTCAACCCCTGCATGAAATACCAGCATAGGAGCCTGAATATGATAGGCCTGGTTTTTGGCTTCGCTAGGTTTGAATAAACGTTTAAACCAGTTCATTTTATGAGTTGCCATAACCAATAAATCTGCGGGATTTTCGGCTATGTATTTAGAAATTCCTGTTCTCACATCTTTTTCACGCGCTACCTTAAAACTCACTTTCTGATCAAGTAGAATTTCTTTGACGGCGACCTGATACCAATCATAAACATCCAGATCCAGGTTAGAATTTTCAATTACTACATAAAGAATTTCTATCTCTGCATCAAAATTTTTAGCGAGATCTCGTAGCTGCCTTAGGATAAAGCCATTCTCATCTCGAAAATCAGCCGCATATACGATTTTTTTAATTCCGCTAAAGGTAGTTTTCTCAGGTATCGCAATTACTGGACATTGAGCATTGCCTAATACATCAGCGGTATTGCTCCCCACAAAAATCTTTTTCAATCCGCTAGCTCCTTTAGTTCCCATCAGAATAGCGGCAACCTCTTCTTCCTTTGCAAATCCTATCAGGTTGGACACAAATGGCCCGTTAGAAGTCGTATAAGTACAGGGAAGTTCCGGATCTACCTTGGCAACAAAAGCTTGAAGAGCTTTCAACTCTTTTATAGCTGCTTTTTCTTTGTCTTCCGCCAATTTATCCAGCAGGTAAGGAGGGACCTCTACATAAGGATTAGCAAAGTCATATGTATGGTACAGGAGAAGATCACCCTTCATATTTTTTACAAAAGGAATAGCATACTGCAAAGCTTCACGGGCATGGACGGAGAAATCAGTGGCAAATAGATACGTTTTCATATTCAGATCAATTAGGTTTTAGTCTAATATCCTTCTACTCCCTCATATCCTTGCTGAGAAAAATCAGTATGAAGAGTGAATTATCTTAATGCAGGAAAAATCTAGGTACTTATACCTAGTCTTTTTAGGTGAAAGGGCTGATTCTATTGGGGAAATTTGGTTCTAGTTTTAGAATTACTTTCGACTTCTAAACTGCGATGAACACAAAACTGGCTCTTTTCGGATTTTCTGAAAATCTTCTGGATAAAGTCGTACATATTTTGCCGGAAGGAGCCGAAGCAGAAAGATTTTTATTGAATCAAGCCGAATCCTCACTTCGACTTCCTGAATTTTTAAGGGTAGATGTTATCATCATTGAGATGTCGAGTCTCTGGGAAGGAGCTATTCCAGCCTTAAAAAGCTTTCTTAAAGCTTATCCGGGACAAGATATACTTGTGATGTGTAATTATAGTGAGTCTGTTCTGGCAGAGGAAATTTTGGCTATTGGGGCAAAGGCATACATCACCACACATGCAGCAGAAGAAGAATTACCGAAAGCCTTGAAGATAATTAAAGAAGGCAAACTCTATATATCAGATGAGTTAGATTGATAGACCTCTATCCATATTTATTTCGAAATTCTGGCCACCATTCATCATATTTGGGATATTTGGCATTCAGTTCCCTATCTATCAGGAATCTTTCTTTGGGGATATAAAAATGCTTTTCTTTTAGTAAGGAAGTATTCTGGGCTAAGAGGAAAGAAACCATCTGTTCATATTCCTCTTCTTTCAATTCGAAAGGCGTCCATGCACAACCTGGTCCCATTCCACCTGGTCCACCCCCATTTATGAAGAATGATTTGACTGTTTGGTAAGGCGGGATATACCCAGTTCCTGCAGGACTTCCAGCATAAGAATAAGGAGCGTCGACAAACAATTGCCAGAGTTCTCCTTCTACCAACTCTCCATCTCCTCCATATTCCCAATATCTTTTATAGGTTTTTAGATGAGGAGAGTCTTCCCAGCTTAATTTATTGACTAGCAGGGGAAATACCTGTTTGAAATCCGGAGAAAGTTTCTGAAAAATTCTATCCACATCGATATCAAAGGAATCTTCCATCATTGCCTCAGCTAATTCTACATCGATATCCTCATCTATGCCAGGTTCTATTCCAATTTTTTTATAATACGCTTTCCAGCAAATATTTAGGAAATCATCTGAAATAAAGGAACCCCTTGGCTCCTCTATGGAAATAATTGAACTAAGACCTACATCAGGATTTTCTAAGACTTTGGCCCAGTTGGCCCTTCCTTTAGACATAATCCAGGCGAGGAAAAGATCCAGCTCACTCCATGCACAAAACCCATTAAGGAGTCGCCCCGCAAATACTAAAGGTTCTTTATAACCCTTAATCAACTCTCGATAGAAGATAACTGCAGACTGAAAAATCTCTTCGCGCTTAAATACTCCTATTTTAGCAGCTATCGTAGATACCTGCTTTTCTATTTTTCCTTCACCTTGATCGTATGATTCATCAATAATTCTCCATAGGAGATCTTTATTCATTCTCATAATTACAATCTCATTTCGGGTCAATCAATCCTATTTTCAGGGCGAAAAGGGTAAGTCCAGCAGCATTTTTGGAGCCGGTTTTCTCCAATAAATTTCTACGATGTGCATCAACTGTCCGAACACTTATAAACAGTTTCTCTGCAATTTCGCGATTTGAGAATTCCTGAGCGATCAAACTCAGAACTTCCTTTTCCCTATTGGTAAGTTTTACGCTGACAGATCCACTGGATATATGCTGTTCGGGTTGTACAAAACCTTGAATCAGGCTATCAGAAACTTCCGGGCTATAATACACCTTCCCATCCAGTACATGCTCAATGGCATGTTTCAAATCTTCTTCGCTACAATTTTTAAGAAGATAGCCTTTGGCTCCTGCTTCAAACATTTGTCGGATGTACTGCGACTCTTGTAGCATACTCAAAGCAATAACCTCAAGTTGAGGAAACCGTTTTTTTATCTCCCGAGTAGTACTGATTCCATCCTGCTCTGGCATATTTATGTCCATAAAAACAATATCCGGTTGATCTTTTTCAATGATTGCTAAAGCTTCTTTACCATTACTTGCCTCAGCAATTATCTGATAATCCTCCCCGCTCAGGTGGGCTCTGATGGCATCCCGAATCAGTGAGTGGTCATCCACCAATAATATTTTGATCGGCTTCATCTGCTTTTCACTTGAGGAATTTCAACGTGTATTAAGGTTCCTTTCCCTGCATCACTTTCTATATCCAGGGTCCCCATAAGAGACATTACCCGGGTTTTCAAGCTATTGAAACCCATGCTATTACTTCTTATAAATGTATTTTTGTCAAAGCCTATCCCATCATCTTCTATCATAAAGCTTATACCTCCTGTATGCTTCATGAGTTGAATACTCACTTCCGAGGCTTTTGCATGTTTCAGGATATTATCTAGACTGATTTGGGCAATTCGGTATAAGCTCCTTTCGATCTTCTTTTCAAGCCTTTCACTAGTCAGATTATGATTAAACTGAAAGATAATCTCCGAAGCCTTACGCAGACCTTCCAGTAAAGACTCCAGGGCCAAAACCAATCCAAAATCATGAATGGCCTTTGGCATCAACCCGTAGGCTATACTTCTGCTTTCTTCTATGGCTGTATGTAGATTTTTCAAGCCTGCCTGATACGCTGACTTCATGTCATCATCGGCTTCTATTTGTTTGCGCAAGCGTTTAAAATTCATGGCAGCTGAAGTCAGTAATTGTCCCAGTGAATCGTGAATCTCTTTAGCAATACGATCTTTTTCCTTGTCTTCCGCATCTATAATCGCAGCAAGGAGAGTATCATCTGCCAAACGTTTTCGGGTGATGTCCCTGGACACATAGAGTACATGAGTCACCGTATCTTCTCGAGCTCGCAAAGGGATCGCCTGGGTTTCCAGAAAAGCTACTTTTCCATCTGGTCTCCTGATTGTCTCTTCGAAATAGGCAATTTCCCTGCTTTGAATAGATTCTTTGATATGCTGCATCCTCATTTCCACTAACTCCTCCTGGAATTGAAGTGTCAGAGTTAAAAACTCTCGCAGGCTTAATTCCCGTTTATTGGCTTCCTGAATATCAACCCCAGCTTGTGCAAAGCCATTGATCAGGCTATCATTTACTGACATCACTGTTAGTTCCTCCTCACCTACCCTTACAAGCCCCATATAATCCTTGGTTCCGTTAAAAATGAGTGAAAGCATCTTGCTATTTTCCTTTAGCGCTTCTTCACTTTCTATTTGTTTGCTGATGTCGATGATAATTCCGTCGGTTACAGGATAGCCATCCTCGGAGACTCCGCTAGCAAAAAATCGATTGAGGACCCATATTCTTTTGCCATTTATATCGAAAGGGAATATGGATTCATGAATTCCTCCTTCTTCAACAGCTTTCCGGGTTTTCTCCAGCTGTCGTTGTAGATATTCTTCGGGTATATATTGAGCACCCGTGATGCCCTGTGCCTTTACTTCTTCCGGGCTTAAGCCCAACAGCCCTTTTACTCCTTCACTCACAAATAGTGGGGTATATTTCCCATCGTATTTGGATCGGTAAACCATGCCAGGTAGGTTCTTCATAATACCAGCCAGCAAATCCCTATCATCTTGGGAGTCCTTTACCTCCGGAATCAGTTCCTTGTATTTTTGCAATAAGAGGTATTGACGGACAATGATCCATAGGATCAAAGCCGATAAAACCAGCAATGCAATACCTATCAAGCATTCCATGGGCGTTTTATTGGCAAAATCAGTAAAAAGAGCGTCTACATTCTGGCGATCCTTGTCTGAAGTCGCTCATTTTCAAGTTACTATTTTTTTACACATAAATCTTTTCCTATACATCATTTGGGCAATAGGCTATTTTGCGTAGTTCAGAAATTAGGTGGAAATGCTCATTTTTTTTAGCAATCAAGTACTTAACTTTGTCTTATCTATAGCCATAACGCCCGCCCACTGAAAAAAAATGCCCATGAAGAATGGATTCCAGATTTGCCTACTGGAAGGCGATGTGGTGAAAGCATATTCCTATGAAAGGATGTTGCTTAAACTTGCTCCTCAGCTTGACCTAATTCGTTTCGAAGATGTCCGAGATACCATAGAGTTTATCTCTGAGCAAATAGGAAATAGCCAAAAAATGCCACATGCATTGGTCCTGGATACTTATTTCCCAGGATTACAGCTGCAAAGTTTTTTGGATCAGCTCGAAAAGCTGGCAGCTAAGACTTATGATTTCCCACAAATCTACCTTTGTACAACTGATCTTTCTTCAAGCCTAAGAAGGATTTCAAAAAATCATAAGTATATCCATAGCCTGATTTATAAACCATTCAATCAGTCCGACATACTCTATATTCTTGAAAATCTGACTCAGAGAGAAGTTGTAAAAAAGCTTTAAGCTGTTACTTTTCTTCCTTCAAAATCCTATTGATCAAGACCCACAACATTTTCATTGATTCTGCCTCATCTGGTGGGTTGAGAATAGCCAGCGCCCGCAATTTCTTGCCTAAATTCAATTGTTCCTTATCCTTACCATCTCCGATGATTAGAACAGGAATCTTCTTCAAGGCTTTTCGAATGGCTTTATTCTCTATTTCTTTTAGCCTCGAGGCTTTATTTATTCCCATATCAAAAAGGAACAAAGACATCTCCGAAAGCACAGACTCAATACTATCTTCTTCTGCAAGGAATTTGAACTCAAAATCTCCCACGATTGACAAATCAAGAGAGTTCATAAGTATTTCAAAACGCGGGTTTGGGTTGCTATAGATGACTAATGGTTTCCCCGACATAATACATACTTGGGAGAAATATTCTCCAATTACACATGGTTTTTGTTCGGGATTTGGTTGGAACAGGAAAAAAATGAAGTATTCCCAGGTTCTAATGATTTGCAAGATAAAAAATTTTCTTACAATGAAATATTTTTTTATAATGGATAATTGAATATTCGTTATAAAAAAAAGGGAGTTCCCAAAAAACGGGACTCCCTACGCTCAAGGAAATAATAATCACTTGTGAAACACAATATAACCCTGAATTCATACAACCTTGTTAACACAATCCTTCTCTTGAGATAGAAGGAGACTCAACCATAAAACTTAACACATTTTCGCTACAAGACTCTGTTTTTGATAGTGCTATTTTGTATGCTCACTACTCTCTATTAATGGGTGTACAAAATTAATTGTTTGCCTATTCAAAAAAATCGGTAAAAAAACCTAATTCCAATAAGGTTATTGCCTATTTTTCTTTATAAGTGATTTCCCGTTTCTTTATGTGCTTTCAAAAACTCCAGAGCCCTGGCAATATTGACCTCATATTCATCTACATCAATTTTCTTTTCTAGGTAAAGGCTAGCTCCCAGCTCATATGCGGTTTCTATATCCTTTTGGAATGAGGAACTACTATGGATGATAATAGACAACTCTTCTGCCTGTGGATGTTGACGGAGAATCCTCAGCAATTCAAAGCCATCTATACGAGGAATATTCAGATCCAGAAAAATAATATCGGCCTGAAGTTCTCCATGCCCTTCATATTCACCTCTTCTAAATAGGTAATCCCTTGCCAGTTCACCATTGTCCAGCCAAGTTATTTTTCGATCTATCCCTCTTTTTTTTAGCAACACCTCAAAGAGGAAAAAATCGGCCTCATTATCATCAATGAAAAGTATCTCTGACATATAGATTCACAAGCTTTAATTCTCGCGCAAATTAGGATACCGTGGTTTTAGATTTTTACGCCCTTTCTGCTATTTCTAAATATCAGTACTTCTACCTACTTAGCCTATTTGAAGAATATATGGCTTAATTGGCAGTGTGTTCGAACACATTTTAGATTTCCACTTGTAAATCATGATTGGCTTTCCTACTTTCAAGTCCGTCATTGAGTTGGCGGTTTGATCTTAAAACTACTACAGATGAATCTCGCCCCCATTTCATCTTATGTATCCTTTTGAGAACCGTTCTGTTCTTACTTTTCAAAACCTAGACATACTAAAAGAGATAGTTGCAAAGCTGCAAAGCATTAAAGGAGAGAATTGACCTCGAATTCGCAAGCAAAAATTATCCGATTCCCTCATTTGATAATTTGAGGTTAGTGATACATTTATCCTAAGCTTTATGTATCTATTTGATCGGCATATACTTATGTGCCGATCTTTTTATTTAGGCTTGAATCTGATCCAGCACCTTCAAAATGTCTGAGGGTTCAGCTCTATTTCTATACTCAGCATCCAGGAAGGCATACTGTATATTTCCATCTATAGCAATAACATAGGTTGCTGCAAGAGGAAGTTCCTTACTTTCATCTCCATTGTATGCATGGAGGTCAAAAGCATTCTGATACATCTCTCCTACTTCCTCAGTCAATTTGAATACTATTCCATATGCTCTGGCAACCGTATTTCCTACATCGCTCAACACCTCAAAATCCAGGGCATGCTTTTCTTGTGTACTCAGGGATTTATCAGGCAATTCAGGAGTCAGGGCAATCAAATTTGCACCTTTCGCCCGAAAATTGGGAAGCTCTAGCTGCAATTGGCGAAGCGTAATATTGCAATAGGGGCACCAGCCTCCTCTATACCAGGTAAGGATAACCGGCCCTTTTTTTAAATAATCCGAAAGACGAACTTCTTTTCCGGTCGCATTTGTCAGACTAAAATCAGGGGCTTTATCTCCGACTTGTTTTGCCTGGGATTCTACTCCCGCTTCCACCACAGCATCAATACCCTCTTGATAGGCTCTTTTTACATGGTCGGAAGCCTTTTCTGCCCAGGCTGCTTTGCGAGCATCTAATTGAGCCTGCAAAGATTGCGTTTGATCGTTCATATTGATTTATCTAGCTAAATATTGATTTTCTACAAAAGTAGAGCGGCCAGTAACCTACAATTGTAAGCCAGGCGATATATCGGAGAGCACCAGCTTGCGTTCAGTTAAATACTATTCGCGAAGGCCCTATGGAAGTTTACTATTTTCATGGCTTCAAATCGCTGGACCGCTGACCAATTTAAGCGCTACCAATACAGACAGGCCTAGCTTCATTCCTCACCAATGTAGCGAGTTTTATTTCGATTTGCGGGTATCAGATGAAGATGCAGATGATCTGGACACAGTAAAAGTTTCCGTTTCAGAATTAGGGGATTTCATAAAAGCCTATTGGCCTCTAGATGAAGGTATGGGTCAGCTTTCAACAGAAAGCCTTTTGGAAATTTATCCCAATCCAGTTGAAGAATTACTCAAGGTATATGCGGATTTTGAGGCAGGTACCGCCTACCAGATTTGGGATATTAGCAGACGACTACATATCGAACTTCCCTATCAGAGATGTTTTCAATTGACCCACTTTTCTTTGCTTCCCCCAGAGAGCTACTTTCTTCAACAAAAAAATGAGGCTGGAGATTCACTGGGAGTTTCAAGGTTTTTGAAAGTTTCTCCCTAGATGCAGGTTGAGATAAACTCCATTGCCAAATCTCATTACCCGACACCCTCTATCACTTTCGAAATTAAATTCGGCTAAGTCCTGTCTCTCATATTTTCCCTAACTTCGCTGCCTGAAAAACTTCTGGCCCATGAGCTACGAAAAACAGGCAGCAAGGCTGATGAATGATTATCCAGGCATTTATGACCTGGAAATGAAGGCAAAAAAACGCCTTCCCTATGTCGCATGGGAATACCTGCAAACTGGCACAGGCTATGAGCAGGCCATTGAGCGGAATCGTCGTAGGTTAGAGAATATCAGTCTGCGTCCGAGGTTTATGCGCGGCAAGCTCAACATTGATCTGAGCACGGAGCTCTTTGGGAAGAAATTTGCCGCTCCTTTTGGGGTGGCACCTGTAGGGTTGACGGGGATGATGTGGCCGAAAGCAGAGCAGATTCTGGCGCGTATGGCCCAGAAAATGAAGGTGCCTTTCTGCCTGAGTACGGTTGCCACTCAGATTCCGGAAGAAGTAGGGAAATATTCCGGAGATATGGGTTGGTTCCAGCTTTATCCCCCCAAAGAAGCAGAACTTAGAGACAATCTTCTAAAGCGTGCCAAAGACAATGGCTTTCATACACTCGTACTAACTGCAGATGTACCGGCACCCAGTAGGCGGGAACGAACCAAAAGAGCCGGCCTCAAAACCCCTCCGAAAATTACGCCTCAATTCATCTGGCAAGGCATTACACATCCTGCCTGGTCCATAGCTACGGTCTTAAATGGTCTGCCTCGACTAAGGACTGTTGAGGCTTATAGCAAGTCCAAGGACCTTGCCGTAGTAGAAGAGTTTGTCCGCTTCAAGTTCAGGGGAGATTTAGATTGGGAATATGTAAAGGCTGTACGGGATCAATGGAAGGGTCCAATGGTACTCAAAGGCCTCCTTCATCCTGAAGACGCAAAACAGGCTTTGGCGATAGGCGTAGATGGTATCGGCGTTTCCAATCATGGGGGAAGACAATTTGATGGCGCTCCTGCACCCATCGATATGTTACCTGAAATGGTAGAAGCTGTTCAGGGGCAAGTGAAAGTGATTTATGATAGCGGCATCCGATCTGGTCTGGATATGATACGAGCTTTTGCGCTGGGAGCAGATTTTGTCTTATGTGGGAGGGCCTATATGTATGGAGTAGCCGCTTTGGGAAAGTATGGCGGCGAACATACGACTTCTGTCCTCATGGATGACCTCAAAAACAATATGGCACAATTAGGAATTGAGCGGATCGAAGAATGCCGGGAAATCAAAGTGATCAAAGAGTATCCCTAAATACTTGCCTGGCTTAATTCTCAATTTCTTTTTTTGTAAAAAAAACGGGGGTAGATATATTTCTACCCCCACCCTTTATACAGCCATTCACATTACTGTACGATCAATATCTTTTGGGTTTGTCCTTCTTCACAATATAAATGGACGAAATATTCTCCTTTGGTCCAGCTTGCCAACGGAATGCTTATTTCTTGCCCTACGTCTGCTGCTCCCAATCTTTTCTCATAAACTACTTGTCCAGAAATATCCATTACCCTGAGTTGAGCATTTGCAGGATTGCTTCCGCTCATGAATATCTATGGTTGCGAGCAAGATTACTACGAGCAAATATATAATTTCAGTTGTGTATTTTATTTTCATTAAACTTGATTTTTAACATGTTTTTTTGTAGAAGGAAGCCTCTTTTTTAGATTATTTTTGCTTTGCGAGAACTGAATTTCTTCGAAAGTGTTATACTTGCATTTAGTTTTATCCTGAAGCTATAATCACTCTTAAAAAATGAAGACACTACGTATACTCGTCTGTTCCATTGCACTTTGGATTCCCTTTCAGTCTCAGGCTCAAATTGATGAGGGGCAGCTAGGCGCCTGGTACATGTTTTTTTGGAATACGACCATCAATGAAAGTCCCTGGGGATTTCAAGGAGATATTCAACATCGTAACTGGAACATCATCGGTGATTTACAGCAATTGATGCTAAGAGGAGGACTGACTTACAAGCCCAAAGATGCCAATGTAAAATTTACCCTGGGCTATGCCTATATCGGAGGAGGAGAATTTGGAGAAAGTACGACCATTACGGGCGAAAACAGGATTTATCAGGAAGCTTTACTGCCACACAAAGTTGGCAAACGCTTTTTGTTAACCCATAGATTTCGATATGAACAACGCTTTATCGAGGGGCGAGAGGATATGGCTACCCGTTGGCGCTACAACCTCTTCCTGAATATTCCTTTTAAGGGGGAAACTTTGGGTAAAGGCATTTGGTACTTGGCTCTCTATAATGAGATTTTCCTCAATGGTGAAAAGGTAGATTTGGGCAACGGAAGAATGGTTGAAATATTTGGGGTAAATCGTACCTATGGAGCCATAGGAGTAGGCGTCGCCAATAATTCCCGCATACAATTTGGCTATATGCAACAAACCACCAATTCTATCAGCAAAGGTCAGCTTCAATTGAGCCTACACCAGAAATTTTGATCATGGAGTTCATTAGGAACTTTTTTTCGGCTATTTCCCCTCTTTCTGATGAGACATGGGAGGAGATAAAACCTTTGTTTACCTACCGAAAATTAGCTCCTCAGGAATTCTTTGTTAAGGAAAATAGCTATGCACGTGAACTGGCCTTTTTGGGGAAAGGCTGCGTACGTGCATTTTTTACTAATGCATCGGGTAAAGAGTACAATAAGCAATTCTTTGTGGGGCCCAGGTTGATTGGGGCCTATACCTCTTTGTTGACGGGGGAAAAGAATCTCATTCCTCAGCAAGCCTTAACGGAATGTGACATTTGGGCTGTTAAATATAAAGAGCTGGAAAAACTTTTTGACCGCTTTCATGATTTGGAACGTATCGCTCGAAAGATTGCTGAATATTACTTTTTGGAGAAAGAGCGTAAGGAACTGGAAATGGCCTTGAAAGATGCAACTCAGCGCTATGCAATTTTTCAGGCTCAATTTCCTGGACTGGAACAAGAAATTCCCCAGTACCATATAGCATCCTATTTGAGCATCTCCCCTACTCAACTTAGTCGCATCAGAGCGAACTTAAACAAAAGTAGTTAGTCGGTATGGGAGATCTGTACCCCAGGTGTCCTACATCCATACTATCCAGCTTTACTATACAGAATTTAAAGAAAGGCAGTATTCGCTTAATCCCGAATTTATATGGGGAGGCTAGCTTGCATCTAAAATTATTCCTATGATGCCCGCAAACCACCATTCCCATACCCATTTTAGCGACGGAAAAGGAAGTCCCGAGGATTATCTGGAAGAAGCCCTAAAACAAGGATTGGAAGTCTATGGCTTTTCTGATCATGCGCCTATTCGTAGTGAATTCGTGGGAGCTATGACTGAGGAAAGGCTCAAGGAATATGTACAGAAAATTGAGACCTTAAAAAAGGAATACGCTGACAAAATCCAGATTTATAAGGCCCTTGAAGTCGATTTCATTCCGGGTCTGATTGATATACAGACAGATTATATTCAGGAGGCAAATTTAGATTATACGATTGGAGCGATTCATTATGTAGATGCTTTCCCAAATGGTCGCCCCTGGGGATTTCAGAGTTCATATGCAGAATTTGAGTATGGTCTAACAGAAATATTTGAAGGAGACATAAAACGATGTGTGCACAGGCATTATGAGTTGATGAGGGAAATGATTTTAAATGCGTGCCCGGATATCGTTGCTCATATGGACAGGCTCAAAAAACTAAATCGCGGGAATCGCTATTTCAATGAAAGTGAATCCTGGTATCAGGCTGAGATTAGTTACACCCTTGACCTCATGGCTAAAACGGATGCCATACTCGAAATAAATACCAAAGGGCATTATACCCATGAAATCGATACCACCTACCCAGGAGAATGGACGCTTGGATTAGCTTATGAAATGGGGATCCCGGTTCATCTATCTTCTGATGCCCACAGACCTGAGAATATTACACGTAGTTTTGATTTTGCAGCGAAAATGCTGGAAAAAATAGGCTTCAAAACGTGTCGTATCTTTTATAATGGGCAATGGGAAGACATGCCACTGAAGAAAAAGCTCATCATTTGTTAAAAACCCTATATTAATTTTCAAACTTCTTTCGTTCCTATACAAAAGAAGAAAAATGACCCGAGCTTATCGTATTGTATTCCTGTACCTGTTCTGTTTTTCCTTTCTCCATGCACAAGATTTAGACAATGAAATTCGCCAATATGAGGGGGAATTGAGTAAAATCGAATCCCGTCAGAGAGAGCTAAACCAAAAACTGGAGAGTCTGAAACTCATGCGTATCCGAAGGGACTTGCATAAAGTTGGGAATCCGGTTTTGAAAGATGGGGAGGAGTTAATTGTGCATGAAGCCTTTAACCTCGTTTACAGCGAAGAACATGAACAAGCCAAATGGGTTTCCCATATCTTATTGCCAGATGTGATAAAGGGAAATGTTCCAAGGAGCAATGATTTTCGCGTGGATCCCAAAGTGCGCACGGGAACTGCCGTCGAAAAAGACTACTTCCTCAAATATCCAAAGGGAGATGGAGAATTTGAATACGATGGATTTGGCTACGATCGAGGTCATTTGGCTCCTTCTGCAGATTTCCGTTGGTCAGAAAAGGCACTTTCCGAGTCGTATTTCTACTCAAATATGAGTCCCCAAGTGCCTGAGTTAAACCGTGGTACCTGGGCTGAGCTGGAATCGATCATCCGAGGCTATATGTACAAGAATAGCAAGACCCAATTGTATATTGTTTCTGGTCCTGTCCTCACTCCTGGCCTTCCTAAAATCGAGCGAAGCATCAATAAAGTCAGCATCCCTAAGTTTTACTATAAAGTAGTTCTCGACCTGGATAATCAGCGAGCTATCGGTTTCCTCATGCCAAATAAAGAGATTGATAAACCCATCGAAACTATGGCGGTTCCAATAGATCAGATTGAAAAAATCACAGGATTGAACTTCTTTGCCAGTTTACCAGATAATTTGGAAAACACCCTCGAAGCTCAAAAGCTCGCCAAAGATTGGCTACCCGATTCTCAACAAGACGATGTCTTACCCCTGGATGCAGAGACACTTCCCCCTCATCATTTCAATACCCTCACCGCTAAAAACTTTGCTGAGTACGGTGACCCTACAAAAATCAACATTTGCGGAACCGTAGTTAGTACCAAGCTTACCAGTAATGGCCACATCTTCCTCAACCTGGATAAGAAATTTCCCAAACAGATATTCACAGCTGCTATCTGGAAAGATAA
Organism: Bacteroidota bacterium; assembly: GCA_039819665.1. Lineage (GTDB taxonomy): Bacteria > Bacteroidota > Bacteroidia > J057 > J057 > JAWPMV01. The sequence goes on from JBCBRM010000005.1 coordinate 126,879, forward strand.
TCGCGTCAATTTTTCCTATGAACCGCATTTGGAACTGGATGGCAAGTGTATTTGTGTTGAGGGAACCGTTAGGATGTCAAGAGGTACGCCTACGATGGAATTGAAGGGTGAGGAGAATGTGAAGTTTTGGCAGGAAAGGTAAAATACCTTATTTCAAATATACTTTATTAATCATTCGAGAGTTAATCTCCAGATTTTTTAATCATTTTATTAGACACTATTGACTAATTTCCTAAAACAAACTAACTTAGTCAAAAATTCAGCTTTTTGACTACTCGCCAAAAAATCATACAGGAAGCCACCAGCTATTTCAATAAACATGGATATACATCCACGACTTTGTTTGAATTGGCGAAGGTATTGGGCATGAGTCGAGGAAATCTGGCTTACCATTTCAAGGAAAAAGACTTACTTCTCGAAGCCATCGCCGATGATATGTGGCAATCTCTTCAACAGGAGCGCAACAAGTCCCGCCAACTCCCCTCTTTCGAAAATCTCCATAACGAAATTCAGCTCTATTATAAGTACCAAAAGAAATATGCCTTCATATTTCTGGATACCCATGTACTGAATCATCCACTGATCAAAAAGCGTTTCCGTGAACTTACTGCTCAGACGATTCAGGACAACAAAGCGACCATAGCTTTTTCCATCAAATTGGGAAATATGCGAGAAGAACAGATCGCAGGCACCTATCATAATATTGCCTTCATTACCTGGATGCTGACCTTCTTTTGGCTTTCCCAACAGATCATTCGGGGTAAAAAAAGTAGAGAGGATGGAGAGAAAATGATTTGGAGCATACTACTCCCCCATTTCACTGATAAAGGAATTCAATCATTTCAGGCATTCTTCGGAGAAGACTATTTCAATAGCCTCGGAGAACCCTTTGACATCGATATACAATCTTTAATCTCATTCTAACACAAAGAGATGAAGTCTAAGATAAATCCCAATAGCAAAAGTTTTCATCAGAACCGGGAGGAGATGCTAAATTTCGTCTCGGAACTGGAAAAACACATGGAGGCTAGTCGTTTCCAGGGTAAGGATAAGCATATAGATCGAGCTCGTAAGCGAGGAAAACTTCTTGCAAGAGAACGTTTGGAGCTAGTTCTAGATCAGGACAGCCCCTTCCTGGAGCTGCTCCCTTTAAGTGGAATGAAGCAAAAGGGAGGCTTCGGAGCAGGAGGAACCAATATTTCCGGTATTGGGCTGGTACAGGGGAAACTTTGCATGGTCAATTCTAATGTAGGGACTCGCAAAGGAGGTTCGGTCGATTATGCGACCGTTTTTAAGTCCTTACGCCTTGGACAAATAGCCAGAGAAAATCGTTTGCCTTCGATAAACCTGGTGGAAAGCGGAGGAGCCAATCTTCCCGATCAGGCAAAAATTTTCAATTATGGGGGGGAGAGTTTCCGGGAGATTACGCGCAGATCAAAAATGGGGATACCCACCATTTCTGTGGTATTTGGGAATGCGACAGCTGGTGGAGCTTATGTGCCCGGTATGTCAGACTATGCAATTTTCCAGAAAAAGGCAGCTAAAGTATTCCTTGCAGGACCACCTCTTGTAAAAATGGCCACCAATGAAGTAGCTACGGATGAAGAGTTGGGTGGAGCTGAAATGCATAGCCGGGTATCCGGAGTCTCTGATTATCTGGCAGATGATGAATATGATGGCATTCGCATAGCTCGTGAGATTATGGAATGGGTAAATGTGGCCAATCCGCATTTGATTCCTGAAGGTCCCATTGAAGAACCTCTCTATGATCCGGAGGAAATCCTGGGAGTGGTTCCCTCTAATCCTAAAACTCCCTTCGATGTAAGAGAATTGATTTACCGGATAGTTGATGGTTCCAAATTTTCAGACTTCAAGCCTGAATACGGCAGTACTATGGTTACAGGTTGGGCAAAAATACATGGCTACCCTGTGGCTATCTTGGCAAACAATGGAGTGATCTTCTCTGAGTCAGCCAATAAAGCGGCACATTTCATCCAGCTTTCCAATAAAAAGAACATTCCCCTCCTATTCCTCCAAAATACAACCGGATATATGGTGGGGAAAGCCTATGAAGAAGGAGGAATCATTAAAAACGGTGCAAAACTCATTAATGCAGTTTCCAATAGCGAAGTTCCTTCTATCACCCTGATGATCGGTTCATCTTATGGAGCTGGAAATTATGGAATGAACGGTCGCAGCTACGATCCACGCTTCCTTTTCGCCTACCCTAACTCAAAAATCGGTGTCATGGGCTCTGAGCAATTGGCTGGCGTAATGGAAATCGTCCAACGAGCATCTGCAAAATCATTAGGAAAAGAATACGACGAAAAACAAGGCGAAATGCTCAAGCAAATGTTGATTCATGAAGCAGAATCCAAAGCATCCGCCTGGCATTCTACTTCCGAAATTTGGGACGACGGTATATTGGATCCTCGACAAACGAGAAATTATTTGGGAATCAGTTTAGCCGTTCTATATAGCCAGCCCATTAAAGGAAGCGACGGTTTCGGGGTATTCAGAATGTAAAAAAGGATTTTACTCAAAATACTAAATGCTTAAAAGCGAGAATTGATTTATGAAGACCATCAATTCCATATTAATTGCAAATAGGGGGGAAATTGCTTCCCGTGTGATCCGGACCTGCAAAAAACTAGGGATTCGAAGTATCGCTGTTTTTTCTGACGCGGACCGAAATATGCCTTTTGTCAAAGAAGCGGACATAGCTGTACACATCGGAGCCAGTAGTCCCAGCAGATCTTATCTGGATCAAGACAAAATTATAGCTACTGCCAAGCGGATAGCTGCTGATGCTATTCATCCGGGTTATGGTTTTCTTTCGGAGAATGCTTCTTTCGCCAGAAGATGTGAAGAGGAAGACTTCATTTTTATTGGTCCGAATCCCAAAGCGATAGAGGCTATGGGGTCCAAGTCTCAGGCAAAAGAAATCATGCAGAAGTTTGATGTCCCAGTTGTGCCTGGCTATCAGGGAGAGGATCAAAGCGTAGAAAGACTTACGAAAGCAGCCAAAGAAGTTGGTTTTCCCCTTCTGCTAAAAGCGACAGCAGGTGGTGGGGGAAAAGGGATGCGAATTGTGCATGAGGAATCAGAAATCGAAGCAGCCATTGCTGCAGCGAAAAGAGAATCTCAATCCGCCTTCGGAGACGATGAACTGATTGTTGAGAAATACATCGCTTCCGGGAGGCACATCGAGTTCCAGATTTTTGGAGATAAACACGGCAATGCCATCCATGTGCTCGAAAGAGAGTGTTCGATCCAGAGGCGTTACCAAAAAGTGGTCGAGGAAAGCCCCTCTCCTATTATGGATGAAGAACTTAGGATCAAAATGGGGACAGCAGCAGTAAATGCAGCCAAAGCCCTGGACTATGACAATGCAGGAACGGTTGAATTCATTTACGACGATAAAAGTGGAGATTTTTATTTCCTGGAGGTAAATACCCGATTGCAGGTAGAGCATCCAGTAACAGAAGAAATCACAGGCCTGGATTTGGTGCAAATGCAAATCGAATCTGCCTCGGGCAAGGAGTTGAGTATTAAGCAGGAAAATGTTCAAGGGAAAGGATATGCATTGGAGCTTCGTTTGTATGCGGAAGATGCTGCTAAAGGTTTCCTCCCGGTAACAGGTAAAATTCTAAAATTTGACTATCCAGATGTCCAAGGTTTACGAGTAGAATCTGCCATAGAAAGTGGCTCTGAAATATCCATTTTCTACGATCCCATGATCGCAAAATTGATCGTTTGGGATGAAAGTCGCGAAGGAGCTCATAGAAAGATGCAGTATGTTCTGAAAAATATGCGCTGCCAAGGCATGACCACCAATCAGGACTTCCTGTTGGCCCTTTTAGAAAATCAGGACTTCATAGAAGGGAAATACGACACCCATTTCATTGCCCAACAACTCAACTATAATCCCAATCGAGCAAAAACGAACGGAGCTCTCCATCAATCCATTATGGCGGCCTGTTTAGCGGGATGGGCAGAAAGGGAAAACAAGCGAGTATTACTTGCATCCGTTCCCTCAGGCTGGAGAAATAATTTTAATGATTATCAGCAAGAGAAATATGTCTGGGGAGAAGAAGTGATTGAATTAAAGTATCGTTACCTCGATAATGCGTTCACTGTCCTCATTGGGGAAGAAAGCTACAATCTACAATTCCTCGGAAAATCAGAAGATCAACTACAATTGGAAATAGATGGCCTGCAGCAAAGTTTCTCTGTCATTTCAAAAGGAAATAAGCACTACATCCACAACGAACAATTTGGCAACATAGAGCTCGAGCTTCAGGATCGCTTTCCCCGAAAAGAATCCGCGAAAGAAGCCGGTGGATACGAAGCCCCTATGCCTTCTCAAATTGTAAAAATACTGGTAGAAGTCGGGCAGAAAATCAAAAGTGGCGATCCCCTCATGATCATCTCCTCAATGAAAATGGAAAACACCATCGAAGCCGTTGAAGATGGAAGCGTAGAAGAAATCTTCACAACAGAAGGCGCCAATGTAGAAGCAGGCTTTTTGTTACTAAAGATAAAAACTTGATTTTGCGGACGGGAGATGAAACGAGTGTGGACGGACGGATATGTGTGAGTGCCTTGGTTTACTCGTTTCGATTTTTGCCAAACTTTTTTAAAAAAGTTTGAAATAAATAAAAAGAAACAATGAATATATACACCAAAGGACAAGTCTCCGAAATTGCAAAGCAAACCTTTGCCTTTATCGAAATCGATACGGCAGATCATGTCCTCACTCTTACCCTGGATCGGGCTGAAAAGAAAAACGCCCTCCATCCCCAAATGGTAAACGAGATAGCATTCGCCCTACAATACGCCCACTATCAGAAGGACATTTGGGTAGTAGTGATTCAGGCGAAAGGAAATGTATTCTGTGCAGGAGCTGATTTAAAAGCTATGGCGGGTCTGGTAGAGCCCAATGATTCTACCATCCCTAAACCCGCAGGTACCATCTTGATTGGAGAGCTTTTCAACAAAGTATACAAACCCACCATCGCCAAGATTACAGGAGATGTTTATGCAGGAGGCTTCTTCTTCCTAGCAGGCTGCAACATTGTGATCTCTCAGGACGATGTGAAGTTTGGCCTACCAGAAGTAAGAAGAGGCATCTATCCCTTCCAGGTGATGGCTGCTCTGACGAAAGTTATGCCTTCTCGCAAAGTATTAGACTGGTGTATCCGAGGCTATAACTTAGCGGTAACAGAAGCCGAAAGATACGGCCTAGTAACAGAAGTAGTTTCGGCGGGAGAAATCGAAACAGCCACTCAAGCTGTTATCGACGAACTCAAGCAAAACAGTCCCTTAGCCATAAAAAAAGGACTCGAAGCCTATGACCATATCCAACCCAGTGCCGAGCAACATAAATACCTTCTGAAAATGCTCCAACAAACCATCATGAGCAAAGACGGACAAGAAGGCCTCAAAGCCTTCCGCGAAAAACGGCCCCCAAACTGGACCGGAGAATAAATAGGAAATACCGAATGAAAATGAGCGCGCCGGAGATGGAACGAGAATTTAGGGGATGGAATGTGCGTTGGCCAGCTCTTATCGTTCCGACTTTTTGCCCCACTTTTTGAGAGAAAATTGGGAAGAATCACAAGAAAGAATCAAAAAATAAAATGAAAAAACTCATACTATCAGCCGCCCTCACTGGCGCAGCCACCACTCGGGCCCATTGCCCCTACATCCCCTATACACCCACAGAATTAGGAGAAGAAGCTAAAAGAGCTGAGGATGCAGGAGCCAGCATTGTGCACATCCATGCACGCGAAGACAATGGAGCCCCTTCCTGGCGACTGGAAGTATTCGAAGAAATCAAGGCAGAAGTAAGAAAACGCTGCCCCAACATCATCATCAATTTTTCAACCGGAGCGATAGGCCTTTCCAAAGAAGATCGCATGAACCATATTGGCCCTACTCGACCGGATATGGCAGCTTTCAACATGGGCAGTATGAATTATGCCATATACTCTAGACGTCAGAAGAAATTTCACTGGAGTGGAGTCTTTGAGAACTCCTTTGATACATTGCAATATGTGATCAAAGTGATGAATGAGGCAGGCACAGTTCCAGAAATGGAGTGTTTTGATACTGCTCACATAAGAAATGCAGAACCGCTTAGAGATATGGGATTGCTACCTGAAAATGCTTGCTACAGTTTGGTGATGGGAGTTATGGGAGGGATACCAGCCACTCCTCAAAATCTCATGCATCAAATCAGTCAGGTGCCTGATGGAAAATTCTGGCAAGTGATCGCTATCAGTCGTAAACAATGGCAATTGGCAGCTATCGCCTGCACAATGGGTGGCAACTTCCGTGTAGGTCTGGAAGACAATTTTTACCTTCCCAATGGAGAAATGGCAAAATCTAATGGAGAATGTGTAGAATGGGGGGTAAAACTCGCCAATATGATGGGAAGAGACATTGCAAGCATTGAAGAAGCAAGAGAAATGTTGCAAATTCCCTTTAGAGATTAGGGCAATGATGAGCACAAAATAATATGACCACTGAGATTAACGGACTTACCTACTATTACAAGGATCAGGGAAAAGGGAAAGAGATCGTTCTCCTTTTGCATGGTAATCCTGACAGTTCCGATATGTGGGACGGCCTCCTACCTTTTATTGAAAACAAGTACCGTTGTATAGCTCCCGATCTTCCTGGATTTGGTCGATCCGAAATCGAGAACAAGCCAGATTTTAACCTGGAGAAAGGAGCCAATTGGCTCAATGCATTTGTCAGCAATTTACTCATCACAGAACCCATCCATATCATTCTCCACGATGTAGGAGCTTTTTACGGAATCCCATGGGCAATCAAACATCCAGAGTTGGTACATTCTCTTTGTATTAGCAATACCCTCTTTTTCTCTAACTATAGCTGGCACTTTTGGGGCAGGGTTTGGAGAACACCCTTATTGGGGGAGATTGCCACTACGTTCACCACAAAAGGCCTATTCAAACGCGAGATGTTGAAAGGAGGACCTGGATTAGGGGATGAGTACCTGGAAAAAGCGTTTAAACATGTGACTCCCCGGATGAAAAAGACAGTGCTCAATATGTATCGATACATGGACCCTATCATTTTTAAAGAATGGGAGCTAGCCTATGAAAAACTGGCTAGAGAAGTTCCGATCCAGGTGATATGGGGCGATCTCGATCCTTATATTCCTTTAAGGTTTGCTTATGCTGAACGATTTGCCCAAAGTCAAAGCCTGTTACATGTCCCGGGAGCAGGTCATTGGGTGGCAGCAGAAAAACCTGAACTCTTTGCAAAAACCTGGCTATCCTTTATTCAAAATTGAAAGAAATGTTCGCACCAAACTTATATAAAGACAAAATCGCCCTCGTAACTGGGGGAAGAAGTGGAATCGGCTATGGAATCGCCAAAATGATGCTTCAATTAGGAGCAACCGTTTATATCGGTTCCCGCAAAGAAGAATCCCTGCAAAAAGCCGCGGAAGAATTGGCTGAATTTGGAGACGTCCACTACCAGGCCCTTGATATCCGCAAAACGGAGGAAATTCAATCTATGGCAGCGAAAATCAAAGCCAAACAAGGGCGCCTGGATATCCTTGTCAACAATGCGGGAGGCCAATTCCCTGCCTTAGCCGAGATGATTAATGACAAAGGTTGGAATGCTGTGATCAACAACAACCTAAATGGGACTTTCTATATGATACGCGAAATGGGCAATGCATTTTTCCTTCCTCAGAAAAGTGGTATCATCATTAACATCATTGCAGATATCTTCAGAGGTTTCCCAGGCATGATTCACACAGGTGCAGCACGGGCGGGAGTAGAAAATCTTACAAAAACCCTTGCGGTAGAATGGAGTGATTACAACATTCGCATTAATTCAGTAGCTCCGGGAACCATAGAATCATCTGGTCTTTCTACCTACCCCAAGCAGATTCAGGAAATGTTTAATGACGCGAGAGAGGCCGTTCCTTTGGGTCGCTTTGGAACCGTAGAAGATGTAGCAAATGCCGTGGGATTCCTTGGCAGTCCATTAGCCTCCTACATCAGCGGTATTACCCTCTATGTAGATGGAGCTTCACATTTAAACTCGGAAAAAATGGGCTTACCCAATATTTTAAAATCCCTTATGAAACCTAATAAATAGATATAGATCACATGAATTTTGAAAATAAAGTTGCTATCGTTACAGGCTCTGGATCAGGTATAGGAAGAGCTACTGCCGTTTTATTTGCCGAACAAGGAGCTAAAGTCGTTGTTTCGGATATTAATGAAGCAGGAGCAAAAGAAACCCTTGACAGCATCGTAGCCGCGGGTGGTAAAGCTCTCAACATCCCCTGCGATGTTTCTGACAAGAGTCAGGTTGAACAGCTCTTTTCCCAAACCAAATCTGAATTTGGAAGAGTAGATATTGCTGTAAATAATGCGGGTATCGGTGGCATCCTTGAATTTACGCACAAGTATCCAGATGATTTGTACGACAAGATCATTCAAGTTAATGTAAATGGTGTTTGGTACTGTATGAAAGAAGCCCTAAAAATCATGTTAGAGCAGGGCGAAGGGGGCTCTATTGTCAATATATCCTCAGTTGCAGGTATAGGAGCAGCACCTCGTATGTCTGCCTATGCGGCAAGTAAGCATGCCGTAATTGGAATGACTCGAACAGCTGCTCATGAATATGGCAAGTACAAGATTCGTGTTAATGCGATTTGTCCCACCATCATTGAGACCCCTATGGGTATGGGCTATGCCAGTGAAGAAGAAGGCTTGATCCAGATGATCAAACATAGCATTCCTCTGAAGCGATTTGGGCAAGCAGAAGAAGTTGCGGAAAGTATCGCCTGGCTATGTAGCAATGAAAGTAGTTTTGTTACAGGCATGGAATTACGGGTAGATGGCGGAATGAAAGCCTAAGTAGACCTTAGCACCCAAACCCATTACCGGCAGAATATGTTAGACAAAATCTGCCGGTAATTTTTAGGCATTTCTCATGATGCTTTTTAATTCCCTTCGAGCGAGGTAAATATTCTGATGAGCCCATTTAGGAGTTTTTCCAAAGACTTCAGAAATTTCCTGAGCATCTTACCCCTCACTAAGAAGTTACAGAATCTTGCGGCGACCGGGATGGGAAATCCCACCAATCATTTGCTGAATATCTGCTTCATAGACTTCTCATCCGCCGAATTAATTTCGTCTTGTCTACCTTTTTCCGAGCCTTCTTCTTAAGCCGGGGCTGGTAATTATGATACCTTTGCATATTGTGTTTTCTTCTATACTGTAGGAACTCATAGATTAGGTGGGTAAAAAGCGTATAACTCTTTTATTTTATTAACATTCTCGAAATTCTCTGGAAATCAGAGGGAATTCATTTTCCAAAACACATTTGAATCCCGTATTTTAAATCCCATGCTGGAAAAAAGATTTATTGGAAAAACAGCCATCATAACCGGAGCAGGTATAGGAATCGGATATGAGATAGCACTGGCACTGGCGAAAGAAGGAGCCTCCATTATCCTAAATGACCTCGATGGGAAACGGGCAAATGAGGCTGCAGAAAAAATTAGATCGGCTGGAGGAAGCTGTATACCTATCGCGGCAGATGCTTCTCATCTGGAAACGATTCAGGCTATGGCAGCAGCAGCAAAAGATCAATATGGCACTTTAGACTTGCTGATTGCCAATGCAGGCATTACTACTTTTGGATCATTTCTGGAATATGATCCTCAGCAATTTGACCAACTTATAAATGTAAATCTGAAAGGCACTTTTTTCCTTACACAAGCAGTCGCAAAAGAAATGATCGCTCAAAGAAGTGGTGGCAGGATTTTATTTATGTCCTCTGTAACCGGCCATCAGGCGCATCCTGATCTTACCGCATATGGGATGACTAAAGCAGCCATACGCATGCTGGCAAAAAGTCTGGGCGTGGAATTGGGAAAGTATGGTATTACTGTCAATGCCATTTCCCCTGGCGCTACAATTACAGAGCGAACGATGCAATTGGAAGGGGATTATATGGCTGAATGGGAAAAAATAACTCCCACGGGTAAAGCAGCGACAACCCAAGATATTGCTCATGCAGCATTATTTCTTCTATCTCCTGGGGCCCATCATATTACTGGTCAAACCCTGGTAGTGGATGGGGGTTGGACTTCCTATAGCCCCCCACCCCACTGATCTGCCAGAAGTCCTTTTTTTTCTACAAAATTCAGGTGCTTAGGCAGCGGATTTACTAATTATGCTGTTCTATGTTAGGTGGTTGTGCTCCTGCACACATATAATAAGGACGAACCACCGTCATGAGCTAACCTAAAGATGAAAACTACCACATGAAAAGATCCTTGATTCTCCTCGGAATTTGCCTTTTCTTTGCACCTCTTTACTCCCAAATGGGTCTGGCTCTGGGAGGCTCCTATGTACTTCCCATGAATCGTAATTCAGAATTTTATGGAGGCAGCCAAGGATTCAAACTTTTCTTCACCCCTGATGTTTCTGATGATGATATCGCCTGGAATTTTGGATTTGCTTTTAGCAAATTCCAACCTCGACAGGAAATCTTTAATACAGAAACCCCCAATGGAGTAATTGGCGATGTTTCTTTCTCAAACTATACTTCTGTTCCTGTTTTTGCTGGTGCTGACTTTAAAATCAAAACCCGCCCCATCAGTTTCTTTGTAGGAGCTTATATAGGGGCCAATTACATCAAATATGAAGTCGACAGCCGGGATATATGGGGAAGTAGGACCGAGGATTTCAGTGGCCTCAATGTATTTTTCTCTCCCCGGGTAGGAGCTAATCTTGTAGATACAGATCGCCTAGCTATAATTCTGGATGCTCAGTATTATGCTACACTTAATAAAAAAGCTGGATGGCTAGAGGACTACGTAGGCTTTAGCCTCATATTCATGTACAAGACCAGTATTTACATGTAATCCTCTAATTTCTGGAAGGATAAATCCCTGTCAGACATATGATATAGTTCATTCCAAGCGCTGGTGGTACATTGCTTATTGAATTTCCCTGAACTACATTGAATGGGCCTTCAGAGCGGCTAAGTTCCCCGCTTAACTTTCTAGAGATTCCTTTTAGCGAAATACTGAGGTTTTCAGTTCCAAACTTTGATCCCAGCGTACGATTAGTCAGACCAGGACCGGCACCCGCTCCAACGGGGGTTCTCCCGCGCAAATCGGGTAAACCAAAGCTTGTCCTGCCGTCTCCTCCGTAGGTTGTTCCCAGAATAGAGAATAAAGCGTTATAGGAAGAAATCGCCAGGAGTTGTCCTTCGCAAAGCGCCCAACCACGAGGGGCAAAGTTTCCACCAAACATACGGATTTCTCCTATGTATCCTTCCATAACTTGAGGTTCTGGAAGTTCGGATGTTTCGGCTTCATCAAATCCACTAAAAATTAAGACAGAAAAAGTTAGGCAGGATAATAATAGAACAAGGGCTTTCTTTGGAGTAATAGTAATGCTAAAAGTGTTCATCTTTTTCTTTAAAATATAGAGATTCATTTTCTGCTAGCCTTTTCCCAAAAAGGCTAATCTTATAATTAGTAGCTTAAGTTAGGCTTAACGTAACCTAATCAGGGGGTTCGGGCAAATTTTGATTGACTTGATCGGCTTCGGCTTTCGGGTTTTTATGAAGCTTATATTTCGCTCACAACTGCAGCCATTTATGTCTGTAGCAGAAAGCAAGTGCTTATCTTTCCCCTTTCCCCAAACCGTCAATTCATCCACTTCCTGATCATCCATATAAACCGAATAAGGGGCCGTTCCGCCTTTCACCTCAAATTTATCTCGCTGCATAAATCCCAGAGAGACCCGCTTCTTCCTTACGATTCTGATTTTAGGGGGATTTTTGAGGACAATGGTTTGCTTACTGGTACATCCATTGTCATTTTTAACTTCAATATGATAGCGACCTGCCGGAATATTGGTCAGATTTCTAGATTCACTATAAAAGCCTCTGCTGTTTTTCCAGCTAAAAGTATAGCTCCCACTTCCTCGGGAACCATCAGATAATTGAACGCTGATTGCCCCGCTGCTATCTCCAAAACATCGAATAGGATATCCTTCAAAATCCGAAATGGTGGCATGAATGGCTATGGTATCCGGCATGGTCAACTGTACCGTATCATAGGATATGCATTGGTTCATATCCTTTAGCTCAACAGCATATTCCCCCGAACTCAAGCGATCAGTTATAAATGCTTTTCGATCACTTTTTAATCCCAGGGTATCTTCTGACCATAGGTAAGTGGCCAAATAAGGACCCGTTCCGCCAGAAAGCTCCCATCTCACTGAACCATCTCGCTTTCCCTGGCAACTCACAGAATAACCGTCATAATCCGAGGTAACGATGCCTTTGAGTTTTAGCTTATCCGGTTCTTTTACTACAATGCTATCAGAAGCACAGGCTCCATTGCCTTCAATCTGATATCGATATACACCTGCGGGCAAATTGTAGTGGGCATATTTCGGTTCCAAAGAATCCCAACGGACATTGTAGCGATAGCCATTGGAGATATGGAGCTCAATGGAACCTTCGTCTTGCCCAAAGCACTTATTGTCTTTAACTACCGAACGTACTGCGACCTTCTTGGGACCAGGAACGGAAAAGGATACCGTATCTTTACAGCTTACCGCATCCTCAATAATCACTTCATAATCTCCTTCAATGAGATCTTCCCGGATTTCCTTTCGCCCTCCATCATTCCAGAAAAATTTATAGGGACCAAAGCCATTTTTCACCTTCATTTCCACACGCCCATCATTTTGCCCATTACAGGAGACCGGATCTATGATGGGGGTACCTTCTACCCAAAGCTTCTGAGGAACAATACTGGTTTTCATCGTCAATTCACAACCCGTCACCGACGTAATGGTGCAAGAAAATTCTTTATCAATCTGATCGCTGGGAACAATGATTTTCTGGGAAGCTGTTATTCCGGTGGACCACTGATATTTGGCAAATCCTTCAGGAGCTATTAAAGTCGCAAAATCATCTCCTCGACAATATTTGATCTTTACTTCGAGTGCACTATAGTAAGCATCCATATAGGCATAACCAAAATGTCCGGTCTTTTCACAATCAAAAACAGTAAACTGGACCTTGATTTTTTTCCCAATATAGGGCGTCAGATTTATGGCTTCTGTGGTCCAGTCTTTATACATCGCTTTATCCGGCCCTTTTTTAAAGCCTTTTCGTTCGGCTTCAGGTCCAGCGATTACTTTATAATAACCACACTTGGGATCGAGTACCTTTCCCGTAGAATCTGTAATTGTGATTTCGAAATAAGGCTGCTCTTCTTCCTCATGTTTTGGGTCCTGCAGAATGATGGCGTATTGGTAAACGAATAGAGAACTTTTAGGTGTAACCCGAAAGGTGTAGGTAAATCGATCAGCCTGGGCACCTACTTGTTTATTTCCCAGTCTTAGGACTTTTCGCTTGCCATAGGGTACAATTTGTACCTCTTTCTCCGTATAGGGATCCATTTTACTGGTATCCCGCATAAAGGTATGGCGGCCCCGAATTTGGCCTTTTCGCCAATTCCCATAATAATTACCATGATAGAAAGCCAGTTGGGTAGAGTCAGAGAATATACTTCTTTGACCCATCACTGGTAAGCAAAGGCATAAAACAAAAATAAGGGTACAAATCTGTTTCATAGCGCAAACACATGTTTTAACATTAGCCCATCCCGCCAATACCCTACAGACCTAACAGTCTGTATTATTTTGGTCAATAATTGCTTCGTTGATCCAGGTTTTCATGAATGAAAACACTGTGAATGTTTGGTATTGGAAATTAGAATTACAAGGGCTCATTCAGGAGCCCACAGGAAAAAGTATCGTGGATGCGGAAAAAATACGTGTACAGCTCGTATCCTAAAAAATAAATAGGCATCATACAAAGAGCGGGGGATCAACCTATTCAAATTACAGCTTTAGTAGCTTTCTTTCAATGGAGTGATGAAAATTAGCGGATATATTCTTAGATGTATTCCACTTATCATATCCCTATTCTTTGCACGCAATTTTTTTGTCAATCTATCACGCCTATAGCAAATTCCTAATTATTTAATCCCCGGATAACAACATTGCCCGTTCCGTTGGGATTGCAGGGGTATCTAAGGGCTTCTTCCCGCTTTTTATTGTCGAGGAGATTTTTGTAAAAATCAGCTATATACTTGCTAAGAAACTTTTTATCCTTCTTTTCTAGGATTCCTTCTTCCTCTATTACCTTCATCACCTTTTCTTTTGCATCCAAAAAATCCTGAATTACCTCGCGCAAATCCGGGTCATTCATGTCTATACAATAACCTCGGTATCTCCTTTCCTGTACCGAGCTCATTTGAAGGGCAGAGGCAGGGTGAGCATATGGAGCACTTACCACACCTGAATGGTCAAAATCATAGGCGACAGCAATGTTTTTCTCGTATCCTTCCTTCTCCAGAATTTTGATATTATGATTGAATTGAATGGACCAGTCCGTATTGCCAATCATATACTGGAAAATACTCATGCGAAGAAACTCTTTAGTATCGAGTTCACGTGGTTTAAATTTTTGATCTTCCTCTATTTTCCCTCCATTTCTTTTTGCCATCAAATCCTCATCTTCTATTAAAAAGGCCAAAATTTCATTACTGCGCTTATTCTTTTTTATGTCTTCGAAAGTGAGTTTTACGAGGCGAACTTTAAAGCTCAAAGGGCTGATTTGGTTGTATAGCTTGTAGGCCAAATATTCTCTGGCGACATATTGATCCCCTTTGCAGGGCATAACCAGTTTCAATTTATCCTGCCCTTGAAAAATGGATCCTTCGGGTATCATCTTTTTGGGGAAATTCAGACGTATGGGAGGATATTTACAATTGCTTGGTTTTCTTCTGAAATTTCCTCTCGTTTTAATCTTAAAATCATGGGCCATAGAAGCTTGACCTTCTTCTCGATAAAAGAGCTTCATTTGATGATAGGAGGATTCTTCTCCTCGGTCTTTCATAAGTTTCTTGATATCTCCCAAGATCTGCAGTTCGATTACCGCATCTTCTTTGAATAGTTGAGGAGCTTTTTTCTTTATAAAGGAAATATCAGAACTACTCTGTATCGAGAGCAGCATGGTAGTAAAAAGTAGTAAGATCCATTTCATGAGTAAAGCCTTTGAGCTGGATCAAGATACTAAATTTCCTTTTCTTGAATTACTTATTATCAGGGAAATAAAGGGGAGGATATTTCAGGTGAAAGTCCGTAAGTGTCTGGAAATAATAGGCGAATTCCAGGATTTTATCCTCTTCATACAGATTTCCAAGAAAACTGATGCTAGTCGGATGTTCCTCTTTATCCAAACCTGTTGGAACACAAACTACCGGATGCCCGGTCAAATTTGTGATCATAAGCTGTGGGCCTCCAAAAGTGGGACTAATGAGGACATCCAATTCTTTCATGATCTCATGCATAGCTTCGATCAATTCTCCTCTAAAGCGATTGGCCTGTAAATACTCCACCGCAGGGATAAAACGAGATTGTCGGAGGCTATTGGCGCGAGATCGTTGATTTTGCTGAACCATTTTATTTACCTCTCCACTCCTCACTAATTCATCAAAAAATGCTCCTGCTTCCGCCCTAAGAATGATATCAAAGACCTGATAGGGAAAGCCTTTGGGCAACTCTATAGGAATAGGTTCTACTCCTTTTTGCTTAAGTACCTCTATTGCAGCTCGAAGATTATCCCCACTTTCGCTGGTATCCTTTTCAACCAATTCTTTCAGGTAACCTATTTTATAATTTTGTGGATTTGCCTGAAGATCAAAGCGATAGGGACCGTCTACAGCCGTCTGATCTAGTGCATCCTTCCCCTCAATCGCCTCAAAAACCATCGCACAGCCTACAGCCGATCGACACATAGGCCCCACTTTATCCATAGACCAGGAAAGACTCATTACTCCATGCCTACTCACTCGCCCATAAGTAGGTCTGAGCCCGCTTATCCCATTTCGCGTACTTGGTCCGGTGATAGATCCCAAAGTTTCTGTTCCAATAGAAAAACCCACCAATCCCGCTGCTGTAGCTGAACCTGAACCTGCCGAGGAACCACTGGCTCCTTGTTCGGGATCCCAGGGATTT
The DNA here is from genome assembly GCA_039819665.1 of Bacteroidota bacterium. Lineage (GTDB taxonomy): Bacteria > Bacteroidota > Bacteroidia > J057 > J057 > JAWPMV01. Next base: position 143,000 of record JBCBRM010000005.1, read on the forward strand.
CGCGTCTTTCCGCCAAACCAAACATCTCCCCTGGCTAAAGCTCCAGATACAAGTTTAGCCACCAATACTGCTCCTGCTTCCTCTAGTCGCCTTGCAACGGTAGCTGTTTCTTCGATTTTTTGAGTTTGATAAGGAGCCGCTCCCCAGGTTGTTGGATAACCTTTGACAGAGGCAAGGTCTTTAAGGCCATAGGGAATTCCATGTAAAGGACCCAAAAGGACTCCTGCCTCTAATAGGCTATCGGCCCTTTTTGCCTGCTTAAGTGCTAGCTTCTCAGTAAGGCTTATTACACAAAAGAGGGTTTTATCATGCTCTTTCAGGCGTTTCAAATAGATCTTAGTCAACTCAAGAGACGTAATTTTTTTCGATTTGATAAGAGAATGAAGCTGAGGAATGGTATAAAATGCTAGGGCATCTTTATTCTCAGGAATTTCCGTGAGGGGGTTTGCACCAAAATCGGATTTTCCCGCTTCCTCCTCAGGCATCTCAAAAGTTAGAGGATGAGGATTGAATTGCAGGCTGGGGATTCGTTGATGCTTTAAGGAATAGGAACGCATGCTATCATATCCTGCTCGATTGCGAAGAAGGTAGGGATAAAGCGTATCCAAATAGTTTTTTTCAAAATCCAGACCAATAATAGACTGGCTTTTTTTGACATCTTTTTTAGAGAAAAGCTTTTTCCCTGAAGATGTACAGGAAAAAAGAAAAGAACATAAAGAGAAGTAGAATAGTAGTTTTAACAGGCGCATGGGGGAAATTAGGAAGATTTTCCTAATTAATTGAAATCCGGGATTTATTTCCCCCACTCCCCTACTTGCTGCCAGAATGCTTCTCTATACGCGGGTCCTATAGAAATGCGTTCCTCACCAATCAGAACCTGATTATGTTCGACCTTTTTTATATGGGCTAGATTTACGAGAAAAGATCGATGAATCTGGACAAAAGCATCCGGCAAGAGCTCCTTGGCCTCTCCGATTTTCATCCGAACCGTTACTTTCCCCTGCTCGGTAAAAAAGTCCACATAATTGGCAGCTCCCTGGACATGGCTTAAGGCAGCAAAATCGATACGGATGTATTGGTGGCCACTTTTGACAAAGGTAAATTCCGGACTTTGTTGTTGCTTGAGTTGGGCAGCTCTATTGACCGCTTTGAGGAAGCGGTTGAAAGGAATGGGTTTGACCAGATAATCAACTACTCCTTCCAGCTCATAACTCTCCACCGCATACTCTGAGAAGGCAGTAGTAAAAATGATGAGTGGGGGCTTGCTCAAGCCCCGCACCCAATCCAGGCCCGAGATGTCTGGCATTTTGATATCCAGAAATACCAGATCAACCGGATTCTTTTGTATGTAAGCCATCGCAGCCAAAGCGTCTGTAAAGCACTCCTGCAAACTTAGAAATGGAACCTTCTTTGTAAGCACGCGGATTACCTCCAAGGCTTGTGGCTCATCATCAATGGCAATTACATGCATAAGATCACTCAGCTAAATCCAAACTTAATTGTGTAAAATATCTGTCTTCATCTTCTTCAATACGCCATTCGTGCTTTCCGGCATACAAAAGATTCAGCCTTTCTCTTGTGTTGACCAGACCGACTCCGCTTTCCTTGATCACCGCATTTCCTCCTACAGCTACCAGGTCCTTCGGATGAACCGAATTCTCTACCGTCAGAATGAGGCCTTTATCCAGAATAAAGAGGTCGATATGTATATAAGACTCCTGGCTCATGCTGATTCCGTGCTTGAAGGCATTTTCAATCAGGGTAATGAGCATCAAAGGAGCAATTTGTAAATCATTAGCTTCTCCGTCTACGCGATATTGCAGATCATGCTTGATCGGGTTGATGCGCAGACGTTGCATGTCGATATAGTCAGAGAGGTATTCCAATTCTGTTTCCAGCGGAATCTGCTTCTTATCACCATGATAGATGGCAAAGCGCATCAGATCGCTCAATTTGGTAATGGCTTCCGCCGTACGTGGACTTTCCTCCGTCAAAGCAAATCCATAGACTGTATTGAGGCTGTTGAAGAAGAAGTGCGGGCTAATCTGAGTTTTCAGGGTATTCAGCTCTGCATTCAAGGCTTCTTTCTGTGCACGAAGACGAGGAATACCATTGAGAACGACATGTCTGATCACTGCATAAACCGGTGCCAGTAACATCATGATAATAAATGCCATAGCGTGATCCTCGAAACTAGGAGATGGATGCCATTCAAAGGGATAGTCCGTGACATGCCAGGATCCATCTACCAGAGCAAATGTATTATTAAGGAAAGGATTCAATGCTTGGGTTATACTTAAGGCTCCAAAGATGAGGAATAATCCACCGACAGATAACAAGTATTTTAACCATCTCCTTTTGAGAAGATACCGGCTAGCCAAAATCCGCCAATTCACGGTAAATAATACAATGGAACCCGCAAAAATGATCCACATGGCTATACTCGGTAGCTCTACATAGCCTGAATGCGTCCTCGGCATGATTTCGATCATCAGGAAGGACCAAAAGAAGGCATGGAAGGTCCACTCTATTCTCTCCAGCGTTTTGGTTGTAAAGAATTTCGAACCTGAGTGGCGTAGGTAAACACCTACGCCAAAGAGAACGAGACTGATTAAAAATCCAAGCAGTAGTACCGCAGAGTATTCTTTGACTTCATCATAGCCATCTCTGCGACGGACATCCTGACGCTCATCATAAGCTCTGTCAAAGAGGTCTTTCCAGGACCTCTGGCCAATCGAGTTGATATGGGTCAGAAAACGCTCAGGATTGGAGTGATTTTCTTCATAGAAAGGAACAATAGCCCGAGACCAGGCAATGAGGGTATCCATGCGAGATTCGCGATTGCCCATTAAAGCTTTTACTAGCTGTTTATAGGCATCTTTGGTCATACCGTGGGCATAGCGATTATTCAAAAAGTCTTGTGCACGGACTCCATGGTAGTGCTGTCTTTCTCTATCCGTGAGGTTGAGAAGTTTGGGATCATGCTCTGTTTGCTTCCACTCAAGTCTGTAATAATCATGCGGGGAGATAAGCATGGGATAAAATAAATCTCCATACTGAATAAAACCGATCGAGGTAAAAATGGGATTTATATCAAATTCAAACCGGGCATTGCTCCAATCAATATCTCCTTTAAGGGGAGTTTTGTAAACGTCCTGCGAACCTTCCCAGGTAGTGAAGGGAAGGTGGAGATAAACATGCTCGGGGATGTCTTTTTGCTCCAGATGCTGAATGGGGAACTTACCACGAATTTCCGTCTTACGATCCCTAATCCCATTGATGATATCTTCTCGTGTCCAGATTTCTACTCCGGCAGGAAAAAGATGTTCACTCAGAATAGAAATATAAACTGGAGAATTTCCTGCGGGCAATTGTATAAAATGTGTTTCGTCTCCCAAACTGAGCATAATATCCTCCCCCGCATTTTTAGGAAGGGAAAACTCATACCAGTTCTGGTCTTCTTGCAATTCTTGGGTAAAATTCTCATCCCCATCTACTGTGAAGCTCAATTCATTACTAACTTGAGAAGAGGAATGATGTCCGTAGTGCCTGTAAATGTCACTATCGTGTAGGTAAACAAAGACATCTCTTTTGTTGCTAAACCTAAAATTGAAGTTGAAATTAAATTTCTTGGCAACGAAGCCTTCAATGGGAACTTCGAGGAAATCCCCTTCTACTACAGGCTCAGTTTCTAAAATCAGTTCCGTTTCTTCCAGATCCGCAAATTCAGAGATCTCCATCTCTTCAATGATGTTCTCTCCTTCCTGTTGACCGAAGGTGGTAATCGGGAAGGTAAAGAGGCATAATAGGAAAAGTCGTGTGATATATGTCATGGCAAATTAATTTGATCCCAAAATGCCGGAACCTGTCTAAAAGATAAATAAAATGTGACGAATGTGGGGTGAGATGGGATGAATTGAAGAAAACGTGTTAGCGTGATTGAGTGTTAGGGTGTATCAGTAGTTTATTTGATATCACTCTAACCCTAACACCCATATACCCATATACCCATATACCCAAACACACTAAAACTTTATAAAAAAGCCCCTTTCCCTTAGGGAAAAGAGGCTGCTACTTCATTATACTAATCTCACATATTTTCTAGTTACCTTGTCCGCCGGACTGCAGACGCTTGCTCTCCGCTTGCATGCCCGTCTTGCGCTTTCTGCTAGCTCTTACTTTGTCATTGCCAAAGTTGAAGGTGAAGTTGGCACGGAACTGACGACTTTCGTATCCACCGGAAGCATCGTAGAACAATCCGCCGAATTCCTGGGTTCCTTGCCACTGCATGCTGTAGAAGATGTCATTGACAGATAGCTTGAGGGTCGCTTTCTTGTTAAACATGCGAAACAAAGCTCCTCCATTTACGCCCCAGAACTCACGTGTCAGGTAATTGGCGCCCCAGATAGAAGGAGAGGAATAGAATCCGGAAATTTCCAGGCTCACATTTTCGGTAAGCGTAACGGTGTGCTGCTGGTAGAGATTGGCAGTGGTACGAGCGATATCGATTCCTTTTCCGGTTTCTCCTGCTTCATTGAAGTCTCCCCTATTCTGGGTGCGGCTAATATTTAGGTTGGTGTAGGTATTCCATCTCTTATTGATAGCAATGGGTGCACTGATATTGGCACTGATCACTTCGCGGCTTTCCAGGTTCTCAAGGATGATGAAAGAAGCATCTTCGCTGAGGATATCTGTGAGTCGGGTAAAGTAGTCATTGGTTAGGGTATAGGAAAGGCTGGCTGTGTAGCGATATTGATAAGTATAGTTCAGCTGTACACTATGGCTAAATTGGGGTCTGAGGAAAGGATTTCCTTGTGAAAAGGTAATCTGGTCAATTTGCGTGAGGAAAGGATTCAAATCCTGGTAGCGGGGACGATCGATGCGACGACTGTAGTTCAGGCTAAAACTATTGATTCGGTTGGGAGAGAAAGTAAGTCCACCACTTGGAAATAGATTCAGGTAAGAACGTTTCACACTATCAAGCTCTGTATTCTGTAAGCTTACCAGTTCGCCATTGGTCCAGGTATGCTCTGCACGAAGTCCGAGGTTCCAGTTCCATTTTTGACCGATGCGTTTGCGAAAACTGGCATAAAGGGCATTGATATTTTCCTTGTAGACGAAATTGTTGCTGCGATCCTGATTCAAGACTTCTTCCCCATTGTGAAAGTCTGAGAAATTAAAAGTGTTATCAGTTTCGATATAAGCTGATTTCAAGCCTGTAGAGAAAGTTCCTCCGAAAAGTTTGCGCTGATGATCGGCTTTGAAGGTATAGATATCTATATCTCTGGGAGCGCCTGTGGCAAAGGAAGCATCTCTTTCCACCTCATCGGTTTCAGGATTCAGGTAGAGATTGGGCTGCAGGGTTTCATTTCTCAATCTGTACCTTCCATAGTCTGCATCCAGGTTCCAGCTATTACCTGCTTTATTTTTGTAAGCATAGTTCAGGTTAAAGGTCTGGCTGGAATTATTGCTCTCTCCCAAAGTCTGTGCGTCCAGGATACTTTGCACTTCATTACTTGCAAGTAGAGAAATAGGGGTCAAACTAATGTTGCGGTTTTCCTTATCTGAAAAGAAGCCCGAATACATCACACCGATTGTATGTTCTTTATCTAGAAAGAAATCGGCACCTACTTTTACATTATTGCTGTTTCCTTCGTCGAAGAAATCATTGCGCTGATCTACTTCAAATCCATTCTGTCTGCGGAAAAAATTGGAATAGCTATAGTTCATGGACTGGTTTCCACTATAATTTCCAAATACATTGACCACCTTATTGCGGCTGTTGAAATTCAGGCCTCCATCCCATTTGCTAAAGCGACCGATGCCATATCCTCCTGTAATACTTCCCTGTGTACCCAGACTTTTATCTTTTTTCAGGCGAATGTTGATGATACCAGCATTGCCCTCAGCATCATAGCGTGCGGAAGGATTGGTGATAATTTCTATGGACTCAATTTGGCTGGATTGCATGCCTTTCAGCATAGTAGCCAGGTCAGCAATCGACAAAGGTGAACGTTTTCCATCTATATAAATGCTCACACCCGATTTCCCCATTAAAATTATGTTGTCTGAATTATCTACGATCACGCCCGGTGCCTTTCTCAACAACTCAAAAGCATTTTCTCCTATGCTGTTTATGGTTCCGGATACATTAAAGACCGTCATATCCGGCTTTACTTCGATCAGAGGTTTTTGCGCATAGATATTCACTTTCGCCATATCTACCTCTTTCTCCTGCATGGTGATCGTTTCCAATTTCACACTTTCTCCTGCTCCTACTTCTATCACTTCAGAGCGATAGGTCGCCATTTCGCTAAACTCTACCCTGATCCAATATTTGTTTGCTGATAAAGGGGCCAGCAGGAAATTTCCTTGCTCATCGCTGAAGGCTGCTTTTGCGACGGAAGAATCCTGAGCGGTATATGCGATGATTGTTGCATAAGCTATAGGAGAGGCATTTATTCCTATAAGCTTCCCTTTGATGTTAGCTCCATTTTGCGCCGATACATTTGCAGCACATAGAAAGCTGACGATAGCGGTAATAATCTTATTCATAATCTTATTGTTGATTGTTGTCTAGATTGTTTGATGATTCAAAGCTATCGCAGTCTAGATTAATAGGCACGCAGGAATAGATAAGCTGCAGGATTTCTCGATGAAAGAACTGTTTTGTCATTCATCGATCTATATTGCCATTCATCGATTGGGAGGAGTTTGAGAGAAAGTCTTATCTTAATTTTAGATCAAAACAACAGACATGGATCGAATTCAAAGACCTCGTATCAAACGTGAAGCAGTAATAGCAGTCGTCGGATTATACATATTTTTCGCACTTAGTTATGGACTCACCCTATATATAGTCACCAGTTTCAAAAGCAGCTTGTATTTTAAAACTGCTGCTTTAGACTTTTTAACCAAGGGCCTGCTATCTCTCCCAGTTTGGTATTTTGTTTTTCGAGTCTTTCATACAAAAATCCGCTGGAAGCGCTATTTGTGGCACATTCCCTTTGTACCGATTTGGGTATTTCTCTTTATTAAAACCTATTACTTCCTCTGTGAAAGTCTGGGGTTTTATCATTTGCAGGGGAATAACATCGCCTGGGATGTCTACTATCCTTTTATGTTTTATGTGATCCAGTTTGGATGCTTTCACCTCTATGATGAAATCAATCGCTCAGCAAGACAGGCGAAAAGGGCCATCGAACTTAGAGAAATGGCTACACGCAGTGAATTGACAGCGCTGAAAGCCCAGCTCAATCCCCATTTCCTTTACAATGTTTTCAATACTATAAATGCCTCTCTTCCCCCACAGGAAGAATATACACGCGAGTTAATTGCCAAGTTGGCGGACCTTTTCCGCTACCAATTAGTAGCCTCCCGCAAAAACTTTGTTCCACTGGCCAATGAAATCGAATTCATCCAAACTTATCTCGAACTGGAGGAGGCTCGTCATAAAGAAAGGCTGACGGTAAAATGGGAAGTGGACCAAAGTCTGCTGGGGGTACAGGTTCCACCCATGCTTCTGCAGCCTTTGGTGGAAAATGCCATTCGTCATGGCATTGCCCCTAAAATAGAAGGAGGCACCGTAAGTATTCGCATTCAAAGACAACAAGAGCAAATCCAGGTATGTATCATAGATGATGGTATAGGTTTCACCCTCCAAGCCAAGGAAAATTCTGATGGCTTCGGTCTGGGAAATACCCGCAAAATCCTCCAAAAACTATATGGCGAAGAACTGGACGTAATTGATAACCCTGATGGAGGAACCCGCGTCTGTTTTTCATTACCTATCCAACAAGAGATCGCCGAATTGGCTCAAGTATGAAGAAAGTAATAATTGTGGACGATGAGGCACCCGCTCGTCAATTGATCAATGAATACCTGGAGGATTATGAAGATCTGGTGGTAGTAGGGGAATGCAACAACGGAGTTGATGCACTTAAACTGATTCTAGAATTCAAGCCTGATCTTGTTTTTCTGGATGTGCAAATGCCCGGCATGACAGGTTTTCAGGTGCTGGAGAAATTGCAGGAAGTTCCGCAGATCATCTTTTCTACGGCTTATGACAAATATGCCCTGGACGCATTCGAGGTAAATGCCGTGGACTACCTACTTAAGCCTTATACGAAAGAACGCTTCCGAAAAGCCGTTAACAAATTGCAGGACAATGAGAATCCTCTGATGGATCAATTGCAAAGGCTGGCAGAAAATCTTCGCCAGGATCCTGTTGATCCCGGATTCACAGGAAAGATATTTGTCCAATCCGGAAATAAGCTCCACGCCATCGACAGCAAAGATATCATCTGGCTACAGGCGGAAAAAGACTATACCTGGCTTATAACCTCCGAGAAAAAATACCTCAGCACCTACGGCATGGGGCAACTCGAACAAAAACTGGACAAGTCCAGCTTTCTCCGCGTCCATCGTTCTTCCATCATAAATCTCAATTACATCCGCGAAATCGAAAAGCATGCTTCTTCCTACGACATCGTCATGGAGAATAAAGATGTGGTACGGGTGAGTCGGAGTTATATGGAGGATATAAAGAAGAGGCTTCTGTAAAAAGTGTTAGCGTGTCTGGGTGTATGTGTGCTAGGGAATGAATAGTCCATACAAATCCCACCCTAACACCCTAAAACGCTAACACCCAGACACCTTTTTTTAAATCAAAGATTTAAAAAAAATCAACGCATCCACATATCCTTTTTCAAAGTGATGAAAACCACCGGGGATCGTCCCAATGATTTCAAACCCATGATCCTGCCAGACTTTTATCGCACCCCTATTGGTACTGACGACAAAGTTGAATTGCATGCCTCGATAGCCTTCCTTTTTTGAGGTTTCTATGGAATCGGCACAGAGGAGGGAACCGATGCCTTTCCCGCGAATCTTTGTGTCCACCATATAAGCTGCATTCACAATATGCTTACCGTAGCCAGGTTGGTTGGGATGAAGAATATAGGCACCTACGACTTTGTCATCGAGCACAGCCACCCGAATAGTATTGCCCATATGTATCCAGAGCTTTTCTATATCCTCGCGACTGTAACTATCATCATAGGGATAATAGATCTTTTGGTCCATAATGTCCTTCCAAAGCCACCAAACGGCTTCCAGATCTGAGGGCTTTGCTGGACGTATAATAATACCTTGGCTCTCCATGATGCCTTAGCTGCTATGCTTCTGCTCCTCAGCCTCCTCTATCTTTTTGACCATCCACTTATTGAGCAATAATAAAACTCCAATCACCAGGGCAAATTGGAAAAGAACCGTACCAGTATTATCTGTACTGAAAATATGATACCAGCTGTCCGGATTTGCCGATATGTTACCGTAGAAAAACCAGGCCATCAAAAGGATCATTTCGAGTGGGGCGATGTATCCAATCACGATGTCCCACCATCTTCCTACTTTAATTTGAGAATCGGGATGATTGATTTGTTCTTCCCTAAACTTGCGAATACCATATTTTCTGATGGAAAGGGTAAAAAACAGACCTGCAACCATCAAGGCTACCGCCCATACCCAATCCTGATTTGCGAAAAAATCCATAGAAAGGGCCGAAGGAACTCCCATGAGAAAGCCAACTAGTCCTATCCAACGGATAACTTTCTTTCGTTCCATCCCCATATCTACAAAGGCGCGGGTAGCTACCTCGACCAGAGATACCAAACTGGAAAAGGCCGCAAAAGCCAAAGCCAGGAAAAATAAAAACATAAATATCTGACCAAAGCCCATCATTTTAAACAGCTGTGGCATCCAGATAAAGGTAATCCCTTCATTCCCTGCACTGAAAATGGTGTTTTTCAATAATTCTGGAGAATAGTCAGCTCCATTTTCTATTTCCGTTTTTAAGCTTCCCAGTCCTTGCAAGAGTTCGGGATTAGTTTGTGACTGCTCTACCAGACCTGGCATGATGGAAAAAACGGTACTGAAAATCATAATACCCGCCAAGAGGGAAAGGATATTGTTGGTGGTAGGCAAAATGAAGGCATTGAGAGCTGTATCTTCTTTTTCTCGCAAATAGATAGCATAGCACAGAACCAATCCCCAACCCGCACCTGTATCCCAGGCATTTTGAGTAAGAGCTTCGATCCAGATGGTAGGATTTCCTAATTCCGCCCAATCCACACTGAATAAATAGGAAAGACCCTCACTTGCTCCCGGTAAGAATAAGGCTCTTATGGTCAATAAGAGGATAATCCCGATTAGGGTGGGCATCAAGATATTGGTGACTTTTTCTATCCCTTTGACACCTTTGGCAACGACGAAAATGGCGAGACCTATCATCAAGGCATGGGTAAGTACCGGCACAAAGGAGCTAATGAATTCCGTCCAGAAGGTTCCCGGAACAGCACCGGGGATTTCTCCAACCAAAGAAGCCACTGTATATCGAACTGTCCATCCTGCAACTACTGAGTAGTAAAACATGATGGCTGAGGCAACAAATACTACGAAAGCCCCCATCCAGGCAAATTTTGGGCCCATCAAATTGACGAAGGATTTTATGGGCCCGCTTCGTGTCTTTCTTCCCATCCCAAATTCCAGGAGGATAAGGGGTATAGACCATAGAAAGAGAAAGACGATCCAGGCAATGAGGAATTCCCCTCCTCCATTTTTAGCAGCAATCCGAGGAAAGCGCCAAATGTTGCCGGTTCCCACGGCCATACCCAACATAGCCAGCATCATGGACCAGCGGGAACTAAAAACAGGCGTATTATTTTTCATTTGTAGTAGTGTGCGTTGGATGTAGTTAATAAGGCTGTCATCCCGGAATCTATAAGATATCCGGGATCTCTAGCTATCTAAATGTTTTTGCGAGAGATCCCGGCTCTTGGACAAAGGCCGGGATGACATATATATTTTGATTTTTGATCAATTCAATTTTATGATTAACAAACCTTAAAGCGTGAAGGACTTAACTGTATCTCCTGCCCTTCCCCTGCATTAGCTGCGAGACGCGCTTCGATTTCTTTAGAAGTTTTAGTTATAGAAAGGCCGCCCAAGGTCGTACACCTCAAATCATTGGGGATACTTTTGCCAACCTTGTCCATAGTTTCAATCACCTCATCCAAAGGAATCAGGTGGTCATAATTTGCCAAAGCCATATTGGCGCAGGAAAGGGCATTTGAAGCGGCCATGATGTTTTTGCCTAAACAGGGAGCTTCCACGCGATTTGCAATAGGATCACAAATCATCCCGAGTGAATTTTGCAAGGCTTGTGAAGATGCTGATAAAGATTGCGATAAAGATCCTCCCCCCAAATGTACAATTGCAGCTGCTGCCATTCCAGAACCAGAACCACATTCCGCCTGACAACCTCCGACTTCTGCAGCAAAGGTAGCATGAGCAGAAATAAACACCCCAATCATACCCGCTGCCAGCATCGCTTTGATGGCTTCCTGCTCTGGCAGATTCATAGCAGCTCTCGCCCCTAGTACAGCACCCGGCAAAGCTCCACAAGCACCGGCAGTCGGAGCAGCAACTATGACCCCCATCGCACTTTTCACCTCCATCATGGCAGTTACGTAGAGGATGATTTTATTTAACACTTCATTATGTACCAAACTATCCGCTTCCATTTTCTCCTGAAAGCCTTTAGACTGATTCCCTAAAATCCGATCTGCGTACTCAGTTCCCAATAATCCGTAGTCAATGGATTTTTGCATGATTCCTACCAAATCCTTCATGCGATCAATCACTTCCAACTTGGGGATATTGCCTCGCATGCTTTCATATTCAATCGCCAGCTCCCATAACTCCAGATCTTTGTCTTCATTGTAGGCTAACATTTCCTCGCAGGTGATAAAAGGAACGGAAACTCCTTTTCTGGACATGATAGGAAGGACAGGAGAGAGTTTTTTTATAAACAAAACCTCCTCCATAGCCTCCAACTCCTGGATGATCTCATCAGGAAGAAAGGATTGAGCTTTAATCTGCACAAAATCCATGTCACCTGAATGTTCCTTTATTTCATCAAATTGACCCAGGCTATTTAGATAATCGAGGATCGAACTCCCTTTTCGCAAATAAATCAGCGTTTCATAATAGTCTCCTGCCATAAAAAGGGGAGCTCCATCGACCTCTATTACCTCGATCATACCTCCTCCGGTTGAGAGAGCAATCATTTGCCGCTCCTCATAATCATTCTTCAAACTGATTTTATAGGTATTGGGGTGTTCTGCCTGTATATCGTGAATTTCAATTTGAATATCCATGTCGGCAGCTTTGATCGCCTTGAGGTAATCCGGCAAACGTTCATCGTGAGCTTCCCAGCCCAAAAATCCTCCGAATAGGCCCATATCCGAACCCTGCCCTTTGTGGGTGGTGGCTAATGATCCATTAGGATCATATTCAATCAACACCTTTTTAATGTCAGCATCCATCAGATCGCGACACAAACGTCCGATTCGTAAAGAAGCTGCACAATGAGAACTGGAGGGCCCTCTCATGACTGGGCCTAGCACATCGTTGAAGATACTGGGGTAGTTCATGTTTTAATAGATTTAACTCTAAATATACAGGAAATCGTGAATTCTATACTCCTATTTTTATAGGAAGATTTGTGAAGAAAGGAAAAGGCCCTATTTTATGTTTGATCTATTTAGTCTACTATGTCCCAGAGCAAGGAAACCTTCCATAAAGAATCCTTTAGCCTTCATACAGAAGATGGAATCAAGCTATCTGCCAATTTATTCCGTGCTGCAGAATCCTCAAAAGGGGTGATCTTACTGACACCTGGTCTCGGTGTGCCTCAAGGATATTACTTTAAATATGCGAATTATCTGAGGGAGCAGGGCTATAATTGTCTGGTCTTTGATTTTCGGGGCATTGGAGAAAAGTATCTTAAAGCCAAGTATGCAGATAAGATCAATCTCCGGAATTGGGCAAGGCAGGATATGGTGGCTGGCCTGAATTGGATCCAAGGAGAATTCCCTCAGCAAGATATTTATGGCATCTTTCACAGTATTGGGGGCCAGGTTTTTGGACTGGTTAAAAACCACCATTTGCTAAAAAAGGTAATTTTTATTTCTGCTATGGGAGGCTATTGGGGAGATGAAAAATTTCCGATAAACCTCTTTACGCTTTTCATGTGGTATATTCATATACCCTTGATGACAGCTATTTATGGACACCTTCCCAAAAGTCTGACCTATCGAGGAGTAGCAGTTGCAAAGGGAGTTGCCAAAGAATGGGCTGATTGGGGGAAAAGATCTACCTATTTATCTGGCTTGCTCAAAGGAGACTTGTCAGATCATTTTTATGACAAGTTGGATTGTCCTATTGATGCCATTTGGTTCACGGATGATGAGCTTGCAACTCCGGGTACGCTCTCTAGTATTCTTGACCTTTACACCACAGCCCCTTTAAAGAAACTGCCAATAGATCCTACTACTTATGGTTTAAGTAAGATTGCTCATAGCGGTTTCTTTTCTTCTCGATGCAAGGACAGCCTTTGGGAACTTCCTGTGAAATTGATCGAAGGCAAACAAATCTGAGGCCGGCCAAGGCTTGTCTAAAAAATCATATCATTGGGCGAGAATAGCTCTTTTTATGGATAAAAACGTATCCTGACAGAGATAATTTACATATATTAGACCGATCTAAGCTAACCTAAAATCAACCTTAGCCCATGCACACGATTACAGAGACGCTACGCAAAAGCCTACTTATGCTCGTACTGGGGATATTTACCCTCAGTATGCTTCAAGCACAAAAAGCTCAATTCCGCATCAAACTTTCTCCGGAGAATCCCACAATGAATGTAGGAGAAAGTCTTCAACTCACCGCAAAAGTTATTGATAGCGATGGAAAGGAAGTCGAAAATTCCGGTCTCCGCTACTTCTCCCGTTCATCTAAAACAGTTTCTGTGGATGAAAAGGGAATGCTTAAAGCCTATAAAGGGGGGGTTGTAGGAATCATTGTGATTCGCCCTGATCCCGAAGGAAATTACGCCCGGGCAGATGTCGAGGTTAAAGTAAACTTCCCCGATCCTAAAGAAGTACAGTTTCTAAATGCTCCGGCGATGGTTTATACCGGAACTCAGACCAATATAAAAACGCGAGTTCTGGATGATAGTGATTTATACAGAGACGATTTGAAAGTTAGCCTGGAAAGTAGTAATCCAGCTATTGCAAGTGTCGATCCCTTTGGCAATCTGATCGCTCATAAAAAAGGAAAAATTACCCTGACCGCAAGTCATGCAAGTTTGGAGAAAAAGCTTGCGGTATCAGTCTCAAAAAATCCAGTAGCAGAACTGGAAATTGCCAATTTGGTCCCAGAAGCCAAAACCGGAGATGTAATTCCATTTACAGTTATTGCCAGAGATAAGGGTGGAAAAGTTCTTCAGAATATCCCTATCCACTATAGTTTTCAGGGAAGGTCCAACAATCCCTCTTATACAGCTGCTGGTTTGATTGAGCAAGATGGAAGATTCGTTGCTTATATCGATGGCATGTATTCCGTTACGGCCAATTGCGGACCAGTTTCTGTTACTAGGAGCATAAACATTGTTCCCAGAAATGTAAAGACGCCCATTGATTTCGTGGGAAGAGGTTCTGTAAATAATGTCCATACTTCTGACCTATGGGTTTGGGAAGGAGTAGATGGTAGAGATTATGCGGTAACTGGAACCTGGGGGGCAAATGGAGAAGCTTATTTCTGGGACGTTACTGACCCAGCGAATATTGTAGGAATAGATACGGTAACGGTAGATGCCCGTACTGTGAATGATGTAAAAGTATCTGAGGATGGTAAGGTATGTATCATTAGCCGTGAAGGAGCTTCTAATAGAAAGAATGGAATCGTAATCCTGGATGTTACTGATCCAAAAAATGTAAAGAAGCATACAGAGTTCAATGACGGTCTTACCGGAGGGGTACATAACCTATTTATCTACAAGGATCATGTTTATGCCCTTTCTAATGGAGAGCGTTATGATATCATCAATATCAAAGATCCCAAGAATCCCAAGAAAGTAGGAACCTTCGAATTGGATACTCCTGGGCATGCGATTCACGATGTTTGGATAGAGGATGGAATTGCCTATTCCTCTAACTGGTCAGATGGTGTTCAAATGGTAGATATCGGTAATGGAAAATGGGGAGGTACTCCAGAAAAACCCGTGAAAGTTGCCAGCTATGCCTATCCAAGTGGCTGGAATCACGCAGCTTTCCCTTTTAAAAGCCCCTCTACCGGTAAATTTTACATCATTGCAGGTGATGAAGCCTTCCCCAATGGAATGTATATAGATGAAAAGCCAACCTATGCTGGAGGATATTTGCACGTAATTGATTTCACAGATCTGGAGAATCCTAGAGAAGTAGCTCATTATGAAGTTCCAGGTGCAGGTTCGCACAACTTCTGGATTGAAGGAGAAACACTTTATGTTGCTAATTATAATGCAGGATTACGCGTAGTTGATATTTCCGGCGACCTTTTGGGTGACCTCTTTCAACAAGGAAGAGAAATGTCATGGTTCAAGCCCACGGATTCAAATGCACGTATCCCAAATGCTCCTATGACCTGGGGACCTCAACCTCATAAAGGACACATCTTCTTCTCTGACTGGAACAGTGGACTTTGGTCCGTAAAAATGCAGGAGAGAAAAGAAGAGGTTAAATAATCGCTACTCCAACAAACACAATGATAACCTTTATGCAAAAAATACTGATAAACATAAGTTTCCTATTCCTCCTATTATTAGGAGGAATAGGAAGTCTCTTTGCCCAAAACTACTATGCCTATGCAACGGCTGAATCAGAAGATGAAGTTGCGCTGGTAAAGTTTGACGGGGAAAAAGCAGAAGCCATCCAGCGAATTCAGGTAGGCTACATCCCTACTGAAATCGAAGGGCCACATGGAATTAGCGTGAGTCCGGATAAAAAGTACTGGTACTTGTCTATGGCTCATGGGATGCCTTATGGGAAGGTCTATAAGTTCACAACGGGGGATAACAAACTGGTTGGGACCACCGAATTGGGGCTCTTTCCTGCCACCATGCAGATTTCTCCCGCTACAGGCTTGATGTATGTGGTGAATTTCAACTTGCATGGGAAAATGCTTCCAAGTTCAGTTTCAGTAGTTGACCCTGAGACCATGACAGAATTGAAGAAGATCACCACAGGTGCTATGCCTCATGGCTCTAGAATTTCTCCGGATGGCATGTACCATTACTCCGTTGCCATGATGTCTGGGGAATTGTTCGAAATTGATGCAGCTAGTCTGGAAGTAAGTCGGACCCTCACTCTAGATGAGGATACTGGTGGCATGGATCACTCTATGCATGGGATGGATCATAGTAAAATGGACCACAGCAAGATGGATCACTCTGGCATGGATGGAAAAATGAAAATGAAACATTCCAAAGTAAAACCCACCTGGGTCATTCCTCATCCTACCAATAATAAGGTTTATGTAGCAGGAAATGGAGTAGCTGAAGTACTGGAAGTAGATAGAGCTGAATGGAAAATCACCCGTAAATTTACCACGGGTAAAGGTCCGTACAACGTAGAGATCAGCCCCAACGGAAAATTGATGGTGGTTACCTATAAGTCTGATGCGCAAACCGGCGTTTGGAACCTGGAAACAGGAGAAGAACTAGCCCGCATTCCTAATAGCAGAAAAGTATCTCATGGAATCGCGATCACACCGGACAGTAAATTCGCTTTTGTGACCGCAGAAGGTATCGGAGCCGAGCCGGGTTCGGTTGATGTAATTGACCTTACAAAACTTGAGCTGGTTTCTACTGCCGACATAGGCAAGCAGGCAGGTGGTATTTATTTTTGGAAAATGGAGGACTAAGGCTCATGAAATACCTCACACTTATACTTAACTTTTGCTTCCTGCTTATGAGTAGCAGCATAGCCCAGGATAAATACGCTGCCGATGTGGCCTCCCTGGATGCCATTATGGAAGCACTTTATGGCGTTATTTCTGGAGATAAGGGCGAAAAGCGGGATTGGGATCGTTTCAAATATCTGTTTACTGAAGATGCACGCTTGATTCCTTCAGCGAAAAATCCAGAAGGTGCCACTGCCTATAAGATTTTTAGTCCGCAAGGCTATGTGGATAATGCAGGTAAATACCTGGAGGAAAACGGTTTCTTTGAAACAGAAACTCATAGAGTTACGGAGAAATATGGGTCTCTTGTTCACATATGGAGCACCTATGATAGCTTTCATACCTCCAAAGATGCAAGTCCCTTTGCCCGGGGGATAAATAGTATCCAACTCATGCATGATGGTTCTCGGTGGTGGATCATGCAAATTTATTGGCTGGGCGAAACAAAAGAAAACCCCTTACCTGCGAAGTATTTGCCGAAAGGATAATTTAAGGTAGTCACCTTCTTGAGCGTGGCTGCCTTAATACCTTTTTACTAAGCTTGACTTTAGTTTCTGGAGCCTTGGCATCATAGCCAAAATAAACTCCATTCCCTTCCTTAGAATTAATATCGATTACATATTGGGCAGTTAGAATTCTTCCTCCTACACTTATATATAATAAATTCTTCTTGGGATTATATACCCATTTTCCAGAAACTTTTATCCTTTTAATATTTGGGATATTTGATTTCATTTTCGATGCGATGAATCCCGTCAATAGTTCACCTGTCTTTCCAAGAACCGAGTATTCTCCTCTAAGGGCTCCATCTTTTACTAGTTGCAAGAAATAGCTTTCTTGGGGCAGTTTTTTAAGAGTAGTTATTTCCCAATACCCCGCAAAGGATTGTCGCGTTCTGGATAATAGCTCTATTGCTTTGTCTGCATAATCACTTAGTGGATATGCTTTCAAGTAGGCTTCTAGGGACTCTTCAGATCCATTTGCCAATACTGAATTCCAGATTTCTCTTTCCCTGTTTATTGATTTAATTTTTTTCTCTTCTGGAGTATTTTCTACTCTTTCGTTTATAGGGGGTCTTCTCAAACCAATATCAAAATA
This sequence comes from Bacteroidota bacterium, assembly GCA_039819665.1. Lineage (GTDB taxonomy): Bacteria > Bacteroidota > Bacteroidia > J057 > J057 > JAWPMV01. Next base: position 160,940 of record JBCBRM010000005.1, read on the forward strand.
CTCTTCTTCCTCTTCATATAGGATATTTTCTTCTTCATAGTTTGCAGAAATTTCTAACTCCGGATTAGAAATCTCTTCTTCCGTTTTGGAATTAGGGCTAGATATTTTGGGTCTAAAAATGAATTGCCCTCCCATACCTCCTGTATCCTGAATAGGCCTTCCAATAGGTGTTTGTTTACCGTTATGAATAGTTGCAGTAGTTACTTTATCTACCAAAGAAAGAACCGCTATCCCTTCATCACAATAATTATTTAGAACGGCAAGCAGTTGTTTAGCAAAGGGACTATTTTCACCACTTTTCCCATCCGGAACTACTTCATTTCGACCTGAAGCCAGTATCCAACGACTGGGATCTTTTTCTCGTGGGTCGGAATTAAATGCAGACCTATTTTCAACTAGATATGCACCCGAATAACAAGAATCAACAATAACAAAAGTATGTTGACTTGGAATTTTTTTTAAGGCCTTGAATATATAGTGATAAGGATAATATTCACGGTCTGATTCGAAATGTGCATCTACGGGAATCCAGAAACCCTCATCTTTGAAATCATCATAATGTCCATGGCCACTAAAATAAATGATCAAATTCTCTTTGGGTTTGACCTTATGGGGCAATTCCCTTAAGGCTTTATCTATTCCATCATAGGTGGCATCATCATTATATAATTCTGTAACAAGGTCAGACCTAAATTGATACTTTTCCAGTAGCAACTCTTTAAATGCCTCTGCATCTCTAACTGCATTATTTAATTGGCCAACATGATGGTAATTATCAATGCTTATTAGTAATAGATGATTATTGGGGTATTGATAAGAATCATCTCTTTCAGAAGAATGGGGCCGAAAAGTGAACTTTCTATCCAAGGAGCAAGTATTTAGAGTTTGGAAGAAAAATGATACACTTATCTATAGGAGCAATGTTAATATACTTTTTTCGCCTGAAAATTTCAAGAAAAAAATTTACTTTTCAAGATCCCCAATTCCAAGCCCCTTAGCTCTGCCAATCCCCGCAATCTTCCAATGGCCGAATATCCAGGATTGGTTTTTTTCTTTAAATCATCCAACATTTTATGACCATGATCCGGGCGCATGGGGATAGCTTCCTCTCTTTTTGCTTGTTCTGCTAATAAGGCTTTCATTACCTCGTACATATCGACATCTCCATCCAGGTGATCAGCTTCATAAAAATTTCCACGGCTGTCTCTTTTAGTTGAACGTAAATGGATGAAGTTGATCCTATCCCCCATTCGTTCAATCATTCCTGCTAAGTCATTATCCGGCCTGACACCAAAGGAGCCTGTACAGAAACACAGGCCATTAGCGGGAGATTTTATCATATCCAGGATAAACTGAGCATCAGATTCTGTACTCATAATTCTGGGTAACCCTAATAGAGGGAAAGGAGGATCATCCGGATGAATCGCCAATTTGGCTCCTACACTTTCAGCTATCGGCGCAATTTTACGGAGAAAGTATACCAGATGAATCCGAAGCTTTTCTGCATCAATCCCATCATAGGTATCGAGCACCTCCTGAAATTTCCGCAAAGAGAAAACCCCTTCTGTTGTTCCACCCGGTAAACCTGCAATGATATTTTTTGATAAATTTTCTATGGCTTTTGCATCCATTTGTTCAAACAACTCTTTCGCCAACTGCTGCTCCTCCTTCGTGAAGTCTTGTTCAGCTCCGGGTCTTTTCAGGATAAATAATTCAAAAGCAGCGAAAGCAGCTTTTTCGAAATACAGAGCTTCGGATCCATCGGACATGCGTTTATCCAGTTCCGTCCTTGTCCAATCCACTACCGGCATAAAATTGTAGGTAATGATTTTCACTTCACAGGCAGCCAGGTTTCGTATGCTTTCCTGATAATTGGAGATATAGCGTTCAAAATCACCGGATTGCCGCTTGATATCCTCATGAACGGGAATACTTTCAACAACTGACCAGCTAAGCCCGGCATCTTCAATCATCCGTTTTCGTGCCAGTATTTCTGGTATGGGCCAAACCTCTCCATTAGGAATATGATGGAGGGCTGTTACGATCCCACTAGCACCTGCCTGCCTGATATCTGATAAACTTACCTTATCATCCGGGCCGTACCAGCGCCAGCTTTGTAGAAGTTTTTTCATGAGTAGTGTTCTATTTGTATGCCTGTTTCTATTTCCATTTTGGAGCCTGGGCGATCTTTTGTTCCAAGCTTGTCCGTATCTTTTTCTGCTTCCTGCTCAAGCCTATTTCTGGAAGCGGATTTATTTCCATTATATCCTGATCAAGGTCAAAGAATTTACCATCCTGATAAAGTTTGTATCGCCGGGTTCTCGCAAATTGATTTCTGAATTTGTTTACATTCTTTCCCCACATAGGATCATAGTGAACAAAAGCGTCTTCCCGGACCCGCTGTTTTTCACCCAATAATAAAGGAAGAAAACTTTTTCCATCAGATATTTCTTTCTTTCCCGCAATATCTGCCAGCGTAGGATAAAAATCGCTAAACTCAATGAGCTCATCATATACAGATGCAGCTTTAACTTTATCCGGCCAACTCATAATCAGGGGAACATGCGTACCATGATCTATGGTATTTCCTTTGGCACCTCTGATCTGCCCTCCTTTTGTTGCGGAATAAATTCGGGGATGCGTACCATTGTCCGCCGTAAAGATCAGCAAGGTATTCTCATATATTCCCGACTTTTTTAATTGGTCCACAATCCTCCCGACAATCTTATCGGTATAGTTCATCATATCGGCGAAAAAGGTAGTATCCTGCCTATATCTGTTTGCTTTGTCTGACCAATTTTCTGAACCTGGAGTAGGAACAAAAGGATCGTGTACCAGCAACATCGGATAGTAGATAAAAAAAGGGCGATCTTTATTCCGATCAATAAAGTTCATGGCAAATTGGGAAACGATATCAGGTCCATATGCATCCTCATCCCTTGGCAGAACTTTGCCATTTTGCTCTAAGAGAGGATTTGCAAACCTTTCTCCTTCCTTTTTCAATTTGGTTAGCTGCCAAAGACAGTACTCATCAAAACCAAAGGCATGGGGTCGTTGATTGTCCAGATATCCTTCTTTTTTATAAACCAGACCATTGAGTTGCCATTTGCCTACGATACAGGTCGCATAGCCAGCTTCCTTCATGACATTGCCAAAGGTCCGTTGATTGGAGTTGAGCCAGGTAAAGGCTTCATAATTTCTATAATTGTATTTGCCAGTCATGATTTTGACTCGGGAAGGCGTACAGAGGGGTTGAGAAATAGCTTTGGTGAAACGGATACCTTCTTTTGCCAATCCGTCCAAAATAGGGGTTTCATATTCTGTACTCCCATTTGTACTTAAACATTCATAGCCCATATCATCGGCCATGATAAGGATGACATTTGGACGAGAGTCAAGTGTCCGCTGAGCAGAGGAAATAAATGGGAATAAAAACCATGTTAAAAATAGAAGTAGTCTCATAAGGCTAATCTGTAAAAACAAGATAGGATAAAGCTAAGAAAGCTGCTAAGGAGTTGATATAATTTTAAAAGGCGGATAAGTGAGGGGGATAGAGTTTCATGGAATCCTTATTCAAATAATTACTTTTCAGAATAAAATTTACATATGTAAGAAGAAAATAAGAGATGCATGCAAGTTGAATCAAATTGTAATGAATTTACTCCTAAATAAAAAACAAGCCTATAAGGGAGTTATTTATGCTAAAACAGCACAACAAAACTAAACAGGTATTTTCCTTGCGTAATATAATAGCTGCTACAGGGATCATATTATTTGCAGGAATCTTATCGACTCTTTCAACAAATTCTGTAGATGGAGGCTATGCTGATAGCGGCTCGGGTTTGTATAAGGATAAGATTTTCTGGTTTACCTGGGAAAATGGGGATTTGGCTGACGGAATTCATGAAAATGACAGCAAAACTTTCACAGTTCCTGGTGGCTTAACCATTACCGCCACCTTCACAAATGTAAGTGCTAATGGAGGCGGTTACGTACCTACTGACATGGCAACCTGGTCGGGGGCTAAATCACATAATTACTACCAAATCACATCAAGTTCAGGAGAGGCTTTATATGGCCCCAATGCAAGCGACCTTAGCTTCACAGTTAGTTTTTCAGCTACTCTTGATGGCCAGATATTTACTCCTGACTTAATTTTTTTAGATCCAGAATCCACGGATGGAGGAGAAGAATTATCTGTAGGGACAAATGGATCTAACTGGGAATTGATTGAAACCCTTGGAACTGGACAGGTGACTCTATCATTGGCAGACCCGGATAGTCTGATTGTCGTTGATGGCAGTGAGGGAAATCCAGTACTTTTAACACAGGGGGCTACTGTAATGAATGCCTTTATTAATGCAGGTGGAAGACAAGCAATTACCTTTGGGCTTTGGTTTAGTGTCGACTTCGGAGATGCGCCAGATACTTATACCACCCTTGATGCAAGTTCTGGTGCCAAACATCTCGTAGATCTTCGAGACTCCTTATTTCTCGGTAACAGTATAGATGCAGAAACCGACGGATCAGGTAGCGGAGATGGTAGCCAGGATGGGTCGGATGAAGATGGAATTACTTTCCCAGCCTCAGTTGAAATGGGGACCGAATATACCATCCCAGCCAGTGATATTAGCATTACCAATCAATCCGGAAGTACTGCAACTCTTCACGCCTGGATTGATTTTGATCAAAGTGGAGATTTTAATGTTAGCGAATACACAAGTATAAGTGTAAGCGATGGGCTTACAAATGCCAGTCCCGCTAATGCCTTACAATGGAGTGATATTTCGAGTGCAGTTTTGGGTACTACCTATGCAAGATTCCGACTGACCAGCGATCCCGGAATCACAGCAGCTAGTCCTGGAGGACTGGCTATGGATGGAGAAATTGAAGATTATGCCATCAACATTACCAATACAAGTCTGCCCGTGGAGTGGCTCGGTTTTGAGGGAAGTTGGCAAAACTCAAGCCTGGTTTTGGAATGGGCGACTTCTAATGAAATCAATAGTGATTATTTCCAGGTAGAAAGAAAATTATCTACCCAGAAAAACTTTGAGGCAATTGGAAAAGTTGAAGCCGCTGGTTTCAGTAATGAGATAAAAGAATATCATTATACTGATAATTTTGCAGGCACGTCGCAACTCAATGAGGAAGTACTGGCTTACCGCCTTAAACAAGTCGATTTCAATGGTGAATTTGAATACTCACATACCATTGAGGTTCGGAAAACCGAAGAGTTAGCTGTTTCTATGAATGTTTACCCAAATCCCGCTCAGGATCATCTCAGGATCACGCTAAAGGGAGATCTTAGTCAGAATACTCGGATAAGGATTATGGGGATTAAAGGAGATATTCAGTATGAAAATGACCTTCAAGATCAGTATTCTTTCAATCTCAATATTTCCCAATGGGCAAGAGGCACCTATATTGTGCAGATTTATTCTGATACCCAAAGTTCCAGCAAGCGCTTGATTCTGAATTAAGGCTGAAGAAAATTATACTTAGCGAACCCTGTTTTGGGTACCTAGCAATTCATTTAAAGCATGATTCGCCACTCGGACGACATATTTATTCTTATCCTCCATAACGCTTTGCAAAGCTGAAATCGCAGGCCTTGCTCCTTCTCCCATTTCATCCAAAACCTGAACAGCATTTAATCGAACCCATTCATCTTCATGTTTTAGCCCTTCTTCAAGAATTGGTAAGGCCATTTCTGCTTTTCCATATTTTTCCAGAGCTCTGGCTGCAGCAAACCGGACAACCGGAACCTCGTCTTCTGTTGCGGTTTTAATTGCAGATAGAGGTAACAATTCTTCTGCCTGATTTCCTAAACTTATCGCCGCCCAATATCGAACTGCTTCATTTTTATGACCTAAATTTTCTATAAGTTTTTCAAGGGAATATTCGGCAAGAGCCGTTTGTCGAATCTCATTAACCGGAATATCTTTCTCTTGCATAATCTCATAAATAGAGGATCCATATTGAATCTCCCAATCTCGTAAAATCGTCTCCGGAATCAGGCCTCCATCTTTGCTCTCTTCTGACCATTGAGCATGTACCTTCCGCATTTCTTCCAGTTTTTCCCGATACGCAGGATCTAGTGCAAGATTTTGAAGTTCATAGGGATCATTTTCCGTATCAAACAATTCTTCTGCGGGTTTTGTATCAGCTACGATATGTAATCCAGCTTCGGGTAATTCGCCACTTGAAAAGGAAGTCCGTATCGCTTTCATGATAGCCCCTTTTTCAGGCGTATTCATATACTGACAGAAAGGCTTATAAGGCTCATAATAGCGGATATATTTAAATCGCTTATCCCGAACTGCTCTCTGCATATCATAGCGTTCGTCCATGCGATCACGACCTGCATAAATATATTCCCTTGCTGGAGTCAAAGTTTTCCCCAGAAAAGCTCTACCCTGCATATTTTCGGGAATATTTATTCCCGCCAAATGTAAGGCAGTAGGGGGCAGATCAATGAAACTCACCAATTCGTCTGTCTGACTTCCTTTTTCGCCCGGCATCCAGTCTTTATATTTCTCAGGCATTCGTACGATTAGCGGGACCCTAAGCCCCCCATCATACAGCCAGCGTTTATGTCGGGGAATACCCGCTCCATGATCTGAGTAAAAAATGACAATAGTATGTTCCTCCAGGCCGTCTTCTTTCAAATGTTCCAGGACCTCCCCTACCTTTTGGTCCATGGCAGAAATGATATTATAATAGCGGGCCCAAAGTTCGCGCGTTTCGGGCGTGTCAGGATAGTAAGGAGGAAGTGGAACTTCTCCCGGCTTTTTCAGGAGTTCAGGTGAAAGGTTTTTAATACTGCTAAGGTATCGATCTTTATTATTTACCCGACTTTCATGGGATTGGGTAAAATTAAAAATGGAGAAAAACGGTTGTTCTTTATCTTTTCGATTTCGCCAGTGAGCACTACTGCTGGATTCATCCCAGATGGAGGCATGATCCATATCAAAATTATAGTCGGTCTTGACGTTATTTGTACAGTAGTATCCCGCTTTTCTCAATAGTTCGGGGTAAAGAGAAATTCCTTGTGGAATTTTACCCTGGCAGCGCATATGCTGAGTCCCCTGACTTGAGGCATACATCCCGGAAATGAGGGTTGAGCGAGCAACCGCACATACAGGAGCAGTTGCGTATGCCTGGGTATAAAGCACCCCTTCTCTCGCCAATTTATCCAGATAGGGTGTATATGCATATTCATCTCCATATGCACCTAAATTGGGACTGATGTCCTCGCAGGTGATCCAAAGGATATTGGGTCTCTCACTTCCCTTTTCCTTTCCTCCATTACAAGCCGGGCCAAAAGGCATAAAGGCTAGCCAAAGAAAAATGAGAAAATAATAGCTTTGCTTAGCTTTCATGGCTATCGTAAGTATTCTTAATTACTCTATACAGTACGTAACAGGCTCCCGCTAATAATAATAAGCCCAGATAGCTTCCACCAGGCACTTCAGCAAAGCGTGGAATTTCATTCAAAGATCCCACTGCCACAATCCCAATCGCTATAAGAATACCCATTATTGCTTCTCCGGTAATCAATCCAGAGGCCAATAACAGGCCGTAGCGGCTAGCTACTTCTTTGGATTCGATATTATTACCCGATTTAGGATGCTGTTTAAAATATCTTTCTGCCAACCAGGCGATGATTCCCCCAACAAATACCGCTGTATCCAATTCAAGCGGTAGATATAATCCTACAGCTACAGCCAGCACAGGCATACGGAAGTTCGAGTTTTTTCTTGCTAAATATTGATCAATGCCAATGATAATTGCACCTATCGCGGCACCTATACCCACCATATTCCAGGGAAGATTTCCTCCAAAGATTCCGTCTGCCACACTCTGCATAAGAGTTGCCTGAGGTGCAGCTAATGAATTAGGGGCTTCAGGAGTAGGAGCACCTATGCCAAAGGCCTCTAATAAAAATCCTAGGGTAGGTGCCATAACAGCTGCTCCCGCCAATACGCCAACCATCTGCATCACTTGTTGTTTCCAGGGCGTTGCGCCTAATATATGCCCCGCCTTTAGATCCTGCATATTATCGCCGGCTATTGCAGCAGCACAACAAACCACTGCTCCAATCAGGATAGCTGCGGCTGCTCCACGGGCTGGATCGCTGGTTCCGATTAAGGCTGCGAGCAATAAAGCTGACACCAAAATTGTTGCGATGGTCACCCCTGAGATGGGGTTATTGGAACTTCCTACTAAACCCGCCATATATCCTGCCACCGCTGAGAATAAAAATCCCGCGAGAACCATCAGAACTGTCATAAACAAACTGACCCCAACCAGAGATATCTGATTTACATAAATGATAAAAATGGGTATCAGCATGGCAATGATTCCCATCAAAACCCAATTCATCGGAGTATCTTTCTCGGTTCTCAGGATAGGACCACTTCCTTTAGATCGAAAAGCTTCCATACCTGCTTTGAAGGCAATTCCCAAAGAGGCTCTAATACTAATCAAGGCCCATATTCCGCCCACAAGCATGGACCCAACTCCCAGATATCGGATTTGTGAATTCCAGATATTCCAGCCTATATCCACAGCAGTTCCTTCCGGAGCACCATAAATAGCCAAGTGAATGGGTATAGCGAAATACCAGCTGATCGCGCCCCCCAGAAAAACCAGAAAGGCAATATTTAATCCTACAATATATCCTACAGCTACCAAAGCGGGCGAAAGATTAATCCCTACATAAAGGAGGCCCTTTTTTCCAATCATAGTCGCCGCCTCAAAGGTACCTGCAATCGCATTGAAGGCCGTAGATCCCAATTTCATCAGACCTCCGATCAAACTTCCAATCAAAAGGTAGCGAATAGATTTTCCAGCTTTTTCTCCCGTTTTAAGAACCTCAGCTGTTGCTACGCCTTCGGGATATTTCAATTGTTCCTTGACGATCAGGGCTTTTCGTAGGGGAATCGTAAATAGTACTCCCAAAACTCCTCCAGCTAATGCTATCATGGTAGTTTCCAGATAATTGAATTTATCCCAATAACCCATGATAACCAGGGCAGGTATGGTAAAAATCACCCCTGCTGCAACGGATTCACCTGCTGATGCCGCCGTCTGAACCAGGTTATTTTCCAGGATATTGCTATTGCGAAACATCCTCAATATTGCCATAGATATAACTGCTGCAGGAATAGAGGCAGAAACAGTCATTCCCGCAAACAAACCAAAATAGGCATTGGCAGCAGAGAGAACCATGGAAAGTAGGGCACCTAAAAGAATCGCCCGTAATGTAAGTTCCTTTACGCTTTGATCAGCCTTGATATAAGGGCCTTCATTGGGTTCCATTCGTAGTAGTTTTTAGTTAAAGGTGGTCTAAGCTTTCATAAGATACTGATTTATCAACTTGTGAAAAATTCCTAGTGAATAAGGCTGGACTCCCCTATTACAGAGATTTAAATTATCATTGATTATCTTTATATTCTCTAATATCTACCCAAACAGAATAAAGCTCTTTTTTGCTAAGGATAACGCAAAGAATCTATGAAGACTCTACTAACCAATAGCCTCAGTCCTTATACAGGTAGCTGGAGCAAAGTTCAAGCCGCCCATCTATTAAGAAGAAGTACATTTGGAGCCACTTTTGAACAGATTAAGGAAGTTGAAATCCTCGGACTTGATATGGCTGTTCAGCTTTTGTTATCCGATCTTCCCCACCCTTCTCCTCCGCTAAACTATTTTCATGAAGATGATCCTTATGCTCCCATTGGCACAAGCTGGGTGGATAAGCGCTATCCACAGGGAGACGGATTTTTTCAACGTAGATTTTCTCTAGATGCCTGGGTGTTGGGGCAATTGTTTACGCAGGAAATCTCCATTCGGGAAAAAATGGTGCTTTTCTGGCATAATCATTTTGCTGTCGAAAGAGGAGTCATTGAAGATGCCAAAGCCTTATATAAATACTCCAAACTGCTAAGGGAAAATGCACTCGGTAATTTCAGGCAATTGGTAAAGGATATTACCCTGGATCCGGCAATGCTTTGGTACCTGAATGGACGGGACAACACAAAAAATAATCCTAATGAAAACTATGCCCGCGAATTGCTGGAGCTTTTTACCATTGGAAAAGGAGATATAGCTGGTCCCGGCGACTATACGACTTTTACAGAAGAAGATGTAATCCAGATTGCACGTGTACTCACGGGTTGGAAGGATATCGGTATGTACAGTAGCCAGGTGGATGAGTTGTATGTTGAGTTTTTTGAGTGGGATCACGATACAGGTACGAAAACTCTTTCTCCAAGATTTGATGAGGTACAAATCTCAAATGCAGGGCAAGATGAGTATAGCAATCTCATAGATATCATTTTCCAAAAGCGAGATACGGCCTTATACATTTGCAGAAAGATTTATCGCTGGTTCGTCAATTTTGATATTACTCCAGCCATAGAAAGTGAGGTGATAGAAAGTCTTGCCCAACACCTCATTGACAATGATTTCGATGTAATACCTGTCATGGAAATCTTATTAAAAAGTGAGCATTTCTATTCGACTGATATTCGAGGAGCAGTGATCAAAAATCCCATGGAGTTTGTCTTCTCTGTACTTAATGGATTTGAAGTAGAAATGCCAGAGGATTTTATTCAATGGTATACCTCACTTAAACATTTGAGTAACTATATGGAGGAAATGCAAATGGTCTATTTTGCACCTCCAAGCGTAGCAGGATGGGAAGCCTTTTACCTCCAACCTCAATTTTATAAGCAATGGATCAACTCAGTCACCCTTAGACCCCGCATGGAGTTTACTGATAGACTGAGCACAGAAGGATTTAACTTTTCAGGCTTTGACTTCCAGATAGACGTGCTGAGTTTTATATCCAAGCTAGACAATCCGGCCGAACCAAATGACCTTATTGCAGATATTTCTACCGTCCTTTTCCCGGATGGTATAAATGAAGCTCAGGTTGACTTCCTCAAGGAAATTCTAATCCCCGGCCTGCCTGATTTTGAATGGACCCTTGAGTATGGCAACTATCTCGAAAATCCTGATAATGCTATGGTCAGGGCTTCTGTTGAAGCACGTCTCCGCGATATGATCAAAGCCATGCTTACTTTCCCTGAGTTCTACACAAACTAGCTCTTCCCCAAAATCCACAAAAAAATGAAAAGACGAAATTTCATAAGAAGCCTTTCCAGCTCAATGATTGCGCTTCCTATTACCATAAATAAATTATCGATTGGGGTATTGCCACAAGAGCTTTCTCTCTTTTCCAGTATCATGGATTCAGATAAAGTTTTGGTCCTGGTAAGACTAAATGGCGGAAATGATGGACTAAATACCCTGGTTCCCCTGGACCAGTATGACCGCCTTTACAGGCTTCGTCAAAATGTAATCATACCTGAGGATAGCCTGCTTAACATCAGCGACACCAATGGATTTCATCCCAATATGCTTCGTTTTCATGGCATGTATAAAAATGGGAAGGTCGGTATCGTGCAAAGTGTCGGGTATCCCAATCAGAATCGATCTCATTTCAGGTCTACAGATATATGGACTTCTGGTTCCTCATCCGAAGAAAAAGTAAGTAGTGGATGGGTGGGAAGATATTTACAGAATCGCCATCCTGAGTTTCCTAAGGACTATCCCAATACCAGTTATCCGGATCCTCTGGCGATCACGATTGGTAATAATGTTTCCCATACCTGTCAGGGTTCCTTCAGCAACTTTAGTATGGCTGTCGTAAACCCTTTCAATCTTTCTCCTTTGAGTGTGAGTCAGGAGGGAGAATTACCCGACAATTATTATGGAAGAAATATTTCCTATTTGAATACAGCCATTGCTCAAACCAATGCTTATTCAGCCGTCATAGAACGAGCTGCTAATAGAGGGAACAACCTGAGTACTTATTCGGATAATAACTGGCTTGCCTATCAATTACAGGTGGTAGCCAGACTTATTTCCGGAGGCTTAAAAACCAAAATTTACATCGTAAGTCAGGGGGGATATGATACACATAGTGGCCAGGTTGTCAATAATCGTCCTTTGCTGGGAGCCCATTCCAATCTCCTGCTCAAACTTTCATCTGCCATTGCTTCTTTCCAACAGGATTTGGAAAGACTAGGTCTGGATGATAGAGTGATGGGCATGACTTTCTCAGAATTTGGGCGAAGAATTCGCTCAAATGGAAGTATAGGAACGGATCACGGGGATGCCGCTCCCATGTTTCTCTTTGGTTCCTGTGTAAATCCAGCCATTTTAGGACATAATCCAGTTATTCCCGCCAATGTGAACAATCGGGCAGGTGTACCCATGCAATATGATTTCAGATCTATTTATGGTTCAGTTCTGGAGGATTGGTTTGGCGTAGAAAAACAGGAAATTAAGGAGCTACTTTATGAGGATTATCAGCATCAAAACCTGATTACTTGTGGACAATTTGTTGAGCCCGCCGATCTGACAGATGCATTCAACTATCCCAATCCCTTTACTGAATCTACTATATTCACTTTCGAAAGTCAGAATGAGAACGTTCAAATAAGTCTTTTGGATAGTATGGGAAGAGAAGTGGCGCAGGTGCTAAATAAGAGCTTGCGAGAAGGAAAGCATAGAATTCCTTATACACCGGAGAATCTTCCGCCAGGTACTTATTATTTTAATCTGCGAAAAGAGAGCGGAAATGTGACAAAAGCAATAATAAAATTGTAGGGTCTCCGCCATTTTTTTTGTAAACTAAGAATACAAGACACCGCACTTCTTCGTTTTATTAGAAAAACGCTATGTATCTATGAAGCCGCTATTCAGCGATGTCTTAAGTTCCTATACTGGAGAATGGGGAAATCTCCAGGCAGCACATTTGCTCAGAAGAAGCATTTTCGGACCTACCCTTGATCAAATTAGAGAGGTAGAAGCCCTGGGAATGGATGCTGCAGTTGATCTTCTTTTGGCTGACACTCCCCTACCCGATCCTCCTGTCAATTACCTCGATGAAGATGATCCCAGGGTTCCTATTGGAGAAAGTTGGGTCGACACACGTTATCCACCGGATGGATCAGGGGTACGTGAGAGGCGCAAAGCATTAGATGCCTGGATTTTGGGACAATTGCTCAATCAGGGGTTATCTATTCGGGAAAAAATGACCCTCTTCTGGCACAATCACTTTCCAGTAGAAAGAGATGTCGTATTGGATGGTAAATTTCTCTATAGATACAATGATCTCCTTCGAAAAAATGCACTCGGAAATTTCAAAAGCCTGGTTGAAGATATTACTCTGGATCCTGCCATGCTGGTTTATCTCAATGGCAAGGACAATACCAAGGATAATCCAAACGAAAATTATGCACGAGAATTACTAGAGCTTTTCACCATTGGCAAGGGAGATTTCGCAGGCCCCGGGGACTATACCACCTTCACAGAAGAGGATGTGATTGCTATTGCGAAAGTCCTGACAGGATGGTCGGGAGTTGAACGATTTAGCGTGGACATAGACCTTGTCTTTAGTGAATTTCATTCCGAATTGCATGACAACAGTACCAAGCGACTTTCCCATAGATTTGATAATATCGAGATAAGTGCAGCAGGAGAAAATGAGTATAAGAATCTGATTGATATAATATTCCAAAAGGAAGAAGTTGCTGCTTTCATCTGTAGAAAAATCTATCGATGGTTTATCAATTCAGAGATAACTCCAACAATCGAAAGCACGATCATCCAGGGCATGGCTCAATTTCTTCAAGCGAATGATTTTGAAATAAAACCCCTCATGTCCATGTTGCTTAGGAGCAAATTATTTAATGATCCCGCTCAGCATGGCGCCATTATCAAAAATCCCATGGACTTTGTTTTTTCAGTGTATAATGGATTGGAGGTAAAGATGCCAGATTATGAGCAGGGATGGTATAGAGCTTTTCGGGCCATGACTCATTTTATGGGATTGATGCAGATGTCCTATTTCTATCCCCCAAGTGTTGCCGGATGGGAGGCCTATTATTTGCAGCCCCAATACTATAAGCAATGGATTAACTCGGCTACTTTGAGACCTCGAACCGAGTTTACCGATAAGCTATCACAAAATGGCTTCCGTTTTGGTGCCCATTTAATGCAAATTGATGTGCTCGGTTACATCGAGAAATTTGACAATCCTTCAGATGCAGCAAGTTTGATCATTAGCCTTGCAGAAGTCATGTATCCCCGACCTCTTAAGCCTTTCCAGGTAGATCAATTGAAAAATGTCCTCATACCGGGATTACCAGATTTTGAGTGGACCATCGAATACGAAACTTATAGAGAAGATCCGATGAATGAAGAGATCGCCTTATCTGTCGAAAATCGTTTGCGGAATCTTTTCCAGGCCATGCTGAGTCTACCAGAATTCCATACCTCTTGATTTTGCCCAAAATGAAAAGAAGAAATTTTATACAAAATCTGTCTGCTTCCATGCTGGGTCTTCCCTTGACTCTTAGTGGCTTTAATCTAGGAGTGCTGCCAGGAAGACCGGGTATTTTCTCGGCTATGGAGGAAAGCGACAAGGTGTTGGTATTGATCAGGCTTACTGGAGGAAATGATGGACTCAATATGCTCTTGCCACTAGATCAATATGACAGGCTTTACCAACATAGGAAAAATGTAATCATTCCGGAGAAAAGTGTTCATAAAGTATCTGACGTGGCAGGCTTTCATCCGGTCATGGGTGATTTGAGCATTCTTCATCAGGAAGGTAAACTGGGAATCGTACAAAGTGTGGGATATCCGGATCAGAATCGTTCACATTTTCGCTCTATGGACATTTGGACTTCTGCTTCGTCTTCTCAGGAAAAACTTCTTTCGGGATGGCTTGGGCGATATTTCGAAAATCGTTTCCCTGGATTTCCGGATGCCTATCCAAATCCGGATCATGTAGATCCCTTTGCTGTTACCATAGGAAATAGTGTCAGTCATACTTGCCAGGGCTATGTGGGCAATTTCAGCATGGTTGTAGGTTCTCCGCTAAACCTTTCCCCCATTTCCTCCAATGAAAGAGGGGATTTCGGAGAAGGCCTGTATGAACAGAACCTTAAATTCCTCACTACTTCAATAGAACAAAGCAATGCCTATTCAAAAGTCATCAAAAAGGCTTCCGATCAGGGCAACAATCTGGGACCTTACTGGGATAACAATAGCCTCGCTCAACAATTAAAAACGGTTGCTCGTCTGATTTCAGGGGGTATAAAAACCAAAATTTTCATTGTAAGTCAGGGAGGCTATGATACCCATGGAGGTCAGGTACTACAATCTGACAATGCCAAAGGTTTCCATGCCAATCTACTCATCAATCTTTCAACAGCCATTTCTCAATTTCAATATGACCTCGAATTACTGGGGATAGAAGATCGGGTTTTGGGTATGACCTTCTCAGAATTTGGCCGGAGAATCAAATCCAATGGGAGTCGGGGAACAGATCATGGTACAGCGGCCCCTTTAATGTTGTTTGGGAAATGTGTAAATCCGGTCATATTGGGCGAAAGTCCTGAGATTCCGGCGGAGGTAGATATTATGGATGGGGTAGCAATGCAATATGATTTTCGATCGGTCTATGGTTCAGTACTTGAGGATTGGCTGGAAGTAGGAGAAAGCGAGATCAAAGAGCTTCTATATGATAACTATACACATTTACCCCTCGTAACTTGCGGCAAATATGTCGAGCCTCAGGGATTAAAAGAAGCTTTCAATTATCCCAACCCCTTCACAGAATCTACCATCATCACCTTTGAAAGTGAAACAGAAGAGGTCCGGATCAGAATTTTGGATGGCTCCGGAAAGGTGGTTGATCAACTCCTCAATAAAAAACTCCGTGCAGGTAAGCACCGAATTCCCTATTTCCCCAGAAGACTGCCGGGAGGGAATTATTATTTCTACATCAATAAAGCCAGCGGGGATATCACTCGCAATATGGTGAGATTGTAACCCCTTTAAAAAAACTGTTGCCTCGGAAAATTTTAGGGGCTCCCAGACAAAATTTATCTGGGGTCTCTAGTAAATACTAAAGCCCCCAGACATTTTATTCAATACTCTAATCAAATTCCCGTTTGACATTCGCCAAAATAAATTCTCAATTTTCTAATCACTGTCCCTTCCCTTTTCTCCTCCATAGATATAATGCTCCTCATCTCCTCCAGACATAAGGTAAGCCATCAGTTCGACAACCTCATCTTCATTCAATCGATTGAGCAAACCAGGAGGCATAGGAGAAATTGGAGAAAATTCTCGTCCTTCCACCTCTGATTTGGCAATTTCCACAACCTCATCGCTAGTAAAGGGATTTGGGAGGATTTTGATCACATCCCCTTCCTCAGAAAGTATCCGACCTGCTAATTTTCTACCATCTTTCATTCGGAATAAGGTATGTGCATACTGGTCAGAAATCTCATCATGAGGAGCAATGATGGCATTAGCAATTTCACCCAAACCAAAGCGCGTATGAATCTGGCTGAGATCGGGTCCATTGATTCCTCCTTCTCCATTCATACGATGACAACTGGCACAAAGAGCTGCCTGGAACATCTTTTTCCCTGCAGCAATATCCCCTTCATGATTCTGTATCCTTCCTCCCAAACGCCAGAAATCTCCATTGATATAGTTTTTCCCAGGTCCTTCTGGCTGAGGCAAATCAGCCATTGATGCTGTTTGAGAATAAACGCCGGATAATTCTTGAAAATACTCTCTTTCACTTTCCGGAACCTTGGCCATAGCTTTAGTCCGAACATGCTCCATCGTAGCTTTAAAACTCAGACCTCCCTCAGCATTAAAAGCATCATAGAACCATTGGAAATATTTTTCGCGCAGTTCTTTCGTCCAACCTGCTTTCGCATGACTCAATAAAGTTCCATAAAAGATCGCCTCTGAAGGGGGCATTTTTTCTACGATCGCCTGAATCTTTGGACCATATCTTTCACTGCGATTAGTAACTTCCGTATCCAACATTTCGTGTCCATTGGTTTTGGATACTGTATGAGTTACCATGAGGCTTATGCATTTTTCGACAGCCCTTTCATCCTCCAATGCCACCAATAACTCTGCGATCTCTCTATCTAAAGCATTTGAGTGAGACGGGAACTCCCTGTTTAAATTTTCCGCTAGCTTTTGAGCCTTTTCATCGCCCGGCATTCCCAATCGAATAAACGCCAGTTCATAAACTCGTAGAAGGTCCAGTTTGGAAGGCTCTTCTAAAGTATTTATGTCTATTGAAGAAAGTCTGGTGTAAATTTCATCGGCCTCTTCCTTCTCTGCCTGGCGAACCCGTGCAACTGCCGCTTGTATAGTTTTTCCAGTACCACTAGGCCCGTAAAAGGCATCTTTCCAACTATCCAGCGGTTGATGCTCCAGAACCATACGCGCTGCATATCGGATGTGTCGGTCTTCATGATCAAGATTAGCCCATGCTTTCTCTATAGCTTCCTTCGAAACCTCTTTATTATGATAGGCCTCTAATCCTTTTCTAAGTTCCCTAAGTTCAGCCTCTTTACCACCAGACATAGACTTACTTTCGCCCCCGGTTTCTCCCTCATAACTCACCCGGAATAAATGAGACTCTAACCTACGCCCACCGGTAGCGAAATAAAGATTTCCATCTTCTCCTGCAACGGCATCAGTAAGGGGCATAGGAGTTCCGGAAAGAAATTCTTCCCGACTTGCTGTATAAGAACTTCCATCAGGCTTGAGATCAACATAATACATAGTGCCAAAGCTCCAGTCGTTAGCAAAAAGTCCATTAGAAAACTTTGTTGGAAACTTGAGATGATGCCCCATAACTACTCCTGTAGGAGATCCCTGATTCAGATTTACCACTGCAGGCAAGGCATCCGGATAATAAGTTGGCCATTTACCTGTACCTGTTCTCCAGCCAAATTCACTTCCACTCGTTACATGACAAATGCGCGTAGGACGATACCACGGCATTCCCATATCCCATTCCATATCTGCGTCGTAAGCGAAAAGTTCTCCATCCTGATTAAACCCCATGTCAAAGGGATTTCTATAACCAGCACTAATTAATTCCCAGTCCTGGCCAGAAGGATCCATCTTAGCAATCCATCCTCCCGGAGCGGTGATATCGTTGGCATGACCTCGCGCATCCAGATATGGCTCCATTAAATTATCTTCTCCCCAATTATTGGGCAGACGGGTATTTTCTCGCAACTCATCAGGAACCAGTACGTGATTGCCTGCAATGAAATAAATACTTTCTCCATCAGGACTCAGAACCAGACTATGAGGTCCATGTTCACCTGCTCCTTCTAGCTTTAAAAGCTGCTCAATCTTATCAAGATTTCCATCTTCATCCGAATCAGTAAGTCGATAAACTCCACTTCCATTTTCTACTTGCTCATTATTCCAGCCCCGATTGACGGATACATAGAGGCTATTAAAGGCCCAAAGCAATCCATGGGCATAACCGATATTAATACCCAAACTATCGACTTCCTCAGCATTCAATCTGGACCCGGCTGCAGGCATAGGAAAACGATAGAGGTTTCCATATTGATCGCTGGAATACATCATTCCTTTTTCTCCTTGTGCAAGTGCTACCCAGGAGCCCTGATCATTTTCACTGGGACTGTAAAGGGTGTCTACGCGAAATCCTTTTTGAATTTTTATTCCCTGGCTAGTATCGTATTCTGTAGTTTCTATAGTAGGTTGACAGGCAAAAATGATAAGAGACATCATAAAAGCTGCCGAAAGGGAGGCTCTCATTTGGGTAATTTTAGTAGTGAGTTCAATAGTAAATCGAGTTCTTAATCTACTAAAAAGCTAATAAAGAAAGAATATAGATTTTGCATTCCTAATTCCCGGGCGTTATCCTTTCAATACAATTTCAAATTCTGTAATTTATTTTTATGTCCGGCCCAGGTAACAAGCGGGACAAAATTTCAAAAAACTCATTTTTACTACTACAAATAGCCAAATTATTATGGACACAAACAAAGAAAGCAGACGGTCCTTTATTAAAAAGACGGCCCTGAGCGGAGGTGCTATCGCGATGGGGCTTAGCGCAAAATCTTACAGTCGGATTTTGGGATCAAATGACAGAGTCCGTGTGGGAATTGTCGGATTTTCCAATCGGTGCAGAGGAGCCCTAATCCCGGCTTTCCTCAAAAAGAATAAGCAGATGAATTTTGAACTGGTGGGGGTTTCTGATATTTGGAACAGAAGAAGGGATGAGGGAGCAGCCTATGTAAAAGAACTGACGGGAGATACAATCAAAAAATACCGGAATAATGAAGAGATGTATGAGAAAAATGAAATTGACGCTGTAATTATTTCTACTGCAGATTTTCAACATGCCCTTCATACCGTGCAGGCAGCAGAAGCTAAAAAAGATGCCTATGTAGAAAAACCTTTTGCAGAAACGATGGAAGATGCCCGAATAGGCTTGAAAGCTGTAAAAGAATCCGGGATCATTGTACAAATTGGCTCTCAAAGGAGAAGCAATCCTAATTATCATGCAGCAGATGAATTTATAAAGTCCGGCAAGTTTGGAGATATCGTTTCTGTACACATGACATGGAATGTCAATCAACCGGGTCGATGGCGCTTACCTAAGCTTACCCGAGAAATCAAAGAATCTGATACTGACTGGAAGCGCTACCTGATGAATCGACCTTATGAGAAATGGGATCCTCGAAAATACCTCGAATATCGACTTTTCTGGCCCTTCTCATCTGGTATTCCCGGCCAATGGATGTCTCATCAGATCGATACTGTTCATTGGTTTTCAGATTTGGCACATCCTCGCAGTGTCGCAGCCAATGGAGGGATTTATTTGTGGAAAGATGGCAGAAAAAATTTTGATACCATGACAGCAGTATTTGATTATGGCCCCCTCGATGATCCTACCAGCGGCTTTCAGGTCGTTTATTCTTCTCGTTTTACTAATTCGGCAGGTGGGACCAAAGAAATCTACTATTCCAATGGAGGGGAACTGAACCTCAAAACCCGTAAAGTTACCCCTAATGGTAGCTTACAAGAAAGACATGCAAGTGCCATGGATATGAAACCCAATGCCTTGCCTGAATTTGACCTTACAAAGTCAGATGTAAAGGTAGTTACCTCTGCGAATACAGGCGCAGACAATTCCACCACCCTTCACATGCTCAATTGGATGGAATGTGTGAGAAGTCGCGAAACACCCAATGCACCCGTAGAGGCAGGGTATAATCATTCCATCGCTAATATTATGACTACTGCAGCTCTCAGAACGGGTAAATACGTTAGCTTCAATGAAGTAAATCAGGAAGTATTAGCTGGAGGGAAGGTATTCCAATATTGATAACTCATGAAATACTTGCTTTGCTTGTCTTTTGTGTTTTTAAGTAATTATATACTCATGGGTCAAAAAGGAGTAGAATTTAAAAGCAAGGAAGACAAACAGGAAATTGAAATCTGGATCAATGGACAACACATAAGTTCTTATCTGTATCAAGATAAGCTAAAAAAAGCTGTCCTTTATCCACTTAAAACTATGAGTGGGAAAGTCCTTACAAGGGGCTTTCCCCTTGAAACTCGTCCCGGAGAAAGGGTAGACCATAGACATCACCTGGGACACTGGTTTAATTATGGCGATGTAAACGGTCTGGACTTTTGGAACAATTCTTCTGATAGGCCTGTGCAGAAACAGCATAAGTATGGTGAAGTACGGCATCAGGAAATTCTCAAGATGAAAGGCGGTCCAGAAAAGGGAGCATTAGTTACACGCTCTCATTGGGTGGATCATGAGGGAAAAATTTTGATGGAAGAAAAAACCACTTTTTATTTTCAGGAAAAGAAAGGAGTTGTAATTATTGATAGACTAAGCGAGCTGAGCGCAGAAAAGGATATTAGCTTTAAGGATAATAAAGAAGGAATGTTTGCCATCAGAGTTCGAAGAGAATTAGAACTTCCCTCAA
This sequence comes from Bacteroidota bacterium, assembly GCA_039819665.1. Classification (GTDB taxonomy): domain Bacteria; phylum Bacteroidota; class Bacteroidia; order J057; family J057; genus JAWPMV01. Next base: position 181,840 of record JBCBRM010000005.1, read on the forward strand.
AAAAGCCGGGACTATTTGCTGACCAAATGGGTCAAATTCCTACGGACAAAGGGCAAAGTTCCGTAAAAGCTCAGGGTAACTATGAGAGCAGCGAAGGAATTATGGGGGGAAAGGTTTGGGGAACTCGAGCGAAATGGATGAAATTGGGGGGAGAGTTAGCAGGAGAAAGGGTAGAAATTATCATTCTGGATCATCCCGGTAATCCTGGCTATCCTACTTATTGGCATGCAAGAGACTATGGCCTTTTTTCTGCTAATCCTTTGGGTCAGGAAGTTTTCTCCAAAGGAAAGGAGCAGCTAAATTTTCAACTGGCTAGCGGCGACTCTCAGGAATTTCGCTTTAGAATCCTGATAAATGAAGGCAAAAGTTTGTCAAAAGAGAACATTGAAAAATTTCAGAAAGGATTCTAAACTAGAATCGCTTTGTATTGGTCATTTCGGGGCTTGGGAGAGCGAAGGATAGCGTGCTAAAAAAACCTAATATAGCAACAGAAAATACACGATCCCTCATCACTGCTTGCTACGCAGGTTTCAAACTTCGGATGACCATAAAATTCTAGCATATATTGTTGGATTCCTTAAGTTTGTAGTAGAATTTGATATTACCTATGCGAGCCCAATACATCATCTATCATTTGCTAAGTCTGAGTTTGCTAATCTTGCCTCAGGCCTGTGAGAATCCTCAACCTAAAGAAGGGAAGACAGCATCAACTAAGTTTGAGGAATTAGATCCTGTAGATCTGGTCGAACCTTTGGTCGATGCGGCCAACTCTCGGTGGTTCTTTTTCAATTCTGCGACCCGACCTTTTGGTATGGTCAACCTTTCTCCCGATATGGTAATCAATGGAGCCTGGAACTCCGGCTATCGCTATAACCAGGATACCATCCGCAGTTTTAGCCATATTCATGCCTGGCAATTGTCGGGCATTCCTGTCTTACCTACAAATGGAGAATTTAAGGGGCATCTAGGAGCGAATGTCTATGGGTCAACATATTCCCACGACAAGGAAGAAGTCAAAGCCGGCTTCCATCAGATTATGCTCGACAGCTATGGCATCAATGCCGAACTCACCGCTACCACCCGGGTAGGCTTTCACCGATACACCTTCCCAGCATCTGACCAATCCCATATTCACATTGATTTCTCGACTTTCCTGGGGCCCTCAGATACGAAAAAAGGCTTTGCCAGGAAAGTAAGCGATACAGAAATTGAAGGATACGGCCTAATGGCTGGAACCCGTAGAAGGCCTAAGGATACCTATGTATACTATGTGATCCAGTTTGATAAAGCTTTTGAAAGCTTTGGAGGATGGAAAAATGGAGAACTCCTTCAATCAATAAATGAAGTAGAAGGAGCAAAGACAGGAGCATATGTAAGTTTTAAAACAGAGGAAAATGAACAGCGTTTGATGAAGGTCGGAATTTCTTATGTCAGCGAAACACAGGCCCGCAAAAATATGGATACTGAATTGCCGGGATGGGATTTTGATAAGGTAGTGGCTGATTCTAGAGCCGATTGGAATGAATGGCTCAGTAAAATACAAATCAAGGGAGGTACCGAAGTAGAACAACGAAGGTTTTACACGGACCTTTGGCATGCATTACAAGGTAGAAGGATCATCAGTGATGTAGATGGGAAATATACAGACATGACAGGATCCCAAAAGCGAACGGGACAAATTCCGCTGGATGAAAGTGGGAACCCCCTTTTCAATCACTACAATTCGGATAGTTTCTGGGGAGCCCAATGGACCCTCAATACCCTTTGGCATCTGGTTTATCCAAAAATCAGCGAAGAATTTGTCAATTCGATGCTCTTAATGTACAAAGATGGGGGCCTCATACCTAGAGGCCCTTCCGGCGGAAATTATACCTATGTCATGACTGGTGCTTCCTCTACCCCTTTTATCGTAAGTGCTTATATGAAAGGGATCAGGGGATTTGATGCAGAGCTGGCTTATGAGGGAATGAAGAAAAATCATATGCCGAAGGGAATCATGGCGAAATCTGGCTATGAACATGAGACCTTTATCGGAGGAGGATTAGATTTCTACCTGGAAAGAGGCTACATTCCCCACCCCTTGCCAACTCCCCCAAAAGGCTATCATGAAGATGGGACGGGTCAAACGCTGGAATATGCCTACCAGGACTGGACACTTTCTGAAATGGCTAAGTCTATGGGAAAAGAAAAAGATGCCAAAATGTTTGCAGATAGGGGCCAAAATTATCGGAATGTCTATAAACAGACCCTCGGATGGGTATGGGTAAAAAACGCTGATGATAAATGGGAGGAAGATGTTGATGTGCTCAGGTATGATAATGGTTTCGTAGAAGGAAATGCTGTCCAATTTAGCTGGTTTGTGCCTCATGACCTCCCTAGCCTGGTTGATCTGATGGGCGGACAGAAATTTTTTAATGAAGCCTTACAAAGTTCCTTTCTCAAAGCTGCTCGTCATGACTTTGTGGCCAAAAAAGGGAAGACAGATGAGGAGACTAAACAGAACCGCAGAGTATACATCAATTATGGCAATCAACCGAGCATGCAAACGGCTTTCATTTTCAATTATGCTGGTAATCCATATCTCACCCAGTATTGGAGTCGTGAGGTAGTCGAAAAGGTATATTCAGGCATTTCTCCAGAGGCGGGCTATTCAGGTGATGAAGATCAGGGCTTAATGGGGTCTTTGGCAGTAATCATGAAAATGGGCATCTTTTCTATGAAGGGAGGTGCCTCTCAGAAGCCCTATTATGATATTGGTAGCCCCATCTTTGAAGAAATCAGGATAGAACTGGACCCGGAATATTATGCTGGGGGAGAATTCGTCATTGAAGCTCAAAATACTTCTTCAAAGAATCGCTATATCCAATCCGCTCAGCTAAATGGGGAAATTTTGAATCAGCCCTGGTTCTACCATAAAGATTTGGTCAAGGGAGGTTCGCTCAAGCTCGTTATGGGAGCAGAACCAAATACTCAGTGGGGATCTGGCGAAGAAGCCTTACCTCCAAAAATTGAAAATTAATGACTGGGAATGTTGTCCTGAAATCCCCATCGGAAAAGTTTTTCTTTCAAGGTTTTGATGTCCACCGGTTTGGTCATAAAATCATTCATGCCCACCTCATAGCAGGCATTGCGATCTTCTACTGTAGCATTAGCTGTCAAGGCAATAATGGGCAATTTTGTGAATCCTTTTTCAACTTCATAGTCCCGGATCAATTTACTTGAAGTTCGCCCATCAATCACCGGCATTTGGAGGTCCATGAGAATTAGGTCATATCCATTTGTTTTCCTCATCTGAAAGGCAATCTCTCCATTCTCTGCCAAATCGACCTCATGACCCAACTTCAGCAGAATCTTCTTAATGATTTTTTGATTGACCAAATTATCCTCAGCTACCAGAATATTCAAAGGAGAAATTTCATGTATTGACTCCTCTAGTATCGAAATTTCTCCATTTTTTTCAGGAGGTTGGAACTTAGAGCTAAACCAAAAGGTAGAGCCCTCACCTTTTTTACTCTTCAGGCCAATCTTGCCGCCCATCATTTCAACCAGCTGAGAAGAGATCACTAAGCCTAAGCCAGTACCTCCAAATTTGCGAGAGATTGAGGTATCAGCCTGAGAGAAGGCAGAGAATAGGTTTTTCTGCTCTTCTTCTGAAATACCGATTCCAGTATCAACTACTTCTACTTTAATGCTAAAATCATCTCCACCTACTACCTCCGTGGACAGGTTTATACTGACCTTTCCCTGCTCCGTAAATTTCAAGGCATTATTGGCTAAATTAATCAGGACCTGTCGATAGCGGAGTGCATCTCCTCTTACCCAAGAAGGAGTATCTTCATCAATATTCAGGATAAACTCTAATCCTTTCTCTTCTGCTTTACTTTGCAAAGATTTTTGGACCATGCTCGTCTCTTTGATAATATCAAAATCCAGATTTTCCAGTTGCAGGTGGCCGGATTCTATTCTTGAGAAATCCAGAATATCATTGATAATGGCCAGCAGATTTTTACTAGAGAAATCCATGATGTCCAATTGCTCAGTCTGAGAGTCATCTAGCTCTGTATCTCTAATCAATTGGATCATACCTATGATTCCATTGAGAGGGGTACGAATCTCATGGCTCATATTGGCGACGAAGGAGCTTTTGGCTTGGTTGGCCTTCTCTGCCGCTTCTGTTTGCGCAAGAAGCGCCGATAATTGATTTTGGATTTCTTCCTGCAAATGCTCCAGGTCATGAATAAGCTGATCAACCTCATTTCTGCCCCTTTTCCACAATCTGGGAAGTGGAACAGGTTTAAAGCCATTTTCAATAAATGTTCTGATTGCAAGAGAAAGGGTCCGTATTCGATGGGACATATGACGGGCGGCCCAAAGACTTGAGAAAATGGCCAGTAAGATCACCAGGATAACTAAAGAAAGGTAAACCTTCTCTAGAAGGCTTTTTTGTTCCCCATGATCCTTTCTCATTTCATCCTTCAGTTGCTTAAAATTCACAGCCAAATGGGTCTCCAGCTGCTCCATTTTAGCCATAATCCCACCTCCTGTAAAATGCCCCAAAGATTTTTCGAAAGTTACTATCTGATCAAATGATGAAACATATTCTCCCAGCACATAAGAAAGTGTATCTCTTCTTCTATTTTCTACCTGACTCTGGTATAGGTTGTCTTTGATCTCTGAGACCTTCCCTCTAAGCTTGACTGCATACTTTTCATCATGTCGGATCAGGTAGTCTTTTTCATGCCTCCTCAAACTCAATACATCAGACAAAGGTATTTCGTTCTTCTTTTCAAGATAGTGTACATAGTCTCTCATTCTTCCAACAACTCCATAATTTTTAAAACCCCTGAGTAAAAGAGTATCCTGGAAATTATCAAATAACCGATTGTGCTTGACAATCTGTTCCACTAGTACATCTATTCGACTTGCGTGTAGACTTTCTGCTTCAATCAATTTGCTCTTTAGGTAGTTCAATTGACTGATCGCATTTCGGGAATTAGTAGTATAGGAAATTAAAAGTTTATTGCTTTTTTCCTGAAAGAAACTTGCATCTGTTGGCCCCAAACGCATAAACTCGCTCAGGTGATATTGGTTGCTTGTTAAAACAGATTCTATTCTATCTATACTTATGAGTCTATCATAGAGTACATTCTGCTTATGCGCATACCATTCCCCCAGGAGTATGACAGACATCATTAAGAGCAATAACAATACAAAATAACCTAGTAATTGGTTCCTGATAGATTGGAACATATCTCAGTTTCAAGTCATGCATTCTAATTTCGCTTAAAAGCATGAAGAGAATAAATCTATAGACATACATAACTAACTCTGAATATTCTTACAAAAACTTCTTAAATCAAGCTAAGCCATTCATTTTCAGCACGCTTAACACGAGATTAACCTAAATCAAATGGGCATCTTACATAACTATTTTTTCATATATCCCCTAAAAGAGAATATTCCTGTGTCGTAGTCTCTTACAATCAAATTCACTATATTAATTTTTAGCTATAAAAATTAATACTACTCATGAAATCTATTCCTCAATCCAGAAGATCATTCCTTAAAAAAAGCCTTCTTGCAGGTGCAAGTATCAGTATTGTACCTCGATATGTCCTAGGTAGAGGCTATGTAGCCCCCAGCGACAAGATCAATGTAGCCCTCATTGGCTGTGGGAAAAAAAGTTCAGGCATTGCCAGAACCTATGCTAAAAACCCCCATGCACAAATGGTTGCGGCTTCGGACCTTTTCGCCAATAAAATTAAAGAATATCAGAACATCCTTCAGGGAGCTTATGCTTCCTCGAGAGGTAAATCAGACTATAAGGGCATTGCTGCTTATCTAAATTATGAAGAGATGTTGGAAAGAGACGATATAGATGGGGTGGTTGTGGCGAGTCCAGATCACTGGCATGCGATTCATTCCATACATGCCCTAAAAAAAGGCAAGGATGTCTATTGTGAGAAACCTTTAGCGCATACTATAAAAGAAGGTCGAGATATGGTAAAGGCAACCCAAAAGTACGGTCGTATTTTGCAAACGGGTAGTCAGCAGAGATCAGGAAGAAATTTTCGCCATGCCTGCGAACTTGTCAGGAATGGATACATAGGGGAAGTACAGAAAGTGTTGGTACATGTAGGAGATCCAGCCATTGCCTATAACCTGGAAGCTGAAGAAATCCCATCGGATTTCAATTGGGATAATTGGTGCGGCCCAAGTCCTGTCGGCAATTACAATCATCGACTAGCCCCGCCCCAAATTGCTACTAAGTTCTGGCCTGATTGGAGACTGTTTCGAGAGTATGGAGGCGGAATTATTTCTGATTGGGGGGCCCATATGTTTGATATTGCTCAGTGGGGATTGGGTATGGATGAAAGCGGGCCTGTTGAATTTATTCCTCCAAAAGCAAAAGGAGCGACTCGAGGTCTAAAAATGGTTTATGCAAATGGAGTAGAAATGTACCATGAAGATTTCGGGAGAGGCTGGGCCGTGCGATTCATCGGAAGTAAAGGGAGCATAGATGTAAGCCGTAAATTTTTGGACTCAAATCCAAAAAATCTGATTTCAGCAGAAATCAAGGACGGAGAAACCAGGCTTTACGATACAGGCGGAGACCACACACAGGATTGGCTGGATGCGATGAAATCTCGAAAGGATCCCATTTGTAAGGTAGAAACGGGTCACAGAACTTCCAGCATATGTTGCGCGGCTAATATTGCCTATCGACTGGGAAGACCCTTAAAATGGGATCCTGTCAAAGAAAAGTTTAATGATGGAGAAGCCAACAAATTGCGTAAGAAAAAAATGCGTAAACCCTATACGATCTAGCTAGTGTAAATTTTATGGACCGATCGTTTTAAGGAAAAGCAGATAGAATAGATTAAGGTTTCAACCAATTGATAAGGAAGGAATTAGCCCTTAAGGCTTTCCTTCCTATCGTTGACTATTCCAAAATATATCAATAACTTGTTTCCTTCCCTGATCATTTAAAGACCTTGAGAAACGCAGCCCATGCCTGAAGAACAAGATCGCTCGCTGAAATTCGAGGAAGTTTTTCATGAAAGCAGGAAAAACGGAAAGAATTATCTCCTTGCCATTGGTATTGATAAATATCTGCATTGTCCAAAATTGAAAAATGCAGTTAAGGATGCAAAATCCTTTATCGAATTGATGACGAAACGTTTTCAGTTTAAAGAGGATCATGTAAGTTCACTTTTTAATGCAGAAGCTACCCGAAAAAATATGATCAATGTTTTTCGGGATTTGGCGAAAAGAATTACCTCGGATGATAATCTTCTGGTTTATTTCTCTGGGCATGGACATTATGATGAGGTATTTGATGAAGGACATTGGATTCCCGTGGATGCAAAGTTGGAAGAAGAAGATGAGTATTTCTCCTACAACAAGCTCATTACCATCATAAGAGCCATAAAATCTCATCATACCTTTTTAATTGTAGATTCCTGCTATTCGGGCTCTGTCTTTGTCGGAGGGGATAGAAGTAGTGTAAGTGAAAGATTAGAGAGAGATCCTTCTCGCTGGCTTTTTGCTTCGGGTCGAAATGAGGTTGTATCAGACGGCAGTCCGGAAGGTAATAGTCCATTTGCCGAACAATTGCTTTCTGCTTTGGAAAGATATTCAGGCGAAGGAATCAGTGCATCCAGTTTGATCAATAAGGTAGTTACTGCGACTTCCTATAATTCCAAACAAACTCCTATCGGTCGAGCCCTTCAGGATGTGGGGGATCAGGGAGGAGAATTTATTTTTCGCCCAAAACTTGATGAGGCTTTTGATTGGAAGCGGGTACAAAAAGCACATAGCATAGATGCCTATCGCTTTTTCATAAACACCTATCCCAATGGAAAAAATACAGAAGAAGCTGCCTGGGCTATCGCGAATCTGAGAAATACTGCCATTGCTTATGACGATTATCTCGCAAGCTATCCTACAGGCAAATATTCGGAAATTGCCCTCGAAAAACAGGGACATTCTGAAGAAGAAGATTTTTGGACCAGATGCAAAAAGGCGCATGCTATTTCTCAATATCGTAGCTACCTGATCAAATATCCTCAAGGCCGCTATAAGCAAAAAGCCGAGCAGGAAATTCAGATCATGAAGGAGTACGGGGATCAGGAAAGAGAAGCCTGGCAACATGCACAGGATGGGCATACTATAGAAACCTATAATTTTTATCTCCAAAACTTTCCTAAAGGCCCTCACGCAGGAATCGCCCGAGAGGAAATCAGGCGAATAGAAGATGAGCAAAAAGCCAGGCGGGAAAGAAAGCGTTTAGCCGACTTAGAAGCCAAACGCAGAGGGGAGGAAGATAAACGCAGGCAAAAAGAAGTAGAAGAAAGACGCCGAGCAGAGCAAAAAAGGAAAAATGAGGAAACTGCACGGAAAAGAAAAGCAGAAGAAGCCAAAAAGAAGGCAGAGCAGCAGAAAAATACCCCCAGTACACAAAGCAATGAAAAGAAGGGATCCGGAAATTTCTGGGCAGATTTAGTCTCCGGCTTTGTCGAAGGCTATGCTGAAGCACAGAAAAAAAATAATCCCCCCCAGAATACCAATCCCCAGAGACTGTATGGAAACCAGCTAAATCTGGCGGGCAATTGGAAAGGAAATGATGGAGGGCTATACCAGCTTACCCAACAGGGAAATAATGTTTATTTTCGGGGATTTAATGGATATGGGGTAGTGATGTCTCAAGGCCAGGGCGTATTGAATGGCTACCAATTGACGCTAAACGTCCAGTATCCAAATGGAGTCACGGCCACTGCTCAATTAGCTATAGCAGCAAATGGACGACAGATGCAAGGAACCGTAGCCAATATGTATGGTTCCTCAGCCATAACCTTATGGAGATAATTTTTCTCCGTACACATCCAAATACCTCCAAACCGTAGAAAAACTCTTATTGGCCATGGGGCTGCGTGGGATAATATTGGTCAGGATGATACGACCTATTCCTGTTTCTTTATTGAAACGGATGAAACAGACCGCTCCGGGGTCTCCACCATTATGCCCCATATGATCCCCCCAAAATTCCCAGAAGATGCCATAGTTTCGATTTTTAAGTGGGCCTTGATCCGGGCGTAGGTGAGGACGCATAATTTCTTTAAATGAACTTTCAGAGAGGAAATCAGATTCTCCATAATAGCCTTTCATAAAGGTTTGTAAATAGGTCGTCAAATCTTTTGCATGGGATAAAAGGCCTCCATCTGGATAGGTGATCAAAGAATATCTGGGAATTACCTGCTGGTTGAGGAAATGTAAATCTGTAAGCTTGTCCTCCTCTACCCTATCGAAAAACCAGTCTGAATCTTTCATCCCGAGTTCTTTCAAAATCAGCCTCCGGGTCAATTCATGGTAAGGAATTTCATAGACCAATTCCAGGATATAGGCAGCCAGGGTAGCCCCTGCATTGCTATAGGCATAGGTAACTCCCGGAGCATACTTGCGGAAGTTTTTCTTTTTGTAATACATCCCATCTTTTGAAAGCATCTCTTTCAAGAATTTTCCCATCTCCATATCATCGTTTTGGGTATAAAACTCCATCTCCTTAAACTCCCCTTTTCCTATCTCTCCTTTCTTATAGGTGAAAGGCTCCTCAAGCACATAGGATTTATCATAAGCCTCGGCATCTCCAATGCTGGAAGTGTGGGTAGCAAGATGAATGATTTGAATGGCTTTATCCGGATGAAAGGGATTACTAACTTCGAAAGGAAGATATTGATTTACTTCATCACTAAGTTTTAGTTTTCCTTCTTCTACCGCATGCATCAGTGCCAGACTAATCAGCGTCTTGGAAACGGAACCAATATTCTGGATACTTTCCAAACTATATGCTTTTTTCATTGCCAAATCCGAATACCCATAGGCGTTCTGAAATAGCACTTCATCTTTATTCAAAACTACGGTCGAAAAACCGGGGAGGTAGCCCTGATCTGCCCAATAACTAATGAGCTGCTCAAGCACCTCTCCAATACCATTCCCTTTTTTCATACGTCTATCAATTTTCACCCGATAATTGCCGGGCTTTTTTTGTTCTTCCAGCGGCTGTGCTACCAGGCTGTATTTACCGGAAATTTGTGGATCAATGACTACCAATTCCGGCCCTTTATCTCCATTATTCCCATCAAACTCCTCCATCAACTTTCCTTCAGGATCCAAAAGTCGTATTGCGATATCACTACTTTCCTGTTCAAATCTGACCATAAGAAGCTCCTGAGCAGATAATTCAATTTCATAGGTATGACTTATACCCGGAGGAATCCTTTTACTCTGAAAGCTTTCTTTTTCTAAATCAAAACTTTGAGAAAGGCTAATAACAGGAACAAAGAATAGGAGGGATAAGAGACTTATCCGATTACTGAAACAATACATGAGAATTGAATTGAGGCTTAGGGTTTGTTGATTGGGCTAATCCAGGATGGATTCTTTCAAGTTAATATTGTTAAGATCGTTGAGGTTAAAGCTGCCGTGAATACGTCCTTTAAATTTTCCATCCACCATATCCCCTACAGCTACATAATGAGAAGTTATCTGGATAATACGTGCATGACAAGGCCTGATTCCATACTCTCGCAACAATTCGAGATAGTCTCCTCTTTCTGCCTCCGGAATCAGTTTATTATTTACAGCTATCCCTTCTTTTGGGAACCAGATTCGGGTTTCATCATTTTGTTGGTTAAAAAGTTCGTCCGATCTCAGCATCCTTTTGAGTTTCTGCTTGAGTTGGGTAATGTTATCTTCAACTTCCAGCCGATCTTTGCAGGGACCATTGGTCAGGATCAGGGCGTCCTCTTTTTTATCCGAAAATAAGGGATAGTATTCTTCAATAGGTTCGAGATTATCCAGCACGATATTTCCACTCCCCTGCAAAGTTCCTCGCAGCATATTTCCATCCTTGTCAAAGTCGCCGATCAAAATGAATTTGTCTATCAGGCGAATCTGTCTTTGAGTGGCTGTAGGGATGGAATATTGCTTAAGGAAAACCTCATAAGGAGTAGACTGAGCTTCTGTAAGGCGCTCAGTATTGATTCTGAGGCCATCAGGGAGACATTGGATAGCTAGTTTTAACTTCTTGCCTTTCACAAAGCCATCTGACTTCAACTGTTTGAGGAGATCTTTTTTGAGAATCTTGATATCAGCCTCACTGATTTTTACCGGAGAGTTGTGATTGTAATAGACGGTACCTCTGAAGGTTCGCTTCATCCGTTCTGAATCCTCCTTATCTGCGACTTTTTGTTCTTCTGATATCAGCGTATTTTCAGGCTGCGAATCGGATTGTCCGGAAGGGCCAACATTCAAGAATTCTTCGTCCATAGATTCAAATCCTGATTCATTTCTCTCAGGAATGATGGATTTATCCATTGATTCAATGCTTTCCTCCTCCGCTAGATTTGATTCAACTTTTTCAGCCAAATTTACCTCATCCAGATCCCAGGATTCGAAATTCTCGATTTCACGCGTATCAACTTCCCGATAAGGCTGCTCAGTTGAAGCTGCAGCTTCATCTACCGCTATTACATCTACGGTAAGGATTTGTTTTTTATCTTCCTGACTGAAATAAATCAGGCTACTCAGAATACTGATAAATAAAATGCTGTTCATGATTATAGAATTAAGATTAAGTCCGATGCTTATGCTTAGGGGGTGCCCACCTTTAGGCAGGGGGAGATGTGGGAGTTTATTGATTAAACCCTGGACCTCTTTACGGCTCATCTCCACTTCTGCTTCATACAGATAGTTAAAGATCTTGCTTTGTTTATCCTTCGCGTTCATAGACATAGCATTTGAATGGTTCCTAGAATGCTGCCGATGGAATGGGTATGACTTCTTTCCTCCATCATTTTCGCTAGTTTTTTTCTTCCTCTGCTAATCTTTGTTTTCACCCCTCCCGGGCTGCTATGCTGTATCTTTGCAATCTCCTTCATACTAAATCCACTGATCTCGAAAAGGATTATAGCCTCTTTCTGCTTGACGGGCAGTTGATCCAGCATCCTATACATCAATTGAATATCCAGCAACATTTCCGGCTCCACCCCCTGACTCCTCAATTTTTCGGCATGCTGATCATGTAGCACTATTTCAAGTTTCTTTTTCCTTCCACGATTGATTGCATAAAAGCGTGCTGCGCGAATCAGGTAATGAAGAAACTGATCTTTCTTTCTAATCTTATCGAAATGCTTATAAGCAGAAAGCAAAATTTCCTGAACGAAATCATCCAATTCCATTTTACCATATGCCAGGGCCGAACAATATCGAATAAAGGCATCGTGGCAGGGATTGTAGGCATCCATAAAAGCGGTTTGTTTTTCTTGATCCATGCTTAGCAGGCTAAGGTTTTGTGCTGTTTACAGAAAGATAGTCACAGCTAGCGGCAAAAGGTTACATGAGGAGACAAATTAAATTACTGAGAAGACTTATCGGATTGATTGAGATGAATATAAGTTCGAGCATAATCTCAACTAATACTTGAACCTAAGATTAGCACTTGAATGTGAATTTAAATGGTGAAAACATGGATTTTCCACTCTCTATTGACGACAAAAAGATCGACCCATCTCAGAGTCGATCCCCTTGTTTAAGAGTATGCATTGTGCCTCATGGCAAATCATTGAATTTTATAAGTTTGTATTCCGGGCTGCACTGAAAAAGATACTTTAAAATACTCATGTGGCCAGCTCCAAAAATGACAAGAATTCGATCTCCGGGTTCCGTTATGTTCTGGATATTTCTCATGATGCGTAGGTTGCGGGAATACCAGTGCATCGCCAGTGCATCAGCGCCTTCATAACTTCCATTTTTAAAGTCCCCCACCAAATAAGCGCCCCAATCTCTATCAATGATCTTATCGGTATTCATGTGCTTGAAGTAATCCAATAAGGTATGGTTAAGGGCCAGTTCATCGTCTTTGTCGTAGAGCTTGTCGTAGCGTTCAGACATTATATTGGTACTCCTAAAATCCCAATCTTTATAAATGCTATCCATAAGAGGAACCAGAACCGAAGAATCTGGATGATTATAAAAATCTCTGGAAAGTCCGTAAGAATTTACCCCATAGAGGGTATCTAGCCCAAACTGTTTCATGAGAGGGAAAGCAATCTGATCGACTTCATTTGCTCGATTCTTTTTCGGCTTTTTTAGAAATTTCTCGTAGCGGCGAATTATGTAGCCGGAGTTTCGACCTCCTTCTACCGCAATTTTATTGGGCTTGAACTGAGCGATGTAGTCAACAAGTTCTTTCATTTCTGCCTGACGTTTGGGAGAAAGTACATTGACTTGATCTTCTTCCTTGGTGACATGAGCGTCCAGGCCATAATAGGCGAAGTGAAAACTACCTACCAGAAGGACTTCTGGCGTCTGATCCTCTTTCTGTACCAGAATTTGGTCTGGGTCAAATAAAATAGGATCATTTTGTCCAAAGCTTTCAATAAAAAATAAAATGAGGATAGTGATTACAGAATATTTCATGATTACATATTTTTAAATGTGCGACTGATACATAGGTACAGCGATCTTCTCCCATTTAAGAAAGCAATCGTTGTAGCGGAAAATCATGTCGGTGAACAAAGCTAATTGGCAATTTCTCAGGTTTACCGATGAAATTTTCCTGTTTACCGATCTCACTCTCAAAAAGTGTAAATTATCTTCATCTTTCGGTACAATAACAGGAAGACATGAAATTTAACTTAAAAGGTCTTAGCCTCTTTTTTCTTTTGTATTACTTTGTGGGGGATCCTCTGAGGGAGATAATCATGTTCGGCCAAACAAGAATTCTGGATTTTGAGGATGGTTTGGAGGATGTTCTGCATATGTTAGCTTCCCTTTTCACCTTCTTCCTCTATTGCATATCTGCTTACACCAGTTTGTATTACTTTTTCCCTCGAAAGAAATGGGGAACCATCCTTATTCTTTTGGCCTGTAGTATAATTCTTCCTATTGGAGTTCGCTATTTGATTCAGGAAGTTATTTTTGATCTTCTGTTCGGCTTCACCAATTATCCCAAAGACGTAAGTTTACTATGGTATGGACGAGACAATCTCTATTTTGCTTTTCGCTTTGTCAGTTTTGGGGCGATCTTTTACTTGATCACTTTCAGCTTTTATAAGCAAAGGCAGGAGCAAAACCTGAGTATTGCCAATCAGAAGATGCAACTCTCCCTGCTTCGTTCCCAAATTAATCCCCATTTCCTCCTCAATTCTCTCAACAATATCTATTCGCTGGTTTTCCATAAATCTGAGAAATCTCTGGATGCCCTAGATACCCTTTCTGATATGTTAAAGTATTCTCTTTATGAAAGCCGGGAGAAAGTCAGCATACGCGAAGAGATGAATTATGTCAATAAGTTTCTACATTTAAGCGCTCTGAGATATGATTATCCATTAGCTATTGAAAAGCAGATTGAGGAGGGGGTTCTGGAAAAAGAGATCCCTCAGTTTATCCTGATGCCATTAATCGAAAATGCTGTTAAACATGGAAATCTAAAAGATCCTGAACAGCCGTTATTAATATCGATAAAAGCCGAGGGTCCAAAGCTATTTATAGAAGTTGCCAATCAAAAAGGGAAGCAACTCAAAGATGAAGTCGGTGGGATTGGCTTGGAAAATATCAGAAAGCGTTTGGAATTGATCTATGGAGAAGAAGCTCAGTTTGAGATTCATGAAAATGAATATACTTTTCAGGTACAAATTCGGATTCAAGCATGATAAGAACGCTGGTAATAGATGATGAACCTTTGGCGGGGAAATTGATCTCTTCCTATGTTGAGAAGGTTGAGGATATGGAGTTAATGGGATATTTCAGCAATCCTTTTGAGGCGTGGACCTTTTTGCAGGAGCATGAGGTAAATTTAATCTTTTTGGACATACAGATGCCTGAGCTGAATGGAGTTCAATTGGCGAAATTATTAGGCAATAAGGTATCTATCATTTTCACTACGGCCTACCCAGATTATGCCGTTGAAGGTTTTGAACTAAAGGCGCTAGATTATCTGGTCAAACCCATCAATTTACAACGATTCCTCCAGTCCATTGAGCGCTATCGGGAGTTACATCAGTCGACTCCAACTCCGGAGACTACTTCGCCCTCGTATATTTTTGTTAAAACCGAGTATCGACACCAGAAACTAAATCTGGAAGATATATTATTCTTAAAAGGAATGGGAGATTATGTCGCTATTCACACGCGCAGGGGTCGAATCATGACTCTGGAGAATATGAAGTCATTTGAGGCGAATTTACCAAAGACTGGTTTCATGCGCGTGCATAAATCGTATCTCGTTTCTATGGATAAGATTGAGTTTGTTGAAAAAAACCGTATACGAATAGGGGATGAACTCATCCCTATTGGGGCCACTTATCAGGAGGCATTCTGGAAGCGGCTTCGTTGACCCAGCACCTCATGCCCTCACTCCCTTGACCTGTGGAACTATGGAGTACGCAGCAGCTGCAAATACTCTTACAAAATGCCATGCTTGAGTCGTTTCCTTCGCGAGGGAAACAAGCTTGTCACACATACTTCAAGCGCTCCCTCAAAATGACTTGCAAACGCTCTGGATCAGGATCATCACCCGCTATTTCCCTAAACTGTATCCATGCTTTCATACTATATGCCCCATATTCATCTACTGGATCAATAGGGAAAAACGGTATGGGCTCGCCAGGATGCATAATTTCAAAAGAGTTGTATCCTAGCGAGTTCATCAATTCATGACAGACTTGATCTATTTCATCTTCCTCTCGACATCCTTCCCAGTAGTCAGATTCTCCCTGTCCTGGAAGACTTATCAATACGCATGTTCTTCCCTCGCTAAATTTATTCATATGCGCTTTCCAGATATAAGCGGACTCCCCGGGATTGGGTAACAATAGTAATGGCATTTGGTCATCCCCTTTTTCTATCCAAAGATGAATATTGTGGGATTTTACCTGTGCAAAGCCTTGTCCCTGATGGGGAACGAAAGGAGGAAAATAGGCCATATCCCCTTTCTCTTGAGGGAGCTTACTTCTAAACGCATAGCGCATGATTTCCAAACGCTTTTCCTCAGAATCCGGTATGTCTATGATATCGATATTATCTATGGTCTTAAAATCAACCAATTGCTTGACTAATCTGTATAAACGACTTCCTTCATCAAAAAATAAACTACTTTTTACCTTGAGGGCTTCTACATTTCTCAGATGCGCATGATTATAGGCTGCTGAATAGGCATGCTTATAGTATTTCCCCAAATCCAGCATATCGAGAAAATAATCTCTGTAGTAGACCGTATCTTCTTTCAGCTCGATTCTATACTTCTTTTCTCTCATGAACCAGGGAAAGTAGCGATGCATATCCCTGATAAAAGTCCAGGTCTCCATGAGATGCTTCCCATCATAGCTAGGCGTGAGATCAGGAAAGTATGATTTCTTGATTCTATCGAATTGACTATCCGTAAGATGAATGGCATCGTCCAGAAATAGATGTTCGACTTGACCGGGATGAATTAGGCTATATCGAATGGCAATTTGCGCACCCGTCCCTTTACCATATAAGCCAAACTTCTTCAAACCCATCTTGGCAAAAAGCTCTTTAAAATAGGGAATTAGAGCCGCCATGGTATGTGGGGTATGAGGAACTACATCAGAAAGCCCGCTCCCAGGTGTATCAGGCATGATCAAGGTGAAGTAATCTTTCAATTCTCCTGCCAGTTCCAGCATCATACGAGAAGAGCGGGGGGAGTCATGAAAAAGTACCAGAGGAAAGCCACTTCCCATTTTCCTCACATGTAAATCAATCCCTTTAATCTCAAAGATGGCTCTTGTCATATTGATTCCTTTCTTGATTGGGAAGTTAAAGAAAGGATGCTAAAAAAGCACTCCTCTTCTCAGGAGTGCCTGATCGTATATTGGTACGTTATTATACTACTGTAAATTTCCGGGCAAGTACGTCCACATTTCTTCCTTCTGGAAGTTTAGCTCGGATTCGGCTAAAGTGAAATTCGTCTCCTTTTTCCAGTTTTTGTAAATGAGCAATTGCATCATCACTCAGGCTATGAGAATTTCCCTTGTATACTTTATTATTGATGTAGAGGCTATACTGAAAAATCTTTGATCCTTTCGCACACCCCTCTATACCGAGTTTACATGTAGCATTCAGTTCGGCCAGGCTGATATTTCCTCCGAATTTCCCGGCTAAGGTTAGATAGGCACCTCCTGATTTCTCTATAGAAGGATTTGTCATACTAAAGTTTACGCCTGTTGGAATAAGGAAAACAAGGGTCAATCCCAGACTCAAGCAGAGCATGTTGATTTTCTTTTTCATAATGGTATGAGTTAAATGGTTTTACCCCAATCTAGAGAGGAAGTCTCGTTAAAAAGGAGAAAGTAGAGCAGTATGCGCGATTCGTAGATCAATGACTCCTAATGGAAGTATATCGGGATTTTGCTCCATACGTCTACACTTTGCTGTCGTTCATCTACAATTTTCTCTTTCTTCCCGCAAAATCTCCATCTTGAGAAATGAGCCATAGCCAAATCCTTAGTAATAAGCAGATCTCTTTCCGAGCCTTATTTATGCATCTGGCGTTTTGGGGTTTGTATGTAATGGCAGAGTTTCTGACTCAGTTTCCTCATCTTCGGGCGGAGGAATATGGGAATTTGCTTTCCTACATTTTCCTGAATCTGCCTCTCCTAATGCTTCCGGCTTACCTGACCCTATTTGTATTGGTTCCCAGATTCCTTCAGCAAGGAAAAAACCAAATCTTTGTTTTTAGTTTATTATTGCTGGCAATCGTTTTATTTTTTCTTAGAATTAGTTGGGCAGAGTGGATCAATTATTTACAACATGATCACTACATCAACTTGCCGGTTACTAAAGTATTAAAGAACCTTGTTAGAGACTATGCGGTTGTTGCACTTGCGGTTTGTATGGGAATCATTGCGGATTGGAGGGAAAGTCAGATTCAGAAGGAGAATTTGATTCGGGCGAAAGCAGAAGCAGAAATTCAATTGCTCAAATCTCAATTACACCCTCATTTTTTATTCAACACCCTCAATAATATTTACAGTCTGGCCTTGAGTCGATCGGCACAAACAGCTGGTAGTATTTTGAAGCTAACTGAATTGCTGGATTATTTTGTGTATCGGGCAAAAAAAGAGGAGGTCCAATTAGGGAAAGATGTGCAGCTATTGGAGAATTATCTGGAGCTTGAAAGGCTCCGCTATGGGGATGATCTCCTGCTGACGGTTGATATTCAGATTCAAAATGAATTTCTTAGTATAAGTCCGCTTTTACTACTTCCTTTTATAGAGAATTGTTTTAAGCATGGAGGAAAAGGAAAAGACGGAATATTTCGAGTAAATATTTCTTTGCAGCAAAAGGAAAAGCTATCCCTGGTAGTTGAAAACAGCAAAAAGCAATATCCTCAAAGCAAAAGTCACCCAGGAGGTCTCGGATTGGAGAATGTCAGACAGCGGCTAAACTTGCTTTATCCCGAGAGACATCAACTCCTCATTCTGAATCGGGAAGATATGTATAGAAGTGAACTAACATTGAGCCTCAAATGAAGACTTTCTCCTGTTATATTCTGGACGATGAGCCCCTAGCCATACAGGTCATTGAAGAATACCTAAAGCGACTACCTCAATTTGAAATTGCAGGCAAGCAAACTGATTCGATAAAGGCTTATGCAGAAATTAAAGAGGTGAAACCTACCCTTATTTTTCTGGATATAGAAATGCCGGATTTAAATGGCCTGGAATTATTGAGATCTATGGAGCACCATGCACAGGTCATCCTTACGACAGCTTATCGGGATTATGCAGTTGAGGGTTTTGAATTAAATGTCTTGGATTATCTTCTCAAACCGATTTCCTTCGAAAGATTTATCAAAGCCATTGATAGATTCTTAGACCAGTTTTCCTCCGAAGAAATAAAGCAAGGGGAAGCGGTCAAAGATCATATTCTCCTTAGAATAGATCGAAAAAATCAAAAAGTTCAATTGGAGGAAATCCAATATGTAAAAGGAGTAAAAGATTATGTAAAAATTGTACTGGCGGATCGAAATCTTCTGTTTAAATCCTCCATCGGAAACTTTCATAAAATGCTCCCCGCAAATCGATTTTTACGCATCCATAAATCATATCTGGTTGCGCGGAGTAAAATTCGAGCCTATTCTTCACAGGAAGTAGAAATTGAGGATAAGATTCTTCCTATTGGTCGTGCATTTAAGGAATCTTTAAACGAAGCCATGAAAAGGTAGTGACCTAGACACTTTGATCCTCTTTATTGAGTACATCCGTTGGGGGAATCGGAGGAGAAGGTTCCGTCTTTTTGTTTTGTTGAATTCGGATATAAATCCAGAAAACGAAGGCTGTAATAGCCAGGCCAAAAACCAGAGTACTCATGTTCAATTGGCTTTGACTCAAGCGATTCTTTAGCATGAAACTTCCAATACCTCCTCCAATCAACCCCAATATTCCCCAAACCAGCACTGAGGCAGATCCTGCCATTCCACTACTTTCTACAAAAAAACGGGAAAGAGACATCGCCATCAAAGCAGTCAGAATAGCTCCAAAAAAGACAAATAGAAAAGAAATTAGCTTTAGCATGGAAGAAGAATTAAGGGTTAAGCGATTCTTCAACCTTAAATGTAAGACTTTTCCTTCCCATTTCTCCTTTCACATTGGTCGAGCTCACAATTACCTCAAATTCGCCAACCACATCAGAAGTATAAAATTCTACCTCTGCGCTTCCGTCGGGCTTGCTGATAATTTTGGGTTCCCAAAGCAAATTGGTTCTATAATCAGGTATCCTTTGATACTTTTCCTTACTGGCTTCATGGTCTACTTTGTGAAATATCCTTTCCGGGCTAAGAAAAGTAAAGGGTTTCCGTAAATAGGCATTGGGAAGCTCCAGAGCGGATGCATCTCCTTTAAAACTAACTACATTTACTATCCCATGAATGGGGAAATTGTCCTGATAGTAAAGGGAAGTAAGTACCTCGATTTTCTGAATCAGTTTGGAATTGATCTCAAGGAGAGCATTGACATTATTCAGAGGAATGCCATCAAAAAGAACCAGAGGTGTTTCATCCATTAGGTTGCCACTGATCTTATTGTAAACTTTGAAAAAGTAGTTGCCTTTTTTCTTCCTCAGCGCAACACTGTAAACGATCTCATTAAAGGTTTCCTCCGTATCAAAGCGCGTATATTCATCTAACACATATTCGCGGTCTGATGGATGGAAAAAAGTCTGGAAGGAAGGGCTAAAGCCTGACATACTTTCCTTCAAGGTATCCTGATAGGCGCTATACACTTGCTGGTAAAAAGCTTCTTTTTCCAGATAAGCCAATTCCTCCTCGGTAAAACGTAGGTTTAATGGGGAGGGAAAAGGAGGGTCTCCAAAATATACATCATCCAATTCTATATTGAGCGGACTTCCTTCTTTGTCCACTGCTAACATACCAATCTCTCTAACTCCATATATATTTTCTAGGACCAGGTTAAAGCGTCCCTTATCATTGGTTTTCATGGTCCTCATATAGGCATTCTTTCCCGGCAAGGAAAAAATCAATCGAGCGGAACTCAAATCACGGCTTCTAAGTGCTTTTACTCTGCCACTAATGGTTAGTCCATACATTTCAGGATATAGTCGTTCCCATCTACTTCTTCCAGCAAGCGGCGCGGCCTGGGTCATCATATCCTGATCATTGGTAAAATCCCGTTGGCTGAGTCTATTTACAGGGGATTTTCTTCTTATACTAATGGCCATATCTCCATAGCAAGGGTTTCCATCAGCATCTCTATTTGAAACTTTCAGCAGCAGCTTTTCCCGGGTTTGTACCACAGTTTGAGACAAATTAAGCTCAACTTGCATTGGCTCTTTGTTCCCATTCCAAATATATCTCCAGGCCAGTTGCTTGCCCTTTTCATCCACTACCTTGAGCAGCCATTTTCCAGTTGGATAATCAGATACATTAAGAAGGGTACTTGCCATACCTTGAGATAGGCTAAGGGGAAGTTTCTGCATCTCATAAGTTCCCTTGTTTGCGCTAAGGAAAAGCGGCCCATCAATACCGCGACTTTTTACTTCCAGCGCTAGTTGAGTAGAATTTCGGGAAAGCACCTTCATACTCACTCCTTTGGACTGGATGTCTCCAATGCCATACAATTTGCTGCTATCAGCATTTTCTAAAATACGGATCCCATATTGCTGATTAGTATCTGGGAGCAAATTAAAGCTTGCAAGTCCAAATTCATCTGTTTGGAAAGCTGCGACCACACTTCCATCTCCAATTTCAACTCGCCCCACAGCCGACTTGGGTTTGCCATGGTCATCTGTCAAACGAAGGGCTATTCGATTTTCAATATCATGTACAAGTTGGCCTCCTTCAGGGAAAATCTGTAGCAAGCTATTTTTCCTTAATCTATCATCTGAGGAAGAAGCCAAAGGAAAAGGCTCCGCAGGCTGGTATATTCTGATCAGTTTTTTGGCAAAATTGCCTGAACTTTCATTTGCCATCCATTTGGTGTAAGCCCGAAGTTCATAATTCCCACTGGCCTGATCGGCTGAAATTTCCATACTGAATCCGCCAGACCCACCTTCTGCGAGAACTTTATTCTGCTTTATCAGACTTCCTTGTGAATCCCAAAGTTCGAAATAGACAAATTTGCTCAGCTGGGAGGGTTTCTCAAATAAAGCATCCTGCACATATGCTTTTCCCCAGATCGTTTCGCCTGCTACGAAAAGTTCCTTATTCAGGTGAAGATTGAGCTGTTCTTGTATGTCATGCTGCGATAAGAGCCGGTTTTGGAAACTTAAGCTAAAGATTCCCAGCAGCAGCCATATTCCTTTGCTTTTTATCTTTTTCATCTTAATCCCAGAAATCAGGTCTTTCAATACTTCCACTCAAACGACAATCTGCACAGCGGGCCTGGGTTACCCCAAATCCTATCAAACCGCCAAATGGACCATAAATATCCGCAACGTATACATTGCCTACAATAATTTCGCTATTTACATCAAAGCGATCTACCGTATCCAGATTACAGGTCTCAAATCCCGTACGAATCGGCACCATAGGTAAATCGGCCCTATCTATAAAGATCCGTTTTTCCTCATAACCATCAGCGCTGAAATATCCCAGTACTTCTATATCCCGGTTCAGGTTCTTTATATTCCCCTCAATTTCAGTTGGAATAGGATCGAAAAGCGTTCCCAAATCCTCCGTTACATTCTTCAATCTCCTCCAAAATTCATGCGTATCGGGGCCTATGCTATACTGCTTAACCAAAATACTATAACGCAGCCTCAACTCATTGCCTCGAATAGAAATAAATCTCATGGGGACATCAGCTATCCTTTGTCCGATTAATCCTTCAGTCGAACCGATAAATACTTCTGTAGATTTCTGAGTTGTCCAGCAGGTTTGGGGCCTAAAGGAGTTAGGATAAAGTTCAGGAATATTTGTTTGGGTATTCCAGACCCCTGTAGCGGGATAGGGAACCCTGAAAATCCAGGTTTCTTCATATTCCCAACGGAAATGACTGGCTCCTCCATTTTCTGCATTGGCGTCCAGGTAAATCTGTAAACCTTCCGTCGGGCCTATTTCATCATCTACTTGCTTCCATTCCGTTCGAACACTTTCGAGATCAGCACTGGGGCGTAAGAGTTCCCATTCGGACTCCAATTCTATAGCTGGAGGAATATTTACATAGAGTTGATAGGAGCGTCCGGGTATACCGATCAGTTCAGTTGTATCGGACTCATAAATCCCCGGATCAGTCATATTGAGAGTACTTGAATTTCCCTGATCATCTCGAATGACTACCTCAGCATCAGTGATTCTCGTGGGTTGATTTTGCCCAAAATCAAATGATCTGGAAAGTGCTATTTTCGCACCCGCTGTTCCCTCAAGAATATTCCCTTCCACTACAATCAGATTATCTGCCCCAGGAATAACCGGCTGAAATTCTTCTATACAAGAAGATCCCAGCAAAAGGAAAAACAAAAGAGATATGTAGAAAACTCTGATCATAGAATTTTGAAGTTGAAAGTTAGGGTTGTGATTGGGCGGCCGAATATGGATAATTTATATCCTTGCACCCCGCTAGGAGTACTCACAAAATAAATGGAGTAGACATTTTGACGGCCCAGGATGTTGAAAAATGAAAGGGACCAGGAAGTATGAGCGAACTTAGTGTTTCTATGATTCCCTTCGATATTGATGGAGAAATCCCAGCGATAGTAATCAGGTATACGAAACTGATTTCTCAGGGAATAATTAAGTCGATTGGTATTTCCGAAACGGAATTGTGAAATCGGATAGGTAATGGGTCTTCCAGTACTATAGGCAAAATTACTTGAGATACTCAAGCGACGAGAAAATTTATAGTTCCCGACAAAGGAGATATCGTGAGGTTTGTCAAAGTTAGAAGGAAAACGCTCCCCTCCATTTATGATTTCGTCCGGAAATTGCCCGTTGATTTCAGAAAAAACCCTCGAATACGTGTAGCTGATCCATCCATTGAGTTTGCCCCGATCCTTCCTAATCAAAAACTCCACCCCATAGGCCCTTCCTCTGGCATTGATCACATCCGTTTCTATCTCCGGATTCAATAATAGCTGGGCGCCATTTTTAAATTCGATCATGTCGGAGATATTCTTTACGTACAATTCTACTGAGCTTTCTATGCTGTTTTGGCGAAAATTTCTATAAAATCCCAAAGAGAGCTGATCTCCGACCTGAGGTCTTATATAAGGATCACTCAATTTCCAGGTATCTGTAGGGGAAATGGAGGTAGTATTGGAAAGCATATGCAGATATTGACGCAGGCGATTGAAACTCAGTTTTACTGAGCTTTTTTCGTCTAAAGCATATCGGGCAGAAAGTCGAATCTCGGGACCTCCATAAAACTTTACCAAACTCCCTGAACCATACTGGGTACTATCAATGATATTTTCCGGTTGTAAGGGCTGGTCAGGACGATAGAGATTGACGGAATTAGGACCGAGCAAAGCATAGCCAGAAAGCCTAATCCCTCCATACAATTTCAAGCGGGGGTTTACATCCCACTCATCACTGATATAAATACTGGACTCTACAGCCTGTTCTTGTTCCAGTGTTTGGCTGCGAATCAATGATTCTGGATTCAAAGGTCGCTGTGTTCCGGGATTCAACTGATAAAAAATCGCATTTGCTCCCATCCGGAACTGGTGATTGGGTTCCGGGATATAGGTAAAATCCGTTTTGAGCTCATTATAAAGGATTTGGTAATTGAGTCTAAATGAATTTTCGAGGCTGGATTCTGATCTTACGTTGAATCTGTATCGGCTAAAAATTCCGGAAGTGACGGCAAATAATTTATTATTAAACAGGTGCTTCCAATTTATGGAACCATTAAGGTTGTTGTAGGAATATGCTGTATCCTGATTAAGGGTAAAATTGTCCTGACTAAAGTATCCAGAGATATCAAGTCGATCCTTTCGACTCAACTCCAGGTTAACCTTTGCATTGAGGTCTCCAAAAAAGGCTTTACTGTTGCGGAAAGAAAGTTGTTCTAACTCTCGGAGAATCCAATTGGAATAAGTACTTCTGGCTCCAATGATAAAAGAACTATTTTGTGCTTTTAATGGACCTTCGACAGTTAGCCGTGAAGTAACTGGACTTACTCCACCAGAAGCGACAAATTCCTTTTTATTCCCATCCTTCATCGAAATATCAAGCACAGAGGCAATCCGTCCTCCATAGCGCGCAGGAATCCCACTTTTATACAGGTCAAAATTCTTGATGATATCTGGATTGAATACAGAGAAGAAGCCAAAGAGGTGAGAGGAATTGAAAATAGGTGCTTGATTGATAAGAATCAGATTTTGCCCCGTACTTCCTCCGCGTACATTGAAGCCAGAAGCACCCTCCCCTACTGTTTGTACACCCGGCAGTAAAATGGCAGATTTGATCACATCGATCTCTCCCATAAAGGTCGGCATTTGCTTCAAGGCATTTATACCCAAGGTGGTCAATCCCATTTGGGAACTTTCGACATTCTCATCTCTTTCTGCCTCAATCAAAACGACATCTAACTGCCTTATGGCATCTTCCATTTCCATGTCCAACTTACCATCCTCAAAAAGATTTACCTCCTGTTCTTTTTCGTCCTTCCCATAACTTCGATACGTAAGCATATGGTTTCCTGTGGGCAAAGTCAGAGAATAGTAGCCGTATTGATCGGTATTTACCCCTACCTTTAATTCAGATACAAAAACTGTCGCTCCAATAATAGGCTCCCCGGTCTCATCATCTTTTACATATCCTACTATGGTTGCTTCCTCTTTACTCGCATCCGAACTTCCTATATCAATTACCCGAACTATTTCTTCACTGGAAAGATCCGGTTTTACGGCCAACAATTGGGAATAAGCAATAAGGTCCCTGCTACCTTCTGGAGCTCGCATTCTCACGGCTCGTACATTTTCAGTCTTTAGCTCTTTTTTTATAGGGGAAAGGGAAAGGATTATTCGGTTACCTTCATCTATCACAAAGCTCAGTTTTCGAGAAGCTAAACTAGCAGATAAAATTTCTTCCAGTCTCTGAGGGCTACTTCTTTGGATCACTTGCAGGCTATCCACCCAATTGTCCAGATAAAAGAATTTGAGCTTATTCTCTCTTTCTACTTCCTGAACGAATTCTCCAAAATCCCACTGGTTATAATTCTTCCGAATCATAATTTCTGACTCCTGCGCAGAGAGCTGCCCCATAATTCCAATCAGCGGGAAGAGTAGACAAATACTGATGCAGTAAAGTTGTTTCATATAGAATCGTAATAGCTTAATAAGCGTGCATAGCCTGCATCAGAAAGTTTCTTGATATTGACCTGGTTTTTCCTCAGGTAGGCTTTCATTTCGTTTTTATGTTTGGGTAAAGCTTTTAACAAATGCTTTCGCTTTTTTATCAAATAGAATTTACCCTCCAGATATAAATACCTGCTTAGGCGATCATAAAATTCACTATGATGTTGAGGATCTCCGCTTTTACCTTTTAGTTCTTTTCGATTCTTAAGGTACATGAGCAAACTCCCTTTATAGATTAATTGGTAGTAGCCCTTCTCCATATCAAGCTCTGCCATGGCGGCCATTTCTTCCCCTATTCCCAAATGGAAGAAATGGGTCCCATCCAGGCTAAAATATTCCACTTGGTCCTGGTTAACGGCCATATAATCTACAGAAAGGGAATCGGGTAAATACAGCAATAAATCCCGGTACACGTCATATCTCATCGTGAGCCCCTTATAGAAATGAAGGTCTGTTCTCAAATCTCCCAGAAACCATGCTTTTTGGTGCCAGAAAGGATGACCGAGGGTAAAGTGGTAAATGGCCTGATGTTCACGCCCGCTAATAAGGTCTCTGACATCTCCAAATTCTTCCTCATGCAGATCTGCAAGTTCTTGTTTTTGGGCTTGCAATATATCCTCTTTCAGTCCTTGTGCCGGACTTGTCAGGCATATAAATATCAAAATTAGAGGAAGGGAAAAGCAGCGTAGTTTCATGAGCGTATTGACAATTTGGGTAGCGGTTTCATAGGTACTAACGAAATCATAACAAAATACGAAGCCATTTGGATATCAAAATCCTAAAATATGTACCGATTCCCTCATTTTCTGTAAACAGCCGGATATCCTATGCATAGTCCCGACTTTCGCCTTTGACTGACATAATCCAATCTCTTTGCCACAAAATAAAGCTAGAAAGAAAACCTCTATAGGTAAACCTATAGAAAAAAATATAGGAATTCCTCCCAGCATCCATAAGGAATCATGGATTTATTTCGAAGGGTCTTGTCTTCAACTTTGTGATGTTGCTAAGAACACTCACTTAACATTAACATTCAAAGTCATGAATAAAGAGATAAGACACATCATCATCAAACACCTCAATGGTAGCAAAGCAAACCAGATCGAGGAATTTGATTACCAGGCTAACGATACAATCAGCTTTGGACGCGCGACTCACAATGATCTACAATTTGATTCACAAGAAGATAATGCGGTAAGTCGCGAACATGGAAACATCTCCAAAGGGGAGAGTTTCGGGAATTTTATTATTACCGACAAAAACAGCCTCAATGGTACTTATGTAAATGGGCAGAAAGTAAATGGAAGCCAGAGCCTGAATCCTGGAGATGAAATTTCACTAGGTGCCAAAGGCCCACGTTTTCAGTTTGACCTCAACCCAAGACTTAGCGATAGTGCTGCAACCCAACTCATCAATATCCCTGCAGCAGATGCTACTATGGAATACAATCTTGAGACTCAGGAGGAGCCACCAAAGAATGGCATAGGAAAAGAAACTTTTGAAAGAGCGATCGTTACAGAAAGAAAGCGTTCACAAAAAACCTTGATTTCGGTAATCGCTGCCGTTCTTCTGGTTGCTACCACCCTGGGTTATACCTTCAAGGACAAATTATTACCCGCAAACAACCAAGGTGGAACAAAGGACACGATTGTTGTTCAACCAGAGATGCCTGTGATTCCCACACAGTTTTCGCCTGAGGTAATCGCAAAGGAAAATGTAAACAAAGTTGTTTTTATCGAATTTGGGTTCAAGCTCACACATGCACCTACCGGGGACGATATCTATCACTATTATGAATCAGTCAAGGATGAAAAAACCGGACAGATTACGCAAGTCCCTCTATTCATTGAAATTGAAAAAGGAGTAATTGAACCTTATCTGGGCCTACGGAAAAATGTGGACGTAGGTGCTCCTATTGCCATGGCTGGATTGTCCGGAACTGGCTTTGTTGTCGACGAAGATGGATTTATCCTGACAAACAAGCATATCGCTGAGCCCTGGAAGTACCCATATAGTTTCCCACCAGAAGCACAAACAGGCTTCCTCTATCAAATGGTCAATGGCCAATGGAAAATTACGGGCCGCGTGCCTGCACCTACTAACTGGGTACCTTCTGAATCTAACTTCTTTGGACGTGAGCCAATCTCAGGAAAAATTCTTGACGGACAGCGCACTTACATGAACGTAACTTTCGCCAAGACCGATTCTCGTATCAAAGCCAAGTTTGTCCAATCAAGCTCAGATCATGATGTGGCGATGATTAAGGTTGATCACACGGCAGATTTCGACGCTGTACAGTTGAAAGAAGACGGATACGAAGCTGCGCAAGGTCAAAAAATAGCTGTAATGGGATATCCTGGGATTTCTCCTCAGGTCGTTTATGGCAGAGCTACCAGAGAATTTGGCAGACCCTTAGCAGAATTTAAAGTTGTACCTGATCCAACGATCACAGATGGGACTATAGGCAAGATCATTCGCGGCTCTAATATGTCCAACAATGCTGAGGTAAATGCCTACTACAGTCCTATGGGAGAATATTATCAGCTAACAGCGAGTGAAACCGGGGCTGGAAATAGTGGGGGACCAGTATTTGACAAGGATGGAAAAGTCATCGCAATCTTTGCTGCATCCGTAACCTCCGGAGAAGGCGCAAGGATCACCTTTGCCATCCCCATCAAATACGGCCTGGACCTCATGCACCTGAATCCTGTGATCCAATAATTCTCTTAACACTTCCATTGCAATCTTCACTCCCAAAGCTATGACTTTCCTTTTCCGGAGAAAAAAGAAACGACTCGCTGAAGCCCCACAAAGTGAGCAGGTAGAGATCGACTACAGAGCAGTAGCGGCCACTGATGTGGGATCAGTTCGCGACAACAATGAAGACCACCTGGTATTCATCCGACCTTTCGACAAAAAGATCAGAGCAAGCCACGGTTGTCTGGCATTGGTCGCAGACGGAATGGGGGGTCATAGCAGCGGGGAGATTGCCTCAAAAATGGCGACGGAGATAATCTCCAGAAATTACTTCGATACACATTATGAAGTTCTGGATTCTCTCAAAAGAGCTTTCGAAAAATCCAACAAGGCCATTTTTCAAAAAGCTTCACGTAGACCTCAGCTAAAGGGTATGGGAACCACCTGCACAGCTGTTATCCTGCTTAGAGATCAAATCTATCTGGCCCATGTAGGCGACAGTAGGGCCTACATTTTAAAGGGAGAAAAGCTGATCCAGCTTTCCAATGATCATACCTACGTCCAACATTTGTTGAGTAAGGGTAAGATCACATATGAAGAAAGTCTGAGTCATCCCCAGAGAAATGTTATCACACAAGCGATGGGAACCTCTGCCAAACTACAGGCAGATTATCACTTACAGAAACACACCTTTGAGGAAGGCGATAAGCTCCTGATTTGTAGCGATGGACTGTATGAGTACATCAAGGATGAAGAAATGCTACACTTTCTCCAAAATGAAAAACTCAATGTAGTCGCAGATAAGCTCATAGAACTGGCAAAAAAACGCGGAGGACACGATAACATCTCCGTTCTGATCGCCGAGACCTTTTATCCTAATCCTGAGCTTTCTAATAAAGAAACTCAAAAAATTAAATTATCATGATTGGCCGCAAATTGTCCAATTTCCACATTAATGAACGCATTGGTGAAGGGGGCATGGGCACTGTATATAAAGCTACTGACCTGCATCTAAAGCGAACCGTAGCTGTCAAAATGTTGCATCCTTTTCTGGTGAACAATCCCGATTCCTTCAAAAGATTCCAGAATGAAGCACATCTTTCCGCCAGAATCTCTCATCCCAATGTAGCCACCCTTTTCAATTTCCAGGAAGTGGATAAGTCTCACTTCATTGTGATGGAATATGTAGAGGGAAAAGCCCTGGATGATGTGCTCAAACTTCAAGGAGAAATTCCAGAGGAAGAAGCCGTTAAAATTGGGATACAAGTGCTAGAAGGGCTTGGCGCTGCTCATGAGCTGGGCATTATGCACAGAGATCTCAAGCCGGGGAATATCATGATCACTCAGCGAGGATTTGTAAAGCTAATGGACTTTGGGATCGCTCGCCTGGAGAATACAGAACGGATGACACGGCAAAACAGTGTAATTGGAACCCTCGAATACCTGGCTCCTGAACTGGTAACTGGAGGAGCACCCTCCAAGAGCTCTGATCTTTATGCTGTAGGGGTTATGCTGTATGAAATGCTTTCGGGTAAAAGTCTCTATGCAGGAGATAGTGAAGCTGCTTTGATGTATAACATCGCCCACAAAAGTCCAAATTTCAATTTGCAAGGACACAATCGAAAGCTGGTCCAGATTATCAAAAAGCTTACCCACAAGCAGCCGGGGAAACGCTACCAAAGTACCGATGAGGCTGTAAAAGAACTGGAAAGCATTCACAGAAATGGCAAGATCGATACCCGCCTGCTCAGCCAAAAGATTGAGAAAAAGGAAAGTAAAAAAAGTCCGGCGATACCTTTTGCATTGCCCAAAGCAAATATTTCCTTTTCAAAACTGAAAAACACAAAATTACCTTTTGACATTGACCTAAGAATACTTGCAGGAGCGGCTTTACTTTGCCTTTTCATCCTTATGATGGGCATATTTGGTGGAAATGATAGCGGAAAAGAGTCCTTTGACCCCGGGCAACAAGCAAACAACGACAATCCATCATTGATTGACAATGGGAAAGGAAATGATTCCAGACAACTAAGTTCAAACACGGTACTCCCACAGCAAGTTGCTCCTCAGGAGATCGAATTCATAGAAAAGTTTGACGATACTCCGATAGTACGGGAGGAAACCAAATCGGGAAATGGGCAAAAGAGCCTGAGGAAAGACTTGCGCGAAAAAGAAAACAACAAAAGCAGCGAAAACAGATCTGGCTCCGAGACTAAAGAGACAAATACTCGTGAGGTAGAGAAACGCCCTGATAGAATTGTAGAAGAACCGGAAGAAAAGCTGGTTGAAAAGACAAAAAAGGAAGAATCTATAGAAGAAGAACCCATAACACCGACTCCTCCAAAAGAAGAAGCCAGAAAAGTTGTAAAGGAAAGCAAATACAAAGGCTCAGTCAAAGTACGAATACCGGATATGTATTTGGCTGCCAGTTTTGCTGAAACGGTTTCCACAGAAACGCATTCAAGTGGCCAAACTGTTTACCTCCGAACCATCAGTCCTATTTACCAGGGAGATCATTTGATCATTCCTAAAGGAGCCAGAGTTCGCGCAGAAATCAAAAAACTCAGACGCTCCCAAGGTAAGAAGAAAGCCTTCCTTGCCATACAGCTTCAATCTGTACAAGCCAGCAATGGCAGGTGGTTGGCAATCAGTTACCCTGAATACAGCAATCTTTCTAAAACAGAAGTGAGCTTTAATCGGGGACAAAGAATCAATAAGATCAAACTAAAATCAACAAATATCATCCTCAACTACTAGAAATCATGCAAAACTTGAAATATATCACAAGTCTATTTATCCTCGGTTTTTTTCTGGGGAATCTATCCGCACAGGACATCCGCTCAAATACAAAAGGCTTCTCTATAAATCTGAATGGAGTCTATGGAAGCTGGAATTCGGAAAGTATCTTTTTTGGAGATCTAGACGATATTGAGCCCGCAGGCTTTGGTATAGGCCTAAAAGCCGCCTATGGTATCAATCAGAATATTGAGATCCTCGCATCCTTTAGCAGCTTGGGCTTCCGCCAGGAATTTGATTGGGATAGCTATTTCTTGGGAAATCTGGAAATCGGAGGTCGGTATAATTTCGGGGCTACCCTAAGAAGAGTTCGTCCCTTCCTGGAAGCAGCTTTGAGTGTACACGCCCTCAATATCGACCCAATCACCTTTGACGGAATCAATGTTTTTCGGCTAGAAAGTAGCGGGCTAGGCTTTAGTGCTGGAGGTGGACTTCATTTTTTCTTCACGGAAAACCTGAGTCTCAATGCAAATGGGAAGATCGCTTTTGGCAATTTTAGTACAGCCTCCCTTTCCGGTACAGAGGTAAACAATTTGGATGAAAAGCTTGACTTTACCATTACCAGCATCCATATTGGTTTGACTTATTTCTTTCACTAGTCCGAAATTTATGTCAAAGCCTATTCGAGTCCTTTTGGTTGATGATCACCAGATCATTCTCGATAGCCTGGAATTGCTCTTCGATCTGATGGATGGAATTGAGGTGGTAAAAACTGTCAATGATAGTCGAAAAGTTCTGGAAGAGTTGGAAAAGCTTGAGGTTGACGTACTGATTACGGACCTTACGATGCCCTATATCAGCGGAATTGAATTGAGTTTTCAGGTGAAAGAGAAATTCCCTGATATA
Source organism: Bacteroidota bacterium (assembly GCA_039819665.1). Lineage (GTDB taxonomy): Bacteria > Bacteroidota > Bacteroidia > J057 > J057 > JAWPMV01. Next base: position 214,018 of record JBCBRM010000005.1, read on the forward strand.
AAAATTCTGATGTTGACGGTCAATGATCAGGGGGACCGGATCCAGGATGCCTTCAAAGCAGGAATCTCGGGCTATGTCATGAAAAAGGCAGACCGCAAAGAACTGGAAGAAGCTATCCGTACAGTCGCATCCGGCCAATTACATTTCAGCCAGGAGGTAATGAAATCCCTGCTTTCGGCAAATCCAGATGCAGATCAAGCAGATAAACTCAAGCATCTGACGAAACGTGAGATAGAGATTATCAAATTGATCGTTCAGGAACATTCCTCTTCAGAAATTGCAGAAAAGTTATTTATCAGTCTAGGGACGGTCGAAACTCATCGACATAATATTTTCAAAAAGCTGGATGTAAAGAATTCCATCGGACTGGTTAAATTTGCGTTGAAATACAAGCTGGTTTGAGTATTAAAAAAGTATATCTGTCGTTTCTCATTTTCATTACAACCTTCAGCTACCAACTGAAAGGGCAGAACGCAGATTCACTTTATAGAAAATTCCGGGTAGAGCTTAAAATTGAAGATCCCGTAGAACGCGATACTGTTTCCATCCGAAACTATGCGGCATATGCTATCTATAAAATCAATGATCGGGAAGATAATCTGGAAATTCTCATTGATAGCCTGCAAAGCATGGCCGATGCTTCCAGATGGCCTAAGGCTAGTGGTATTTCGCAAAGAGTGCAGGCTCGCTTTTTTGAGTTGAATGGAGATATGGATAAAGGCATGCAGTATTATAACTCTGCCATTGAAATTCTCCGGGAAACCGGGCCCGATTATCAGGACCTATCTACTGCCCTGATTGGTTCAGGCTTTATTCTCCTAAATACCCAACTCCATGAAGAGGCATTTACGACTTTGAAGGAAGGCTATAAGTATGCAAAACTGGCGGGACATAAAAAGAATCAGATTCTCACTCTAAATTTCTTTGGAGATTTTTATTACTATAGCGCCTTTGGTCAGGAAAAATTTGACTCTGCTTTATACTACTATCAACTTGCAGATCAGGCATTGGATGAATGGGGTTGGCAAGGCTATTTCAAATCGGATAATTATCTGGGACTGACCAATGTCTATAGAAGACTGGGCAGGATAAAGGAATCAGAAGAGTATTTTGACAAATCTCTCAAGGAGGCAGAAAAGTGGAATAACTATGGGGTAATCTATGCACTATATGTGGACAAAGCCGAAGTTTTTGAGGATCAGGAAAATTTTGAAGAAGCGCTGGCCCTCAAATTAAAGGCTTATGAATACGTAGAGGCAGCTGGCTGGATAGAATTCATAGCTCGAGCTGATAACCATCTTTATACGACTTATAAGTCGCTGGGTAGATATGAAGAAGCGCTCCATTATTATGAGAAGTACATAGCTGCTCAGGATAGTATGAAAAAGGAGGAAGCTACGGTACGTTTTGCAGAGCTTGAAGCTAAATACGAAAGCAAAGAGAAAGAAGAAGAGATCTATCGCCTGCAAAATAAAAACCTCCAGCAAACGCGTGATTACCTCTTGTGGATTGCAATCATTGGGGGAATTTTGATTGGTTTTATCAGTTGGTTGAATTTTAGTCTAAGAAAAAAGAATAAAGAGCTGGAGAAAAAGAATCAGGAAATCTTGCTCGCTCAATTGAGAGGCCAAAACCTGGAACGAAAACGTATGGCCGTAGAGCTCCACGACAACCTGAACACAAAAATAGCGGCTATTAGATGGCAGTTGGAGGCTGTAAATCCTTCTGTAGATGAAAAGGCTCAAAAAATTCTCACCAAAACCCTGGAACTGGTCAATGATGTCTATGGGGATGTCCGTCTCATTTCCCACAACCTAATGCCTGAAAAAGTAGAAGCTCTGGGACTTATTTCGGCATTGGAAAGTCTCTTGACCCAGTTAAAACAAAACAACAAAGTCAAATTTCAGCTGGTCGTAAATACGGGGCCTGATTTTGATTTTGGTTCTCTCACCTACCCCATTTATAACATCATTTTTGAGATGATCAACAATATCCTGAAACATGCAGACGCAGATCATGGATGGATCAGTATTTCTGAAGAGGATCAACAAATTCTCATTACAGTTAGTGATGATGGTAAAGGATTTGATATAGACCAAATGACCAATGGCTATGGAATCAAAAATATAACCTCACGGCTGGAAAATATTAAAGGGAAATGGAACATAGAAAGTGCTCCCGGTAAGGGCACAAAGTTTTTCATGGAAATCCCTCGAATTGATTAAGGATTTTTTCTGGCGAAATACATATTCCCCCTTCCCCCACTATTCCCCATATTTCCTCTCTTGCGTTTAGCTTTTTTGGCAGGTTTACTGGCTTTTTTTGCCAATGGCTTTATAGGCTTACAATTCTTCGAACTAGTTCGTGTCTTTTTTTCTTTGACAGGATCTTGAGATTGGGTGTAGCATTCTTGAACCTTATATGGCTTGCTCTGGCCACATAGAGGAGCCTGAGAGATAAGAAAAAGGAAGCATAGAAGCATATATTTCATAAGGGGGGGCACTGATGCTGAAATAGCATTGTTAGATTTTGTCCATTCTACATGCCAATCAAGAGGTATACCTACGACTTACTAATACATCGAATCCCCCGTGCTTTTGTCATCAACAGCATGAAAAAAATATCTCAATTAATCTAACCTACTCTTTATCAATATTTTCTCTTGAGCTAAGAATCCAAACCAAGAGCTTTTTTAATTAGCACACTACCGTCATAGAGGTTTTCCAACATACCTTTCATGCGTTAGTTATCTCCCAAAATATCCTGAGATTCCTCCGCCGATTTCGGCATTTTGCTTCAAGCCAAATTAGTCTTAGAAGATGAATGACCATGTCATCACATATTCAGGGGAAACACGGGAAAAGAATCATCCAAACAGATTTTTAGACCGCAACCTTTATGGAGTAGTAGAACTCGATGAGAAAGGGAAAATCCTTGATGTGAATCCTGATTTTTGCGATATGATGGATTATGAGCCCCAGGAATTGCTGGGACTCAGTTTTTCTCATTTTATACCGGTTGGAAAGGAATTCGATCTTCATACCTGGTTGAACAAACAGACCTCCCGACTTTGGGAAAAGGATTTTTTTCAATGGGACCTTCTTAAAAAAAGTGGGAATAGGGTCCGAGTAAAATTCAGTCTAATCAAGGATTTACGTAAGGACCATCAATCGAAAAGTGCAGCTATCCTCGCACTTAGAAGCGTCTCTGAAAATGATTTGCTACATCAGTTTCTCAATCTGCTAAATATTAGTCGGCAAGAAGAAATTCCCATAGACATTTTCGAAAAACTGGCGAAAGGAATTGCAGGAGCCATTCCCATTTCCTATGTGATCATTGGAGAATACCTGAAAGAAGAAGGAAAGATTGAGGCAAAAGCATTTTGGGCCAAAGATCATTTCAGGAAGAGTTCATATAAACTGGAAGATACTCCCAGTGAACTCATTTTTGAGCACAAGGCTCCCATCTTTTTTCCCCGCGATATCCAAAACCTCTTTCCCAAAGACACTTTCCTCAAGGATAAGACTTTACATAGTTACTATGGACTTCCTCTTTTTAGTTCAACAGATGAGATCATTGGTCATCTGGTCATGTTTGGTGAAGAAGAATTGGAATTGAACTGGATTCCGGAAAATACTCTCCTACATTTTTCTCGTCACGTCGCTTTTGAATTGGAGCGATCTATCTATGAATCCAAACAAGCCCAAAGTCTGGCAAGATTTCAGGCACTCGCAAAAAGTGCTCCCATGGGAATTGTCCTGGCAGACCCTTTAGGGAATATACAATATACCAATCCTGCATTTTCGGAAATTATTGGCTACAAAATTGAAGAGATAATTAACAAATCTTTTAAGGATTTTACTCTGGAAGAAGATATTGATTCTAATGTTACGAATCTAAGGAAAGTAGTAAAGGGAGAGAAGGCTTTCATAAATCTTTACAAACGATATCAACATAAGGACGGGAAACTGATCTGGGCGAAAGTTACGATTTCAAGTATGCTACCCAAGGGAAGTAAAGAACCTGAAGTAATTGCCATCATAGAGGACATTACGGAGAAAGTGAATCGGGATCAGGAAGTAAAAAGGATGAACGAAGCTTTCGAGCAACAAAGGCTCCTCATGCTTGAGGGAGAACGGGTATCTAAAAGTTCATCCTGGATATTTGATCTCGAACTAAAGGAGCTTATCCCCTCACCTGGCCTTGCAAAACTCTACGGTTTGGAGGAGTTTCCCGGAGATTCTGACGAGTTATATCTTCAGATTATTGATACACTCAATACTGCCGACCTTGATAAAATCAGGGAGGTAACTAAAGTCAGCATGGAGGTTGGAGGGACTCAGATTTTGGATTATCCGATACATTTCCCTGACGGAAGCAAAAAGTGGTTGCGTAGTACCTATACAAATTGGGATCAGGGGACAAAAGTGATGGGAACTACTATGGATGTCACCCAAGAGAAAAACACCCACAATAAACTCCTGAAAACTCAGGAAGAACTGGAACAATGGATCTATTCTGTAACTCATGATTTGAGGACTCCATTAGGCCACATAGAGGGTTTCAGCGAATGGTTGATGGAAGAGGCCATAGATAAATTATCCGAGGATGGTATCTCTTATCTACAGAGTATTATCTCCGCTTCAGAACGAATAGATCGTATGACACGTGACTTGCTCGAATATGCATGGACCCGTAAAGTGAGTCTCCAAAAAATTTGGGTAGATCTAAATAAAGTCCTGAAGAAGTCCAGAAATAATATTGCACCCAAAAGAAGCTACCCTGATATTCAATGGGACATATCTCCTCTACCGAAAGTATATGCAGATAAATCCATGATGTTCAGCTTGATAGAAAATTTATTATCCAATGCAGTAAAGTACAGCAAGGATTCTACTCCCCCTCAAATCAGGATTTGGGCAGAAGAGGAGCCCAATAAAGTCTTTATACATTTTCAGGACAATGGGATTGGATTCGATATGAATGAGGCTGATAGATTGTTCAACTTCTTTGAACGTCTTCATCCAGGTAAGGAATATGAAGGCTCTGGGGTAGGTCTTGCCAATGTGCAGCAAATTCTCCTCAGACATAAAGGAAACATCATTGCGAAAGGGAAAGCGGGTAAAGGAGCGGTTTTTACTGTTTACCTTCCGATGGATCAAGCAAGGTGATACAAAATTTGCAAATGCCCCTGCACACTCAGATTTAGTTCCTCCTCATCAATGAGTTCAAGGCGCTCAGCATATCCAAGTTTGGATAGTGCCTCTTTATATAATTTTTGAATTATACCTTCTCCACATAAGTATATGCTTTCGGGTTGTAGAGCCTCAATATCTCTAAGTTCAGAGCCAATGATTAATCCGCTTAGATAATAGTAATTGGCATGCTTATTTAATTTGTTGAGCAGGCCGTTAGTTCGTACGCGAAAGAGGCGATTAAGCAGATTCGATTCTGTGCCTTCCTTTACCCCATGCCTGAAAGCAAGAAAATCATGATTTTCTTTAGGAGGCTCTATAGAATGACTTAGAATTGAATGTTTACCGATCAGTTCAAATAATTCTCCAGTCATATAGGTTTTGAAATCCAGGAGTTCATTGTCCCCGGTAAACAAATGCTTGGAATGAGTTCCGGGCATCAGGATAAGGCTATTGCTGACATTCTTTATCTTGGATAACCCAATAAGCTGAGTTTCTTCTCCTCTCATGACATCCCCCTCCTTTTTCAAACCTGATATTAGTAATAGGTTGTAGGGGAAAAATTCTTCTGCATGAAGCCATTCATAAGGTAGACTTACCCGATCAAAACGAAATGGAAGTTCTCCATAGGGAAGTTCGCGGATTCCCATAGATGAACTGGACATTCCTGAAAAGATAATAGGCACATGCATGAGGGTTGCTCCAGATTTTCGTTCCAAAAGCCGGATTTTTTCAAGGAGAAAGTGCTTATACAGCTTTTCCATTTCATCGTATTTCCCTTTTTCTGAGGAAAATTTCGCATAGCTGCTCTTTATCCCTTCATTTGAATGGATTTCATACAGGATTTCTGCAGTTTTTGTCTCGACAAGGCGCAAGCGAAAGGAGGAAGTTCCCCAATCACAACTCATAAGCACATTATACTGATACATCTACGATCAATAATTTTGATATGGGAGATTGTTTCCCAAATTTTAGCTCATTAAATACAGAAAAAACGCAAAGTGAAAATATTCCTTTATGACAAGAACGGAAATTCTTGATAAAATATTCACCCATAAACTTATGGCAATTCTGAGAATCTTAGAAAGCCAAAAAGTTCAACCAGCGGCGAAGGCGATCATGGAGGCCGGCATAGAAGTTCTGGAGATTACCCTTAATTCTACAAATGCTTTGGAACATATAAAGCAGTTGAGAAAAACCTCTCCAATACACGTTCTCATTGGGGCCGGCACTGTAATTAGTAGCAAGGATGCTGCCAATGCTGCCGAATCAGGTGCACAATTCATTGTCACCCCTATATTTAAGTCGGAAATCATAAAAACTGCCCATAGCTATGGAATCCCTGTTTTTATGGGAGCCATGACCCCTACAGAAATTTTGTCTGCCTGGGAGGCGGGCGCTGATGTAATCAAAGTGTTCCCTGCAAGTGCAATGGGAATCGGGTATTTTAAAGCAGTAAAAGGTCCTCTGGATAAAATTCCCCTCATGCCGACGGGTGGCGTAAATATCGAAAATGCTGAAGAATGGTTATCTCTGGGAGCAGTTGCTCTGGGCTTAGGTAGCTCTCTGGTACATAAAGAAGACCTCAGGCTTGAAGCTTATGATAAGGTGAAAATGAAAGCTAAGGCGTTTCTCACACAGGTGCATGGATAAGTTTTTTTTGCCCTTCCTCAAATATTCCATGCTGTACATTACACAAATAATCTCTTATATTTAGAACAACTGTAAAGGTTACACAAAACTATTTCGCATGGAAGTCCTAAAAAATGCCCGTGGATACAAGCCAGATTTTCTGTCTACTCCCACCCCCGTACCCTTACCAGTCCTGCCTCCAGAACTTCAATCAAAAGTTGCCCCCGTTTCCAGAAGCAAGACTAATGTACTCAAGTATGTACACTATTCAGTTATTCAACATGCTGAACGTAAGCTCCCCATACTTACCGCAGCCAATATGAATGGCAAGTCATTTGTCAAACTGAAAAGAACAGAAATCTTCGATAATAAAGGAGATCGATGGTTCAAAGATCCACGCATTGCCAGACAACATCAATGGGGCCAGGAACTTTACAGTGCCCCCAAAAGTGATTTTGACAAAGGGCATATGACAAAACGAGAAGATGTGCAGTGGGGCCGAACTCGCAGGACAGCCAAGAAAGCCGCAGCTTCAACTTTTTTTTATACCAATGCCGTCCCACAACATAAAGATGTAAATCGAGCCATCTGGCGAGAAATCGAGGACTATATTCTTCATGAAGAAACTATTGAGCATGGCTTAAGGATTAGCACTTTCACAGGGCCAATATTCAAAGACAGTGATCCGGAATTTGTTTCAGCTGTAAAGGGAGAGAAAATCCAGATCCCTACCTTATTTTGGAAAGTTATCTACTTTGGGAAGAAAAAAGAGCTGTATCGATTGGGTTTTTTGGTAGGCCAGGACGGTCTATTAAAAAAACACGGAATCGTCAAACACAGCAGAACCAGAAGCCTGGAAGCTGATAGCGGAGATTTATTTGCAGACTTTAAAGAAGCTGATACCTACCAGGTAAATGTGGACTTTATCGAAGAATTGTCTGGAATGCGTTTCACTAATGCCTGGGAGCTTTTCCATGATGACAGACCCAGAAAATTGATCCTCGAGACCGTAAATACCCGCAGCCTTACTGCAGGTCCCCCACGTATTTCTAATCTGGTTTTCTAAAAAAAGAAAAGGTAAGCTGTTCCAGGCTTACCTTCAATTTAAAAAGCTAAGGGCTATAAGATTTCTTTAAAAGAGGAGGAGGTCTTGTACTTCTGCTCTTTTGGTTGGTTTTCCGTATAGAGATTTAAATTTCATCTCTACCAGTCCATGTCTTCCCGTTTTCCCGAGCACCAGATATTCCTTGTTGTAGGATATCAACCTAAAATGTCGAATCGATTCTTCGGGTCCCATACGTCTTCCATTGATCCGCTCCACTTTTAACTTCAAACTCTCCTCATCAATATCAAGTTTCCATCTTCCGGTCAGAATCTTATCCGACCTCACCTCTCTAAACTTTCCATTTAGTTCTATTTGAAGTTGTACCGAATTCTTGGTGGTGGTGCGTAAAGAGTTTCCTCCCCGATATGGATCAAAGGTTTGCTCCAATTTCCAGGAAAGGCTCTTGTGCTTGTCAAGATCATAATAGAGGGCACGGGCAATACTTTTCGTTTCCGAGCTTTCAATTCTTGTGGGAAGAAAGCCCAGGTTCAGGCAGGAGATTCCTAATACGATCCATATTAGGACCCCTGCTTTGTGCTGATTTTGAGAATTGGGGTATTTCATCAGTATTTATGTTAGCTAATGAGCTACCCAAAATTGGCAAGAGCTATACCTGAGGAGACACATCTACCCAACCAGCTGGTTATCAATTATTTACATCAATCGTTTTTTATACCACTTTTCCCATTGCGGGAATAGTACGTTCAAATCGAGAAATTTTCCACCTTATTTTTTAAGAAAAAAGATGAAATGAGAGGGAAAAACCTAGAGCTGTTTACTAAATACTGAATTGGTATTCAAGCAAAATATATCTATTTTGTTATGCCTTTTTCCCAAAGATACTGTACTACAAATTATAGGGAAAAGACAATCATGAGACACAGGACCAGCTATATACGGCTAATACCATTATACATGCGCCTTACTGGGTTTTTACTCCTCTTGCTCGGGGCTTTAACACTCTCTTCCTATAGTCAGGAGATCTCCACTGTGTACAAACAATATACCGTTGAAGATGGCTTGCAATCCAATGACATCAATTATATCATGCAGGATAGCAAAGGGTATATTTGGTTTGTTGGAGACGGAGCAGCCTTAAAATACAATGGGCGAGAATTCAAAGAAATTAATTTCGGCGGGTTTGCAAATCGACTATGGGAAGATTCAAATGGAAGATTTTGGCTCTGTGCGATGGGCGCAATTGCCAGATTGGATGAAAGAGGTGTAGGTATTCCTAAAGAATACGCAGATAAAATATTCAGTTCGCTCAATAGAACCTTTGTTCATCAAATAGCAGAAGACAACGAGGGTAATATCTGGTATGCAGCAGATAATAAATCAACCCTTGCCACTCCAGGTAAAACTGTATCCGAGCCTAGATACAATCAGGTTTTCAAAATTGGACCCGATAGTATAGAAGTAGTTGACATTAGCAAAGAAGAGTCTGCCTATCGAGTTGGAGCTAATGGTTATGTCTTTCCTCTTTCCGGAGGTCAATATATTTTCACAGGCCGATCCTTCAAATCAGTCAAAAGGATTGAGCGAGAAGAACACAAAAATATTCCATTTTCTCAGGATATCCTTGTATATCCTCTTTCCAAATTTATCAAGCTAAAGGATGGTAGCTATCTGGCATCTACGGTTTATGAACTGATGCACTTTGACCAGGATAAAATCTATTATTATGGCAAAAGTACCCTCAACTCAAATTTAACCTGCTTATATGAAGATAGTCATCAAAATATTTGGGTCGGAACCTTGAATGGTCTTTGGAAAGTTCCGGGAGGAGACTTCTCGAAAATGGAGAAGTTGGATAAGCTACCACAGTATCATGTCACGAGCATCCTCGAAGATTCTGAGTCCAATATCTGGTATAGTACCATAGGAGGAGGGGTTATTAAATTTTCCAGCAATGATCTGGAGAAATTATACTGGCCCTCAGATAGTAGAAAAAACCAGATTGGTGATATTGCTGTTGGGGATGATTATCTATGGTTCTGTAGCAATGATGGTAGCCTCAGCATACTCGATCAGAATTTTGAGGTAGAGAACATAAAGATCCCAACAATTAATAGCTCCTTTAGCCTACAATCGCTCGACGAAAGCGTCCTTACCGGTAATCAATACGTATTCTCAAATAGAAACAAAGGCCTGCTTGGGAAAGTAAAAGGACGATATTTTTCCAGAGAGTATTACAAAGTCATGGCTCGTGATTCAAAAGGACACATTTGGGCAGCTACTCAAAGGGGGGTCTTTAAATTCGACATTACGGATTCAAAAGTTATCGAGGAGGTCCCTATAGAAGAATTTAAGGAAAGTGTTTATTCGCTTGCGGTAGATTCAAGGGACCGCTTGTGGATCGTAAGTAGTGAAGGGATATATATTTGGGAAAATGGTCAAGTCGTGCCTGCCAAAGATCAAATCCCTGACCTTAGCAAAGTTCCTGGGCTTCGTTATTTAGAAGATATTAGTATTGGTTTTGATGACCATATTTATCTCACTTATCCTAAAGGCATAATTATCGTGGTAGGTGATTCTGTTCAGGTCCTCCAGAAAGGAGTAGAACTTACTGCCTCAAAAAATTATTTCTGCAGCTACCTGAAAGATGAAAAAAGCATCTGGATATCCGGATTTGGTGGGGTTGACAAATTTGGGTTTAATCCAAAAACGCAAAAATATATTCGCCTTGCCTCTTTAGGGAAAAAACAGGGGTTGCCCGTTTTGTCTGATGGCAGAATAGTTAAGTTTAAAGAAAAAGTTTTTTTGGGTACTTCTGAAGGACTTTATCTCATTGACCCAGGAAATCTTAGAAATAATAAGCTTCCACCTATTCCCGTCCATATAACCAGTATTCAGAGCAAAGATTCAACCTTCGCAATCAAAGAGGGAATATTGCTGAATCATCAACAAAATAATCCAACTATCAGACTCGATGCTATCTCTTTCCAAAAAGAAGAGAAGATTGTATTCAATTATAGACTCATCGGGCAATCAAATGAATGGCAGCAATCTGAAAACCGGAATATTACCTATACCAACCTGAAAGCAGGCCATTATACCTTCGAGGTATATGCAAGCCGAGCCAATACTGATCTTTCACCGGAAAATACTCAACTTCAAAAACTTAGCTTCAAAATAATCCCCCACTACACCCAGACCCTCTTTTTCAGAACACTTATGGGGATTTTACTGGCTCTTTTTGTTGGATTGGTAGTATTCTATGCCATGCGATGGAAAGATAGGCAGGACCGCAGACAACGAATTATAACCGAACTCAAATACCAGGCCCTGCAGAGTCAAATGAGCCCGCATTTCATATTCAATGCAATGAATTCGATTTCATTCCTCGTAAAAAATAAAAAGTCAAAAGAAGCCGATAAATACCTCAATAAATTTGCAGGATTGTTGCGAGGCGTACTTGAAAATGCCCAATACAGCTTTATCACTTTACTGGAAGAAATAGAGTTGGTGCAAAACTACCTCGAATTGGAGCAATTGCAATTTGGGGATCAACTGAAAATTTATATCGACATGGACCCTGAGCTTATGGCCTTTGACCTCCAGGTTCCTCCTATGTTGATACAGCCTATCCTTGAAAATGCCATTAGACATGGGATAAGCCCTCGAGGATTTGGCAATCTGAATGTAAACTTTAAGGACAGAGGGGATTTCCTGAGTGTGATAATTGAAGATGATGGAGTTGGAAGAAAATTTGCGGAGGAATTGAAAAAACAATCCATTACCCATAAATCTCGCACGCAGGTAGGGATAAAGAATATTTATGAGCGGATTTCTGTTTTGAACAATCTGTACGCATTGGATATGAAAATGGAAATCAAGGATCTTTATAAAGGAGATAAACCGGGTGGAACTTATGTTGAATTCAGTTTCCCCAAAATAAAATACCAACCAGAGATAGATACCTCTATTTTCCGATCATTTCAAGGACTGACCAATACCCAAAAAGAAGAATCCTAGGCACAGGCGTAAAACACATAGATGAAAATCTCAATTATCGACGATAAGCAACTCAATATTCAACTTTTGACCCAGATGTTGTTGAAGATGGGAATTCCCAGTTCTGCCATTTCCCATGCATTAACAGTAGAGGGAGGAGTGAAGTTGCTGGAGAAAGAAAAACCCAATCTCCTCTTCCTCGATATAGATTTGGGACATGGTTATGGCTTTGATGTATTAAATCAAAGTACCTATCAGGATTTTGAATTGGTATTTGTTACTGCACACCCCAACTTTGCCCTCAAATCCTTTCGCTTTAACCCTATTCACTACCTCGTCAAGCCTTATTCGGAAGAAGAACTACAAGAAGCTCTTCGCAGATTTGAAACCCGAAAATCTCAACCGAACTCTCTCCTGATTCCCCGAGCAAATTCTACTCAGAAAAAAAATAAGATCGCCTTCCCGGAAAATGGTCGTATACACTTCATTGAGCTCAATGACATCATGTATCTGGAATCCAGCAATGTTTATACCCTCTGTCATATCCTGAATAAAGCTCCTATTGTGGTGAGTAAATCCTTAAGCTCCTATCAGGAAGTATTGCCAGAACCAGATTTTTGCCGAATTCATGAAAGCTATATTGTGAATCTGAATTATGTAGAGACCTATACAAAAGGAAGAGGAGGAGAAGTTGAACTAAAAAACGGGGTAGTGATTTCCGTGGCTAGTCGCCGTAAAGATTTATTTCTCAAACAAATCGAAAAACTATCTATGCGATAGAATTTTTGGATGTGCACAGCTACAAGCGAAAACGACACAGCTCCCAGTAAAGCCTGCACAGCTACCAAATCTTCCCTTCAGCCGGCCTTATTTTTAAGTATCTTTAAACTAGAAATAAATGTCTCTACAGCAGAACCTCAATTTGCTCATAAATACTCAAAGATCTATCTATCCTGCGCACACCCAAATGCTTGATTCCCCCAAACCATTTAAACGCGGTCTTCGAACCTAATAATACTTTACCTATATAAGGTTTTTTGCAAAACCATGAATAACACAAACAATAAAGGGCGCTGATCTCTCAGCGCCCTTGCTATTTATCTGGCGTGTATTTTCCTTTATTCATTTTTAGGCATCGCTGTACCCTCTATCCAGGGGGAGCCGGCTTTCATTAACGCCTTTTCCAAAGCGGGTAAGTCTTCTTCGAAGATCTTTTCCAATTTTGGCATCAAGGCCTTCATTTCGGCTGTAGCTACCTCTATGCTCTTTCTATGGTTGGGAGTCGGGCCATAAGTCGTCATAAGCCCACGGAATCCAACAAACATACGAGAGCGGATGGTGGGGTTACTTCTCTCACCTATTTCTCCCTTAGACTCATTTCCGTTCATCTCCGTATTGATATCCTCTAGCTGCTTTTGCATATCGTGTACACTTGCGACCAGAGAATTATCTTCCTTATCTGTACGGGAAAGAGCAGTTTGCATTGCATTAACTCTACCCATACTGTTGTTGAGCATATAGGATGCAGTGGAAATAGATTGTTGCAATGATTCCATTTGCTTTTGGAAAGAAATTCTGTCCTTATCAGCAATTGCTTTCAATGCTCCTTTCTCCCTTAACGGAACAACCTCAAAATCCACGGGGCCTGCAATTTGACTTACTTCACCGTCTACTACTTTGGATAAAGTGGCTGTGTAAGATCCAGGCATGGCCATCCAACCTCCAAATCCTCCTCGGAAACCTCTCCCACCTCTTCCTCCGGAACTAGGGCGAATGGTATTTTTCGAAGCATAACGCAAATCCCAGGCGACTCTATGCAGACCCTTACGGGCAGGGGCATTGATACGCCTGATTATTCTATCCTTATCATCTCTGATTGTCAGGAAGACCATAGGTTTTTCTTCTCTTCTTTCAGCTTCCAAAGCATCCCATCCGGGGAAAGGAATATCCTTTCCTTCTTTCGCCAGTTCTCTTTCCTTTTTCTTACGCTCTCCTTTGATAGTGGTGAAATTATCTTTGAGGTAATAGGTAAATACTGCACCAAACTCTGGATTAGGAGCTACATAATAACCGGCTCCCATAGAATTCACACGACTACGAGGAGAATACCAAAGCGCATCTCTTCCCGCCATCAATAATGCTTCAGCGTCCAGTTTGTCTTCTGTAATTTCACGCAAAGGACTGATATCATCCAGAATATAGAATCCTCTACCAAAAGAAGCTGCTACCAGGTCATTTTCTCTTCTCTGGATGGTGATGTCTCTGAAAGAAATCGTTGGTACTCCTCCTTTCAATTTCATCCACTTCTCTCCTCCATTCAGGGTAAAGAAGATGCCAAATTCAGTTGCAGCAAATAAGAGGTCTTTTTTTACATGATCCTGTACCATACGCCATACCAAATGCTTATCCGGAATATTGGCACTAATGGATTCCCAGCTTTTACCTCTATTCGTACTCTTAAGCAGATAAGGCTTAAAGTCTCCATATTTGTGATTGTCTAAAGCAACATACACTGTATTCGCATCGAACAAGTCAGCACGAATGTCATTTACGAATGCAGTAGCCGGAACATCTGGCAAAGAACTCGTTTCTATTTTCGTCCAGTTCTTTCCTCCATCTTCCGTAACCTGAATGATACCATCGTCTGTACCTGCGTAAATCAGGCCAGCAACTTTGGGAGATTCGGCCAAAGAAGTGATGGTATTATAATTAGACATGGCGTTTACGTCCCAGGGATTGTCCCAGCTCTGAACTTTGCCCATGATGGGTAGTGTGATTCTTTCCTGATCACGAGTCAAATCTTCAGAAATAGCATCCCAGCTATCTCCGCGATCCGTAGATTTCCATACTCTGGAGGAGGCAAAATAGATAGTAGAGGGAGAATGTGGGCTTACCAAAATAGGTGCATCCCAGTTGAAACGTTCGAAGTCTTCTCCTTCTCCTGGCTGAGGCTGAATGTAAACTTGTTCGCCCGTGATCTGATCAATTCTATGTAGCCCCCCTTGTTGCGTTTCTGCATAGGTGATATTCGGGTTTCCAGGCTCAATGGCTGATTGATGACCATCTGCTCCCAGGGTAGTCCACCAATCTGCATTTCTGATACCATGACGATTATCAGTACGTGATGGACCTCCATGTGAACCATTATCCTGAGTTCCAGCATAGATATTGTAAAAGGGCTTGGAATCATCAACTGCCAGTTTATAGTACTGGGTGATAGGCAGATTGTCGATGAAGCGCCAGTTAGCAGCATTGTCAAAACTTTCGTAGATACCCGCATCAGTTCCTACCAGGAGATAATTGGGATCATCCATGCGAAAAGCGATGGCGTGATTGTCCGAATGCTTTTGACGTTCTGGCAGGCGGTTGAAAGTTTTGCCTCCATCATCAGAAACCTGAATGCGAACATCCATCAGGAATAATTTGTCAAATTCATGAGGGGAGGCATAAAGCTCCTGATAATAATGAGGTCCGGTAGCTCCGGAAACTGCATTAGAACGCTTTTCCCAGGAAGCTCCTCTATCGGTAGAGCGATAAACGCCTCCTTTGGTTCTATCGGTTTCAATTGCAGCATATACGATATCCGGTTTCTGAGGAGAAATTGCAAGGCCTATTTTACCCAAATTTGATCCAGGAATTCCTTTTTTCAATTCTGTCCAGGTTTCTCCTCCATCGGTACTCCTGTGAATTCCCGAACCAGGTCCTCCGCCCATATAGGCAGCAACTGTTCTGTGTCTGTCCCAGGTAGCGGCATACATCCAGTCGGGATCACGAGGATCGACTACAATGTCTGTAACACCGGTCCAAACATCATCTCCCAGAACTTTATTCCAGTTCTTTCCTCCATCGGTACTTTTATACAATCCTCTTTCGCCTCCGGACTTCCATAGAGGTCCCTGAGCCGCAACCCAGATCACATCAGAATTTTCGGGATGAACAATGATTTTGGAGATATGCTCTGATTCTTTCAATCCCATGTGTTTCCAGCTCTTTCCTCCATCCGTACTTCTGTAAACTCCATCTCCAAAACCCACATGGCGACCACCTACATTTTCACCAGTACCTAGCCAAACCGTATGAGGGTTGCTGGGATCAATAGTGATGCAGCCGGTAGAATAAACAGATTGATTATCGAAGATAGGCTTCCAGGTAACACCGGAATTCATAGTTTTCCAGACACCGCCAGAACCAACTGCGACATACCATACATTATTGTTGTCAGGGTGTATCGCAATATCAGCGATTCTGCCAGAAGTAAACGCAGGTCCAATATTTCTCAATTTTAGCCCTGCAAAAGTCCCAGCATTCATGGGAGATCCGTCTTTCTTTTGTGCAAAGGCAGGTGTGCACAGCAAGACGGCGATCATCAGTATTAGTAGTTTTCTGACTTTCATGTTTTTGCTTTAGGTGATATACGTTAGAATAGAAAAACAATTCAGCCAAGTTATTGAGGCAGTTTCCTGTATAAAAAAACAATCTATGAGTTTCGCTTTTTATTGGGCAAATAGATTAAGTCCGTATCTTTAGTTCTCAAAGCTTGCTGTATGAAAACAATTCGCCTGATTACCACCGGTCTAATCCTCCTATCTCTTTTTTCTTGTCAAGAAGGAAAAAAGGTAGAATCCAAGAGTTCCTCTTCAACACAAAAAGCTGCTGCAACTTCGCTATTAGGAGAAGAACTTTTTGCCGCAGAACCCTCAGAAAGCCTGCTCGAAAAATATGAAACCCATAAAGCCAATTATGAAGCGAATCCTGAGGATGCTGACTTGCTTATTTGGTATGGGCGATTTATTGCCTATCAAGGGAAATATGAGGAAGCTATCCAGGTGTATAGCGATGGAATCAAACAATTCCCTGATGACGCGCGCTTTTACCGACATAGAGGCCATCGCTATATTTCCATTCGGAAATTTGATGAGGCTATCGCCGATTTTCAAAAAGCTGCCGAATTAAGGGAAGGTAAAGAAAATGAAGTGGAACCTGATGGTATGCCCAATGCCCTTAACATTCCCGTGAGCACTCTACATGGAAATATCTACTATCATTTAGGGCTAGCTCACTACCTTAACCATGAATTTCCCCTAGCGCTGGAAGCTTATAAAAAATGCCTTGCCACTTCGAGTAATCCTGATAATGTTGTTTCCGCCTCCAACTGGTTGTACATGATTTCCAGGAGGATGGGAGATGAAGCAGGCGCAAATGCCTACATGGGATCCATCCACGACAGTTTGGAAATCATCGAAAATTTCAATTATCACGACATTGATCTCTTTTATAAGGGGGAATTAAGTATGGAAGAATTAGAAGAAAAAGCCGAATCCCCTGGTTCAGGAGCGGATGCCATCAATTATGCGATTGGAAATTGGTATTTCTATAATGGTGAAAAGGAAAAAGCGAAAGCAGTCTTCAAAAAAATCCTGGAAGGAGACAGCTGGAGCTCCTTTGGTTTTATTGCAGCCGAAAAAGACATTGCCGTCCATTTTAGATAAGGTCCAGCAAGCTTTTCAATTCTTTTTCTGCTTTCCATGCTTCTTCTAGCTGCACCAACTCAAATCTGATTTGATCTGCGGGTTTTGCCTGAGCTAAAGCTGGTATGTCTGCATGAATGACATTGGCGATTCGATTGTACCCCCCGGACGTCTGGGCTTCAGCCATGAGGATAATAGGCTGTCCAGAATTACTGATCTGTATAGTACCCGGTACTATTCCTGAGGAAATTAATTCTTCTTTCGGATGATAGTTATTTAGACTGGACTCCAGTCTGCAGCCCATTCTATTTGAATGATTGCTTAGGAGAAAGGTCTGACTAAAGAAATCAGCAATATTCCTTCGGGAGAACCTTTCAAATTCAGGCCCAGCAAGCACGCGTATAGAAAAGGGGGATTCGTGGGGTTTAAGACTTTCTATTGGAAAGACTTTCGCAGCAATAGAGGACATATGAGCGAAATCCAAGACATTGTTAGATTTTAGTACACCGAAATCAAACGAATTCCCCTCTAAAGAAACCATAGAGCTTCTACTACCCAACCATTCTTCGTTTTTCCAATGCCCACGAACACTCAGATAGGCCCTACAGCCCTTTTGTGGCCTTCCAAAACTTAGTACAGAGCCAGACTCTATAGGTATACATTTATACATCTCTATGGGCTCTCCACTGAGTTTTGGAGACAGATTTGCCCCAGTGATACATATCTGACAATCTCCTTCTATCTCAATCTGTGGTCCAATAAGCGTAATTTCCAATACGGGGTGCTCCTCCGGCAAGCCGAGAATTCGATTTGCTAATTTGGCCGAAAACCAATCCATCGCACCAGATAAGGGAACCCCAGAGGCCTGATAGCCAGCTCTACCTCCATCCTGGACCAAAGTTTGCAAACCAGATTTTTTTATGTGGAATCGGATCATTGGATCAGGCTTTCGTAGTCAAATTCTTTTTCCACTACCTTTTTCTCAATCTCCTTAAACGTCGATAAATCAATGGGATAAAAATGCAACTCATCTCCTGCATGAAAAAGAAAGGGATCAGGACGTGCAGAATCAAATATTTCCAAAGGCGTTTTCCCTATTAACTGCCAGCCACCCGGAGCTACGCTGGGATAAATTCCTGTTTGAAAGCCAGCTAAGCCAACAGAAGATTTAGGAACTCTAAATCGAGGTTCCTTTCGCCTTTTACAAAATAAAACCTGGGGAAGTTTCCCCATATAGGTAAAACCCGGAAGGAAACCCAGCATAAATACCCGAAATCGAGTCTGGGTGTGAATATTTAAAACCTCTTTCCAACTTAAGCCTGTTTGTAGGATTACTTCTTCTTTATCCAGGGCAAAATTATCTTCATAGCAAACCGGGATCTGAAGATATCGCCCGCTCTTTCTTTTCTGACCTTTATAATATTGGTCGAAAACAGAGATTTTTTCCATCAATTCTTCCTTTTCCAAAAGAGATGGGTCATAGGCAAGGGTAAGAGAACAATAAGCAGGAACTGTATACTTCAAGCCTTTTATCTCCTCTGCTAGTATCCATTCATTTAAGGCGATCACAGCTTCATTGACCTCAACATCTATCTTCTGCTCAAAACTTACCAGCAAAGCACGATCTCCATATGTCTGGATGCTTTTAATCATGAAAAACTCTGCTTTACAATCCCATGAGTCGACAACTTTCGGTCTATCGCTTTGAGAATATCAACAGCAGCCGGATTATCTCCATGTATGCATATACTTTGGGCATGGACTTCCAGAATTTCTCCCTCAGCAGCTGTGAGTTGATGATCTTTAGCTATCGAAAGCACCTGGTCGGAAGCTACCTCAGCATCCCCCAATACAGAACCTTCTTTGGCACGAGACATCAATCGCCCAGTGGGCTCGTAGCGTCTGTCTGCAAAAGCTTCCGCCACAAATGATACTCCTTCTGATTTAGCAATCTCTTCCATGATACTTCCAGCTAGTCCCATAAATATCAGCTCAGGATCGATGGCCAGGATGCCTTTTATGATGGCTCTCGTTTCCTGTTCACTATTTGAAGCCTTGTTATATAGCGCACCATGCGGTTTAACGTAGGAAAGCTTTCCCCCCAAACTTTCTGCCATGCCTTTGATTGCTGATACCTGGTATTTGATGATAGCAGTGAGTTCTTCTGATTTCAACTCCATCATGCGACGCCCAAATCCCGCCAAATCCGGATAACCCGGATGCGCCCCTATTTTCACTCTATATTTTAAGGCATTACGGATAGTCTTTTCCATATGAACCGGATCACCCCCATGAAAACCACAGGCAATATTGGCAGAGGTAATGTAGGGGAAAATAGCTTCATCATTTCCCACCCGGAAATTTCCAAAGCTTTCCCCCATATCGCAATTGATATCTATTTGTTTCATTTTATATATAGAAAATCATATTTAACACAAAGATTGAGGAACAAAAAACGTATTTTTCCTTTTCTATCGAAACCCAGATTAAGAATTAAGATGAATAAGCGCATTCTCCCAGTCTTCCTCCTTCTATTTGTTTTTCTGCTTCCTGCCTATCCGCAACAAGCTCCTTTTAGCAGGGGAATAAATCTGACCAATTGGTTTCAGTCTCCTTCAGCAGCAGAATTGGTGTTTGGAAAGTATACCAAAGAAAGTTTCGAAGAAATCCAAAGTCTGGGTGTGGATGTAATCAGGCTACCGATCAATTTACACAATATGAGCGATGGGGCTCCTGACTATACCCTCAGTCCTATTTTCCTAAATTTCCTGGATCAGGCAGTAGATTGGGCAGAGGAAGTCGGCATTCACTTAATCCTAGACAATCATACCTTTGATCCGGCAGTGAACACTCCGGTAAATATTGATGAGCCCCTCCTGAAAGTATGGAAACAACTGGCCGGTCGCTATGCCAATAGAAGCGAATACATTCATTATGAAGTCTTGAATGAGCCCCATGGCATTTCCAATGCGATCTGGTCAGCCATCCAGCAAGCAGTCATAGACACCATCCGAACGGTGGACCAAACACATAGTATTATCGTTGGGGGAGTGGATTTCAATGGCATTGACCGTCTCAACGATCTTCCTGTATACAGCGATACAAATCTCATATATACTTTCCATTTATATGATCCCTTTATTTTCACACATCAAGGTGCCAGTTGGGTTGACCCCAGTTTGGTTGATCTGGCCAATATCCCTTTTCCCTATGAGCAAAGTAGAATGCCGAATTTACCTAGCACTTATCAGGGAACCTGGATTGAAAATGTATATAATGATTACAGCAATTCGGGAACTGTTGCAGCTTTACAGAATCGAATAAATATCGTTTCCCAATTCCGGCAAAACCGTAATGTGCCCGTATTTTGTGGAGAATTTGGGGTATTCATTCCCAATAGCAATAACTCTGACAGGGTTTTCTGGTATGATCAGACAAGGCGAATACTGGAAGCTGCAAATATTTCCTGGACGATCTGGGATTATGAGGGGGGATTTGGGATTTATAATGAGAATGGGAATGGCCAAATAAACCATGATCTCAATATTGGCATAACCAATGCCCTGGGATTTACTGCTCCCCCTCAAACTCCATTT
Organism: Bacteroidota bacterium; assembly: GCA_039819665.1. Taxonomy (GTDB): domain Bacteria; phylum Bacteroidota; class Bacteroidia; order J057; family J057; genus JAWPMV01. The sequence goes on from JBCBRM010000005.1 coordinate 234,971, forward strand.
GTTCAAAGTCCTGACAGTAGCGGAATCATGATTTATTCCGACTTTTTGGGCCAGGACATTGAGCCTGCAAATAATGGTGGGCAGGAAATCAATTACTATGTAGAAGATTTTGCTGCATACGGAGATTATCATGTAAAATGGCGGGGACCTGCCCAGTACGAACACTTAGGATTCGATTTCAAACCCAATCGGGATTTCTCCTTTCTCCTCAATAACAATTTTGCCCTGGATCTATTCATCAGAGGCACCAATCCCACCACAGAATTTGACATTCGCTTTTTAGATAGCTTCGAACCAACAGGAGGAGACCTTCCCTGGCGGATGCGGGTGAAAGTCGATGCTTCTGATGTAAGTTGGGATGGAAAATGGAATCACCTGCATATCCCCCTTTCGAGTTTTACAGAGCATGGTTCCTGGGATGGTAGTACCTGGCATGATCCCCGGGGAGAATTTGACTGGACGAAAATTGATTTCCTGGAAATCGTTTCAGAATACAAAAATCAACAAGGCTTTGATATCTGGTTTGACCAAATTCAGATCACTAATCAGGATACAGCCATGACGACTACCTCCATTGAGGAGACTTTCCCCGCAGGAAGCCTGAGCATTTTTCCCAATCCCGTAAAACACCAACTCCAAATCATCAGTCAATGGGAAGGTCCCTTGCAATTTGAACTTTGGGACAGTATGGGAAGATTGCAAATGGAGGGTAATATCAGACAAAGAAAACGCCTGAACATGCAGGAATTGGCTCCGGGGATTTATCTCCTGAAAATTAGGGACAGAGATAGGTACCAAAGCATTAGAAGGTTGTGGAAAGAGTAATTTTTCACTGAATAACCTAAGCTTCACAACCTTTTCGACCTAGGGTAGCACTTTCAGGAGTTCTACTCTATTTTTATTTGCATAATTCAACGCTACCATGAAAACTATCCCACTACTACTTTCCCTAACTATTTTCGGCCTTTCAAATCTATCAGCTCAAATCCCTCTTTTTGATCTTTCCAAATATGTCCGACCTACTTTAAACAGGAAAAGTTTTGATATTAATTTTCATTTAGGAGGGAATCAAAACAATACCCTTAGCAATTCAAACTATAGTTCTACCATAAGTGGGGATCTTAGCCTCGCTTACCAATCTTTTCATAATTCCCCTGCGGCACAGAAAAATCATAATGTATCTATGGGGCTGATTCCCTTTCGATCACAGGCTTCTTCTGCGACAGGTGAATCAAAACGGAATGAATTTAATGGTAATCTTATTATCAATTCTGAGCATCTAAAGTATTCAAGCAATACGAAATTTATCGGTTATCGCCTGAATCTTCAGTACAGAAACAATACCAGAGGTCAATATTTAAAGGACCTTCGCCCCAGTGAATTACGATCTTCTGATTTTAACGTAGCTTACCACCAGATGACTATAGATATTCCCTTTACCTTTGGGATGGGTCGGTTGGAATGGGTAGATGATGCGCGTCATGGTCTGTTTATCCTTCAGGAACTGGAGAGAAATAATTATCTCAGCAGAGAACTAAGAGAGGAAGATATCCTTGCTTTTGCCACACGAATCTCAGAATTGAAAAATCGGCGTTACTTTGACTTTCGCCTGCAGAAAATATGGGAAATGGAACAAATTCATGCCTTTCTAAGTGAAAGAGGGATTATTGAAGAGGAAAGCATCGGCTACTTCGCCATTGTTCAGGATATATGGAATTTTGGGAATCAGCCCATAAGAAGAGCAGGAAGTCGCTTTAGGGTGGGGATCAACCCTCACATGCGATATAATTTTGATAAAAATGAGCGGATGAATTTTTCTCTCATTCCACCTTCTGACACTTCAATGGTCGAAGACCTTAGGGAATCCTACAGTTTCCAGCCAGCGTTCTACCTGGATTTTTTCCATGAAAAACCCATTTCTGAATCCTGGCAGGAGGTGTTTCAAGTCAAGGCAGAACTAGGAATAGGGAGACGAAATTTTAACGATCGACAATTGCAAAATGGGGTAGAGAACACGGCTAATTTTCAAGCCTGGGATAACACACCTAGCCTAAAGGCTTCCGCTTATTATGATCTCAGATTTTATCCCAACACCCGAACTTATTTTGAAGGGAGCTTTGGAACCAGCTTTTTTCAAACAAAATTTTTACGGAGCTTTAATACACAACCGAATCCCGTAGAAGATTTCAGTACTTTACAAACAAATTTGAGGCTAAATGCCTATTACTACATTTCGCCTCAAACTCGTTTAAGGATAAGCTATTCAAGTCAGTTATATGCTTTTGCAGAAAGAAGTCCTTTTGATGGGAATCCTGCTTTCCTGGAAGCACTATTTACAGGAAGTAACTTAGGCCATCAAGTATATATTACCCTAAGCCATGCCTGGTTCTAACTCATGTTTTTGGCTTACTTCTTCTTTTGGCCTTTATCGATATCTTCTTCACCCTTATCTTCATCTTCTACTTCAATTACATTTACCTCCCAGCCTAGCATCTTCTCTTTAAATTCACGTCTTTCTTCCGGAGTCATCTTGTCCATTTTTTCCTTCATCTTCCACTTCCACTCTCTATGCTTCCGTCGGGAACCTCGATGACCGTTACCTCCTGTGATCACTTTCCCCAGCAATAAAAGTCCTGCTGCATGTAAAAATCCAATTGCCGGTCCTCCAAAAAGGCTGGGAATAAGCATATTCCAAAGAAATTTTAGAATAAAAGCACGAATCACAAAGCCAATGATACTACCTGGACCTCTATGGCGGCGCCTATAGGTATGCTTATGGTCTCCAAATGGTCCTCCCTGATTTCTTCTGCTAAAACACATATTCTTTATCAATTAATTTGTAATCAATTCAACATATAAATTCCTCAGCCGATTTCGGATTTTCTGCACGGCATATCGTTTCCGTGAAATTAAAGTAGGAACTTCAATTCCTTTTTCTTCTGAGATTTCTTTGAAACTTTTTCCCTCAAATTCGTGAAGGATAAAAACTTCCCTTTGTTCAATGGGTAAGTCTTCAATAGACTCTTCCAGGGTCTCCATGATGGTTTTCCTCAGCAATTCTTCTTCCGGGCCACTTTTGATGTCGGGTAAAATATCCGCCAGATAGAGCGCATCCCCATCATCCTGTTGATCCTTTTCTATATCGGAAAAAGAAAGTGGTTTACGTTTGCGGTACAGATCTGTAATACGATTTCGTGCTACCGTATACAACCAGGCACTTGCATGCTCTATGCTATCTGTACCGTTCGAACTCAGTTGATAGAGCACATCCTGGAGGAGATCTTTGGCATCTTCTTCGGCTACGGCCTGTCTGAGAAACGCCAACAGACGTTTACTCTCACGGGCTATGAGACTTTCAATTCCCTTCGCTGAATGATTTGCCGAATCTTCCATCTACTTATAAAGACGGGCGAGTAATGGGAATGTGCTAAAGGTTTTGAAAAAAATTTAAAAATATTTTTTTCAGTACTTTTTCTCGATGGTTTTATGGAGATAATTAAAAGTGGTTGCTTAATTTTTCTAATTCTTTTCCTTAGATGAAAAGAAGCAAAAATCAAGCTGCTGAAAAGCCATCACGCAGTCCGGCCCCCACACCCAGATTCAGCAGCCTGGCCCCTCGCGCTTGGGTAGTGGTTTAGGATAATTGCTGAGGTTGAGTCTTAAGAGATCCAATTAATCACAATCGAACACCACAACACGCAAATACATTTCCCTCCCCTCAAGCGCGATGGGCTCTGCGATTTTGGCTCCACCTTTTCTAAAAAGGTGGAAAAAAGCCCTAAAACAATAAATCCAGAAAAATTATGCAGTTTCAATAGAATCAGCAGCTTCTAAGCCAAGCTCCTTAATACTCACCTCTCTCATTTCGACCTTACGTATCTTACCCGTAACCGTCATAGGAAAGTCCTGCGTGAATTTGATGTAGCGCGGAATCTTAAAATGGGCAATGTTTCCTTTACAATATTCCTTGACCTCGTCGGGCTCCATACTTTCGCCTTCTTTCAATTTTACCCAGGCCATGATTTCTTCTCCGTATTTTTTATCAGGTACGCCTATCACTTGTACATCACTAATTTTGGGATGACTATATAGAAATTCTTCAATTTCTCTTGGATAAACGTTTTCACCTCCGCGAATCACCATGTCCTTGATACGTCCGACTATGTTAAAATAACCATCTTCATCCATAGTGGCGAGGTCTCCAGTATGCATCCATCGAGCAGAATCAATAGCATTTCTCGTCCTTTCTTCATCATTCCAATAGCCCAGCATCACACAATAACCTCTTGTGCACAACTCTCCGCTTTCTCCAATTGGAACTACAGCTCCTGTTTCCGGATCAACAATTTTAACTTCAGTATGCGGTACCACTCGTCCAACAGTACTTACTCTTTTCTCAATGGGATCATTATGAAGGGTTTGGGTACTCACAGGACTCGTCTCTGTCATTCCATAGGCAATTTCTACTTCAGACATATTCATCAGGGTATTTACCTTTTTCATAACCTCTACCGGACATGGAGAGCCCGCCATAATGCCTGTCCTCAAACTAGAATAATCATATTTATCAAAATTGGGATGTTCCAGTTCGGCGATAAACATGGTAGGTACTCCATATAGAGCAGTCGCTTTTTCTTCTTCCACAGCTTTCAGGACTTCCTCCGGTTCAAATCCCTCACTTGGATAGATCATAGTAGCTCCAAAAGCTACACAGCCCAGATTTCCCATTACCATACCAAAGCAATGATATAGAGGAATAGGGATAATCAAACGATCCTGATCCGTAAATTTCATAATATCACAAACGATATATCCATTGTTCAGGATATTGTGATGACTCAAGGTGGCTCCTTTGGGATAGCCAGTTGTACCACTGGTATATTGAATGTTGATGGCTTCATCAAAAGTGAGCGTAGCTTGAACAGCTTCCAGCTCTGCCTGGCTTTTCTCAGAAGCATAATCCAGCATTTCCTTCCACGTAAATAAGCCCGGACTGCTTTCCTCCTTCAAGCTTATTACTGTTTTCAAATCAGGCACCTTAGCTGCTTTTAATTTTCCTGGCTCACAATCATGTAATTCGGGTGCCAGCTCATAGAGCATTTCGGTGTACATGGAGGTTTTGAACTGATCTGCTGCTACGATGGCAGTACAACCTGATTGATTGAGGGCGTACTCCAATTCATGCAGGCGGTAACTGGGATTGATATTTACTTGAATGGCTCCAATTTTAGAGGTCGCAAATTGTGCGAGGGTCCATTCTACTCTGTTTGGTGCCCATACCCCTACCCTATCTCCTTTTTTAATCCCCAACGCCATCATCGCACGTGCACATTCGTCCACCTTTTCTTTTAGTTGAGCATAGGTGTATCGGATATCCTGATGCTTGACAATAAGGGCTTCATTATTGGGATATTTGGCGGCGGTTTGATCAAACATATCACCGATGGTGATTCCAAGTAGGGGTTTCTCGCTGATACCGCAAGCGTAGCTGAGCTTCTTCATAGTAGTTCTTTTATCTTGTTCCTTTAAATTAGAGGGTATTCCTGAGAGTGCCAAGTATAATTTGACCAAAGCTCAGAGGTTTAAGAATAATTAAACACATATATAGTTTATCGAAAAAAATTATTTCTTTTTTTGAATAAAAGACAAGTGGACTGAAACCTAATACAATTTCATTTCTGTATTTCTAAAAAATGTTTGATTACGAGTGGTTTAGGGCTTCAAGCAAGGAGCAGACAGCACGAAATTGGCTATGACACCTCCCACCTGAAAGCTAATAATAAGCGTAAAAAAGTTTTGAAAATATTGCTGTTCTTTCTTCTCTTATAAATTGAGCTCAAGTTCTGATCAGACAAAAAATCAAATTGGCATTTCTTAGATTCTCATTTCTTAACATCTATTCCTGAGAAATTTGCCACACTACTATCTGCTACATGTCTATACACATATGTAGCACAAGTTCTTTGTTTCCATTTCTACATTTTAAGCAACTATTCTTCGCATTATACACCTAAAACCCAATTTTGATATGACTCATTATTGTCAGAAAGCTACTATTTCCCTTATTTTATTACTTTTTTCTTGCTCTGTATTTAGTCAAACACCCGCTCAAAGAGCTAAAATCACTCGAGAGTACAAGACAACTCAACTGACCAAGCTCAAAGATCGATTAACCTTAGAACGCCAAAAAGCCAAACTCGAAGCTGAGGCACTCGCAATTCAAAACGGATGGCCCATTCGTTACACCTTTGACAATGGTCAGGGGATAGCTGAATTAGTTAGAATCGGGGCCAATGGTAATCCTGTTTATTTCAAAACTTTTAATGTCGATGCAGCAGTTTCTACTCGTACCGACCACGTAAATAGTGGTGGATCTCTTAATTTAAATCTGGATGGGCAGGGTATGACTGCCTATGTATGGGATGGTGGAGCCGTGCGTATTAGCCATCAGGAATTCGATGGTCCAGGTGGAAATAATAGGGTTACGCAAAACGACGGTGCGAGCTCAGTAAGTAATCATGCAACCCATGTTACAGGAACCATTGTAGCAGCAGGTACTAATCCTGATGCTAAAGGGATGGCCTCCCAGGCTCAGGCTTTGACCCATGATTGGAACAGTGATCTGTCAGAGATGGCAACTGAAGCAGCCAGTGGTATGCTTGTTTCTAATCACTCCTATGGATTTGCCTGGAGAAACCAATTTGGACAAGTTCAACTTCCTGCATGGTGGGGAGGTGCATATCTTTCAGATTCCAGAGATGCTGATGAAGTCATGTACAATGCTCCCTTCTATCTAATGGTAAGTTCTGCAGGAAATGATGGAGACGATAATACCGCAAACAGCAATCCATTGGGAGGAAATTCAAACTTTGATAAACTGACTGGCTATTCGACTTCTAAAAACAACCTCGTTGTAGCAGCTACAGAAGATGTCAGTGTGAATGCAGATGGAACAGTAAACGGTTCTATTGCCATTACCAGTTTCAGTAGTGAAGGGCCTACAGATGACTTACGGATCAAACCAGATATCGCAGGTAATGGCAGAGGTCTCCTTTCATCTTCTTCCAGCGGAGATGCCAGTTATGCCAGTTTAAATGGTACTTCTATGTCCGGGCCAAATGTTGCAGGCTCCGCCTTGCTTCTCCAGCAGCATTACAACAATGTGAATGGAACATTTATGCGTGCATCTACCTTGAAAGGCTTGATCCTTCATACAGCTGATGATGCTGGAATAAACGGTCCTGATGCTGTCTTTGGATGGGGATTGATGAATACCAAAGCGGCAGCAGAAGCTATCTCTGCAAATGGAAATTCTACCTTGATTGAAGAGGTGAGTCTGACCAATGGGAATAGCTACCAAATTACAGTTAGTGCTGCCGGAGGTCCCTTAATGGCTTCTATTTCCTGGACGGATCCAGTAGGAACCGTAAATACAGGAACTGCCAACCTATCTACTCCAGTACTGGTAAATGATTTAGATATTCGGGTTAGTCAAGGAGGAAATACAAGTCTTCCATGGGCCATGACAGGGGTAAATTCAAATGCAAGACAGGATAATAACGTAGACCCATATGAGAGGGTAGATATAAGCAATGGTTCAGGTTCGTATACCATAACCGTTACTCATAAAGGTAGCCTGGCAAGTGCACAGACCTTCAGTTTGATTGTAACAGGTATAACGGGTTGTGATCTGGCTGCACCTGGCAATCTTTCAGCTTCCAGTATTGGCGACAACAGCTTCAACCTTAGCTGGAATTCTGTGGCCGGAGCAAATGGGTATACCGTAAATATCGGTGGAAATGCTACTACTGTTTCAGGGACAAGCTTCTCTGCGACAGGGCTGACTGCCGGGACCAGCTATAGCGTAAGCGTAAGTGCAAATTGTTCTGATGGAGGTAGTGGAGCTGCTTCTTCGATCAATGTTACTACCACTGGATCAACTCCTATTACCTGTAATGGTACGGTTTCTAGTTTCCCATATTCGGAAAGCTTCGAATCTTCTGTCGGATGGACGCAATTAGGCGGAGACGATGGAGATTGGGTGAGAGATCAGGGTGGAACGCCTTCAAGTGGAACAGGGCCAAGTTCTGGAGCAAATGGATCCTGGTATCTATTCCTGGAAGCCTCTACAAACGGAAGCCCCGGACAAATCGGAAACAATGCCACTGCCATACTGGAAAGTCCTTGTTTCGATTTAAGCGGAGCAACTACTGCTACCTTCTCTTTCCAAAATCATATGAATGGTACGGCCGTAGGATCGCTGACTCTGCAGGCTTCAACAGACGATCAGACCTGGACAAATCTTTGGACTCAGTCAGGGAGTCAGGGAGATCAGTGGAATGCTGAAGATGTAAGTCTTGATGCCTATGCAGGAGGTACTGTAAAGCTGAGAATAGTCGGAACAACCGGAAATGGCTGGTCCAGTGATATTGCCATAGATGATCTTGCCCTGGATGCAAGTAGTAGCACAGCAGATACTGATCCTCCAACAGTCCCTACGGGTCTGGCTTCCTCTAATATTACTGAAACAAGCTTTGATATTTCTTGGTCAGCTTCTACAGACAATGTTGGGGTAACAGGATATACCGTTTATCTGGATGGATCATCTTTAGGTACTGTAACTGGTACTGGGGCATCTATCACGGGTTTAACTGCCTCTACCAGCTATCTGGTAACTGTAAGTGCTTTTGACGCAGCTGGAAATGCTTCTGCCCAAAGTTCTGCCTTGAGTGTAACTACCGCATCACCTCCCGGAAGTGGTTCCACAGTTATTTCTGCTAACTTCTTTGAAACAGGATGGGAAGATTGGAATGATGGAGGTTCTGACGCATCCAGAATTAACAATGCAACTAATGCTTATGAAGGAAGCTATTCCTTGCGGATTCGCGACAATACAAATAGCTCGGTGATCACAACCGATCCATTCAACCTTACGGGATATAGCTCCATCGAAGTTGAATTCTTCTTCCGTCCAGTAGGAATGGAAAATGGAGAAGATTTCTGGCTCCAGTACAATGATGGTTCTGGATTTGAAACAGTAGCAATTTGGGCAGTAGATAATGTGAATATTTCTAATAACACTTTCTACACCACTACGGTAACTCTGAGCAGCGCTGATTATAGTTTCGTAAATGGAGGTACTTTCCGTTTCCGTAATGACGCAAGTGTTAACAATGACCGCGTGTACATCGATGCAGTTACCATCACGGGTATTTCCGGCTCCACAAATTCTACCGGCATGACTTATGCCCCTATGGTCGGTATGTCAAACTTTGTAGATGGACTGGATGAGGAAGAACTAGCACTTACACTGTATCCGAATCCAGTTAAGGACCTCTTGCACATTCAAACTGATCATGCCATAAACAAACTGCTTGTTTATAATACAAATGGTCAACTGGTAATCAGCAAAGAGGACGCTTTTGAAAAAATCAATGTTTCTCCGTTGGCTAAAGGTTTGTATTTAATGCAGATCTATACTGAGGAAGGAGAAGTAATTCAAAAGAAATTCCTGAAAGAATAATCCTTATCTGATTACTTCTATCATAAGATTCGGCTATCCCTCTTTTGGGGTAGCCGAATTTCTATGTTTCAAATACATGGTCTTTTTTAATTCTGCCAGGATTCGCTTATCAGCTTGACTTTCCTTATTTTGTATATATTTTTTTTCATATGAACAGTCAGGATGATCTTTTTTCTCTCGTTAAACGGATGAGTCCCAATGAGAAAAGGTATTTCAAATTGAATGCTAATCAACAGGTAAAGGGCAAACAAAATACGTATGTGAGTCTATTTGATGCTTTAGACCAACAAAAGACCTACGATGAAAAAAAACTTCTCCAAAAATTAGAGCCAAAACTATCGCATAAGAAATTCGCCTCTATTAAAAACTACCTCTACCATGCTATCCTCAAGAGCCTGAATGCCTACAATTCGGCAGATACCATTAGTTTCCAGATTCAAAACGAGATTCGAAGCATTCACACTTTATTGAAAAAAGATCAACTGAAAAAAGCGATCAAACATTGCCAGAAAGCTAAACAGATGGCATGGACCTATGAAAAGTTTGAGCTCCTACTTGAGGTCCTTGTAATTTATGATAAACTAATCCCGGGTTTATTAAAAAAGACAGAGGTATTGGCCACCAGACTAAAGAATCATGAAGAAAAGACAAGAGTACTGGAAATCATTCAGAATCGGGAAGCCTATCGCCTCCTTATTCATCAGGCATTCGATCTGGCGAAAAGTATCTATATAGTTCGCAGTAAAGAAGAAATTGAGTCTATTCAGGCTATTCTTGAGCATCCTATTCTTCAGGACATTGATCAATGCAAAAGTTTCACAGCAAGGTTCTACTTTCTAAGAATACAGGTGGCTTGCTTTTACTCCTTGGGCAAGTATGAGGAACAACTCCAAAGCTGTAAAGCCCAGTTTGAACTCTTTCAGGAACATCCTTCCATGATTGATGAGTATTTGCTATTCTATGTAAAGGTTCTTTTTAATCTGGTTCATACAGCAATAAAAATGCAAAAGATAGAGCTGGCACAGGACTACCTCAAGCTCTTGAATGAAGTCCCCACTTCCTATGCTGCACGGATGTCATTTTTCCTTCGGTCCCACCTCTTTGAAACATCCAGCTTGCTCAAGATGCAATTGTTTGCTGCTGAAGGTAGCTACTCAGATATTTTGCGAATGGTTCCAGAAATCGAGCAGAATATCCAAACCTATAAAGCTATCCTCGAATCGGATTTTCTCGCTGAGATTTGGTTTACTATTGCTAAAAGCTATTTTCATTCTAAGCAATATGAAGATGCCTTGAAATTTACCTCCTACATCATGGATATGGAGAAAAGCCACCTGGGCCTAGCCATTTTTTGCCATGCCCGTTTACTCAGGTTGATGATTTATTGGGAACAAAGGCATTGGGAACTGATGGTTTCTGCTATCCGAACCACCACCCGCTTTCTACAGAAGCATGATCGATTGTTTCTACCTGAAAAATTAATGCTGAAAACCTTCTCAAAACTCGTCAAAGCTAAAAATAGAGCAGAATCAGCCAGCATATTCCTCGAATTTGAAAAGTTGCTCGACGAAACCCTGATATCTTCTCATCAGGAGAAATTCTTGGAATTGATAGACGTCAAGAGATGGACAAAAGAACAGTACAAGAGACTTAACTCAAACAAAGCTTCAAAAATCCTCAAGCCTACCCCTTTTAATGTTAGCTAAGTAGACCAATAACATGTTAATTCTATATTAGGAAAATAGACACCCTAAGGATGTAGCATGAATTTCTGACAGACTATACGAGTCTGGTAGCCTTCTCCATTAGATATTTCGATCTTACCTTTTAGCTTTTTGGAGAGGATTTTAATGAGGTCAGTTCCAAAGGAAGTTGACTGTCCATCTTTGGGGATGGCTTTTTTCCCCAATCCATCATCTGCTACTTCCAAAACCAAATGCTTTTCCTTATTGAGAAATAAGTTGATGATAAGATTCCCATTTCGACCATCAGAAAAGGCGTATTTCATGGAATTTGTAAGAAGCTCATTTATGATAAGCCCCAGGGGAATGGCAGTATCCACATCCATAGGAGGTACCTCTATCTCGTAGCTAATTTTCACCCTTTCTCCCAGATAAAATGAGTCAAGAAGGTGCTCTGCCAATTCTTCCACATAGTTTCTCATTTCAACTGCAGCCAGATCTTCTCCGGAGTACAACTTTTGATGAATGAGGCCCATAGATTGCACTCGATTTCGCCCCTCTAAAACAGCATCTAAAGCGGCAGGATCAGCTATATAATCCGACTGCAAACTGAGTAGGCTGGATAAAACCTGCAGATTGTTCTTTACGCGGTGATGGATCTCCTTGATCAGAAATTCTTTTTCCTCATTCCGTTTTTCGAGGAGCTGGTTTTGTTTTCTTTTGCCTGCATAAGCTCGCAAAAGAGCTACCCCCATTAAAGACAATACAGCCAAAAAACCCAACAGATAAAATAACTGCTGCTCTTTTTGTGCTAATTCCGTTTCTTTCTTTTCCGTCTCATATTTGGTTTGCATTTCTATGATGGCTCGATTGGCTTCTGCGGTAAACAGGCTGTCAGAAACGGCTTTATGTCGGGATAGGTAGGTATATGCCTCTTCGTATGCTCCCATGCCCTCATAGGCCTTTGCCATTTCGGCATAGATTTCCTCAAAATCTACTGCCAGTACTCCCCCCTCATTTTTTGCCAGTTCTTCTGTTTCAACTATCGTTTGTTCTAATACCGCGATTGCTTCCTCAAACCTCCCTTGCTCAACATAAAGTCCCCCTAATTTAAATTTGGCCATGAGATCAATCAGGGTATATCCGCTTCCCTTATTTGCAACAAGCGCTTTGTTAAAATTCTGCTCAGCCTTTTCATAGTCACCGATGTCCTGGTAAAAGCCTCCCAGTCGGTGATAAGCAGAACCCAGGTAGGATTTCCGCCCTCTTTTTTCTCCAGCAAGTACGTAGGCTGAATAGGCAATCTCGGTTTGCAAAGTGTCTTTCTTGTGCCAGTAATAACGGGCGAGTCGGAGGTAGTTGTAGCCCATCGATCGGTAGCTGGCTGACTCTTTTAAGACTTCTTCTGCTTCCAGAAGTAAAGGATAGGCATCCTCAAATCGTCCCAGGGTTTCAAAAATTTCCCCTATCCGGCTTTTGACGATTGCCGCTTCCAATCCGTTGCCCAATTGTTCAAATCGGTCCAATGCTTCATAGCCATAAGCCAAAGCTTTGTCATAATCCGGGATGTAGAGATAAAGCCAACTCAATTCCTTATATGATCTGGCTATTTGGGCCTCATTCCCCAATTTGATCTGCGATTTCAGGGCAGTTTGTAAGTACATATCTGAGGAATCCTGCAAATCAATATTGCTGTAATATGCTCCCAGGGTCAGCTGTATATCTGCAATGGCTGCTTCATCTTTTATCTGATTCGCCAGAGCCAAAGCTTTATGCAATTGTTCGAAAGGCAAAGGATTGTTGAAAGGATAGGTATTCTGAGCCAGGCTATCAATCAACCGAACTTTTTTACTCGAAGGAAAATCACTTCGCCATACTTCCTCAAAATCCGCTAAGACAGCTTCCGCTCCATATAAGGCCGAGAAACTTATGCTGAAAAATATGAGGAGGAAATATCGATAGATCATGGGAAGGACAGAATTTTCATGCATGTGTCAGATTCAAAAGCGAGGAATCATGGCCAGAAAGGCTTCTTTATGGTTTTTGCTTACCGGAACCATTTGTTCGCCAAAGATCACATAGGAATCACCGATTTTATCTACATGCTGGACATTGATCAGGTAGGATCTGTGGACCCGTACGAAAGAGGGAAAGCTGACAGAGGCTTCGAATTTCTTAAGGGTACTTACAATGACATGTTTTTCATCCTTCGTGTAGATGTTGCAATAACAACTATCGGCTTCTACGTAGATAATATCCTCCAATTTTATCTTAACCAAATGCTCCCGCGATCGAACAAAGATGCGATCATTCATCTGGTAGGAGCGACTTTCCTTTTCACCACTTTCTACCGGCTCTTCTTCCTGATCCTGAAAAGCCAGATCTATGCTGTGTTTGATATCTGTCAGACGAAAAGGTTTGGATAAGAATCCATAGGGTTGGGTAAGTTTGGCTCGGTTGAAGGTGCGCGGATCGGTATTTGAGGTGAGGTAGATGATGGGTAAAGGATGGATTTTGCTGATTTCGTGTGCGGTATCTATCCCATCTAAATCGCCCTCTAATTGTATATCCATCAAGACCAGATCAGGAGGCGTATCTTTTATAAATTCCAATGCCTCTTCTCCCGATTCCAGGGTTTCCATAACTGCATAACCCATCTTTTTCATCGCCCGCTTCAAATCAGCTGCAATGATGGGTTCATCCTCTACAATCAAAAGCTTTATCTGTTCCATAGGATGGGCGTTCGAATGGGAATGCGAATCAGGAGAAATTCTCCTTTCAATTTATGGAAATATATCCAAAGTGAATAAGCCAGCCATCACAATTTAGCTAAATATTAAGTGAAGCTGGGGAAAAATTAAGTGAAGGACCTTCTCCTTTCAATGAGCGAGCATTTAGTACTATAAACAGAATTTTCCTCTTTTTCGAAGTCCTTACTTAGGGAAAGATTCATTCACTTAGAAAAACCTCTTGTTCACTTAAATCCCCAGCATGAAAGTAGGCTAATGACTTCCTTGGAAGGAAATTAAACCTAATGAATATGATGCATTCACTCTCTACTTCGATCTTTCGCTCATTTTTTATAGGCCTGTTCATGCTATATACAGCTATGCCTGCTATTGGGCAAGACTGTAGCAATGATACCGAGCCCCCCGTTATTGTTTGCCAGGACCTGGAATTTATGCTTCCGCTTAGTGGAAACCGTCTAATTAGCTATACTGACGTAAGCAGCTCCATCACGGATAATTGTGGCATAAATGCTAGTTCTATCTTTGTTATCCCTAATAATTTTTCCGGACCCACTACTACAGATGTAACTGTCTATGCTTCAGATTTGAGTGGCAATCAAGGTACCTGCCTAGCCAATGTTACGGCGCTTGGAAGACCTACTACTCTCACCAATAATGGGGTATTTGCAGCGGCTGAAAATGAAACGATAAACCTACAAGCTACCTTAATCGATGATGTTACGGGAGGTCCAGCCCCTGGCGTCATTATTCGTTTTACCATAGGTACGCAAGAGAAATTTGCCCAAACAGGTCCTAATGGAATAGCTACTGCCCAAATGGTTTTAAACCAACCAGCAGGATCCTATACTCTTTCAGCTCAAACTAACGGTGGCGCAGTTATATTTTTGAATTCTTCCGATTCAGATCCCTTTACCATAGGCTCCACAGATAGCGATGGAGATGGAATTGCTGATGATGTGGACAATTGCCCGGATTTGGCCAATACAGACCAGGCCAATTTTGACGGGGATTTTTACGGAGATGCCTGTGATCCGGACGATGACAATGATGGAGTGGCAGATGAAGATGATGCCTTCCCATTTAATCAGGCAGAAAGCCGGGACACAGATGGAGATGGAATAGGCGACAATGCCGATACAGATGATGATAATGATGGCCAAAGTGATGCCGACGAAGCAGCTTGCGGATCCGATCCCAAAGATGCTTCCAGCAACTCTCCCGACAATGATGGAGACGGCAGCCCCGATTGTGTAGATCCGGATGACGACAACGATGGAGTAAACGATGATGTAGATAATTGTCCTATCGCCGCAAATGCAGATCAGGCCGACAGTGATTGCGATGAGGTGGGTGATGTTTGCGATATCTGTCCAGGAGGAGATGATACCGTTGACGCCAATTCCGATGGTATCCCTGACTGCAGTCAACTTTTGCCCTATGCAGACTATTCAGCAAGTTGGCGCAGATGGCGGAGAAAGATCCTCATTTGCAAAAGAGGAAGAACGCTTAGGGTGAGAAATAGAAGTCTCCCATTCCATATTAGACGAGGAGCATTAGTTGGGCCATGCAGTTCCTGTCGTCCCTGGAGAAGACATGCTGGCGCCAAGATTGCTCAGGAAGAATTCGATTTAGTCCTTTATCCCAATCCTGCTTCTAATCAAGCCATCATTTTCTTTACCCTACCAGAAACTGCAGATATACGTATTCAAATTCTGGATGCAAGGGGAATTTTCATCAAGCAAGTGATGGAGGGAGAAGCACAGGCCGGAAAACATGAATTGAAAGTCGACACACAGTATTTGGCAGAAGGTATGTATTTCTACCAAGTGCGGATTGACGGAGAAGTCCTGAGCCGCCCATTTATCGTCAGACGATAAGCCTTTTTTCACAGACAAACTTCATCCTTAAATACTTAGAACATGACAGCAAGTAATAATCTATTAAGTACAAAAGCCGCCTATCAGGGCTTTTCGGAAGGAAACCTTGAACCCATTTTCTCCATGCTTCACGAGCAAACGGTCTGGCATAGCCATAATACAGATGATTCTCCTTTCAAAGGGATATTTAAGGGCCAGAAAGGTGTGCAGGAATATTTTGGAAATATGCACGATCTCGACATCGAGAGGTTTGATCTGGTATCCATGGCTGAAAAAGACAACATTGTTTTTGTCTTATTAGATAGCAAGCGGACCATCAAATCCCTGGGAAAGACCACCGAAGGTCTGGTCACCCATGTCCTGCAATTCGAGGATGGAAAACTCAAAAGAATGGACCTGTACGAACCCATGAATTAAGATTCACTGGAAAAAGCAAGGATAGCAAATTGGAATAACATCTGGATGGGGAAAATATCTTTTGTGTAGCATACAATCCCTTGCTATCCCCTGATGAAGGAACCCTTGAGCAAATATACTCAAGGGTTTCCTTTTCTTATCCCCTTATATCAACATTCCCCATATTTTTCACCAAATTTGCACTCCCATTCTAATGCTATGGAGATTAATTCCGGTCAAAGGGTCCAGGTACCTGACAATTTTCTGCTGTTTGTGTCTATGCTGGCTGCAGTTGGGCCTTTTGCTATGCAGGTCTACGTCCCTGCTATTCCTGGAATGGTTGAAGAGTTTGATAGTGATATCAATGTACTCAATTCAACTATCAGCAGTTTTATGTTGGGAAACGCAATCGGCCAAATGATTGGAGGTCCTGTTTCTGATCAGGTAGGACGAAAACGAGTTGGTTTGGCAGGATTGACCATTTTTATCATCGCAACTCTAGCCATAATTTTTACCCCCAGCGTAGAATTTTTATTAGGTGCCAGAATATTTCAAGCCTTGGGAGGTGGATTGGCATCTGTTATATGTATGGCCTCCGTAAGGGATGTATTTCCTCCTTTAGAAGCAGGAAGAAAATACGCAATGGTACTCATCGTCATGATGATTGCTCCTATGCTATCTCCTTTTATCGGCTCTTACCTAATGGATTTTGGATGGCGAATGATATTTTGGGCTACCTTCGTTTTTGCCATCTTCGTCATGAGTTGGCATATTTTCAAAATTCCCGAAACTAAAGTTGTTGACAGAGTTCATATCAATGTTCATGATATGCTCAATCAGTTCAAAAGGGTAGTCCAGTTGAAGGAGGGTCCTTTAAGGCCTATTCTCTATTGCCTTTCTATAGGATTGTCAACGGGGGTTGTTATGATCCTGGTTACACAATCTGCTTTTGTATATATGGAATATTTTGGAATTGGTCCCAAGGCCTTTCCCTTTTTTATGGCGATCAATTCTTTAGGAGTGATGGCAACTACTTTTTATTCCAATAGACGACAAACCGTCATCCATCCGCATTATTTATTCAAAAGAGGCGGCTGGATTCAATTAACCATTTTGGTTTCTCTTCTGGCATATCTCTTCTTTTTTGAAGCTAATCTTTGGGTTTCTGTTGTCCTATTTGCCCTAAGTCAGGCAAGCATGGGGCTGGTTTATCCCAATGGCGTTGCTGTTTATATCAGCCACTATGAGAATTTGGCGGGTAGTGCTACCTCAATCAATTTGCTCTTCTTGTATGGAGCTGGCAGTATTTTGGGAATCATTCCAGCGTTTTTCTACAATGGAAGCCTGATACCCGTTGTTGGGGTCATGTTATGTAGTTCTCTGGCTTGTGTATTGATTGCCAGTTTCATCCCCGAACCTGACCTGAGCAAAAGTTCACTCAAAAAGCTTTAGGCTACCACTTGTCAAGTCATCGGACAATTCCCTAAATTCAGGTCAACCAAATCAAAAAGCCCATGAATGTTGGCCTTTTCATCCCCTGCTATGTGGATCAGTTTTATCCCCAGGTAGGCATTGCAAGTCTGGAGCTTCTCCGAAAGTTAGGCTGTAAGGTCCACTACCCTGCGGGGCAAAGCTGCTGCGGACAACCTTTGGCAAATTCAGGTTTTGAGAAAAAAGCGATTCCTGTCTATGAGCATTTTGTAGAGACTTTTGCCCCCTATGATTACATTGTCGCTCCTTCTGGTAGTTGTACCTATCACGTCCGCAAGCATTATGATATACTTCCCAAAACCCGAGAAGTAGAGCATGTACGGGAAAAAAGTCTGGATATGGCAGAATTTCTGGTAGATGTGATGAAACTTGACAAAATAGAAAGCCATTTTCCCCATAAAGTAGGCCTGCACCAATCCTGTCATGGTCTAAGAGGCCTGAGATTGGCAAGTGGTAGCGAAAGGGTACAAAACAGTTTTTCTAAAATCAGAGCTGTCCTGGATTTGGTGGATGAAATTGAATTTGTGGAGCTGGATCGAAAGGATGAGTGCTGCGGCTTCGGCGGAACTTTTGCAGTAAATGAGGAAGCCATTTCTGTAAAAATGGGCAAGGATAGAATTCAGGATCACAAAAGTAAAGGTGCAGAGGTAATCGTTGCAGGAGATATGTCCTGCCTCATGCATTTGGAAGGAATCATGCGCAGAAAAAAGGAGAACATTCCCGTTCGGCATTTTGTAGAAATTCTAAACGGCACGCAGTTATGAGTAAACATCCCCAAAAAGCAGCTGATTTTATCGCAAATGAAGCCCGAACAGATTGGCATGATCAGTCTTTGTGGGTGGTCAGGGAAAAGCGGGACAAACTTGCTAAAGGTGTAGCCGAATGGGAAGAATTGAGAGAACTGGCATCACAGATTAAAGATCATACCCTTTCTCATCTGGATAGCTATCTGGAAGAATTTGAGAAAAATGCATTGACAAATGGAGCTAAAGTTCATTGGGCGAAAGATGCAGAGGCTCACAATCAAATCGTCCTTGACATTCTCCAAAGACATCAGGTACGTTCGCTAGTAAAGAGTAAATCTATGCTTACGGAGGAATGTAGCTTAAATCCTTTTCTGGAAAAACAGGGCATAGAAGTGATTGATACAGATTTAGGGGAAAGGATCATTCAGATGAAAAATGAACCTCCCAGCCATATAGTAATGCCTGCCATTCATTTGAAGAAAGAGGAGATCGGCGAACTATTCCACGAAAAACTTCAAACAGAGAAAGGAGCTACCGATCCCAAGTACCTGACCGAGGCTGCACGGCAACACTTAAGAAGTCATTTTCTCCAGGCAGACGCAGCTCTTAGCGGTGTTAACTTTGCTATCGCTGAAACAGGTGGGGTCACAATTTGTACAAATGAAGGAAACGCGGATATGGGAATTCATCTGGCTCCTTTACAAATTCACTGCATGGGATTGGAAAAAGTTATTCCCAGACAAAAGGATTTGGGAGTATTTACCCGATTACTAGCTAGAAGTGCCACAGGTCAACCCATCACGATATATACTTCCCATCACCTGAAACCCAAACCCGGAGGAGAAATGCACATCGTGATTGTAGACAATGGCCGAAGTGAGCAGTTGGGGCGAGAGGACTTTCGCAATTCACTGAAATGTATTCGCTGTGGAGCTTGTATGAATACCTGTCCGATCTATAGACGCAGCGGTGGACATTCTTATGACTATACCGTTCCAGGTCCTATTGGTTCTATCCTAACACCTGGGAAAGACCTAAAGAAATATTCAGATTTACCCTTTGCCTCCAGTCTCTGCGGTTCCTGCTCAGATGTATGTCCGGTCAAGATCGACATTCACCAACAGCTCTATAAATGGCGGCAAATCATTGCAGAAGAAGGCTATTTGCCTAAATCCAAAACAAAGGGTATGCACATGGCAGCGAAAATCTTATCAAATCCAACTTCTTACCAAAGAGCAACTAAATGGATGCGAAGGATCCTCCGATTTTTGCCCCGCCCCCTACTCTACCTCAACACAAATGTATGGGGAAAACAGAGAGAGTTACCCGAAGTTCCCACAAAAACCTTTAAAGATTGGTATAAAGAAAACAGAGATGAAAGTTGATATCCTTCGACATATAAGAGCAAATAAAGCCCATCCACTTCCTTTGCCAGAATACACAGCTTTTTCCTATGATTTCAATCCGCAGGAAAAATTTATAGAGCTAATGGGAGCTGTTGGAGGAAAAGTTCTTTTGCAAAAGGAGCCACTCACTCTGGATCAATTGTCGACTTTATTCGGTGAGGGAAAAAGTATCTATTCAGGCATTGATGATATCAATTCCCATGTAGAAGTGTCAAAGCTGAAAGCCCACGAACTTCACAAGATTGAGCTGGTAATCCTTCCTGCACAGATAGCCGTTGCGGAAAATGGAGCTTGTTATCTAGACGAAAGTGTGCTTCCTCATCGTGTGCTACCTTTCATCTGCCAACACCTGATTCTCGTGATCGATGCCCACTCAATCGTAGGAAATATGCACGAGGCCATGGAGAAAATTGACTTGAGCAAGGAAGGCTTTTCAATTTTCATCGCAGGCCCATCCAAAACCGCCGATATCGAACAGTCTCTGGTGATAGGAGCACAAGGAGCGAGAAGTTTGACCGTTTTTATTAAAAATTGAACCCTATCCCAAATAGACTTGTCATCTCGCCCCCAGCGGAGAGATCTAGCCCCATTTCCAGAAAAACAAATTAGCTGCTTCTTTCCTGCTCAGCATGACAAACTTTCATCCGTAAATAAAAACCCGAAGGTCCTCACCTTCGGGTCATGGCTAAATGACAATCTATAAAAAAAGCTATTTCGTTAAAGCTGTAAGCGTATTTGAGTTTTAGAGTGCCAGGGTGTTAGTGGATTTTTTTTTCATCCCTAACACATATGCATACCCCCCCTAACACCCGTCAATTCTCTATTGACACCTTCGGCCCTCCCATAATCTGACTCAACATTTCCAGTCGAAAACGATAAGGCTTGGCCTTGGCATATTGGGTTTCAATGATTTCCAGGCAAACCATCAACTCTTCAAAGTTTCCCTCTGCCCGGCACTTGCTCATCATCTTGAGGAGTTTTAGCTCCTCCATCGTGTATTCAAGAAGTTCATCGATCAAATTTCCAGTCTTTCGGGTCATGCTAAAGTATTTATACAAATATACTAAAAAATAGAGCATAAAGAAAGCGATTTTAGTATTTTTATCTATTATTTTTAGCAAAAAACTTACATCCTGCTTTATGCATTTAGGAAAGGAAGAAGAATGAAAAAATAAAATTGCTTATTCGGCTGGAATGAAATTATTTCGGGCATGTTAAAAGAGGAACTGAGCAATTGGGGAAATTATCCGAAGGTAAAGGCAAAAATTCACCATCCGGAAAGTGCTGAAGAAGTGAGGCATTTGCTCAGTTCAGCCCAGCAACTCGTGCCCCGTGGAAATGGAAGAAGCTATGGAGATAGCTCTTTGGGCCAAGCCATCCTTTCTAGCAAAAGGCTCAATAAATTCCTGGCATTTGATAGAGAATCTGGGATTATTCATTGTGAAGCGGGAGTCCTTTTATCGGAAATTCTCGAAGTAGTAGTTCCGGCTGGATATTTTCTACCGGTTACTCCAGGCACAAAATTCATAACTGTAGGAGGAGCAATTGCGGCTGATGTCCATGGAAAAAATCACCATGTAGATGCCTGTTTTTCTGAACATCTCCTGTTCATTGATCTCATAGATGCAAAAGGAACTTTGATGCGCTGCAGCAAAACGGAGCATTCCGAACTATTTTGGAAGACTGTTGGAGGCATGGGCAATACAGGATTCATTTTGAGTGCAAGTTTTAGATTAAAGTCGGTGGAGACCGCATACATTCGCCAGGAATCCCTCAAAGCTAAAAATCTGGAAGAGGTCATGGCTTTCTTTGACGAGTCAGAATCCTGGACCTATACGGTAGCCTGGATCGATTGCCTGCAAAAGGGAAAGCATCAGGGCAGAAGCCTGCTTTTAAGAGGAGAACATGCAAAATTGGAGGAATTGTCTGTTAAGTGGAAAGACAAGCCTCTGGCGCAGCCTAAAAAGCTCCAGTTGAACATGCCCATCCAATTACCAGGCTTTGTTTTGAATACTTTGAGCATAAAGGCTTTCAATTTCCTCTATTACAATAAGCAATTTTCGAAAGTCAGTAAAGCCATCCTTCCTTATGAACCATTTTTCTATCCCCTCGATTTCATCCACAACTGGAATCGCATGTATGGAAAAAAAGGCTTTACGCAGTATCAATTTGTATTGCCCAAGGAAAAAAGCCGCGAAGGCCTTAAAGAAATACTCGATCAGATTCGAATCAGCAGACAGGGTTCCTTTTTGACCGTCCTCAAGCTTTTCGGAAAATCTAATCCCCTGGCCCCTCATACTTTCCCTCAGGAAGGCTACACATTGGCTATGGATTTCCCTATTCGAAAAGGATTGCCCGACTTATTGAGAAAATTAGATGAGATCGTCCTCAAATATGAGGGTCGACTCTACCTGGCCAAGGATGCATTCATGTCCAAAGCCATGTACGCGCATACCTATCCGGATTTTCCCGAGCCTTCCATTTTCAGTTCCGACCAACAAATTCGCCTCAGCACATGAATATCCTGATCTTCGGCGCCAATGCTGATTTGGGCAACCCAATAGCGCATATCCATGCCTCAAAGGGAGACAATCTTTTCCTCACAGCCCGCAAGCAAGAACAACTGGACCGCATAAAAAGTGATCTGGAGATTCGCTATAAAGTCAAAATCAAGACCTTCGTATTGGAGGCCACCGATTTTGAGCAACATGCCCAAGTGTTGGATAAGATTGGGATTTCTGAAATGGATCAGGTCTATTGTGTCTTTGGCTATTTGGGGGAGCAGGAAAAGGCAGAAAAAGATTTCGGGGAAAGTCGACAGATTATCGAAGTCAATTATACAGCGGCTGTTTCTTTGCTCAATCCCATAGCGGAAGCTTTCGCCCAAAAAGGAACAGGAACCATCATTGGCATCTCATCTGTTGCCGGAGAAAGGGGACGCATGAGCAATTATATGTATGGAAGTGCCAAAGCTGCTTTTACGGCCTATCTCGACGGTATGCGAAATCGCTTGGCGCACAAAGGAGTTCATGTACTTACGGTTAAACCCGGCTTTATGCGAACCAAAATGACAGAAGGCCTTCCCCTACCCGCTCCCCTTACCGCTATGCCTGATAAGGCAGCTAAAATCATCGTCAAAGCTGCTCAGAAGAAAAAGAATACGGCTTATGTCTTACCGATCTGGGCTTTGATTATGTTGATTATTCGTAATGTGCCGGAATTTATATTTAAGAAGTTGAAGTTGTAGAGGAAAGGGCATACACACAGAAGCTGTGTCATCCCGAGCCCCGTCGAGGGACCTCCATTCTTTGCAGCCATCTTTTTTCCCTCACTCAAAAGAAGTATAGGAAAAGCGGTGGGGTAGAGCCTTAGGCACTTCGCAAGCTCAGTGTGACACCTGTGGTTATGCTTATACCCACGCCTATTTCTTCAAAAACTTCTGAATCCCAAAGCCCCTTTCGGTTTTGAGCCGCACGAAATACAAACCCCTCGCAAGGCTTTCTATGTCCAGCTCAAACTCTATTTGATTTGCGAATTGATCCTCGAGAAGGATTTTCCCTGATAGATCGGTCAACTGAACCTCCATGTCTCCGAAACTCTTCTCTAATGCAATCCCAAGCTTATCTGATGCGGGATTAGGATAAATCTCAAATGGGATTTTATTACGGTCCGAAATACTGGCGGCAACATCTGGCACCAATTGAACATCTAATCTGGTGCTTTGGCCATTTTGAATATTAGCAGTTATTGTTTTTGGTAAGTAGCCTTCAGCGGTAAAACTCAGATTATAAGTCCCTGCAAATAAATACCTGTGATAGTTTCCGATAGGCTTATGGGAATACACATGAGAACTATCCCGATCATACCCATCAATAAATACCCTCGCAGCTAAGGGCTCTCCACTAATACTATCCGTCACAATGCCTCTAAGCCCGTTTAATGCCTCTTCCATATAATTGATCAGGGCAGCCTGGTGATAGTCCCAGAATGTTTCCATGGTGGACGAGGGAGGATTTTTGGCATCGGTAAGCTCAAGGGTAAACTCCCGGCAATACTCAAAGCTATTCATGTAGTCTTGTCTCCCACCACTAATGAAAAACCAATCAGAACCATTGGTGATCCCATTGTTGAAATCATTGAAAACGCCAGACGGGCTATTACTTTGAACCGTATCTGCATAATCTCTACAGACATAGATCCACCAATTATCATCTGCATGCCTCCTCCCATAGGTATCCCAGGGATAATTGGCGACTTCTACTCCTCCATGCATGTTGGCGCTTATGTTGAAATCTCGTTCCGCAGCAAAATCGATGAAAGCGGTAGTTTCTTCTTGTTGGGTTCCTCCTGGTCTGGGCCCGTCATTAGGGTCCGGATCCGGATAATTCCGATTCAGGTCAAAGCCATTGGCATTAGCTCGGGTAGCTCCTGCAACGGTATTATTTCCTCCTGCATAAGCTCCATTGGGATTTGCCAGAGGGTTTATCCAAATATCAACTTCATTGATTAGGTTAGTGATTTCTGGATCAGCGCCATAATTACAAAGGAGATAGGCAATCAGATGAAGACTTAAATTATAGCCTGTTGTTTCATCTCCATGCATAGTGGAAGTGTAAAGGAATTCAGGTTCATCTTCATCCACATCCAAATTGTCGCCGATATGAGCGACCAATATGCGCCTTCCACTATTGAGTTGGGTGATGGTATCTATCTTACAAATAGAAGGATAGTCCGTTTGAAACTGCAACATCAGATTTTCATAAGCCTGATAGCTAGGCAGGAAATTCCAGTTCATACTACAGACAGTACTATTGGTTTTTTGCAGAGAATTAATCTCCTTCCAATTGCGCATCACGGGAATAACCAGGCTTGAAGGAGCTGGCATTACTTCAAACTGCAAGGACTCTTCAAAAAGAAGCTCTATATCGCGTGGATATATATAGGCATACACATAGCCTCCTCTGATGGGATTATGATCCAGGGAAATTTCATTGGCGATCTGACCGAGTTTAATCAATTCAGAACCTGGAAACCGAACATATAACTCCTGCATATCCTCGAATAATTGCTCTAAACTTTCTAAAGAATACTGGGCTGAGAGGGAAAGGCAACAGAATAGGCCAATAAATATAATGAGTAGTTGTCTTTTCATTGAGCTTTCTTTAGGATAAAGATACAACAAGGCCTTCCTAGCCCCTATCTATCTGCACAATAATCTCGAGAATTCTTAAAAAACAACAATAAGGATGTCCGACAATTTCTAATTTCCCAAAAGCAACAAAAGGGATGTTGCTTTAGAGTTTTACTTAAAGCAACACTTTTGGTGTGCGGAATAAATTCTATTTCTCGAGAAAATATTGACTGATAATCAGTCACTTAGCTTAAAGCAACAACATGGATGTACTTTTATCTAGACCCTAATTCAATCATTTCTCTCTCTAAATCTTCTTTAAAAGGACTAAAATTGAACCTTCTACTTCTGTTTAGTTGCTTTTATCTATTTAAGTATTTGTATTATTTCGGATACCATAACCTTCTGATAGACAGTTGCTTATACTACCCTAAAGCAACAACTTGAATGTAAACAGCAACACGAAGGATGTATAAAGCAACGAGGAGGATGTGAAAAACAACGGATTAAATGCCTTAAAGCAACAGGAGGGATGTTAAGGGCAACAACTTAGATGTATCTATTTTTTGGCTCGTAACTGATTGATAATCAATATATAAAATATACTTTTTGAAATACTATAGCAACAAATGGGATGTTTACCGCAACAGTTTGGATGGAGTTTATATCTACAAATAGATGATTACCCTGGGAATCTCCGCTCTAGGCGTCATTTTCCCTAAAAAGCAACAATAAGGATGGGAATTAAAGCAACAGATTGAATGGATGGCCGTTTCCGCAAATTTTTTTTGATTTTTTTCAAAAGCAACGGATAGGATGAGATAATTTTCTTTAAACGAGGGATTCAGGGAATTTAAGCTATAAATGCAACAGAATTGGTGTAAAAAACAACAGATAAGATGTTAAATGCAACAGAAAGGATGTAGCTTTAAGCGCTTCATTTCCAGCAATTTACCCAGATTAACGGCAACGGATTTGGTGTTTGGCAACTTTGGTTTTGATTTGTTGCTTTTCTTCCTACCTTCGTTTAGAACAAAGCGCTAAATGACAACAACAATGTCTAATCCTTTGCTACAGGGCTCCAAGTCTCTGGTCGTCAAAGATAACAAACTGATCAATGCCCACTATTCCATGAGTGTGCTTGAGATGCGTTTGTTCCTTGCTATGGTTGTCCAGGTTCACAAAGATGATCGCGACTTCAAAACCTACAAGGTGAGGGTCCGTGATCTTATGGATGCCGGAGGTGGGATGTCAGAAAATATTTACCACAGATTGGATGTCATCACCGATCAACTGATCAAGCGATACATGCGAGTTCCGTTAGATGAAGGAGGTTTCGCCAAGATCGGTTTCGTGAGTAAGGTTGAATACAAAAAAAGGAAGGGTATGGTCGAGCTCCGATTCGATCCAGATCTTAAGCCTTACCTACTCCAGCTCAAAGAACAATTCACCATTTACGACATTCGAAATGTTTTGAGCCTTCAAAGTTCTCATTCTGTGAGGATCTACGAATTGCTTAAGCAGTTTGAGCGAATTGGTGAAAGGACCATTGAGGTTGAGAGGTTGAAAGAAATGCTCGGCCTGATCGGTAAATACCGAAGCTACAATTATTTCAAAAAACGAGTTATTCTTCAAGCTCAGGTTGAGCTCCATAAGAAATGTGATATCAGCTTTGAATTTGAAGAGCAAAAGGAAGGGAGAAGAGTCACAGCGATTCGCTTTATCATCCATAAACAAAAAGCTGAACAAGCTGGAGTAGAAACGGGATTAGATCAGCCTGAGATGGTAACAGCTCTAAGAGAAATGGGCCTCTCCCCTACCCTCTCCGAAGAGTTTGCCAGAGCATTGCCAGCAGCAGAGATTCAACGGGCAATCCGATATACCCGCAGACAGTATGAAGCTGGTAAGATCAAAAGTAGTGTAGGAGGTTATCTGAAAAAAGTATTAGAAGCAGGAGGAGTCCCTGAAAACTTATTTGATCGGGAGAGTGCTGAAAAGAAAGAACAAGAAAAGATCAGTCGAGATAGAAAGAGAGAAGAAGAAGAATTGATCCGGGAATTGCAGGATCGTTTTGATGAAGTGAGAAGAGCTGAAGTGGGAGAGCTTTTGCAAAACGCAAGTGAAGATGATTGGTTAGCGTTTGCAGCCTGGGCGGATGATCACGTATTTGTAAAACAAAAAGTATTTGAAAACGGACGCCTGAAAAAAGATATAGAAGAAACTCAATTCTGGTTTCAGAGTTTTCTTTCTGACAGACTTCCTCCCAAACAAGAAGCTTTTATGAAGTGGACCTACAAAGAAACCGGTTATCAATTAAGACTCGTTCCTGGAAACGGTAAAGATTCTTATGAAGTCATCGGCAAACAAGGAGACTTATTTACCTTTGATAATTAGTCGCGAGATAAATTCAAATTCACATATGATACTGGGAAGTCGGATCGAAAGGTTTGACTTCTTTTTTTGTATTTGCATATGAGGAATTCAGATAAGCTAGTATGCGCATATATTTTGCATGCAATTTTGCATGCAAAATAATTAGGCAAATTTGCCCTCTTTTTCTTCTGCTTATTGGTTAGCTGAAAGAATTGCCAAAAAATTCTCTCTAAGGAAATGGATTCTTCTCACGGATGTTTATCTATTTCTCCCCTGATTCTTCCTTAAAACAAAAATATGGAGCCTGTGGGCCTACCTCTGGGGCTGATTTCCTGCCTTTGACGCCTTGGTAGCTTGATTTGCCAAATACGCAAATAAAATTCGGATTTTCCTGGATCTTCACTGTGGTCCGATCGATTCTCCTGAATTCCTTTCGATCACTTTTTGTATGCAGTTTTAACTCAGGCACTCTGGAGGCAAATTTTGCATGCAGAATTGCATGCAAAATGAAAGTTGTTCTTTGTGGCATGCTTTATGAAGTCTAGCATGTATTGATGAATGTATTATTGTATATTAAATGCATGTAAAAATGTAAAGTAGATTTGCAGTAATAAAAATATGTGTTAACTTGCATGCAGTTCTTTATGCTTGATGCAATAAATAAAGCATAAATAAAAGCGTGTAAAAACATCTATATTTAGTGTTTGCATTTATGTTTGCGAAAAATATGTTTTTCTGCATAATGATTTGCAATTTGTTATGAATGTTATGATGGATGTTTTTTTGCAATTTTATTTTGTATGCTTAATTGTTGATTGAAATGCGATCGATTTATATGCAAAATTGCCTAATGATTGTGTATGTTAAATTGTTGGTAAAGATGTAGAAAAAATTGTTGAGAAAAAGCATGGAATATCGGAATGCATCAGTATATGCAGAGTGAATGTTTTCAGTGTAGAAAATTCTTCTGCTTTTTTTAAATAAGAAATGCAATTAAAAATATCATTCAAACTGCATGAGTGCGATGATTATTTCCATAGCGATTCAAAAAGGAGGTACAGGTAAAACTACAACTACCATTGCCCTGGGAACTGGCCTGGCAAAGTACGGCCAGAAGGTCTTGCTGGTAGACATGGATCCCCAGGCAAACCTGACTTTAAGTATGGGCCACCATGAAATGCTCAACAGTGTTTCAAAAACTTTGTATGAAGCAATTTGGGCTATCTCAAAAGATCAGGAATACGATGTGCCGGGCATTATCTTACCAACAGAATTGGGGGTGGATCTCCTTCCCTCTACCAAGCACCTGGGAGCTGCCGATCATGAGTTGATTCAGGTAGACCAAAGGCAAATGGTTTTGAAGCGGATTCTGGAGCAGGTAAAGGATCAGTATGATATCATCCTGATAGATACTCCTCCCAAGATTGACAACCTTACGATTAATGCTCTTTCGGCCAGCGACTATTATCTCGTACCCCTTAATGCGGAATATTTTGCTGCTTCAGGTTTGGAGCTCCTCTTGGATGCCGCAAATCGAATCAAAGATCACATCAATCCGGCACTTCAGTGCCTGGGGGTATTGCTCAACAGATATAACCCACATAAAGTAGCCATGAGAAATATGGCAAGCATAGCAGAGCGGAGAATGGGGGAGCTGGTCTATACGTCCTATATCCGTGAAAATATTTCGCTAATGGAAGCTCAGATGAACAATATGAGTATTTATGATTATGCACCTAAAAGCAATGGAGCGGCTGATTACACGGCTTTTGTCCAGGAGACCATGTTGCGATTAGGTATAGCTGTTCCAGAAAGTAAAAAATAGGCCAGGTATTATTCAGTTTAAAAGAACATCTTATATCAATAGATATGGCAAAAAAAGATTTATCTCACGCAAAGGGACTAGATGCACTTTTCAATAGTGCCCCTCCGATTAGTCGTGAAGAGAGTAGTCGCCCCAAAACTGTTGCCAAGAAAAAAGCAAGTCCACCTAAAAAAGTGGCCAAGAAAGTTGTTGAGCCGCAGGTGGAAGAAAAAATGGCAGTAGAAGAGGAAATTCTGGATGATATTCAGGAAGCTCCCCAGAAAAAAGTGAGTAAGGGGAGGAAAAAACCTGCTTCCGATAAGCAGCAACTGTTCTCGGTGAATCTGGAAAGCGTAAGAGAGCGCAAGATTGAATACACAGGTATTCGTCTGAAAAAAGATCTCTTCCAGCGTTTAGAAAGCATTGCTAAACGCGAGAAGCTCAAAAGTACCAATTCTCTAATAGCCCTCGTGCTGGAAGCCTATTGTGATGGCTATGAAGGCTAAAACAACTACTGACAACCTAAAATCTAAAATACATGCACCTGACAGATCAAATCGTTGCTGAGACAGAAGCCTTTATGAAGGTAATGAAGTCCTATCCGCAGGACCAAGCTGTAACTATGATCAATATCCTTAAATTCAAAGCTAAGACGGGTAGGGGAGAGGAAACTGGAAAAGAAGCCTATAAAATATATAGCAAAAATGTCGCTCCTTTAGTAGAAAAAGCAGGAGCCGAAATTGTCTGGGCCGGGGAAGTAAAAGGAACCATCATCGGTGACTACACAGATCAACCGCATATGTTGCTCCTGGTCAAATATCCCAATATGAAAGCCTTTATGGATATGGCCATCTCTGAGGAATACCAAAAAGTCAGGCATGATCGGGAAATTGCGTTGGAATACGGAGGTTTGTTACCTGCTAGTCAGATTTTGGGAATGGGTTAAGGTAATTGCTAATCAGGTGGAATACCACCAGATTAAATATATTCGAATAGAGGGGAATAGAATGAATAAGATCCTAAGAACTTTCCCCAGAAGGTTCCTGATGCTAAGTCAATGTATTTATTAAGTTTATCGATTTACTCCTATAAATCGATTGCTAAGCATAAGGAAATTGGTTAAACGAATCAAAATGAACCCTATCAAAAATAGATGTCATGCCGGAAAATTTTGGGAGTTTACGGACAAAATTTATCCGGCAACTCTAGCCAGTGCTTAAATTTTGATTGAATTGGCAAGGGAAAGGGATACCGGATATTTATTCTCCTTGCACACAAAAAAATTCCGGTATGACATCTGTATTGAGTTTGATGCGTTTGACCTAAGAAGAAAAATCGAAAACTAAATGAGTGAAAAGATTTATATAGATGGGAAGGAGATATCTGTCAAATCGATAGATGAGCAGGACTATATTTCTTTGACGGATATGGTAAGAGATAGGAGAAACCCCAGTCAAGCCATTAACAATTGGTTGCGAAATCGAGATACCTTAGAATTGCTTTCATTTTGGGAGAGTATGAATAATCCCGATTTTAATCTTCTCGAATTCGAGAAGATTAGAAATGAGGCAGGAAGTAATGCATTTACAATATCCGTAAAAAACTGGATCCAGGAAACGGGGGCTATAGGATTAGAGGCGAAAGCGGGTAGATATGGTGGCACTTTTGGACATAGAGATTTGGCTTTTGCATTTGCTTCCTGGGTAAGTCCTTTATTCCAACTTATGCTCATTCGGGAGTTCCAACATCTCAAATCTCATGAGTACCAGCGACAAAAACTCGAATGGGATGCAGGGCGTTTCCTTTCTAAAGTGAATTACTCTTTACAAGCAGATGCAATTGAAAATAACATTCTGCCTCGTATCTCTGAAAAAGACGGTAAATACATTTATGCAGATGAGGCTGATCTCATAAATCTGGTCATCTTTGGAATGACTGCGAAAGAATGGAGAGAAGCAAATCCCGATGCTAAAGGGAATATTCGGGATCATGCCAGTCTCATCCAATTAGTTGTTTTATCAAATCTCGAAACCCACAATGCCGATTATATACGTGCAGGCGCAAGTAAAGAGGCTCGTTACCGGCGTCTGTGTGAAATAGCGGCCAAGCAAGTTGAGATTTTCAACAAGGATATTCGATTATCTGATGATCGAAAGTTTTTGGAATAAAGACTTGTATCATCAGACAAAAACCAAATACTGAGTATATTATTACTCGACCACAAATGAAACCTATTTACATCACTATGCGACTAATAATCTCTATTTCAACCGTATTTCTCCTGCTATGTGCTGCTGCTTGTGCACAGGCTCCCACTATCCCCAATAAGGACTTACAAATTGCTACGGCTGTAATGGCTGCCGGAGAAGCAGATCGTGCCGATGCTACGGTTTATGGCTATGACAGTGAAGGCAATGTTGTGAAAATACGTGAGGGAAGTAATAACACCATATGTGTTGCCGATGATCCCAATCAGGAAGGATTTAATATAGCATCATACCATATAAATCTCGAGCCTTTTATGGCAAGAGGACGAGCGTTACGAGCAGAAGGGAAAAATCCTCAGGAGATTTTTCACACCCGTGAAAAAGAAGCAAAGGCAGGAACGCTAAAAATGCCTGAAACTCCCAGTACCCTTCAGTTGGTATATGGCAAGGAAGGGAAATACAATGCGGAAACAGGAGAGTTAGAAGGAACCAATTATCGTTCAGTTGTATACATTCCCTGGGCTACCGCCGAATCAACAGGACTACCGTTGAAACCTGTAGTGCCTGGTGCTGCTTGGTTGATGGATCCTGGAACACATAGAGCCCATATCATGATTACGCCTCCGCAAGAGTAGGGGAGGGGTAGAATTAAGAACAAGGAATATAGAAGTAAAAAAGGCGAAGTGAGAGCTTCGCCTTCTTAGGATAATGTACCTATTTCTTTTCTACGATCTCACTTCGTTTATAGCCGATGCGGTGAGCAACGGCCAGGAGCCTTTTCCCTTCAGCCACTTCAATCGGCTCCGTATACACTTCCCATCTTTCGCCTGCTTCTTCGCCTTCCCCCAATATCTGATAGCCAATAGAAGCTCCATCTGTACTTGAGCTTATGCTGACTTTTCCATTTTCCTCTGCAATTATGGGAGCCGCGGTTTCCGGTTGAATTTGTCCGGGCCAAATCGATTCCAAATATTCTTTTTCCTCAATTAGACCTCTGTCCCCAATTTCCTCCATCCAACGATCCATCTCCTCACTCAATTCTTTGATTTTATCAGCATAGGCAGGATCATCGGCCAGATTGTTGACCTCATGAGGATCTTTTTCCAAATCATAAAATTCAAATGGAGATTTGGTCTCTTTAAACCATAAAGCTTGGACTTCATTTAGCTCTCCGGCATCTCGCATACGCAGGAGTTCTTTCATAATGGGCATATTTTCTCGATAAGCGACTGGCAAATACATAGGCTTTTCAGGTTGAAAATTGCGAATGTATTTGTATTGCTTATCCCGTACGGCTCTGACCATATCGTACTTCGCATCAAATCGATCTCCTCCGGCATGCACGTATTGGGCTTCTTCGGTCCTCGCATATTTTCCCAAAAAGGCTTTCCCATCCAGGAAATCTCCGGGCTCTATACCTGCGAGCGACATGATAGTAGGTTTGAAATCAATAAAGCTGACGAACTGATCGTCCGTTTCGCCTGCTCTGAATTTATTAGGAAAGCGAATCACCATAGGAAGACGGACTCCCGAATCATAGACCAGACGCTTCATGCGGGGTAGGGGACCGCCATGATCTGAATACCAGAAAATGATGGTGCTATCCATCAGGTTTGCGTCTTCCAGTTCGGCCAAAAGTTCGCCTACTTGCGCATCCATCTCTTTAATATTGGAATACATGCGGCGAACATCGGTTTGCCCTACCTCATTGTCTGGCAAATAAGGAGGAACATTTACTTTTAGATTTTCATCTACCCAAAGAGAATCTTCTGCTTTCGCCCAAATCCTTGACTCATGCGTAACTCCGAGGTTGAAGATTGCAAAGAAAGGCTGGCCAGCTTTGCGGTTTTTCCAGTGAGCCTTATTACTGCTTTCATCCCAGGCGGTGGGAGGTTTCTTGTACTGCAGGTCTTCCTTGGAATTATTGCTGCAGTAGTATCCTGCCCTTCTCAGGCGTTCGCTATGCATTTGAATTTCAGGATCTGGTAAGGCTTCATAGGGAGTAAGGCCTTTGGGGAAATATTTGGGATTTCCACCAGTTCGCATATGATGAGCTCCTATGCTGGCAGGATACATACCTGTAGAAATTGCCGCACGACTTGGAGCACATACTCCGGAAGGTGAAAAGACATGGGTATATTTTACTCCCTCAGCCACTAGTCGACTGATATTTGGGGTTTCTATGGTTGGATCGCCCCAGTCGGGTAGAAAGGGACTCAAATCTTCTGCAACGATCCAGACAATATTGGGCTGAAAGCCTAGTTCCGGACTATGCGAATCTTTTTCTTCGGGATTTTCCTGAGGTGCAGGTGCATTGCAGGCTGAAATCACAGCTGCACAAATTAGTAGTAGTAAATATCTCATATTGGTTTATTCAGATTTGAGTTTATCCAGTTGAAAAGGCTGTATATCCGGTTCTATGAATCTTGCTCTTGCCTTTAGCTGAAATAAAGCATCTTCGCTATAAAATTCTAATGGCAACTCTTTGGATGCGAGCGGACTGTTCAAAAACCCATTTACAATTGTCGGAAGATCCTCATCATTGTGCGCGTTTATATAGGATGAGATGATCCATATCCAAAAGACCGTCAGGGTCTCATGATAGCCTTCTTCAGGGGTATTTTCCACCCCCATCGAAACATTTAGGGCAATGATGCCGGAACGTAGGTAAATCAAGGCCTCATGAAAGTCAAACTGAGAACAATAATGACAAGCCACGATCAGATGAGCTTCATGTGTCCATTGTTCATGCGTGAGCTTTTGATCAATAAAGCCTACTACAAGTTGAGATATTTCACTCTGTGTATATGTTGTCATTACATCATTCGGTTATAGATGAGCTCATCAAGGCTATATTTTCCCGCTCCTTTGAATATGAGATAAATTGCGATCAGGGCAAAAAGGATCGCCTTTTCTTTTCTGCCATATGGGTCCTCTGCATGTCTGATAAATGCAGCAACCAACATAGTTATAGTTAGGAATAATGCACTAGGTCGGGTAGCGAATCCCAGGGCAATAAATATTCCTCCCAAAAATTCTGACAAAGCAGCTGCCCATGCAAAAAGAGCTGGCATTGCAAATCCCATTTTCTCCACTCCACCAATAAAGCCCTCTGATACAGGTACTTTTCCTAATCCATGCCCCAAAGCCATAGATAGACCAGTCCCCACACGAAGGATTAATAAGCCAAAATCTGCGAGAGAACTATCCTCAGTTGTAGAAAAGAAAAATTGTTTGATTCTGTTCATTAATTTCTATTTACCAGCGAAGCTAAAAAAAATCTATTTTTACTTAGCAAATAATAAGCTTGACCCTTCCAAAATACCTAACTATGTCTACAAATTTCCCTGAATATCATGGGCACTGGCTTACAAAAGGTACCTTCGAATTTGTCCGTGGTCCTCTTCAATATGCATCGAAAAATTTTCAAACCTATGGTGATACTTTCTATGGAGTCTTTCCAATTGGGAAGGCACTCATGACCAGTAATCCGGGATTGATACGACATATATTGCAAGGAAATCAGAAAAATTATCGCAAAGATCAGGCATATGATGATCTTGGGATGCTTTTAGGGAAAGGTTTGGTTACGAGTCGGGGGGATTTCTGGCGAAAGCAAAGGCGAATTGCCCAGCCAACCTTTTACAAAAAAAGCCTGGAAGGTCTGTTTTTCAATATGCGTGAGTTGGTGGAAAGCTATGTTGTAGATCTTGAGGGAAAAAGAGGGCAGCAATTGGATATGAGTCAGGAAATGATGGCTTTGACAGCGAGAGTAGCCATGAAGACCCTTTTTTCAGAAGAGTTGGAGGGAAATTTATTGGAAATTTATGACTGCATCTCTGTCGCTCAAAAATATGTGAGTAGCAGAACTTTTAATCCTTTATCCATTCCATTCAGCTATATAAACGGGAGTTATCATAGGTTCAAAAGGAAAAAAGCGATTCTTGATAAATTGCTATTTGATTTAATTGAGAAAAGAAAACAAGCCAATCAAAAAGAAAGCGATTTCCTTCAAATGCTTATGGATGCTCGATATGAAGATACCGGGGAGCCTATGAGTGAGCAGCAATTATTGGACGAACTATTAACCATATTTTCCGCTGGGCATGAAACATCTGCTAATGGTTTGGCCTGGTTATTTTACCTATTGAGCCAACATCCGGAAATTGTTGAGAAGGCCAGAACAGAATTGAAAGAAAAATTAGGGGATCGATCTGCGGAAGTAATGGATTTGAAGCAGCTTACTTATCTGACCCAGGTAATTGAGGAAGGTATGCGACTTTATCCTCCTGTCTGGTCTGTGGGAAGGGAAGCGATAGAAGACGATGAATGGGAAGGGCATAGAATTGCTAAAGGTACGATTATCGGAGCCTATTTTTACCATTTGCACCGTCATCCTGATCTCTGGGAAAATCCGGATGAGTTCAATCCCGAAAGATTTTCAGAAGAGGCTAAAAAAGCTCGACCCAATTCTCATTATGTTCCTTTTGGGGCAGGACCACGCATGTGCATCGGAAATTATTTTGCCATGATGGAAATGCAACTGATTCTGGCAGAACTCTTGCGGAAATTTGATTTCCATTTAGTCCCCAGTCAAAAAATCGAAATGGAACCTATGGTAACCTTGAGACCTAAATACGGAATTAAGATGGAAGTCAGATAAAAACTCTAATTAATACATGGGAACACGCCTTACATTTAGTGAATTGCCTAAAGACGATCTTAAGAAAGTACTTTACCGCGATCTGGACGATTTCATTAGCTGGTATGAGCCCCTGGGAAATCAATATCCCGTAGAAATAGATTATGATCTATTGGAAAGACTTTATGAACTCAGCAATTCATCCGCTCCAGAAGAATCAGACGCTTCTGCATTCATTGATACTTGGGGACTTGAATATTTAGGAAGCTATTGTGACTTTGGTAGTCCTGGGAAAATAAAATCAGTGCCCGATAGTACTGCCCTCAACATCCGATATTATGAATCGGAACGGAGGATCATAAGCTCAGGTTTTGATCGGGAAATCCTTCAACTTTGGGATTTCATGATTCTGGGTCGATCTCTTGCTCAGAAGGAAAGGTATATTTCCAATCCGGATGTCTTTCGTTTTGCCCAGTTTAGCGAAGGGGAATGCCAGAAGCTGCATTCAACACTTGCAGATGCTTTTGATGTGAGTACCTCCGAGAAATTCAATAAAACACCTGCCATCGGCTCAGTCATACGAGCTATGCAGGATAAAAAGTGGCCGGGCTTATTGGTGATGGTGGCATAAATTCATGCGAAATATAATTTCTGTAAGGGCAGCTCATGAGCTGCCCTTACATTTTTTGTAAAAATTATTTCCCTGATTATCAATATGGTACATTCTTTTCTTTAAAAAAGATTCCCACCCACCATGCAATTTTCTACTCCATCTGTCTTTTAATCGAAGCGTAATTGAAAATCGTTTGTACCAAACATAAAACTTAGTTTGGTCAGTTCTTTGGAAACCTTCGATCTCCCTCTCCTGATTTTAAATTTTTATTACCCCAGGATTACAAAACAACACCAGAAAAGGCTTGAAAGGAGAGGGGATTGAAGGCTTATGAAAATGAATGCAAACACTCTATATGTCATTCGGCTCCTACAAAAAACGGGAGAGGAAGCTTGTCTTCAAAGGGTTTAAATCAATGAATGACATCTGTGTTTACTACTCTCGGTTCAACCCCTGCAAACCTGGCTTTGATGAAAATATATCTATGCTGCATATTCCTATTTGTTTTATCCACTTATTCGGTCAAGAAAGGCTGGATGAGCTGGGAAGAAGAATGTCAACTCATAGATGATTTTCCAGAAGAACCACGATTCAACATTCCTGACCTCATGCCTGTCTCAGAAGACGTTCGTGTGAGTAGTTATTTCGGGATGCGAATTCACCCGGTTTACAAAAAGAAACAAATGCATTGGGGCATCGATTTTCCCCTGCCGATAGGAACCCCTATTCGAGCAGCTGCAGATGGAATTGTTCAAAAGACCCTGCAGGCCGGAAAAAAGAGCTCTTATGGAAAACATATACAGATTGGCCATGACCATGTCTACAGCTCCCTTTACGCTCATTTGTCAAAAGTCTATGTAACAGAAGGACAAATGATCCAAAAAGGAGATACGATCGGCCTTTCGGGGAATACAGGTATCACAACCGGACCCCACTTACACTTTGAGGTATTTAAAAACGGGATTCATGTCAATCCCCTCGCTTTCTGGCAAAAACGATAATAAGATATGAAAACCTTTGTTCTAGCTTGTGTATTAGGTATCAGCAATCTCTTGGCTCCAAGTGGCATTCAAAGAGCAGATGATGTTCTGGAAAGAATGCATACAGGATTGGAGAAGGTCTATGAACATAGTTACAGGCTACAGTTGAGAGAAAGAAAGCTGGATAAAAGCTTTCACCAGGGACAAATGCTCATTCAGGTAAAAAATGATCCCCTGAAGATTCGAGCAGAGATTTTAGGGCCGAAAAAAGGACCCCTGGTCGAGTACAATGCTGCTGAAGATATTCACGAGGCTACCATCATTCCCAAACAGTGGCTACCTGCAGTGAAAATTAAAAGCGATATCCACGGAGATATTTTACGCAAAGGCCACTATGCGATTAATGAGACCAGCCTGAATTATTTCGACAAAATCATCAAAAGGCTGGAGCATCGATTCAAGCAAAAGGGAAATTATGAGGCCTATGTGAAAAATGCTGGCATGGTAAATTCCCAGGGAAGGTCTTGCTTTAAAATTGAACTCACAGATCCCCAATTTCATATTAGGACTTATACCGTAAAAACCGGAGAGAATCTCCTGGATATATCGAAAAGACTCCTCATCCACCCATTTAAGATACGAGAACTAAATCCGCAGCTGGACAGCTACTATGAATTAGATGCTGATACCCAAATCAGGATTCCCAGTTCCTACGCAAAAAAATGTGTCATCTACATTGACAATCAAGAATTTTTACCCAGAAGACTAGAAGTATACGACGAGAGTGGGATGTTTGAACAATACAGCTTTCATGATATCCATGTGAAAAAATAGCAGACCCATTTCTTGCACAGATCCTCCCATTCTCCCGTAGCCTTGACAGCTATGACCCCAATGGGAGAAACCCTCCGATAGCTCACAATTCCATGATTCCGAGCGGAGGGTGGGGGAGGACTTCCTTTTCTTAATAGCTTTTCCTAAACCAATAATCATCATCACAATGGACTTGCTTACCATCATCGAAATTTTAGTAGTCGCCGGAGTAATTGCCTTGCAATTCATGGTCTACAGTCGCAACAGAAGAGATATTGCCTCTTTATCCCTTGTCTATCCTGATTTTGAAGACCTGAAAATATTTACGGAAGGAATTCAGGAGAATGATAGTAGTGGATACTCAGGCCATAGAATCACCTTGCTAGAAGATAACCAGCACTTTCATCCCATTTTTCAGGAAATAATTCATACCACCAATGCCTACCTGAGAAAAAATGGGGGGGAGGCTGACTTTGATATTCTAAAAGATATGGCAGATCGTAAATCTGCCTCGCAAGAACATATCGTTGAGTCAACGATAACCCTGCCTTTGTACATTGGACTAATCTGCACCTTTGCGGGTGTGATTGTCGGCCTTATCAAGATTGCGATGGTGGGCGTTAGCGATGCCGCCATCCAGTCTTTTATTGGAGGAGTATTGATCGGAATGGTCGGAAGTGCCGCCGGTCTGGCCTTTACGATTCGTAGCAATTTCCTCTTCAAAAATGCCAAAAAGCAGCATGATCAGGATCAGTACAACTATTTCGCCTTTCTCCGAACTTACATCCTCCCCGCCTTGCCTAAGACCCAGACAGAGCCTGTTGCAGCACTGCGGAAAAACCTTGCCAGCTTCAATGATGGCTTTGCTACCTATCAAAATCATATGAATGAGTCCCTGACTGAAACTCTGAGACTATTTGGGGACCTGAAATTGGTCTTTAAGCAAATCAGAAATATGGAGCAGGGACTCAGTGGAGTAGGAAATTACCTGAAAGACAATGATAACCTCATCGAAAAGCAGGTGGTATCGCTAGACGGATATACGCGGAAGGTGGAAGAACTCACTCAAAAACTGGAAGGACATTTCACAACAGCCGGAAACCGAATCGAGCACATGATTCAGGAGAATTTGCATTCACTCGATAAGAGCACTTTGGCTGCTTATGTAAAAATGGATCGTTACCTGGAGTCCATAGAAGATGGAGATCGAAAAGAATTTGCTGAAGCCCTCAACCGCGACCTCAAGAATATCCGGGGAGATGTGGAGCTACTTCAAAGCAAAAGTATAGAGGTAAATGCTCTTTTATTGGAACAATTATCTTATGACAATGGAGAGAAAGAAGAACTTGGCTCTCAGGTTCGAAATATGAGTAAGCAGCTTGCTGAGGTCATCGATAGGCAAAATGAAAGCTTCCTCAACTCCAAGGAAATGAAAGTCTTTGTGTATTCGGGAGTCGCTGCTTTCAATGCAGGGCTTGCGGGTACCGTCATTTACCTCATCAACAACTTTGTAGCATGAAACGGGACATTAACCGCCTTTTTTGGCTAAGCTATGCAGACCTAATGACTGCATTATTTATAACAGTGTTAGTGCTTTTTGTCCTAAGTTTCAAAATGTTTTCCCAGCGAGAGTCTGCGCTCAAGGATACAGAGGAGGAACTACGCTTGCGAAGCCTTGAATTACAGGAACAAAACGGGGCCCTCATGGAGCAGAAAAAAGACCTGGATCGATTGCGGGTTCGTACGGCCAGTTACCAAAAGAAGGACTACGACTTCAAAAAGCTGAAGCAAGCCCTGGATGAGGAAGAAAGCCTTTCGGGTACCTTAATTCAGCAGATACAGGAGGAAAGAGCTTATCTATTTGATTTGCAGGATCAGTTAGAGGAAGAGAGAGGCAGATTAAAGGTCTTGGAAGAAGAATACCTCAAATTAAAAGAGATCCAGAAAGCCATCGAGACCCTGGATCCCCGATATTTTGTCTACCAGCCCCAATACAAACGGCACATTCTCAAGCCCCAGGTACAATTTGCCAAGGGTACCCATGAGATCGATGATTATTATAAACCCATGCTGGTTAATGCCGGCAAAGCTCTTAAAAAGCTGGTGAGCAGGTTAAATCCGGATGATAACATCAAATACCTCCTGGTCATCGAAGGTATGGCCTCAAGGGATGACTATGATCAGAATTATGAATTGAGTTATAAACGAGCCTTATCCCTCTACAAGCTTTGGGAGGAACAAGGCATCCGATATGATACCGATCGCTATGAGATCATGATCAGTGGAAGCGGAGAAGGAGGAATTGGAAGAGATCATTATGAGGAATCCAATAATCAGCGATTTCTAATTCAGGTTATCCCGAAAATCGGAGACTTAAGCGATATCAAATTGGGCAAATCAAAATTGATGGCCCAGAAAAGAAAATAAAGGTTAAAAGTTCATGTAACAATTTCGATAGGTTCACAACCAAAAACACAATAGCTAAATCTTTTTCTTTCCGAATATTTACTCACCGATGCCGGTACCTTTGTGATGGGGTGCCGGCTTTTTTGACGTTTTAGGGTGCTAGCGTTAGTGCGTGTTGGCGCTCCTTGTCAAGTAAATCATCGAAACGCCAACACACCAACACGCCAATACGTTTCTTTCGAACTATAAAAATCGTAAAAATTAATTAATTGATAATCAGTGTTTTGCGCGTCGTTTAAAAACTTTTTTCGCAAATAATCATGCATAATTAAAAATACTCTTGTCATTAAGTTACATAACAAAAACATTTTGATATGATCCCTAGCAATACCATTAATCAATGTCAAAATCTTGCTCTACCCTTAACCTCAATGACAATGAGAAACTACTGTTTACCCATTATCGTCCTGATTGCTTTATTAAGCAGTTGTACCCCCGCACGTCAAGTCGCCGAATCAACTCCTAAAAAGAAAGACGTACCCGTTTTTCAAACCTGGGTTGATCCTAATGAAGATGTTTCACAAGAAGAAGTTGTAGCTGAGAATACTCCCGCTGAAACAAAAGTAGCAGCCAAAGAAGAAAGTCTGGAAGAAGCTTATGCCAGATTTAGAAACGACAATCCAGCGAAAGTCAGAGAAGCAAAGCCGACCTCTACACCAGACAAAAAAGAAGAAACAAAAATAGCTGCTAATAATACCTATAGATTTGCAGCCCCTCAGCCCTTGCCTAACAAAACAGAAACTAAGTCAGAAGTAATTCGCCTTTATGTAGATTCCGATCGCCCTATTGTAGTAGATGTAATCAGAGGAAAACCGGAAAACTTGCCTACAAAGGAAACTTTCTCCAGCAAAAAGAAAGTAGAAAGCCCGGCCATTGATCCGGAAGTATTGAAAACTGCCCCTTATGTCAAGAAAGAAGTAGCGCCCAAAGAAAATGCGGATGATTTTATGATGGCACTGATGGAAGATGAACTGGAAATAGCCCAAGAGGATTTGGAAGCTAGCCGTTCAGCTGAAAGCCAGGTAGAAATCCCTCAGCCCGCCCCTAAAAAAGAAAGCCGCTATGTAGATGTTTACCTTTCAGGAACTCATAGCATTCAGATCGATGAAGAATTGCTAAGACAATGGGAAAAGAAGATTGTGGATGGACGCATGGGAATAGAATCTCCCACTCGTCTTCCCAGATGGTTGCTTCAAGGTCTGGAATGGGTAACACATGCTTCTAAGGAAGAACCCAAGCGTAGCCAGACAATTATGCCACTCTATCGCGAGCTTGAGTACAGAGGCCACCTGGACGACGTTAACCTCAATAAAATGACACCCGTTCAAGTCGTGCGCAAGATCAGAATTCTGGTCGATGAACTTAAAGCCTCTGACGGACAACTCAGCATGCGATAAAAAGATTTGCGGACAAGCTATTTCCTTTACCCCTACAAATATTCTTGTCCTGCCTTTCGACAATACATCATCCCAACATTTTCCCTAACAATGAAAAATTTAGCCCTTGTTCTATTGGCTATGCTCTCCTTCATGCCCAATTTTTCGGCCCAGGATATGAGCATCACCGATATCAAAGCTCCCATCATTGAGCCAGCGAAAGAAAGCGCTCATCCCCAATGGAAGAAAGTCTGGTTCGCTAAGCTGAGAAAAGTATCCCCTAGAGTTTCTTATGGAATTGGAACTTTCGAATCTAGTATGAGATACAAAGTGCCTGATTTACAAAATGCCCTCATTGGTGCCGGAAATGATCTCGATAATAAGTACCGCTGGATTCCCTGGAATCAAATTGAACTTCAGCCTACGGATCCCTATCGCACAAAAACCTTGCGGAAAAGCGGAAACTTTTACTTCACAGGGGGTATCAATCTTCCGGTATTCTTTTTAGATATCGAAGCCGGAGTAGGAAGATTCAGCGAGCCTTTGCTTACGGTCAAAGAGATCTTTCCCTTAGGAGAAACAGTCAGCAAAGAAGGATTTGGGGAATTGCTCTTAAAGAGAGTAA
Organism: Bacteroidota bacterium; assembly: GCA_039819665.1. Taxonomy (GTDB): domain Bacteria; phylum Bacteroidota; class Bacteroidia; order J057; family J057; genus JAWPMV01. Next base: position 277,872 of record JBCBRM010000005.1, read on the forward strand.
CGACTCCCAGCAAAAGAGGAACTCTCAATATGAGACTGGGAATCGAAGCTGAAAGAGTCCTTCCAGATCATCTGCTACCGAGATTAGAGTACGGCCCTTTCGCAATCGGAATCGACGCAGGAGCCTATTACCTTCTGGGAGCTGATTTCTCATACCGAGTGGGATTTGAAGTAGTAGGGGAGGAGGCATACGAAAAGATTACAGGTGTATTTGATCCCATTCCTCTCGTCCCAAACAACATCAAAGAAGAAGCTATTACCGCTCTTTTGGGACATATCGAATCTCGCATCCCTGCCTATCCCTGGGCACCCGCTTTTCAGGGATATGGACTCAAAGGACAAGTTTACCTGGATATCGGTAAAGGACTCCGCATCGCAGGAACCTACACCCACGAAAAAGCATTCGGCCTCAAACTCAAAGGCGAATGGCTCAATCCCGGCCCTCAGATCTGGAGAAACTTCTTCACGATTGGCATAGAATCAAAACGATAAGAAAATTCTTGTCATCCCGAGCTTGGGTATGAGCCTGGCCCTGATTGCCGAGGGAACTTGTATGCCCTTTCACATACTTAATACAAGATCTCTCAGCCCTGAAATCAAAGCTCAAACCAAGCTTCGAGATGACACCCTTCATCCCTAACAAAACGACTAATAACATGAAACGATCAATTTTTACCCTACTAATAGCAACTTTAGCCCTTTCGCTCTCAGCTCAAATCAATGACATCGAAGTTCGTATAGGTGGAGACCTCTGGAGAGTCGCCTATACCAACTCTGTCTCTCAAATCAATTGTGGCTTATGTCCTCAACTCATCGGAGAAATTCCCGATGCACAGAATATCATCTTTGGCTTGCAGGATTCAGTTTCCAGTACGGCTTATGTTAAAGGAGGTGCGAATTTCTCCATTGGTGCTTCTTTTATAATTCCAGCTTTACACGGAGAACTTCAAATCGGACCCTCTATGCGTCAACTCAGTAAGCAGGCAGATCGTATCGGTCGCTATGCAAATAGAAATATCAGCCTCTTTGTAGGACTCAATCCCATGGAGTTTAGCGAGTTTGCGGGCAAGTATTATTTAGGGGAAAATCAACAGCTTTTCCTCGACTTCTCAGACCTTGGTGTTTATGCCCAATTTAGCTACGATGGTGGCTTCGAAGAATTTGTTCGCTCTACCAATAATCTTGCGGTTTTGGTGCGTGCTCAACCTACTCTTTGGCTGAATAGTGATCGCAAAGTGGGTGTCTATATTCGCGGTGGAGCCAGAACCTGGTTGATGGGAAATACCAATGCCAACGGACCTTTCCTCGCTCCTAACGGACTCCCTAAAAAAGTACGACCCAAAGGCGACTGGTTTGTAGGCATGGGCATCAAGATTCGCGCCTTTTAAGTAATGCTTCTGTGCCGGGGAATCTCATGATCCTTGAGAAAAATCCCCGGCCTTATTTTCCTTTCTTTTTCAATTAAATCCGCTTTCCCTAACACCCTATCCTGATGCGTATTTCAGCGATATACCTCCTGCTGTGCCTTGGCTTTTGCTCTAGCCTCCTCGCTCAATTCAGTAGTACAGATACCCTCGTTTGTGGTGATACCCTCATCGCTGCTTTCGACCCTGCCCAAAGCAATCAATTGACAGATTCTTTTTATGTCTGGGTTGGAAATTGCCCCTCTCGAATTCGCTTTGATTTCTCCACTGCCAGTGTACCTGATGCCGCTGATATCTTCTACCTGGATCTACAAGGTAATCGTCAATTTGCGGGAAGCGTACCTTATTTCGGAGGAAACTGCACTGGAGGAAATCATTTTACAGATCCTACTCGTTATCCGGCAGGAACAGCCCTTATGCCCCAACATTGCCTGCCCGGTTTTGTGGAACTCTATGGAGCGGGCATCCCTTTGCAGGATTCCATCCGTCAAAGGAGTCAATTGCCTGCTGATTTCAAATTGGGCGGAGGATACTGGGAAAGTGCTCGCTTACATCTTGATATTCCCGATCAGATCGTTGCCTTATTATTTGTAGTAAAATTTAACCCTAATGAATCGACGGTTTTAACAGCACTCTGGGATTGTACCCCGGCCTGTTGTATTACGGCTTTGGGAGATTCAGTCTGTATAGGAGATAGCCTAATATTGGGAACAGAAGAAGAAGCAATTAGCTATAGCTGGTCAGGCCCACAAGGATTCAGTTCGAATGAAAGATCCCCTGTACTCTCAAACATGACCAAAGATCAGGAAGGCTGGTATGTAGTGGAAGCGGAATACCTTTTTGATTGCAAAGGCACAGACTCAGTTTATGTGCAGGTGAATGGACCACAGTTGAGCACTCAACCTTTGGACAGCATAGAAATATGCCTGGGAGGACAAGTCGACCTACAAGCCATCGGTCCAGCAAGTAATAGCTGGGACCTAAATCTACCCGGAATCCTGTCCTCAAATGGAAATACCCTTACTGTTTCTCCTCAGGTAGAAACCCTATATAAAGTACAAGCTAGTGATGGCCTGGGATGCATTGTTGAAGCATCCGTCAGAGTCATACCGAAAGAATTGGTGCTTGGTTTAATGGGAAAAGCGCCGACCTGCCCCGGATTGAGCGATGGCTCGATCACCGCAACACCTGCGGGGGGGCAGGTCCCTTTTTCCATCCGCTCATCGGGTTCAAGCTGGCAGCCCGGACTGGAATTGTCCGGACTCACCGAAGGCACTTATGTTGTTGAGGTACAAGATAAGTTGGGATGTATTGCACAAAGTTCATTAGTCGTAGAAGGAGCGGAGCCTGTATCTGCTGCAGTGGGAGTAAATCCTCCCTCCTGCGTAGGTAGTTGTGATGCTGAGATTAGCCTGATCCCCATGGAAGGGCAGGCTCCCTTCTCCTTTTTCCTCGACAATGCTCCCATCGATTCCATCCAGGGAGAACTATGCGCCCAACTCTATTCCTTGACAGTTGAAGATGAGCGAGGATGTAGTTGGAATGAAGTAGTAGAAATAGAAAATCCTGAGCCTTTTGAAATTGATCTGGGGAGAGACCGAAAAGTCCGAGAGGGGAATAGTTTGACATTCAAGCTAGATGCTTCCGAAAGATTGAAAAGTATTCAATGGCCGGGTCATTGTGAAGAGAATTGCACAGAGGAAGTCGAACTAAAGCTGGATAGTAGCCAATGGGTATCGGTCGTAGCAAAAAACTTTTGGGGATGCCAGGCAGAGGATTCGGTTTTTGTGCGGGTAAAGAAAAAAGCTGAATGCGTAGAAGGCATCTATGCACCCACAGCCTTTAGCCCGAATGGAGACGGGCTGAATGAATACTTTACCCTCTATGCTGACAGCGAAGAAACCGATGTAGTTCAGATCAGCCAACTCGTCATTCTCAACAAATGGGGCAATGTCGTCTGGTCCAAATCCGGCATGCCCTTTAATGCAGCACACCTAGGTTGGAATGGATATGCTAAAGGGAAAAAGCTGCAAGAAGGTACCTATACCTGGGCAGGAACTTTTTTACGAGAAGATGGATTGAGTTTCAAATGTGGGGGGAGTATTAGCTTGCTAAGGTAAGTGTTAGCGTTTTTGGGTATTAGGGTGTTAGCGATAGAAATTTAAGCCCCACAAGAATACGAGAACACTTGAACACAAGAACACATATTATTCTTCCACCTCCCACACAATCATATCATGTAAGCAGCCGCCCACCCAAATATTGAGGGCAAAAAGGCTAACAGTTCCCGGATTTAGGTCAATCTCATATCCAGCTAAATAGGGATAATCGGAAGTAGGATCACTTAAAGTCGCACCATCTAATTCAAGAGGAATTTGGATGAAAGTATGGTTACTGGAAAGGCTGAGTTCCAGTAGGCTTTGGCCTCGCTCCAGTTTGAAATCAAACTGAGTATTGCTTCCCAATTTATCTCTCATCTCATCTATCGAGCAGGCATTGGCAGGACTTAGCTGTCTATGGTAAATAGAGTCCAGGCTTACTTTTTCCAACATTTGAGGCAAGGCTTCTGCACTTCCACAGTTTACCTTCAAAGAATCCAGAGCTAAATAATAAGGACCAACATCACAACCGATGCTGATATAACCACTGTAGAACTGTGATTCAGGCTGTATATCTTCCTCACAAGAGAGGAAGAAGGGAAGGATAATGAGGTAGTAAAGGTAGTGTTTAAGCATATGCAATTTTTTCAGCCGTCTCTATAAAAGAGGCCATAAAAATTG
>JBCBRM010000006.1:0-201237 GCA_039819665.1 Bacteroidota bacterium
CTACAGAATCCGTTTTGCAGGCTATCAGCAAAAGGCAGATCAACATAAGGCTAAGTGTAGCTTTCATTTTATCTTCTTTATTCTATTTCTTTTATATATTTCCCGAGCCGATCATCTTTTATTCGGCCTTCCCAATTCAGACCAAAACCAAAATCATAGGCATTCCCTTCGCTATCTTTATGAGGGTTCATATCAAAGGACACATCTTCTTTTTGTTTCTCTACAGTCGCCATATCTGCTGGCATTTGCAGAGGCAATAAACCTGAGGGAGTAACTTTTCCTGTAAGAATATCTAAAACCGCCTGATCCTGTACGCCAAAATTGATTAATAATCCATCAACCTCTGCTTCAAATTCTGCGACAACCGTTGGATTTGACATACGCAACACAACGACAACCGCTTTACCTTTCATTTTCTTTACTGTCTCTCTGACCAAATCCAGGTCGCTCGAATTCTTAGCTGTAACCGTTTTATTCTTGTAGGATCTGTTTAATACATCTCCTTCTCTACGATCTCCTGCAATCGATGGGTCTCTTGCTTCCCTGGCGGTATAGCTTGAGTATTGTAAACTGATGGGCAAAAAGCCATTATCTCCTTTTTTGGCTGCCTCTTCATCATAACCTGCCGTCCTTCCGTTTTCCGGATTATTGATTACTACAATTGCAAGATCAGCTTTATTAGGATCATCGGTGATATTTACATAGTCTTTCCTGAGTTCGGGGCTAATAGGGTTTTCCCAATGAGCTGGTGTTGGAGGACCAAAAAAGCCTTGAGCTGCCGGAACAAACCTTTGAGGGATGTAAACGCTTTTTTCTTTTGAAATAGGAAGTACGGCTCCTTTATTTTTGAGAAGCACCAGAGATTTTAGCTGAGCTTCATAGCCAGCCTTCATAAACTCCGGATTACCCACTATCGCTTTCGTTTCTTCTACTTCAACATAGGGATTCTCAAACAAGCCTAGTCTAAATATATTCCTTAACAAACGAACAGCAGATTTTTCCATTCGTTTCCTCATAGCTTCTTCTCCTATCTCCCTCACTCCCATTTGGTAAGCCACGAGGACAGGTTCCACCTCATTATTTCCTCCGAATTGATCGCATCCCGCCATGATTACGCGATAATGCCTTTCCGCCTCAGTCAGAGATTCTACTCCCCAAGGCGTAGATCCAAAGGTAGCCATGCCTCTTTCGGGTCGAGTTACTCCCCAATCCGTGCATACGACTCCCTCATAATTATAAGTTTCCCTTAATAATTTAGTTATGAAATAATGGCTAAATGCATTCCCCACATTTTCACCCTCAGGATTTTGTTCAAAGGAAATTGTATAATAAGGCATAACAGCAGAAGCCATTTCCGTTCCCCTCTTTAACTTAAAAGCCCCTTCAGCAAAAGGCCTTATATGGGTTTGTAAATTCTCTCCAGGAAATACAGCAAATTTCCCAAAACCATAATGGGCATCCCGGCCGGCTTCTCCCGTTCCACCTCCCGGCCAATGCTTGACCATGGCATTTACACTTTCATAGCCCCAACCGTCCGCTATTTCTTTTTCCTGGAAGGAAGTCTGAAATCCATCAACGTAGGCTCGAGCCATATCTATAGAAAGCTCAGGGCTGGGACCAAATGTGCCGCTGAATCTATACCAACGAGGATCAGTTGCAAGATCTACTTGTGGAGAAAGTGCTGTACCTATCCCCAGTGCACGGTATTCTTTGGAAGCAATTTCTCCAAATTTCTCGACCAGGGCCGGATCAAAACTAGCGGCAAGGCCGAGTGCATTGGGCCAACGAGATATGTCTCCTCCTGCTCCCAGAGTGTATTCTTCATCACTTGCTGCCTCATGGCGAGGGTCTGAGCTGATGTTTATGGGAATTCCTAAACCATTTCCTTCTACTAAAGCCTGGGCATTGTTATTCCATCGAGCTGAAACCTCAGGGCTTTCAACTGCCGTAATCAGCACATGCCGCACCTGATCATTGGTCAAAAATTCTTCTTGCTGGTCGCTTAATTCAAAGGCTTCAGAACCACTATCCTTATAGGGTTTTCCTTTATAGGTACTTCCTCTAAATCCCCCCCCTGGAATACGCTGATGAGCACTGTATAACATCAATCCAGCGATTTGCTCAATTGACATTTTTGAAGCCAAATCATTCGCTCTTTCATCTACTGACAAACGCCAGTCTTCATAAAGGTCCAGTTGGCCATTTTGATTTAAATCCTTAAATGCATAGCGATCGACTGTTAACAATTGAACTCCTGATGTTTGAGAATACCCCAAGTTTTGGCCTTCTTGGTTTTTAACCAGGCTAAACCCATCTTTTGAAGATTCGGTCCATTTTGGGCCACAAGAAGAAAGGGCAAAACTTACTAACACCCAGCATAATGCCTGAATGGGTCCAAATTTTACAAAATATTTGTTCTTAACGTCCATCTTTAAATTCCTGTTTAGATTTGTTTTTGAATTTTTTACCAGCTTAAATTTTAAGTCCATTATTTTTGCGAAAAGGTTAGGGTATTACTACTCAAGTACCCAATACGATGTGCCTTAATTTCAATATCAGTTCCAGGTAAAACTTCAATGGGATCTTTGTAGATCTTCCAGGGACCAGACTCACTACTCTTTAATTTATAGGCAATGGATGCGCCATCTGTTTTGCAGCGAATGTGTAATCTTCCCCCTTCCACATTATATTCAGGATCAGCTGTCTGTGGTTGTTCAGTTGCTCCCTTCCACAATTCCGAAATTAAATCTCTTTCCTCTTTCCCGGGATTATCGCTAATCTCCTCGAGCCAACGATCCATTTCTTTGCTCAGTTCCTCTAGTTTTTCTTTGTATTCAGGGCTGGCTGCCAGATTGTTGAGTTCATGTGGGTCATTTATACAATCATAGAGCTCTTCGGGCTCTTTCTTATCGCGAAACCAGAGGGATTGAGTCTCATTCAGTTCTCCTTCATCTTTCAGGCGAAGCAATTCAGCCATAGTGGGAATTCGCTCTCTGAAGCTCACAGGAAGATAATATCCTTGATCAGGCCGATAATTGCGTATGTATTTAAAACGATTATCTCTCACGGCCCTGATGACATCGGTAAAGGCATCGAATCTGTCTGCAGCCGCATGAATATACTTCCTCTCAGACTTATCATTATCTATAAATGTCTGGCCTTGCATATAGCCTGGAATGGAAACATCGGCCAACTTCAGCACAGTAGGTGCAAAATCTACAAAGCTAATCAGCTGTTCATCTATCGAACCAGCAAACTTTTTATCAGGATATCGGATAATCATCGGAACCCTGAGTCCAGAGTCATAGATTAGTCTTTTTTGTCGCGGCAAAGGGCCTCCATGATCAGCAAAGAAAAAAATGAAGGTTGTCTCCAATAATCCATCTTCTTCCAATTGATCTAGTATCGCCCCTATTTGCTTATCCATTTCTGCTATATTGTTATACATCTTCCACAGATCTCTTCGCACGACTTCATTATCAGGAAGGTAAGGAGGGATCGGAAATATGGTGTCACTGGCGATATGAATGGGTGTTTCTGCTTCTGGAGTCTTTGCATAGGGATGCCCTAATTGATATGTAGTATCTCCCGCCTGGTAAAGTCTTTTTTCGTTTTTCAACATTCCATAAGGCTCAAAAAGACCCGATTCATGGGTGGTCATAAAACTAAAGACCGAGAAAAAAGCTTGATTCGAATTTCGGTTTCTCCAATGTGCAAAAGGGCCATTTTCATCCCAGGCGGTTAATGGCGCTTTAAACTGATAGTCCTCCTTACTATTATTCGTGCAAAAATAGCCTTGCTGCCTTAACCATTCATTAAACATTTTTACTTCAGCAGGCGGAACCGCTTCATAAGGAGGAAGACCTGTAACTTCTGTAAAAGAATTGGTACGCATGTGATTAGCACCAATACTTGATGGATACATACCAGTCGCCAAGGCTGCTCTACTGGGAGCACACACCCCAGATGGAGAATACACTTGCGTATACCTTACCCCTTCTGCTGCCAGTCGATCAATATTGGGGGTACGGATCGTTGAATCTCCAAAAGCTGCCAAATATGGACTCATGTCTTCAGCAATCAACCAAAGAATGTTAGGTTGCTGAATCTCTTTTTCGGACTCAGATGCTTGCGGAAAGCTTTCGCATGAGTACATAAATAGCAATCCTAAAGCAAAAATGTTAACTAATCTATTCATGATTATCTTGTTGTTTTCGTAATTAAGCATTTAAAATCGCTACTGCCCGGGTCCATCCCGCACTTCCTCCTTTAATATCACCTCCCCTTCTCCTATACTTAATTTATCATCCGCGAGCTATTTTATTTTGCTTAGCTTCCTCTTACCAATATTTAAATATGGGATAGGCAACTGCTTCTTCCAGCTTTCCGCTCTTTCCAACAAAATCGTCGAAAAAGTTCCAGCTAAGGAGTCCATCATCAGACTGAGGTTCCAATAAATAGAAAATGAGATTGGCCAGGGGTTGGGCCAGGTCTATGTGGTAGGTGCCCGCAGGGAAACGCTTCTTTTCTTCCTTAAATGCCCCCATAGCAGTTGCCATATAATGATGCTCAAACTTTCGGGTGGCTAGCTTATATTCTTCAATCATAAATACTTCCCCATTGAATTTTTGCGCCTTTTCGAGCTGCTGTATTTCAACCCCATGTGCACGCAGTTTTTCAACAATGGAAACAAACTCAGCTGGAATCAAATATCCTTTGGGCAAAGTCGCTTCAGTAGTTGCCTTGAATGCACTATAATTATTGACGTTAGGTACGTTAATGATATTAGGTTTACGTATATATTTCGTTTGGCCTTCCTCATCTGTATAGGAATAGTGGTCATAGGTTCTTAGGGTAAATGGCTTTTCTGTAGGAACCATTTGAAACCTCACCCCTTTTTTTATCTTCCCAGCCTGTTCTCTGACGAGAGTAATGCTGGCCTCTTCACTTTTTTGATTGATGGCCTGGATTTCCGCTCCATGCGTATGCGTATATTCCAAAATCTCTGAAACGAAGGTATGTGCTGCATGGATTCTGTCATAAAATTTTAAGTGCGCAAAGGTTTCACTTAAAATCGCAATTCGATTTCTCAGCCCAAACTGATTGACTAAATATCTGGGATGGTGGTTGTAGGTATACAGATTTTTGGGAGGCCAACCTTGCCTCAAGCTGTATCCCCCATAAATGTCAAAATGTAATCCGTATTCCTTGAGCACTTTCTCTTTGATGGCTGGGAGCATGGTATTTTCTGTATAGGTAGAGGTCCCAGGGTCCCCTGCAGACAAGTAAGAATGCGCATAGGTCAATTGATTGCCATGCCAGGTACCATTAGTGGTATGAAGATCCACAATAACAGCTGGATCCCATTTTAAGATTACATTAGCAAAAAGACCTTGAGTTTCAATGCCTTCCATTTTCATTCCATCTCTATTCAAGTCAAGATCTTCCCCACTTCGGCGCTCCCCTGTCAATTTGGGACTTTCATCTTGAGAAGGTCGATTTTCGCCCAGTTTATCATTGCCGTCCACATTGAAATTCGGAGCAAAAATGAGAATCTGATTGTCAAGCAAATACTTTTTTTCTCCAAAAAGTATTTCTCGCATCAGGATTAGCATAGCCTCTTTACCTTCTACCTCCCCTGCGTGAATATTTCCTTGTATGTAGACTATAATTTTCCCGCTTTCCTTTGCGGCTTTGGGGTTATTGATTTTTGGATTTGCCATGACAACCACAGGCGAAGTCTTTCCTGCTTTACTGGTAAACATGGACTCTACATGGACAAGCTCACTTTCTGCTTTTACCGCTTCCACAAAGTCCAAAACATCCTGAGAGGAAGAAGTTTCTTTATAGAAGGTCTTTTCTGCTTTGGTAATAAGTTTTTCTGAGAGTTGAGCTACTAGACTCAAGGGAAGCAACAAACAGGCAAAGAGGATGTATTTCACAGATAGAAAGTTTAGATGATAAGGCCGTCCAGATCCTTGACATGTATTCAAGACCGGCGGTAAATATAATTCAAAAATAAAGAATCCACTTTATACCTGACGAGTCTGAGTGATGACTTTGTAAGTACCCTTAAATTTCAGACAGTAATGATAAAGTTTTAAGGGATTTATTTTCGGGTTGGTGAAGCCTACAAAAACTCAGAAAATTACTTACTTCGGTGTTTCTTTGACCGGAAGAGTTGGGAGCTCCTTTAGCATTCTTAGGAACTCATAGCAAAAATGGATCAATATATTTTTAGTTGAGTAGCAGAAGATATAGAACTGTGATTCTCCTTCATCCTTCATTATTTCTTGCATTTCCATCAGATCTCCAATGAAATTACTTCTGCGCTCCGGGGGTAATAAAAGGGAAAACGTATTTAAAAGTCTCTTCTTTGATGCGCTAAGGTTGTGCTGTAGGTTTTTTAATTCAAAGCTTTGCGAGCTAGCTTCCCTTAATCCTTGACTCATCCCCTGAAATTTCCTTTTCCAAAGCTTATTTATGTACATCAAAGAAAAGCTCAAGGCAGCGCTTAAAATTGAAGCTATTTCGAGCATGTAATCAGCAAATACAGACATAGTTCAAAAATGTTAGCTACTAGTTTCAGATTCCAATCGAGATTCAAGTTCCAAACGTTCCTTAAGTTTTAGCCTCACCGATGAAAGTACTCCCAGGGAAAGGTGCCATATCGTTACCATATAGATCCATTTAGGAGAACAGCCAGCTTCTTGCATATCCTCAGTTAACTCCCAGAGATCTCCAATAAGTGCCTCGCGGTATTTTTTGGGGAGAAGAAAGCTCCAGATTTTTAATTTTCTATGGGGTCTTATTTCCTGGCTATCTTCATATTTTAGGGTAGAACTATAACTGTTATCTTCATTCGGCTGTAAATTATTTTTCCCCGATACCTGCAAGTTTTTAGCCGATGCTTCACTTGTTTCTAAATCATCAAAATCCTTTTCACTTACGTTAACAGGTTTAGAATTAACAGGAATTTTCTTGCTAGTTAAAGCCTCCATTTCCAGCTCAACATCCTCGAGGGAATAAATATTTTCCGAAAATTTCATAGTAAGCCGTTTCTGTTTTTGTGAGGGTTAATTGTGATTTAAACAAGTTGGAATCCCAGAGTTCCTGCTAAACCAGATCTATACTGATCCAGACAATCCTGCCCAGCCCCAGTTATAGAATAGTAGCGACGTTTATTCCCGCCTCGTTTGGAAGTACTTGAACCTTCTTCACTTTTAAGCACCCCTTTTTTCTCCATACCTGATAGGATTGAGTAGAGCCTTCCCAGTTGAATACTTACAAAGTTGTGCTGATTGACTTCACGGACAATCTCTAGCCCGTAAAGTCTATCAGTTTCTAAAGCTGCCAGAATAGCAAGCTCTTTCATCGTTAATGAAACCATAGAGTTTTTTATTGACCTCTCAAATAAACGAAATCAATTAATCGAAAACAATTATTTGACGATATTTTTTTCTCAATAAAAACTCTTAGCCCTCATTAAGTCCAAATCACCCTCGATTCAAATCCCGCCAAATTCCCATTTTTCCCGCTTCCAAATACATAAATAGGATGTTCTGAATCATAGGCCCCAAGGTTAGCTTCTCCAAGCACAATGACTTTGAAATCCTCAAGATTTTCCTCCATGAGCTCTATTAGCTCTCTTGCCTGGTCTATTAGGTTATCACCAGTCCTGTCGATAAAATTATGTAAGATTGGCTCCGCAGAATTAAAGAGGGACAAACGGGAAACTACGGCTTGTGGAGTAGTAGGATCTAGTCCCAAGGCACTAATAAAAGATTCCGGGCTTACTTGCTCTTCGGGATGTTCCAAAAAAAATGAACTAATTTCTATTCCTGCTTCAGACCCCATATCATCGAAAAATAATCCCTCGGATAATTCCCCAATTTTTTCACTTACTTCTTGCGGGCTTAAAATCACCTGATGTGAAGTAAAATTGATAAGTTCCTGAGCCATCTGAAATGCAGCATCATGCTTAAGTGAAATTTCATCTTGTGTCTCAAGGGTGGAGTTCGCTTCAATGGATAAATTGGCGAATACTTGTTCTTCTATAAAGCTAATACCCCGTTCAATCAGCTCCTCAGTAACCCGTACCCCTGACTTGTCTTCAAATGTTAGTAAAAAGTCATGGTAGAAGGCTCTGAGAAAATTCCTTTCGACCTGATCTTCAGTTTGCTCATTCAAACGATCGAAGTCATCCCGACTTACGATCCCATCTCCATCTGACGCTGACAATAAGATTTCACGAGTAGCTTCGAGCTTATGTCTTAGGTCATTTATTGATAAAAGTGCCATTTATAGGATTTGTGTTTTTGTTAATGATAAATAATGTAGGTTTTAAAGGGCAGGCTTAGCTTTAGCGCGGCAAAGTTTCCTGATTCCAAACGATGATTGAGCTGAATCCTGCCAGATTTCCATCATATCCACGTCCGACTACATACACAGGAAAATTAGGGCGAAGGCTCGGGCTACGTGGATTTCCAAGTATTACCAATTTAAAGTCATTTAGATTTTCCTTCATAAGCTCTACAAGAGCCCTGGCGCGATTTGAAAGACCGGCTTCTGTATGATTCTTGATAAAGTTTTCAAGGACTTGGTCAGCAGCGTCAAAGTAGCTTACTTCACTATTTTCATAGCCCGGCTCTAATCCTATCGCGTCAATGAATGAATTGGGGCTAAGAGGTTTTCCAGGATGGGTTTGAAAGAAGGCTTCTATGGGCTTCGCTTCTTCAGAACCGTAATCCTCGAAAAATAAGTCTCCATTTGCCAGGTCTGCAATCTGATCTTTTAGTTCATCAGGACTAAGGAGCAGTTCATTTGAAGTTACTGTAAAAAGCTCACTTCCTATCGCTGATCCAGCCTCCGGTACTTGAGCTGTTTTTTGATTTGCTCCTATTCCAAAAATCAACCTCAACTCAAGTTGTGGAATGACCTCTTCGCGGATGAAACTGATCCCTCTGTCAATAACTGCTTCGGTAACTCGTTTTCTAGGTTTGAAATCCAGTTGAAGCAGAAAGTCATAAAAAACACCCAGAAATTTTTTCTCGAGTGGATCTTCGGTTTGTTCTTGCAATTGTTGGAAGTCATCCCGGCTAATTATTCCATCTCCACTGGTAGAAGAGAGCAAGGTCGCACGCGCACTATCTAATGTGTCTTCAAGGTTCTTGATTGTTATAATTGCCATAAAGAGTAATAGTATATTGAGTGTTAAATTATTGACTTGTTACCTTTTTATTCCCACTTAAAAGTAGCTTCGAATCTCCTTTTTTCAGGGAATTTCCGAATTAAAGTAAATTTTCTTCGAAAGATATATTCGTTAAATGATCCTTATTCTCGTCTTATATTAACAAATAGTAGTTTTTGATAGGGAAGTACTGGCTCAGAGTTTAGGTATATAGGTATCTCTTGGATAAATATCTGTTCCCGATGCAGTAGATATTTGGATGAAAGATAGGCATACCTGCGAAAGTTGTATTGCATTTATGATTGGTAATGAGTTTGCACATTTCCATCCACATCCCGATTACAGCATGCACTTAGGGATTCCGGAAAAGGATGCAGAAGTGATTATTGACAAAGGCTGGGGGGAATGGCATCCCCTTATTAAAAGAGGTTTTCTCCCCCCAAATATTATCATGATGTATGCTCCCAGAAACGCAGAAGAGCTACAGGCTAGCAAATTTATTTTGGGACACTCTTATGCCTTTGCAAATGGGCAATTGAAATGAGGCCTCACTGTTCCAGAAAAAATTGAGTAAAATGAAAGCCATCTCCTATTAGGGGGATGGCTTTCAAATATTATTGATTCATTTTTATTCAGGCCTCACGTCTACTAGCATTCCTTCAGAAATAGAAAGTCCATCAACATGAGCGACAAAGTCTCTACTATCTCTGTTATCAGGAGCTAAGGCGGTTTCCAATCTGAAATCAACTCTCAATCTGTCAAAGGTTCTTTCAGCCTCAGCTGGCAATCTCCAGAAATTCACTAAAGAATCTGTCATACCTTCTTTATACCAAATCGGCTGGTCAAGCTTTAAGCTATATAGTACCCATTCCCCTTCGGTAGGAGTCTTAATCCAGCTAACGGTATTGGTTGAATCATTTTCATAAGGGAAAGTAGCATAACGATCTCTGTCTCCCGTAGAGCCTCGGAAATCAACATCCACATTGATTACGTTCTGAGGATTTGAACCAGAATTTACCCAGATGTTGATATACGGATCTGTATATCCTGAGAGATCAATGGTAGGATTAGCTTTCCCCTGGTCAATAGCGAATCGTCCTACTTTTCCTCCATCCAGAACAGTCGAAAGGGGTGAAACGACAAATGAGACATAGCTATTTCCTTGTACTGCGGTAACATTGTCGCTTGCACCTCCATTGTACAGCCCAAACACCTCAAAATCGGGATCGACATTATCTAATACATCTTCCCAGTTAGAAGGTTGCATAGTGATATCTTCAAAGCCATTAAAGAACAGAAGATCACCAAAACTTTGTTCACATCTAGGATCCTCAGGATGCTCACCGCAAAAGCATTTTGGCTCAGTATCAAATACACAGCATCTGGTATCACCAGGGTTCGCTTGACAAAAGGCAGCTGAATCAGATTCGAAGGTTACGATACATCCTGTAAAATTAGGGTTATTCTGACAAAAAGTCGTAGAATCATACCCAAAGCACTGAGTATCACTTGGATTGTCTGCACAATATTGTGCCGGATTATTTGCAAAGGTTAAAGGTTCTTCTTCCTCACACGCATAAAATACGATCATAGCGATCATCAGGAAGAGAGTAAAGGGTTTCAAAAACGAAATTTTCATAATTAATGTTTTTAGGCTTTATGCTTAAAAGGTTTATTAGAATTTTTATTTATGAGGTCTTTTTGAGTGTATTTTAAGGGTATAAGGAATGCTCGTTTCATATTTCTTTTCCCAAATAGTAGAGACAAAGTGCCATTGGGCGACCAGTTCTCTTTGACTTATGTCAAGCACTATAAATCCATGAGAATTCTGATGATACCAGCGCACATTTTCGGCTGACTTCAACCGTTTGTCCTCCTTATTCAGAATGACGGGATCGAAACGAGCTTTTTCAGCATTATTTCCTGAGCTGATTGAGCCCGGAAGGATTTCATGAAGCAAAGTATCTGTCCCTGCCTCACTGAAGACGATGTAGTGATGAGGATTATGGGCATTGCCAGTTGTGAAGAGGAAGTTTCTCTCAGGATTTTCCTCCACAAATTTTAAAAAGCGCTCTCTATCGTGTGGAAATCCCTGCCACCTTTCCCAGCCTCTCCCTTTTAGAGAAATGAGAATTTGATTTCCAAATACATTCCAGACAGCATCATTTTCCTTTACCTCTTCCTTGATCCAGCGCAATTGCTTATTTCCAATTATATGACGAGAGGTATCATTGAGTGATGCTTCTGTTTTATCAACCAGACTTCTACAGCAAACCCGAGTATCTAGCATGAGTAAATTGAGAAGATTTCCAAACTGAAAGGAACGGTAAATTTCTTCGAAAGGCTCAGGCCGGAGCGGTAACCATTCATGATATGCTTTTATAGAATTATCTCTACGCTTTTCCCATGTGGGATTAGGAACCTTCCTACCCTCTCCATTTTGCTTATGCCTTTTCATAGCAATTTCATGATCATCCCAAATAGGAATCATCGGGAAATTTGCATGTAACTTCTGCAGGGAGCTATCGCTTCGATATTGAGCGTATCGGGTTCTGTAATCCTCTAAGGTCAAGCACTCTCTTGGTGGATCATGTTGGCGACCGGTAGCCAAATAAGCAGCCCAGTAACTGCTTTTAGGGGTAGAAGGACCGTTCTCATAGATATAATCACCTAAATGAATAACCACATCAACGTCTTCCAACTTTGCAAGCGCATCATAAGCATGGTAGTAACCGCCGGTATATTTTGCACAGTTAACTACCCCTATCCTTAGCTTTTCTACTTCCAGAGGAAGGGTTTTGGTTCGACCAATAGGAGAAATAAGATCCCCTTGTAAAAACCTATAGAAATAGGTCGTTCCCGGTTTTAGCTCCCGGGCTATAAGTTTTATGCAAAAGTTATTTTCCCCAAGACTCTTTACTTTTCCTGAAGCCTTTATTTGGGAGAAATCTCTGCTCTCTGAAACCTCATAACTTAGCTCATTCATTTCTTCCTTAGCAGGAACAAAGCGCGTCCATAGAACGACACTAAATTGGTCAGGATCACCAGAGGCAATTCCATGTGTAAATTTTCCACTGATATTCTGCTGGGAATAAACCACTGGAGGGAGCAAGCAGAATAAGAGCAGCACCCCCACAATTTTCCCGATTGACACAAACTCAAATGGTGCTCCCCTTTCCTTCATTTCAATAAGACTCTTTTCCATAGCTTAAAATTTTTGAGCTTAGTTTTTCCTCTACACCACTTGGTTTGATCAAGTTGATGTCCAATGCATATTTTTTCTTATGCTGGAAATAATGGATCTCTATTGGATATTTTCCTGCCTCAAGGTTTACCTTGGCTTCTGTTTCTCTGGCCTTGTGTTTAATGGGATCCGCAAGCACTTCCTTTCCATTGATAAACATTCGAAAGGAGTCGTCGGATATCGCTTTAAGGGTGTAAATCCCAGTCTCTTTCAACTCAATCTCCCCTTTATATACCAATCCGAATAGCTGATCTCTCCCTGCTATTTTTCTCGGGTCAAGCTCCTCCTCGACCGATATTTTATAGGGAGTTAATTGTCTATAATCTGGTATCCTAATCCCATAGATGTAATAAGGATCATAGCCATAGTGCTCAACTACAAGCCCTTTCCCAGCTGTCACAGGTCGGAGTATCATATGTTGGACATCACTCATGTATCCAGTATCCATAATCAGTCTTGCCTTCAATTCTCTCTGCTCCGAAATTGTAATCGGACCTGTATAGATCTCTGATTCTGGACCTGGTTCTTCTCCATTCAGGCTATAATAGACCTGAGAATTGGGGATCGTATTTTTTAGTTCAACTTTATATTCCTCAACAAATTCTACCTCTTTAATGGGAAGAAGAGGATAGTTAGAATTTCTTATGGGTATACCCAGATTGATTGGCAGAGAAAGGTCTGGATAATCTGAATTTTTGAATCCCAGTGTACCCTGGAAATCCAGTTTTACTTGTTCGTCCAATGGGAAAGCTTTTATTGCTTTGAGATCTAATTCGATCCATTGCTCTGATTGAGGAGCTATTTCAATAGATATTTCCTTGGGATATGCTACTACCTGATGGTTATGAAAAAGCCCACCTTCCAGATACAATGGTAAATCTGCCTTGTTTACACATTTCAGATATGCCCTTCCCTTCTCAAAAAAATCACCCTTACCTACAAATACCTCAGTTTGAATCTTAGTTCCCCTCAATAAATCGCTTAAAAGCTTTTCTGTTCGATCATTTGCGACATCATGAGGCAAGATTCCGTCCAGACGAAGGTTAGCAATGGACGGCCCCCTATCGGTCATACTCACCCAGGTGACATGATCGAAGGTGCCAAAGCTATTTCCCAAAAGCTCACTCCCCCCACCAGTAGTTGCCAGAACATAATAATTGTTTTTGTTGCGATTAGTATGATGGTATTTATGTTGATGTCCGGCAAAAACCGTATAACTTCGATTTTCCAGGCTTTCCTCTATTTTGCTAAAATTGCTCATGTGAGGATAGCGCCAAAGAGGATGGTGCATAAAAACCATGGTCCATCTAACCTCCTCATTCTCTTCCAGGATTTTCTTAAAATATTCGACCTGAGTATCACTTAATACCTGCGTACCTTCATTGGTAAAGAGGCAGATAAATAGGACATCTTTATAGGTAAAAGAATAATATGGAGCCCCAAATAATCGATTCCAGTATTTCACCTGAAATTCATTATTGGCTTTGATGTCATGATTACCTGCCAAATGAAAAAAGGGCATTTTCAAAGGAGCTATTCTTTCGAAATGAGCCCCCCATTGCTTTGCCAACTTTAGAGAATCTTTACCCTGAGCTCCTCTGATTAAATCCCCCACAGAAATCACAAACTCAGGCATCATCCAATTCAACTTTTCAACTGCATCCTCAAAAACTCCAGGCCTTGGACCTCCTGTACGGTCCGTTACAATAGCAAATTGAAAATTGTCTGGATCATTCTGAAAATTCAAATGAGTCCAGGGCTTCTTTTCTGTGGTCAAATCCGAATGAAAATCCTCATTCGATTGAGCTGCTATCCCTAGAGGTAGCAAAAGGAAATAGAGTAGATATAGTCTTTTGCTTACCATCCCGGATTGTTTTCTATGTTTGGATTAAGGTCTAAGGCAGTTTGAGGTAGAGGAAAGAGATAGAATTTATCTTGCCATACTTTTTCTGTAGCAATAAAGCGGTCTCCACTGAGGGCACCAGGCCTTGCTGGATCTGTGGAAATACCTTCAACCAATCCAAAGACTTGATCACCTAGCTGATAGCGCCAGATATCTGACATGCGTTGAAATCCTTCTCCTGCAAACTCATATCTCCTTTCCAGTAAAACTGCATCAATTAGATCATTGCCTGTAGTGCCGCTTCTGAGCGAAAGGGGAACATCAGCCAGAGAAGTATAGACAGGCATGCCCGCACGTAACCGTACCTCATTTACATAATCCAATGCCTGCACATTATTATCCGCAGCTAAACACTCAGCCATCATCAACAGAACCTCAGCATATCGGATGATTTTATAATCCGCATGAGCCCTGCTTGGATTGTCGTAAACTATGGTTGAATCATTATCTATTCCCAGACCTGAATATTTCCTGATTAAATATCCAGTTTCTATACCTGTTCTATTGCCTATGGCGTCTTGAGGAAATACAGATAGATCTGGATGGGGCTGCCAATTGTAATAAACTGCTCCTCCTCCGTCGACGGTTTGTAAAGCATCTCCTGGCAGAATAAAACTTGCCTTCATTCTGGGGTCCATATTTTCAAAAGGCCTTTCTTCAGAATAAACAGTCCCTAATTCATCTGTCGGAGCTTTTCCATTTATAGTTTGAAAGGAACTAATCAGATTCCAGGTAGCTCCAAATTGTGCCTGATTATTCCCCGCTCCATCTCCAAAGCCCTGATATGAACCTCTCGGAAGACACTTATTAGACATTTCTTCATAGAAAAGCTCTCCCTCTACATAAACACGCGAGAGAATGACCGCATTAGATGCCTGGCTTCCCGTATAATCAGATTCAATGGTAAATAATCTGGAAAAGCCTTTTATACCTTCGTCCAGACTAAAGCCTCCATTATCTATGATGTCTTTACAAGCTAGTTCTGCCTGATCGTATAAAGATGCGCGTTCTGGATGCCATGCGAGAGCGTCTAGATTAGCACGGGCTTGCAGGGCTCGTGCAGCCCATTTGGTAATGCGGCCTTGCTCTGATAATTCATAGCTTTCAGGCAAGAAGTTTACTATTTCCTCCAGCTCTGCATTTACAAATTCAAAGACTTCTAATCTTGGAGTTCTTGCAGGTAAAAAATCCGGCCCCTGAGGTTCAGTCACCAATGAGACATCACCGTAGAAGAAGAGCATGCGTTCATATAGCATTGCTCTGATAAATCTTGCTTCCGCCTCGAGGCGTCTTTCCAAATCAGCAGTTTGAAAGTCAACTCCTGGCAATCGAGAGATAATTTCATTGCACTGCCTGATTCCATCGTATCTGTAGAAATTGAAGGTAGTTTCTCCTTCTGAAGACAGCCATTGTAAATCCGCTCCAAATCTGCCTCTCCTTCTCCAGCCATCATCAGTCCAAAACCAGAGTTTTGGATCACTTACATCGGCTTCAAGAAATGGGAGGAAAGTATAAAGTCCATTAACAGCCAGAATCATATCAGACTCTGTTTGATAAACGGATTCATTGGTATATGCATCCTGTGGAACCACTTCTAGGAAATTTTCCGTATCGCATGCCCATAATGAGATCAGGAGGAAAATACCTATTGTATATTTTTTGAAATTCATTTGTACTAAAATTGAAGGTTCACCCCGACAGATGATTTTAGAGAAAGAGGATAGTTGAAGCCATTAGCTCCGAATTCAGGATCAAAACCATATTCAAAAAGAGGGTAATTGGTCCAAATGATTCCTATGTTTTCAAATGAAGCATAGAGATCAAGGGACTGAATGACCTTTAACTTTTCAAGAACTCTCGGCCCAAAGGAGTAGGCAAGATTGATATTCTTGAATTTGATATAGTCTCTTTCAATTATCAGATCTGAAATATCTGCATTATAGGGCCGAGAGAATGCATAGGCCTGAGAAAATAAAGCAGTCGGGTTTTCCGGGCTCCAGGTATCCGTTTGATAGACAAAAGGTGCAACTCCTGAACTAGTAAAAGCATTAAGATTATTTCCGCTGTTTAACCACTCATTGCTCTTTAGTACTCCGTAAATTCTGGCTGATACGGTAAATCTTTGATAACTAAATCCAATTGTTCCTCCAATACGATAATTATCCACCGCATTTTCCAAAAGGATCTTTCTGTCATCCCCATTAATAACGCCATCTGGAGTATCTGCAATCCCATCTCCATTCGTATCAATAGTCATTTGGTCCACAAAACGATAGCCTCCGACATATCTGCCAAAAGAATCTCCTTGAGAAACGACTGTTGATTGATCTATCTGCTCTCCAGCACTATTTACCCAGCTAGCCAGCTCTTCTTCGGATTGAAAATATCCCGCAGTCTCATACCCAAACCAATTGATCGTAGGGAAACCTTCCAATTGGAAATTTTCAGGAGTAATATTCAAAGGTGCATTTCCAGCTCCCTGGGTAATTTTATTGTTATAAAAGGATAGGTTAAGACTCGCATTGATACCAAACTTTCCAATCTTACTTTGATGTTCCAAATTAAATTCCCATCCCCAGGATCGGGCATCGTAGACATTGGCCAGAATCCCATCCAGTCCTCCTTCAGCTGCAGTCAATACATTTGCAATGATGTCCTCTCTATTATCAACAAAAATATCCCCTGTGAAGTCCAGTTTGCCTTTCCACAAAACCACGTCCAGCCCCAAATTGGCTTTCTGAGAAGTTTCCCAGGTTAAATTAGGATTGACAGTATTATTCAATAGGATAATTGGCTGCACATTCCCACCAAAAGCTATACCTGCCGGATTTGTAATTACAGTTTCTATGCCCGACAAACTGCCATCATCTCCATTTATCCCCCAGGACGCCCGAAGTTTGAGAAGGTCCAGATCATTTACATCTTCGAGAAAAGATTCTCTATCGATATTCCATCCAATTGAAACAGCTGGGAAAAAGCCCCATTTATCTTTTACAAAATTGGAACTGGCATCAGCACGGAAGCTAAATTCGAGCAGATATTTAGCCTGGAAATCATAAGCAAGTCTGGAAAAATAAGACAAAGTAGACCTGTCATTTGAGGCGTTTGAAGTATTACCAAATCCAATGATCTGATTTCCGAGGTTCAGGCTTTGAAGATTAGGCAATATATAGCCGAAACGACTGGCTGATATACTTCGGGCCTGGCCTTCTTGTGCTTGAAAACCCAGGAGAATATCCAAATTATGAACCTCAGATATGCGTTGAGTATAATTAGCGGTAAGCAAAGTATTCAAGGAAAAGGAACGACTGCTAATCTCTGTCAAGCTCCGGTCATTGTTGGTGAAGGGAACCGGATTTCCGGTGGGCTCAAGACTTTCTTCGTCCAGAATTATGTATTCATATGGATTGTCCCAGAGGGCTCTGTTCTCGTTTTCCCGGACATAAGAGAATCGACCTTCAAGCGCCAGATTCTCTATTGGTTTTAGGATTCCGTATAACTGAAGATTTAGCTCATCAGAAAGCGTTTGGTCAAAAGAACCGGAATTTACTTTGGCTATAGGATTTTCCTCATTACTTGTAGAACCCTTAAACACATAAGCACCTGCGAAAGGTCCAGCATCTAACCTAACCGGAAAAAAGGGTTGCCCTCTTAGACCATTATTGGTTGATAAGGGAATGCGATTTAAGTCGCGATAGGCATTGAATATATTTGCGCCTATGCTTAACCATGGGCTAATATCTGCATCAACTTTCAGCCTGAGACTAATTCGTTCCAGTTTATCCGGCCCCTGGGAAATCCCATTCTGAGACAGATAACCCAGATTCATTAAATAGCCTACCTGAGCAGAACCACCCTGCACAGATAGATTTTGGAGCGATTGGATAGCGTTTTCGTTGTAAAGTTCATCCACCCAATTGGTTTCTGGATAAAATCCGCTTTCCGCTCTAGCTATATCCTCATCCGAATAAGGAAAATCAAAATCTTCAATTCGTTGATCCGGAAAAACACGTACCCTATCTGCGAATTGAGCTGCATTGAAGGTCTCCATAAATTGTCTTGAATCAACAAGTTCAGCAGTAGAGTTAGGAGCTTGTAAAGATAAATTGCTGGAAAAGGTGAGTGTTAAATCTTCACTCCTTGCTGTTCTTTTGGTAGTAATTAAAACTACCCCATTGGCCCCTCTCGCTCCATAAATAGCTGCCGCCGCTGCATCTTTCAAAATTGATACAGATTCTATATCAGCAGGGTTTAAATTTTCCACTGAGCTTTCAAAGCCATCCACCAAAACCAGTGCATTCCTACTACTCAAACCACTAGCACCTCTAATCTGAATAGCTGTTTGAGCTCCTAATTCCCCACTATTCTGATCAAGGATAAGCCCAGGCAGCGAACCGACTAGTGAAGATTCAATGGTAGAAATAGGCCTTTTGTCTATTTCCAATTCCTCACTATTGATTTGCTGTACTGCTGCACTTACTTTATAAGAATCCTGAGTCCCATAGCCTACCACAATGACCTCATCCAAATCCTTAAAACTGACTGTAAGCTCTATTTCAAAAGTAGATCTGCCTGCTATTTCTATTTCCTCCGTTCCATAGCCTACAAAAGATACAATAAGGATACTTGCATCATCAGGAACGGTAATACTAAAAGTCCCATCCGTATTGGTAAAGGCACCTATGGTAGTTCCTTTTACCTGAATTTTTACTCCTTCAAGCGCATTTCCATTTTCGGCCTCGATCACCCTTCCAGAGACTTCTTTTTCCTTTAATTCTTCTGATTTAAGGTAAATCCTTTTAGGACTCTTCTTAACGACTGAAATAGTAGAATTTCTAAGTTTGATCCTGAGTCCGGCCAGATTAGCAAGTTCTTCAAGTATCTCTTTTACATTTTTCTGTTCATGGGAAAGGGAAAATTCCTCCTTGTGATTCTTGATTTTGGAATCATATCGAAAGGTATAGACAGTCTTACTTTCCAATTGATTAAAAATCTCAACCAGAGTGGCGTTTTTAGCATCAATGGATACAAAAACCATCTCCCAATCCTGAGCATACATATCTTCCCCACTGACCAGCTGAAGGCTGAAAAACAGGGAGAATACTAAGCAGCTGAATCGCATAAGAAATTGCTTTAGGTTAACAAAAGTTCGATCCATGGTTATTTTTTCATTAGATACAGTTAGCCTGAGTGTGTCTGGACATTTTTACTTTTCCAGGCCACCCCTTAAAAAAAGGACTAATTCGAAAGTTGATTTTTTAGTCCATATGTTGATTAATTACATCTACCTCCATACAGCAAAATTTTATTATCAATAACTTTATATTCTAATCCAGTTATAAATGAAAAACTTTCCAATAGGTCCCAAATAGACTTATGGGTAGGTTTTCCTGATATTTTACAGTTTTTACTTCCTTCATCCTCAAATTCGATTTCAACTCCATACCACCTTTCAAGCTCAGGCTCCAGGTCCTCCAGGCGTTTATCTGAGAAACTAAACAAGCCTTCTTTCCATTGCCCCAGCTTCTCTATAGAGATTCTTCTCTTTTCCCATTTTTTTGTCAGATGACTCTGCACCCATTCTTCTTCTGGTGAGAGGAAAATTTCTTGTGCCTCTTTGGGATTGATTTTAACCTTCCCGCTTGTAAGGATGACCTTTTGATTCTCTCCACTATAGGAACTTATGTAGAAAGTAGTTCCCATCACATGGGTACTAAAGTCATCAGCTTCTACCGTAAAAGGTCTGCGTTCGTCTTCTTTCACATCAAAATATCCTTCTCCTTCCAGGCGAATAATTCTTGAAGAATCTGAAAATGAGGATGGAAATGAGAGTTTACTGTCTACATTTAGCCAAACAATCGAACTGTCTGGCAATAAAATCCTTTGGGCTTTGCCTCCTTTCGGTACCCTAATTTCTCTTTGTGATATCTCTTCTGGTTTTCTCTCCTTAGTATCATCCTCATTTAGAGTTGAAAACCAGAAGACAAGTAGAAGGCTGGCTATGCTGGCTGCTACCAAAGGAAGCCATCTTCTCATGGTAAAGACTTTGGTCTTCTGGGATCTGATCTCTTTTTTCAATTCAAAGCGAATCTCCTCCAGTTTTTTATCAATAGGATCTCCTGACTCAGCAGGCTTTTCCTGATTCCATACATCTTCCCATAAGGATAAAAACTCCTTTTTACCCTCTCCCTTTTCTAGTGCCTCAATCAATTGCAACCTTTCAAAAGGAGTAAGATTATTATGATGCCATTTTTCCAAAAGATCCTTAATAGTCATAAAAGTAAACCAAGCTATCTATCATTATATAGGCTTAGAACAGTGGCACTGCCCAAAGAGATAGATGAAAAATTTGTTAAAGTTTGATTAAAACAAAAAGAGGGCAAAGCAACCGGCAAGACCTTGGATGCCCAGTCCTTCTCTCAATTTCGTCAATGCTATGTATATATGGTTATTTACTGTGCTTAAAGAAAGACCAAGTTGATTGGCGATTTCTTTGTTTGAATAGCCGTTTTCTCTACTAAGCAGAAATATTTCTCTTGTCCTGGGAGGCAAAGATTCTATTTCACTTAGAACCTTCTCTCTAAATTCATTTTCCAAAAGGACCTGATCGGCAAGAGATGAAGCAGGCAAATCGGGAAGTTCCTCAAATAGATTATTCTTGAGTATGTTTTTCAGTTTCTTTATCGCCAGATTACTAGCGATTTTTGATAGATAGCCTTCTATAGATTTGCTTTCATCTATGTCTCCTCTTTTCATCCATAGTTTTAAAAAAGCGTCTTGTACGACCTCAAAAGAAGCATCCTCATCTTTTAATATATAAAATGCTGTATTGAAAAGCTTTCTACTAAATCTATTGTAGATAAAGTCGAAGGCTTTTTCATCCCCGGATTTGAACCTCTGTATTATTTCATTGTTTATTCCCATTTCTAGGGTTCACAACTTTTATTCTACAAGGTTGCGAGCACATAAAAACTAAACAAAAGATGTAGATTAAATAATAGTTAAGATGGGATTTTGATTTATTACATAAACAAGGCTCTCACTGGAGTTAATTGGCCTTACTTACACTTATTGCTTCTTCTGTTTTGGATTGGATATTGAAATGGGATGAATGAGTTAGTAACGACAAGGCAAAATAGAAAATCATGTGATTTAGGATATTCCCGAAAAGCGAATCCTTCATCGGCAATTTTGGAGGAGTACATACTACTACTGTCTTGAAAAGCAGTTACCATTCTCTGAAAGTTCATAAGAATGGTAACTGCAAAAGCTCGCGGGATCACGATTGAGGTTTATTTTTTCTGCATATTTTTGGATAGCCCTACTAATTATTTCGTTTGCGTTCCCTTCTTTCTCGCCTGTCTTCAAATCTTTCTCTTCTATCTTCTCTTTTTTCAGCTTTATCTTCTGCCAGCTCTATCTTTGTTGCGGCGATATCCTTTTCCATAAGCTCAATGAATTCGTTCATTATTCGAATATTAGCTATAGCTTTCTCTTTGGAAGCAGGCTCCACAGAGAATGAAAATGCCTCCAGGGTATTCATGATCTGCTTTTGACGTGAAGCAAGCGCAATTCTTTTATCTAGATCCATTCTGTCATCTGCGGCATCTCTTTGGTCATCACGCTTGTCTCTCCGGTCATCCCTCAAATCTCTTCCGTCCCCGATATCTCCATCTCTACTTGCTCTGTCCCTGCGTGAACGCCGAAGCTCACGATTAGAAGATCTTACTTCTGCTTGACTCTGTACAACTTCTTGCTTAGCCTGTGCAAGTTTCTGTTCACTTTGATTGATCTCCCGGTACATATCTGAAACAATGTCCTTTTTTAAGGTCTTTACTTTTTCTATGCTTTTAGTTCCAAGAGCTGTTTCTAAGCCTTTTACTTTTGTCTTAAAAGCCGCGAGTTCAGCAATATCTCTTTCTAGTTGTTCCTCACCAACTTTTATGGCTTTGTTATTCATTCCGGCCTCTTGCATATTTCTTACACCTTGTGCTCTACCACTAAATTGGAATAGCACCATAAAAAGGATGAAGAAGCTTGCTGTCTTTTTCATAAAAAAAACTATTTGATAGTTATACTTTATTGACTCGTTTTTGATGGAACGATTAACATTGTGAGAAAAGAGCTGATTAATTCTATCTAGCTATTGCGTTGAAGATTAAATCGGGTCTTACGCCATATGATAAATACTACCAGACATAGGATCGATGTAAAAATGAAAGGAAGGAAGGTCTTGAAGATTGCAAGAAAGGATTTTTTCGTTACTTCCCTTTCAGCTGAATAGCCTGCTGGCATCTCAATCACCCCTACCCTTTTCGCATAGTCCTGGTATTCTGATAACATTTTTTGAAAAAGCTCTGGCTGTTCCTTAGCAAGATCTTTTGTCTCACCCGGATCAGTAGGCAAGTAATGTAGGTGCCAGCTATTATCTCCATGAGGTATATTATTTTTGACAATTTTATATCCATTTAGAAAATAAGCCGCACTATTTCCCACTTCCAGACCTATCCCCTCATCCATTCCGTAAATAGCCTGATTGGGGTCATGGATATGAGCTAACATACTTTTACCTGTAATAGGTGCAAAGCCTTCATTGGCTAAGGTTGAAAGTCCTGCCAGATCGTAAATAGTGGGTGCTATATCTGTGAAAAAGCAAAAGGCATCGGACTTCACATTTTGGGGCAAGCTTTTTCCACTCATGATAAAGGGAACCCGCAAGCCTCCTTCAGCGGTATAGTATTTAAAATAAGAGAAAGGAGAGGCCATCGCATTTGCAAATTCAGGTCCGGTAGCACCGAAATAGCCTTTGGCACCATTTTTCCCTAAATCTCGGTGATATCCCTGTTTAAGGGCCCAGCTAATGACCGAAGTATGATAATCAGCACCTTCTGGGCCATTGTCAGAAGTAACAATGAATAGGGTATTATCCATCATTCCCTTTTCTGTCAGATAATCGATATACCGTCCGATATGAAAATCCATAGCTTCCAGCATACCCGCAGTAACTGCCATGTCCTGGATATACATCCCCTGTTCCTCTTCGCTTAGATCTGCCCACTTTCTGAAGTTTGGGAATACATCATTTAAGGTAGCATCTTGAGAAATAAGCGCCAAGTCCTTTGCTTTTTCAAAGCGGTCAATCCGCATCTTGTCCCATCCTTTTTCATAGGTCTTTGTATAAGGATCAATAAATTCCTGCGGGGCCTGGATGGGGGCGTGAATAGCCTGAAAAGCTATATAGGAAAAGAAGGGCTCTTCTTTGTTTTCTTCCTCTTCATGAAAGGAGAGAATCTTGTCGATATAAGTCTTAGAAGAATAAAAATCTTCAGGGAGATCCACGGGTACTCCATCAGCATACCAATCAGCCGTAGGTTTCATGGGCAGATACCCCTGTTTTTCAAAATTATTGGCTCCTGAAGCACCCAAAATAAAAGACCGATCGAATCCTCTTTTACTGGGAAGGGTATGTTCATCATGTCCAAGATGCCACTTACCTGTTGTATATGTATTGTACTGCGCTTCCTTTAAACGGCTAGCTATTGTCTGTACCCGCTCATTTAACACCCCACCATAACCAGGCATAGTCTGATATTTTTCAGGCAGCATTTCAGGTAAATTCGCGACACCTGTAAGATGACTATCTGTACCGGTCATTAACATTGCTCTTGAAGGAGCACATGCCGGAGATGCATGCATATTCGTAAACAATATCCCACTTCTGGCTAGTCGATCGATATTAGGCATCCGTGCTTCACCTCCATATGTACTGAAGTCCATAAGACTCGCATCATCAACCAGAATTAAGACGAAGTTTGGTTTGCTGTCTGAGGAATCAGCTTGCGCATTAAGAGAGGTACTCAAACCAATCGTTAAGCATATTGCAACAAGATATTGAATCAGCTTCTTCATGATTATTTTTGATGTTTTGATAATAACTCCAGGATCATTTGAGATGTCTCATGCCCGGAATTTTGATTTTGACCGGTAATGAAACGTTTCTCTTCATCAACCACAGTCAGGGTAGCGAAAAAATCCATCCTTTTATGATTTGCCTGAAAGTTTGCTCCGGCTTTTATCAATTCAGTTTCGGGATGTTTGGGAGTAAACTCAATTCCCAATTGGTCCAATTGCTTTTGAGTTACCCCAGTCATCGTCCTGTCCTTTATCAAATAATTGCCCGTACTATCTTTGGCTTCAGCAAATGCCAACGCTCCGTGGCAGACACTTCCATAAAGAACATCTGAATTGTAATAGGCCTCTGATACTTTTTCGGCCAATAACTCAGACTGCGCCATGTCATAGGCGGCTCCCCAGCCTCCAGCAAAAAATACTACGTCATATTCTTTGAAATCAACTTCTTTGAGTGGAATGGAGTTTTTGACTTTAGCCTTGAAGATGTCGTCTTCCAAATACCTCTTATCCGCATCCTCCTTAATGAAGTACAAAAAAGAGGATGGGTCTATGGGTATTTCTCCCCCTTTAATACTTGCCACATCTACCCTCATCTTAGCATCCAGAAATTCGTAATAAGGTATGGTCATCTCTGAACCAAATACGCCTGTGGGATTACCCTCTGTTTCTCCAGGCTTATTCAAAACGCCATGACTGGTAGTTACGATCAAAGCCTTTTTTCCCCTTAGCTGATATTGCTTACCCTCAAAGTCTGGATGAAATCCAAAGGAGTTTAGTATGGAAGGCAACGCAATGGCTACGGTAATGAGTACGATCACGATACCTGTTACTATGTAGATCAATTTGTGCTTGTTTTGTGTCATTTGAAATAAAGCTTTAAGGCTAAAATAGCTCCGCTATCTATTTGCTTTCATTCGCTCTTGCATCTCCTCCTGCTTGTTCAGGTAAGCTTTGTATTGCTCTTTGGAAAGAAGTTTTTCCATATCGGCATTTTGATCTTTCCGGATGGCTTTCACCTTTTTGTACATTTGAAATTTTCCTTCTCCGCTATCTTTCACTGCCTTGAGCTGTGGAATATATTTTTTCATGATAGCTTCAAATTCAGGCTTTTGCTCGTCTGAAAGATTTAGAGCTTCATAGTATTCCTCCATGTTTTTAGCCATTTCTTGTTTCTGCTCATCGCTGAGATCTGCTGCTTGTGCGAGGCTAATTTTGGTGCCAAATACTAAAAGGGCAAACATTAATGACAGAATTTTCAATGATTTCATATTATTGATTTTATAGGGTTAAAATGTTGTGAAAGTGATATTGAGAATCTTTTTTACTACAGTCTCGGATACGACTGCATTGTGAGGGCTACATGTATATTGCCCGTGAACTGAACATAGAACTATGTGAAATGAACAGGATTGCAGATGAACTATTATCCGGCTTTTCAATACGATATCTATAGCCGCCTTTGCCTACCCACGAGGAGATAACAAATTGCTATGAAGGGATAGTTTTAGCTGATACCCCTTAGGAGACTGTACATGGATAGATACACTTACTAAAAGAAATTGAATTACAAAAGAAAGGTGTCGCATATAAGGCTGTCTTTATTTGTTGATCGCTATAAAAGTCTGTCAAAAGGAGCTTAGATGAAATCAACAAAAGACAAGAAATGCGAGAGAGTTACTCTTTTTTTGAAGAGATTCTTTTTCTAATTCTGCTGAGTGAGGTTGGAGTGATACCCAGAACGTTGGCAATGTATTTATCAGGCGTTCGGCCAATAACATTAGGGTAGTCTTTTACATACTTTTTGTAACGGTCTTCCGGAGATAATAACACCAAAGATTCCACTCGTTGAAAGGCTTGCCTTAGAACTGTTTTATTAAAATGCATCCTATTGATTTCCAGAATCTCTGGATTTTTTTCAACTACCTTAAAATACGCATCATACTCAATAGTATAAACTTTTGTTCGCTCAAGAGCCTGATAAGAAAAAAGAGAAGGCTCATCAAATAAAATCGCATGGATATTTCCGAACACATGATTTTCGGGCAAAAGATGAAAGGTTATTTCCTCTGATTTTTCATTAATAAAAAAACTACGAATGAGTCCTTTTCTAACGAAATAGACATCTTTTCTCAACTCTCCCTTTTCAATAATGATTTCCCCTTTCTCAATTGTATTGATCCTAAGATGTCTCAACAATAACAGCAGATTTCTCATGATCATAATTTCCTAAGGTAGTCGATCGAATTTGATCGTAGAGATCTTGATTCTTAACGTGAATTGTGATCCCTAATTTTCAACTAGCTATATGGCTAGAAGGTTTCCTGGAGTTCTCATGGATTGGAATTTAAATTATGCCCAAACCAAATGAAAACCTTTGTGAGTTATAAAGTATATTCTAGCCCGTTTACTATTTATTCCTTTATAGCATTTGCCAAAAATTCATTGATTTGGTCATACTCGCTTTTACCCTTTTCTGTCAGATAAGGTAAAATCATATACCAGGTCATTTCTACCATATCCATAGGCTTTTCAAAAAGTTGGCTGGAGCTAAAGATCTTGCGTTGAAAATTCCAAAATGCGCCGACCATCCACACATTATGAATCAGAAAATCATATTTGATTCCCTCACTTTCCGGGATCATTCTTCCCGTTTCTATATAATGGTCAAAAAGCGCCCTTCCTTGTTTTAAGCGAATGAGATTGCTTTCTTCATATAGTTTCTCTACTTCAGGATAGTTTTGAAGAATAAAAAATAAGTCCTGAAAAAAGAAATTATACTTTTCCATGAAACCCTTAAATCTGCCAATGATTGCCCTAAATTCATGTAGGGTCAAATAGCCTTCCTGCCTGATAAAATCCAGTGAGTCCACATGCATCTTCTCATAGAGCTCTTTTACCAAAGTTGCTTTGGTCTTATAATGATAAGTCAAATTACCCGGGCTGATATCCAGAGCAGCTGCTATTTGATTGGGAGAGGTAGAGGATATACCCCGCTCATTAAATAACTCGACCGCCTTAATAAGAATCTTCTCTTTTAATTTCATCTCAAGATTTAGTACTAAAGTGCTAAAATAATTCTGAATTTAGGATAAAGCCTTTGGAAATTCCTTGCTCATTATGAAGCAGTATCTCCCTTTTTTAATACTCTATCAAACCAATTTCAAAGATCAATTAGTACAAAAGTACTGAATTATTTTTAAAATTAGTATTAAAGTACTAATTTTATCACAAACAGCTTGAAATACCTAAAATATTCACCCGAAAAATGAAAACAACAACGCCTTTAATTCTATCGACTACCATCCTGATTTTAATGGCTTTGATCTTCACCGCTTGTGGAAATCAAAATAAATTAAGCGGTCGTAACGCTATTACCATCTATCTTTCAGATACAGTCCCCGAGATAGATAAAACAAGAGAGACCAAGATATTGACAGCTTTTTTTGGACTGGATAACGGTCTTACTCAGCGAGCCAGATTAATCTATAAAAATGCTCCTGGGCAGGATGGAATGCCCCTGGTATTCTCTCATGAACTTGATCCTGAAAGTCTGGAAGGCGCTGACTTTGCAGTTACCACCCAAAACGGAACCATACACATAGTAGAAGCAGCGAGTTTCCTTCCCGCCAATGAAGAGTTTGAACTCCGGACGGTCCTCCTAATAGGAGAATATGGTAATCACCCAGATAATCCTCCGGTCTCAGTGAAAGTGGTAGGGGATTTAATGGCTAGAACTGGTCAAAATTTCAGAGGAGATAGTATTGAAGTAATTCCCCTTCCTGAAGGACCAGTTCTAAGTTATGCGGAGTATTTTACGATTGACAAAGACTATCCCTATATAGAGAAAGGCGACGGTTGTGATTGCCCGAAAGAGGAAACAAAGATGGTGGTAAAAGCTGTTTGGTCTGGAGGGGTGAGAGCATTAAATGGGGAGGAATTGGGAGAGAATGAAAAAGATGATTTTATCGTAACCTTAGTCAATGGTACAGACACTGTCCAGCTTACTCCTTTCAAATTGGCAGACTTAGGGGATAATGAGAACAACATTGACCTATGCCTGAAGGAATCCGGAATTCCTATCCTGGTCGCTGCAAATGGAAATATCGCCATAGACCCTAATAACGATCCAAATCCAAAGACATCCGTTAAAGTAGTCAGCAGATGGTAAACTCAATTACTTATAAAAAATGAAGGATCAATTTATCTACTTATTACGCGTCCGCTATTCTGATTGCGACGCTCAACAAGTCGTTTTCAATGCCAAATACGTAGAGTACATTGACATTGCCGGACTTGAATACTTTCGAGCAATATTTGGTGATTATCGAAATCTATTAGCAAAAGGGGTTGACACCCAGGTAGTCAATGTCAACGTGAGTTGGAAAGCCCCTGCTACCTTTGATGACATCATTGCGCTTTCCTTTGAGCTTAAAAAAATAGGAACGACCTCTATTTCCTATTCCATTGGATTTACCAACTATAAAACAAAACAGCTTATAGCTGTTGGAGAAATTACCTACGTCATGGTTAGTGTGAAAGAACATCAAAAAACAGCTATTCCGCCAGATATAAGAAAACAATTGGAAGATGGCGCATTAGGAATAGTTAACCATGCAGGTGCAGAAATCTAAACAACAAAGTTATGCTAGTAGTTGACACCATTTCAGATTCTAATAAATTTGGTCAAACCTGGAATCATTCTTTTAACTGGGCACTATCCGGTGTAAAGAGAAAGGCAATTTTAGCCCGTATCCCTATTCTCTCATCTATCATCCCAAGAAGCTATTTTTCCTTTGTAGGCAAAGACCTTCCCGTAAATGGGCTTATGCTACATGGAGGTGGTCCCATGCATGTAGGAGGAACGATTGAAGCAGACAAATGCTGTCAAAATCCTTTGGAATTGGACCCCAATGATCCGGATTTTATCGCAAAGACCTCTGGAGGACTAAAAATGATCAGTGAGAAAAAATTCAAACCCCTTTACCCGGAAAAAATCATCGGAAATTTCACCTCTGTAAATCGTATACTGACAGATATCAGTGGGGATTTCATTGGTGCCTCTCTCGATCGTTTAATTTTCCCAGAAAGGAATCATAAACAAAGAATTGAAGCCTACCTAAGAGCTACTACAGAATGCGATAAGTTAGATGGCAAAGTTATCCTCGAACAAACAGCAACTTTCGCTTTTCGTTCCGCAAAAAATCCAGTAGAATGGTATGAACCTACTACCGATACGATTCATGGAATCATGTTTTTCGAATGGGGAGTAAAAGGGCAAAAATTTAAAGGAGCAATCACAGGTGGTACCGGTAAGTATGCAGGTGCCAGCGGAGAATTTTATCGGGAGAGATTGTTAGCCCCAAATTTTGCTGGAGCTGAGACATTTAGAATTACCTTCCCTGATTTGCCAAAACCTGACTTTTGGCCAGAATGAACAGCAATAATGTAACGGACTTTCAACCTAATTTCATGAGATATTCTTTAATAGTTCTGATGTTTTTGCCTGGCTTATGTTTTGTCAAGGCACAAAATGACAGCATGGCATCGCCACCCAATATTGTCATGATCTTAATTGATGATGCAGGCCTCATGGACCTGGGGGTGTATGGTGGAGAAGCCTCTACTCCTAATATTGATACCTTAGCTCGAAAAGGCATGATGTTTACAAACTATCATAGTTCACCGGTTTGTGCTCCTTCGAGAGCTATGCTACTGACCGGTACAGATAGCCATTGGACAGGTGTTCCTAATATTCCAGAGTTTCTGAGCGAAGAACAGCAGCAATTACCTGGATATCAAGGGGTATTGAATGACAAGGTAAAAACTCTTGCTACCCGATTAAAAGATGTAGGCTATAATACCTACATGACAGGCAAGTGGCACCTGGGGCATAGTAAAGAAAACTTGCCGAGCAGGCGAGGTTTCGATCGCACCTTTATTTTGGATGCTTCAGGAGCTGATAATTATGAAGCCAAAGGCTATCTTCCCATCAAATCTACAGCTCAATGGCATCAGGATGGGAAGCCGGTTCCTCTACCCAAGGACTTTTATTCATCCAAAACCTATGTGGACAAAACGATAGAGTTTATGGAAACAGAGGAGGAAAAGAATAAACCGTTCTTCAGCTTTTTATCGTTTCAGGCTGTACACATTCCCTTGCAGGCGCCCAAAGAGTTTATCCTAAAATACAAGGATGTCTATAAGAGCGGCTGGCTGGATTTGAGAGAAAAGCGTTTTACAACAGCCAAGAAATTAGGCTTTGTTCCTCAGGATATGACCTTAGGTGATATGCTGCCCGATTTGAGAAAATGGGACAGGCTTGCAGAATTGGAAAAGCAAGAAGCTGTCAACGATATGGCGGTACATGCGGCTATGTTGGAAGCCATGGATTTTCACATAGGAAGGTATATAAGGTATTTGAAAGAAAGGAATTTATACGATAATACTGTTTTTGTGATTACGGTTGACAATGGACCAGAAGGAGGCTACCCTCAAGGAAATAATATAG
The DNA here is from genome assembly GCA_039819665.1 of Bacteroidota bacterium. Lineage (GTDB taxonomy): Bacteria > Bacteroidota > Bacteroidia > J057 > J057 > JAWPMV01. The sequence goes on from JBCBRM010000006.1 coordinate 30,758, forward strand.
TTAAATACTGGTTGGGATGGCAGGGGTATCACCGAGATCCGGAGCGTCTCGGGGAAAAAGGATACTATGGAGCCATAGGAACTGAATTTGCCAGTGCAACGGCTTCTCCCTTTGCCTTTTTTAAAACCTATACCGGCGAAGGAGGCTTGCGTGTACCTCTGATTATTTCGGGGCAAAATGTTCCACAGCGCAAGGAAGAAGCATTTGTAATGGTTACCGATATTCTTCCTACTCTATTAGAAATGGCTGGCGTTGACATGGCAACACTGGAATCTGAAGTCCCCATTACAGGAAAGAACTTGATTCCATTGATAAAAGGAGAAGTTGATAAAGTTTATGCAAATAATGAAGCTATTGGGATAGAGTCAGCAGGTAGCGCAGCATTATTTAAGGGAAACTGGAAAATCGTCAAAAATGCGAAGCCTCATGGTGATCTGATGTGGAGATTATTTAATCTGGCTACTGACCCAGGTGAGACCAAGGACTTATCAAAACAACATGCAGAGAAATTTGCCGAACTTATGGCCGACTATGAAGAGTATGCTGAAAAATTTGGCGTTCAGGAAATGGGAGCTGATTATGAAGCGCATAAAGTGGTAGAGGCCAAAGCAATCAAAAAAATAGGATCTATCGTTCTTCTATGTTTGTCAGCTTTGCTTGCTTTAGGCTTTCTATTGATATTTAGAAATAAGCTTTTTAACTCAAAGAATCACCCAAAAGCAGCATAAATGCCTAATAAAATAAAAAAAGCAGTTCGGCTGCTACTTGCTACTGTAATAATACTCCTTGTATCTGTTTGGATCATGGTAAGTTTTTTCCCGGAACCTTTAGTATCTCTGGCAATATCTCGACAAATACAGGGTATTGCCATGCAAAATGAGGAAAATGCCCAAATCCTGGCTGATAAAGAAAGTATTAGAATTTATACGATTGGGACAGCTTCTCCCATGCCTGGGGAAAGGGTACAAACAGGTACTGCAATCATCGTTAATGGGCATTTTTTCATCTTTGATGTAGGAGATGGTGTCGTACAAAAGGCTGAAAACATGGGCTTACCTCTAGATCGTCTGGATGGAATTTTCATTACGCACTGGCACTCTGATCATATGATGGATTTACCAAGCTTAATCAGTCGTTCTTGGTTGCTTGGACGAAACAATGAATTACATCTCTATGGACCAGATGGGACAGACACCCTCAACCAAGCAATAAACCAATTTCTGCACATTGAGAATAGCCATAGGCTTGCTCACCATGGACCCGAAACCATGGACCTAACGAAAGCCAGAGCAATTCCCCATGAGTTTAAAAATGTTCCAAATGCCAAGGAAGTGATTTATCAGCAAGATGGAATTACGATTACAGCTTTTGATGTTAATCATGAACCCATAGAACCAGCAGTCGGTTATGCCATCGAATATAAAGGGAAGAAGGTGGTCCTCAGTGGTGATACCAAAAAGAACGAGATGGTCTTAGAAATGGCACAAGATGCTGATGTATTGGTACATGAAGTTATCTTGAATTCTTTGATAAGAAAGATGGAATTAGAACTCAAAAAAGCTGGGATGAAAAGAAATGGAAAAATCGTCCATGATATCCAGGACTACCATACCACACCTGCTGAAGTAGCCGATATTGCCCATAAAGCCCATGTGAAGAAACTCGTTTTACATCATTTTGCCCCTCCCCCAGATTTAATTCTCATAAAAAATATTTATAAACAAGAATTGAAGGGCTTTGGGGGGGAGATTCATTTTTCAAATGATGGAGATTTGATTACCGTGGAGTGAAGAATGAGGTGAGAAGGGCCAGAAGACGATTGTCTCTTATTACCTGGACCAATCTGCACCCTAACTCCTGACACCTTTCCCATGCCTTCTTACTACTAAAAAATATGAAACCAACTACTCAACAATTTTTAACAGATACAGGCGCTGCAATCCCTATAATTTGTGGCCCCATGTATCCGGGTTCTAACCCAGAGCTGATTGCAGCTGTTTCAGATGTTGGCGGCTTTGGAGTCGTCCAACCTGTATCCATGACTTCCCTCTATGGACATGATTTTAGAGAAGGCTTACAATTGATCAAAAAATTGACCGATAAACCCTTTGGGGTAAACTTTACCATCTTCGGGGGAGCGAATAAAAAGTACCACGAACAAATGCAGAAGTGGATGGAAATATCTATTGAGGAAGGGGTGAAATTTTTCCTGACTTCTTTGGGTAAGCCTCATGCTGTAGTTAAAATAGCCAAAGAGCATGGGATCAAAGTCTATCATGATGTCCCAAATAAAAAAGTGGCGCTGGCCATGCGAGATGCTGGCGTCGATGGCTTGAATTGCATCAACTGGAGAGGTGGAGGTCAGACGGGAATTCAATCCGCCGAACAGTTTATGGAAGAATTGCATGACATCGGTATTCCCCTGGTTTGTGCAGGTGGTATAGGAAATGCTGAAGATCTTCAAAAAGCACTGGATATGGGATATGCCGGCGTTCAATTAGGAACTCGATTTTTAGCTACTCACGAATGCAAAGTCTCAGATGCTTACAAGCAGGCAATAGTCGAAGCGTCTGAGGATGATATTGTTTGGACAAATAAAATTGCAGGCAATAACTCCTCAATGATCAAGACTGATGATATTATGAAGGGGGGCTTACGAACTGGCCCCATCATTTCCTATATGCTCACGAAGCGTAAACTCAAAAAATATGCACGGATGTATTTGATGAGTCGAGGCTTGAAGAAGTATAACAAAGCAGCCTTTGATGATAATGTTAAGTATTGGCAGGCAGGGAAAGGGGTTGGGAATATTACATCTGTGAAGTCAGTGAAGGAGGTAATTCAAGAATTTTCAACTATTAATGCTTAATTAGAAGATCATGTTACCTACAGGCTTAATTATTGTCGTAGCTTTAATCCCCCTACAAGGCATAACGTACTAAGTAAGCCAGGCAAAACTATCAGTAAAAAAACAGGTGTATTGAGTTCTGAACTCACCGTATCTTACTGCGAATTTAAGGGTGCATACATAGCAGCATCACCAGGACTGGAGCAGGATTTTGATGTTGTGAGTAAAATACAAGCTGCACTTTTTTGTATGTATGTAGAGGGAAAAACGCTAGATGCTCAATTTTGACAACTTTGTCTCTGACTACCTTGTTATCAACATTAAAAATTTAACATCAACATGAACCAACTATTTTTCAACGAAGAACACGAACTATTCAGAAGCTCTTTACAAGATTTTTTCAAAGCTGAAGTAATTCCCTATCTCGATGAATGGGAAAAACAAGGAAAAACAGACCGCAGTGTTTTAAGAAAAATGGGAGAGATGGGTTATTTAGGCTTAGAAGTTGAAGAGGAATATGGCGGTATGGGATTGGGGTATATGTATTCGACTATTTTATGTGAAGAAATGGGGAGAACCGGTAGCCTTGGGTTTGAAACAGTCGTTGCCGGTCATAGTTATTTGGCGATGAATTATCTGGTACATGCAGGTTCTCCTTTCATCAAAGAAAAATATCTAAGGCCCAGTGTATCGGGCGAAAAAATTGGTTCTCTATCCATGACTGAACCTTCTGCAGGTTCTGATTTTAAAGGCATTCTGACCACTGCCAAATTGGAGGGGGATGAATACATTGTTAATGGTTCAAAAACCTTTATTTCAAATGGATATTATGGCGATTATACTGTAGCTGCAGTTAAAACTGAGAAAGGAATGAGCATGTTGGTCATTGACCTGGATGCTGAAGGAGTAACAAAGACAAAACTGGATAAAGTAGGGATCCGTAGTTCTGATACTGCTGAACTTTCCTTTGACAATGTTCGTGTTCCCAAGGAAAATCTGCTGGGGGAAGAAGGCAAAGGATTTTATTACGTAATGGAAAGTTTGCAAGTAGAACGTTTGACAGGCGCGGCTGCCTGTATAGGGATGATAGATCATGTATTGGAAATTACTTTACAATACATATCTGAGCGCATGGCTTTCGGACAAACCATCAATAAATTTCAAGCCCTACGTCATCAAATCGCAGAAATGGCTACAGAATTTGAGGCTTATAAAGCTTTTACTTATCAAACAAGTTATCGTCTGGCACAAGGTGAAAGTGTAGTAAAAGAATGCTCCATGTTAAAAATGAGAGTAGCGGATTTGTTGAATGAAATCTCGTACAAATGCCTGCAAATGTTTGGTGGCTATGGATTTATGGAGGAATATCCTATTGGCCGCATTTATCGTGATGCTCGGATTGCACCGATCTATGGGGGAACTTCCGAAATTATGAAAGAAATCATTGCAAAAATGATCATAGATAAAGTGGAGTATAGGCCTGTTTATAAGAAGTAAATAATGCCACTCTAAATTTTGGCTTTTACATAAAAAAAAGAGGTGTTCTTCATAGAAGAGCACCTCTTTTTTTATTAATACTAGCGATTAGCGCCTCTTGATATCGCTCATACTTAACTACTGTGAATCAATAAATTAATCCAAATCCCTTTAAACACAGTAATGCAAATTTAGAGAACTAGAAAATCAAGGAATAAAGGAGAAGCGAGAGAAAGGATAAAAAAAATTGAAAGAGAGAAGTATCTTTTTTGCCGGTTTGCAGTCTCCCTTTTGAACCTTTAAATTTTATCTTATGAATAAATGTAAATGCGAAAATTGTACCTGTGATAACTGCAGCTGTAAAGATTGTTCGAAGAACAATTGCCCCTGTACTAAATGCACATGTAAGAAGTGTGATTGTTGCTAAGAATTGTAAATAATTTTTTTAATATAAAGGTTAGCTTTAATAGCTAGCCTTTAATATTTCGAATATGGGAACTCAGGGTATATGGAATAATTATGGCAATGAGCTTTATTTTTTCATCCTTAAGAAGGTTAAAAACAAAAATGAAGCAAATGATATTTTTCAGAATACATTTTTGAAAATTCATAAAAATCTTTCCAAACTTAAGGATGAGAAAAAGGTCAAAGCGTGGATATATCAAATTGCTCGCAATGAAATAGCTGATTTCTTTTATGCAGAAACTCCTCAGGTATACAAATCGAATATATTTAAAGAAATTCCCGATCAGGAATATCAAGTAGTATGTTGCTTCGACAAATTGATAAATGAATTGCCAGACAATTACAAAGAGGTTATAGAAATGGTCTATATTAAAGGCTACAAACAAAAAGATGTCGCCAGACAATTGGAAATTAGTCTTGAAAATACAAAAGCAAGGATTCGGAGAGCAAAGGATAGGCTAAAGAAAGAATTCAGAGAATGTTGTAAATATGAGCTAAATAAAGAGGGTAAGTTAATTGGAGAACCAGACTGCTCGAGCTGTTGAAAAAAAATCAAGCTTAAAATTTCTCCTTCCTAATAAAAGAAGAAATGCTAGATTAGGGTAAACAGAATCCATTGATTTATTCAATGCCCTATGAAATGCTCTCTACCCCTCTCAATCTACCTCCTTCCTTTGGTGTTGTATATAGTAAGTACTGCTTGCGAAACTCAAGCAGAAATAAAGTATGCGGATACTCCCTTTATCCAGAAGTATAGCATTAAGTATTATCCAGATGAGGACATAAGTCTTCAAAAAGTGTATGCTGATCGAAACAATAATATCAAGGTACTTTCATCTCGAGGCCTGATGACAGTTGCCGGAGGAAAATTATTATATCCAGGTAAACTTTATCCTGATCAATCCTATTTACACTTTCAGGATGCAGGAATTACAGATATGCTGATCAGGGATCAGGAATTTTATTTTTTGGGAGAAAAGGAAATTTCGAGCAATAGCAGGGCTGGCAGTTATTACTTTTCAAACTCAATTCTGAATGCCGAGCAATTTTCTATAGGAAATACAGATTCAATCTTACTGGCGAAAGGGAATCATCTCTATTTTTTAAAAGGGGAAGAATTACTTTGGGAGACGGAATTAGCTGAGGAAATTTTGGAGCTTCATCTTAATCCTTCTCGGCATTCCTATAGTATTCTCACAGATTCAGGAATTTACACCTTCGAAGCAGCCAGCCAAAAACTTAGCAAACTTTCTATTCAAGGAGATTTTGTCAGCATGTCTAATCAGGGCGGGAAATTGTTGGTTGCCCAAAGGGATACTTTCTTTTTTGTCGAAAATGGTCAAGCGTCGAAAGCCATAGCGGCAATTCCTTCCAGTCCCATTGTATCGGTGGCTTTTATTCATGGAAGCTATTGGTTTGGTACAGAGGAAGGAGCTTTTATGCTAAAGGAAGATGGGAGTTTTGATTACTACTACGGAAATCGCTGGCTAGCTGATAATAAGGTAAAGCACATAAGCCAGGGTCCGGATAGCTCGGTGCTTTTATTATCTGAAACTGGGTTAGCTCAATTGGTATACAAACCTATGACACTTGCTCAAAAAGCGGATTATTTCGAAAAACAGGTCCGAGAGCGACATATCCGCTTTGGCTTTAATGCTGAAATAGTAGGATTACAGCAAGGAATTCCTTCAAGCGGCAGACTCAAGGACTCCGACAATGACGGACTATGGACGGGTATGTACCTCGCTTCTCAAGTATTCAGGTATGCGGTCGATCCATCGGAAGAGGCCTGGCAGAATTGTCGAGAATCTTTGGCGGCCATGGAGCGACTTTACACCATCAATCCCGTTCCAGGCTTCCCTTCTCGTTCTTTTGAAAGAAGCGGATACGTGGACAAACTTTCGGATAAAAAACGCTGGTTAGCTGTAGGAGATTCAATCTGGGACTGGAAATCTACCACCAGCAGCGATGAAGCCATTGGCCATATGTTTGCTTTTGGGGTTTTAGCGGAACTGATTTCAGATAAAGAAGTGAAAGAGCTGGCAATCCAATTGATGGATACCCTAATGTCTCATGTTGTAAAAAATGACCTGTATCTCATTGATCATGACGGAGAACCCACAACCTGGGGCCGTTGGAATCCTGAGTACGTAAATGCAAGACCAATTATGGTAGGGGATCGAAAACTCAATTCCTCCAATATAATTAGCATGCTGCAAACGGCTTATCATTTCACCCGAAAAGAAAAATACCGAAAGATAGCCTTTGAGTTAATGGAGGAGCATGGCTATCTGGAAAACCTCTTAAGGCCCATGAGCGAGATCGGTCCGGCTCCTGAGGAATCTGACGACTGGAGTAAAATGCTATCTGAAGGCTGGAACCATTCGGACGATGAAATGTATTTTTTGGGTTATTGGGGGCTTTACCGCTATGCCTTTAATGATTCACTAAAAAGCTTGTATCGGGAAGCTATTATTGATCACTGGGAAAAAGAAAGACCCGAAAAAGAGGCCTTGTGGAATATTATGACCCACTTGGTTGGTAAAGAAGATTATGACCAGGAAGCAGCTATCTGGTATTTACAAGAATACCCGCTAGACCTTATCAATTGGGACATCAAAAACTCCCATCGTAAGGACCTGTCATTTCTCCCAGAAAATTTCAGGGGACAATCCATTGATGAAGTCCTTTCTCCCTATGAGCGTCCCATCCAAAAGCATAATGGAAATACCTTTAACCTGGATAGAGAAAGGGGAAATGGGAATCGGGAGTATAGCGCGGGAGATATCTGGTTATTGCCTTATTGGATGGGAAGGTATTTGGGGCTGATTGGGTAGGGGTGGATTCAAGGATACTGATTTAAATTCCTAGCTTTCTTGAGAAAGATCATTCCAGGAGTCCTGAGGATTGTTCAACTATAAGTCTCTGTAGGAAATCTTGTAATTCCATTATTCAGAAACCCAAATCTATAGCAGGATGATAAATGAAAGTTTGAAAAGTAAAATATGGAATTTTCTCCTTCTGATCAGTTCACTTATTGGCTACTTGGAATGGGGAGGAGATAATCAGGCATTTCTTTTCCAACTGGAAGGACAAATCTTATCAAAACTATTTACTGAACCAGGCTCCATTATTCATCCATTAATAATACTGCCTGTACTTGGACAGCTCTTTTTACTCATTGGTTTATTTCAAAAGCAGCCAAATAAGCGCTTGGTTTATATGGGTATAGGCAGTATAGGCGTACTCTTAGGACTTATTAGCTTAATCGGAATCCTAAATTCCAATTTAAAAATACTTACCTCTACCCTCCCATTCATTACAATAGTAATGTTTACTATCAAACATTACCGTAGCATGAAACTTAGTGCAAAAAGAGAAGATGAAAAAACTCTGCTTTTACTTAACAAAAGTGAGATATGAATCATGTTTTTGATAAACCACTTCTATTTTTTACTCACGCCTTCTAAACATCCATGGTAAAAAATCATCAGCAGAACTGACTTTTCTTATGAAATATCATCTGTAAATCAGGGAAATTAATTATGTACCTAATTAATCCTGCGATGAACACCTTTATTTTTGCAACCGACTTCTCCAGCAATTCCCTCAATGCTTTAGGCTATACCCTTCCGCTTGTTAAAAAGCTTGAGGGGCGCTTGATTTTGTTTCATGGATTTGAATATGCACGCCCATTTATAGAGGCTCCCGCTACTAATTTGCCTCAGATGAACCAGGAGCTGAAAATTAAAGCTGAGGAACAACTCAAGATATGGAAGAATATGGTAGCCGCGCAAGATTCAACTCTTTCTTGTGAATACGTAGCCACAGGAGGGCCTTTTGTAAAAAATTTATTGAAGCTTTCCCAAAAGGAAGATGCAGAAGCGATTTTCATGGGAACCCATGGGGCGAGTGGACTCAAAAAGTACATCATGGGTTCTAACACAGCATCTATCATTGAAAAGGCGAAATGCCCCGTTTTTGCCATTCCAGAAGGGGTTGAATTCAGCGGAATCAACTCCATTGTATTTGCTACTGATTACCAAAAGGAGAATGCATTTATTCTGGATGAATTAGCAAAAATAGCCCGCCTATTTGACGCCAAGGTAGAAGTTCTGCACATTTCAAACGACCAGGCAAATGCGGATGTAGAGGTGTACGATTGGTACAAAAAAGCAGTTAAAGAAAAGCTGTCTGAGCTGGATGTTTCCTTTAGGGTCTTTAATACGGAAAGTGTCCACGAGGGCATAAATAATTATGTAAAACTCAATCAAACGGATCTGGTAGTGATGGCTATGCATGAGAAAAGCTGGTTGGAACGGATGCTCCAGAAAAGCAAGAGCAAACAACAAGCGTATATCACCGAAAAACCCTTACTTGTCTTTCATCACGGGGTAAGGGAAAAGGTTTTATCCTAAAGGAAATTATTAAGGAAACTTGGGCATTTAGCCAAAGCCTTACCTCAACCTATTTTAATACATCGATTATGTCTAGCAAGCTTAAAAATATACTCTTACCCACAGATTTCTCCGAAAATTCCATGCAGGCTTTAGACGCAGCCGTACGTTTTGCGCAAAAAGTAAAAGGCCAGATATTTCTCTACCATAGAAGCAATTTGCCCCCCAATTGGGATGAAGCAACGGAAGAACAAAAAAGCTTCAATACCCTTGCCAGAAAAAGAGATAAGGAGATGAAGGCACAGTTTGAAAGCATTATTTCTAATTATGGCAACACTGGGCTAAACATAAATCCCATACATTCGCCGGGAGATTTATTTGAAAATACGGAGGAACTGGTAGAGCAATATGAGATTGACCTGATTGTAATGGGCTCTGAAGGAGCCACAGGAATCAAAGAATGGTATACAGGCTCCAATGCAGAAAAGATCAGCGAGACAGTGGATGTTCCGGTTCTGATTATCAAAAATAAAATCGACGAATTTCCACTTAAGCAAATCGTATTTGCCAGTGAGTTTGAGGAAGCTGCTAAACAAGCATTTTTGGAGTTAATTGAGCTAGTAAGAGATTTTGACACCACGATTCACCTTTTATATATATGCTCCATAAAGGAATTTGTGGTGAGTCAGGAAATCCTGGACAATATGCATGAGTTTAAAGACTTATGCCCAGACCTTCCCTGTAACATACACACACGGGCGGGCCATAGCGTTGAGTCGGGCATCCAATTCTTTATGAAAAATACCGGAGCTGACTTACTATGTTTGGTCCATCGCCCCAAAGGATCTTTTGAAAAATTATGGACAGGCAGCAATTCCAGTAAGTTAATCAATCACCTTGAGTGCCCAGTCCTCTCTATACCTGTCGAAGATAAAGAACTAGAAGTAAAAGATAGTTAACGCAAAGACTTTAAACAGCATTTAGGAGTTCCTTACCTTCCTCAAAATCCGTGAGGTTCTGCAAAGTGGTCTGGGTAATTTCCTCCAAAGCTTCTCGTGTAAAGAATCCCTGATGCGCGGTAATTAGCACATTGGGGAAAGTCATCAAACGTGCAATCTCATCATCCTGAATGATACTCTCTGATAAATCCCGGAAGAAAAGATGCTCTTCCTGTTCATATACATCTATTCCCAAATATCCTAATTTTCCGTGTTTGAGGGCATGAATGGCAGCAGTCGTATTAATAAGTCCTCCCCTACTGGTATTGATAAGCATCGCACCTTCTTTCATTTGCTCAAATTCCTTTTCGCCTAATAGATGGCGAGTGTTAGGATTTAGAGGGCAATGAAGGGAAACAATGTCAGAATCAGCCAGCAAGTCATCAAAGCTTGCATAGATGACTCCAGCTTTTATCAGCTCCTCAGAAGGCTGAAGGTCGAAAGCTAACACCTTGCAACCAAATCCCAACATAATACGAGTGAAAATTCGACCAATTTGCCCGGTTCCAATGACGCCTACCGTTTTTCCATAAATATCAAATCCCGTTAGCCTTTCTAAAGAAAAATTGTTCTCCCGGATTCTGTTATAGGCTTTATGGGTTTTACGATTGAGGGTCAGGATAAGTGCCACTGCATGTTCTGCTACTGCCTGAGGCGAATAGGAAGGAACTCTTACTACTTTTATATCATTTTCCTTTGCGGCTTCCAGATCAACATTATTGAATCCTGCACAACGCAGGGCAATCAAGCCCACCCCATTTTTCTTCAATTCTACAACGGTATATGCATCGAGTTTATCATTTACAAAAACACATACCGCATCGAATCCCTGGGTCAGATTAGTTGTATTTGGGTTCAGGGGAGCTTCGAAATAGGTCAGCTCATGCTTACCCTCAGTATTGAATTTATTGAAGTATTCCCGGTCAAAGGATTTTGTGCTAAAGACGGCTACTTTCATAAGAATTATCCAATATTTTAGTTCGAATCTAAATTACTCCATTCAAAAATAAGTATTGTCTAAATCCCATATTTTTTCAAGAATTAATGGATGCTTTTCAGCTGAAATAGAATATACTCCGCTATCAAGAATACTAGCGCGTCAACAACTTAATCTTATCCGTCTTTACCCGAACCTTTAGCCATTTATCCAACTTCCTCAATTCAGCCCTTGTCGGACGTTTTCTAAAGCCTGCATAAGCAAGAAAGACTGTATCCTGCTTCAGACTATCTGTGGTAGTCATCAATGTCGGCGATACGGAAAGAGCCGTAACATTCGTATTAATCGCTTTGATTTCCTGTGCCAGGTCTTTCAAGGGCAATTCAGCAGCTTTGAATTTCAGGATCTCATTTTCCAGCAATTGAATTTGTGCATCCTTGGTTTTCAAGAGTTCTTCATTTTTTTTATAGATATCTTCAATGATCCCCGTTCGCAAACGCTCATTCATCAATTCAATTTCATCCATACCGATAGATTCATTTTCGGTATATCCCTGACGAATAATGAGATTCGCATAGGCCAGATTATATTGCGGCATTCGATCCATCGCCTCGTCGATTTCCTCCTCTGAAACGGGATTACCGTATAGGGTCACTTCGATACTGGAACTGTCCGGATCAAAATCCAGTTTTCGGTAAATGATCTGGCAACCTTCAAAATCCAGTTCCTGGCTAATGAATTCATTGGCATTCCGCTTAAAAATGCTCTCCCTCACCATATTCCAACCTGTAAACACACTGGGAATGATCGTCAGAATGGCCAGCAAGGCAATGTAGCGCTTTACTTTTCGCTCTCTGGCTTCATCCATAAATTCCTTGGGGGAATAGCGCAACGCCCGAACAATGAGATAAGTCGAAAGGCTGATAAAAACGCTATTGATGAAGAAAAGGTAAAAGGCTCCGAAAAAGTAACTCCATTGCGCTGTAGCTAATCCATAGCCTGCCGTACACAAAGGAGGCATAAGGGCTGTAGCTATTGCCACTCCGGGGATAGCATTACTCTTCTCTTTTCTTGAACCCGCTACAATCCCTGCAAGACCTCCGAACAAACCAATGAATACATCCATGAGGGTTGGTGAAGTACGGGCCAGCAATTCGGATTGAGCATCATTCAGCGGAGAAATCCAGAAGTAAAGTGCAGAGGTAAACACACTAATCGCAACCGCAATTCCGAGGTTTTTTAGAGCCCTAACAATCAACTCAAAATCATTGATCCCGAAGCCAAGTCCTATCCCCATAATTGGACCCATTAAAGGGGAGATTAACATTGCTCCGATAATGACTGCAGTACTGTTGATGTTGAGCCCAACCGAAGCCACCATGATAGCAAAGATCAGAATCCAAAGATTGGCTCCTTTGAAAATGACGCCCTTCTTTATCTCCTCTATGGTTTGCTTTTCAGAGGCTTCTCCTTCATTCAGGTCAAATCTCTCTTTTAAAAATATTCGTATGTATTGCCAAAGGCGCCCAATGGAAATATTTGATTCTGCCATGTGATTTTCAATTGTGTGTTTTCTGATTGACTAAAGAGATAAGAAAGAATTTAGCTCTATAGTTTGCAGCTTTCAAAGACTAAATGCCTTCCTGGATTTCCATTTATCAGCGCGAACATAAAAATTATTTGACTGAATTGCATCCACTTTCTTATTCTTCCTTAAACATGTCCTATCTTCCATCCTTTGTTTGTATAAGGACACCATATCTCTGTAAATGATGGAATAGTTTATTCTTATGCTACAGATTTCTGTGGATTAAAGAGCAAGACTAAAATTGGTAATCCGGCAGAAAATATTCAAACATATAAAATCAGAAAACGAGAAGCTGTCTTCCTCCCTTATCCTGGGGATGAAGACAGCTTCGGAAAAAAGGATTGACTTGATTCTAAAATTCTGTATTTACCTCAGAATGATTTTTTCCTTTCTTACACTTTCTCCTTCCTTTGTAAGGTGCAGGAAATACATGCCTCTACTTAGCTGTGCTAAATTTAGTTCATACAAAGACAAGCCTGGTTTGATAAGTTGTTGAAATACGCTTTTCCCCTGCAAATCACTTATACTAAGTTGAAGTCTTTCCTGATTTATTTTTCCAAAGTCCAGGAAGATATACTCGTGCACAGGATTCGGGTAAAAACTAAGTTTTGCTTCCGGATCATTAAACAGACCTTCCCTTAAAGCGTTCCTTTCCAACAATCCTGACCAGATGGGAGAAGATATACTTTGATAGACTTCTTTAGTTTCCCGGTTTTGCACGAAAACTACTACTTCTAAGCTATCATAGTTATCCAAAATAGAAGTTGAAGCACTTGTAGTTTCGTCCCAGCTTATATTGAAAGATTGTAGTACTCCTGCTTGAGGATCATTAAGGAGTACTCCTCCAGCATTTGGCAGAAAGGCTCTGAATACTGCTTCTTGCTCTTCCGTATTTTCAACTACAGCTACATAAAGGACAGCTTCCTCAGGAATATCTCTTGAAGGAAGGATTTTTATAGCCTCATCTTCTAAGGTATCAAGGCCGACAGAAATAGAGCTGGTCTTTAATAGGCTTCGTTCCAGAACCCCTGCATCCAGCTCTCTGCTAAGGCCTAGAAATTCATTTCCATTGACTACTGCATTTCCTGCTTCTGAAACGCCATAATATAATCCTCTTACCCTTGGCCCGGCCTTATTTCTTTCATAAAATTCGTCGCCAGCTGTAATATGATATTGAATAGGAATTACATTGGGTGAAAAGCTGGATACCAATCCTTGCACTTCTTCATTAGCGACATTTCTTACTGGCGAATCATCCGTAAAATGCTCCATCAGCACACGGGTGTCACTCTCACCAATGAAAAAATCATCGAAGGCAAAGCCATTATTGCTTTGGGTCTCATCTATTTGACCTATACTGGCAAAAGCAAAACGGAAGCGAACGGCATCTTGATCATCTACCTGATCAAGCTTGACGAAGGCTCTTCTCCAGGCAGTGTCTCTCCCTGTCCATCCATATTCTTCTTGAGTGGTTTGCTTACCGGGATTAGCACTTATGGTCGCTGAATTGTACCAATTGATCCCCCGTTCATTAGTTCCCACAGTTTGCCAGCTGTCTCCACCATCCAGCGATTGTTGAAAAACAGTGCCGTCAAAACCTGATTCTGTATCAGACCAAATGCTCACGGAGAGCAAAGGGTTTGAGAGTCCGCGAAAATCAAAACATGAGCTTGCTACCCAGGAAGTATCCAGGGTAGAATATGAACCATCTAAATCAGTCATCCATACATTCTGACCAGAGGCAGCTCTGTCTATTATCTCACCTTGCGGGCTTCCAACTTCCCAAATAGAGCTATCACCTGAAGGGATCCAGAAAGACTGATTGCTCTCAAAACTATCGTCATATGGAAGATCGGCAAGTTTAACAGTTGGGAGAATGGAAACAGAAGCTATATTTACAGCATCTCCTACCTCATTATCATATTGCAGGGCATTTCCCCCAGTTCTAATTAGCTCTGCGAAAGTAGGATCCGTTCCTGATTCTGCTTTGATAAATATATCCCTAATTTCGATGCTGTTCAGGAGGGTATCGTAGCTTCTTGTATAAGTAATGGTAATCAAATCTGAGCTAACATTTATGTTGCAATCGGAGAGACCGCTACCTAAACAGTTAACCGTACCCTGTCCCACCTGGAATTCTAATCCGTCAGGAGCCGCATACTCGAGACTCAGGTTTTCTCCATTTTCAAAAGCTCCTCCTGTGCTATCCTGGATGAGAATAGCTTGTAGGGGAAGGAATTCTGGTTCTTCTACACACAGAGCTCTAGCTATAGGTGAAATAAAGCTAGATTGAGCCTCGAAGGCACCGATATCAATATTCCCTTCTCTTGAGCCTCTTTTTCTGCTGAATCCCCTTTGATCAGTGAGAAGGTCGGTGCTCTCTATTGGCTCACCTACGCCTCTAACCGTACTTCCAGCCAAGGGAGGATGAACGAGCGTCGGCCCTCCATAGAATCCCAGGGTATCTAGCATGGGATCAAGCGGATTTACATTACTGCCCAAGATGTCAGAATCCAGGAATGAGAGCAAGGAATTGGTGCTATCGCCAATAAAGTTATATCCTAAAGATGTAATCTGAACCGTTCCTTGCCCTACTTCATTTAGGATATTGGAGCTCAATCCATTTAAAAAAGTATTATTAGCAACTATCGAATTTTTAAGTTCTAATGGAGCTCTGACTAATACAATTGCACCTCCCCCATTTGCGCCTGCACTATTCTCATAGAAAGTGGAACCGTATATGCGGGTTGCATCACCTTCAGCATCTAATTCAAAGATTGCCATTGCTCCACCCTTCACGACTGCTCTATTCCGGGCAAAAGTACTATTAAGAATCGTAGCACTACTGGCTGTGATGGTAATTGCCCCCCCTTGCTGTGTAAAATTCTCGATAAAACTTGAAGCCGAAATATAGGGCTTACTACTTTCTCTATTATATATCGCTCCTCCCGTGAATGCAGTATTTTCTTCAAAAATGCTGAAAGTAATTTCAGGATTAGCATTTCTATTTGATATTGCCCCGCCAATTAATCTGGCTTCATTATCTCTGAAAAAACTATGAGATATTATTGCATTGCTCTCCCAATTATAGATGGCACCTCCTCCGCTTTCTATTTGCAAATTGTGAACGGTTTGATTCCCAATAAATTCACAACTATCGATGATTGGTAAACTTTCTGGAGTATTTAAGATAGCCCCCCCTCCAGAAGAACCTGCTGAATTGGAAATAAATTTGGTTCTTTTGATCAAGGGATTACAAAATCGTTCATTGTGGATAGCACCACCTGAAGGAGCTGTATTAAATTGAAATTCACAATTTCTTATAAGGGGTGAACTATTTCCAGAATTTGATATGGCCCCTCCCCATAGTGTACTCTCATTATTGAGGAACGAGCAATCATAAAACTCTGGACTACTCCCTTTATTCAAAATAGCTCCTCCCCCCTGATCTGCATTATTTCCTTCAAAGTTACAGCTATCCAGGCGTGAGCCGGAAGCATCAAAGTATATCCCTCCTCCTCGAAATGCCTCATTTGCATCGAATAAGGTAGCTCTTAGCAAGAAGGAACTGGCTTCTGAATTTATTCCTCCTCCAAATTGAGTGGCACGGTTTCCGGTAAAGGTACAATTGTCAAGACTTGGGTTTCCAGTAAAATATCCAATCCCTCCTCCATTTCTTGCTGTGTTCCTTTCAAAGGTACAATTGACAAACTGTAGGGAAGTATCTCGATTTGTGGCGCTAAAGAAACCAAAAACTCCCCCGCCTTCGGCTCTACAGGTGTTTTCTTGAAATACACAATTGGTCAATGCACTGCTACTAAATCTCCCAATAAATCCTCCCCCCAAAGAATCAGCTTCATTTCCGATAAATTGACAATCCCTAATAGGTGAAGAGGTATTATTAAAAACTAGGCCGCCTCCCTGGAATGCCTCATTATTTATGAACTGAATACTCTGCAAAATAGAGGTACCTCCTTCTACGGATAGGCCTCCCCCGAGACCTGCTGAGTCGTTCTCAAATATACTATTTGAGATTACACTACTACCTGTAAGGCCTAGCATTCCTCCTCCTTGCCCAACTGCTCTATTTCCCCTAAACCTGCAACTATCTATGAGGGGAGATGAGTTTCTATATAAAATTCCACCACCACTATTACTGACCTTATTCCTTATAAACTGACTCGAAACGACCTGCGGATTTCCATCGAAAAGGTATAAACCCGCTCCAAAATTGGATTCATTACCTTCAAAAACACTACATGATATTTTTGAATCACTGATATCACCATAGAATCCACCTCCGTCAGTAATGGCTATATTTCCTTGAAAAATACAACTATCTACTATCGAAAGGCTTTTTTCAACAAACATGCCTCCCCCATTCTCGTCAGAAAAATTAGAGTTGAATTTACTAGTAGAGATTGAATCGTTCCCAGTAGCATTGTCTATGTATATAGCTCCTCCCTTTCTTGCTTTATTACGATCAAAATCAGTATCAGAAATTTTCAAAAGAGAAGATCTTGAATGAATAGCACCTCCTCTACCATTGGGATTAGATTGGCTACCTGTATTCTCTGAAAACTTACAATTTGACAAGCTTGAATTCACCTGAAAAAAGTTGATAGCTCCCCCTTTCTCTGCAGTATTTCGTTCAAATTCACAATTGGAAAAACTCAAATCCCCAGATAATCCCGCATAGATTGCTCCACCTTCAGAGGGACCAGTATTATTTTGAAAAATACAGTTCACAAAAGAACTACTGCTAAATCTACTAAAAAAGCCTCCCCCAGAGAATCTAGCTCGATTACCTCCAAAACGACATCCTGAAAAAGATGGTGAAGCTTCAAAGGCATAAATAGCACCTCCTAAATCTGAAGCTTCATTAACAAAAAATGCACATTGATCTAATATGGGTGAATTTTGCTTAAAGTAGATTACCCCTCCTCTAAAAGCATTATTATCAGCCATTATACAGCCTCGGATCGTATCCGTTGCAGGTCTTCCTACCATATAAATCGCACCTCCCCCTCCTTGAGGACTGGGATTCTGATCAAAACCTGCCGCTGGTACATTCGCATTCCCTTCTACAATTGAGAAACCATCTAGCGTAATAGGATTATTTTGGCCGGGATCGAATTGCACGACTGAGTACGAATTATCAAAGCTATTCCCTACTACCCCTATATCTCCACTTAGTTTGCTTTCGTTGGTCAAAAACAATCCTCTACTATCAGAAACTCTTTGAGCTGGAGAAGTCTCAGTACCATCAAATCCACCCATCAGTTTTACCCCTCTTTTTAGGGTAAAGCTTGCATCACGATCATTTGTCAATGTTGGTTTATAAACTCCTTCTGCAACCCAGATTTCTACATTATCCAAAGCAGCAAGGTCTACTATAGTCAGTGCTGTACTTAACTCAGTAAAAGCATTCGTCCAATTACTCCCATCCCCAACTCCTGTTGCATCTTTGTCTACAAAAATTTTATAACTGTTGACTTCCAGACAAAATGAGCCTTCTGCACCTCCCCAGCCAGATACTTGAATATAATAGATTTGTCCAGGTGTAACCGGTGCTGCGAGAAGTGTCGACAAATAATTTTGACTATTTACATCCACATCCTGATGGCAATCAATTTCCATGAGATTAGAAAGGATATTACAATTCCCCCCAGGAAGGCTATATAGTGCTATCTCCGTATCGGTATTTGTACCCGCTCCGGGGAAATTGGTTGTGATGGTAACTCTTCCGGATGGAGGAGCAACAAAGCTAAACCAAACGGAATTTACCCCCCCTGAAAAACAGGCAGGTTCGGGCTCTCCCGGCTGCTCTGTGGCGCCTGTATTATCTCCATTAGGAGAAGTACAGGGCTGATCAACTACGAGCACTTGTGCATTACAAATATCATCATTAGCTGGCTGGCTATATACCCCAGAAACTGACAAAATGCTAATCAGCAATAAAGAGACATAAGCTAGATTTTTTTTGATCATAGTTCTCTATTTTTTTGTATAAGCTTTCTTACCTAAAACATCACATTTAGGGCAAAAAATAATTCATAGAAGAAAAGAACTCGATCTATGTTTTGTGCTTATTGAGATTGATTTTCATACCTACCTCAACATAATTTTCTCTTGTAATAAGGTTTCGTCAGCACTTCTAAGGTGAAGGAAATACATGCCTCTGCTTAATCCATTGAGATTCAAATCGTACAAGGACAAACCAGGTTTTATTCTTTGCTGAAAAACCCAGTTACCTTGCATATCGGTAATCCTGAGTTGAAGATTATCTTTATTTACCATTCCGAAATCAAGAAAGAGTAATTGCTCAACTGGATTGGGGTAGAAGCTCAACTTTGCTTCAGGTTCAGGAAAGAAGCCTTCTCTCAAATCAGACGGATCCAAGAGCCCTGTCCATATAGGAGAATATGCGGTTTGATATACTTCTTTTGTTGCTCTGTCTTGAACAAAAACTACTACTCGCAAACTATCATAGTTGTCTATGATTAAGGGGGAAGCACTTGTATTCTCATCCCAGCTAATATCGAACGTTTGAGGAATACCGATTTGGGGATCATCTAAGCTAATACCTCCGGCATTGGGTAGGAATGCGCGAAATACTGCAGACTTCTCAGGAGTATTTTCTATTACAGCGGCATAGAGTATTACTTCTCCCACAATACCCCTTGCTGTGGTAATAGTAACAGATTCTTCTCTCGTTGTATCTATATCTATAAGGATCGGATTTGTTTTCAGCAGGCTCCGCTCTAAGATCCCTGCATTTAAATCTCTGGTTAATCCCAGGAATTCATTACCATTCACAATAGCATTTCCTGCCTCCGTTACCCCATAATACAGGCCTCTCACCCTGGGTCCTGCCGGATTTCTTTGGTAGAATTCATCTCCTTCTGTAATGTGGTACTGAATCGGAATTACATTAGGGAAAAAATCGTTTATTAGGTCTTGAAAGTTAGCATTATCTCCTGCCTGATTGGGAGCATTATCCGTAAAATGCTCTATGAGGACACGTGTATTACTTTCTGTAATGCTGAAGTCATCAAAAGCAAATCCATTGTTACTTTGCAATTCATCCACTTGTCCCACACTGGCAAACGCAAAACGGAAACGTACGGCTCTTTCCTCCTGCAAAGAGGCAATGCTGATGCGAGCACGCTTCCAGCTGCTATCTCTACCCGTCCATCCCAATTGGGCTGAAGTATTCTGATCTCCAGGATTAGCAATAATGGTTGCGGAATTGTACCAATTTAAGCCACTTTCTGTAGTCCCAACGGTATTCCAGGTTTTTCCATAATCTGATGATTGTTGCAAAACCGTCCCATCAAACCCTTCCTCAGTATCTGACCAAATATTTACTCCAAGTCTTGGATTCGATATTCCCCTGAAATCGAGACACGGACTTTCAATCTTTGAGGTATCCAGGGCCAGATAAGATTCATCTACATCTGTTATCCATGAAAACTGACCAGAAGCAGCCCCATTTATTATTTCTCCGCCAGGAGTACCTACTTCCCAAATAGAATTATCTCCTACAGGAGTCCATAATTCCTGGTCAAGCTCAAAATTATCATCATATGGAAGATCAACTAGTTTAATTGTTGGAATGACTTGTAAGCTTACTATCTCAACTGAATCTTCTACTCTATTATCAAATTGAAAGGCATTCCCCCCTGATCGATAAATTTCAAAATTTCCGGTAGTAGACGTATTGTCTAATTCAACAAAAAGATTACGTATTTCCAGGGTATTGAGGGTAGTATCAAAAAACCTCGAATAATTGACCGTCACAAGTTCCGGGCTAACCTGGATACTACAATTGGAGAGCCCATTTCCTACGCAAGCTATATCTCCTTGCCCTGCTTGAAACTTTATCCCTGGAGGAGCAGAAAATTCTAGACTCAAGTTTTCTCCTTCTGCAAAAGCTCCCCCAGTACTGTCCTGAATAATTATGTTAGGTATAGGGAGTAAATCGAGTTCATCTGAACAGATCGGCCTAAAGACAACAGTTGTAAAAGTAGATTGGGACTCAAAGGCCCCTATGTCGATATTTGTATTTCGAGATCCTACTATTCTACTAAATCCTCTCTGGTCCTTAGATATATTAGTTGTGTCTAAACCTGGCCCTGCTCCCAGCAATGGACTGCCAAGCAGAGGTGGATGAACCAGAGTAAGACCTCCAAAGAAGCCTAAATCGTCCAACATAGGGCTTAGCGGTGCTGCCCTATTCCCAGTTATATCAGAATCTAGCAAAATAACCCCCGATCTTGTACTATCACTGAAAAAGTTGTGGCCTTTAGATCGTATCGTATTGATGATTCCAGGTCCTCTCAGAGTAAAGATATCATCTGCCGTCAAGTCCCTTCTGGTATTCTCTCCGAAAACATTATTTTGAATAAAAACAGCAGAGTTTCTATTATACAAACCTCCCCCATTATCTGATACATTCTTGTAGATTGTAGAGGCTAATATGTTTATTTCCTCTGAATTCTCAGCATTTATGGCGCCTCCATTAAACTGGCCAATATTTTCAGAAAAAGTAGTATTTGAAGCCCATAATGTATCACCTTCATGAAAAATAGCCCCGCCTTGGTTTGCATAGTTTTTTATAAAACTGGACCCTGCAACTTTTACGCGACTGTTCGTATTATGGATAGCACCACCCATAATGGCTGAATCTGAGGTGAACGTACTAAACCACACTTCCATTCGGGAATCCACATTCACAATCGCCCCCCCTTTTCTGGAATTATTATCTTTAAACTCTGATGTATTAATTTCAATAGTTGCCTGCTCATTAGAAATTGCTCCCCCTCCTTCATTAGCAAAGTTATTCTCCAATCGGCACTCTAATAAGGTAGCCACGCTTTGTGGGGAGTTGTACATAGCTCCCCCCTTTCCAAATCCACTTGTCACAAAATTTCCTATAAACAAACACCTATCTAGGGCAATATTTCCGAATCTATCATTGTGAATTGCACCTCCGTTTAAATCCACAAAGTTCCCATAGAACCCACAGCTTAATAACTTGGGAGTTCCTCCCGAATTAAATATGGCCCCCCCATCAATGGCACTATTAGAGAAAAAATTACAGTTGGTCAAGGAATGGGCTCCTTCAAGCATGTATATTGCGCCTCCATCTATGCGACTTTTATTAATCGCAAAGGTACTGCTATCCATCGAAAAGCGGGAGGCTAGGGAATACAGAAAGCCGCCATTATCAGCTGAATTATTAATTGCAAGGTTATTTTCCAATGCAAGGAAACTTCCACTAGCATAAATTCCTCCCCCCAAATCCGACTTATTATCTTGAAAAGTACAATTGTATAAATTAAGGTCTCCCTCCTGGTAACTTATTGCTCCTCCATTTTCAAGGGCCTCATTTCTGCTGAATGTACTCCTGAAAAATGAAAATTGACTTGCACCACCAAATACAGCCCCTCCCTCCCCGCTAGTCTGTGTAGATGATTGGAACATACTTTTATTTTTCCGAAAATGGCAGTTAAAAAAACTGACTTTTGTATCAGCTCCGTAAAAAGCCCCACCTGCAGCTAGTGTAATATTATTTTCAAATGTACAATTTGCCAGGTAGACTTGCCCATTTTCAACATAAACCGCTCCCCCTTCTATACCTTCATTATTTATGAATTTACAATTTCGAATTGTATCAGTAACACTCCTTAAAGGATCAAATGCACTTAGATTAATTGCTCCTCCTAAGCCCGAAAAAAATTGATCACCACCATTAGTCAGAGTAAACCCATCCAGGGTAAAATCTTCTTCTTGATTTGCAAAATTATCAGAATCAAAAAAAACCAATACCTGACTATTGCTGGAAGAGGGATCTTGGTAAATATCCCCATCTAATGTGGTTCTGTTTACAACATGCAAGTCTACAGAATCTGTAGACCTATCGGAAAGCTGAACTTCTGTTCCGTTAAATCCACCGATTAAGCTTACATTATCTTTAATAGTAAATGGAATTTCAGTACTAAATGGGCTGGGATAATACGTTCCCGAAGCCACCCATACCTCCATTGGATTGACTCCATCTGCTAATTGCAGGGCATTTTGCAAATCAACGTATGCATCTTGCCAGGAAGAACCATTGTTTAAACCTGTAGCATTTTGGTTAACATAAACCCGAGGTGGTGGAGCTCCATCTCTCACTTCTATGCAAAAAGAACCCTGATCATTTAACCAGCCAGAAACTGATATATAATGAATCTCTCCCGGGTTCACAGGGACGGATTCAAGTATAGAAAAGTAATTTTCCGAATTTACGTCACCATTGCAATCAATTTCATTCAAAAAGTTTAATTGGCCACAATTTCCAACCCCTCCCGACAAGCTGAATAAAGCAATCTCTGTATCAAATAAAGATCCAAAAATGGGAAGGTCTGTAGTAATCGTCACGACCCCTGATGGAGGAGCTACAAATGAAAACCAGACTGAGCTTAAAGCACCAGAAAAACACGAGGGATTAGGCTCTCCTGTCTGACTTGTGGCTCCCGTGTTGTCCCCATTGGTTGCAGTACAAGCCTGATCCACATTTAGCATTTGTGCATTACAAAGATCATCATTGGCAGGCTGTCCAAATATAGAAAGCGGAATAAATAGGAGAAGGCTTAATATAAATAGATTGAAATTGTATTTCATAACTATAGATCTCCGTCAATGTCAAATTTTAAAAGGGTCATCATGGTATTTGACAGGAACTGCGTTGTACCAATCATGACCAGATCATTGTTTTGAACCAAAAGGGCAGCGCCGCTGTCATTGCGCTGATTGCCGATGAATTTTGGGCCGTCCAGATCTGTTCCTGATTCATCAACCCTTAAAATTAAAATGTCTAATTTGGCGTCATCCTCCGTATCTCCGGTTCCGGATATGATAAATCTCCCGCTGCCGTCTACGGTTGGTTTGATGTCAAATCCAACTGTATATCTGGTATTTGAGATACCCAATGGACCAGCTACTGCCTCCAGTTGATTGTCTACCGAAAGGAAAAGAACATTGGAGGTAGATCCCTGTTTTTGTTCACCCGTTATAAATACTTTATCATCAAGCAAGGTGAATCTACTCGCTATTTCATCTATGCCAGCTTCACCAAAGGTTTGGGTATTGAAGGGATTACCCTCAGCATTCATCAAGATCAATAATACATCTTTATCCAAACTGCCGTCATCCGGGAAGTCAGTAGTACCCAACACCAGAATTTCATCATCTCCCAGGATAATCAGGTCAGAACCTTTATCTGTACCAGTATATCCATAGGTTTTTGACCAAATTATATTACCCCCCGGATCAAGTTTCATGAGAGATACATCCGAAGAATCTCGTACTCCCTGTGGACCTGGCACTTTCAGGGGATCTACCTCTGAAGTACTTCCCAAGACATATATAGAACCATCAGGAGCTTCTTCTACCGCCAGCGCCGTTTCATCTGTAAATGGTCCTCCATAGGTTTGTTGCCACATCAATTCCAAAGAACTATTAACCTTGACTAGCCAGGCATCGCTTTGGCCCTCTTCATCCACCACAGTCCCACTCAGAAGGAATCCCCCATCGCTAGTGGCAGTCATGGCATGAGAAGTCGCATCTGCTCCTGTCAAAGTTGGA
This sequence comes from Bacteroidota bacterium, assembly GCA_039819665.1. Classification (GTDB taxonomy): domain Bacteria; phylum Bacteroidota; class Bacteroidia; order J057; family J057; genus JAWPMV01. The sequence goes on from JBCBRM010000006.1 coordinate 55,101, forward strand.
GAGAAAACGGCGGTAAATTGGTTGTTCCCCAATTCGTCTGTCTGTACCAAATACATTTCTCCGCTTTCACCTTCTGTCGTTGTGGAAGTAGTTCCTAATAAAAGGAAGCCCCCTTCGTTTTCCAGCAGATCAATTCCTTGCTGGTCAAAAGCCCCTCCATGTAATTTGAAAAATTCCTCCTCCGGACTTGGACCTATGCGAGATATGTTTTCTGTACAAGCTGTAAAAAACAGACTTATACAAATAAAGGCATATAGGGAAATTGTATATAAATTTCTCATGAGCTTATTTTATTTTTCTTCTCTTGGGAACATATATGGGTACTTCGTAGCCCACGGAAAGAGATAAGGTGTTGAACTTGAAATCGCTGTCTAAGTGGCCAAAACCATGAACCAATTCTGCATTGGCATACCGTAAATCTGCGTTTACCACATTGGTTAAGCCTTGGGAGTACCTGCCATCCACAACCAGGTAATTGCGAAATACTTTTAATTTGAATCCTAGTCCCAGCGTAAGAGAAAAGTTGATGTCATTTCGAAGCTCATCTATTCCCCCATTTCTAAAAGCGGAAGAAGAAAGGAAGTTACCGGTATTACTTGCCGTACTGATCTCCGGAAAAGAAGCTCGCCCCAACTGATGATAGGTAATACCTCCATAGATAAAGGGAACAAAAGAATTTCTTTCAAAATTGTATCTACTCCACCTATCAAAATCTACGGAAATGCTGATTGGAATATTTATCAGTTGCTGAACTTCTGTTAGCCTGATTTCAAAAAAATCTGCCTGATCATTTCTATCCGTTCCTAAATTTGTCTCTGGCCCAAAGGCATTGAAACTATTTCTCAGGTCATAGGAAACCTGCGCCAGTTCTAAACCTGCATTTAACCTGATATTTCGAGTAAATAATGGAATACCGATTTGTATCCCTGCCTGAAATTCGGTTCCGGGACTGTATTCTTTGGTCTGAAACGGATCTGGAGAAATATCAAAGACCTCGCCTTCATTTACCCTGCTTGAGTTTATCCCGGCATGTACCCGGAAATATATCCGGGGATCGGTATGGAAACTTTCGTAGAGGAATACCAGTTCTGCAGGATCTGCTTTGAGGGAGTCATAATCAACCCGGAATTCTGGATTTAGCTTGAGAAGTTTTTGAAAACTCTGGTCAGCCATCGGATCATTTTCCATGAGATGAATGATGGTGATGAGTCGATAAGCCTGAATGGCTTCATTTCGCGTAAATTTATCTTCCGAAATACAATCGTTGATCAAACTCATTGCCGTTTCAGGATGTCCCTCATCGTAGCTCCTTTGGGCTTGTCTTAGCAAATCACCACATTCGCTTTGAGCCATTATCAGGCCAGGGAAAGCCATAAAAAGCATTAGTAGCCCTATCCATGGGGAAATAGTTGGAGGTCTCATATCAGTCAGTAGTTCTTGTTATTCCGGGAGCGGTAAATTTTCGCAGGTTTTCTCTATATCTATATCATCCCCAACATAGAGGGACCATTCCTGTGAAGTAAAATTCTTGTCCAATTCCGTACACATCACACTTGCCAGATTATTGGGATCGGTGGGCCAAATTTTTATTTGACCGTCTCGTCCGCCGGTGATCAGATTTTGCCCATCCGGACTAAAGGCTAAAGACATTACCCAGCTATCATGATCTCTCAAGATTATGGGTAGTCGCTTTTCATATTTCTCACCTTCACTTAGCCAAAGCTGAACCGTTCCATCATAACTTGCCGTTGCCAAATAGTCTCCTTGCTTACTAAAAATCAGATCACTAATTCTGGCGGAATGCCCAGGCAACTCTGCTACTTTGGAATCATTGGATCTATTCATGATGAGCACAACTCCTTCTCTAGTCCCCAGGGCCAGTCGATCTCCTTTTTTATTATATGCTACCGAATAAAAACGGTAGCGAGAATAGTCTTCTGCATTACCCGGATTATTCAATCTTTTGCCTGTATCATCCCAGAGGAAAAATTCTCCTTCTTTGCTTATACCTGCTATCTCCTTTCCATTGGGACTTAAGGTGACACTTTGCATGGGTTTATCACAGTCCAGAATTTTCTCGACTGTACTGTTCTTCATATTATACCTACTGATGCTTTGGTCAGCCCCAAGAATTAGGAAACCCGTACCATTTGGGGAAAATACCAGGTCTAAAACCGCAGACTCGTAATCATCAATTGGAAGAGGTGCCAATTCAGGTTTATCAAGATTAAATAATTGCAAATAAGGTTTTCGATCTCTCCCAGCTGCCATCCAACTAGCATCCGGGCTAATAGAGAGAGATCGCTTTACAAATCGGTTGATTTCAACTGGATTCTGTTTGCCTTCAACTATGGAGTTATCCCAGGTCCAGCGCAGTAATTTCCCATCACTACCTGTCGTAAACAGGCGGCCTCCCTTGCGGTCAAAAACCATGGATCTGACTGCACTTTTATGTCCCTTCAGCTGATTAAAGCTGTTGCCTTTTAGTTTTTTTGCAGCATCGTATAATCCTTCGTAAATGGTTCCATCATAGGGATCTCCGTCATAGCTTGTATTGAAATTAAAGGCTTGCTGGGCAATACGGGCTTTGAGGTGAGGGTCATTGAGTTGAAGTGATCTGGCCGCCATGGATTGGGCTACGGAAAGTCTTAATAATTTGAGGGCTTCTCTTTCATTTTCCTCTGCTTCATTTCGTGCCTGAATCGCTTTTTCTCTCTGCTTGGCTTCTGCAAACTGAGCATCCTCAGCCCTTTGTCTTGCGCTATCCGCACGCAGAGTTGCTTTCTCTGCCACAATTCTGGCCAGTTTTGCTTCGGTCTCTCTGTTTAAAGCAAGAATACGTTGCTCCTCGGCTGCTTTACGGGCAGTCCGCGCAATTTCCGTTTGCCTTAGGGCTTCTTCTCTTTCGCTTATCGCTTTTTGCCTTTCTCTTTCCGCTATCTGTGCCTGCTTTTCAGTCTCCAGTTTACTTTCATTAGCCGATTTTTCATTTGCCAAGGCAATTTCAGCCTGATCTAAGGCAATGCCTCTCTGAATCAAAGAATAAATTGCCAAACTAGATATAGCTAAAAAGACTGCGCCTACTATCAGGGCAAGAATCCTTTGTCTTCTTTTTACTGCAGCCTGGCTTTTGTTTACAAATTGCCTTTCCTCCGAACTAATATCTACTTGATCCAAATAAGGATTTACATATTCCAGATCATCTTTGGTAAGTAGTACATCTCTACTCAGGAAAAAGACATAGCGGTCTTTGATGAATTTCTCCACCTTACGTAGAGTTTTTTCATCCAGGGAGACTTTGTCATATATCTTGGCCGCCAGGGAATCGTGTGCGAGCTCTATTTTCATTCGTCCAATTCTTTGAAGATTCTCATTTCTGAGAAGCGTTTTATACAATATTCGACGTCTTCTGTACTGATATTTTTTCTTCTTAACAGGGATTCTTTGATGAGTTCGGTATCCTGCGAACGCTTGGTCCCATCATCTGTTACCAGGGCAAACAGCACATCCAGTGGTACTCCTTTTTTGCCCATTTCAGCTTCCAACTGATTGAGTTGCTCGTCCAAAAAGTTCCCCAATACATCTTTTAGTTCACCCACCTCTTTTACAAGGGCCAGGTCAAAGGATACAGGATCATATTCAGATTTTTTTTCTCGGTCTTTGCGGTATAAGCGATCCAGATACACCTGAAGATTGGTCAAGTCTACCCCTTTTCTATCACTTAAATTATTGATGATGGCATCTACTGTTTCCTCGGGTTCCTCCAATTCTATGTCATATGCTTTGGCTGTTCCTTCTATGACTTCAGCTAAATTGTTGCGGACCATTTTTTCTACCCGAATCCTATGGTCAAATAAGGTAGGAACTTGCTTTTCAAAGTCTGAGAGGTATGCGATATATTCCTCTCGCATTGAAAGCAAAATTTTAACGGGCAGCTCTGATTTGAGGATTCTTTGTACGAATTCGAAAAACTCTCTCTGCTCATCCTCTTCCCCTAAAATAAACAGCTCTTCGAACTGATCGAAAATTAGGTATATCGGAATAAAGTTGTATAAATAGAGCATCTGCAGGGCATCCAGAATATCTTCCTGAATTTCTGCATCTTTATTTGCTTGCAGAATTCTACTATGGACAGCATGATGCAAGCTTTCATTTATGTTCTCTCTTTTCCGGATAAACATATCCATCCACTGAGGAGGATTGAAGCGATTAGCAAGACCACAACGAATAATACTGGTTTTTCCAACCCCACTTGCTCCATAAAGTAGGATCATTTTAGTTTCAAATATTCTTTCGTATAGGTCATCTACCTCTTTTTCCCTGCCAAAGAATTTATCTTTATCTTCCTTTTCGTAGGCATCCAAAAATTTGAATGGGCTCTGTTGAGTATCCATATCTGTAAAGAATTGCGTGTGTTAGGTTAAGGCGGATGAAATTTCTGAACGGAATAGGACAAACAATTCCTTTAAATATGGGTATTTATCCTCTGCTGTCATCAATTCAGGGACCGGATTACTCCCATCATTGTCAACATGGGTATAGAAAAAAGAGTCAGAGTCGACATTAAAAGCGTACATATATATCTTGGGGGTATTTATGCTTTTGAATGCGTTTTCGTCTATGATGAAAGGGGTGAGATTCAAGTTGCTGTTAACCTCATCTATTCCTTTGACCAATAAGACAGAGTGGCTATCTGTAAACTGATAGTAGTCTTTGGGAGTACCCTCCATCACCTCAATAGCAACCCCAGCCAAAACTCCCATCTGGTGTTTAAATTTAGGCGTTTGGCGACGAGGGTTTGAGATGCCAATATCTTTTATAGAAATTAATTGATAAGTAACCAGGAAGGCACATTTCTTCAAGAGGGTTCCCAGGCTGAATTCACACTTGTCGCAAAGCTCACCTATATTTGCCTCATCTATCTGATTACTGTTAAGCTGATTTCTTATACTTTCGAGAAAAATGTAAGATTTATAGAATTCATCTTCTTTCTCAACACTCTCATGAATCCTCTCAAATTGATCTACGAAAGGAGTGATTTTATTCTCGTGGAATATCCGGGTAAGACGCCCCATCATTCGCAGATAATCATAGGTTTTCCGAGTATTCGGATCTAGGTTAAAGAAATGTTCAAAATCTTCCGCATAACCTTCCTGAATCTTGAATTTTGGCCCTTCCTTATTATCAGCCTCCAACTCATCCCAGAGTTGAGAAAACAGTACATATAACAAAAAGCGCGAAAGGCGTACATAGGTACTGATCAAAGCCGCTAATCTACCTTTACTTTTCCGTATCATGGCATCGTCGCTACTGAACAGGGTACGGAGCTTGATTCCGATAGGCCAAGGAAAATGTTTGATGATTAAGTCCATCATTTGCCTAAACAACATATCTATCATAGCCGGGCTTTGAGAGATACGATAAAAGTTTAGCTGTTCAGCAAAAGCCTCATTGTATTCGGCCATGGCTTCGAAAAGCGGGAGTACAATGTGTTTATTTACATCCTGACTTTCAATTTTAGTTCCTACCCAAGGATCCGAGAAAACACTCTTGTCAACCTTTGGCAAGGTCCATGATGCAACACTTTCGTCAGAAAAATATAGTCCCCAGGGAGTTTCATTCGGGCTTTGGTCTTGCTCTTCCTCCTCTTCCCTTAAAAACATATTTATGGACCTATGGATCCTGAAGTTTTCCTGAGTAGCCTGGTTTGTTGTAATCAATTTTGAAACCGCTTCTTCGAATGCTTGTTCTATTGAAGCTTTAGCAGCGAGAGATTGGTAGAATTGAGTGGAAAAGGTTACCGCTTTTTTATCATTAATAGGTACAGAGGTAGCAATTACGGCTTTAACTCCATTATCCAATAGAGCCTTAACCTGTCCTCTTGTAGAACATCCATTAAGGAAGACGAGCTTTAGGTTTTTTTGCTGCCCAAGCAATTGAGCAAGTCCGGATGAGTTGGCTGCCTGATCTTCCAGGCGCAGGGTTGAGCCGCTTGCATGGCCCCCATAGTGAAAAACAACAACCCGATCCCTATATCGAGTAAACTGCGCAAATATATCATCTACCGTAGCCCTTCCGCGATTGTATATTTCAATATATCCTGCATCATGATCATGTTGCAAATTCTTGTAGATATTGTCCTCTTCAAGTTGAAGATTGTTTAAATAGGAATCCTCATCATTTGCAAATGAAAGAAAAATAACGGGGCGAACTGACATAGTTTCGTTGTAGTAATAACTTTCGATTTAAAAAGGAAAATGATTTAGAATTATAGCGCTATCTATAATTTCATAAGCTCAAATACCCATGCGTTCAAAAGTTTAAATTTGTTTTGTTCACTTAATTCGAAAGGGGGTTAACAGAATTCAGGGAATTCAAATAATGGGTATCTGAAATCAATATAAGCCTATCCTTGATAAGAATTCCAGGTTAAAAGAGTCTGTATATTTATCAACCGTTATAAAACTATTCAAATTTTGGGAATTTATACAAATACCCTAGTAATTTATTTATAAAGTATTTCTTTTTAACTATTTGGAAAATATATAATTGGCATTTGACTGCCAATCAACCACAAAAACATTAATAATAATATTTCGAGAATTTAAATAAAGGCTGATTGACAATATAAAGTCAAGCATTTCAGAACATTATTAATTGGATTTACCCCCTTGCTTTCAATTTCCCAATATGCCCCAGTTAAGTCAGAATGATGAATATTGAATATCCCTAAAGATCATTTATTTAAGCATACCCTGAGAGCTATGATAAACCCAAACTGGCAAAATCAGCTCCTACTTCGAAAGCTTGTACAAATTGCTTATTATGCATCAGCCTAACACAAAAACATGAAAAAGCCCATACTTCTACTTCTCAGCATAGGTCTGTCGATTTCTACCTGCCTTGCCCAGACATTTCAAACTCAAATCCTCAATAAAGAAGCATTCAAAGCTGCGGCCTCTCTCCTCCAAGACTATGATGGGGACGGTGATCTGGATATCATAATATCACGGGCACAAGCGAATGGAATTTATTGGTTAGAAAATGATAGCACGCAGCAATTCCCTGCTCAAGCTATTATTACCGATAGCCTACCCTACTACATTGCCGATATTGACTCGGCGGATATAGATAAGGATGGAGATCAGGACTATGTGGTTTGTTTTACCGATAATTCGGATGGAGCTGGAGAATTGGCCTGGTTTCAACGGCAAGCTGATGGGAGCTATACAAAACATATCATTCTCTCAGGCAAAGATGCTATTATGGCCGACTTGGCAGATTTCGATAATAATGGATGGAAGGATGTAGCAGTCGTAGGAAGAGCGAGCCGGGAAAACACCCTCAGGATCTATTTCAATAATGGAGATGCAAATCTTTCTTTTAATGAAGTTATCATAGCCGATGACTGTAGTGATGCTATAGATGCAGAAGATATCGATGGAGACGGAGATATTGATATAGCCGTGTCAGGAGTAGGTTTGGTTGGAAACCCAAATACCCCCGACAGCGGCTCACGCCTTTTACTTAATGACAGTACGGGCAATTTCAGTCTGGGAGCATGGTTGATCAGTGTAACGGGAGGAAACGCCGCCCTTTGGGATAATATTGAAATCATTGACTTTGATCAAAATGGAAGTAAGGATATCATCGGCCTTAGATCTCAGGCAACCTCGGAATTGATGTTTTTCGATGGGAGCGATAATTTTTCCATGAATTTCCTGGCTACAGAATTTGAGGAAACTGCTGGAGACTTTGCCATTTTTGATATAGATGGAAATGGTTTTCTGGATATCGTTAGGCAAGGGTTTGCAACAGATGATCAAGTCGCTGTATTTTATCAGGATAGCAGTTTTAGTTTTCGACGGGTTTACATAGATCGTAATTGGGACAATTGCTGCCAACCTGTTGCCCAGTTTTCCATCGGCGACATAGATGGAGATGGAGATATAGATCTGGCTTTTGCAGAGCAGGGAAATGTGGATGAAGATGTATCCTGGTATGAAAACATCAACGGGCAATTGTACCGCCACCAAATTTACGGAGAACTCTACGGCATACGTAAAGTAAAATTGCTTGACTTTGACAAAGATGATGACCTGGATATTTTCGCTACTATCAGCTCGGATATATTCGATGATGTGGAAGATGAAGTAATCTTATATGAAAACCTTGATGGAGAAAATTTCCTCAATTGGAGGTTGAGCGATGATATGGATTATGCCAATGATCTGGAATTCGCAGATTTAGATCAAGATGGGAGTATGGATTTCGTAGTTTCAGCCAGAAATGCAAACAATATCGTATGGCTAAAAAACAATGGATTCCCTGCAAATTGGGAACAGGATACCCTCTTTTCCAATGCCGACGAGCCTTCAGGCATAGCAGTGGGTCATTTAAATACAGACGAATACCCGGATGTGGTTTTCTGTTCTCAAAATAACGGGATGCTTTATGCCCTGATCAATGACAGCATTCAGGATTTTACTCCTTTGACCCTGGATGCCAATGTTTCTGAACCTACAGAAGTAGAATTAGGGGATATTGATAATGATGGAGATATAGATGTCGTACTTGCAGCAGATGATGAGAATAATTCAGTAGTTATTTACACCAATGAAGGAGGCCTGAACTTCAGTAAAGAGATCATTCATACCATGGATAAAGCTCAGGATCTTGAACTGGTTTACTGGAATTCCGACAGTCTGCTAGACATATTCGTAGCCTTTGATGCCTCAGATGTGGGAATACTTGGCTTTATCTCAAATGGTTCTGCTTATGATGTCGATACTTTTGAGGTGGGGAATGATCGATTGCTCTCTCTGAAAGTAGTAGACATGGATGGAGATAATGAATTAGACATCATTTCCGGCCATAATAAGGGAAATGCGGTACTGGCAACCGCTTATTTATCTCTTATCCAAAATAGAGTGATTGGAAATTCAATTCCGCTGAATGATAATATCAGAGATGAAATCACCAGCATCGATATTGGAGATGTAAATGGGGATGGCCAACTGGATATTGTCTATGCAGATTTTGACAATCGAAATCTGGTCCTGATTAGCCTGGATTCTTTGGGCATGGCAACTTCTATTCCGGATGAGCTGGTTTCCTTGGTAGAAGTTAAAAGCTATCCCAATCCTGTTCAGGATAGATTAAAGATTGAGATTGAAACACAATTGTCTTTAACAGTAGAAGAGCTCCGTATTTTTAATCTTGAAGGGCAAAAACTGTTTGCTGCGGAATCAACAAGATTTGGACAGGAAATGGAGATTGATCTCTCTGCTTTAGCTGAAGGTATATATATCCTGCAGATCTTGACAGATATAGGAAGCCTGAGTGAAAAAATTGAAGTAAAAAGAAATTAAGGTATTATCTGAAAAGGTATGAATCAAACAAAGGGATCAAACAAAAGTCTATCCATTATATTCCGGGAAGTAAAAAGACTCAAAACTTGAAAGTAAATTTCCCAGACAAATAAGAGATGGCTTTGCCTTGGCCGGTATCCTTGACAAACATACCCGGCAAAATGTGTGTAAGTTCCAGGTATAAATTCCAGCTAAAGTCGGGCAGGTACCAAAGCTCTAAACTCAATTTCTGACCGATATCTCTGTTATCAGACAAGAACAATTGAGCTGAATTAGGGCGAATCTGTATTCGACCCGGGGTATAGACACCCTCATTTTCGCTTTGCCTCCACATAAAATGGCTACTCATAATTATGCGGATATTTGCAGGGGGATTGTATTCGAAAGAGGGACCTATATCCACCAGATTCGTGGCTCCAATAGGAATACCTAGTCCAAAAGAGGGTTTGGAGAACAACATATTATAGGTATTCAACACATTGTCTGTTGGTGAATTGTCTCCACTTATGTATTTCAATCCAAGACCAGGAATCAATCGATGAGCCTTTATCGGTATACTAAATACCGTTTCAGCTGAAAGGTAATAGGCAGAAATGGAAGCTTCGTCAAAATTCCCAAACTGATACATACCCAGAATATCATATGTCAGGCCCTCTCTTGCTCTTTGGTGTAAACGCAGACCAAGAGTTTGGCGATTTTCTATTCCTCTTTGAAAATTGTAGGCATTATTTTCAGAATAGAAGCCCACATAATAGGCATCAAGCTTTTTTTCCCCTAATGGCAGAACACTGTATAAAGACCACATATATTCTGGAATACGCGTATTGTCCAGCAGCCCGGTTTGAGCAATGATGGGAGTAGCCACAAAGGAGTAGAGTTTGTAGGCTTTCTTCTCAAGTCCCAGCATGATCGCATCAAAAGTCAGGCGATTATTGGGTATCTCTCGCACTGCCACAATAAAAGGAGAAGCGAAACTAATCTCTTGTCGACCTACCTGTGCAAAAAAACCAGACGTAGCTTTCGGCCTCCACTGAATAAAAGCCTGATGCAAGGCTAAAGGATCTTCATCTATTTGAGGAGTCAGGTTGGGTTTATTGAAAGCGAAAGTAGAATTGATCTGGGTAAAAAATCGCCATTGCTCTCCTATTCGCAAATCTGCATGCAACATAAGCCTATGCCAAAGATGTCCGTTTCTGTCCTCTTCAACCCCAGGTGGCAAATCACCAAAATTGATATTTCTGAATAATTGATATTGCTCTCTGATTTCCCCCCCAAAAGAAATATTCGCCTTCTCACTTTCACTCAGAGGCATATATTTCAATTTTTCATAGTAGTTCTTCTCAATAGAATCATTCTCCAATAAATAAGAGAAATCATCGAAACACCTATAAATTTTAAACGGCCCTGGTTGAGCTAAAGTACTAACATTTAATACCAATAATAAAACGATAACACTGTAAGAGAACTTCATGAGTAGTAGTGTTCAGTGATATGATCTCCCTCATTCCAACCCAAGGCAACATAGTAAAATTTGTCATGAAGATGGAATTGAGGAAAGTTTTCAACTAGAAACGGGGCTACTACCCTCATCTCTGATGATCACAAATAGCTAAGCTAAGCCTCTTATTTTTGGTTGCCATTCTGCCAATAGGATCCATACTAGTTCTGTCAATCCTTCTTTCTCCCTAAAGTTTTTGGCGTATTTATTCAACAAAAAACCCTTCCTTCAAAAGCTCTTCACTACATAATCACAGGACTTTCACCTCATGGTAAAATTCCAAATGTAGATTAATAGCTCCCTTAAATATTCGGGGTATTTAACACAACAAAAACCAACCAAAAATTTCAATTAAAATGGCAGAGAACAATCACATTCAACTTTTTGATGATCAAAAAAACCTTACTATCGAGCTCGAAGGGAACAAAGGGAACATAACCATTGGTGGAAAGACAGAAAGTGGAGACCTCATTATTAAAAACAACCAGGATGAACAAACCATGCATATGCAGGGACAAAGTGGAAGCCTGGTTTTAGGAGGAAATGGCCAGGATGGAGAATTGACAGTCCTGGGAAAAGGAAAAGCCACTTTCAGAGTAGATGGAAATACAGGAAATATCTGGGCAGGGGGAGAGGGTACAACTGGAGACCTTAGCCTGAAAAATGAAAAAGATGAACTGGTAATTCATCTAGGAGGAGATACTGCAAACCTGACTTTAGGTGGCAATGGAATTGATGGGGATATCGCGATTCATGGAAAAAATGGAGGAGAAAAAACCATCGATATCAATGGATCAAATGCTACTTATGTTGCAGGAGGGAATGGTACAGATGGAGATATAGTACTTAAAAATAAAGAAGGTGAAACCACTATTCACCTGGATGGAAATACAGGTTCTATTATCTATAATGGTGTCAATGTCCTTGCAGTCATCAAGGAGCTTACAGAACGAATTGAGACTTTGGAAAAAGGCATCAAAGTATAAAAATAAATTTATCCATACTTGCCATCAGTCTGGAAACAGACTGGTGGCTTTTTTTGTTTTTTATCTGGGATATCCTGATAAAAAGCAGGCCTCAGGCTGACTTACTTCAAAAGCCTGATTGAGAAAAATCAAATCCCCCCCCTCACTTTTCTCAGCTCCTAACTAAAAGTGAGAAACTTACTTGCCATTGATAAACATTGGGTAAAACGAGGGACACCCATATTAACAAACACAGAAACATTGTCCCCCTAACACATGAATTATGAAAAAGCTATTAGTAAGTTTAGTTTCAGCTACCTTTATCCTTGGAAGCCTATCAGCCCAATCCATTAGTAAAGGAAATTTTATGGTGGGATCTACTCTAGGATTTTCTACTGCAGACTCAAAAGTAAAAGTTGAGAGTACGGACCTAAATGAAGAAGGAGATGGACCTTCTGCGGTTCAGATAAATATTGCTCCTAATGTGGGCTATTTCATTGTAGATAATTTTGTAGTAGGGGGTGGTTTGGACTACACCTTCAATTCGGTAAAAGAACCGAATGAAAATGAGGTGAATGATAGTGACCTTTTATTTGGTCCTTTCTTTCGCTATTACCTTCCCGTACAAAATAACATTGCCTTCTTTTTTCAATCTGATTTTGGATTCGGTAGTTCATCTGATACCCAGGAAATAGGAGGAGTAAGCAGAAGTGTAAAATCCAACATCTTTGCAGTTGGTTTCGGACCAGGTCTAACCGTTTTCTCTACCCGATCTCTAGGTATAGAAGCATTGGCCAAGTATAATTATGCTCGAAGCAATTTCAATACCACTGAGGCCGGAATAAGTACTACAACTGAAACCAAAACTAATCAGATCGACCTTTCCATAGGATTACAATTTTATTTCTAGCGAATACGATTCCTCGGCCACATCCTCAGATAGATGTTGGCTAATCAGGTCTATGTTCCATGCCCCTTCAATTTCTGAAGGGGTTTTTTGATGGTTAAACACAAATCCAATTTTATCTTTATATTTGTGAGTGAGTCCTCATTAACATTGCTTATAGCATCCTCTCATGACAGAAAAGCAGGGAAAGATTTTGCAGTCTGCGCTCAAGTTATTTGCCGAAAAAGGGTACTATTCGACTTCTACCCGGGAGATCGCAGAGAATGCTGACGTCTCAGAAGCGTTGATCTTCAGACACTTTAGCAATAAAGAAGGGCTATTAGAAGCAGTCCTTAAAGATGGGGAAGATAAGGCAAAAAAAATCTACATGGATGTAATCATGGAGACCGATCCCAGGAAGTTGCTCAGGAAAATTCTGGAAATGAATTTTAATATCCCTGATACCGAATTCGACTTCTGGAGGCTGCAATTCAAGCTTAAATGGGAACTAGAAGTCGATACCTATGAGAAGATGAAACCCCTAAGAATAGCGTTAGAGAATGCTTTTAAGGAATTAGGGCATGAGAGTCCGGCATTAGAATCTGATTATATCATCCATTTATTAGACGGTCTGGCAGGTGCCGCTGTTCGAGGGGCCCTGACGGATAAAGAAGGCATGAAAAATCTTCTTTTGAAGAAATATGGATTTGAATAATTTTTTTACCTACTTTGTAAGTAATTACTCACTCATTCAAAAAACTACATGATATGACTAGAAACACCCAAAGCTATTTTATGGGACTCTGTATAGTGGCTTTATTAACCTTAGGTTTTACAAACCTACACAAGCCTGCGGGGGAGACTTCCTTTGCACTCCTGGAAAAAGCCTCTGAAGAAGCACTTGCAGAAGACACTCCTTTTGATCTGATGATGCAAGTCCTCACTCATAAACGGTGTGTCAATTGTCATCCTTCCGGGGATCGTCCCCGCCAGGGAGAGGACAGCCACTACCATAATTTTGGGGTACAAAGAGGTGCTGATAATCATGGTGTAGCTGCCTTACGTTGCGAAGGCTGTCATCAACACGAAAACAATGATTTTTCAGGAGTACCTGGAGCACCAGAGTGGAGCCTCGCACCTATTGAAATGCAGTGGGAAGGATTAAGCCGGGTAGAGATTGCAAAATCGATGTTGAACAGGAAAAACAATGGGAATAGAAGTTTAGCCGAAATCGTAAAGCATCTTACCGAACACGAACTCGTACTTTGGGCCTGGGAGCCAGGAATAGATGCAGAGGGTAATCCCAGAGAATTACCACCTGTATCAAAAGAAGACTACATAAAAGCAGTGAAAGACTGGGCAGCCCAGGGAGCCGTTATTCCTGCAGAATAATTTTAGCATCAATCAAAAAATCAGAATAAAATGAAGATATCATTCACCATAAATGGAAGTCCACAAACGGTCGACGTAGATGGCCATACTCCTCTACTTTGGGTAGTTCGGGATGTCCTGGATTTAAAAGGGACAAAATTTGGCTGTGGAAAGGCCGCCTGTGGCGCTTGCACCTTACATGTAAATGGCGAAGCTATACGTTCCTGTTCTTACCCCATTCAGGCAGTAGAGGGGAAGGAATTAACTACTATTGAGGGCCTAGGTGATGGAGATAACTTACACCCGGTACAACAAGCCTGGATGGAAGAGGTAGTACCCCAATGTGGTTATTGTCAGCCAGGATTTATCATGGCTACTGCAGCAATGTTGGAAAGAATCCCTAATCCTACCGATGAGGACATAGATGCCAACATTGTTAATGTCTGCCGCTGTGCTACCTACTATCGAATGAGAAAGGCCATCCACAAGGCCGCCGAAATTAAAAATGCAAATTCCTAATCTTCAATACCCAAATCATGTCAGAAACAAAGAAATCAAAAAAGACCTCACGCAGGAAGTTTCTCATCAGGGGAGGATTAGGAACCATCGGTGTCCTTGCACTGGGAACCTATGTTTTCAGGAATAACCTGAGAAGAAGCATCATTGAACTTTCGGAAACCCTGGTTGCTCCCTATTCCGGAACAGGAACTGAAGCCAATCTTTGGATAGAAGTTGGCAGTGATAATACCGTTACTCTCCATTCTCCAAAGGTAGAAATGGGACAGGGCACCTTTACGGGATTTGCTCAGATCCTAGCAGACGAATTGGATGTCAATATTAGCCAAATTACCGTAAAAGCAGCAGAGACCGCCTCAGGGATCGTGGATGGACTAAGTACTGGGGGGAGCCTTTCCATTGCCCAGCTTTTCCAACCCCTGCGGGAAATGGCTGCAACCATGCGGGAAAAAATTAAAATGGAAGCTGCTACGAAAATGGGGACAAGTGCATCATCCTTGAGTACAGCAGAAGGAATTGTATCAGGCGGAGGAAAAACCATGACCTATGCGGAAGCGGTAGCTGATGTGAGCGATTGGAGCTTACCTGATACCCCTCCTCTAAAGCCTTTGAAGGATTATAAATATGTGGGAAAACCTGTACCACGTATTGACCTTAAAGCCAAAATTGTGGGTGAACCTATTTTTGGGATGGATGCCCAAATGGAGGATATGCTATATGCGGCTGTTATAAGACCCGAGCATGTAGGTGCCAGTATGAAAAGTGTAGATAGCAGTTCTGCGGAGAGTATGCCTGGAGTTGTGAAAGTTGTCAGCAAAGATAACTGGGTAGGTGTTGTAGCAGAATCCTTCCCACAAGCCCTGGCAGCCAAAAGAAAATTGAAAGTCGAATGGGATATCCCTAAGACCTGGACGGAAGAAGACCTCCGAGCTGTCATCAAAGTAGGAAATGGTGATCGAATGATTACCCAAAAACAAGGAGGAGCCCTGGATGCAGAGGAAGAAAGCACTGTATCTATGGAATTTAGCAGCCCAATCGGTGCACATGCGCAAATAGAGCCCAATGGAGCGGTTGCTTCTGTAGTAGATGGAAAAGCAACGATTATCCTCTCAACACAGGTCATAGGAGTAACCCAAAAACAGGTCGCCGATGCCCTGGGACTAGAGCTTGATAACGTAAACGTGATTGGTACCTATTTAGGGGGAGGTTTTGGTAGAAGATTGAATACTATTCATGCAGTAAGAACGGCCATCATGTCCAAAGAAGTGGGTAAACCGGTCAAGTATTTCTTTACCCGCAAGGAAGAGTTCCAGCACGATACCTTCAGGCCTCCTACGCATCATATTATGCGAGGAGCTCTTACAGAGGATGGAGACATGAAGTCTTTGGAGCACCATTATGCAAGTGGAGATGTAGCTTATAATTCTGTGATTATGCCAGAAGCTCTTCATACCATTTTAGGAGCAGATGCCGGAGCCTTAAGAGGGGGTAACATCATGTATGACAATCTGGATAGTCGTAGAGCAGTTCAGTGGCACAGTGATCTTCCTTTTGCAACCAGTTGGTGGAGAAGTCTCGGACTTCTGGCCAATACTTTCGCAATCGAAAGCTTCATTGATGAGATGGCAATGAAAGCAGGAAAAAGTCCGGTTGAATTTCGATTGGCGATGCTGAAAAATGAAGGAAACAGTGCTCGAATCAGAAAGGTCATAGAAGTAGCCGCTGAAAAAGGAAATTATAGCGATACAGCAAATGGAAATAGAGCCATGGGTTTTGCAGCTTCTATAGATGCAGGTGCTCCCTGTGCTCAAGTAGTAGATGTTTCGGTGGAAAACAATCAGATAAAAGTTCACAAAGTAATTTGTGTCTTTGACTGTGGAATAGCTG
The DNA here is from genome assembly GCA_039819665.1 of Bacteroidota bacterium. Taxonomy (GTDB): domain Bacteria; phylum Bacteroidota; class Bacteroidia; order J057; family J057; genus JAWPMV01. The sequence goes on from JBCBRM010000006.1 coordinate 71,595, forward strand.
TAAATCCCGATCAGGTAAGAGCCCAGACAGAAGGGTCGATTATCATGGGTATGAGTGCTTCTATGCATGAGAAAATGGGATTGAAGGATGGAAAACTCTATCCGACTATCTATGGCCCTTATGATATGGCGCTGATGCGAAATGCTCCTAAGGAAATCGAAGTCCACCTGATTCAGGGAGCGGATGTTCCCCTTCCAGTAGGTGAGCCTCCTCTAGGACCTATCGCAGCTGCTATAGGAAATGCAGTCAAGAGAATCACGGGCAAGCGACTGACTGATCTGCCCATGAAACTTTCCTAATTTATTCTTGCAAATAAATAATAACCTCAAGTACTTTCAGTACTTGAGGTTTTTTCTTAGGTATCCCTACCCATTTTCTTGGATAAAGGAGTATTTGGCTTGCACAGAGGGATAACAGCATGCCTAAAAATTAACACTCAAATTTTTTCTTCCCACAAATAAGGATTATATTCAATCAATAAACAAAACACCGTTTCATTATATAAAACAGATAGTTTTGTTTGTTTCCTCAGCATCTGCTTATCTATTGTCTTGTGATGAAAGAACTTAAAAGTTCGGTACAAAAGACCTTCGCAATACTTGAGTACTTTACCGTACAAAAGCCCGAGTGGGGAGTCACAGAATTGGCAGAGGCTATCGGTTCCAACAAAAGCACCATTTATCGCTTTTTTTCCGATATGTGTAAACTGGGAATTTTATATAAGAATCCCGCCACAGAGAAATATAGCCTGGGCCTGAAGCTTTTTGAATTAGGGAATCGGGTTCATCTACAAACAGCCTTCGTTGGTAATACACATCCAGAGCTGATCAAAGTTGCCAGTAGCATTACAGAAACGGTTCATATAGCTGTTTTGAAAAACCACCAGGTGTTTTATGTTGACAAGGTAGAAAGTCCACAAGGCCTAAAAATTAGTAGTCATATAGGAAGTTATAATCCTGCTTATGCTACCTCTTTGGGCAAAATGCTTCTTGCCTTTCAGGAAGAGGATGCTCAGGATCAGAGCATAAACTCAATTATGAATGGTAAAGGTCCGGTAGCTTATACTAAAAACACAATCACCAAACGTGGACTTTTACTCAAGGAGCTGAAACAAATTAGACAAAATGGCTTTGCGATTGACCGGGAAGAATTTGAAATAGGATTGATTTGTGTAGCGGTACCTATTTTCAACCAAAAAAATGAAGTAGTGGCTAGTTTAAGCGCTTCAGGTCCTTCTAGTAGATTCGAAGAAGAGAAGGTCTCTGATTATGTAGCGACTCTTAGAAATGGTGCAGACGCGATCAGGGATAGAATCGGATATTTCAAACCCTAAATGATGAACATGAAAGAAGGGAAATATATGCTTATCCATTTCAAGGAGAACCTGACCAAAACCACTCAGGAACATCGAATCTTTACAGATTCTTTCAATCTTATCTATTTTATCTCTACAAAGCTCTGGAATCCCAACTTTAGCCAAAAACATTTGGAAGAAAAATAAATCCATTTCAACACAAAACAAATAATTCGATTTCTTCACCTTTAATCCAAAAAAATACTATGCCAAAATTAGCACCTGCAATCAATTTCAAAGCCTGGATAGAAGACAACAGGCACCTCCTAAAACCACCCGTTGGAAACAAAGCTATCTACAATGAAGATTACATTGTTATGGTAGTAGGAGGTCCTAATTCTCGCAAAGACTATCACCTCAATCAGACTCCTGAATTTTTCTACCAGGTGGAAGGCGATATCGTCCTCAAAGTGATTGAAGATGGAGAGGCACGGGACATTCACATCCGCGAAGGAGAAGTATTTTATCTACCTCCCAACATTCCACATTCCCCACAGAGAGGACCAAACACGGTAGGACTTGTCATTGAGCAAAAGAGAGAAGAAGGGATGGAAGATGGTCTTGCTTGGTTTTGTGAAAATTGCCATAACAAACTCTATCAAGAACCCTTTATGCTAAAGAATATTGAGACGGATATGCCTGTCCTGTTCAACAAGTTTTACTCCAATCAGGTTTTGCGAACTTGTGATGCATGCGGCACAGTAATGGAACCCCCTAAATAAGCAGGATACAAGCACATTATTTTACATCATACTAGACTACTTCTCCAAGTGAACAGCGATGAATAAATTACGCATCAACGGCCACTCACACCTCCTGCCCTATCCCGAACAGATTCCTTCTTACTTAAAGGAAAAAGAGATTTTCTGGATAGATGAGGATAGAGAATATATGCTTCAAAAAGGATGGAAACGTCCAGTTACAGATTCCAGTTTCTTTCTCAATGAAAAACTGGAGTGGATGGAGCGAAATCGTATCGATCATGCAGTAGTCCTCAATTTGTCCCAATTATATGGAAATGGGCTTCGTATTCGCGACATGAAATATGCCCTTCGTTTCCAGAACGATTTCAATGCCCAGGTTCAGCATGATCATCCAACCAAATTTACCTGTGGCTTTGTGGTTCACGCAGGTTTTATTGATGGCGCATGCTGGGAAATTGAAAGATGTGTAGAGGAATTAGGATTAAAGGTGCTTTGCCTTCCTACGCATTATATGGATTCGATTGGGACCTGGAGAGGGATTTTTGATAAGGAAACAGCACCTATTCTGGAACTGGCAAACAAATACAAACTCGCCATTGAAATCCATCCTTATGATGGGGAAAAATTCATCCAGTTACAAAATAAGGCATGGCGATTTCATTTGATTTGGATGATTGCCCAATGTGCAGATGCCTACCATTTTTATACCCTTGATGGTCTATATGAAAAGTATCCCAATATTCGGGTATGTTTTGCGCACGGAGGTCAATTAAATCACCTTAATATCGGAAGAAGGACCCAGGGGTTTGATGGACGTCCAGATTTGTTTGAAGGGCAAGTCAGGCCTCGTAAAGCCATTGGTCATCCAAATATATACTTCGATACCCTGGTTCACGATACCTTTTCCCTGGACCTTATGGTAAGAAGGCAAAAAGGGACCGATCAAATCATCTTGGGACTAGACGACCCCTATCCCTTAGGAGAAATGGAAAGTGAGGCCCAGTCTTCCTATCCGGGTAAATTGTTGGATCTGGCTGTAGATGAAGGCGTGATTACCCAGGATCAACATGGAGAGATCTGGTACGATAATGTAGTACGCTGGTTATGTGGGGATGAAAAAAAGCAGTTTTTGAATAGAGTATCACAGAATACAAAACAAAGCTAAATGGCCGTAGATACCCATCAATTGAATCTTGCATATGCAAAAAAGCTGGATGAGCAGGATGAATTAAGATCATACCGATCCCGATTTCATATGCCTCTTCAGGAAAATGGGGAGGAGTTCATTTATTTTTGTGGCAATTCTTTGGGACTCCAACCCACATCCACAGAAGCAGCCCTCCAGCAAGAGTTGAAGGATTGGCAAAAGCTAGGGGTAGAGGGGCATTTCCATGCAAAAAATCCCTGGATGCCCTATCATGAATTTCTGACTGCTGCTATGGCAAAGGTTGTAGGTGCAAAGTCAGAAGAAGTGGTAGTGATGAATACCCTTTCGGTCAACCTTCACTTGATGATGGTTTCTTTTTATCAGATTAAGGGTAAGCGGAGAAAAGTAGTTATCGAATCCGATGCTTTTCCCTCAGATAAATATGCGGTTGAATCTCAAATTCGATTTCGAGGGCTTGACCCCAAAGATTGTCTGATTGAACTTACTCCTCGGGAAGGAGAATATTGCCTGAGAGAAGAGGATATTGAAGCCTTAATTACAGAGCAAGGAGAAGAAATTGCCCTCATCATGCTTGGAAACAGTAATTACTATACCGGGCAGTATTTTGATATGAAAAAGATCAGCAAATGGGGACATGCACAAGGTTGCTATGTAGGCTTTGATTGTGCCCATGGAGCAGGTAATCTTCCGCTGGATTTACATAATTCTGGTTGCGACTTTGCCGTCTGGTGCAACTACAAATACCTCAACTCAGGCCCGGGAGGCATGGGAGGCGTTTTTGTACATGAGCGCCACCACAACAACAAAAACCTAGCCCGCTTCGAGGGTTGGTGGGGACACAATAAGGATACCCGTTTTAAAATGAGGGATGCCTTTGAGCCTATTCCCACTACGGAAGCCTGGCAATTAAGCAATCCTCCTATCATGGCCATGGCAGCCGTTTGGTCTTCCTTGAAGCTCTTTGAGGAAGTAGGTATGGATCGCTTACGAAATAAAGCCATTCAACTTACCGGCTACCTGGAATACATGGTAAAATCTTTGGGAGAAGATATAGTCGAGATCATTACTCCGGCTGATCCCTACCAAAGAGGTTCTCAGCTTTCGATTCGGGTAAAAAATGCAACCAAAGATCTCTTTAACATAATCACCGAACAGGGAGTTATTGCAGACTGGAGGGAGCCGGACGTAATTCGAGTGGCTCCCACTGCTATGTACAATTCCTATGAGGATGTACATCATTTTTACACGATTCTAAAATCTGCAATTGACGAGCAATTGTAAAAGCATATATGGATAACAATAAAATCATCATAGTTGGAGCGGGCCTCTGTGGAAGTTTGCTAGCGATACGAATGGCCCAAAGAGGATTTAAGGTGGCCTTGTACGAAAAAAGGCCCGATATGCGAGGCGAAGTTTTGGATGCAGGAAGATCGATCAACCTGGCCTTGTCAACTCGGGGCTTGATGGCTTTGGATATGGCTAATTTGAAAGAAAATATCCTTAAGACCTGTATCCCGATGAAAGGTCGGATGATTCACCCTATCGATGGAGATCCCTTTCTTTCTCCTTACAGTGGGCGATCGGCCGATTATATCAATTCTGTCTCTCGTCCGGGTTTGAATATTGCCCTGCTCAATGAAGCAGAGGGATATGAAAACATTGAAATAAAATTCGACGCCAAAGTCCTAAATATAGACTTGAAGGAAGCTCGGATTTCCTATAAAACCAAAGAGGGAGCAGCAGAAGATCAGGGAGCTATCGTTATCGGAACAGATGGAGCGGGTTCTGTAGTGCGCCGAAGTATGATGGGCCATACCACTGAATTGCTCTTCAACTATTCTCAGGATTTCCTGAGACATGGCTATAAAGAACTAAGCATACACCCAGCGGCTGGAGGAGGATGGAAAATTGAAAAAGAAGCCCTTCATATCTGGCCCAGAGGAAGTTTCATGATCATTGCCTTGCCTAACCTCGACGGCAGCTTTACCCTGACCATGTTTCATCCATTTGATACCGAAATTGGATTTAATTCCTTAAATACGGATGAAAAACTAGAGGCATTCTTTCAGGAATATTATCCCACTTTGCTCCCCTACATTCCTCACCTCCTGTATGAGTATGCAGAAAATCCTGTAGGAACTCTGGGAACCATCAAATGCTACCCCTGGCAAGCTTTTGGAAAAGGATTGATTATGGGAGATGCTTCACACGCCATCGTGCCATTCTATGGACAGGGCATGAATGCATCTTTGGAAGATGTGCGGGTGTTTGATGAAATTTTGGAGAAGGAAGGAGCTAACTGGGAAAAGGTCTTTAGCACTTTTCAGGATGAGCGGAAAAAGAATACCGATGCCATTGCGGATTTGGCTATAGACAACTTCTACGAAATGAGAGACCACGTAGATGATTTGAATTTCATGCGCAAGCGTAAAATCGAAATGCAATTGGAGCAGGAGTTCCCGGATTATTACTCAAAATATTCCCTAGTTACCTTTCAACCTAAGCTTCCTTATGAAAAGGCCATGATCAGAGGAAGGAAGCAAGATCAATTACTCTTGGATTTGTGTAGCAAAGACGATTTCGACCAAATCCCGCTTGAAGTTTACCACCAGAAACTAATGAGTATTGAATAATGAAAATTCAATTGGAACATGCTGACAAAAAATATGAGGCCGATTTGAGCAAGGCTTTGGATATTTCAATTCCATTAGGGCAGGTCAAATGTTTCTTTGCAACTGATTTCGAAACCAGACCTTATGAGTCAGGAGATTTTATCGGTTCAGTAAAAGCAGGATCCCCCGTCAATTTTTTCAATGTTAGGATGAATCCTCACGGAAATGGCACCCATACAGAATGTCTGGGGCACATTACTCTCAATCAGGAATCTCTCAATGATCAGCTTAAAGAGTTTCATTTTGTTGCGCAACTTATTAGTCTTTCCCCTGAAAAAAATGAAGTAGGAGATTGGGTGATTAGTAAAGAGAACCTTAAAAGAGCCTTCCCTCATCAAATAGTGGAAGCAGTTATTATTCGAACCCTTCCAAATACTCCCGAAAAACTGAATAAAGACTATTCAGGTCGCAATCCACCATATTTATTGGATGAAGGCATAAAGTTTCTGGTGGAAAAGCAAGTTAAACACCTTTTGATAGATCTTCCTTCAGTAGATAGAGAAGTTGATGAAGGAAAGCTATTATCTCATCATGCCTTCTGGGGAGTCTCAGATAAAAAAGCGAGGGACGATTCCCGATCTGATTGCACTATCACGGAATTAATCTTCGTCCCGGACGAAATTGAAGACGGCCTTTACCTCCTGAATCTCCAATTTCCCTCTATGCCCTTGGATGCTGCTCCTAGCAAACCTATCCTTTACAAACTCGATAAGAAGTCCTAATTTTCCTCTATCCAAATCCTAAATATAATGAGCGGAAAAGTATTAAAAGATAAAGCCAAGCCTTTAGGCAATTATCCACATATCAAACGCGTTGGAGATTTCCTCTACATCTCCGGAACCAGCAGCCGTCGCAAGGACAATACCCATGTTGGAGCGGTACAAGACAAAAATGGAAATTGGCAACTGGATATAAAGGCACAGACCCAAGCAGTTATAGAAAACATCGGAGAAGTCCTAAAAAGCGAAGGAGCCGATCTCAGCCATCTGATTGATATCACCAGTTTTCTCGTAGATATGAAGGACTTCAAAGGCTACAATGAAGTTTACGGCAGCTTCTTTGATCACGAGACAGGACCCGCCAGAACCACAGTCGCCGTTCATCAACTCCCCCACCCCAATCTACTGATTGAAATCAAGGCAGTCGCATATCTGCCCGCCAATCAAAACGTAGTCTGGAATCCGGGGAAGTAAGGTAAAGTAAGCTAAGACAAAGTGTCATTCCGAGCCCCCATCGAGGGACCTCAATCCCTCCACACTGCCTCTCCACAGCTCATAGGAGAATTTAATAAACAGGATTGAGACCCTTCCACTTCAGTCAGGGTGACAGCAAGCTTTGAAAACATACTCAGGCGGCGACGGGGCTTCGCTGCTGCATAGGGTGCGGGGGCCGGACAGTGTGAAGGCTTTGCAGCAGCTTGATTTTTGCTTCTTTTTCCTTAGATGAAAAAGAAGAAGAACCACAAAAAATAAAAGGCAAATGCATTCAATCAGCAACTACATAAATGGAGCGCTCATCGCCCCAAAAAATGGAAAATACCTGGATCTTTTTGACCCATCAAAAGGAGAAATTTACAGCCAGGTACCCAGTTCCGATACTGCCGATGTAGAAAAAGCCATCGCAGCAGCTGAAGCAGCCTTCCCTGCCTGGTCTGGAAGTTCCGTAGATGAAAGAAGCCGGGTCCTACACAAAATTGCAGATCTGATAGAAGATAATCTTGATCGACTGGCAAAAGCAGAATCCCTGGACAATGGCAAACCCATTTGGCTTGCAAAAAAAATAGACATTCCACGCGCCTCCTCCAATTTCCGTTTCTTTGCCCAGGCCATCACGCAGTTTTCCACACATGCACATGAAATGACCGATGCCATCAATTACACCCTTCGCCAGCCGCTGGGAGTAGTTGCGACTATTTCCCCCTGGAATTTACCCCTCTACCTTTTTACCTGGAAAATAGCTCCGGCACTGGCAGCAGGAAATACGGTAATCGCCAAGCCTTCGGAAGTTACCCCTATGAGTGCTTTTCTGCTTTCTGAAATTTGCATAGAAGCCGGTTTGCCTAAAGGGGTCTTGAACATCGTACACGGAGATGGCCCCAATGTAGGAGCAGAACTCAGCAAGCATCCCAAAATCAAGGCCATTTCTTTTACCGGTAGTACACGTGTAGGAGCAGAAATCGCTAAGGTAACTGCTCCGGCATTTAAGAAAGTCTCTCTGGAAATGGGAGGAAAAAACCCCAACATCATATTTGCTGATTGCAATTATGAAAAGATGATGGATACAACAATGAGATCTTCCTTCGCCAATCAGGGACAAATCTGTTTGTGTGGCTCAAGGATATTGGTAGAAAGCTCGATCTACGAAAGATTCAAAAAGGATTTCGTCGACCGCACCAAAGCCTTGAAAGTAGGACACCCCTCGGAGGATTCCTCCAATATGGGAGCCTTGGTATCAAAAGCCCATTACGAAAAAGTACTTTCCTACATTCAATTGGCCAAAGAAGAAGGCGGAACAATTCTGGCAGGAGGAGAAGCGGTCTTCCCCGAAGGCTATGAAAAAGGCTGGTACATTTCTCCAACGATAATAGAAGGATTGCCGCATGATTGCCGTACCAATCAGGAAGAGATTTTTGGACCAGTAGTTACCATCATGCCTTTTGAAACGGAAGAAGAAGCCCTTCTATATGCCAACAGCACCGAATATGGCTTATCCTCCACCATCTGGACCGAAAATCTCAGTCGCGCTCATCGGATTGGTAAAAATATCCATGCCGGGATCGTCTGGATCAATTGCTGGTTATTACGGGATTTGAGAACTCCCTTTGGCGGGGTGAAGAATTCAGGAGTCGGACGGGAAGGAGGCTTCGAAGCACTGCGTTTTTTCACCGAACCCAAAAATATCTGCATTCAGTTCTGATTCTTTGCCTTGTCATTGTACAGATAGCAAAAGATCAAGTAGTTTAGGGCTTTCATCTTTCTTTTCAAAAGGAGATATTATCCCTCCTTAAACATCTAACCCAAAGACCTAGACCTTGAACGATTCTCATAACAGCTGGAAACATCGCCTCAAAACACTGGGGCCCGGCCTCCTTTTTGCTAGTACGGCCATCGGAACTTCCCATTTGGTTTTATCCACCAGGGCGGGTGCCCATCACGGTCTCATTTTTATATGGATCATCCTGGCTGCTCTGATTCTCAAATATCCTTTCTATGAATTTGGTCCCCGTTACGCCAATGCAACTGGTTATAGTTTGCTCAAGGGGTACAAAGACCAGGGGAAATGGGCGGTATTGATCTTTCTTGCCATGATATTTGTGAGCATGTTTGCCGTTGTGGGAGCAGTAGGAGCCGTAAGTGCCGGTATTCTAAGTACGATGTACGGTATGTCTGGCATTCCTCTTCCAGCTTTGATGGGAGGCATTTTTGTCCTAACAGCGGCCTTACTACTTATCGGGAGGTATACGGCCCTGGATAATTTTATTAAGCTAGTATCCATTGTCCTATTTGTAACAGTAGTAACCGCATTTCTGGCAGTAATCTTTAAAGGGCCCATAGACAAGGCACCCGATTTCACACCTAATACTAAAATCTTCGAAGGAGCTGCTCTAGCCTTGATGGTTAGTCTGATTGGCTGGATGCCATCTGGAATGGAGACCTCAACCATGAATAGCATTTGGGTAGTGGATAAGAGTAGGAGCACCAATTATCGCCCAAGCCTGAAAGAGGCACTTTTCGATTTCAACCTTGGCTACGGTTTCACCATCCTCCTTGCACTGATGTTCCTCACGATCGGAGCTTTTACCGTTTATGGCAGCGGACAATTATTAGAGGGCAATGCCACTCAATTTTCAAATAAACTTTTGACAGTATTCACCGCCAACCTGGGAGAATGGGCTTATCCCGTCATGGCAGTAGCTGCATTTGGCACCATCTATGGAACCTTGATTACAGCCTGGGACTCCTTTTCCAGAAGTTTTGCAAGAGGTTTACGGGCCATCCGCTACGAACTAAAATTTGAGGAAACTAAAGATATCCGTCAACCCATACCTGATGAAGAAGCGGATCAATTCATCAGTCGAATGTATAATGTCTTTATCATCCTGATTGGCCTGGGAGGTTTTCTCTTATTTACTCTCTTTCAGGGAGGCATGATTGCTATTTTGGAAGCGGCTACTACCCTATCTTTCCTCACGGCTCCATTGATCGCCTTCCTCAAACTGAGAGCTATCCAAAGCAAAGAAGTTCCTGATTCCCATAAGGCCCCGCAATGGCTCATCATACTGGCCTATATAGGTTTGCTAGCCATGTCAGGTTTTGGGATTTATTATGTAATGCAGTTTTTCAATTAAGCAGGTAGAAATTTCGCCGGACTAAAAGTAAATTCAATTATTTTAGGTAAACATTCATCGATAGAAAAGATGCATGTGCTGAAAATCCATTCCTTAAATACTCATGCTAGAACTCAGAAATAGCTCTCTTTTCAAGAACCAGGCTTATATAGATGGAGAGTGGCAAGATGCCCGAAAAGGCAGAACCTTTGGAGTAGCCAATCCCTTTGACCAAAAATTGATCACTACTGTCCCGGATTTGGGCGTAATAGAATGTAGGAAAGCCATAGATGCCGCATACAAATCTTTTCAGGAGTGGAAAGAATATACCGCAAGTGAGCGTGCACACATCCTTAGAAGATGGTATGAGTTACAAATAGAAAATCTTGATGATCTGGCGAGACTTCTGACAATCGAGCAGGGGAAACCATTGGAAGAAGCCAAAGGAGAAATTCGATATGGAGCCAGTTTTGTAGAATGGTATGCTGAAGAGGCTCGAAGAATTTATGGAGATGTAATCCCCGGTCATGGTAGAGATAAACGTATAACGGTAATTAAACAGCCTGTCGGAGTAGTCGGTGCCATTACCCCCTGGAATTTCCCCAATGCTATGATTACCCGAAAGGTGGCTCCAGCTTTGGCGGCAGGTTGTACAGTTGTCATTAAACCATCTGAGCTCACGCCTCTTTCTGCCCTTGCCCTGGCAGAATTGGGAGAACAGGCGGGCTTTCCAAGAGGAGTGTTGAATATTATTACCACCCTGGATGCCCCAGCCATAGGTCAGGAATTGACCAGCAATCCCAAAGTCAAAAAGATTTCCTTTACGGGTTCAACAGCTGTAGGGAAAATATTGCTAAAACAATCAGCAGATTCAGTAAAAAAGGTATCTCTGGAATTGGGTGGGAATGCTCCCTTTATTGTTTTCGATGATGCGAATGTAGATGCTGCAGTAGAAGGAGCCATCGCCTCTAAATTCAGAAATGCAGGTCAGACTTGTGTTTGTTCCAATCGGATTTTCGCACAAGCTGGCATATACGATGAATTTGTCCAAAAACTTTCGAAAGCCATCTCCAAACTCAATATGGGCAATGGACTAGAAGAGGGGATCAATATCGGCCCATTAATCGAAGCTAAAGCCCTGGATTTCGTTGAAAAAGTAGTAGAAAATGCCCGTAACGGAGGAGCAATTATTATGACTGGAGGTAAAGTTTCTGCTACAAACCCACTGCTATACGAGCCGACCCTTATCACGCATCCAAGTACCGAAATGATGCTCTTCCATGAAGAGATTTTCGGTCCTGTAGCCCCAGTATTCAAATTCGAAACGGAAAAAGAGGTTATCGAACTGGCAAATGATACACAGTTTGGGCTTGCCTCCTATTTTTATGGGCGAGATTATGCAAGGATTTGGAGGGTAGCCGAAGCCCTGGAATATGGAATGGTGGGAATCAATACCGGCATGATTTCTACAACTGTTGCACCTTTCGGAGGCATAAAGGAAAGCGGAATAGGAAGGGAAGGGTCGAAGTATGGAATCGAGGAATTTATTAACATGAAATATATGTGTTGGGGGGGAGTTGAATAAGCAGTCTCCATCAGATTAATCAAATCAAATGGCAACAGAAGTTTTTCTACCCTATGGCCTGGATGAAAAAGAACAAATCATTCATATTTCCCAGGTAAAGAGTGGAACTTCTCATTTGCGCTGCCCTTTTTGTCTGGGAGAGCTGATTGCCAAAAAGGGGAATATCCTGACTCATCATTTTGCTCATAAAGGACAAACGTGTAAATCTGTAGAACACGGAGAGCTGAATAGAATCGTCCCTGGTATTCCTTTTTATACCGACTTTTATGTAAGTCCACTTAGCGAAACAGAAAAACGTGCACTCAAAATCCTCTTTGATAATTTTGGACTAAACCCATTCCACCGAAAAGGGCAGAAAAATTCAGCCTTTCATCTGCTATTCCAAAACGACTTCATGAATCTTAACAAAGTCTGGAACCGTTTATTAGACACTCGCCATATCGAAGAATGGGGAAATTGGCATCGCTTTACCCAGCAAGCAGAGATAGGGATGGGATTGCTTTCGGTGAAAGAGTTTGCGGAGCTACAGGCACAGAAGCTCAAAGATTTTGAGTTTTTCCTGCGTACCGGAAAGGAGCCTGTAGACCTGATACGCCTAAAGGTATTTGAAAACATTAAAGAAAGATTACTTTCCGCAAAGCTTTACTGTATGCATATTCCTGCCAAGAAACAAGAAAAATCAGCCTGGAAAGTCGGCATTACTACCCGTTCGGCGAAGGAGCGAATGAAAGAATTGAAAGTCGTAATCAGTCATCATTTTGGAGAGGAAAGAGCGGAAAATTGTGAAGTAGTTTTTGAAAAGGAATCCTTTGGCAGATTAGAAGCCTACATAAAAAAAAGATTCGCTGATTCTCGAATAGCCGTGGAATATAAAGGACACAGCTATACCGAGTTTTTTGCTGACAAAAACATATTGAAAGAGCTCAAGGCTTTGAAAATTTAATTTTCCTGCTCAAATGCTCCTTCTTTCACCAAACCTACAAAGCGTTTCAACAAAGCCTGAGCCTCCGAAGTATCTTTTTTGATACTAGAGGCATGAAGGAAGGCTTCGTGATTGTAGCTATATATTTCATCTTCTGGATGGCCCTTTCTTTTGGGGAAATAATGCTTGCGGTACATCATGGGCTTGATGCGATCAAATAGGTCTGAGCTGGAAATTTCCGGATGTCCCTGAAAAGCGTAAAATGGGGCTCCTCTTACCTTGAAGGCCTGCAATGGGATTCCAGGCTCATAAGTATCAGAGTAATAAAGTAAGTCTGTTCCGGGAGGAGCTTTATCAAAATATTTGATATGCCCACAAACGATGGGTAAAATTGAAGATACAGGAGCCAGGAAAACATCTCTCTCAGCCTCAGGAGATTTTTGAATCCCTATGACTCCCAATTCATGATTTTCCAATTTTGCGAGGGTTTCTCCACCCAGCATATCTCCTGCAATTACAAAGCCCCCACAAGAAAGAAGCGAAGGAATCTTTTGGTCAATTGCTAATTGCATCCCAGACCTCAGGTTTTGGATGAAGGGAAATTTTTCCTCTGGCCAGGACAATTCCTCAGCTTCATCTCTAGAAATCCCCCCTATAAAAAGGACATTATAGTCTTGCAAGCTTTGGGGATTCCAATCATCTTGTTCATACAAGTCCACAAAATCGACTTCTAACTCACTCAGTCCGGTATATTTCAGGTACTGGGCTCGCTCAACCTCCCGACTGGGATCATCTAAACCTCTCATTTGTAGAACCAATGCTTTCATAAAGCTCCCAGCCTAAAACCTTACTTATCCATATTCAAAAGAGCCGTTACCACACCATTTGTCCAACCGAAACCATCCTGATTAGGATATTCTCCCCCACCACCCACCAGGGTAGTATCCATCACATTGTACTTCTCCATCATCTTACCGGTATTTCTGTAGACTTTACGATTGATGTAAATCCATCTGTTTGCCGCATCTTCCGCTAAAGAATCGTATCCGTAGTTTTTCAATCCATTGATACTTACCCATTGCAAAGGAGCCCAGCCATTGGGAGAATCCCATTGCTGACCGGAATTCTGAAGGGAAGTAACAAAACCTCCAGGTTTCAGAAACTCTTGTTCGAGGGTATTCTTTACTCCAGCGGCCTGTTCTTCAGTAGCAATTTTCATAAATATGGGAAAAGCACCGGCCAGGGTTTTTCTGCCCGTAAATCTATTCTCTGTAAAATGATAATCTTCAAAATAGCCGTTCTCCTCATTCCAGAACAACTCCTGGATATTCATTTTCCTTTTATTGGCCAGCTCAGCATATTTTTCTTGTTCTGCCGAATTTCCAGCCCTTGCATGTGCTTTGGATAAAAGGTCTTCCAGGTAAAAGAGGAGACAGTTCAAGTCCACGGGTAAGATGTCATTGATCTCTATGGTAGCTAGATTTTGATTATCAGAAAACCAGCGAGTACTATAATCCCACCCACTCATTGCACCCGTCCTCAGATTGCTATACAAAGCTTCTTTCTCTGCCACTGTCCCAAAAGCCTCAGCCAATTCAAAATCTTCTCGATAGCTCTCAGGGCGAGGAGTTTTTCCTGTATCAAAGAATTTATTCAGCACCTTATCTCCCACCTTAACCACTTTATTATCCTGCATCCAATAGGCATATTCTTTTTCGAGTTGGGGAAGGTATTTGGTCAATTTTGATTCATCCCCACGAGCAAGTGCCCCCACCATTAAAGCAAAGAAGGGAGGTTGCGAACGAGTGAGATAGTAATTTCTATTGCCATTAGGGATAAAGCCTAAAGAATCAATCAGAAAGGCAAAATTATCCACCATTTCCTCTGCCAAAGCCGCATCATGAAGCAATAAGCCTTCGATCGTAAAGTAGCTATCCCAATAGTAGATTTCACGAAATCTACCTCCTGGCACGATGTATCTTTTGGGTAAAGGCAGCAAGGAAGCATGGGAATTAAAATGATCAGGATTTCTGGTTAGCTCCGACCATAAAGCAGCTATGTGCTCTTCCATACTTCGATTCATATCCGTTTTAAAGGATTCCTGAAAGGCACCGGGAATCTCATAGTTTGCTTCGACAAAGCCTTTCAAGTCAAAGTCCTCAGAATCTTTGACTAACGCATAGGCATCAATAATTTCGGACAAAGCCCGTTTCGGTACAGCATCTGAAAAAGTCTTGCTATCTGGATACAAATGGGCTAGCTGAATATCATGATAGAGTACGCTACCATAATAAGCCGCTGGAGTTAATATTTTTGGAGATTGGGTGGTAGTAGTTTTGCAGGCACTTAATGAAATAATGAGTAGTAGAAAACATGCACCTAAATTACGTTTTACCATGTCAATTGCTTTCAAAATTTGTCCTGGTATCGAACCAGTCATGCAATTTACAAGAAAAAGCAGGGAATTTCAGCAGACCAAATATCGAGTAGGTCTTAAGCCTCAATTACTGCTCCCTGGCTAGTTGTATTTAAGGCCATCAAACCTAGCAGCGGACCTATTGCCAGGAATATAAAAGCATATTCAACGGGAATGACATTCACCAAAATTCCTACCAACTGAATACTTAGAATACTAATCGCAAAACCAATACAATTCACAATCGTCAGGGCACTTCCTTTCAATTCAGGTATGGCATGATCTGCGACCAGGGTAGAGAATAAAGGGGAATCAGCTACCACGACTGCTCCCCAGAAGAGGAGAAAACCCAAGAAGAGGATGGGTGAAGGTAGTTTGAACATAAATACAGAAAGCAGACAAGCAAAAAATGAAAGGAGAAGCGATAAGTTTGCGGTAAACTTAGTGCCTCGCTTTTGGGCTACATAACCTCCCCACATACACGCCAAACCTCCTATTCCAATGATAAAAAATGACCACAAAGACAGATCGAAAACAGCAGATGGATTTAGAGTTTGGTAGTAGTTTAGCATAAAGGGAACGAATGCCCAAAAGGCATAGAGTTCCCACATATGACCAAAGTACCCAAAAGCTGCAGATCGAAAGTCCGGCGATTGAAAGATTTTGCTTGCTACCCTCAATTCCAGTTTATTTCCCGGGACTCGATGGGGTCCATCAGGAACCAAAAAGTAAATCATTGCCCCTCCGAAAACGGCTAAAGCTGAAGTTATAATAATGATCTGGGTCCAGTTTTCAGTAGAAAAGAATCCCGATAGTATATGGGGAAAAGCCGTACCAAAAACCAATGCCCCTACCAAAAAACCCAAAGATTTGCCTAATCCTTTCTGGTAATAGTCAGCCGCTATTTTCATTCCTACTGGATAAATCCCTGCCAGAAAAAAGCCGGTCATAAATCGAAAGAATACCAGGCTCAGAAGGCCATTTCCTTCCCAAATCATTCCCAGATTAAAAACCGCTCCTAAGATTGCGCTGATAAAGAAGACTTTCGAGGGAGAAAAACGATCTGCAATCGCTAGTAAGGCAAAGATCAAGGTTCCACTTATAAAACCGAGTTGAACAGAAGAGGTTAAATAAGAAAGTGCTGCTTCCGATAGCTGGAAATCGCTAATCAGTGTATTCATGACAGCATTTCCAGCAAACCATATAGAGGCGCACAAGAATTGAGCACATACAATGAGGGGTAGTATCCTTTTGGGGGGATGCATAGTTTGATATTGCTTTCGAAGATGGAAGAACGAATAAATAGTATCCACAATTCCAATGAAATAAAATGTCTTCTTGCTGGCAGAAAAGCAAAAAAACCTTTAAGAAGACAGGGCTGGAGGGATACCAATCATCCTCACATAAAATTTACACGCTCAAATATTTTGGATCCCAGCTTTTTACCAAAGCTTGAATGGAAGGCATTTTTTTTCTACTTTGCTTATTACCCATACGTAAACAAAAATGACTCCCAACAAGGCCAAAGGCTTGTATGCGCTATTCACCCAGGCTGAGCTCATCGCTCTGTTTGATGCGTCTATACATTTCCCTATTTACCGGCCGGGCAAGATCAAATACTTCTCGAAACGTGTCAGCCCCTTCAAAAATCGAAGACAAGGGGTTTACTTTCTTACGTTAAAAGGAGCAGTAGTTTATGTGGGTGCGACTATGAAAGGCATACAGGCACGTTGCAATTTTCACCAATCTAATAAAGCCTTTGATGCTGTTCATTTTCTTCCCCTCAATTTGAAATGGGAAAGCATTACTCAATATGAAAGGGATTATATAAGCCTTTTCGATCCCTATTTCAACGATGAACTTTTTACCCGAAGCCTGAGTTGCCATATCCCTCGAGAGATGATCGAACGCCAGGCAGCTATTCAGTACGACCTCCAGCAAAGAATTTTTTCAGAATTTGCCTAGTTGACGCCCTGTTCACTTTTTTGTCGAAAATAGAGCCAGGAAAAGCCTGCAAAAAGTATTGTAACTCCCCCTACCACATAAGACAAGTTCAGACTAAAATCTAGCCAATTAAGATTAGCAAATCCGAAATTTTTATAAAATAGAATCCCTGTACTTCCCAGGTATCCAAAGGCATCTGCTATATACATCAAAAACCCAATATTACTAGGGTACTGGAAAAAAGCGATTAATCTTTCGAATAACATCGCATGGTAGCTGATATAAGACAAATAGGTCCCAAAACCCACCATAATCATCCAGAGCTCAGCTTGTAAAACTCCTTGATGGAATAAGTAAGTGGTAAATACCATCAATATTCCTCCCCCCATTACGATTCCAATATTGGAGAAAAATGCCAGGCCATTATTCTTAATCAGAACCATAGACCCAATGATGACAAATACCAAAATAGCGATCGGAATTTCGGCTGTCAACAATATCTGAGGCGAATTAGCATAGCCGAGAGCAGACCAGATTTCCACCGCGAAATTATCCCTAAGGTCTCTGAAAATGGTAAGGGCGACATACCCCCCTACTAATAAAACGATACCCGTTGCGAATTCTTTAAAGAACTTCCAACGCTCTTCCCCACTCATAGGAATTCTTCGGGTTCTTAATTGCTCATCTTCCTGATCGGGAGGGGGAATAAGAGAAAGCATCCATACCCCAATTAATAGAGTTGGGATAAAAACTAATCCTGTCAGAAATGGCATCCAAAATTCATGAATACCTAAATTATTTACCAGGGCTCTACCAACCCCTTTGACCAGGCCTGAAGCCAGAATAAAACTGATACTCATCCCAACCCCCATCAATTCTGTTTGCTTTCGACCTTCCAGAAAGGAAAATACAATCCCCCATATCATACCTAAAGGCAAACCATTAAAAAAAAGGAGGGTAAAATTGTAAGGGAAAGGAATGATAGCAAATAGAAGTAAGGCCAACCAGGAGATGCCAATAAGTAAAAGAATGCCTTTTATGCGGCTTTCAGTTTTTAGCTCCGAGATAACTTTTATACCAATAAATTTCGAAAGCATATAGCCCAGCACCTGACTACAGATAAGAATAATCTTATAGTCAATTCCCCAAAGCTCGTAGGATTCATAAACTCCTGCACTCAAAGGTTTTCGGAAGGCATACATACTGCAATAAGTAGTAAATGCAGCCAGAATAGTAAAGGAGACTAGCCTAAAATCGGAACCTTTTATAAAAGCAGTAAGTGTTTTTCCCATAATCCGAAGGCGTCACTATAGACGAATACCTACCCGAAATGGCTTTGCTTCCAAAGCATACTGAAAAGCCTTTTCAATTTCTAGTAAATCAAAACCATCATAAATTAAGGACTCGAATGGAAATTTGTCGTGATACCTTTCCATAAACAGACATGCGGCTTTAAAGTCCTCTAAATTGTAATTGTGAAGGCCTTTAATAGTGAGGATATTTCTCAATACATACTCTGCATTGATCTTCAGGTCTCTTTGAGGGAAAGCTGCACCCAGCCAAATTGCCTTGCCTCCTATCCCCAACATCGAAAGGGATTCCTCCATCATTTTCGGATTTCCACTTAAATCGAGGGCTATATCAAGAGGTTTTTCCTTCCCAAAAAAGTAACTCACATTTTCGGACAACTCTTCATTGGCAAGGAAACCGGCATCTGCTCCAAATCGAGCAGCTATTTCGAGCCTTTCTTCGGACAGGTCTGCAACTGTAATTTTTTTTGCACCTAATACTTTGCCCATAGCAATAGCCACCACTCCCAACATCCCAGCTCCGCTAATAAAAAGATTCTTTCCCCAAACAGGTCCCATTATTCGGTATGCTCCGGAAATAGTAGCTACTGAGCAATTGATAATGGCCGCAACGGAAGAAGGAATTGATTCAGAGATCGCTACCAGAGGAGTATTTTTTCGAATAATTGTGTATTGACTTAATCCCCCATGAAGACTGTGGTCTTCCTTGAGGTATTCATGTCCATATTTTATGAGATCACTTGCTTTCTGCGGTATTCCTTCTTTGGAGAGAGAATCATGTGGATCACTGGCAAAAATAGCCCAGCTGATCCGGCTTCCTATTCCAAGTTTATTTCCAACTATATCCTCCTTGCTATGTTCCGGACCGAAATTGACGATTCTCCCCACTACTTCATGCCCAAGAATGGTAGGACATTTTTCTTTTCTTTTTCCACTATAGGTCAATAGATCACTTTTACAAAGGGTACAATATTCATTTCGTACCAGCGTCTCTCCCGCTTTCAAAGTAGGAATAGCTAAATCTACCAATTCTAAAGGTTGATCAGGTTTTTGGAATACAGCTGTTTTGGCATACATAAAAAAGGTAATTATCTACTTGAATATTCCCATTCGGATCCAGATCCGCTTCATTTTTCCTTCATATAAAAATGCTAATCCAATGTGAGAAGGAAAGTGTTTCTGTATTATGAAAGTTTTACTATTTCCTACATTCAAGCAATATAATGCCAAGGAAGCACCCCCAGACGAGGATGCTCCGATTGCGCTTTTCCCATTAGGAGCGCGAAAATTCTTATCCAGAACCCAAATAATTTAGAGTCTTGCTAGCTGGTTTTTATTACTAAATGCCTTCATGATGGTTTGAGAGATAGAGGACCGCTAAAAATTATCGACTGTGGTTTTCATAAGCGAGAGGACCTTCAAGTTTAGGAGGAACTTTTATAAAAGTGATTTCCTTAACTGTCTCAATAGGAAAATCAAATACCCCCAACTCACTTCTCAGACTCAACTGCTCCTCATCCAGATTAAGCACTTTTCCCAGCATTTTCATTTCATTGGTCAATTCCACTTGAATACGTGGATATCTCCCTTCTTTCATCTCAGTTTCTAAATCATTGAAGCTTCGAACTAATCTTTTCCCGAATCGCTGAATATTCGACTGAAAAAGTGCCAGGAAATTTTTATTGAATATTTTGATTTGCTCCTTTCCCCCTTTCAATTCTATCTGGAGTTGGAAGAGGTCTTCATTTATTTGATATACACGAGCTGATAGGAAATCTTTTTTATTAACCTGCTCAATTTCATAAAAGTGATAGTGGAAATATTCAGTTAGATCTATTTCCGGGCCGACAAAAGGACTTATCGAAATCAGTTGTCCCGAATCTCGCCCTTGCATATCCAAATTGGCGAGAAAAAAGAACAAAGCACTTAATAAAAAGCAATAGAGAGCTAAGCGATTTTGCCTAATAAAGGTTTTAAAGGAGGAGGTAAGCATAATATTCTTCATTTAGCGTGTTGACTGTTACAAACAAACAGCAATCATTTGCTAAAGAAGAACGGATATTTGGATGGGATTCTCCGGAATTAAGGTAAAGTGCAAATTGCCGCTAAGGGGAGAGCAGGGCTTTGGGGAAAATCCGTAATGTATGAGTAAAGAAGATTAATTGAGCTATTTATTCTTAAAATTTATTCTAAGGAAAATTGCCGTTTGCGGTTAAAGTCTTTTCGACCCACCGCCTCAAGCCCACACTCCCTTGACTCTTCGATCCAATGGAGTCCCCTCAAAGTCAGGAAGATTTTGGAATTGCGATCCTCCCTTTGCATGAAATGCAAG
The DNA here is from genome assembly GCA_039819665.1 of Bacteroidota bacterium. Classification (GTDB taxonomy): domain Bacteria; phylum Bacteroidota; class Bacteroidia; order J057; family J057; genus JAWPMV01. The sequence goes on from JBCBRM010000006.1 coordinate 92,329, forward strand.
AGGAGGTTGGCTCGCGCGGAGGAGTCCCCCTGCAACCCTCACAAAATACAACTGTCTATTATACATCTGCGATCGTTCAGAAGTGTATAGATATGACATCCGCTTACTTTTTTTTAAGAAAATTTCAAATTGTTTGATAGAATTTAGGGTATCAGGAGTGATACTTGTAGAAATAACAAACGTAGAAGAAGGCCTCCCCACCAGGAGCTGTGCTAAAGTAACTATCAAGATTTTCTTAATACTCGTTCGATCCGGATATACCGACATCTGAACTTATTAAGTGATAGAAAGAATGCATAGCGTACTTACTTACTCATTGATCCTGTTCTTAATCAGCGGACCTATCTCTGTTAACAAATTTGCTGTACAGAGGAAGGCTCCCGTCCAGGGACTTGCCACCAATACTTGCCAGAAAACAAAGCCAGGCAAGAATTTCTCCTACAAAGTTATTCACAAGGAACCCGTCATGGAAAATCTGCGTATGATCGGCAAAGTCGCACGATGTGGCGTCGATGCAGTGGACTCCGAGACCAAGAATATGGGCCGTGTATTGCGTGCCTTAAGATTTCAAAACATTTCAGAGAAAGTAGAAAAGAAATACAATCTCCCGAAAAACCTGGTCTTAGCCATGGTCATACAGGAAACCGGAGGGGCAGATATGCTACCCAATTGCCTGGATGATGGAGGCATAGGTATCTGTCATATGCAGGGAAGTACTGCCTCAGACTTTGGTTTGAAGACCTATAAGGGCTTTAATCTCTTGAAATCCAAAACGCACGGAAGAATGCTCAGAAACCTGATTGAAAAGAACAACTATGATAGAAAGAAACTCATACAACACGATGATCGATTTCATCCCATTCTGAACCTCGATGCAGTCGGACGCATGTTGAGCTGTTTCAGAAAGCGGAGGAGAAAAGCTGGAGAAACCGACATTCAGGTAGCTATCAAGCATTATGCAGGTGCCTATAATTACCGCCACTATTGGAGAAATGTCGTCTTTTTTCGCAAAACTTTAAACGATGAGAAATTTTTGCAGTCCTTAGAGAAAGAGTTCAACAAAAGGAACCCGAACCTGAAGATTAATGGGAAAGCTGGAGATTTTGATGGATATATAAACGCACATCAAGAACAAAACTTAAACTATGGGTTAGCAGCTTACTAACATAAAATCCCCACATAACATATTTTAGTTATTACATGCGATTTTTAATCGTATGACCTGACACTGCTTTACCTTTTGGTAAACACACATAGAGATCAATTATATTCGATCATTAATACCTTATTCTAGCGAAAAACAAAGCTTATAAATTCAATAGATATGTACGCTTTTCCCCTTAGACTATATGGGAGACGGATGCACGTGTGCAACCTGAAAAAATCATACTACGAAGGTTCTGATCCTTTTCATCAGTTCTTCGTTCAGGAGTCCCAGGGCAATCAGGAAATCCTCAAGATTTTTGATGATACAAATTTCGTCAGCCTCAATGGCACCGCAGACTTTAGCCTTCAAAAAGCAATCTGCACCATCAGCGAACATAAGGAATTTCCCAAAGAAAGAATTCTCCCGGGCAATCCCGATTTGCAGCAAACATTCATTAAGCTGAAGTTTGAGCCAGAGACAAATTCCGGCTCAGGTCTCCTACTGAAAAAGGGAGAGCAAAATGGAAGTAAAAGCCTGAAAATGGTTGATGAACAATTATCCTTCTCCGTTACAGGTCAAACCGCATTGCTTCTAAAAAAAGATAAAGCCAAAGATCCTAAAAAACACCTGGATCGAATTTATCTCGAAATAGAGTTCCAAGCCCCACATAAAGGTCCCAGTTATGTTTGTACGTTGATTATTCATATTATCACAGAGAAGGACAGTAAGAATCCATTGTATCGGGGAATCATAGATTTTGGCTCGGATTCCCTTCAAATGAGAATAATCAATCCTCATGGGAAGAAGGATGATGTAGATATCCTTAGCCGTATTGCGGAAGATTTCTACGGATACAAAGAAGGAGAATTGAGAAGAAAGGATGGGCGAAAAATGTTCTATCAGGAGCTAGAAGATGAGACCTTATTTAAATCCGATATCTTCATCAAAAATAAGCAGGGAAAATCTGGTCCTAATGATCCGCCTGGCCACCCAGGTTCTGATCCGGATTTAGGTTTTAGCCTGACACAAAGGGTAGAAGATTCTGAGGAATTGGTCAACGTACTTACCAGCAAGCAAATTGAGGATCTTTGGGCCAAGCACAGATTTTTGGCCCCCAACCTCAAATTGGCTGCTCTCAAAGATTTTTTTAATAAACGAATCCAGTTTGAAAAGGAAGAGGATAATCCTGATCCTATGGGTTCCAAAGATGTGAGTTTCTCCCAGCTCAATCATCTAATATATCGCATAGCTCTCAATAAGTTTTTACATACCCTTTTTAAAGTCATCAGAAAAGCTACCCGGGAACGGATTTCTCCCTATGTCCATCTCACACTACTGGTGCCCAATGTCTACCGACAATCCTTAATTCATGAGTTGATCGAAGGTTTGCTGAAAGACTGGCAAAAAGAACTCTATGAAACCTATCAATTTGCGGGGCTCGAAATTCAGATTCTTTCTGAAAGTGATGCGACTTTCCTCGGTATGCTCAACGAACTTGATCCACAATACCAAGATCAGTTCCTCATTATTGACGGAGGAAAAGGAACCACAGACATCTCTATCATTCGCGTAGACAAAGAGAATGAAGAAGGAGATATCAAAAGCTATTCAAGCATTTATCGGGATGGATTTATAGGGGCCGGAAATCTCATCAGCTATTCTTTCATTGAGACCGTACTCGCCATCTTTTACTCAGAGGATGCCAACAAAAGACGGGAATTTATGGAAACCTATCTCCTCTCCCATTCTTCGGAAGCAAACCTAAATGAGATTATTGAATTTCTTGGTTTGATAGAACAGTTGAAAATCTCATTTAATGATCCCGCTACCCAAAAGCTCAGATCAGAAGATATCAGAAGTCGAATCAAGGAAGCTTACATGATCGATCCTGCTTTCCGCTCCAATTTAGCAAATGAAGATGTGGAAATTTCCTTGACTGACTATGTCGACAAAAACGAATCAAATTCGCCTTTAGCTACCCTCAATAAATGGATCATAAACATTTTTAAAATTGAGAATTACGACAGAAATTCCTATCAGCGCTCTTTCTCAATTCAGGATGACTTTGGGTTTATTCAACAGCAGGTAGAGCAAATGGCTGATACATTTTGTCAAAATCTATCCTCTCTCAAAGTAGATGGAAAAAGGCTCAAGTTTAAAAAGATTCTCTTCGCAGGAAGATCCTTCCTTTTTCAGGACTTGTTGGATAAAATGAAAGAGAGACTGAGCGATTTTGTATGGGAAGCTGATGGTCTTTCTGATAGCAATTTCATGACCATGGCAAACAATCCTAAGAAAGTTTGCTTACATGGAGCACTTGGTCAGCAGGAAATCAATCACCTTTCTTCCCTAATTGGAATTCCTTTCGTCAACCAGATTGAGGAAAAGAAAAAGCCCGTAAATGGAGAGAAGAAGGAAGAAAACCACAACGGCAATCATATTGAAACAAACCCTCGAATTCAGAATGGGAAAAAAGCTTTGAACAAATTTCAACACCAGTTAAAACCTGTTGGGGATTGGTTCAAACGAAATTTTGTGGTCCATCTTAGTAGAGGAAATGGCCTATGGCACAACCGAAATATCTCAGAAGTAGATATCAATTTCTTCCTCTCAGGTTCCAATATCATCCCTCGCGGCTCTACCGTCTTTATTAATGGTGACAAGGTCAATATTGAAAAATGGATGCAGGGCCATGATTTCAAACTCTTTTACGGAGGGGAGGATTTTTATTGCAGAATTTTGGACGAGGACGGCCGAATAAAGGAAACCCGTAAGATCGGGCTACAATTAGAAGATACTTCTCAAAAAGACGACTTACTGATCAAATCTGTATTCCCATTTATCGAATTAGGAGGCTCTAAATTACCTGTTTCAGTCATAGATCATCAGGCATTGAAAGCCAAAGAGGAGCATGATAAATTGGCCCGCGACCTGGCAGAAAAATATCTGGGGGCACATACCGAATTGCCCAATATGGAGGAAATATTTTCAGCCGATCCAGTATTGATTACTGAAGAATTAGATACTCCAGAAGAAGAAATCAAGGAAGAGACCTTGGAACTAGTGCCGGTAGAAAGTTTTGAGCAACTGGGACTGGATACAGAAACAAGCAGCCGAATAAATGGGGAAAAATCAGAAGAAGCGCTTCCCCTAAATGGAAGGGAACATAAGGAAGCTGACAAGGAAGAGGAGGATGAAGTTTTAGGAGATGGAATAGGCTTGATAAGAGATCCTGCGAAACTGAAAAAAGACAAGCCAGATGACCTTAGTGATATCCTCGGTATTTAATCCCTAGCCACCCACACAATGGAAAAAATAAATCAAGAAAAAAAGAGAGATCCCCTCTATTCCTATAGCATCATGGGGTTAATCCTGGGATTGGGGCTATTCGTTTCCCTTATATTTCTCTTTCCATCAATGGAAAGCGAAGAAAAGCTTACGGATAATTCTTCAGCAAAAACCCTTAAAAAACTAGAAGAACAATCCCTTAGTTTCAAAAATCCAGGGGCAGAGGCTCATGGTTTTATAAAAGGAAACAAACTGATACAGATAAGTCAAAACAAAATAGTCAGGGTACACATGAACCCTGCGAAAGACAGCTTGTATTTTACTTATCCCAGTGCAAAACTTTATATCCCTTTAGAAAAAGGGCCTATATCAGCAACTTCTAGCCTTACTTATTACAGTATCTCAAAAGAAAATAGAGAGGCGCTGGACAAAGTTTTTATGAGGAGTTTTAGTGAGCTCATTTTTCCTTCTTTCAGGAATTATGCGGCGATGTTGGCAGAGTCAAGGCCGGATTTTGTAATAGGAAGTAGTAAAGAACAAAAGATAGATCTTATCCTGAATCAATTGGGTATTACGGCTGAGCCTGATCTAAAAAACTTATTGAATGCCAGACAAAAACCCAACTATCAGGAAGTTATTATAAACTCTCTGGCTTTTCTGTTGAAAGATCAGTCGGAAATTTACCTGGCAGGAGGAAAGTTCCAGAATCTGGATGGAACGAAGCAATTAGAAAGCAGCAATGACTTATTGCTTGCGCATATGGACAAGGAGTTGCGAGCTGAGATCCTTGACCCTGCCAGCCCTAGCCCATCAAACAGGAATCCCTGGCAAGCCTGGTTCTTTCCTTTGTTTTCTGGTTTAATGTTCGTTCCCCTCGCTCTGAGTTTCTTTAGCCTGAGAAAAAGGAAAGAGCCTAAAGAAAAAGCCAATACGCCAATTGGAGATACTGCCAAGCCAATAGAAAAACCCGCTACGTTAGGTGAAAATGCCAGTCGAAAATTAGGAGATAGAACCCGGATTTTCGTTCATGAAATTGAAAGTGCAAAGAATAGCAAAGAGCTCAGTTTCGTACTCACCGAAAATAGTCGGGTAGCTGCCCATGAGATAAAAGAAGTAAGCAAGATTCTCCAACAAAGGATTGATGCCTTGCAAGTGCTTGTACCTAATATCGTCCCCAATGGAAATGGACATGCCGAAAAAGTAGAACTTCATATTCCACAAACAAATACAGCAGAAACTAATGGAGAACAACTAGGTATTCTCAATGAAATCCTAAATAAGCTACAGCAAAAAGAAGGACAGAATGGCCTCTATAGTGAGATTAGCAAACTCAGCCTAGAATTAGAAAGGCAGGGATCAGACTACAAAAACTTTCTCCAAACTCAGTTTAAAAAGCAGGAAGAATTTCTGTATAAGCAATTAGAAACCGAACGAGAGAAAAGCTTTGAATTAGAGAAAAGTTACCAATTGCTCAATCAGAAGCATACGGCCCTTCTAGGTGAGAAATTGGGCGCGGACCAGGAATCTAAACACAGAGGAGAGAAACTCATAAGCTATGAAAGCTTTATAAGTCAATTGTGTCTACTCATTAGCAGAAGCGATAGAGAGAATCTCATATCAGATTTGAAGGGATTTTTGCAGAGCTCTGAAGAAATTCTGAAGCTCCCGACCAAGGAGTTAAAGCGATTGGGAGAAAAGCTGGATCAGTTGCAAGTGAATGATTCTACTTTCCTGGATCAAATCGATCTTCAGGCTGATATCCGACATGTAATAGGAAGTTTTGTCTCCTATGTAGACAGTCATCATCAAACAGAGCTACAGCAATCCTGGGCCAAATTATCAGACAACATAAGTCTATATGAGTCCTTTGAAACCCAGCTTAAAGGTGAAGGAAAAGTTGCTTTGGGGAAGTTGATAGATATTTGTAAAAATCTGAATAAAGCCTCCGATAAAATACAAGCGTTGGAAAAACTGATCCAGGTACTCGTACTGGAAAAAAGTAGCAAAGCAGAGCTTCAGAAGCATCTCAAAAATGCTCATTTGATTGAAAAAGCTTCCCGTCCAACAAAAAGGGCTATTGATAAAATCAGTAGTTCTCTAAAACAGGAAAAAGATGTAAAACTAGCGTTCATCTCACTGGTAGATCAGGTGCTGGCTTTGGTGGCGGAATTGAGCATTTATCGAGAATCTGGTTTACAAAAACTCAATTTCAGACCTGAGGTGGTGAAGCCTCTCATAAATAGCTTGATTTATCAGCAAATCCGATTGGCGATTAGTGAAGAGAAGAAAAATAGCCTCGAAGAGTTAGATAAAGTACTGATCGAATTTATACCTCATTTGAATCGAGAAAAAACCCTATCTGATTACCGAATTGGAACTGAAGGGATCGCAAAATTTGGCACCATGATAGATATCTACAAGCAAGTGGTACAATCCAAGGGCCAGAGCGATCTGGATGCAGATTACATTAAAAATCTTTACAAAGGCTATGGGCAAATGCTCAAAAAACTGGATCGACTCGACCCTTTGAATCTTAGTGAATCGGATAAAGTAGTCTTTTATTCTGAGCTCTTGCATTTGGGTCTGCATACCTGTGATTACTTGAGGTATCGTTCCTTGCCTTCCATCGAAATTCACGAAGAAAGGCTGAATGTAAATCTCATCCGCAGAACGCAGAAGGTTCGTGATTTGGACCCCAAATCCTACAAAGCTTTTTCTTTTGCTCCCGACATTTCTCAAGCAAGCAAAGTGATCCGCAAGCTGGCGACAGAATTGGGAATCAAAGAATTAGAAGGAGTACTCGTGAATGGCGTTTACCTCAGTCCTGATGTACTTAAATAATAGCCTTATGGACTCAAAAAAGGCGCGATGGAGATGGGACGGACATAGGCGGATGGATAGAGGAGTTGGCCTTGGTTGGTACATTCCGATTCTTCAGTCCAGAGCGGAGCGAAGGATCTGCAACTTTTTAGAAAAGTTGCAAAAAACCCCAATCATTGAGTCAAAAGACCAATTTTCAATTAAAAGGAATTTGCATTTGGCACTTGAATTTGAATTAAAAATCCCCTCATGACCCTTAGCACACTTCTATTTGCCATACTCATCATATCGGCTTTTCTCCTAAAAGTTGAAAAATCGAAACGAATCTATATGTGTGCCCTTGGCCTCATGGGCATTCTGTCTTGCTGGACCATAAGCCGATACGTGAACCCTGATTTCGAAATCTATAGTAATGCTGATTACCACAACCTGGAAGCCCTGGGGATACAATTTGAAGATTCCCTCTATTTGGTAAATGAGTATTTCCCGGAAATGGCCATGCTTAACGGGAAAAAAGGGCAACTCATTCTTCGCACACATTCAGACAGTGCACACCAACTAGAACTTAGAACTTTCAATTTCCATGAGCCTATTTTTAAGGAAAGTTCAACTAAAGTAGGAGCCTATGATCTAGGAAATGCAGGGATCGGTCTTGACATTTCCAGCGGGTTTGAATTGGGTGCCTGGAATGATTCTTTAGAGGCAGAAATGCCCTGGCTAAAGCTCGAAATTAAAGAACAGCATAGTTCCCAGGCCTCTTTGGGGAAAAAGATGAATGGACTGCTAGGGAAAAGTAATCCCGGTCTGAGAGACAGTTGTACCTACCGAATTACCTATTTCCGATCATCAGATAGCTTGGTGTATAATAGTCGATTCTCTCGTCGCCTGAATATTGGGCTTGAATTGAGAAGCATACTCAGAAATACCTATAGAGTTGACTTATCCGATACACTCCTTAGCCTAATCGAGGATAGCTATCTCTTGAGAAACAGCTTTTACCGAGACCGAAAAGAAGTCAACCTTTCTCCCCTGAGACTTTTCCCGGGAGAAAACCTGAGCCAAACATCGGGTCTCTACCTCAAAGATTTCGAAGGAAACAGACTACTGAGTGACGACTTTAGGCAGAGCCATAAAATCACCATGCAGGAAGATCAACATTTCTTTCTGGGATTAGGAGGAACTCGAGCTACGGATGCCTATAAGGTTGCTCGGGAAGGTGCAAGAATCAGCCTTTTCCATGAATTTCCCCTAAGAAGAAAATTGAGAACAGATGGAGCTCAGGATAGTGAACAGCAGCTCTTTATCTCCTCCTCAACTTTGGAAATTTTGCAGAATGATTATGATGCAGGTTATCACTTTCCAAAGTTTGAAGCGGATGAGCATTTCCTTCACTTTCATGGCGTGTTTAAATACTTCCTTGGAGAAGCGGACGATTCCCTTTCCTTTTCTGTCCTCGATCAATTTAGAAACACCATAGAACCTCTTCCCAATACCTATTTTGCCGGGGATACCATTTATCTGAGCACGACTGGTTTTCGTGAATTCTCCTACGATAAAGCAGGGGAAAAACGAACCGCCATTGACCTAAAAGAAGAGAAAGGATATCGCTATCTACGAACTTCTATGGGAGAGACAGATTCCCTCTCATTAAAGGTTTTGCGAACCTCCTCTGCCCTTAGTCCAGAGATCTCAGTCAAAACCCCTAAATGGATGTTCAGATTCAATGATCTGAAAGCAAGTAACCCGATCCAAACCTCTCATATTTTCGGGATGGTCTTTTGGATCGTCCTTCTAAGCTTTATTCTAATCCTGATCAAAAAGGAACAGGAAATTCGTAAAGCAGAAATTCTGGTATACGGACTCTTGATAGGATTTATGACGGTACGGATGATTCTGCTATGGAGAAGCGCTACATTTCTTCCCCTGGAAGACATTGACCTGAAAATATTTAATAAGTTACGATCTCCTGTATATTTTCAAGACACCTTTTTAGCAATCGGATTTTTCTTTACAGCCATAATCTCACATTACCTCATTTTTCAGACCTGGGTGGAAAGAATTCCGTTAGCGCAAAGGATCAAGAACTTTTCTTTCTTTCAGCATGCACCTATCGACGAAGAAACTCCTCTTAGAATTTGGTGGGAGAAACATAAAGTGTGGCTAATCGCATTTGCAGCTAATTGGACGTTCATTTTTTGCTCTGAGCTTTTCTTCCCGGAAAGATTGGAACGTTTTAGCAATATCGCTTTCCCCGTACTCGGATTTTTTCTATTGAGTATTCCCTTATTTAAAAACTGGACAGAGAATAAAGGGCAAAATCAAGTATCCTTATTAGAAAACAATCTCTTTTGGTTAGGCCTGCTTAATGGAACAAGTACATGGGTATGGTTAGTAATGAAAGATGCAGGATTCTCAATTGTATTCTTACTATTTGCGGCATTAAGTCTGGGCTTTGGGCTAGGAATTAGTGCAGTAAAGGGAAACAGAGTTTCCTGGAAAAGAGGGGTAGCAACTCTGGCAGTATTTTTCAGTATAGGCCTGGCTATTTTCTATTCTACGTATTTGATAGACATTCTTATCGATAAAGCAGCCATTAGCTTTTGGATCGCTTTAGGTATGGCACTACTCCTTTTCACTTATCTAGGGTACAAAGCTTATGGATTTAGGGTAAAGTATCCTCAAAGTAGTAAGATCGCAGGCATAGCCCTTATTGCTCTTAGCAGCTCTATCCTTGCATCTGGCACCCTGGTAGCAACAGGAATCGTTGAAAATCCGGGTAAAAGGGTTTCTGATGAATATACCTACATCAAATACCGGGCATCTATACACAATAAAAGTTTGGAGGAGATATCCAGCGAGATTGCTTTTGAAAGTTACCAAAGTCGCAAGTTGCTTGAGGCCTCTCAAAATCAATGGTTCATCGACCAACTCCTCCAAAAAGATTCTGACAAATATTTCACACTCAGACCTCACTTCAATAAAGGTGCCTCTTATATATCCCAAACTACGGACCTGGTGATCCTTCGCTATGTCATTGCGGAGCATTCTCAGTGGACCGTTTTGGGATTGGTGCTGCTATTTGGTTTCCTTTTTGCCGGCATTGTTTATCGCTACAACATCTTTTCGGGTAGCAATCTTGCATTGGCAGGTATCCCTTTGTTACTGGGTATCCAGGGCTTCTTCATTTGGATGACGGTAAGTAATCGCTTTGCCTTCTTTGGGCAGGACTTTCCGCTTATCAGTATGCAAAGCCGAATGACCCTTTTCTTTACGCTAAGTCTTCTCCTGACTCTGATATTCTTTTTGAAGGAAGAAAACACAGGAAGATTTTCCAGCAAAAGACCCAATGAGAATTTCCTAAGAGTTAAAAACTGGCTACTGGTACTCATTTTCCTTTGCATAGTACCCGTTTTGGCAAAAGGAGGAAAGCGCAATAAGGGAGACGAAAATATTCATCGCTTTACCCTGGGAAAAACCCTCGAGCATACTCAGTCCAAATTGAATAAGCTCAATGTGGATTTCCAGACCTTCCAAAGAAGAAGCAATATTCAGGCACCGGATTCCCTGATTAAAGCATTTGAAGTTTGGGCAAGTGAAAAAGGCATTCCATCCTATTCAGAGGTAAAAAACAAACAAGGGGATGACGAATTCACCCTAAGTGTGTGGAATCATTTCGTTCAGCAATCAGCCAAAGATAAACTAGATGATCCCCAACAAATCCTTCACCTTAGAAGGCCTGAATCTCAATACTATGAATTTGCCGTCAACAATAACTATTACCTCCTCAGAGCTCCTGAGGAATTGGAGAAAAGGTGGAAAGGTTCTTTACTTTCGGGTAATACAGGAAATTCGCATGAGATTATCTACCGAAATCAGACAGACAGGCCTTCTGTTCAGATTGACAATAGGAATCTGAGAAATAACATTTTTCAGAAAGCCGGTCTAAAGACTTCAGACAGTGATCTTTCTTACCTCAATGAAGACATCAATAATATTAGTATAGCCTCTTTTCCAGCTAGCTGGACCTTTGATGGCAAGCCCCTGGTACTCATTAGCATCGAATCTGGAGATCTCAATTCCAATAAAGGAAACTTCTCTATAGTTAACGATCAGTTCAGAATAAGTAGCAAGAACAATCCTTCTCGCTCTTTCGCTTATCGGCTGGAATCAAAAGATTACATCAATCTCTATGATTATCAGGAGAATCCGGTACAGCTTAAAATGGTGAGTTCAGAAAATCGATACCTGGCCAAAAACCTTTGGCTCAATGGCAAGCAGGAACTCCTATTTCCCTTGGGAAGTAAATCAATTTGGTCATACAATTATGCCAATCTGCTCTCACAAACTTTATCAAAAGATGAAGCCCTCAGAGATAGCAACGTTCATGTTTCGATCGATTACTCCCTCAGCGAAGAACTCTATGAAATAGTCGAAGCCTATATGAAAAAGCATGGTGAGACGGACATGAGTATGGTTACTATGGATCACCGAGGAAGAATTCGTTCGATGATTGATTACAAAAAGGATCCGGATAGCCGCTTTAATCCCAATAATACACGGGAATATTCAGAGCTTTTTCAAAAGTTTTACCTGGAAAGTGATAGAGGAAGTGAAAGAACCATATTTGGAAACCGATGCTTACAAAGGTTGGATAATGGACCTGGTTCCAGTATTAAACCTATTATGTATACTGCCGTCACTTCCGGAGTAAATATCAATCCCTGGGGGTCACTGGAATTTGTTTGGCCAAATCGCAAGGATGAGCTAGAGGCAAATCTTAAACCTCCTTTTGTAAAACGATTTGCAGGACATCGTATGCAGGGACGCTGGAGGTTGGGACCTCAGGATTTGGACAAAAGCTACAACAACATCAGCTACCTGAGTAAATCCAGCAACCTTTATCATTCCCTTATCATGTTTATAGGTTCTTATCGAAAGGATGACCTCATGGCATTGAGAGGTAAATCCCCTATAAAGGGAGGGAAACTGGGACACATTCTCCTGCCCGTCCGTCCAGAATTGGAGCAAAATTTCCCTCGAATAAAATTTGGAAAAAATGGCCGCGAATATGTTTTCAATCCAGACAAACAATTCTGGCCACAGGCCTCTTCCGGAGGCATCATGAGCGATTTAAACTCAGTCCTTTCTAACGGATTATCTGAGAATTTTGACTTTCAGGTCCAGAAACCTATTGATCAGACCAGAATGAAGGACGCCAATTTCTCTCCTCAAATGATCAAGCAGAAGGCACTCCTAAGCTCTCGTTCTTCTTACCAAATTTGGTCCTATCCGGAGATGTCCCACTTCTACCAAATTGACCGAAGCGGCGACCTCTTTGATATCAATGGTATCAGACAAAGTACAGTAGGTGGCTTCCCAATAGAAGTTACTCCATTAAAAATGGCTGAAATGGGCACACGCATGGCGAGTTTAAACCGAAATATCCATGCTACCCTGGATACTGCAGGAACGCTTAGTTTTCAGGCTATTAATTATGACCAGGAAAGTTGGGAGAGTTTTGACAAATACCTTCGCTTCCATGCAGACAATACCATGCATGGCCTTGAGGAAGTATTACTCTCGGGGACTGCGCGCGCCTATAAACATCTGACGAAAAGAAAAAAAGGGCAGGAACGTCTGTATTATTATGCTAAAACCGGAACCATCAAAGGGGAGAAAACCAAATTTGATGACCGCCATCTCCTCCTTATCATTAGTAAGGAGGACCTTAACGATCCATATCGTGAAATTGAAGATGCAGATAGCCAACCCCTATTTGTGATCTATATCTCTTATTTCAACAGCCGTGGAAATAATGCGGCCCTTAATCAAAAACTCATTCGTGCAGTAGAAAAATCTGGTCTCTTCCGATACCAGATGCAACACATTAACTAGCATCCATGCAACAAAGACTTAAAATACACAAGGAACTCAAAAAGGATCTCATATTTTTCATATTGATCCTGGTCGCATTGGCCCTCTTTGGGTTTATGCTAAACCCAAGCCCAGTCCAGAATTCTGAGCATACCTTTAGTCAGCTGGACATAAAAAAGGACTCGGTTTTGAATGATCGGCAATATGGGGAAATCAGGTACGAATATTACCTCAGACTCCTTCAAAAGAGCCAAATCAAAAATCCTTCCATACAAATAGACACAAGTTCTCACTGGGGCTATTTACGGGTCTATTTAGATGAGAACGAAAACAGCTCTCGCTCTGCCTTTAATCTTCCCTGCTTCAATAAAATGACGGCTGATCCCTATCCGGACTTAGGCAAATTCAAAGAATTTTTGAGTAAAAATCTGGATATGTACCTGGCCTATGATGAAGATATTTATGGATTCGAGCTTAAAATTCGAAAAAAGGGAAATAGTCGAAGCATCAGTATCCCCTATCAAATGTTGGTAGGATTAGTCAATCAGGATAAAGATCTCAATTAGAAGAATAGTTTATGAATTTTCAACAGGCAATAGATAAAGCAGAACACTATCTGCAAATCAAATCATTTGAGCGAGCCCTTAATCATTTGAAGGCTAGCTCCCCCAGTAATTTGTGGGAGCGAAACAAACTCAGAATAAGCTATTTCAAAGGAGGAGAATTGGCCTATGCAAGTAAACAGCTTGCTCACGCTATAAGTTTTTTTGAGGCAGCCAAAGAACTTAGTCATACTCCCGAAGAAATCACTGAGGCGGATAAACGCATTTACTTTAGCCTATTTCTTCATTTTCAGATGGAAGGGAAAAAGTTACTGTCTCAGGGAAATCGGGAGTTAGGTATAAAGTTTCTTAAGAATGCAAGTAGCGCCTACGATCGTTATCCTAAAAACCCAAAAATAAAGGACAAAGCAAGGGCCTTTATGCAGGCGCAAATGTTGCAAATCAGAAAGATCTTATCAGAAGAAGGGGAAATCTCTTATCCTGATTTTCCTGAGGAAACTACAGAATCCTCACCGATAGAATCAAAGCCCCAGCCAATTAAGGCTCCAGAGGTCTATGTTTTTGCAGGAGAAATGGAAGAAAGAGTTGCTTTTAAACTCGCCATATCCAGTGGATTGGAATTGTACCGCGAAAACCGCTTTGATTTGGCTTTGAAAGAATTTGAGAAAGCCCTGCAAATTAGAGAAACAGATCAGGTAGTCTCCATCATTGCCAAATGTAAACTAGGACTGAGCCTGGTGGAAGAATTAGATAAATGTTACGGTAAAACTGCTTAAACATAGCCCCATGAAATTTCTTTGGTTTTTAGCCACTTCGGATTCAAAGGTTCTCGAGAAAGTTGAGGACAAAACAGAAAGAATCTGGCACTCCATAATTGGAACCTTCGTGCTAATCACAGGTATTTTTGCATTCATTACAGGAAGTTTTACGGCAAACCTGATTATGAATGGACCTGAAACAAGCCCGAATAGTTGGATGCTTCCCATTGGTGCCGGTGTTGTCTGGGCTTTTCTAATCATAACCATAGACCGCCTACTGATTGCATCAATTGCTAGTGAACGGAAAAACAAAATCAAAGCTAAACAGCAGACAGATAGTTGGGGAGCGCCTGCTAAGACAGCGTTTATGAGTCGAAAAATGAAGTCTTTTTCCTTTATCCTTTTACGGCTAGGAATAGCTCTTCTCATTTCCCTAATTATTACCAAACCTTTTGAGCTATGGCTTTTCCAGGATCAAATTGCTAAGGAAGGAATGACTACAGCTGTAGAAGAATTAAAAAAATCTCAGGAAGGCTTAATCGAAACCTCACAGCTTTCATACCTGGATGAGCAATTGGGCAAAGATTCTGTAAAAAAGGAGGCAGTATTGGTTGAACTCGATAAGGCCGCAAAAATTGATCGCTACAAGCAAGCCAGAAAAAAGCAACTTTGGCGAATTTCAGCAAACAATAAAGCGATTTCCAGAATTAAGAATCTATCGGATGCTCGCTACGTCCGGGTAGATTCTTCTTATTCGCCTCCCCGCAAATCTCTCAATCAACAAGGACGATCAAGAATTCAAGCCTATGAAAATGGAAATCTCGAAGCCCGCAGTGATACCACTCGTATGCGAAGAGAATTGCTGGCAGAAGGAATCACGGAGGAGGAACTTATGTTTCTCTCTCTGGATGATATAAATGATGAATTGGACAAGCTTGAGAATAGCATCGAGCGAAGCGAAAGGAAAAAGGATAGGGAACTCCAGCAAATCAATCGCCAGTCCCAGGAAAACAAAGCCACTATCGAGCGATCCATCAATGACCTATTCGGAAAGCTGGATAGTTTGGATGCTTATATCTATAATGAAGAACATCCCCAAAGAAAATATACCTCCTGGTTTATCCTCTTTATTTTTCTCAGCATCGAGTCTTTACCTATCGTTTCCAAAATGCTTTCTTCTAGTGGAGAATACGAGCAAAGAGTTATGGCCCGTTATTCTGAAACTTTACAGGAAATTGAGGACCAAAGTCAAATCCGAGAGTTCCAGAAAGGGGAAGTGAAAAGCCGCATCAAACATTTGGAGGAAAAAATTAAAGCTCTGGCCGAGGAAGATTTCGAGCTAGAAGGATTTATGGAAGAATTTGACCGGGAACCTGTCATGTAGAAAAAAATTTCCTTACTTATATGTGATATGCCGAAAAAAGCCCGCTGCTTTATCGGTCTATTTTCATTCAAAAATTGGATCTATATGAAACGACTACTTATTCTTTCCGTCTTCCTCATGCCCCTACTCTATCTTTCGGCACAAAATGAAGAGGGCTTTATCTCTATTTTTGATGGAGAATCTACCAGAAATTGGACACCAAGTACTGAAAACAAAGCCTCATTCAAGGTTGTTGAAGGGAGTCTGGTTTGCAAAGGCGGTAGGGCCCATATTTTTTACACGCCTAAAGATAAGGAAACCTCTTTCAAGAATTTTGAGCTAAAACTCAAAGTTATGACCACTGCCAATTCCAATTCCGGGGTTTATTTTCACACTAAATATCAGAAAAAAGGATGGCCAGATTTGGGTTTTGAAGCTCAGGTAAATTCAAGCCATGGAGACCCTCGTAAAACCGGGAGTCTATATGGGGTAGTAAATATCTTTGCTCCCAAAGATGTTGAGCCTTATGTAGTGAAAGTAGGGAAGAATCGGGAGGTATTTGTGTACAAAGACGCTGCCCCATCTACTGACAATGAATGGTTTGATTACCATATCATCGTAAAGGATAATAGGATCATCATTAAGGTCAATGGAGAAACTACCGTCGATTGGACCCAACCCGATGACTGGACTAAAAAGCGAAGAATAGGAGAAGGAACGGTCGGCTTACAGGCACATGATCCCAAAAGCGAAACCCATTATAAAGACATCAAGCTGAAGATTCTGGACTAAGTCCTGACCAAATACGAAATTCCATCCCAAATTGAGAATCGCCTTCTCAATTTGGGATGACTTTTTACGAAAAGCCTGCTTAAAATGACCAAAAAGCATGATTTTTCCCAGGGAATGATCTTTGTAGAAAGACCCTCAAAAACCAATATTATGTTCCACAAATTTTTAATTTTATTAAGTATTCCCCTCCTATTTTTCATGTCTTGCGAGGACGTCCAGATTGACCCTAATGGAATGGGGATTTCTGTTCAAATCGACTCGAGCAGCAACTCAGCCCTTAACATCCAAATCGATGAGGCTTATATGCGCATAAGCGAGATCGAATTTGAAGGAGAATTGACAGACGATCAGGAGATCGAAGTGGAGTCTTCCATTGAGACAGTATTAGACCTTTTAACAGGTACCGCCAATCCAGCCCTTCCCAATGTCCAGATTCCTGCCGGCCTTTACGAAGAATTTGAGATTGATGTAGAAGGAGCGGATGATGGAGGAACCGTTTTCTTTTTGAAAGGAAGCTTGACTGACTCAGCGCAAAACACCTTCAATGTAGAATTGGATGTGCAGGAACAGTTCAACCTGGAACTTGAGTATGAAAATTTCCAGGTGGACAGTGCCATGACCTTCGGAGCAACTTTCATCATCAATCCAGCTGCCTGGTTCTTAAACCTGACGATTCAGGAATTGGCAACTGCGACGGTTGATGCGAATGGACTGATCCTTATTGATCCCAATAATAATACTGCCATCTATAACAAGATTGTAGATAATATTGACGATGGCATTGAATGGGAATGGGATGATTAAACCGAATAAAAAAACCAGCTAAACGATCCTTCGGAACCATATTGGAAAAAGCTCGCTATCCATCGATAGCGAGCTTTTCTTTTTAAAACAATCCTTTGTTTTTATAATCTCTCCTTGGATAATACATCCGCTTTAAGGGAATCGACATCCCCTCGGTTTCTTCCAACCAGCTATCTATATCCGAGCGCAATTCCTTGATCATTTTCTGATGTTCCGGCTCTCGAATCAGGTTATTCATCTCATAGGGATCATTTTCGATATCATAGAGCTCGTTGCTATCCCAAACTCCATGATAACGGATGTATTTATATTTGTCTGTTCGAACTGCATGCACAGTTGGAGTTTGGGGATAGGTATACTCCCAATAGTATTCATAATAGATGCGCTTTCGCCAGTCATCCGGAACTTTGCCTTGTAAAAGCGGAAGAAATGATTTCCCCTGAAAATGATCCGGAGCCTTTAATCCTGCAAGTTCGAGTACAGTGGGAGCCACATCAATATTCTGCACCATTGCCTCCACTACTCTATTCTCCTTCATGATTCCAGGAGCCCAAACCAAAAAAGGAACTTTCATGGACTCCTCATAGGCATGGCGCTTATCAATTAAGCCATGTTCCCCAAAGGAAAAGCCATTATCTCCCATGTAAATGACCATGGTATTTTCAGCAATCCCTTCTTTCTCCAAATACTCCAGCACCCGACCGATGCTTTCATCTATCCCTTTTAGAGTTTCACAATAAGCTTTGAAGAAAGTCTCAAAATTATGGCCTCCATGGTACATATAGTCAACCCCATGCCAGCTATATCGCTGTTGTTTCACCCATTCAGGAATCCCATGTTTCTTATAAGTATCGTCTTTGGTTAGGTTATAGGAAGGGGGAAAGACCAGTTCTTCCTCTTTGTAGTCATTGAGGTCCTTTCTTGCGGGTTTAAACCCGGCATGTACCGCCTTGTGTGAGAGGTAGGCGAAAAAAGGCTTATCCTTATCCCGTTTCTCCAGCCATTCCAAATTCAAATCCGTCAATAATTCACTGATATAGGTAGAGTCCTTATAGACTACCTTTTCCCCATTGATATTTAAAGTGGGATTGTAATAGACCCCTTGCCCTTTAAAGCTTACCCATTGATCAAAACCGGGACGGGGATCATCGGTATGCGATCCCATATGCCACTTTCCAAAAAATCCTGTTTGATATCCGGCTTTTTGTAGGTATTGGGGAAAGAAGGTAAGATTACCCGGATCAGGCGCCTGGTTATCGATGATGCCATGTGTATGCGAGAAAAGGCCTGTAAGAATGGAAGCTCGACTCGGAGAACAAAGAGAGGTAGTTACAAAAGCATTTTTCACATGCGCACCTTCTTTTGCCATGCGATCCATGTTTGGTGTTTCCAACCAGGGTACTTTCCCCGTAAATCCCATAAAGTCAAATCGATGATCATCACTCAAGATGAAAATCACATTCATGGGTTTTTCTGTAGTTCCTTTTCTTTCGAGGATTAAAGGATTATCCTGATCAGGATTTGCAGCGAAGCAACCAGAAAGAAGAAGTAAAATTAAGTAGTAGTAATTTTTCACAGAGTGATGTTTTAATTTAAACTCATTAAAAAAAAGCTGTCATCCCGACCTTAACCTAAGAGCCGGGATCTCTTGCCATCTCAAATATTCGCTAGAGATCCCGGATATCTGATAGATTCCGGGATGACATATTCTATTTATTCCATTAAGCTAATAAATCCTTCACCACATGTCCATGCACATCCGTCAGGCGATACCTACGCCCCTGATGTTTAAAGGTCAATCTCTCATGATCCACCCCCAGCAAATGTAAGAGCGTAGCCTGAAAGTCGTGAACATGAACTCCATTCTCAGCAATATTATAGCTGAAGTCATCGGTCTTTCCGTAGGTAGTTCCGGCTTTAATACCCGCACCTGCCATCCAGATAGTAAAGCAACGTGGATGGTGATCACGCCCGTAATTATTCTTGGTAAGGGCTCCTTGAGAAAAGCTGGTTCGCCCAAACTCTCCCCCCCAGATAACAAGGGTATCATCCAAAAGTCCTCTTTGCTTTAGGTCTTTTATCAATGCTGCCGAAGCCTGATCAGAGGATTTTGTCAATCCGGGTATTTGATATGGCAAAGATCCATGATGATCCCAGCCCATATGGTAGAGTTGGATAAAAGGCACATCGCGTTCGGCCAATCTTCTCGCCAAAAGGCAATTGGCGGCATAGGTTCCGGGAATACGTGCATCCTCTCCATAGAGATCGTAGATGTAATCTGGCTCATCCGAAAGATCGGTTACGTCAGGCACACTGGTTTGCATGCGATAAGCCATTTCGTACTGGCTGATTTTGGAATCAATCTCGCTATCTCCCCAGACCGCTTTCTGCTCTTTCTCCAATTCACCGAGATAATCCAACTCTCTCCTACGACTTTCCCTGTCTATTCCTTTAGGGTTGGAAAGATAAAGCACAGGATCATAACCAGATCGGAATTGTACCCCCTGATGGTGAGAAGGAAGAAAACCGCTTCCCCAAGCTTGGAGGTTGATGTTTTGTGTATCTGGCTTACCTTTCGACAACAGAACAATGAAGGAAGGCATATTTTTATTCGAACTCCCCAAACCATAACTCATCCAGGAACCTATACTGGGACGACCTACTTGCTGTGAACCGGTTTGTAGAAATACAACTGCGGGTTCATGGTTAATCGCTTCGGTATACATCGAATTGATCACACAGATATCCTCGGCCACAGATGCTATATTCGGTATTAGGCTGCTGAAATAACCTCCAGTCTTGGGATTTTGAGTGAACTCAAATTTGGAACCTACTAAGGGAAAACTGGATTGGGCCGCCAGCATACCCGTCAATCTTTGCTTACCCCTTACACTATCTGGAATCTCTTCTCCCCATCGCTTCATCAATTCAGGTTTATAATCAAAGAGTTCTATTTGGCTAGGCCCTCCACTTTGGAAAAGATAAATCACCCGTTTTGCTTTAGGCGCATGATGCAAGGCATTTAGTATACCTCCTCTACTTCCTGGTATCATGAGATCATTGGCCATCATGGGACCTTGCGATTGACCTGATAGACTATCAGGAACCAGCAAAGATCCCAGTGCGAGAGCACCTATGCCTTTGGTAGTCTTTCTCAGAAACTCCCTACGTGTCTTGAGGTAAGCAGCTTTTTCTATATCGTTATTTTGGTACATGATTTCTGAATAAGGGAGATTAGTTTTTGTAAAAGGCCTCTGTAGTATTCAAAATGGTATTGGTCATTCGGGTTAAAGCGGCTAATTCATTTGCCGGTAAATCATCCGAAAAACGCATTTTCCCTATTTGCAGATAGTCGTTCGCACGCTTATCATCTCCTTCAAAATAGGCTAACTCATCCTGGTATTGTTTCTGAAGGATCATATGTTCATTTTTATTGGGCTCACGGCTTGTAAGGAGCCTGAAGGTTTGTCTGCTGATTTCCTTAACATCTTCTGGATAGGCCTTCCACATATTGCTGGCTATTGCTCTACACCCTTCAATCATCTGTTCATCATTAAGCAACATCAAAGCCTGTAAAGGGGTGCTACTCCTTTGTCGTCTGACCTGACATTCGGCCCGACTTGCTGCATCAAAAATCAGCATGCCTGGTGGTGGCATCAAACGTTTCCAGAAAGTGTAGATACTCCTTCGATAAATTCCTTTTTCGTGGTCAACTGTATACTCAGGGAAAAAAGGATGAGTCATTACTTCCTTCCAAAGACCTTCTGGTTGATAAGGGAAAGTTGAAGGACCTCCAATCGTCTCATCCAGAAGATTACTTGCCGCCAGAACGTTATCACGGACCATTTCAGCAGATCTTCTATATCTATGTCCCCTTGCTAGTAATTCATTGTCGGGATCGATATCCTTTAACTCAGGACGGATTTTGGAGGATTGCCGATAGGTCGCCGATAGAAGCATTTTCTTTAAAAGAGCTTTTACATCCCAGCCATTCTCTATAAAATCTACTGCCAGATAATCCAATAATTCGGGATGTGAAGGAAGGGCTCCCTGATTTCCAAAATCCTCTACAGTTTCAACTATCCCTTTTCCAAACATCAAATACCAAAATTGATTTACGGCCACTCTACTAGTCAGGGGGTGATCCGGATGCACCAACCATTGACCCAGCCCATATCGATTTTTGGGTAACTCTTGGGGCCAGGGGAGCAAGCTTTCCGGTACATTTTTTTCCACAACTTCTCCATGCGCATCATAAACTCCCCGATCGAGCACATAGGTTACCCGATCATTTTCTCGATCTCCCATAACCATGATTTCCTGTACGGTATCTATGGTTTGAATTTCTTTAAGTGTGAGTTTTCGCAATTCCTCCCTTTGCTGTTCAAGTTCTGAGTCTATATGCAGATCAAAAAATTCCTGTAAAGATGGATTGGTCTGCTTTATTCCTTGTCTAAATTTCTCTTTTGCCTTTTGCTTGTCATACAACGCCAAAGCCATGAGTGCCCCAGCCTCCTTGTTAAGAATCCTGAGATCATCCAAAGTTCCACCCGTAAAATCCTGATCATAATGGCGATTTCCTACAATCATTCCTCTGTAGGGTTTGTAAATGGTTGCCTGGCTTTCACTTTTCAAATAAGGCTTGGTGGAACGGTAGAGGTAGTCTCTCATGACCTTCACTTCCGCTAACGCTCCATTTTTATAAATTTTCATTCCCTTAGCCTTTCCGGAGCCATCATGCGTCCAAACAAAATGCACCCATTCATCCAAAGGAAGTTTTTCAGGTATACGTATGTCTACCGATTGATAGGGATGGGCATGGTTTAAGCGAAAGTGTAAACGCGTACTATCCAGCATGATGTCCCAGCCCCGATATCCCTGAATTCGGTCATTGCCATTATAAAGCACATGCGCTTCATCAAATTCCTTAGGGGTTTTGATCCAGAAACTGATGGTAAAGGGATCGGAGCGTTCGAAAGCAATGTGTTCTCCTTCCGCAATAAAGAATCCCTGTGCCCCAGCCATTAGTCCTCTTCCATTCTTTCCTTTAGCAGGCTGAACTTCTCCCACATAGGTGGCCGTTCCTGTTTTAGCAGTCTTTCCTCTAATTTTTCCATTCGATGCCCCCTCAAAGTCAAACCAGCTTTGGGTGGATGAAATCATGGCATTGTTTAAGGCTCGCTCATTTCTTTGACTTTTTCTCCAGGCTTCAAACTTATCCTGATTGCTTTCAGCCTCTTCTATGATTTCCCTTCTTTTCTCTTCTACCTCTTTTACCAGAAACTTATGAATATTGGCTACTTTTTCATCTGCTAATGGTAGTACAGGTCCTGCATTCATTGAAAAATAATTGGATACCCCCTGGCCATATTCAATAGCATTAAGGGCAAAGATTCCATCACCTCTTTCATTGGTTGAATTGAAAAAGCCAAAGAGTTCATAATAGTTTTTCTGGCTGATGGGATCGTACTTATGATCATGGCAGCGAGCACATCCCAGCGTAAGGCCCATAAATGCAGCTCCTACGGTATTGGTTCGGTCAGCTACATAATCCACGCGAAATTCTTCTGGGATGATACCGCCTTCTGAATTTTGTTTGTGATTTCGGTTGAATGCAGTTGCAAGTATTTGTTCCTGATTGGCATTGGGAATCTGGTCCCCTCCTACTTGCCAAAGGACGAATTTGTCATAAGGTAGATTTTTATTGTAAGCCTCAATCACCCAATCCCGATACGGCCAAAAGGTATGGTGAAAGTCATCGAGGTAACCTTCAGAATCAGCAAATCTTGATACATCCAGCCAATGGGCAGCCATTCTTTCCCCGAAAGCAGGCAAACTCAAGAGGCTATCCAACATGCGTTCGTAATAGTCATCTCTTTCATCTGCCATCCACCTATCCAGATCATCCAAACGAGGAGGTAAGCCTGTCAGATCAAAGAAAGCCCTTCGGATCAATTGTTCCCGGTCTGCTTCTGGAGCAGGCCTGATATCCAAGGAGGCTAGTTTATCCGCCACAAAATGGTCAATTTCATTTACGGCCCATCCTTCTCCTGCCTCAGGTACTTCTGCCTTTTCAGCTTTGGTAAATGCCCAGTGATCCTTGTATTCAGCCCCCTGATCAATCCATTTCAGAATGATGGCTTTTTCTTCTTCAGTCAAGCTTAGGTTAGACTCTGGAGGAGGCATGACTATTTCCGGATCATCAGACAGAATCCGATGACTGACCTGGCTCGCATCTACATCCCCTGCAACCAGGGCATAACCGGCCCCACTTTTTAAAGCGGCGAAGGCACTTTCATATTCATCCAGACGCAAATCTGCTTCCCGTTTCTGTGCATCAGGCCCATGACAAGCATAGCAGCGATCGGAGAGAATGGGTTTAACATGAAAGTTGAAATCGATTTTATCAGGGAGGTGGGAGTAAGCAGAGTTGGAAGAATTACAAGCACCCAAAAGGATACTTATCCCAAGTAATAGTAAGTAGTAAATTCTCATTTCCCTAAAGGCTTAGGTTCTGGATATTCAAATATAAGTTTTTATACTCGGGAGTGAAAGATAGATCTGGTTTCGTTTAGAGGGTTCATATGAAAAAAGCTATGGGAAGAACTGATAATTATCATCCAGCACTTCAGCAAAAGATTCCTTATTGAATCATGAAATCTATACGAGTATTTTTATTCCTGTTGGGTCCAATATTTTTCATCCTTTTTTTACAAAATTGTCGTAATAATCCAGAGCCATTTTTTGTTGATAAAGAGGTAATAGATGAGATAAAAATGGGTATTGAAGAGGAGGCAATTCTGTATGAAGTCAAGGATGATATAAGCATTGAATCCTATTTCACATGGATAGAATCTCTATGCACATTTTATAATTCTGAAGGCATTCAAGCACTGGGATATCAATTGATTCCTCAGGTACTGATTCACCATAACCCTTGGATCATCGATTCATTCAGAAAATCTGACTATTATCTCCAAAAGGAAGTTGGCAACTTTCAATATGACCAGCGCAAGCAGGTAATAATCCCAAAAGGGAGCGTCCTTAGTATACCAGGTAAAGAAGAAGCTCAAAAAATAGATATCTTCCTCGCAAGTATTTCAATCGACATAAACATACCCGAATACAAACTCCGATTGTTAGCTGATCAGAAAGAGATCTTTAGCTTTCTGATTCGCGTGGGGCAAAACAGAACCAAATTTTTAACCTCTGAAGGGAGGGATTTCGATCTGAGAACAAAGACTGGAAAGGGCAAAATAGCTGATATAATCCTTTCCCCTAAATACACCAATTTCAATACAGGAGAGGTCTATGAATTCACTCGAAGAGACGATAAAATTACCACCCTTATGCCTTTGATACCCACATTGGAACCAGAAATCAATGGCATTTGCTATGGCCAGCTCATTCATCCGACCACCAATCCCAATACTCTAGGAAAGGCTTATTCACATGGATGCATTGGTACACGAGAAGAAGATGCCTGGATTCTTTTTTTTTATAGCCGTATTGGGACACCTATTGAAATCAGGTATTCCCTTGAAATCGAAAATGGTGTTGGCGAAATTCAAGAACTGGAAGATATTTATGATTTAAGGAGCCAGGGATTATAAGTTAATGTTAGAAAAAATCTTTGAGATGTTGACATGCAGGCAAAATATGGGGTCTAAGTAGATAGGAAGATAATCTTAAGTCTTCTTCTTGAAAACACAATATTCATCTCCTTTATTCTTAAGCTCATATTTTCATTTTGCGTATATTAGAGTTATGGACATATTCACCCTTGATATTCCTCAATCACGCTCCTGGTCGGACGACGACTTGTTTGAATTCTGCGCTGCTAATAAAGAACTAAAGATAGAGCGAGATGAACATGGATATATCATAGTTATGTCGCCATCGGGAGGATTTAGTAGTAAGTGCAATTCAATTGTTCACGGGGAATTGTATATATGGAATAAGGCAAATAAGCTTGGAGAACTATTTGATTCTTCTGGCGGATTTCTACTCAAGGATGGCAGTATGCGAGCTCCAGATGTTGCATTTTTAGCTAAGGAAAAATGGAAGAGTATCAATGATAGTGATAAATCCAAGTTTCTCCCATTATGTCCTGAGTTTGTTTTAGAAGTCCGATCCAAGACCGATAGGTTAACTGTTCTCCAAAACAAAATGCAGGCATGGATTCAAAATAGAGCTAAGCTTGCATGGTTGATCGATCCCTTAGAGCAGAAGGCTCACATTTATCGTCCTCGAAGAGAAGTTGAACTAATCGAAGGCTTTGAACATCACCTGAGCGGAGAAGACGTCCTATCAGATTTCACTTTTGACCTCCGCTTATTATTAAAAGCCTAATCTAATCTCCCTATTTAGTATGCAGACTTATGACTTCCTGATTATTGGGGCAGGTATATTTGGCCTCACCACTGCTATAGAACTAAGAAAGAGAAAGTATTCAGTCGCTGTTCTCAATCCTGATATAATTCCTCATCCATTAGCAGCCTCCACGGACATTAGTAAGATTGTTCGAATGGAATACGGCTCTGATCAGGAGTATTTTGATATGGCCGAGATCTGCATACAAAGGTGGAGAGAATGGAATGACTTTTTTGGTAAGAAACTCTATCATGAAGTAGGTATGCTCATGCTTTGTGAAGAAAAATTAGAAAGCGGAAATCAGGAATATGAAAGAAAGAGCTATAGGAATCTTATTAGCAAAAACTATCTGGTCGAAGAGATTAGCCAAGAAGATATTAGTGGTCGTTTCCCGGCGATAAATCCCAATAGATATAAAGAAGTTCATTTCAATCCAACAGCTGGCTATGTAGAAGCATCAGAAGTAGTGAATACCCTTGCTGATTATGCTCGGGAATTAGGAGTTGAAATACAGTTAGGGCAAACGGCTGATACCTTTTCTTTCAAAGCCAATTCTTTTTCATCCTTAACAACCAAAGAGGGAAGTAGTTTTTCAGCGGGCCATTGTATTGTTGCGGCAGGCACACATACCCCTCTATTACTTCCGGAATTGCAGCCTTATATGAAAGTAAGTGGACACCCGGTCTTTCATTTCAAACCCTTAGACCCAAAGCCTTTCCGTTCTGATAAACTAGGGGTATTTATGGCAGATATTTCTAATACAGGGTGGTATGGATTCCCCCTGCATCCTAAACAAGGAGTTATAAAAATCGGAAGGCATAGAGAAGGATTATACATCCATCCTGAGAAAGATGATCTAAGAATCACAGATAAAGAGGTAGAAGAATGTCGGGATTTTTTGCGTACTGCCATTCCCGAGTTGGCAAACGCACCGTTAGTATATACTCGACGATGCCTGTATACAGATACCCTTGATGGACATTTCTGGATTGATAAACATCCCAAGATCAAAGGCCTCAGTGTGAGCTCAGGCGGAAGTGGACATGCAATGAAAATGGGGCCTCTTTTGGGAGAAATGACAGCAGATATGGTAGAAGGCCAAAAACATCGATTTAGAAACCGTCACCGATGGCGCGATCTCAAAGAAGATACACTTCCATCGGAAGAATCTCGATTTATTAAAGCTAGAAAACGATAAAATTACTTTTTCATCTTCTCATAGCGTTCCATAATTTCTTTCCAATTGGTGAATACCACGCCTTTCTCAGAAAGAAAATTTTTCACCTTCTCATCTTTGAACATTTCTGCTTCCCAATTTCGCTGTTGCCAACTGTTTGTGATGCTTTTGAGGTTCTCGCTATTCTCTGAGGGATGAAAAATGATTTCCGTAAGACCGGGAGGAATCGATTCGATCAGTTTGAAGAAGTTCTCACATTTTTCTTCATAGGTATTTCCATTGGGAACCGAGCTAAAAAAATCCAATTTGGGAAGTGTATAATCTTTAATTGTTTGAATCATATTCTCATCCATAGGATAGCCCTGAGAACGAAAAGTTTCAATCACTAGAGGATTCTCTACATCAAGCACCATTGCGGGAATATTGTATTCCATAGCCACCTTTGTATAGGCAGCCGTATAGGCAGGTGAACCATAAAGGGTTCCCATATGAGTATCAATATGATCCGGACGATATCCTAAAGCAATGGATTTCTCGATTTGCGCACGGATCTCCTTTTCTACCTCCTCTGCACTGGCATTTTGAACTACCTGTACCACTTCATGATACAACATCCCCTCTTCATCAATCAAGCCGGGTACTTCTATAGGATCAGTAACTGAAGGCCATCGGTAGGTTTTCCATTCGCTGGTCAGGGTAAGATGTAAACCAATATCCTGTTTAGGATGCTCTTTCGCCCAAAGGATGAATTCTTCTGCATTTGGACAAGGCATCATGACAGCAACAGATTGTATCTCTCCTTTCTCCAGGTAGTTTTTAGCCGAAATATTAGCCTCTGGACACATGCCTATATCATCCGCATGAAGGATCAATACGATTTTGTCATTGGGATAGCCCAGTTTTTCTGCCCAGCTGGTGCGGCTTTTCATTTCTTCCTTTCCTGATTCGGCCTGATTGGAGGAATTGGGATTGTTACAGGCTATTAAGCTCAGTGATATTAAAAGTATTCCAAGTGTAGTAGTATTCATCGTTCTTTTTTGTTTGATACAAATTAAGAAAGGATCAGAAAATCTTCCAGCTTTCTTAGACTTGTTTATGTTCTGATTTTCCTTTTCTAAGAGCTTTTACCACCTTTTTTAATAAAGATGGAGCCAAAAATCGCAGAGCCCAAAGCCAGCCTCACATTGCCGCCCCTTTTCCCGATGGGCTCTGCAGGGCCAAGCTGCCTTGGAGGGAAGGTGTTTGGCTATTAGGATGTTAGAGTGTTAGACTGGATGGAGTAATTCATTTGCGCATCAAACGCAAATACCCTAACACTCAAACACACTAACACGTTCTTCCCTACCCAAGCGCGAGGGCCCGCAAGATATGGTGGTCGGGGCGGCTTGCGGGCAGCTTTAAAATCTTGCCGGTTTTTGGGTACCTTTTTTCCGAAAAAAAGGTACAGAAGCTCCAAATCAACCTCAAAAAAAAAGGTAGAGCAAAAAAAACTTAACTAAACCCAAGTCCCCAAAAACTAATAAAGACCTACCAACTACTCAAAAGCTCAAAATAAATCGGAGGCATTGACGCTACTTGCTTGCAGACAAAGAAACAATATTCATCAAAACAACAAACAAATGAACATTTACAGCAATCACACAAACATCTTGAAAGCAGCAAGCATCGCTATCGCTTTGACCTTTTTTTCACTCTCACAGGCATTCGCTCAGGAAATTCAACTGGTATTTGTTGACCACCTGACTGCTGGACTTATCGAACAGGACATTTTTGTAGAAAAGGAAGCAGGGAGTGGTGAAGTTTACCGTATTCTCCCAACAGAAAAACAAAAGTATATGGATGCTCCCCTTTACAAAAGCACAAAAAAGCTCAAACACGATCCATTTGATCCTACTACTGCCGGTCCCTTTGAAAAAGGAGAAGAGATGGGAATGACTCTAAGAGAGTGGCTGGCCGCCAAGGGCACAGCCTCCTACGAATGTGAAGGTGGATGGGGAAGCTTTAACGCATCTTTTCAAGGCCTGGTTCCAAATGCGAAATACACCCTTTGGCATGCCTTCATGGCCAAGGCAGCTACCAAACCTTTCGCAGGTACGATCGATCTCCCTTTAGGTGATCCTAATGGCGAAACTTCAGTTTTCATGACGGATGAAAATGGGACGGCCATTATTGAGAAGAAATTTGAGCGCTGCCTCCAATTAGGCGAAGTACAATTGATGAGCCTAGTAGCAATAGCTTACCATAGTGATGGAAAAACCTACAATGCCGATGCAGGACCATTTGGCTTAGGTACTCATGTTCAAATTTTCGCAGTCCTTCCCGATACAGAAAAGCCGCTAAAAGAAATTAGCGGAGACAATTAAGAATAACATAAGCATTGATCTAATTGGGATCTATTTGGTAGAAGCGGAAGGTCAATAATAGGCCTTCCCTTTTATCGCCTTACAACAAACAACAAACAGATGAAACGCCTAATCTTATTATTGAGCATTTGTATGCTTTGGGGATTTGTGCACCTGAGCCTTGATCAGGAATTGCGTCAAGTCTTGATAAAAAACAAGCTTCAAACGAATACCGAAAAAGTAGAACTTGATTCCGCAAAAATTGAACTGGGGCGTTTGCTTTTTTATGACAAGATTCTAAGTGGAAATAAAGATATTTCCTGTGCTTCTTGTCATCACCCCAAACTTCATAGTGGAGATGCTTTAGCCCTTCCAATTGGTGTTGGGGGGAAGGGATTAGGAACAGAAAGGACCATGGGAAAAGGCCGAGATCATATTCCCAGAAACTCCCCAGAAATTTTTAATAGAGGTTCTAGCGAATGGCATAGTATGTTTTGGGACAGTAGAGTTCAGGACAGAGGCGAGCAGGGATGGTATACACCAGCTGATGAAAAACTCCCTCAGGAAGGCTTTGACAATATTCTGGCAGTACAAGCTATGTTTCCGGTAACCTCCAGAGATGAGATGCGGGGAGAAATTGGGGATCTGGATATCAATGGAGAAGTGAATGAATTAGCACTTATAAGTCCAGCTATGCCCCAATCAATTTGGTTTGCGATTATGCAAAGGCTTATAGCAATACCAGAATACATAGAACTCTTTGCCCAAGCTTATCCAGAAATTCCTACAGAAGAATTGAGTTTTGTTCAGGCAGCAAATGCGATAGCAGCCTACGAAATATCGGCTTTTACCTTTCTGGATAGTCCCTGGGATAAATATCTAGCCGGTAAAGAAAAAGCTTTGACAGACTCTCAAAAACGTGGCGCCATATTTTTCTACCGGGAAGGTTCATGTGTGAGCTGCCATAGCGGAAATTTGATGACGGATCAACAACCGCATAATTTGGGAATCCCTCAATTCGGGCCAGGTAAGGATATAGATGTTCCACTGGATTACGGGCAGATTGTTGAGTCCGGAGAAGCTGAGGATCTATTTGCATTCCGAACTCCTCCTTTGAGAAACGTAGCTTTAACGGGGCCCTGGATGCATAATGGAGCCTATGAAAATCTAGAAGCAGCAATCCGCCATCATTTGAATCCAGGGAAAGCCTTAGACAACTATTCTGTTCAAAATCTTCCGAAGGAATTACAAATCAGTTTCCAGGATGATCCTGGTGTAATAAAGCGGATTAAAGAAACTATTGACCCTTTGTTGAAAAATGGTCGATTGCAAGCAAATGAGCAAGAGATACAAGATCTATTGGCCTTTATGCAAGCACTTACCGAAGAAAGTGCAAAAAAACAGATCACCAAAGCACCTCAACATGTTCCTAGTGGTTTAGCGGTAGATGATTTGTAGGGACACAGGCTTTTTTTAACAGGTGCAGCATTGAGCTGCACCTTTATTTTTTATATCAAACAGTCTGTCATTGCGAGCCGAAATTTTCGGCAAAGCAATCTCCTTGGATGTAAAAAAATTAGCTGAGTCAAGGGGATTGCTTAACCCATGGTAAGAACTAGCGATTATAGCTAGGCTTTAAAACTTATGTCAATTATTAATTGTCTTGTTCTTTACCAAAGGCTCCGCCCAAATCCCAATACTAAAAATGAATCCCAGGGGAAAATAGAGAAAACCCATTCCTCCCCTCAAGCCAATCCAATCTCCCAAGGTACCTACGATCAAAGGCATAATCGCACCGCCAACTATACCCGTACAGAGGATGCCCGAAAATGATCCATGATGCTCCTTAATCGAATTTAAGGCAAGAGAGAAAATAACTGACCACATGACCGAAGCAAAGAAACCGACCATCGGAAAACCCCAGTATGCCCATTCTCTTGGACCAAATAAGCCAATAGTCAAAGATATCGCAGCAGCTAACGTAAAATACATGAGAACCTTTTGGGCATCCATCACTTTCAACAAAGCCAATCCCAACACACAACCCAGCGTCAGCAATCCCCAAAACCAGGAAACTGCACTTGCTCCACTACTCTGGGGATCATATCCATGCGTCTCAAACAGATATTGCGACATCCAATTGGCCACGCCTTGTTCGACCCCGACGTAACAAAAAATCCCAAAGAAAAAGAGTAGTACTGTTTTATTTCTCAACAGCTCTTTATGGATCTGCCAGGATCCCGCTCGTTCGTCCTCTGTCAATTCCACTTCCGGTAGTTTGGAGAAAAAGATGACAGCTACCATGAGTAAGGAAACCAGGGCAAAAACCCAGTACAAAGAAACCCAGGATAAACCTTCGGGAACCAAACCCTCCATTATTGCAATAAGGCCATCAGGATTTCCCCGCTTAAACATATTTCCAACCAGATAAGTGTAAATCATGGGACTAATGAAAGAGGCCAATCCAAAAGCCAATTGTCCTAAAACAGAGTTAAAAGCAAAATGTTCTTCGCCTCCTGCCTCTCGAAGAAGAGGATTAATAGCTACCTGAAGCATGGCCATGCCTGAGCCGATCAGAAAAAGAGAAATCATCGCAACTGGAAAGGTAGGTACTATCCCAAACAGAAAAGCTCCAACAGCCGCCAGACCAAATGCTACAACCATCATCTTCTTCTCCCGATACTTTTCGATGAGCATACCGGAAGGAATAGACATCACCCCATAAGCCACAAAAAATGCGAAAGGAAGAAAGCCAGCCAATCCTAAACTAAGGTCAAAGCTATCAATGATATCTGGGATCAAGGGTCCCAGGATATTGGTCAAAAAAGAGATAACAAAAAAGATCAGGAGGATGAGTCCTACGATGAAATGGCGGTTTTTCATTTTCAGGCTATTAGTAGTAGTTTGGACTAAAGATAAGTCGTATAAGCCATACATAAAACCCCGAAAACTATGAGTCGAGAAGGATTGCCAATTGCCATTGGATTGGACCTGGGGGGAACCTCCTTAAAATATGCCCTGGTTCGTGCTGATGGAGAATTGATTTGGGAAGGAAAAAGACCGAGCAAAGCAAGAAGCAGTAAAAAGGAAATCATCCAGAATTTGATAGAGGCCGCTAAAGAGGCTAAAGAGAATGCCCAGCAAATGGGAATCAGAACAGTAGCAATCGGAATAGGAACTCCCGGACTGGTCGATTCCGATTTAGGGATCGTTTTGGGAGGTGCAGATAATTTAGTGGAATGGGTACAGGTACCTCTTGCCAGTGAACTTTCTCCCGCCTTAGATCTTCCCGTTTATGTAGATAATGACGCAAATCTGATGGGTTTTGGAGAATATGCATTTGGAGGGAATCTAGACTCAAAGAGGGTCCTTTTCTTTACCATTGGAACCGGGATCGGTGGAGCTATTTTTATTGATGGTGATTTGTATCGGGGCTACAATCATGCGGGTAATGAATTAGGTGCCATAATGATGAATTATGAGGGGAAAGATGGATACTGGGAGGATTTTGCCTCCACCTCGGCTATGGTAAGGCAGTATCTGGAAAAAGAGTTTATTCCCCATCCGGCCCATGAAGTAAATGGAAAATTCATTTTCGATCAGT
Organism: Bacteroidota bacterium; assembly: GCA_039819665.1. Classification (GTDB taxonomy): domain Bacteria; phylum Bacteroidota; class Bacteroidia; order J057; family J057; genus JAWPMV01. The sequence goes on from JBCBRM010000006.1 coordinate 125,234, forward strand.
ACCTGGAAGGCGAATCATTGGCAACCACAATATTTGTTGAGCATTGCCGATTGGTCGGCTATGGAATCGCGGGATTCATCAACATCTTTAATCCGGAAAAAATCATCATCGGCGGTGGTATTTCTGAATCAGGCCCAGATTACATCGAATTGGTAAAAAGTGCTGCTTTCCACTATGCCATGGAGGATTGTAGTCAAGGAGTACAAATTGAAGCTGCAAAGTTGGGTAATAAAGCAGGCAGTTTGGGAGCTGCATATTTTGCATTGAAAAAAGCTGGCCTCGCGTAAAAAAAGTATGGGCTTTTAAGATCAAGCGTAAGTTTCAAATACAAGCTGATTATAGTATTGTACTTAATTTGATCATGAACTTGAATTTTCCTCCACCATCTACTCTAGTTTCTTCTTCTCAGATTCCTGAAAAGCTTCATACTTTTGAACCAACTGAGCCACTATTTCTGGCTTCTCATTTGCCAAATCATCCAGCTCCGTCCGATCTGTTCGGATATTGTACAATTCCCAATCCTCTCCATTCTCTTTCACGATCTTCCAATCTCCCGCTCGAAACATACGGAACTTTTCTGTAAAGCCCGACATAAAGAAATCAGGTTCTTCACGCTCTTTCCCTTCCATGATGGGCAGTAAAGAACTCCCGTGAAGTTCGAGGGTATTCTTCTTTCCATATTTTTTTGGGTAATCTATGCCTGCCACATCTAAAAATGTCGGAAAAAGATCAACTACATGGCCTACCTGATCCGTGATTTGTCCGGCCTTAATTTTATTGGGCCAGTGGGCAATAAAATGCGTATTGGCTCCTCCTTCATGGCCGTTTTGTTTATATAGGCGAAAGGGGGTATTGCCTACATTGGCCCAAACCGGAGACAGACAACGATACCCCTCTGTCGGACCAGGAGGGATATTGAAGTCTTTATTGCTGTCAAAAGGGCATGAACCATTATCGGTAAAGAATAGAATGAGGGTATTATCCAATTCGCCCGCTTCTTCCAAACGATCAAGCACCCGACCAATGTTCTGATCCATCCGATCGATCATGGCCGCAAAAACCGCCATTTCCAGGTCTTTTTTGTCCTTCTCTTCTTCCGTCATCGAATCCCAGGGATAATAGGTAGGAAACTTTTCGCGAATCTCCGGGAATTTGGGAGGATGTCCCCTAACTCTGTTACTATTGCCTTCAGCAGGTGAAAGTCGGGCTTCTTCTGCCAAGATGCCCATTTCCTTCATACGTTCAAAGCGCTCTTTCCTCAATTTATCCCAACCCATTTTGTACTTTCCTCGATATTTGGCGATGTCCTCTGGTCGGGCCTGCAAAGGATAATGCGCGACATGATAGGGCAAAAAGAGAAAAAAGGGATCATCTTTCTCCATCATTTCATCCAACCAATTCAATCCGTAATCGGTAATAAAATCTGTCTTGTATTTGGGCAATATTTCGGCCTCTAAGTCCTCTGCTCCTACTTCTTCTCCCTGCAAGTAAAAAGGTCGTTCAAAGCTTCCATCTGGAGGAACAAAATACTCAGTAGTAGCCCAAAATGTCAGAGATTTCTCAAAGGTATTGGCGAAATAAACATCATCTGGCACCCATTTATCAAAATGCTCCTTTCCGCTAATCACAGCTAAATAGCCCGCATCCCGCAACAATGGCACAAAGGAAATAGCCCGTTCATTCCCTTTGTACAAACCTGTCATCAAGGATGATCGGGTAGGATTACATTTGGCCATATTGTAAAATTGCTTGAAGCGCAAACCTCCATAGGCCAATCGATCCAGATTGGGAGTCTTGATTTCGGAGCCATAAGCGCCTATATCCGAATAGCCAATATCATCTCCCATGATTAGGACAATATTGGGCTTTTTCTGATTTATTTGATCATTTTCTTCCTGCTTAAGGGGTTTGCAGGAAAACAAAATCAGGATGAGAATAGGAAAGAAAAAGTATTTCATAGCAGTAGTTTCTTCTCTGAAATTTAAAAAATAAATATTTTAGCATCTTGCAGAAACAGAATTTACTAAATGAAAGTCTGTATAGCCGAAAAACCCAGTGTAGCACGTGAAATCGCTTCCATCATAGGAGCGACAAAACGTATGGATGGATTTTTCGAGGGGAATGGCTATAAGGTTACCTGGACATTTGGGCATTTCTGTACCCTAAAAACCCCGGATGATTATCAGCCGCATTGGAAAAAGTGGGATTTGAATACCCTTCCGATGCTACCTCCTACATTTGAAACCAAGCTGATCAGTAATACGGGGGTCAAAAAGCAATTCAAGATCATCAAAGAATTGTTTAAAGAAGCCGAAGTGGTTATCAATTGCGGGGATGCAGGCCAAGAGGGAGAACTCATTCAAAGATGGGTGATGAAGGAAGCTAACTATAAAGGCCCGGTTCAACGGCTTTGGATTTCTTCTTTAACAGCAGAAGCGATTCGGGAAGGCTTTGAAAATTTGAAAGGAGGCGAAGAATTTGACAAACTCTATCACGCAGGCTTTTCAAGAGCGATAGGAGATTGGTTATTGGGGATGAATGCGACCCGCCTCTATACCCTCAAATTCGGGGGATACAAACAGGTACTTTCTATAGGCCGTGTTCAGACTCCTACCCTGGCCATGCTGGTCCAAAGACATTATGAGATCCTGAATTTTGTACCAAAGACCTATTGGGAATTGCAAACCTTATATCGAGAGGTCGTTTTCAATTGTCAGAAAGGAAAGTTCGAAGAAAAGGCAAAAGGAGAAGAAATCCTCCAACAGGTAGAAGGTCAGCCTTTCACCATCATCTCTTCAGAAAAAAAGGAAGGTAAAGAACTACCCCCGCGCCTATTCGATCTGACCAGTTTACAAGTGCATAGCAATAAAAAGTTTGGGTTTTCTGCAGAAAAGACCCTCAATATTGCCCAAAAACTATACGAACAAAAGCTTATTACCTATCCTCGCGTTGATACCACCTATTTGCCCAATGACCTTTATCCCAAGGTGTCGGGCATCTTGGAAAAGTTGACGCAGTATACACCTTTAGTTCAGCCTTTGTTGGGGAAAAAGATTAGAAAATCGGCCAAAGTATTTAATGATAAAAAGGTAACCGACCACCATGCGATCATTCCTACGGGAGTTGAGCGGGGATTGCCGCCAGATGAGCAAAAAGTCTATGATGCTGTAGCTCGTCAATTTATTGCGGCCTTTTATCCGGATTGTTTGGTAGCGAATTCCACCGTGATCGGAGAGTCTGCAGGTATAAAGTTCAAAGCCACTGGGAAGGAGATTCTAGATCCGGGATGGAGAGTCGTGTTCCCAAAAAAGAAAAAGGAAGAGAAATCCGAGGATGAGCAAAAAGAGAATGAGGAAAAGATTCTTCCAGCATTTACGGTAGGTGAAAGTGGTCCTCACGAACCTTCTTTGGTCGAAAAACAAACCAAGCCACCCAAATACTATACAGAAGCGACTTTGTTGAGGGCGATGGAGACGGCGGGAAAAACAGTTGATGATGATGAGCTGCGGGATTTGATGAAGGCCAATGGAATCGGCAGACCTTCGACCCGCGCAAATATCATCGAAACTTTATTTAAACGGAAATACATTCGCCGAAAGAAAAAGCAGATTCATCCCACGGAAATAGGGGTACAATTGATCGACATCATTCAGAATGAATTGCTCAAATCCCCCGAACTAACGGGTCAATGGGAAAAACATTTACGAGATATAGAAGCAGGTAGTGTGAGTGCAGGAGCTTTTGTGAAGGGGATGAAAAAAATGGTGAGCCATCTGGTGGACGAAGTGCGCATGAGCCAAAGCTATGTGCGCCTTTCCCATACCACTCAGGAGGCAGAAACTCCTAAGAAAAAACGAAGTAGAAGTCGCAATAAGAATAAAGCGAAATCCGTTACAGAGCTCATTTGTCCCAAATGTAAGTCCGGCCAGCTGCTGAAAGGAAAATCTGCTTTCGGCTGCAGCAATTATAAGAATGGCTGTGACTTCAAAATCCCTTTCCTCTACCAGGGAAAAAAGCTGCCTGAAAGTCAGATCATTCGCCTCATAGAAAAAGGATCTACCATTCAGCTCAAAGGATTTAAATTAAATGGAAGTAGCATAGCTGGAAAGCTCAGCTTCAATGATCGGTTTAGCCTTCAATTAGAAACTAAAGCTCCCAAAAAAGAATCTTCAGATACCCTCACTTGCCCCAAATGCAAAGTGGGGACAGTCTTAAAAGGAAAAACTGCCTTTGGCTGCAGCAATTGGAAATCTGGTTGCGATTTTCGGGTCAGCTTTGCAGAGGTAAAAGCCAAAGCCAATGGCCAGCCTATGAGTAAGGAGTTGGTGTGGGGGATATTAAGGGGGGAATAATATATTCTGGTGTTCATGTGTTCTAAAGTTGAATTCCTTCCAGAACACTTGAACACGAGAACACTTGAAAACATTTAGAATTCCGGATACTCCCACTCCCCTCTATACTCTCTTTTCAACATAGCTTGTGCCTCTGGATCGTCGAGGATGCGGCAATTTTCTCCGTCCCACTTTACACTTCTTCCCAATTTATAAGAAAGCATGCCCAACAGGCTAATGTTGGTGGCAAGGTAGCCATGTTCTATATCGCATACCGGCCTGAGCTCAGTTTCTATGGATGTCATGAAGTCTTTCCACAATTCTTTGATGTTCTGGGAGTCGGGCTCATGGAGTTGAGGAGCGACTTTGATGATTTCTTTTTTGCGGTCTCGTGGATAAAAGGTCCAGCCGTCTCGCCAGCCCATATGGAAGGTTCCTTCTGAGCCATAAAAATAGCAGCCTACATTGTGGCTATTGTAGGCATTAGGGGCGCAGAGTTTATGTTCCCAATTGAGGGTAAAATCTTCAAATTCAAAGACCGCTAATTGGGTATCGGGTGCATCTGTATTATCTTCTTTGACGAAGCGTCCACCTGTCGAATAGACCGTTTTAGGATGCCGTTCTTCCGTCCACCAAAGGACTTGATCAAACCAATGGATGCCCCAGTCAGCGATGGTTCCATTGGCGAAGTTGAGGAAGTTTCTGAAGCCTTTAGGATGTATTTTCGGATTAAAGGCTGTCTCCGCAGCTGGTCCCACATACATATCCCAATCCAGGCTATCTGGGGGAGCTAGGTCCTTGCTTTCTTTACCTGGTCCCTGTCCATAATTCACAAAGCATTTCACCTGACTAATTTTGCCAGCTTTCCCTGCTTTAAGAAATTTCATACCTGAAATATTGTGGGGCGAAACCCGTCGATGCGTCCCGACCTGAACCACACGATCATATTCACGAGCCGCATTTAAAATAGCCTTCCCCTCCCCTATGGTATGTCCGATGGGTTTTTCTAAATATACGTGTGCACCTTTTTTTATAGCGGCAATGGTTGGCAAAGCATGCCAATGATCCGGTGTACCTATTATCGCAATTTCAATTTCCTCAGCAGCCAGAAGCTCCCGATAGTCTTTGTAGAGTTTGGGATTGTCACCCGCCAAATCCTTTACGTCTTTAGCTGCAGCAGCTAAAGCTTTCTGGTCTACATCACAAAGCCCGACTACCTTGCAATCTCCATGAGACATTGCTTCTCGCAGGATATTCATTCCCCACCAGCCACAACCGATCAACACCAGTTTGTATTTTTTGGTTCTTCTTAGAGCAGGCAATAACGGTAAGGCTGAAAAGGCAAGGCTGCTGTTTTTGATAAATTCTCGTCGATGCATAGGGAAGGGTTTGAAGGTGTTAGTGTGTTGGAGTATTGGCGTTCTGGTGTTTGAATCAAGTTAACTCCAACACACAAACACGCCAATACGTTTTCTCATATTTCCTTCGAAATCTCTAGAATTATATCTGTCAATTGTTGAAGGGAATCAAAAATATAATACTTGCCCTGAAAGCTATGGCGATCGTAGGATTCGCCAGACAAAAGGGCTGCTGGAGTGAAACTTATTTGATTTTCGGGCTTGTAGGCTTCGTAAACCTCTCCAGAGGAATAGAAGGTAGATCCGAATGCTTTATTACCAGAAGGCTCCCGAATCAGCCCTAATTCAATCAGCATACCTCCAATGAAATCCAGCTTTTGCAGAACTAATTCATGTTGATCATGCCAGGCCCGAATATAGGTTCTTGCCAAGAGCTGATACATGGCTGAGTATTCTTCCTCCATCAGAAAAGGAATATGCCCCATGATGTCATGCCAAATGTCCGGCTCGTCGCAATAATTAAGCTCTTCAGGTTTGCGGACAAAAGTAGTTAGGGGCATTTCAAAATTCGCGATATGCCTGTACCAGTTAATCTGAGGTAGAATGATATTTTCGCTTGTCTGGAGGAAAGTATAGCCGGTGTATTTCTGGGAAGTAGCTGTCAGCTTTTCGGCAGTGGGTCTCTTACTATTGTCCAAGCCCAATTTAGAAAAGCCCATAATCCAGATGCTGGAAATAGCTCCTAAAGATTGGAGGTTCTGAAAATGTGTTATGAATAATTCTTGCCAGTTCTGGTCGTCCTTTTTGGGATCAAAAACCCGGGATTTTACACGCATGATAAGTAGCTGGTAGTTTTCATATGAAAATACAATAAATCTGTGAACCTTGAAGTTCTGGCAAGCGTTTTTTCATATATAATAAACCATATTTGTTTTCTTTTTTTAACAAACACAATTCTAATTTTTATCTGCCATGACCAATTTCAGTATCCAGGGCAAAGCTTTTCTTTATTCCTTAGCCATTCTTTCTTTAACTCTTACCTCTTGTGTGGGATTAAGGTTTGGAGTTCCGGATATCAGCTATTTAGGGGAGAGCTATCCTGAAGTCTCGGAGCTTGATGTCTTTTATGACGAAGCGGATGTTGAATATAATTTCGACACCATGGGGCAGTTGGTTCACGATAAAATTATTGGATATACCGCTGAGCAAATAAAATCCGAGATGATTCTAGCAGGAAAAAAGCATGGGGCAGATGCCATCGTTTTTTATGATATGTATATGGATAGAACTCCAGATGATGGTTGGGATCGTCTGACAATTAGGGCAAAATTGATTAAGTATGTAAATTGATTTCATAGAAAATATGAAATCATGACTACTACTCACTTCTCCCTAGCTCTTGGCTTACTATTAACTTACTTTATCCCGGCTTCAGGCCAACCTATGATAAAGCCCTTGGTAAATCCCCTGGAGGTTGCCGAAGATGAACGACTGGAAAATCAGCGAAACAAGAGTATCCTGGTCTTTACCCCTCATCCTGATGATGAGACCTTCTCTTCTGCGGGTACTTTGGCCAGACTCCAACAAAATGGTAATACGATCCATATTGTCATTTACACCAATGATAATAAAGGTTCTAAAGACCTTTCTATGACACGCGAAAGACTCGCGAGGATTCGAAGAGCCGAGGAGGAAAAAGCCTGCGAAATTCTGGGTATCCCAAAGGAACATATTCATTGGTTGGGATATGAAGATGGTGATTTGGAGTATGCAGATCCTCAGGTTTTACGAGGGAAAGTAGCAAGACTAATAAAAATTTATAAACCCGATATCATATTTAGTCCTGATCCGGGTACAGACTATGTCCAATGGCATAAAACGGATCATCGGATGGCGGCAAATATTACCAAGGATGCTTTCATCGCAGCGGAATGGCATCTCTATTATCCCCAACATTATCTGGATGAGGGCTTGGAGGCTTTCGGCGTAAAGGAAGTGTACTACTATTATTCTCAAGTGCCAAATTATGAGGTCGATATCACAGATGTGTATGAGCAGAAAGCCAAAGCCTGCGCAGCGCATGTGAGTCAGTTTGAGCCTTCTGTAACAACATATACTCCTAATATGCCGGAGGAAATTTTCCAGCAAATCCGGGACGGATTTCGCGCAAGGGGCTTGCAGCCTGATGGACGGATTGTCGAGCGTTTTCGAAAAGCAGGAGGATGAGGGAATAAGTCCTTCAACTTTGCTCAGGGTGAGACCTTGGTGCTAGTGAAGTTTTTCATTATTCATCCTATACTTTCTCTACCAATACATAAAAGGCTCCGTAGCTATTTCCTTCTGCTTCCTGAAACCAGGTGCGAAGTTGATGCTTGCCCTTCTGCAAGTCCACTTCAAAACTTTTGTTGACATCATTGACCTTGACTTCACTTTCCATTTCTTTGTCGGCTATAGAAATCCCGGCTTTTTGGATCGGAAGAGCTTTCCCAGCAGTTAGAGTAATCACACTTGTTCCTTTTACTCCCGGCTGGGCAGGAATACCCGCTTGAATAGGAACCTCCAATTCAGGCACCCATCTATACAGGCTAAATTTATATCGACCGGATTCCAGGGCCTCCACAGCAAACCAGCCTTCACTTTTGAAACCTTCTCGGATCATGCGCTGGTTCCAGGCTACAGAATTATAGCCTTCGTCCATATGCATATCATGGACATAGATTAGGGTTGGCTCATCTTCATAACACAAACTAATTGTAGCCATTTTATTGGCACTTTTTTCCAGACTCCGCCACCACTTCTCGTATTCTCCTCTGAGTTCCTCAACCATCTCAGGGTGTTTTTTGGCAATGTCTTTTTGCTGTCCGGGATCTGTATTCAAGTCATACAATTCCTCCCCATTAATTAACCTCCATTTATCCTGCATAACGGCGGACATACGCCATTTCTCCAGATTTTCCTGTCTTTGGGTATCTGTAATCAGGGTCCTCTTAGCAAGGCTTGACTCTTTATTCAATAAAATTTCTTTAAGACTGGTTCCATCAAATTTCAGCTCCTCCATCCCTTTTAAATCTAACAAATCGATCAACGTAGGTAAAACATCCACATGAGCTGTAAGTTCATCGATATTTCGGCCTTCTTCTATACCACCTTTCGGCCAACTAATAAAGAATGGTACCCTATGTCCTCCTTCATATCTACTATTTTTCAAGCCTCTCATCCCGGCATTAAAACCTTTTTTGGCCAAACCGCTCACTTTATTCAGTTCCGCTCCACGTGCTGTCCCATTGTCTGTCATGAAGATAACAATTGTATTTTCTCTTAATCCAGAACGATCCAGGTAGGCCATCATTTTACCCATGTTTTCATCCAAATTTGCAATCATTCCGTGGAAATTCGCATTGGGAATTCGTGGATTATTGGCAAAAGGGGCACTATATCTATGCTCAACCCAGAAAGGTCCATGAGGGGAATTGGTAGCTAAATAGGTAAAGAAAGGTTTTTCCTCTCTTCTTTTTTCCTCCATAAAATCCATGGCTTCATTAAACCATACATCAGTACAATATCCTGCAAAAGCCTTTTCTTTGCCATTCACAAAATATTTGTCATCGAAATAATCATTTCCCCAAATATCTGGCCCTTGAAATATCCCTCCTCCTCCGTGATAAACTGCATGTTCAAAACCATTATCCATAGGCCTAAAGGGATGATTATCACCGAGATGCCACTTACCAAACATGCCTGTAGCATAGCCATTCTCTAAGAAGACATCTCCTAATGTTGTCTCATCTTCATACAATAAGGAACGCCCTGCTATGGTATGCCATACCCCTGTCCGGTTGCTTACATGTCCAGTCATTAAAGCAGCCCTTGTAGGGGAACAAGTGGGGCTCACATGAAAATCTGTCAGGCGAGTGCTTATTCGATGTAATTCGTCAAGGTAGGGAGTTGGAAGATCAGGATTTCCATGGCAAGACAAGTCTCCGTAGCCCTGATCGTCTACTATGATGAGTAAGATATTGGGTGCCTGAGCCTTGAGAGAAAAAGCTATCAACAGATAGAATAATGAAGTGGTTAGGTAGCGCATTTTGAGTAGTTATATGAAAGTTTTACTGGATTTTTTGAGGTAAATCTCAGGCAGATCACTTTCAATTTGTTGTTTTATTGATCCTTTCTTCTAAATATATATGAACCCAAGGGAGGGATCAAAGCGAAACCCCTCGTTTCCATGGAATAAAATCATCTTGTCCAAGTCGAACAGCAGCAGGAATGTACGCTCCACTGGCAACTTGAATAATAAGCTCAAGAAGTTCTTCTCCTTTGCTTTGTATGCTGTCCTCACCCGTGATAATGGTTCCGGCATTGATGTCTATGATATCTCGCATCCGCTGATAAAGCGCGTTATTGGTGGACATTTTAAGTACGGGGCTAATGGGATTACCTGTGGGGGTTCCAAGTCCGGTTGTGAAAACAATAACATTCGCACCAGCACTTGCAAGGCCTGTAGTGCTTTCAACATCTCCCCCTGGAGTACATAAGAGGTGCAGACCTGATTTTCGAGCAACTTCCGTATAATCCAGCACATCTCGAACCGGCGAAGTCCCCCCTTTTTTTGCTGCTCCGGCAGATTTGATGGCATCTGTAATGAGTCCGTCTTTGATATTCCCAGGGGAAGGATTGTTTTCAAAGCCTGAACCCACAGCTTCTGCCCGCTCTGCATAGGTCCTCATCAAGTGGGAAAACTTCTCTGCGATCTCTGAGGTCTCACATCGATTGATGAGCTCTTGCTCCACGCCGTTTAACTCGGGAAATTCTGCTAAGATTGCCTGACCTTTTAGCGCTACCAACAAATCAGAAGCATATCCCAATGCAGGATTCGCTGAAATACCTGAAAAGCCGTCAGAACCTCCACATTCCAAACCCAGACTGAGTTTATCCAAAGGTGCTTCCTCTCTCTCCACCTGATTAGCAAGGGTTAAACCGACAAAGGTTTGTTTAATCGCATCTTCCAGAAAATCAGGTTCTGATTTACTTTTTTGTTGTTCAAGTATATAGAGCGGCTTGTCGAAATTGGGATTCTCACGTTCTAAGGCCTTTTCCAAGGATATAATCTGGGCATTTTGGCAGCCCAAACTCAGCACCGTTGCTCCTCCAACATTGGGATGATTTATATAACTGGCAAAGAGTCTACATAGGGTTTCAGAATCCTCCCTTGTACCTCCACAGCCACCTTCGTGAGTAAGAAATTTAATCCCGTCTATATTGGAGAAGGGTCTACTTTGTCTAATTTCTTCTTGTGTCCGGTGGATTTTTTGTCCTAACAAACTTTCGGCATCAGCTCCGTTTTTATAAGCATCCAAAAGAGGACCAATATCTACCTTATGGCTCTTATCCGTTGCATAACCAAGTGCCTCAACTAAGGATTCCTGCATTACCCGAACATTTCGATTCTCACAAAAAACCAGTGGAATAACCAACCAATAATTTGCGGTTCCCACTCTTCCGTCAGAGCGATGGTAGCCCTTCCATTTTCGTCCCACAAAACGAGTAATATCAGGAACAGTCCAATCCACCTTTTCCCGATCAGTAGAATAGGTATCAGTATCATGGACAAGGTTTTCTGTACTGATAAGTCCCCCTTTTTTGATAGGTTTACTTGCCCTTCCGACCAATACCCCATACATGTACACCGCATCTCCTTCCTGAATGTCTTCAGTTGTAAATTTGTGCTTAATAGGAATTTCTTCTTGTAGTTTTACAATACCATCATGCAGCTCAAGTTCAGTTCCTTCAGCTAAGGTTTGAAGAGCTGCGATAATATTGTCTTTAGGATGTATTTTGAGGAAAGTGTTTTTCATATCAATTAAGAAATATCATTCAATAGATAGGTCAGGGCTTCTTCCATATCATGTTTATCGATAAGTTCTACAAATCCGGCAATAGCTGTGCATAATTCCGGAATCCTTGTCATATCCTCTCCCCAAATAGACTCATTAGAAAGAATCTTTTCAACCAATTCTGTATAGTCAAGGGTCTGCTTTTCCCATACAGATCTAAAAAAATCAAGTCTTTGAGGATCATCTTTCAAAGCGAAGGTCTTGCCTTTCCATTCGCCCCTGTATAAACAAATTAAAGCCGCCCAGGCAAAACAGATATGGACTGGAAGCGCCTCTTTATTTTGGAGGTAATCTTTAAAACTTCCTAATAAGCGACTGACAAATTTAGAGGTTGAATTCAGGGAGATACTGATCAATTGATGCTTAATGTGTGGATTTTTAAAACGATCAATTACGTCCTCAGCAAAGCCTTTCAAATAGGCCTTATCGTATTCAATATGTGGAATTACCTCTTTTTCAAATAATCCTTTTAGGTAAATACTCAATAAAGGATGGGCAATAGCTTCTGAAACGAGCTCCAGCCCAGCCAGGAGACCAATAGGAACCAGGGAAGTATGAGCTCCATTGAGTAGACGCACTTTTATCTGCCGGTGAATATCCAGTTCTTCTACCAGTTGAATATTTAACTCTGTTTGCGCAAAAGGAAGTTCCTTTTCAAGGTGTGCCGGGCCTTTTATGATCCAACTATGATAAATTTCTCCAGCGACCAAAAGTTGATCTTCTACCTGAAGCTGAGTTTGAATCTCGTTCACCTTTTCCAGAGGATAGCCAGAAACAATTCGATCTACCAAGGTATCACAGAAGTAATTATGTTGATTGATCCAGTTCACAAAACCTTCCCCCAACTCCCAATCTGTAGCATAGGAAAGTAAGTTTTTCTTTAGTTTGGCCCCATTTTGCTCGATCAATTCTAAAGGCAGGATCATACATCCTTTGTCCTCGGCCCCCTTAAAGTGCTCATAGCGAGCCCAAAGCCAATAACAAAGTTTGGCAGGAAATTCTTTGGGGCAAGCCTGAACAGGTTTGGCTTCCCCCGGACTATAAACAATCCCTGATTCAGTTGTATTTGAAATGATGAAGCGAAGGTCTGAAATTTGAGCAGAAGCAATGAAATTGCCCCAGTCAGTATAGGGATGAATAATCTGCTGTATACAGCTAATGAGTTTTATTTGTTCTATAACATCCCCTTTTTCTACTCCATTAAGCAGCACATGAAATAATCCTTCCTGCTCTCTCAGACTTTTATAATCCCCTCTTTTTGTGGGTTTTATAACTAGAACATCCCCATTAAAATCGGTTTTCTCATTTAGGATCTCTATCATCCAATCACTAAAGGCTCGAAGGAAATTCCCTCCACCGAATTGCAAAACTCGAATAGGTCTTTTTTGTAATAAAACTTCTGTATTTCTTTTGAGCGCTTCCATATTTTTCAGGGATAATCTTCTCCACGATTACTCTTTTCAATTGCACCTAGCCATTCTTCTAGTTCCGACTTCATGCTTGCCAAAATCTCCAGATCTTGTGTTGCCAGGTCATGTTCTTCTGAAGGGTCGGCCAGCAGGTCATAGAGTTCAAAAGGTGCATTTTTCTTAGGAGAGATCAATTTATACTGTTGATTTACCCATGATTTAGCTCCATTTCTATGCATAAAGCCCATCCCTTGATGACGGCTTTTTTTCTTTCCCTCGAATACATAACGCATGCTAATCCCATCGAGGGGATAGGTATGGATTTCTTCTTCGACTTCCAATAAGTCTAGAATCGTGGGTAGGTAATCACTGGTATACATAGGTACATCCACTTCCTGGCCTCCTGAAAATTTCTCCGTCCAAAGCATAAAAGCAGGCACCCGAAGTCCTCCTTCATATAAACTTCGTTTTCTTCCTCTAAAAGGCCCTGCAGAACCGGGAGTTCTATTTTCGGGTCCATTATCACTGCAAAACCATATCATAGTATTTTTGGCCTTGCCTACTTTCTCCAAATACTCCCAAAGTCTTCCTATTTGTTCATCCATGGCCGTTATGCTCCCATAGTACAATTGTTCTACATGGGAATAGCCTTCATACATATCTCTGTATTTTTTAGAAGCTACTACAGGTAAATGGGGCGTATGCGGCCAAATACTTGTAAAGAATGGTGCATCCTGCTCAGCATTCAGGAATTTTAATACCTGATTCATAATGATCTGTGTATTTTCCCCTTCCATTTCATCCAGCTTCCTCTCTTCTACCCCAGACCAGTACCAGGTCCCATAAGCTTCAACCTCCTTCTGATTCTCCAATGCCGCTGCCCAACCATATCTAAGCGACTCCCCTATGGCAGTATCAAACACCTTTGGTTTTATAAGGGGATCATAGGTAGGAACTTTCGATTCTGTACAAAAATAGACATCATAGCCATGCATGCCAGGCAAAGAATAATTAGTAGAATCACCCGGTTTGCCACGATTCGCATCTTTAATTTGGATTGTAAGCGTTCCTAGATGCCATTTCCCGAAGTGTCCGGTTTTATATCCCATTCCTTTCAGCACCTCTGGAAGCGTAATTTCCTCTTTTAGCATATGTCCTGTATTGGCTCCGGGAATCCCCATACGGTTAGGGTTTCGTCCCGTGAGACAGGATGCTCTTGTAGGGGAACAAACGGGAGCAGCAGAATAAAAACGAGAGAGGCGAAAGCCTTTAGATGCCAGTTTATCCAGATTTGGGGTTTTGATTTTGGTGTTTCCATTGAAACCAACATCACCCCAGCCCAAATCATCCACCATGATTAGTATGATATTGGGTTGAGAGGAAGGGGCAACATCACCTTCCTTCTTTCCCATAGAACAGGAAAGAAAAAGGCTCAGATAAATACCTATTGAAAGAAGTCTCATCCAGCTGCTTTATCCGGCATTCTCATTTTCTATTTGCTCCTCCTCCACTCCTATTTGTTGGATATCCTGAATGAGTTTGTATACCTCGGGCTCTTCCTGAAAATCGTCCAATAAGCTCTTCGTCTTCTCCATAAAAGCCCCTTTCTCAGGACGAATTATTTCTACTCCAGCTTTTTGAACAGCATCCAACGCATCTTGTTCAGCTTTGGCCCAGAGTTCTCTTTGGTAGACAATCGCTTCATCTGACGCTTCTTGCAACCAAGTTTGTTCCTGCTCCGATAGACGGTTCCAAAAAACTGTACTAATAACTAGAATATCAGGAACTGCAGTATGTTCATTGAGGGAATAAAATTTGCAAACTTCATAGTGTCGGGAAGTATAAAAAGAAGGAGGATTATTTTCGGCTCCATCTACCACTCCTTGTTGCAAAGCTGTATAAAGTTCTCCCCAGGAAATAGGCGTGGGTGATCCTCCCAAAGAGCGGACCAGATTCATAGCTGAGACACTTTCCTGCACGCGTATCTTCAATCCTTCTAAATCTGCAGGAGATTCTACTGGCCTTTCTTTGGTATAAAAAGAACGTTGGCCCGCATCTAAATAGGCAAGTCCTCTTAACCAATATCTTTCCCCCTGAATCAGCAAGTCTTTCCCCAGTTTAGAATCAAAGACCTGATGTGCATGCTCCTTTCCTCTAAAGATATAAGGTAAACTCAGGACCTTGGTATTGGGGGCAAAGCTTTCCATAACAGCCCCTGAAACTTTGGTCATAGCCAGACTCCCAATCTGCAATAATTCCAGACATTGTCGTTCTGTGCCCAATTGTTGACTGGGGTAAATTTCGATTTCTAAGCTTCCACTGGATTTTTCTTTGACTCTTTCGGCCAAAAATTCCAGAGCTTTATGAACCGGATGACTGACATCAAGGCCATGGCCAAGTTTTAGGTTTTTAACTCCACTGATCTCTGAACAGCTCAATATGGAGAAAAGGAGGGCAATTGAGAGGAGTTTTTTCATTGTAGTAGTTTTAATCTCTAGCTACTTGTTGGTGGCAAAAAGTAGCGCCAAAACCGGCAAAGTTTTAAAGTCAGGCTCAATAAGGCCCCTTACACTGAATTTTGAGGGCCATCGTCACCTGATCTATTTGCTTTTGCAGGGCTTATATCAAGATAGGTTTTTAGGCTAAAAATCAAAATAGCGTTTGGCATTTCCATAGCAGATATCCGCGACCATTTTGCCTAACCAGGGGAGGTCGTTTGGTAATTCTCCATTGTGGACATCTTTGCCAATGAGATTGCAAAGTATCCGCCGAAAATATTCATGGCGGGGAAAAGAGAGAAAGCTTCTGCTATCCGTGAGCATACCAATAAATCTGGATAAAATCCCCATATTTGAGAGGGTATCAATTTGCTTTTCCATCCCATCTTTTTGATCCAAAAACCACCAGGCAGAACCCCATTGAATTTTGCCGGGAACTGTGCCATCATTGTAGTTTCCTGCCATAGTTGCAAAGACTTCATTGTCTCCCGGATTGAGGTTATAGAGGATTGTTTGGGCTAATTTACCCTCAGTATCTAATCGATTCATGAATGTTGAGAGGGCTCTTGCCTGTTCAAAATCCCCTATCGAATCGGCCCCCACATCTGCTCCCAACTTCGCCATCAAACGATCATTGTTGTTTCGGATAGCACCTAAATGGTATTGCATCGTCCAATTTTTCTTATGATAAAGAAGGGCTAATTGATATAATATAGCCGATTGAAACTTGCGGGCTTCCAGGCAGTTTATCTCTTTTCCTTCTATTTTTTTTCTGAATATTTCTGCGACCTCTTTTTCAGTAAAATCTTCTGCATAAAGCTGTTCCAATCCATGATCTGAAAGTCTGCATCCCATTTCATGGAAGTAATCCATCCTTTGCTCAAGTGCCTCCAGCAAATCATCGAATCGCTCAATATTATTGTCTGTACATGCTTCCAGTTTGCCCAACATATCAGAGAAAGAAGAGGCCTGAATCATGATAAACTTATCTGGCCGAAACCCTGGCAATAATCGGATCTTCCAGCCTTCTTCTTTCAGAGCCTTATGTTCTTTCAGGTCGTCAATGGGATCATCAGTACTACAAAGGAGTTTTACATTCATTTGTTCCAAAAGTCCCCGACTGGTGTAGCTTGCCTCTTGCAGTAATTCGCCTGCTTTATCATATACTTCATCTGCGATATCGGCATTTAGAAGGGTTTTTATTCCAAAATATCGCTTAAGTTCCAAATGGGTCCAATGATAGAGGGGATTTCGCATAGTATAGGGTACTGTTTCTGCCCATTTTCTAAACTTTTCTCTATCTGATTTTGCACCTGTAATGTATGCTTCGTCTATCCCATTGGCTCGCATTGCCCGCCATTTATAATGATCACCTTTTAGCCACACCTCTGTTAGATTGGTAAATATCCTATTGTTTAAAATCTCTCCGGGAGGAAGATGATTATGGTAATCAATAATAGGCTGATCACGGGCATATTCGTGGTATAATCTTTCAGCTGTAGTATTCTCCAGCAGAAAATTTTCATCAAGGAAAGGCTTGATCTTTTGCATGATCTAATCTTTGAGCGGTTTCTGTTTGGCCCTTTTGCTAGCGAGCATTTCTAATCTCCTGAATTAGGGTAAGGGCATTGTTTGTATTTTTTTCTAAAAGTGCGAAATCCCGATTTGCCAAAATTTCTTTGGAAATGAGTTTTGAGCCCATTCCTACGCAGGTAACTCCTGCTTCAAACCAGGCGGATAGGTTTTCTCTGCTAGGTGAAACTCCTCCTGTGGGCATGATTTGTGTCCAGGGCTGTGGCCCTTTGATAGCTTTAACAAATCCTGGTCCATATACCGAACCTGGAAATAGTTTCACTATATCGCAGCCAAGTTCTTCTGCCCTTCCGATTTCGGTCAAGCTTCCACAACCGGGCATATAGGGTACCTTCCTGCGATTACATACTTTGGCAATGTCTTCTCTAAGGGAAGCTGAAACCATAAAATTGGCCCCTAATTGCATATAAAGTGCTGCTGTACCAGCATCATTCACCGATCCAACCCCCAAAATCATCTCTGGAAGTTCAATCTGAGCATATTTATTTAAGGCAGCGAAAACTTCATGGGCAAAATCACCTCGATTGGTAAATTCCAGTATTCGGGCTCCTCCTAAATAACAAGCCTTGAGTATTCCTTTGCCCAGGTCAATATCCGGATGATAAAACAAGGGGACCATACCCTGATTTTGGGCGACTTGTAGTAGTTGTAATTTTGAGAATCTGGCCATCTTTAGATTATTAATCTTATCTGACTTAAGTCATTAAAGCAGATCCAGAATTAGTCAAATTTCACAGATCAATTTTTTATGTAAAAGGCTCATAAAATGACAACATCTGGCTGGTTCAAAACAGGCATATATTTCCCCTAACCAATCATCTTTTTTACAGGATGGGATTGCATTTTTGAGGCTTTAATTCTATCTCTTAAGCTAAGGCGGAATCTCCTAAAACTCAAATATTTCCAATGAAATCTACCCAAAAAAGAGGGAATAATTTAAGCGGTTTATCTCTTACAATTTTTTTTTATTTCAGACAAAAACAGAGCGAAAAAAAGACAAAAGCAAATTCAAATATTTCCATTTTCCTAAACCCCCGAAAAAGCACTAAAACCTCCGTCAACCGCTACAATAATTCCTGATATAAATGAGCTATTATCATCACATAACCAAAGCAAAGTGCTAATCAATTCTTCCGGTTCTCCAAATCGTCTCATAGGAGTCTGATCAATGATACTTTTTCCCCTTTTCGTCAAACTCCCATCTTCATTTAACAGGAGGCTACGGTTTTGTTCGCCAATGAAAAAACCAGGAGCAATTGCATTCACCCTGAGTTTAGGGCCAAATTTATGGGCCATTTCCACAGCCATCCATTTGGTGAAATTATCGATCGCAGCTTTGGAGGCCGAATATCCAACCACCCGGGTAAGGGCTTGCTGGGCAGCCATCGAGGAAATGTTTACGATACATCCCGCTTTCTTTTCGGCCATACTTTTCCCAAAGATCAGACTGGGCAAAAGTGTCCCCTTTAAGTTTAGGTCATTGACCCGACTAAAGTCATCCAGGGAAAGATCAAAAATATCCTGATCAGGCATGATAGTGGCTCCCTTCATATTTCCCCCGGCAGCATTTACGAGGATATCCAGACTTTCCCAATGGTCAAGAATTTTAGTTTTCGCCTGTTCTAAATCTTCTCGATTCAATACATCTGCCTGTAAGCCTAAAGCCTTGCCTCCCATACGTTCAATCTCCTGAACTTTTGACTCAATTTTTGCTAAATTTCTTCCAAGTATTCCGACTTTTGCTCCTGCCTGGGCGAGCCCTTTGGCCATAGCTCCTCCCAGAACACCAGCTCCACCCGTAACGATGGCGGTTTTAGATGCAAGTGATGACATTGTAGTGTGTTAGCGTGTAAAAAACGAGCAATTTTTGAGCATCCACCATAGAAATTGTAGTAGTAGATCTCTTACTTATAAAATACAAAATGATTAGGGGAATTGGGAATAATTTAAAACATTCTTAGAGTATCGTATCTTAGAGTAGAAAATGCTAATATAATCACATGAACTACTACACTACTACTATCCTACAGAAGGGATTTTTACTCATCCTTTCCTTCTTTATTTTTCATCTCGACATTATAGGCCAGGACCAGGCATTAAACATAATTGTGATTGGTGCCCATCCAGATGATGCAGATTTATGTGCAGGAGGTACCGCTGCTCAATGGGCCAGTATGGGACATAAGGTAAAGTTTCTGTCTTTGACAAATGGAGATGCAGGACACCAGAGTATGGGAGGCGGGGCTTTAGCTAAAAGAAGACGAGCTGAAGCTCAGGAATCTGCCCGCCGTTTGGGTATAGAAGAATATGAAGTTCTGGATAATCATGATGGGGAGTTGATGCCAAGTCTGGATATACGGCTTCAGGTGATTCGGAGGATCAGGCGGTGGAATGCTGATGTTGTGATTATCCCTCGCCCCAATGACTATCATCCTGACCACAGAAATTGTGGCTTGGTAGTACAGGATGCTGCTTATATGGTGATTGTTCCAAATGTGGCTTCTGACACTCCTCCTTTGAAAAAAAACCCTGTTTTCCTTTACTGCCAGGACCGTTTTCAAAAACCCAATCCTTTCGAACCACAAATCGCGGTTAATATAGATCCAGTCATTGAGAAAAAATATGATGCGCTGGATGCCCATGAGTCTCAATTTTATGAATGGCTTCCCTGGACCAATCAAGCTGCTGATCTGGTTCCGAAAGATAAAAAAGAACGCAAAGTCTGGTTGCAACAAGTCTGGAGAAGGTCTCTGAACGATGCAGCAAGAACATCTTTGGCTAAATGGTATGGTGAAGAAGTAGCAAAAGGAATAGAAAATGCAGAGACTTTTCAGGTATGTGAATATGGAAAACAGCCCTCCGATCAGGAGCTTAACATAATGTTTCCCATGATAGGAAATCCAAATCCAGTTATCATAGCTGAAAAAGTAGATGAGACGATTGTTCTGGATGGTAAGCTGGAGGAAAGCATTTACCAATCAGGAAATAATATCTACTTAAAAAATAGCATGAATAGGAAAGTAAACCTCGATCAGGATTACATCAGTTCTGCGACGGTTTTTCATGATGAAGAATACCTCTACATCGGTTTTAAATGTATGGATAAAGATATCCATAGTAGTTTCAGTAAAAGAGATGAGCATTTGTGGAAAGAGGAGGCAGTTGAGGTATTTATTGATGTGGATGAAAGTCCGAATGACTATTTCGAATTTGAGGTATCCCCACGAAATGTTATTTATGATAGCTATATAGTTGATCCGGTAAATATCGATGTTCCCGAAACGCTCAAGTATAACATGAAGGGAATCAAGACAGCTGTGCATGTTGTCGGAACTGTAAATAAACGGAAAGATGAAGATGAATATTGGTCAGTAGAGATTGCCCTTCCCTTGAAGGAACTGCTTGAGGATTATCATCCAGACAAACTGAGTAGCTACGAATGGGCCATAAATTTCTACAGAATCAATGATGATAAAAGTGAAATGAAATATATGGCCTGGTCGCCAACACAAGGCAGTTTTCACCAGCCTACAAAATTTGGAAAAATCATATTTAGATAAAGCCAATGCAAAAAGACTATGCAATTCAAATGGGGAGTTCCAATCTCAGGTACGGTCCTGGAGTTACCCGAGAAGTTGGTATGGATTTTAAGGATATGGGAATCAAACGTGTCCTGCTTATCACCGACCAGAATTTAAAAAATGCCTATCCAGTTCAAACTGCAAAGGAGGCCCTGGAATCAGAAGGTATCGAATATGATGTGTTTGATCAAGTGCGTGTTGAGCCTACCGACATATCTTTTAAGGAAGCCGTAGAAGTGGCTCAAAAAGGAAAATATGAAGCCTTTTTGGCGGTTGGAGGAGGATCCACTATAGATACAGCAAAGGCTGCTAATCTTTATGCGACATATCCGGCTGACTTCTTTACCTATATAAATGCCCCCATCGGAGAGGGGAAACCAATACCTGGACCTGTTAAGCCCCTGATCGCTGTTCCTACCACTGCAGGAACAGGAAGTGAAACTACCGGGGTTGCCATTTTTGATCTTAGTGATCGACATGTAAAAACCGGAATCGCCCACAGGTATTTAAAGCCCACATTAGCCCTAGTTGATCCCGAAAACACCCGAGATATGCCTCCTGTTATCGCGGCTTCCTCTGGATTGGATGTCCTTTGCCATGCTTTGGAATCCTATACAGCCCTCGATTTCAACCAAAGACCTTTACCTGCAAGACCCATATTGCGTCCTGCTTATCAGGGTAATAATCCCATCAGTGATATTTGGTCCCTGAAAGCTGTGGAGCTGGTTTCTAAATACATAGTTCGTGCGTATAAAAATCCCGATGACATGGAAGCTAGGTCGAATATGATTCTGGCTTCAAGCATGGCGGGTATGGGATTCGGTAATGCAGGTGTTCACCTGTGTCATGGCATGTCCTATCCGGTCTCAGGCATGGTTAGGGATTACATTCCGCCAGGTCTTAATACTCCTCATCCTATTATTCCGCATGGTATGTCTGTAGTGCTCAATGCCCCCGCAGTGTTTCGATTTACCGGACAGTCTTGTCCTGATAGACATTTGAAAGCTGTCGAAATCATGGGAGGAAATATCAGCAAGGTAACTGACGCCCGGGAAGAGGCCGGACCATTATTGGCAGGTGAGATTGTAAAAATTATGAAAGACCTGGATGTTCCCAATGGACTTTCGGCCATTGGATTTACAGAAGCAGATATTCCCGCTTTAGTAGAAGGGACTTTGCCTCAACATAGAGTTACTAAACTTTCTCCACGACCAGCGGATGCAGAGGATTTGACCGCTTTGTTTCAAGATGCAATGGTGGCGTGGTAAACAACTTTTCTTTTTAAAATTATATGGAGGTTATTTTCTTTTTCCTTAGATCAATTGAGTTTCTTATTCTTTTCCCTTAGATGGAAAAGAAGCAAAAGATCGAGTTGCTGCAAAGCCAGCACACAGTCCGGCCCCCGCACCCGATGCAGCAGCGTGGCCCCGGCGCGCAAGTGGGAACGTATTAGTGTTTTTGAGTGTTAGCGTTTGACGTACATGTGAATTACTTCACCCAGCCTAACACCCTAACATACTTGTACCCAAACACCTTCCCTCCCTCCCAGGCGCGATGGTCCTGCAGAGCCCATTGGGAGCCGGGGTGGCGAGTGCGGCTGACTTTGGGCTCTGCGATTTTTGACTCCATCTTTTTTTTGAAAAAGATGGAAACATCCCTCAAAAGAAGAACCGAGAAAATCAAGAAAAGATTAAGCCAAAATATCATGGACCACATGCCCATGCACATCAGTCAGACGAAAATCTCGTCCTTGAAAACGATAGGTTAATGCTTCATGATCCATTCCCATTGTATGAAGAATTGTAGCCTGTAAATCATGCACATGTACACGATCTCGTATCCCATAATAGCCAATTTCATCGGTTTCGCCATAGGTAATGCCAGGCTTGATCCCGCCTCCGGCCATCCACATAGTAAAGGCATCGCTATGATGATCACGGCCATTGAAGGGAGCGACTTTGCCACCTCGATTTTCCCGCATAGGAGTTCGGCCAAATTCTCCCCCCCAAATGACTAGAGTTTCTTCTAGTAATCCTCGCTGTTTTAGGTCAGTTAATAAGGCAGTCATAGGTTGATCTACCTCTTTGCATCTTTTCAAAAAGCCCCCTTCCAGTGCTTCAAACTCATTACTTCCATGAGAATCCCAACCTCTATGAAAGAGCTGAATAAAACGTACATCTCTTTCTGCCAATCTTCTTGCTAGCAAGCAATTATTAGCGAAAGAAGTCTTACCGGGTTCCGTTCCATACATTTCATGGGTAGCAGCAGATTCTTTACTGATATCCATGGCCTCGGGAACGGTCATCTGCATTTTGAAAGCCATTTCATATTGAGAAATTCTGGAAAGAATTTCCGGGTCCCCATAATCCTCGTATTGCTGGCGATTGATTTCATTGATAGTATTGATCGCCTGCTTTCTCAAGTCCCGTGGTACACCCTCGGGATCAGAAACATAAAGGACAGGGTCCCCTTTGGACCTTAATTGAACGCCCTGATAAACAGATGGGATAAAGCCAGATCCCCACACACTTTTTCCCGCACTAGGTGCAGATTGACCAGAAACCAGAACTACGAAACCCGGCAAGTTCTGATTTTCAGAGCCCAAGCCATATGTCATCCAGGCACCCATACTCGGTCTGCCTTGTCTAGGACTACCGGTATGCATAAATAATTGAGCAGGTGCATGATTAAATTCATCTGTTTCTACAGCTTTAAGAAATGCTACCTCATCGACTATGGATTGAAAATGAGGAAACAACTCTGAGACCCATGCTCCCGATTGCCCATATTGCCCGAAGGATACCTGGGGTCCCAACATATTGGGCACACCTTGAATGAATGCAAATCTCTTACCTTCTAACAATGAATCCGGGCAGGGTTTACCATCCAGTTGATGAAGGAGTGGTTTATAATCGAATAGCTCCAATTGAGAAGGAGCTCCTGCCATATGGAGAAAAATGATCCTTTTTGCCTTTGGGGCGAAATGGGAAGCCTTTGCAAGCAAAGGATTGGTCATATCTATGGCCGCCTTTGTAACAGGATGTTCGCAGGCCATCATTGATCCAAAGGCCAAAGAGCCTAAGCCCAATCCTGCCGTTTTCAGGAACTGTCTTCTTTTGAGTAAAGACTGGTGCTTTTTGTGAGCTTCTTGAAACAGTTTCATTCCTTGGTAATTATTTCATCCAAATTTAGGATCACATTGGCTACATGGACCAGTGCAGCTTTTTCGGCTTGAGGCCTTTCTTCCTTTGGGAGAAATTTTCGTAATTCTTCCGGATGCTGCTGGTAGTAATTTTCTGATTCCTGGTAGAAGTCTTTAAGACTATTCAACACTTCTTCGTCCGCATATTTCATGCTTGCTCTTCGGTAGCCAAAGGCAAGTTTTTCCTCCGTATCCGCATGTACATCTATCATTTGTTCGGCTAAGGCAAGGGCCGATTCTAAATATGTGGAATCATTGAGGGTAACCAGTGCTTGAATGGGAGTATTGGTTCTGATTCTTCTGGAAACGCAATACTCTTTGCTGGGACTATCAAATGCGATCAGGGATGGATATGGGCTAGACCTTCTCCAAAAAGTATAAAGTCCACGACGATATCGATTTTCCCCTTCACTTGGCACCCACCTCAATACATTCCGGATAACTTGCCAAACCCCTTCCGGTTGAGGAGGCATAACGCTTGGGCCAAACATTTTCTTGCTCAATAAGCCACTTACAGCTAAAGCCTGATCCCTGATTTGTTCGGCTGAAAGTCTCATTCTAGGACCACGTGCCAGATAGCGATTGGCAGGATCAATTTCCAAGAGCTCCGGATTTACTTTCGAACTTTGCTGATAGGTGGCAGAAAGTAATATATCTTTCAGAAGAGCCTTTACGCTCCACTTATGTTTATGCATAAATTGCAAAGCTAAATGATCCAGCAGCTTTTGATTGGAAGGTTTGGCTCCCTGTGAACCAAAATCCTCAAGTGTTTCGACCAAACCTATTCCAAATATTTGTTCCCAAAAACGATTAACAATTACCCTAGCAGTCAAAGGGTTTTTTGTATCGACCAACCACTTTGCAAGGCCTAGCCTGTTGGCGGGAGCTCCCTTGGGCATTTCATTTAAGATAGCCGGAACAGCCGGCTCAACCGTATCCCCATGCACCAGCCAATTTCCTCTTTCAAATAGTCTGGTTATACGTCTTTCTCCTCCTTCTAATTCCTGCATCACGGGCGTTTTACCAGCACGTATTTTTTCCAATTCAACCAATTTTTCCTCATAAGCGACATCTCCTTCATGGCTATTCAGCCAGGATTTCAACTCAGCAATTTCCCTCTCCTGTGCCGCAGATTTTAAAGCAATTCGAGGAAAGTCATCGTATCTATCGTTGTCAGCTGTATTATTAAAAAATGCATAGGCCTGGTAAAATTCTTTATGCAAAAACGGATCATATGGGTGCGAATGGCATTGGACACAAGCGATGCTAACTCCCTGCCAAACTTCGAAAGTTGTATTTACCCGGTCAATCACAGCCGTCACCCGAAATTCTTCGTCATCTGTTCCACCTTCATCATTTGCCATAGTATTTCGGTGGAAAGCAGTAGCTAATAATTGTTGTGTGTCTGCTTGGGGTAAAAGGTCGCCGGCTAATTGTTCAATGGTAAACTGGTCGAAAGGCATATCCTGATTAAAAGCGTCTATTACCCAATCTCTGTATCTCCAGATATCCCTGAATTTATCCTTTTGGTAGCCTTGAGAATCTCCATAGCGAGCCAAATCCAGCCACATAGTTGCCCATCTTTCTCCAAAATGAGGAGAAGCCAGTAATTGATCGAGAACTTTTTCATATGCATCCGGATTTTCATTAGCCAAAAAATCATCCAGCATATTCAAATCAGGAGGTATGCCTATCAAGTCTAAACTCGCCCTTCTAAGAAGCACCTCTTTAGAAGCTTTTTCTGAAGGCTGCAAATCCATTTCGTCTAATTTTTCCCATACAAAACGATCAATATCATTTTGTACCCAGGAATCATTTATGTCCGGAACTTCCACATTCGGGTCAGGAGGAATATATGCCCAATGTTCTTCCCACTTTGCTCCCTGCTTGATCCATTTTCTCAAGGTTGCAATCTCAGCCTCAGTCAAAGGATCCGCATCCAAAGGCATACGTGTTTCAGGATCAGGATGCGTGAGCCTTCTCAACAATTCACTACTATCCGGTTTTCCCGGAACAATAGCTCGCAAACCCGATTCGGCCGCTTCCAATGCTTCATGTCGAAATAAAAGACTAAAATCACCACTTTTCTTCACTCCTCCGTGGCAACTGATACAATTGTTATTGAAGATGGGTCTTACCTCCGCATTAAAATCAACGGGAGCTTCCTGCGCAGAAATCATCCATATTAGAGCCAGGATCAGCAGGAGTCCTACACTAGCTATGCCCAGGTATTTTTTCATAGTTCAATCGCTAAATGATTTTCATAGCATAAGGATCCCAATTATATACTTTACCTTCTCGCATGCAGTAGTTTGGAATAATTGAGGGAGCCGCAGCCCTCAGGCCATAGGTTGCATCTTGAATGATGTCATTATTCCCTTTTACTGCAGACAGAAATCTACCGAAATGGTCATGCCCTGCGTCATAATCATCAGGTCCTTTCCACTCCATTTCGTAAGTATTTCTTGTCTCAACTTCCATTTTCGTTTGGGATTTATATTTGCGATACTCTTTTACAAATTCGTCTTGTTGTTGCTGGGAGAAAGTCCTTACAGAATTATATCCCTCAACAATTTGTTGCTCGGTTGATTTCCCTCGTGGATTTCTTTTCACTGTTAAGCTTCTCCAACCTATTTCCAAGACTCCTTCATCACCAATAAATCTATAGGCCGGACCTCCTCCACTTGCATCCGCAAAATTTGCTTTAAGAATTAAGGTAAATGAAGGATGAGAAGAAGTAGCAGGATAATCTAATAATGCCATAAGTATATCCGGAGCTTCCCGATTGTCATACCAATATCGAACACCCCCCATGGCTGAAATCTGGGTCGGACCTTTACTATTGAGGATGAAATGAAGGGCCGAAAGTCTGTGTACAAACATATCGCCGGAAACGCCTGTTCCATAATCCCAGTATTTCCTCCACCTGAAAAATCGATCTGCATCAAAAGGGCGATCTGGTGCTGAGCCTAAAAACATTTTCCAATCAATGGTTTTTTCGCTTGCATCTGTAGGGATCGAATATTGCCAGGCACCAATTCCGCTATTTCGACTTACTACCGCTTCTACCGCTGTTAATTTTCCGATTTCTCCTTTGGCAATAAAATCTTTGGCTTTCTGATATAAAGGCTGGCGAAATTGTTTGGAGCCAACTATGGTGGTTTGGCCTGTTTCCTTTTCGACTTGAATAATCCTATGTCCATCTTCAATTTTCTGGATGACCGGCTTTTCGATATAAACAGCCTTCCCTGCATTCATAGAATCTACCGCAATTTGTCCATGCCAATGATCCGGCGTATTTATTATAACTGCGTCTATATCTTTTCTTTCAAGAAGTTCTTTATAATTCTGGGTGGTAAAGATTTCTTTCCCAAATACCTCTTTTGTTCTTGCTAATCTTCCTGTGTAACAATCAGCAGCAGCAACAAATTCTGCTTCCGGCATACTTGCCAAGACTCCCATATTTTCAAAAGCAATTATACCCATCCCTATGGACGCAATTCTGACCTTATCATTGGGCGAGATTTTCTTTTCTACAGATCTGCTTTTAGCCTGGATGGATTGTGAGGAAGAAGCACTAATAGCAGCACCCACACCCATCGTTTTCAGGAAGCCTCTCCTGTGCATTCGATTCCTGTTCATAGTAGTTTTTTATTCTAGAAAATAAAGATACGAAACGGCACCATTAAATCCCTCAAAATGGTCAGTATTTTCCCACAATTTGCAGAAGATTTTTCAAGGATTTTTGGCTGATTATGAACAAATTAAAGAGAGATTTATCTTCTCTTGATTTCTACCAAAACCTTTGATTATACTTCCATATGGAAAGAAGAGAATTCCTTCGAAAAAGTGTCTTATTGACATCTAGTATAGGAACGAATTTAAGCCTGGCCAATCAAGTATATATGAATATTCCCAAGAGCTCTATCAGAGTTAAAAAAGTCGACCATAATTTTGAAAGAGAAAAACTAAATAAGCCCTTTGGATTTAAAGGGAGTGCCATGACTGAGGTCTGGCAAACGATGGCTTTTTTACAAGCAGATAGTGGTCAGTTTAGTATAGGTCCTGGTACTCAAAATATTCTATGGTCTGATTCCAAAGTTTTTGCCCAGCATTCAGAAAATGGTGGTAATGCACTCATGTATGCTATGGGAGAAAGGGGGCTCCAGATCCTTTCCGGAAATTCCTTTGAAAGCCCTATCCAATTGCTGGATGAACTCTTACCGGAGATTTGGTCTTTCGGCAAAAAAATCACCTCTAATCCGGACCTACGAAAAACTTTTGCCTTGAATGCTTTGGTTGCTTTGGATAATGCAGCCTGGCTATTATATGCACAAGATCAGGGCATACAAAATTTTGATGAATTGATTCCTGAAAATTTCAAGGCAGGCCTTTCAGCCAGACACTCCAAAGTTGTATGTATTCCTGCTTTGGGTTATGGAAGTAGTATGGAAGAAATCAAAAGCCTGGTTGATCAAGGATTTTTTATTCTGAAAATAAAAATAGGAGCACCGGGTAGTCAGGAAGACATGCTGGAAAAAGACAAGGAATTCCTCAAAAATATCCATAAAAATATAGGTCATAGGGAGACACCTTATAGTAGTCATGGAAAACTACCTTATTATTTTGATGCGAATGGTCGTTATGAAAAGAAGGAAACACTCTTGCGTTTTCTTGATTATGCAGAAAAAATAGGAGCACTTAATCAGATTGCCGTAATCGAGGAGCCTTTTGGAGAAAGGAATCAAGAAAATGTAAAAGAGTTGGCAGAAAGAGGGCCTAGAATTGCGGCGGACGAAAGTGCCCATACCGATGAAGAGGCATTGCGAAGAATCGAACAAGGGTATAATTCGATTGCGGTAAAAGCTGTGGCAAAAACCTTAAGTATGACCCTCAAAATCGCAAAAGTGGCATTTGAGCATAACATCCCTTGTTTTTGTGCAGATCTCACAGTCAATCCGATACTACTGGAGTGGAATAAGGCAGTTGCTGCCCGTTTACCAGCTTTTCCAGAAATGCCTGGCTTAGGACTTCAGGAATGCAATGGCTGGCAGAATTATAAAAACTGGGGAAAAATGATGGATTACCTCCCTAATAAATATGCAAGCTGGATAAATCCAAGCAAGGGAGTTTTTCAAACAGGCCCAGAATTTTATTCGAAGAGCGGAGATATTTTCAAACTTTCTTCTCATTACCAGGGACTATTTAAAAAGTAGGCCAATCACGTTTGTGATTGGCCATGACTCAGCAATTTTTGAATATAATGTGAGATTTCAGGTCTTATTGGTACCCAGGATTTTGTGGATAACCGCCTTGTGTACGGTCAATTTGATCCTGTGGAATAGGTCTCAGGTTATGGAAATCCTGAATATTCGGTCCTCCTACCGGATTATGAGCGCGTACTCTTTCTACCAATTTTCCAGTTCGAGTCAGGTCCATCCAACGATGTCCTTCCCCGATCAATTCACGCGCTCTTTCATCTAAAATAAAATCAATATCGATATCCCCAGAGGTAATCATCATAGCAGCTTCCTGTCCATCATAAGCTCCTCTCTCACGGATCAAATTGATGTCATCTGCTGCACCCTGATTATTGCCTTGAAGGTGACGTGCTTCTGCTCTAAGCAGATATGCTTCTCCTAAACGCATGAATACAAAATCTCTTTGTCCTTGCGTTTTCTGGCGATCCGGACGGGTATCATCAATCCACTTATTCATGGATGGGAATACACGCAAGTGTGTTACACAGTCAAAGCAATAATCATTTCTTCTCGTATAAACTACATAGCGAGTATCAGCAATTCTTTCATCGTTCCACTCATCTTCTCTTTGTGGATGGATCATACGAAGAGCCGTATCACCCAGGGCATACTTGGGTTCCCCTTCGATTCCACGGCCGGCAGCTGCGTCAGCTGCAGTCCAGGTAGGAATCGTACCAGGATTGTTAGAAATCCATGCATGCTTGTAAGACTTGTCATAGCGAGCATCTACGTCAACATCCCAAAGTCCTAATAGGAAATCCGTTGGGCGGAAACGTTTCCAGGGACGACCATTGTTGATATCACGAGTCATACCAGGACGAACATCATACTCGAAAAGGAAATAAAGGTGTCCACGGTGTCCTTCAGGATCTAGTCCTTCATCAACCTGAGATTTGCTGTTCTGAATAGTCCAGATAATTTCTGAATTTTCCTCATTTCCAATCACCCATAAGTCCGCAAAATCATCCACAAGGGCATATCCATAATTGTTGATAACATTACTCAAAAGTGCCTCAGCGGCGGCTGCATCTCCAGATGAATTGGTACGATGTGCTCTTCTGAGCAAGACTTTGGCTTTTAGGAATTCTGCAGCAGGTTTAATCGCGCGACCAAATTCACTATCAGAGTCAGGTAGATTAGCGATTGCAAAGTCAAGATCAGGGATAATCGCCTGATTATATACTTCTTCGATATCAGTTCTATTTGCTTCAATTTCTACTCCTTCGGTCTCTTCCAAAGTAAGGTGAACATCTCCATAATGAGAAGTCAGCATGTAATAGAACATGGCACGAAGGAAACGAACTTCAGCTATTCGCTGCGTTTTAAGTCCGGCATCTATATCCAGATTTTCTGAACGGTTAATGACAGCATTTGCCTGGTTTACCCCTCGATAAAAGTCTCTCCAGGTATCACGCACAAATCTCTGCTGAGGATTTAAGCCTCCATCATAACGGTTCAATACTTTGTGCCCCCCATCTGCACCTTCGGTATAGGTATCTGTACCAAAAACCGACATGGTAAATCCACGCTCAGGGCCAAAGAATCTTTTGTTCCACCAATAGGTAGCTTTTACGGCATCTTCAAATCCAGCAGCTGTTGTATAGTAAGAAGAAGCTGAAACATCAGACACCAATTCTTCAGTCAGGAAGTCCTGACAAGACTGGCTTCCCATAGCCAGCACAAAAAATAGGATGATATATAATTTATTTTTCATTTCAGTAAGTATTAAAAGTCAATTTTAAGACCGGCTAAGATCAAACGAGTACTTGGAGTTGTACCAGCACCTAGAGATGGATTACTACCTGTGTTTGGATTATCTACCTCAGGATCGAAGGTATCGAAATTGGTAATAAACCAAAGGTTCTGACCAGATACATAAATTCTCAAACCACTCATAGATAGCTTTTCGGTTACAGCTGTAGGGAAGGTATATCCAAGAGTTACATTTCTCAGTTTCACATAAGATCCATCAAAATATCCCATAGTGGTGTTATTTCTAGGTCTTTCCTGGTTTTGATTAGGTCTTGGATACGTTCCAGATTGGTTATCGATTGTCCAATAATCAACATTCAGGTTATTGTAACGAGCAAAGAGAGAGTTGTTACCTACGTGGAAGTTAGAATAGATCGTTTGTCCCTGACGATAGAAGAAGAAGGCACTCAGATCAAATCCTTTATAATTGAAGTTGGTAGTAATACCCCCCAAGAAGTCCGGCACATCCGTACCGATGATCTTACGGTCAGCAGCTGTAATGATTCCATCTCCATCAATATCTTCCAATTTAATTTCACCCGGAAGTTTTTGCTCTGCAGAAGCAGCTAGATCAGCTTCAGCAGTACCATAGATACCTATGTTGTTGTAGTCAAACCAAACACGGATAGGCTCACCTATAAACCACCTGTTACCTATGTCATCCGTAGGATTTCCGTCTGCATCTGTAAGGGCCAATTCAGTAATTTCTTCTCTATATCCAGAGATATTCCAATCAATAGACCAGCTAAAGTCTCGCGTTTCTACAATCGCAGCGGTAAGGGCAAATTCCAGCCCCGTAGAGCGAGTAGAACCAACGTTTTGCAAAATGCTGCTATAACCAGAAGTTGGAGGTAGGTTACGGGCTAGAAGGATATCCTCAGTATTTGTTCTGTACCAGTCCAAAGATCCTCTGAATCTACCATTCATAAAGTCATAGTCCAGGCCTATGTCAACAGTTTTTGAAACCTCCCAGTCCAAATCCGGGTTAGGAATTTCGTTAAGACCAAATCCGAAAGCATTTGCTCCACCGAAAGAATAAACGGTACGAGCCAGACGTCCAGCCGTCTGGTAAGGTGCAACAGAAGTATTACCAACCTCACCATAAGACGCTCTCAGTTTGAGGGAGCTAAGTGCATCAACTCCACTAAAGAGATCATCCCCGATTTGCCATCCTACAGATAGCCCCGGGAAGTAACGCCACTTATCACCGGAAAGTCTCGAAGATCCGTCCGCTCTCAGAGTTGCTTGGATATTATACTTTCCAGCGATGTCATAGTTTACACGTCCCATGAAAGAGGCTAGTGACCATTCTGTTAAATCAGAAGCAATATTACCTTTTACAGCACCTGTTCCCAGATTGTAGAACAACTGAGACTCATACGGCAGATTCGCTACTGAAGAATAATGATCTTCTGCACGGAAGGTCTGAATACTTTGCAGGAAGGTAACTCCCAATACGCTATTACCGATATCTCTTTTATAATTGAAGAGGTTTTCAAGGGTAAACCCTACATCCATATTATTTTCAATCTCAGCATCTGCAGGACCACCACGATTGTCATTGGTTAAGCTACCTCTAAATTCTCCTCTTTGGCGGAAGCGAATATCCGGTCCAAAGGTAGAAGTAAAGGTAAAGCCATCAAATGGAGTTACCTGCAGGTAAACAGGAGAGAAGATACGAGTCGCTTTCCTTTCATCTACATATGCATTGGGGAGAATTTCATTTAAAGGATTGGTACGGATACCATCATTTGTGGGTAGGAAACGAGGAGTAGTTCCATCTTCCTGATAAACGATAGCTAAGGGTACATTACCCAAGGCTTCTCCCATTACTGCACTTGATCCAAAGTTTTGGGTAGAGTTTGAAACAGTAAAAGATACCCCAGCTTTAAATATATCATTGATCTTATGATCAAGGTTCAAACGACCCGTTACCCTTTCGTAGTCCATTCCATCGATGATACCATCTTCATTGAAATAACCTACAGAAAGATTGAACTGGGTAGTTGCAGATCCTCCTCTAACACCGATTTGGTGGTTGGTTTGCCATCCGTCTTCCAATACAAGGTCTTGCCAATCCACATCTACTCCTGCAGCACGTGCCTCTTCATGGATCACGTCAAAAATCTCATTATCTGGAGGGATTTGACCATCAAAGCCATTTCTGAATGCTTCTCTTCTCATGGCGGACCATTGATCAGCATTCATCATGTCAATATTTGTAATGGCTTCTGTCATACCTACATATCCATCATAAGAGACCGTGGTTTTACCGACATATCCTCTTTTCGTCGTGATGATAACAACACCATTTGCACCCCTTGAACCATAGATTGCAGTTGCAGCAGCATCTTTCAACACCTCCATAGATTCGATATCCTGAGGGTTAATATCAACAATGGCAAAAGTTCCACTGGTCTGTGGAATTCCGTCAATAACAAAAAGTGGGTCATTGGAAGCAGAAATTGATCTACGTCCTCTAATTCTAATCGTAGGAGCCTGCCCAGGACGACCGCCCGCACTTTGAATATCTACACCTGCCACCTGTCCTTGCATAGATTGGACACTGGAAGCAACGGGTATTTTACCAATTTTTTCTCCATCTATAGTTGAAATTGCACCTGTTACGTCTCGCTTTTTCTGGGTTCCATAACCTACCACCACGACTTCGTCAAGTAGGCTGATGTCTTCCTTCATAGTGATAGTAAAGTTGCTATTTGTTCCAACTGTGATCTCCTGTCGTTCATAACCTACGTAAGAGATAATTAAGACAGCATCATTGCCAGGTACTTCCAGGCGAAAACTTCCATCAGCATTTGAGAGGGTACCGACTGTGGTCCCTTGAACTGCAACTGATGCGCCTTGTAATCCATTCCCAGCTTCATCGCTGATCGTACCATTAACGGTTCTTGATTGGGCATGAACCGTATATCCGGCACACATGAAAAATGCCAAGGTGCAAAGCATCATAAGGCTTTTCCATATGGATCTTGGCTTAAATAAGTACTTCATAGTAGTTAATAATTAGATATTGAGAATTATATCCGAGTCCTTTTTAATTGGACGCAAAATTTCCAAAGCATAAGCCACATGCCTAAGTCAGCCTTTATGAGGCTTGACGAAGCATATATTTAATTTGGAGTTCCCGGAATTATGCTGCCTGGAAGTCTATGCCTGTCCGAAACGACAGACGCGACCTAGTAGAGGCAGCCCGAGTGAATAGGTAAAGAAATCCAGTGGATTGTAGTAGTAGTACGTTCCATAGCTTGATCCCGTTTTAGTTATAGTTTGTAGCATGTATTGAAAAATAGCAAGTAATATAAGTCTTGTGTTCTGGCACGTTGAAGTATGAATCCGACTATTCATACCCCGGGGTCGTGTATCGGACTTGTGCTCATCCTTTCAAGTAGTAGTTAGTCTAAAAGGAATCAGTCCGTTTTCCTATATTTCTTATGTTTTCAAGCCCCTAATATTCAGGAGTAAAAACATCCTTAATCTTTTCGTTAACGTTAACGATTAATAAGATAAAGAATATTTTTATTTAATTTACTTTTTTTCAGAAATTTTAATTCTTCGATTTGAAAAACGAAAATAGCCCCGGAATCAAAGAGATCGCCAAACTCGCAGGTGTATCTATAGGGACTATTGATCGGGTTCTACATAACAGGCCAGGTGTATCTGCAAAGACTAAAGAAAAAGTTCTTGAAATCATCCAACAAACCGGCTACAAAAAAAATATTCTGGCAAGTAGGTTAAAGTTGGCAGCTACCCGTAAAATACAAATCGCATGTCTGATTCCAGAAATAAAGGACAAGTCAAGCTACTGGAAACTACCACAATATGGGATAAATAAAGCAGTTGCTGAGCTTAAGGAACAAGGCATATCTATTAGCTATTATTATTTCAATTCTTTTGATCCTCGTAGTTTTGAAGAACAATCCAATGAGATTTTAAAAAAGGATTTTGACGCAATTATTAGTGTACCTTTTTTCAAAACCGAGAGCAATCAGTTTTTACAAAAATTAGAAGAATCAGAGATAGCCGTAGTCTTTTTGGATAGTAGACAGGAATTAAACTTTAAAGCAAATTATATAAACCAGGATTCCTTTAAAGCTGGCCAGGTAGCAGGAAGGTTATTGGAAGGCTTGCTAAAAGAGAATGGATTGTATTTCGTGATCAACATTATAAATGAAAGAGGAATTCAGGTGAATAATCTGCAAAGGGAACAAGGTTTTAGGGCGTATTTTCAATCTAAGTCAAATCCCGGTAAGGACGAAATTTACACCATAAATCTTCCTTTTGATGATCACCTCGATTTGCAGGAAATAATCCCCAAAGTTATTGAACGCCAGGGACCCAAAGGAATTTTTGTTACCAATGCCCGCTCCTTCAGATTGTTGGATTTGCTAAAAGAATACGAGGATACAGAACTTTTTTTGGTAGGCTTTGACTTAAACGAACAGAATCTGGCTTACCTCAAAAATGGAAAGATCCAATTTCTCATAAATCAAAAACCGGAATACCAGGGTTATGCTGCAGTTAAGGGACTATATAAATACCTGACCTCGCAGGATCAAACGGAATTAAACATTGACATCCCAGTAGATATTATTGTAAAAGAAAATGCTGAATTTTATATGAATGGTCACATGACTCCTTAATGAAATCAGAAGCCAAACCATATGCAGTTTTCTCTATTAGAAATAGCCAATTTCATCTACTAAATTAAGCACTCATAAAAGACATAAGCCCTATAATAAATGAAAATAAATACTACGCTACATCCCAAAGACCTTCTTTCTGATATAGAGAAATGTTGGGATATCTCAGGAGAAAAAATTCGAAGGATCGAAGCAGATTATGATGCAAATAAAGGAGCTCCGGTCTTTACCATGGCAGGAAAGTACAGTTCCAGGGGCTGGACCGAGTGGACCCAGGGCTTTCAATATGGATCAGCCATTTTACAATTTGATGCCCAAGGCGATGAGTCCTTCCTCGAATATGGCAGGAAAGCAACCGTCGATAAAATGGCCCCTCATGTGGGTCATTTTGGCGTACATGATCATGGCTTCAATAATGTTAGCACCTATGGCAATCTGCTCCGCCTGATGAAAGAAGGCAAAATCCCCCCAAATGATTGGGAAATGCATTTTTACGAATTGGCCCTCAAATTGTCAGGATCGGTACAGGCAAAGAGATGGACGAAAATCGGTCAAAACAAGGGATACATCTACTCTTTCAATGGCCCCCATAGCCTTTTTGTAGATACCATTCGCTCGGTACGGGCTTTGGTTGTCAGCCACTCATTGGGATTTGCTATTTCAGATGAGCATGATATCCGAATAAATTTGCTGGATCGCGCTATTCAGCATGCCATTGCAACTGCTGATTATTCAATCTACTATGGTGAAGGCAGGGATTCTTTTGATGTCTGGGGAAGAGCAGCCCATGAAAGTGTTTTCAATACTAATGACGGAAACTTCCGTTGCCCCAATTCTCAACAAGGCTATACAGGATTCAGTACCTGGACAAGAGGTTTGGCCTGGGCCATGGCCGGTTTCCCCGAACAACTAGAATATCTACAGACAAGGTCAGATGAAGAACTGGAGTCCTATGGAGGAAGGGAAAAAATTCAATCTATCTACCTGAAAGCAGCAAGAGCCACCTGCGATTTCTTCATAGATAATACCCCAACTGACGGAATTCCATATTGGGATACAGGCGCACCAAACCTCCATAAAATGGGAGATTACCTAAACCGTCCTAGTGATCCTTTTAATGAGCATGAACCCATAGACAGTTCGGCAGCAGCAATAGGAGCTCAGGGTTTATTGAGATTAGGGAAATTTCTGCAAACATCAGATAAAGAAGCTTCAGAAAAATATTGGCAAGCGGGATTGACGGTCAGTAAAAGTCTATTCTCAGAACCTTACCTAAGTTTGGATCCTGAGCATCATGGCTTGCTCCTTCACAGCATTTACCATCATCCTAATGGATGGGATTATATCCCGGATGGTCATAAGATTCCTCATGGAGAATCCTGTATGTGGGGGGATTATCACTTACGAGAATTGGCCCTATACCTACAAAGGATTATTAAGAATGAGCCCTATTATACCTTTTTCCGCTGTATCCAAGATTAAGATCCATGCAAAGTCCTGATCCTCAAAAACTCTGTGTTCATACCATTACCACTAAACCCTGGCCTCTTGAAGAGGCCCTGGACCAGTACGCTTCTCATGGAATAAATGGAATAAGCGTTTGGCAAAATGCCATAGAAAAAATGGGAGCAAAAAAAGCAGGGGAATTATTGAGCACTTACAAGATAGAGGTTGTTTCCTATGTAAGAGGTGGCTTTTTCCCTTCCAGCAGCAAAAAAAAGCGAGAAGAAGCTCTGAGCTATAATAAGCAAATGATTGAGGAAGCTGCTGCAATAGGAGCCCCTTTACTAGTCCTGGTATGTGGTGCTGAACCTCAACAAAGCCTCAAAGAATCTCGTGCCCAAATCGAAGCCGGAATCGAAATACTGCTTCCTTTCGCCCGAGCACATAAGGTAAAACTGGGAATAGAGCCACTTCATCCCATGTATGCCGATACCCGCTCAGCCATCAATACCCTAAAACAGGGGAATGATATGGCTGAAAGATTAGATGACGAATATGTGGGTGTTGTGGTAGATGTCTATCATCTTTGGTGGGAGGAGAATCTTAGAACTGAAATATTGAGGGCAGGAGAAAAAGAAAACTTATTGGCCTATCACATTTGCGACTGGAAGTATCCCCCGGAAGATATGCTAAATGACCGGGGACTCATGGGAGATGGCTGTATTCCCCTACCCAAAATAAGAAGCTGGGTAGAAGAAGCGGGCTTTACAGGTTTTCACGAAGTAGAGGTTTTTAGCCATGCCTATTGGGCCATGAATCAAGAAGAATATCTCAAAAAAATTATACATAAATACCAAACTAAATCCTGAATATCAGCAAATAAATATGAAAGTACACGAACTAGGGATCATCATGAATGGAGTTACGGGCCGCATGGGAACCAATCAGCATTTACTCAGGTCCATCGTAGCTATCCGTGAGCAAGGAGGAGTAAAATTAAATGCCAATGAATGCATTATGCCCTACCCTATCCTGGTCGGCAGAAACGAAAATAAACTCAAGCATCTTTGCGAAATCTCTGGAGTAAATTCATGGAGTACCGACCTTGATGCAGTCCTGCAAGAAGATGCTTATCAGATTTATTTTGATGCACAAATTACCGGAAGAAGGTTTGCAGCTGTAAAGAAGGCCATAGAAGCTGGTAAACATATATATTGTGAGAAGCCATCAGGAGCTAGTCTGGAAGAAGGATTGGAACTGTATCGGCTCGCTGAAGCAAAAGGGGTGAAGCATGGTGTCGTTCAGGATAAACTCTGGTTGCCGGGTTTACTAAAGATCCAACGACTCATTCAAAGTGGATTTTTCGGTCGGATCATGTCCATACGGGGAGAATTTGGCTATTGGGTATTTGAAGGGGATAGTATTCCCGCCAATCGTCCCTCCTGGAACTATCGGAAAGAAGACGATGGTGGAATCATTGTAGATATGCTTTGTCACTGGCGATATGTTTTAGACAATATATTTGGCAAGGTAAAGGCTGTATCCTGTATGGGAGCTACTCATATTCCTGAGCGAGTAGACGAAAACGGAAAAACCTACAAGGCCACAGCAGATGATGCAGCCTACGCAACTTTCGAACTCGAAGGAGGTATCATTGCACACTTCAATTCTTCCTGGACCGTTCGCGTGAGAAGGGACGACCTCTTGACCTTGCAAGTAGACGGCACCAAAGGATCTGCTGTAGCTGGCCTTAGAGAGTGTTATATCCAGCATTATGGGAATACACCAAAACCTGTTTGGAATCCCGATGTACCTCAACCCATCAATTTCTATGAGGATTGGAGTAAAGTTCCCCAGCAGGAACCTTATGATAATGCATTCAAAGTTCAATGGGAGAAATTCCTCAAGTACGTACACCAGGGAGGCAGCTTCCCCAATGATCTGCTTGAAGGTGCCAAGGGCATTCAATTGGCTGAGAAAGGTATCGAAAGCTGGGAAAAGAGAGCCTGGATAGACCTTGAAGACTTAGAGGTATGAAAAAGGTCGCACTTATTACCGGAGGAAGCCGTGGCATAGGATTGGGTATAGCTATGTCTTTAGCCGAATATGGTTGGGCACTTGCGATCAACGGCATGCGAGAAGAAACTAGCGTACAAGCTACCCTGGATAGCTTGAGGGCCAAAGGGATAGAAGTCATCTATTGCCAGGGGAACATAGGCGAAAAAGAAGGGAGAAGTCATATCCTACAAAGCTGCCTGAATCATTTCGGCCAGCTAGATGCCCTGATCAATAATGCTGGGGTTGCCCCCAGAGAAAGGAAAGATTTACTTGAAATGAGTGAAGAAAGCTTTGACAGAGTATTAGGGATAAATCTCAAAGGTTCCTTTTTCTTGTCTCAATTGGCGGCAAAAGAGATGATAAAAGCGGGCAAAGAAGTACCTCGATATATCATCAATATGTCGTCCGTATCTGCTACCCTGGTTTCGGTCAATCGAGGTCAATACTGCATTTCTAAAGCGGGCATGGCTATGATGACTCAGCTTTTTGCAGCCCGCCTTGCTGAAGAGAACATTCAGGTATATGAAGTCAGGCCCGGTGTCATAAAAACCGATATGACGGCCGCAGTCAAAGAGAAATACGATAGATTGCTTCTGGAGGAAGGTCTGGCAGTTCAGGGAAGATGGGGATATCCGGAAGATGTAGGAAAAGCAGTCGCTTCTTTAATTGGAGGTAACTTTCCCTATTCCACCGGTCAGGTAATCATGGTTGACGGTGGCTTGGCTATGGGAAGGCTTTAAAGTGTTAGGATTTGGGTGTATTAGGGTTCCAGGGTGCTACTTTATCACCTGATTTAAATATATTAAGGAAAGTCAATCACAAACACGCCAAACACTTGTACAGTAACACTCTAAAACTCATAAATACCCAGACGTACACGTTTCTTAAAAACACTACTACTCATGAATAAATCACTTGGCTGGAGGCTCTGTTGTGCTGCAGCACTCATTGTAGCTCTTCTTACATTTACCCCCCTCATCACTCCAAATGGTGTATGGGAACCGCGCTGGATGGGTATGCCCTATACTTTATGGACCGGTATTCTCCAAGCTCTGGTCCTTGTTGGATTGACCTGGCTAGGGACTCGTTTGCACCCCAGTAATAAAAAATAAGCCTAAAATTCTTTTCTCATGCTACTAACACTAGGCATCATTGGTGCTATTTATATAGGAATACTGGTTCTCCTTGCCTTGAGGAGTCGCAGTCAGGAAAAAAGCTCAAAGCAATACCTGATGGGAGGCTCTAGCATTGGAGCCGTTTTAGGATTCTTTACCTTCGCCGCCACCTTATTCAGTACCTTTACTTTATTAGGAATGCCGGATTTTTTCCGTCAGCATGGAGTGGGCGCATGGATTTTCCTCATGATTTCAGATGCGGTTATGGTATTTGGAATTATTTGGTTGGGATATGAATTGAGGAAAAGAGCCAGAGAGAAAGAATATCTGGGAATGGCAGGTTTTCTTAAAGAAGCTTATCAATCAAAATGGGCAGGCTTTGTCGCCTTTGGAGGAGCTTTTATATTTTTGGTTCCCTATGTTGCTATCCAGATTAGAGGAGTCGCAACTTTCTTTCATGCGGCTTTTCCCGAATCCCTTCCTATGTGGGCCTGGGCAGTGATCATGGTAGTTATCATGATTATTTATAGTGAGGTAGGCGGATTAAAGGCTATCATGTATAGTGATGTTTTGCAGGGGATACTCTTGCTGATAGCTATCTGGATCGTTGGTTACAATTGTTTGGAGCATTTCGGGGGCATGAGTAAAATGTTTGAGCAAGTTGCTGAGAAAAACGAAGCTTTACTTTCTACTCCTGGCCCAAAAGGACTTTTCGACTTCCAGTTCTTGTTGGGGTCGATGTTTGCCATCGCTTTATTACCCTATACCCAGCCCCAAATCTCTACCCGGGTGGTGATCATGAAGGATGTAAAATCTCTACATCGAATGGCTGTTGGAATCGGTTTCTTTGCCATCTTGGTTATTCTTCCCACTGCATTTATGGGCATGTATGGAGCCATGCTGTATCCTGATGCCTCTACACCCGATTACCTCAACCTCATGTTCATCAAAGACCAGGCAAATATTATTGGTGCCATCGTTATGGTAGGTTTGTTGGCTGCTGCAATTTCAACTTCAGATTCACAAATTTTTGCTCTGGGAGCCGAGATCAGATCTATCTTAAGTGGTAAAGATGAAGAGATGGTGAAAATTGCCCGACTATCCATTTTTGCTTTTGCCATCATAGCCCTGATTTTTGCCCTCCTAACAAGCGATGAATTAGTAGCCTTGGCAAGAACGAGCTTTGCCGGAACCTCTTTGCTGGCTCCTATGATATTTGCAGGCATTTTCCACAAAAAGGCTTCATCTCTTAAAATCCTACCCATTTTCACTATGCTTGGGATTCTTCTTTTTGTCGCCTCTCAGTTTAAAATTGTCCCATCAAATTTATTCGGAATAAGGATGGATTTATTCATTCTCCTTATATTGAGTGTACTCACATTGATTTTAACCAGAGTTAACAAAAGCTAATTCTACCAAAATGAAAAACTACTATTTTAATCTATTCCTAATTCTACTCTTTGCTGTCTCTTTTTCATCCTGTAAAGGGACCAAGGCTACTGCTTCTAAGTCAAAAAAATATACCCCTGCAGGAACCTGGGAATACCTGATTACAGGAATTCCTGATGGAGACCAAAGTGGAACCATGACTATCATGGAAGAGTCAGAAGGAATGAGTGGCAAAATTTCCAGTGATGCCGGAGAAACCGATCTGGAAGACCTCGTTATTGAGGATAATGTCCTAACCGCAACTTTCTCCGTTCAAGGATATGATATCGAAATGAAAGGAACCTTTGAAGGAGACACGTAC
Source organism: Bacteroidota bacterium (assembly GCA_039819665.1). Classification (GTDB taxonomy): domain Bacteria; phylum Bacteroidota; class Bacteroidia; order J057; family J057; genus JAWPMV01. Next base: position 167,140 of record JBCBRM010000006.1, read on the forward strand.
AAAGGAAATATCTCTGTGGCTGGATACGAATTTCCCGTTACAGCCACCCGTAAAATGTAAGCCCAAAAGTACATGATAAAACAGAGGTCCTTTGGGATCTCTGTTTTTTTATGCTTTAGGATATTCTGTAAAATGTCTGGAATTGTACCCTTTTCCCTGCATACCTTCGTCATTAGGAGGAATAGGAAAGTAAAATTATAAGTATGGCATACAGTGAACATCTCGCCGACAGAGTAAGACAACGCCTTAGTAGTCAACTGGAGGTAGAAGAAAAGAAAATGATGGGAGGCCTCGTTTTTATGGTAAATGGCAACATGTGCGTTGGGGTAGATATAGATAAAAAAACCCAACAAGACCGACTCATGGCCCGAATTGGGAAAGAGGCGTATGAAGCAGCCTTAGAGGAAAAAGGAGTGCGAGAAATGGATTTCACAGGAAGGGTGATGAGAGGCTTTGTTTTTATTGATCCGGAAGGATATGATATGGATGAGGATATGGATTTCTGGATTGCTAAAGCCCTCGAATTTAATGCACAGGTAAAGAAAAAATGAGGCTGAAGATTCTCTATATCCTTGTATTGGGATTACTAGTCAGGGGAAATTATGCCCAGGCTCAAATAAAATATGAGCGGGAATATAAACTAAAACCGACGGAAATTCCTATGCCGGCCAAAATTTTTGTGGATTCCTGTAAGTTTTCTACTCAAATCACATGGTATAAAGAAGAAAGTCAGGATGGAAAATCGATCGAAGCAAAACTCAAGCATAAAGGCAAAAAATACAGTATTGAATTTGATACCGTGGGACTTCTACAGGACATGGAGATTCAAATCAGAGAAAGTGAAATCTTTTCATCTGTTAAAGAAAAAATGCTGGAATATTTAGCTCAAAACTTTATCCGCTTCAAATTCATAGGAGTCCAATTACAATTGACAGGAAAGCGGAAAGATTTAATTTCACTGTTAAGAGCAGAAGGAAGAATTGAAGGAATTACCCAAAAATTTGAAGTGATTATCAAAGGAAAGAAAGATAAGACTCACTCCCTTTACGAAATTCTTTTTAATGATCAAGGAGAGATGGAGCGAATATCCCAGATAAAAACCCGGAATACGGACAACCTGGATTTTTAATGAAGAAGAGATATGTTTATCTATTGCTCATTTTCCTGTTTTCTGTCGATATCCATGGTCAAAATGAATATCAACTAGGTTTTTTACCAAAATTCAACCTCAATAAAAGCCTTTCCCAGGGGCTTACACTAAACCTGAAATTGGAATCGAGACAATCCTTACGATCCGGAACTTTTGGAGTAGGGAATGGATGGTTATATGATTATAAGTTGTCGGATTTTGCTGCAGTTCTATCAAAAAGATCTGGTGTCAGAAGCTCTTTTGCCGGAGGAATTCAATTCAGAAAGAGAAATGATCAATGGGTCTACCGCCTGATTCAACAATTCTCTTTAGTCCAAAAATATACCCTCTTCCGCCTTGGTCACAGATTTGGTCTAGATCAAACCTTTGTCGAGGGAAGTAGTCCTTCTCTGAGATTTCGATACCGAATTACTGCCGAATTTCCAATCAGTGGCCAACAAGTTGATCGAGGAGAGTTCTACCTCAAAATCGGAAATGAATACCTACCCAAATTACAAAATTCAAATCGTAGCATAGAAGTTCGGCTTTTGCCAATACTGGGGATCAACTTCACCGACAATAACAAACTAGAATTTGGACTAGATTACAGATTGGACCGACTTACAGATCCAGGATTTCGCCAAAGCTACTGGATGGTTGGGGCATGGTACCTAAAGTTATAGATTGGAACATCGACTTTTGCAATCTTCTCTATTTTCCGCATCTTTGCCGATAGGACACAGCATGAAAAACAGCCCGCCTACTAAACATTTCCTCAGTACAATCTTTTACGTATGATCCTTCGGGATTCTATAATCATCTATCATAACTTTTTACCATGAAATCATTTATTTTATTCATCAGCCTTTTATTCAGCTCTTCTTTGTATGCTCAGTGCGTAGATTGCAATTCTTTAGCAGAAGCCCTGAAGGAACCAGCCAAAGTAAAGACCTTGAAGATCAATGCTTATATGCACGAGAGCCTCGAAGAAGTTCCAGCTAGCATCGGCGAATTGGTCAACCTGGAAATCCTTTACCTGACAGATCATGAGTTTACTACAATCCCAGCTGAAATTGGCCAATTGAAAAAGCTGAAAGAAATCAGTTTCTCAGGAAGTCCAATCACATCTGTCCCCGAGGAGATTTTTGGACTGACTAATTTGAAAGAAGTTCTCCTTATGAATACCGCAATGGAAGAGGAGTACAAGAAGGAACTGAAAGCGCTTTTCAAGGAAAAACTCCCTTCAACCATGACCATGATCCGATAGAAACTTTAAAGATTACACACACAAATCAAAAATTATGAAACAATTTCAGCAGGTATTCCTATTTGTGGCTATACTCTTTTACGCTAAAAGTGTAAGTGCACAAGAATTAAATGACTTTCAGAATCCTACCGATTCACATGTCAAGATCGAAGGGACGGCCGTATATTTGATCCCACCTCAGAACTTCGAAGCTAGTTCGCGCATGAAAGGGTTTACCAATCCTGCAGACCCGACTTCTATGATCATGTTGATGGAAATTCCTGGACCCATAGAGAAATTTGCCACCGAATTCACTCCTGAGAAGTTTGAGGCACAAGGAATGAAGGTTATATCCATGCAGGAGGTCAGGGTTCAGGAGGATCAGGGCTTTGAGTTGGAGGTCCAGCAAGATGCAAATGGATATAGCTTTAGCAAGTATATTTTGATCTACGGAGATGAGGAAACGAGTGTTATGATCAATGGGACTCATTTGAAAGATTCAATTGAGTTGGGAAAAAAGATCCGCGAAAGCGTGAAAAGTATAGTGGTCAATAAAGGCTTGGATATCGATCCTTTGGAAGCTCTGTCTTTTACTGTTGAGCCAGAAGTAGGAGGCTTACAAGTCTTTCGGGTAATGGGAAATGCAGTGATACTCAATCGGGATGGAAAAGCACCGACTGAAAGTGAGGACAAACTCAGCATAATCATTGATAAATCCTTTCAAAAAACTGAAATCCCGAATCCGAAACTATTTTGTGTAAAAAGGTTAAATAATTTGCCCGGTGATTACCAACTAGACGTGGAATATGGAATCCAGGAGATAGAGTTGGACGGTATTTCCGGCTATGGACTTAAGGCTGATGATAAAGAAGATGAAACTGAAAAAGCCTATCAAATCATCCTTTTTGATGAGGAAGTAGGATATTTTCTGATTTTCACCACCTATTTGGCTGGGGAGGAAAAAGCCTGGGAAGATGCCCAAAAAGTTATTCAAACTTTCAAAAGAAAACAGTAAGTTTCCTAAAACAAATTCCCATGAAAGAATACAAATTAGAGTCGCTGATCTATTATTCGAAACTGACTACCGATCGCGAACACATCATCAAGTCCTCCGGTGCTGATATTCAAGCCAAGTTGAATGAGTATGCCTCAAGAGGTTGGCGGCTGGTTTCAACAGATGCAACTGATTTTGGAGCAGCTGTTTACTTTTATCTCTACTTTGAACGGGACGTACTGGAAAGAGATAATTAGACAGGACTAAATAAATAAGGCCTCACAGTTAGATGGGAGGCCTTTTTTGTATATTTTAATTGTCGTTAGATATCATGTAGAAGTTAAAGGAATGGCTTTACTTTCTTTTATTAACCCTCAAAATTCTTCAGATGAACCGAAGAGAATTTAGCAAAAATGCGGTCCTGGCTTCTTTAGCTACTGCTGCCGGGCAATGGCCCTGGTCGGAAGGTAAAAGTCATATTCTGACCCTGAGTTTTGATGACGGTTTTCGGGATTCCTTCTTAGAAATTGCGGATATCTATGAGGGCTATGGATTAAAAGCCTGTTTAAATGTAATTGCTTCCGGGCACCTACCTAGGTTCAAAAAAGTAGATGACTGGATTCTTCCTGATCTGATGGGAGATTTTGAGGACTGGAATAAACTGGTGCGCAGGGGTCATGAAGTTATGCCTCATAGCTGGAAGCACCTAAATCTGGCCCGGCAGCCTTTCTCCAAATCAAAACGACTTATCGACAAATGCCTGGATTACTTTGAAGAGAACCTTGAGGGATACAATCCTTCTTATGCCGTCTTCAATTTCCCCTTCAATGCTTCTACCCCTGAATTGGAAGCCTTTACCCTGAGTCGGGTAAAAGGAATTAGAACTTCTGGAAAAGGAGCTCTAAATCCCATTCCCAAAGACGGAAAAGCTGTCATTATTTCCTGCTCTTCTAATGGTCCCAATAATATTGATAGCTGGGTCAAAAAGCATATCGATGACTTTTTGAATAAAGAAGAAGGAGGATGGTTGGTACTCAATCTACATGGATTGGATGACGAAGGATGGGGCCCGATCAGTACGAACTTTCTGAAGAAAGAGCTCAAAAGATTAAAGACAATAGAGTATTTAGAAATCCTTCCTGCGGGTGAAGTTTTGAAAAGAAGCCAGAGTTAAAAGAGGAATCTTGCTAAAACAGATCGAGCCGGCCCCATAAGATCGAAATTCTGACTCGGACCGACTCATTTACCTAAACAAAAAGCTGGGGAAATGCTTTAAGCGAATTACATTTTTTGAGGAAAATAAATCTCCGCTTAACGCTAGGCGTGATTTCCGCAAAAGAACGATAGTCTTCATTTGGTCCTGCAAAAGTACAAATAGCTTCATAGAGTTCAGAATGATCGATTTTTCGGCGGAGTAAGAAAATCATAAAAATCTAAGCTCTTTTAAGCAATCAATTGTATTTCGACAGAGCTGGGAATGAAAATATATGACGATATATATATAAACTAATCTTAGAAATGACAGGATTTTAACTCAATTAATTCCTTTCCATCAGGAAAAAATACTGAGCTAAGTCTGACATCCTAGCTCCTCAATTCAAAAATTGCACAAGAAAGCCAATCCAAGTTTGATTTGAGGAGATTTTCTTTGACTTTTGCGCCAACACAAAATAGATATTGCAAGTCCTAAACTTATGAGCACTGAAATTAAAGGCCTAATCTTCGATATGGATGGAACCATGGTAGACAATATGATGGTTCATCATCATGCCTGGCAAAGAAAGCTGGCAAGCCTGGGCATGGAAATGAGTCTGGAAGAAGTAATGGAAAAGGCCCATGGAATAAATGAGGAAATTATTGCGCGTTTATTTGGAGATAGGTTTAATCCCGACGAAAGAAAAAAGATCAGTGCAGAAAAAGAAGCTGAATACCGAGAGATTTTTAGGGATCAGTTGAAATTGGTAGATGGATTAAAGGAATTGCTGGATGACTTAATGGCGAGGGACTTCCCGATGGCCGTTGGGACTGCGGCTCCTCCTGAAAATGCCAATTTTGTTGTAGAGAATTTACACTTGGCCCCTTATTTCAAGGGGATTTTCCATGCCCGCAGCGTAAAAAAAGGGAAACCGGATCCTGAGATTTTTCAATTGGCAGCAGCAAGTATGGGGCTGAAACCTAAAGACTGCCTGATCTTTGAAGATAGCTTAACGGGAGTAGAAACCGCTTTAAATGCCGGAACAAAGGCAGTGGTTATCACTACCACCCATACTGAAGAAGAATTTAAAAAATACCCCAATGTTTTATTTTTTATAAAGGATTTTAGGGACGAAAGGCTGCTTAAATTGGTACAGGAGCTCTAGGAATTAATCGTTATTGTCCTTTTAGCTTTTGCAGGTATGCAATAGCTGCTGCACGGGATTCCGGATCTTTCAATATGGACATCAGCATGTCCCCATCCGCGCCAGGCAAATAGCCTTTGCCCATTTGATCAGTACTGGATTTTATTTGTTCCTTAGTCATTTGGATGGGCAAGACAGGCTTCTCTGCCAATATGTCGGCCAATTTCGCGGATTCGGTTTCTAAGCCTTCTAGCGGATGAATCGAATTGATAACCCCCAAATCTAATGCTTCCCTTGCATCAAATCGTCTACAAGTCATGATCAACTCCCGAGCCTTGAGTGGTCCCACTTCTGCAATCAATTTGGGAACCCCTCCCCAAGCAAGTGGAATCCCGAGATCCACTTCCGGGATCGCGAAAAAACTGTTTTCAGCTACCAACCGAAAATCACAGGCCAGCATGAGAAGTAGTCCTCCTCCTATTGCAAAGCCATGAACCTGAGCGATGCTTGCTGCCCTAAGGTTTTGTACCGCTTCGCACATGCGATAACCCAATTGCCCCTGTCCTCGTCTTTCCAACCAATCGCTTTGTTCGGGTTTCGTGTCCATACTATCGTTTAGGTCTGCGCCTGCTGAAAAGCACTTTCCTTCCCCTTTAATGATGACTACCCGTACTTCCTTTTGCTTATTTAAGTACTCACAGGCTTCTCTTAGTTCTTTCAAGACTTGCTTGCTAAGGGCATTAAGAGCCTTTGGTCGGTTTAGGGTGAGATGGGCTATCTTTCCTTTTAATTCGATTTTTAGGGTTTCAAACATCAATATTCTTGTTTATTCATTTCTTTATTGGGTTTCTTTTCCACCTTTTTTAATAAAGGTGGGCAAAAATCGCAGAGCCCAAAGCCAGCCACACTCGCCGCCCCGGCTCCCGATGGGCTCTGCAGGACCATCGCTCTGGAGTAGTGGGTAGCGAAGATTCAGATTTTTAATCAACACCAATACGTTAACACCCCAACACGTTTTCCATGCGCGACAGGGCCCCGCTGCTGCATCGAGTGCGGGGGCTGGAAAATGCGTCGGCTTTGCAGCAGCTTGATCTTTTGCGATGCCTGTCCTGAATAATGTATGAAGGATCTCATCATGGGAAAAGAAGAAAGAACTACTTGAATGACTTGAAATTTCAGGGCTTAATCAAGTCCAACTAGCTCAAAAAACAATTTAGATTTCCTAAAGAAACCTATCGAACCATTCAAAAGCCTCCACTTGCATAGACTGATCAAACTTGTGGCCACCGGGATAAAAAGAAGCTCTGTATTTATCTGCTGCATTTGCCTTTGCATAAACTTCTTTCATTATTCGATCAGCCCTTTCCATTTCAGCTAAGGTAAACAAAGGATCATTGGTATTGCTCAAAACCAAAGATGCAAGAGGTGCTCGTAAAGCCATGATTTCCGGGAATTCCAAAAATTGAGGCAAGCCTGGAATATATATCATCCAGGTATGGGTATGAGACTTGTGAAGGAGAAAGTCTTGCCAGGTAGTCATGAAACCTACTGATACGGCAGATTTAATTCTATCATCCAAACCTGAAAGCATAACTGTTCGAAGTCCGCCTCCAGAAAGACCTCCGCAACCCAGGCGATTTTCATCTACCTCTGCCCTACTCGCCAGAACATCAAGTGCTTGTTGATCTTCGTAGAAAGTAAGGGCCGGCCAACTAGTACCTGCCGAGAAAAGTGATTTTGCATTAATGCTTTCATGATTGCCTGCCCATGAATTATAGGCCTTGATTCCTTCCAGGTCGGAATCTTTGGGATCTTTTAAATTTCCTTTGATCCGATTTGGTACATCCTTCAACAATACCCGCCTACTTCCAAAACTGTACACATCCGGAACCAAAACTGCATAGCCTCTTTTTGCCAATTCATTCGCCCAGGCTTTTCCACCATAAGATCGATTTTGCAATTCCTCCATCATGGGATGCAAACCCTCTTTCGTTCGAATGATCTTTCGCCTCCCAAAGTATTTTATCCCGCTGTGGTCATGCAAGGCCAGAACACCTCTGAGTTTTCCACTGAAATTGATAGGCCTTAGGTAGGTCGCTCTTGTTCGAGGGCCATATGGCAATTGCCAGGATAGCTCTTCTACATGGAGGCCTTCGAACTCATGGCTGGATTCAACTCTAAGCTCACTAAAAGTTTTCATTTCTGAAAACCTCAGTAATTCTAAAACTTTTGCTCTAGCTTCTTTTTTCCATGTTTCCAGGTCAGAAATGCCTTCATTTCGAAAAGATAATTTGGGAATTGAATTAGTATGAAGAGAAGCGGCCCAATCTCCATAGGTACCAATCATACTTTGATTTTCTTCAGACCTATACATCTTAGTTTGAAATTACATTTGCTAAAGAAATTCGTTGAAAGAATATTTCCTTTTGGCCTTCATACAGTATCCCTATGGTTTCCTCATCGATCATGGTCAAACAGGAATAACCAAAGGAATTGTCTTCGTTGAGTAAAAGGTGATAGGCAGTAGGCCATGTTTTTCCCTGGTCAAAACTGGCTTTCAAGCTCATCCTTCTGCGAGGGCCTTTGGAAACCGCAGGATTGGAGAAAAATAGGATTTCCTTACCCCGATAAGTAGTACTTATCAAGCTTCCCATGCAAACCGGTTCAGGAAGTGCATTTCCGGAACTGCTATGCTGCTCCCAGCTTTTTCCCAGATCGCGCGTTATAGCCACGGAACGAAATCCACCTTCTGGGTTTTCTCTCCCTCTATCGTCTCGCATATTCAACATAAGTTCGCCGCTGCTCAGTTCTACAATTTGCGATTCTGTAGTTTTGGATTTGGCACCTGTTCCAATTTCCCAGCTTTCCCCATGATCTTTGCTATAAATCAAGGTCGAATGCGGAATCTGGTCTTTGTTTTTGAACTGTGCCGGAAAGACGAGGGTACCATCTTTCAATTGAATGCCTTTGCCGGGCCCTTGCAAAAGAAGGTACCAGTCGGGGTCTTTGATTTGGGAAGTAATATTGATGGGCTCTGACCAAGTTTTTCCATCATCCTCACTTTTCACCAATACAAATTGACTGGTTTCAGTGGGTTCCATGCCGGGTCTTGAAGCCCACCAGTTCCTTTTGCCCGGATGTCCATGTGCCCAGACAGCCGCAACCCAGATTACTCCTTTCTCTCGATCTACCAAAATAGAGGGATCACCAATTCCATTTTCTATTTCCGGCTTTCCTCCCCATTCCTTCATGTCCATGATGATTTTCATGGGTTCCCAGCTCTTTCCCCCATCCGTAGAACGGGACATACCTACATCCACGTCTTCCTGCAGATCGGTCGAGCTATTTCTTCTTGTATCATAGACCGCGATCAATGTCTCTTTATCTGTTGTGGCCAAACCCGGAATGCGATAGGTATCGACACCTTCTTGTCCTTGCTTTCTTATTACTTGACCTACCCTCAATGCTTGGAGGGAACTCTTTTCTGTTATTTCAGAAAGCAGCAAATGATCAAAACCCAATGTCAGGCAGGAATATTTGACACGACTATCCATCGGATAATCATTATCCAATTCCATACTGAGCCAGAGATAATGTTTACCCTTGCTCAATTTCAAGCTTCCTTCAAATACGAGTGATTCCTGACCAGAGCGATTATGAGAGAATTGCTGCCGAGATAGGGGGAGAAGGGTATCCTTACTATAGTAAATCCTTAGATTTTTAATCTTTTCAGGATGGTCTGTCCCCGAATTACTGAGGTAAATTTCTTCCAATACAATGGGCTTATCTTCTTTCTGCTCGATCTCCAGGTAGAGGACTACATTATGCTCCTTACCGATTAATACAGGACGAATTTTCTGGTATTGTTGAGCTGAAATATCTTGAGCCAAAAGCCCAAAATTTATTAAACCCAAAAGCAATAGAAGCAAGAGAAGTCTTTTCATGATTTTATCATTTCGCAAGCAAGTATTCTAACCTCCGCATTACCAGCGCATCTCCTTCTGTCAACCATTTGGAGTTAAATTTCAATCTCCTCAAGTCAAAACTATAGCCTTTGGCATCCATCAGCAGAGTGACTGTGTTAAGGATAAGGTTAGCTTCTGTCTTGGTCTTAGCGGCTTCCAATATTTGCAGCATATTTCTTTCCGGGTCCTGCCGGCCTGTAAGTGCAAGAAATTCGGTAGCACGTAATCTTACGAGATTATTTGAATCCATAACAGCCAGCATTTGGGAAAAGGCATAATAGGATTTTGCCGACTCCCCATATGAGCTTAGAACAATACACGCCCAATATCTCTTCCAGGGATTTTCACTTCGAAAGGCCAGCCTAATGCTTTTTTTAGCTTTTTTGAAAGGAATCAATTGCAAATCCGCAATTTGTCTGAGCTCACGAATCAGTTCTTTATTTTCCTGTCCAAAGGCGACAGGATTTTCGATTCCTTTTTCAATGAAATAGGGTTCGGGTATAAAGCTAAGATCGACCATTTCATCCATATGCTCATTGAAAGCAGTCCTCATCGAGCTAAGTTCATCTGAATATTCGGGATTTTTAGAAAGATCATTCACCTCATGGGGATCTTTGCTGATATCAAAAAGCTGTTCCGCAGGACGAGCTTCGAAGAATTGCTTTTGCACCTCATTCAATTTGCCGGCATGGTAGAGCTCTCTCCATTCCTGGTAGAGGAGCATTTTATAGCGGTAGAAATTGTGCAAGCCGTCATAATTGAAGGGTTGATAATTGCGAATGTATTTGAGATTGCCTTTGCGGAAGCTGCGGACAAAATCGTATTTCTCATCAAAGCGATCCGCATAGCCAAAGGCTTCATCTTTCTTTTCCCAATCTAAAATATCGATACCATCTCCTAAAAAAGGCTGCCCATCCATGCCTTCAGGAATTTCAGATCCTGCCAGCTTTAGGACCGTAGGCCCAAAGTCAATAAAGCGAACAAAGGGATCGACTTTGGTTCCCATCTCAGCAGGTGCCAGGTCTTTCCATTTTTCAGGTATGTAAATAACCAAAGGTACATGCAAGCCACTTTCGTAGACATAGCCTTTACTCCGGGGTAAGACTCCTCCATGATCGCCGTAATAGAAAATGATGGTATTCTCCATCAAACCCTCTTCCTCTAACTCTTTGAGAAATACACCCATTTGCTGATCTACTTTAGCATGCTGGTCATGGTATTTCGCATAGGTGTATCGGCTGATTTCTGTATTAGGATGGTAGGGGAAGGGTGTGATTTCATCAGGATTCTTCTGAGTAGGATTTGCAGCCATATCCTCTCGACTGAAATGTAGCCTGCCTTCATGGGTAGTTCCATAGTTTTGCACATGAAAAAAAGGTTGGCCTTCTGCCCGATTTTTGTAACTGGCTTCTCGCGATGACTCATCCCAAACCCCTTCTCCTTTGATGATATTATAATCCTCTTTGGCATTATTGGTCGTGTAGTAACCTTCTTTTCGCAGATAATAAGGAAACATCTCTATCCCACCTGGCATAGGTGCCTTTTTGGTACGGCGATGATACTGAACCCCAATTCGGGGGGCGTAGCAAGAAGAGATTAGGGTACTCCTTGCGACGGAACAAACAGGGCCCTGTGAGAAGGCATGTTTGAATGTCAATCCTTTTTTCGCCAAAGCCTCGATATTGGGCATTTTCGCTCCGCCTTTGGTATACAAATCCATATAATGAATGGAATTATCCTCAGAGACCAACCAAACGATATTAGGTTTATTTTGGCCATAGGAATACAGAGGAAAAATGCAGGAGAGTAGTAGTAATTTGAGGAATTTCATTTGTCTAGCTTATAATTCGGAAAGTAAAACCGGTCGATTTTCCTCCATAGATTTTTTTGCAGCTACGGCAATTTTGGTTGCCATCAAAGCATCATAGGCATTGCAGAGAACCTCCTTATCTTCCCATATAGCTCGGATAAATTCTCGCATCTCCACGTAATAGGCCTGGGTGTACCTTTCCATAAAAAAGTTTAAGGCAGGTGGTCCATGGCTCCCTTTCTCATCGTAAAAATATTGAGTATTGGCGTATTCATTTTTGATTTGAGACATGCCTTTCGAACCAAAAATCTCCATCCGCTGATCATAACCATAAATTGCTTTTCGGCTATTATCTATACAGGCCAACGTTCCGTCTTCGAAAGTCAACTGTATCGTCGCGGTATCTACATCTCCAGCAATCCCAATAGCAGGATCCACTCGAACAGCTCCTTTAGCATAAACCTCTTTCACTTCGGAACCCACAATATATCGTGCCATATCAAAATCATGGATAGTCATATCCATAAACAGGCCTCCAGAACCTTCGATATAGGAAACGGGAGGAGGTCCGGGATCGCGACTGGTGATTCTCAAGATATGAGGATCTCCAATATTCCCCGCAACTACTTGTTCTTTGACAGCTACAAAATCCGCATCAAATCGTCTATTAAAGCCAACTTGTAACTTAACTCCCTGTTTTTTGACGGTTTCATCTATCGATTGAATTTTATCTACCGTCATTTCCAGAGGTTTCTCGCAAAAAATATGCTTTCCAGCTGCAGCCGCTTTTTCTATATATTCCTTATGAGTTCCGGTTGGCGAACAGATTACCACTGCCTGGATACCCGGATGATCCAATACCTCCTCATAGCTTTCATAGAAGGTATCTACGCCATAAGATTCTGCTACTGCAGCTGTATCTGTATTGGGATCAGAAACCGCTAAAACTTCAGCTTCTGGCAAACGAAAAACCAGGCTTTCTAAATGCACTTTTCCGATTCTTCCCAGCCCAGTTAGGCCAATTTTTATTTTTTTCATTTGGTTGATGTTTTTGAATAATGGGTGTCTAGACACACTCGTTTTTTTTTCTTATACAACCCTGTCGTTGCCAGCCCTGATTTAGGGTAAAGCAATCCCTTGAGCTATGAATGACATGTTGAGTATAGGGAACTGCTTCGGTTGCCTCGCAATGACAGCTTGCTTGCTTTTTCTCTTTTTAATCTCAACTCACAAGCCCCCTTTTTCATTAGCAAAATTCAAAGCCTCCTCCAGACGAGGCATAAAGTTGGCGCAGCCATGCTGAGTAACCAATATTGCTCCACAGGCATTTCCCATACGTACAGCCTTGTATATATCCCAGCCTTGCAAACAACCATATACGAAACCACCAGCAAAAGCATCTCCAGCTCCTAAAATATTTAAAATCTCCACTGGAAAGCCCGGGACTCGTAGCTCTTTTTTCCCCTGCTCAAAAATGGAAGCTCCCTCAGCCCCTCTTTTGACAATCAGGGTTTTTACGCCTAAATCCAGAATTCGCTGAATGGCTGTATCCAGATTTCCTTTGATTTCTGGTGCCGAGACCTGTTGGTGTTTGATTTCTACCTGTGAGGAATCTTTCAGGCTGGCTGCAAGTACTTCTTCTTCCGTTCCAATAGCTATTTCCACTTTGGGTAGCAAAGCCCTTAACATCACGCCATAAGCCCGGGTATCAAACCATTGATCTGCCCGAAAGTCAAGGTCCAGAAAAATCTGGGTTCCTGCGGCTTCTGCCTGTTCCGCTGCGAAAAATGTAGCGGTTTTACTGGGATCGAAACTCAGGGCATTTCCGGAGAGTACAACCGCTTTAAATTTGGAAAAATCTATGGTCTGTACATGATCAATATTGACCGATAGATCAGCGGCATTGTTCCGATAAAAAACGAGGGGAAATTTATCGGGAGGTTCGATTCCCAGGATCACTGCCGAACTCCTTGTACCAGGAATCACAGGAATGAATTGTGTATCAACTTTTTCCTTGTCCAGGAAATTTTTGATGAATTTGCCAACCTGATCATCTCCAAAGCCTGTAAGCAGAGCTGTTTTCAATCCCAGCCGGCTACAGCTCACCGCTATATTGGTCGAGGAGCCCCCCACAAAGGCTCCGAAGGAGGAGATCTCCTCAAAAGCAACCCCAAGATCATTGGAGTATAGATCAATGGAGGAGCGACCAAATGTGAGGACATCATAGACTCTTTCCATATCAAGAGGATTTATTCATTTCGGCAGTTACCAAAGGTAAACGAGGGTCTTGTCCTTTCCAGCTTCCGTAAATCCATTCATGATCCGGGTCGTCCGTATTAGCCAGAGACTGATCACTTCCTGTGAGAAAGTTGAGGTAATAGACATTATAACCATGACAAGCTACTACCGGATGATATCCTTTGGGCACAAGGACTATGTCATTATTCCTGGCCCGGACCATTTCATCCAAACTTCGATCATAGGTATATACTTGCTGAATGGCATAGCCTTGTGGTTTATCGATTTTGTAGAAATAAACTTCTTCCAAACGAGCTTCCAGCACATTTCCGTCTTCATCCAGAATTCTTTCATCATGCTTATGGGCAGGAAATGAACTCCAATTTCCGGAAGGGGTATATACTTCCACGCAAACCAGGCGATGGCAGTCAAAGCCGGGCTGCAGTAAGCTATTGATCTGGCGATTGGCGTTGTCTCCTCCCCGAATTTCGATCGCACATTCTTCGGGTCGTTTTAGGTATGCGGGGTGATCTTCATCGGTTTCGCACCATCCAATGGCTATGTCAAGTTCCTCACTATCAGCAGTCAGGGTAAAGCTGGTATTTCTGGGAAGATAAAGGCTATGCGCGATGCCGCTAAATACATCCTTTCTTCCATTTTTCGTGGACCATTTTCCCTTATCTGAGTTTACTGAAAAATTTCCGCCCAATAAAATGATTGCATATTCATTGTTTTCGGTTTCTTGTCTCCAGGTCTCTCCTTTTTTCATTGTTTTAGCCTGGAAGTTGAGAAATTCCCAATCGGCTTCTTCTCTTCTAATGTCCTGATAGATTCCATAAGGATTATCCATTTGCGCTTTTGCTAGCAGGGGGCTTTTGTCTGATCGGATCATGCCTATTTATCTAATGATTATTTCCAGTTGTTTTGAATGAAATGAATGGGTCATGGCAGTAGTAGTGCGGGTAGCTTCGGTAGCATCAGAGATTTTCAACTCAGGTTCTCTCCCTTCTTGCAAACAATCTATAAAATCCTGAGCCATGAGTAAAAAAGCTTCTTCAAATCGATCCCAAAAAGTCTCTACGCATTCTTTTCTAGCTCCATACTGGTCATAAATTTCTACCCGATTGATTCCTGCAGGTCGACCAATCCGCAAACTACCCTCTGTACCTGTGATTTCGGTATACGTATCATGTCCGTGCATGGCAGTTCTCGAAGCATGGATAATGGCCATTCCTCCTTTCTCAAATCGACACGTACTACTTACATTATCCGCATCCCCAATATCTGCAAAGCCCGGATATTTATAAGCTCCTCCCAGGGACCATATCTCACTCACATTATCTTGCAAATACCATCGAGCCAGATCTACATCATGTACATTATAATCATGAAAGAGTCCTCCGCTACTACCCGCATATTCCAACTGAAAACCTGCCAGCGTATCTTTATCTACCGTCTGCGAACGAACCATAAACACTTCTCCGATAGCTCCTGATTTCACCTTCTCCCAGGCATAGCGATAACTTTTATCAAAACGTCTCACAAAACCTACTACTGCTTTTTGATGCGGGTACTTGGCGGCAACAGTCTCTACTTTCAGACAATCTTCTATACTTATGGCTAAAGGTTTTTCACTAAAGACATGAAAACCAGCTTCCAGAGCCTTAATCATATGCTCTGCATGCATATTAGTTGAACTAACTACAAAAATGGCATCCAGTAGGTCAAGCTTTAGCATCTCCTCATAGCTTTCATAGCAGTTTTCTACGCCCACTTCCTTTTTCGCCCACTCCAATTCTTCTTTAACCAAACTACAGGCAGCCAGCAGTTCTGCATTGCGAATTTTGAAGGCTATATTCTCCGCATAGGATTTTCCTAAGCGTCCTAGACCGACTATGCCTATGTTGGTTTTTTTCATTATTAACGTACTGATGTGTTGGGGTGCTGGTGTGTTGGAGTTGAATATAATCAGACGCCAAAACTCCAACACGTTTATCTCCCTAATCTATCTTTAATAAACGCCCTTGCCATTTTTGCATATTTCAAAGGATTGGCTTTAGCCGGATCTTGTTCGGCTTCTATTACGATCCAACCTTCGTACTTACTCTTATTCAAGACCCCAAAAAGGGCATCATAATCAATGCAGCCCTCCGGATCACCAGGAACGGTAAAGACTCCGTTTTTGACGGCTTTCAGAAAACTCCATTTTTCGTCCTTAACTTTTTGCAGGATATTGGGTCTGACATCTTTTAGGTGGATATGAGCGGTGCGTGATAGATATTTTTCCAGGGCTTTTACGGGATTCTCTCCAGCGAAAGTAAAATGTCCACAATCGTAATTGAGCCAGACGTAATTGGGGTCTGTCCCATCCAGCAAGCGATCCGTCTCCTCCACCGTTTGGATAGCGGTTCCCATATGATGGTGAAAAGCCAATCGTATCCCTCTATCATGGGCCATTTTCCCCAACTCATTTAATTTGCTACAATAGTCTTTCCATGCATCCGCTCCTTCAAGCATGCCTTTCCCTTCAAAAACCGGCACATCCATTTTCCCCTGACAACTATTACCTGTTTCTCCTCCACCTATTATTTTAGATCCCACTGATTGAAGAAAATCCAGTAAAGCTGAGAAGTTCCTTTTATTTTCGTCCAAAGATTTAGAGGTCAATTCATAGCTAAACCACTGATTACAGATTCTCAAGCCCCGCAACTCGAGTGCGTTTCTAAGAGTATGAGTATCCCGAGGATACTTATTTCCTACCTCACATCCTTCGTAGCCGGCAAGGGCCATCTCACTTATACATTGCTCGAAGGGAATTTCTCCTCCAAGCTCTGGCATATCATCATTGGTCCAAATAATGGGTGCAGCACCTATCCTGATCTTGTTTACATCCATAATATTCAATCTGCCCAGGATTCAGAATCAATGGGCGGTTTAAGGTAATATCTTTGATTTTTTCTTTGTTGCTCGTATTCCTCAAAAGCCTCTTTTACGCCTGTACTTTCTGAAACTTCTGAGACCGGTACTTCCCACCAACTATAGCCTTCCATTCCCTGGTAGCGATCTACCTCTACATAGATGACAGTTGTTCGATCCGTGGTTTTGGCCTCTTCCATCCTGGCTTCAAACTCCTGAATATCATTTGCTCTCAGCACTATTGCCCCCAGAGACTCTGCATTCTTCGCCAGGTCAACCGGTAGGTATTGTTGGCTGGCTTCTTCCTGATTGATCTCATCACCTGCAATCCGATTTTTTTCTTTATCCCGGTACAAATAACGGGTACCGAAGCCTTCAGTCCCCAAAGAGCGCGATAATCCTCCAATGCTTGCAAATCCGTGGTTATTGATTAGGACAAGGATGAGCTTCATTCCTTCCTGTATGGAAGTGATGATTTCCTGTGCCAACATAAGGTAACTCCCATCCCCGACCATGACATAGACCTCCCTTTCGGGTGCTGCCATTTTTGCGCCTAATCCTCCGGCTATTTCGTAGCCCATGCAGGAGTAGCCGTATTCCAAATGAAAGTTTTTAGGATGCCTTGCTCGCCAGGCCTTATGCAAATCTCCGGGCATACTCCCCGCTGCACAAATCATGATGGCTTCCGGATCAGAAAGTTCATTTACCCTTCCTATCACTTCCCCCTGGCTAATTCCCGGATAATTAAGATTATAGATTTCATCCACTTTGGCATCCCAGGATTTGCTTAGCTCACTCACTCTCGATCTATACTCCGCATCAACCTCATATCCTTGCAAGAGTTGAAATAATTCAGCCAAACATACTTTGGCATCAGCCACCAACGGCAAAGCTGAATGTTTATGTGCATCAAAGTCTGCAATATTGATATTGATGAACTTTACGTCTGGATTTTGGAAAAGAGATTTAGAGGAAGTGGTGAAGTCGCTGTACCTGGTTCCGATGCCTATAATGAGGTCGGCTTCTGCCGGGATCTCAACTCCTCCTGGAGTTCCCGTAACACCAATTGCACCCAGGTTATGTGGGTTATTATATGGCAGGGAGCCTTTCCCGGCAAAAGTTTCAGATACCGGAATTCCTGTTTGATTTACCAACTCCTCCAATATCCTATCAGCTCCTGAATAGATCACTCCTCCTCCGGCAATGATGAGGGGTTTTTTACTGGCTTTGATCCAGGTAGCAGCTTTTTGAAGCATAGCAATATCAGGTCTGGGTCGACTGATATGCCAGGTTCTTTTTTCGAAAAGTTCTAAAGGAAAATCAAAAGCTTCGGCCTGGACATCCTGAGGCATAGCCAGGGTAACTGCTCCTGTCTCAGCCTGAGAGGTAAGGACTCGCATAGCTTCAGGCAATGAAGTAATCAATTGTTCAGCTCGATTGATTCGATCCCAGTATTTGGAGACCGGTTTGAAGCAATCATTGGCGGAATGGTCTTGAGAAAAGGTTGATTCTATTTGTTGGAGAACAGGGGCAACATTTCTTCGGGCGAAAATGTCTCCGGGCAATAGTAGAACGGGTAAGCGATTTACTGTAGCCAGGGCTGCTCCAGTGAGCATATTCGTAGCTCCAGGGCCTATTGAGGAGGTACAGGCAAAAGTAGAAAGTCGATTCCTTACTTTAGCATAAGCAGCTGCAGAATGAACCATAGACTGTTCATTTCGGCATTGATAATAGGGAAACTCAGGATATTGTTGCAGAGCCTGACCAAGACCTGCTACATTTCCATGGCCAAAAATACCGAAACAGCCCGCAAAAAATTTCTCCGACATACCATCCCTTTCCACATATTGCTGATGGAGGAATTTAATAGTAGCCTGGGCAACGGTGAGTCTTTCTGTTTTCATTTCAATTCCTCCTTAGGTATTGGTTCCAAGTAAAACATAAATCAGGATGGTAATCACAACTAAAACCGTACTTACGATTTTTGCATACTTCCATTCCGCCATTTCAACCACACCTATATCTGTAATCACAAAGTTGTTTTGACGAGGATATATGAGGGAAAATAAATGCATGACAATCACATTTAGGACAAATTCAATTCCCCAGATATGAATAAAATGCATATTTACCTCAAAGGCATAGTACATTAACACATAAAAAGTCAGGCCGAAAATCAGTCCTGCTTTTGCCCCAGCTGCAGAAACCCTTTTAAAGAAAAATCCTGCTAAAATGACACTTGCCATGGGGATGAAAAAGATGCCGTTTAGTTGCTGGAGGAGTTGGTATAAACCTTCTGGGGCATTGGCTACCAATGGGGCGATACCAATAGCAAATACCGCCAATACCGCTGATGTAGCTTTCCCAATCCAAACAATGCGACTTTCTGAAGCATCAGGTTGCACATACTTTTTATACAAGTCCAGACTGAAAATGGTAGCAGCACTATTTAGGGCACTATTGAAGGTACTCAGAATGGCACCGACGATTACCGCCACAAAAAATCCCGTGGCCCAAAGAGGCAATACTTTTTTCACCAATAGAGGATAAATGCTATCCTGTTCACTATAATAGGTATCTCCGAAATAGTAATATCCAATGATACCCGGAAGTACGATCACCAGGGGAATTAAAATTTTGAGGATACCCGTATATAAAAGTCCTTTTTGGGCTTCCTTTAAACTAACTGCTCCAAAAACCCGCTGAACCAGGGTTTGATTCATGCACCAGAAGTAGAGCTGGTTGATGATAAGTCCGGTGAATAAGACCTCAAAAGGAAGAATCGAATCCCTCGAACCTTCGCCTACCGAAATTTCATCACTTATTACGTTAAACTTTTCCGGAGCATGGTTATAGACCTTGGATAAACCTTCCAGTATGCTTCCTTCTCCAATGTTCCAAAGCGCAATAAAGGGAACAGCAAGTCCCGCAATCAAGAGTCCATAGCCATTGAGGGTATCAGTATAAGCTACCATTTTCAAGCCACCAAAAATTGCGTATATCGCTCCAATCGTTCCAACGACTAAAACCGTTAACCATAAGCCCTGACTTTTGCTGATTTCCAGAAGATTGGATAGATCAAAAATACTTTCAATGTTGATGGCTCCTGTATATAAAACTATGGGGAGCAATGTGCAAACGAAGGATATAATTAACAGCAGAGCTATCAACGTCCGAGTTACCCCATCAAATCGTTTTTCCAAAAATTCCGGTATGGTGGTAAGGCCCATTTTCAAATAGCGGGGAGCAAAATAAAGAGCCGTAACGATCAATGCCAGGGTCGAAGTAACTTCCCAGGAAATGATAATCGCACCATTTTTATAAGAGGAGCCATTCATACCGATGAGGTGCTCGGTAGAAATATTGGTTAGCAACATGGATCCTGCGATAACAATGCCCGTCAAGCTCCGACCTCCTAAAAAATATCCGTCGCTGGTATCTAGTGGATCCTTGCGCAATTTCCAGGTGGCATAAGCAGCAACAAAGGCCGTAAATACCAGAAAGCTGAGAAACTGGATCATAGTAGTAGTGTTCTCAGGGAAATTATCAATTTGAGGGATAAAAGGAAAGCCTTCTTTACGCTTATCTCAATTTAAGTTCTAATTATCTGCAATCCTTCTTTGGAAACAGAGAATTCGACAAATCTAGCTTGCTTGTTTGGGGGGGAATGATTGAGTTCCTTTTTAATTTTAGCGGCTTCTTCTTTTCCTTTTGCCATGATAAACAAAAACCCTCCTCCTCCTGCACCCAGGAGCTTTGCGCCATAAATAAAGGGGTCTATTTGCTGCATAATTTGCTCTACCTGGGGAGGATTTGTACCGGAATCAAGGGCTTTATTTAGTTCCCAGGATTTAGCGACCATCTTTGCAAAGCGTTCATAGCTTCCATGATTTGCCAATTCATAGGTTTCCTTTCCATGCTGATAAATGCGATGAAGATGCTGCAAATGTTCCTCCGAATTTAAAAACATACCTCTTACAATCTCTCCCAGAATGTTGTGGGCAATCCTTGTAATGCCTGTGTAATAAAGCAGTAAACGATCTTTATACTCTAGCTCCTCTAATTTGCTTTCTTCAATGTAATGGATTTCCGGAACTTGATCCTTACCCGCTTTGGTTTCCAAATATTTTAATCCGGGGAACAGGCCTCCATACTGATCTTGCCAGCCGCCTCCACTAGTAAGCATTTGTTCAAGGACAAGGACTTTATGTCCTATTTCCATCCTGGACCAGCCTAATTTATAAGCCTCTGAAATGGCTCCAAGAACCGCTGTAGCTAGTATGCTGCTTGTTCCAAGTCCAGATCCTTTGGGTACGGCTGCCAATAGATTTATTTCAAGACCTCTTCCTGCTCTCAGAATCTGGGCTTCGAGGTTCTCCTCAGGATGTTTGGCATATTCGGGTAGGAAACCAGCCAGAGCAAGAGCGGCTTTGGGGATGGCAAAAGTTTCTCCTAACTGATCATACTTCCGGAGCTCCTCAAATGAATTCACCGTTTCGTGCAGGCCCTGATCTATACTATTGAGCTTAAAATGTAGCTTCTCGCTTGACCTGATAATTACTTCAATAGGTGGCTGTCCATTGATATTGATGGCTACATTCAAAACCTGCCCCCCATAATTCAAGCAGTAAGGCGGGGTATCACTCCATCCTCCTGCTAAATCCATGCGCAGGGGCGCTCGAGCTATTATAAGTTGATCTTCCAACAATCTTTGCTTCGGATTCTGGCGATTTTTCTTGGGCTTTCCTGTTATCAAAGCTCTCAAAGCCCCAAAAGCCTCCTGCTCCCATTGCTTTGCCTCTTCTTGATCTTTATCACGGAGGTACTCATACATAAACATAGCGGTATGGATCTTATCCATGCCTGCTTTTTTGGGTAAAGCATCCGTTCCATCTGGCACCACTCCTAATCTCCAGTATTCAGCAGCCAAAGACGATAAATCCAAACGGCTAATCCATCGAATCGAAGTCTTTTCCAGTAACTGGCCCAGATTTACCTTTTTGAATTGGTCTCGTTGTTCATATAATCGCTTTAAATTTGCCTGATTACTCAAGTCTTCAGCACTTAGTCTTTCTCGCAACCAAAGACTTTTATAGGTTTCATTAGAAATAGGTTGTGGATCAATCATCCATTGGATAAACCCCTCTTCTAATTCATCTTCCTCTAGTAATGGAAAAATAGCAGTCTTTTGGATATCCTGTTCTAACTCCCAGTTCAGAAGTCTTTTATCGATCTCTCTTTTTTCCATCCATTCCCATATGGTATTTCCCATCCAGCTGGCTTCAGCAATCTTTTCCTTAAAAAGATCTGAAAAATCATAGGGCCTCAAACAGTACAACCTTTCTCCAACAGGAACTATGTCTAAACATATATCATCCTGAAAATTAAGTTTCCAATCATTTTCCGGAACTCCAGTGATCATATGCCGACGTCCCAATTTCCATCCTTCTGAAACATGGCTATTTTCAATCCAAATATTATCCTGAAAACTATTTAAGGGAATATCAATCTGGGAATTTTGGGTAAAGACCTGTGGATTTTTGATTGATTTTATCTTTTCCTTCTCTGGAAGGGGGTATAGATTGCGTAGCGCAATAGACGAATGAATCAATTCATCGGTTCGACCAAAATGATAGAATTCTCCTTCAGAAAGCCTGACGACAGCGCAAGAAAGTTCCTGAATTTCCGGGTCTTTAATTCTAGGCTCATTCCCTAAATACAAGCCAAATTCTCCATAGAGGTCGTAATAGTTTGGGTGGGTATGTTCAAAGCTTTGCTGATTTTCCTGCCAACCACATTTTTTAAATAGGAGCTTCACGGCTTTATCGCTCAATAACCAAATTCCCAAATCGATCAAATAATGGTATTCCTGAGCAAGATCGAGGAGTTCTTTCTGACTGGGTTTTTGTAGGCTAAAGGCCCATTCATTTGGAGAGCTGCGAGGCATAAAGAATACTCCATGTCTGCTGGCTACTTCTGGTTTTGCCCACAATCCCAGACAAAGCACATCTGCTTCTGGCAAATGAGGTAACTTTCCCGAATTTCGAATCAAGGCATCTCCACATGCGATCAGGGTATTGAGTTTGGGAGGAGCTTTTTTCAATAAGGCCTCCAACAAAGGCAATTGCAGGTCAAGTAGATGTTGTCCATACTTTTGTCCTCTCGCCCAGGAAAGCAGAGGCATCGGAGTCAAAATTTTGCCTGAGGGTGCATAAGCGGGTAACCTTCGGCTTTGTCCTCCAGCATGGATAATTATCCTATTTTGTTCCGACAACCAGTCTTGTAACCCCTTACTCCCATCACTGTCTCTCCAGGCTGATTCCAAAATATGAACCGTAGCACCTGCTGATCCTAATTTGGCCCCTATCGGATCATGTGCACAGAAATAGTCTTCTTTAGACTTATATTCGATCTGGTGAAAATCTTGTGAGAGCTTAGGAGGTAAAGACAGAAGTACACGCATGTTCCGGTTTTCCTGAGAACAAATCTTGAAAGATTGGAAATATAATGATTTGCCATCAATTTCATTTATGCGGAGGATTTATTAGCTTCTAAAAAACTACACACAATGACTATTACTACATCTAACCGAGTCTTAGGTCTCCTTTTGATTCTGGGACTTTTATTTTCTTGCAAGGAAACAGAATCCCATCTAAGCAAGCGGGCAAAAGAATTTGAACTGGACACCCCCTATGTCCCTCCTCCGGGAGATGCTTTATCCCATCATGCCTCCGGTTTTGCCAAAATTCTTTGCTCAGCCGTATTCATTACCGGATTAGATTTTGATTTCGCTGCAGAACATATCGGATATTTTACCGCTCCTTATGAGGAAAGGGTAAAGTTGACTAAGAGGAGTTTGAACGAAGAGGAGAAATCTGTTACGGTTGAATTGCCTAATGGAGTAAAAAGAAAAGCGATATATGTAGGAGATCAGGGCTGTATCTGCCTCGCAGAAGGGGAAGATCAATTACATTATCAACCTAAAAAAATTAGTTCGATGCTCCCCCCTGCAGATAGCTTGGCCTGGCCCCTGGGAGACATTATAGAAGAAAGGGCTTTAGCCGAGGAATTGGACGCCGAAAAAATAAAAGCTGCCGAAGCTGCTGCCTTTGCAACTCCTGAGGGTCTTACGGCTGCTTTCGTAGTAAGTTGGAAAGGGAAAATTATAGCGGAAAGGTATCGCGAAGGATTGGATATGTATACACAGCTGGAGAGTTGGTCTATGGGGAAAAGCCTAACAGCTACCCTCATGGGCACCCTTATCCAAAATGGTGTTTACGAATTGAATCAGAAGGCTCCTATCCCGGAATGGCAAGATGGGAATGACCCTCGTGCAGAAATTCGAATTTCAGATATCCTTCGTATGTCAAGTGGACTGCGGTTCAGGGCTCCCCAGGATCCTGATTTTGATCCAGACATGGGATATCCGGATCATCTATATGTTTATACAGGCGGAGTAAATTCCTTTCACTTTGCGGCTACTCGCCCCCAGCAATGGCCTCCCAACACTATCGGCCGATATAGAAATTCCGATCCGGTTTTAACCAATTACCTGGTAAGACTGGGAGTAGAAGGCATGGGCGAAGATTATCTTTCCTATCCCCAAAGGGCTTTATTTGATAAAATCGGGGTGAGGCATATGGTAATGGAAACAGATCCCTATGGAAACTTTTTGCTACAGGGATATGAATTTGGAACTGCTCGGGACTGGAATCGTCTGGGCATGCTGTATTTGCAAGATGGGGTTTGGAATGGAGAGCGAATTTTACCAGAGGGTTTTGTGGAATTTGTTAGTACGCTGGCACCTACCTGGAAAGCAGACCAAAGACCTATATACGGAGGCTTTTTCTGGATCAATGGAGAAGGTGAATTTGCCGTACCTAAAGATGCCTATTTTATGGCCGGAGCAGGAGGACAGTTTACCATCATCATTCCTTCCCACGATTTAGTAGTCGTAAAACTGAGTCATTATAGTGGAAGTGCAAAAAGTGGTAAAGACCTCAATGAGGCCTTGAAATTATTGATGGAAGCTGTTCCTGCAAAAAAATAGCCTATATAAACTCATCAGGATAAGGAACCTGAATGCCTGTACTTTTGAGTGTGGGCATCTGTGCTTCACTTTCTCTCAAATAATTAGCCAACTCTATGGCCAAATCTTCAAAGATCTCCGGATTTGAATCAAAAAGGTTTTGACTTTCCCCTATATCCTCCCTGATATTGAAGAGTTCAAAACGCTGATCCAAATGATAATAAATGAGTTTAAAGTCGCCTTTTCGAATAGAAGAAAAAGCACCTATCCCCGGACCACCAGGTCCCCACTCATTGGGATAATGCCAGAAAAGGGCTCTATCCTGTTTAGCGGTAGAGGGAGACTCCAGCTCTGAAAGAAAACTTTGTCCATCTATTTCCTGCAAACTTTGATGCTCCATAATCCCAGCCATCTCTAATATAGTAGGATAAAAGTCTTCTATAATCAGGTAATTGGGGTTCACTGATGCTGCTTGAACTTTACCCGGCCACTTCACGATCATGGGTTCCCGTATGCCTCCTTCATGACTAGAACCTTTTCCACTAGATAAAGGACGGTTGTGAATATGCTTCTCCCCGGCCCTTGTATGCGCACTAAGGCCTCCATTATCTGACATAAATAGAATGATGGTTTCTTCAGAAACTTCCCTTTCCTCCAACAAATCCATCAAATCACCCAAACTCTTGTCCATAGCTTCTATCATTGAAGCATATTTCGCTTCTACTGTATCCAAACCTGCCTCATAGTATTTCTGCACAAATCTATTGTCTGGCATAATAGGCGTATGAATCCCATAAAGTGCCATATACAGAAAGAAAGGCTTCTGTTCATCCAGACTTTTTAAAATAGCTACTTTTGCTTCTCGGGTTAAAGCTTCTGTCAGAAAGATATCTTCTCCATGGTATTTTTCCAGCCCTGGAACCGGCCAGGGAGTGCCTTCAAACTTAGGAGTATTTCCAAAATTCTCTGTACCCAAATAGCTTTTAGGGGCTCCTGCGGCATGCCCGGCTATATTGACTTCAAAGCCTAAATTCAGTGGATCTGAACCAGGCGTACCAATGGCTCCAAAATGGGCCTTGCCCGCATGTATGGTTCTATAGCCATGATCTTTGAGGATTTGGGGGAAGGGGGTAACATGTATTGCATGGGCCGTATTGGTATCAGGACTTAGGCCATTGACATTCCAGAAAGGGAACTCCAATTCTTTATGATTGCTTTCCATGGGTTGAATCTTGTCCGGCCTTAACGTCCAGTTAGTAACTCTGTGTCTGGCGGCGTTCATACCGGACAGTAGGCTGACTCGGGTTGGAGAACAAACCGGAGTGGAGTATGCCTGGGTAAACTTCATTCCTTCCCTAGCCAGCCGTTCCATATTAGGAGTATGGTAGCGCTTGTTGAATGGCGTTTCTTCTTTCCAAAATGGAACCGAAGTATCCTGCCAACCCATGTCATCGACAAAGAAAAGGATGATGTTGGGGGAAGAGGATTTTTCAGTCTCCCTTTCTTGGCAGGAAAAAAGAAGGATAGGTAGCAGTAGTAGTAATAAGCGATTCATAGCTAGAGGATAAATACATCCTTAATTTCAACAATTATTTTGAATCGGAAAGCTTGTTCTGAGATATACTGGCTATCTGGGGTATAGTATAAGCTAGGGAACCCGGCTCTTGAGTTAAAGCCGGGTTGACAATTTCTCTAAAATAGTAAGTATTGTTTATCACCACGAGCAAAGTCGAAAGGTCTAAGTCCTCTTTTTTAAGAACGGAAATTGAGGCCCCTCTGCATAGTCGGGAAGACAAATGTTTTTTGTGTTTGAATTTGATACTTGCACTTGAACTTTTGTGGGATTGAATCCCAGATCAAAGGAAGTTCAAGTGCAAGTTTCAAAAGCAAGTGCATGGCTTAAAGCTCCCGCACCCAAATATTTCTGAATCGCACCTTATCCCCATGATCTTGTAGCAATAAAGGCAGCTTATTATCATGAGCTGTGTAATATGGTTTACCTAAATAAACGCAGGGACCTTCCAATTGGAAGTTGTTCTGGATCAGGACGCCATTATGGAAAACCGTGATAGTCGCCGGACGAATCAATTCATTTTCATCGTCGAAACGAGGTGCATTAAATACAATGTCATAGGATTGCCATTCACCCGGAGGACGAGAGGCATTTACCAAGGGAATGCTTTGCTTATATAAAGAGCCAGCCTGTCCATTGGGGTAGGTCATATTTTCGTAGGAATTCAGAACCTGAACTTCATAAAGTCCCATTAAAAAAACCCCGCTATTTCCATAACCCTGGTCTCCTTTTCCAGGCATTACGGGACTTAGCCACTCAATATGTAATTGAATATCTCCAAAAGCCTGTTTTGTTTCAATGGCTCCTGAACCGGGTTTTACTTCCATGTAACCATCTTTCACCATCCATTTAGCATCAGAAAATGAAGGATTTTCTTTTTTTACTTTGATGATATCCTCCACATTATCCATCCGAGCTCCATAGCCATACTTTGGAGTATGCCAGCCAGAAAGATCAGAACCATCAAACAACACAATGGCATCTGAGGGAGGCGGGACAGAAAAGGATGGTGCAGGAATAACTTTTGCTGGTACCGGCTCCCAAACTTCTGTAGATTTAAAGGCTTTGGTGCGGTTGACTTCTGCCCAATCAATGGGTGGTACTTCTTGAGCGAACCCCAGGGAAGGCATTAATAAAACGATCGATATTAGTAGCGGAAAAAGCTTATTCATATGGAATTAATTAAATTTCATTAGGTTACAATTACGAGCTTAAATTGGTATGAGCTTTAGCAAATCATGTTGAAGCAAAACGGTAGTGAGGCCAATGAATATAAAGACTGAAATAGAAATGACTTTTACCCAGCTGGAAGCAAACACTAGATAAACTTTCGACTTTTCATTCAATTTGTGCCAAATTTCCAGTAGATTTTTTTCTCTGGATTCCTTTTTTGCATATCAGGATTTAATTCTATTAATCTCTCAGCCCACTATCCCACCAGTTATTTTCCGGATCAAAGTCTTTGGATAGATAATCTTTTCTTCTTTGTTCTAATCTCGGTAAAAGTTCACGTACAATTTTCGACTGTCTTTCTCGCCACAATTTTTCATTAAACTGAGGGTCTTTTAGGGGAAAGTCGGCATTCACTTCTTGTAGCCAGCTCTCCATTTCTCCAGCCAGCTTTTCCAAAACTTCGGGATTAAGCTGAGCCACATCTTTACTTTCCGTAGGATCTTCATTTAAATTATAAAGCTCCTTTACCCCATCCTCATAATAGTGAATCATCTTCCAATCTCCCGAACGAACGATGGTGGAAGGATCTCCTCCCTGGTTTCCATAGTGAGGATAATGCCAGAAAAGGGATCTTTCCGTAATTTCATTACCCATTAAAATCGGAAGCAGACTTATCCCATCCATATGTTGCTCGGGTAAAGATTTTGCTCCGACAAGGTCCAAAATGGTGGGATAGAAATCCATGCCTATGGCTGGGACGGAGGTTCTCGTTCCCTTATGACTTAACCAGGGAACGGATATGAAATAGGGCTCACGAATCCCACCTTCCCACTGATAACCTTTCCCCCCTCGTAAAGGAAGATTGGACGTAGAATAAGCGTCTCCTGATGCCACTCCCCCATTATCAGAGGTAAATATCACGATGGTATTCTCATCAAGTCCCAGTTCCTTTAAGGTGTTCAAAACGATCCCAATCGCATCGTCCATACTTTCCACCAAGCCTCCATAGACCGGATTATCCTGTCGCTGCCTAATGGGCAAACGCCTTTCCATTACAAAACCCTTATCAGCAATCCCCTGATTTTCTGCCCGATCGCGATATTTCTTCCATTTCTCCTCTGTCGTTTGGATAGGACCATGAACTGCATAAAAGGAAAGGAAGGCAAAGAAATTGGTATCCTTGTGATTTCGGATGAAATCTGCGGTTTCCTCCCCTAGCCTAATGGGAAGACTTTCGCCTTCATATTTTGCCTCAAGATTAGGGTTTTCCCAGGGAGCATAAAAGCCTCCCATAGGACTTCCTTTTTCCCAACCTCCTTTATTGATATCAAAACCATGATCCGTTGGCCAACTTCCCTTTGAGCCTAGATGCCATTTACCTGCGAAAAAAGTTTTGTAACCTTCTTTTTTCATAGCTTCTGCCAGGCTTATATCTTCAAATGGAAGTTGATCTTTATTCGACGCTGGCAACAATTTATTGTGTCGATTGAGGGTTCTCCACGCTTCCCCGGTCCTTGCTCCTATCCAATCTGTAATTCTCAGCCGGGCAGGAGCTTTTCCAGTCATGATAGCCGCACGAGATGGACTACAAACCTGACATGCAGCATAGCCATTTTCAAAAATCATCCCGTGTAAGGCAATGGAATCGATATTAGGGGTATCATAGTAAGTACTCCCCATGACTCCGGAATCATGATATCCGTAGTCATCAGCCAGAATGAATAAAACATTGGGACGTGCTTTTTCTTCCTTTTCTTGCCGGCAGGATAAGAGGAAAAGGAGAGGTAGTAAAATGAGTAGCGTACGGTACATGTGAGCAGGATTTTATCTAGGAAAATTGATCGATGAGTTTGAATTGCCAAAGATGATATCGCCAGTGTTGACTAAAGAAAAGCTCTACTTTCTCAAAAGGAAGTTCCCCCATGAAGGAATTATAGACCATAAAGTCTGGATTTGCCTCGAAATGCTCATAGAATTTTTGAGTGAGTGAAACGACTTCTGCGACAGCAGCTTCCAGGTTTTCAAATTTCAGTTCAGGGAGATCCGCTTTGGTTTTATCGCTAGGTCTATGCTTCATCGGCACCCCATTATCAATAAACTTTTGAAAGCCTTTTTGCTTTTCAGTGAGAGGACTCACAGGTTCGCCAAGGCGATGATACATATATTTGCCATCATTGAGGATATGCTCCACCATGTGTTGAGCAGTCATGAGTCCAAAACGTGGCTCAGTATCAGGATCGAGACTTGAAAGAAGAGATGGCACTTCTTCCAACATAAATTTTCTTCTATCTATAGTCATGTGATCAAAATAGGAATTATTTGGGAAAGGGCGGTTTGAGGAGTTTGAGAATAATACAGAATATGGATTGTAGGGTTAAGAACTAGGTGATAATGCCTAGCTTAAATTATTTAGCATCTTCCATCATAAATTCATAAATCCGTTTAGAAACCTGTGCCAGCGTCTCAGTCCCCTTGTCAAAATCCTTCAGATTTTTTGAGAGCAATACCAGTACATAATTTCTGCCATCAGGGAGAAAGACAATACCGGAATCATGATGTAAAGCAGTAATACTTCCGGTTTTATGAGCCACTTTGACCTCTTTCGGTAAATGAACAGGGATGATGTCATTGAATTTCTGATCAAGAAGTGTTTCGATCATTTCTGAAGAAGCTTGCTGATCTACGGTTTCTCCTTTTGCCATTTTCTTAAATATGATCATCAGATCTTTGGCCGTAGTCGAATTGCTCAGTCCAGCCCGATAGGCCTTGATATCCTCCACCCCTCTCAGAACCTCGGTATCCATCGCTCCCAGCTCCCGCATACTTTGGGTAACTTCCCGCGCATCTACCAAATCAATCACAATATTAGTAGCCAGATTACTGCTCACAATGATCATATCATACACCAGATCCCGAATACTTCTTTTTTCCCCAACTGCCTGATACAACTCATGCTCACTATCATCCTCCGAATTCAAACTGTAGAGGCTACTATCCACGATGCTGTAAAAAGTGTTTTTTACTTCCAGAGAATCATCCAGCTTGAATAATCCTGCTTTCGCCTGCTTATACACTTCTATCATCACAGGGGTTTTCATTGTACTTGCCGCATGAAATTTTTCTTCTGCATCTATAAGAAGTTCGGCTTCTGAGTTCAGATCCCTAAAGGCCAGTGCAAAATCTCCTCCTCCTTTTGCAAACTCTTCCCTGATTTCTCCTTCTAACTTTTGGAGGGGATCGGGAACTTCGCAGGAAAAAATAAAAACTGATAAAGCAAAGAGAATTAGTAGTTTGGTAGTCTTTTTCATCAAATATGTCGGTTTGGTTTGCGAAAGCTTCCTTCCGGAATTACAATTACGAAAATAAACGGTTTTCCCCTTAATTTGTCCTCATGCGCACTACTATTACTATTTCTATCTTATTTATTTTCTCATTTTCACTTATGGCCCAGGACATGTCCGCTCCTTTTCATGAGCGCCTTTCTGAATCCTATGAGCAGGTTAAAGAAGCCAGTATAACCCATAGAAGGTTTAAGCATAAAGACCTTCAACCTCTTATAGAAAGACTGAAAACGGAGGAGGGATTTACCGTAAAAAAGTTAGGAGAATCAGTCGAAGGAAGATCGATATCTATGGTTTCTATTGGAAGTGGAAAAACTTCGGTTTTGCTCTGGTCTCAAATGCATGGAAATGAACCTACAGCAAGCATGGCGATTATGGACATCTTCAATTTCTTTCGTCAGCAAGGTGATTTTGAAGATGTTAAAGCAAAACTAAAAAGGGACTTGACGCTGCACTTCATTCCTATGTTGAATCCTGATGGGGCCGAGCGTTATCAAAGGAGAAATGCCAATGGAGTTGACCTCAATAGGGATGCATTGAGGTTACAGAACCCAGAATCTAAAATTCTCAAACACGTGAGAGACAGCCTGGATGCAGATTGGGGATTTAACCTTCATGATCAGGGGAAATATTATGCTGCCGGCCCTACAGAATATACGGCTTCGATCTCCGTTCTTGCTCCTGCTTTCAATTACAAAAAAGATGTTAATGCAGTTCGTGCCAATGCCATGCAGCTGATCGGCGTCATGCATGAGGTTTTACAAGCATATATTCCCAATCGCATTGGCCGCTATAATGATGACTTTGAACCCCGCGCTTTCGGAGATAATATTCAGAAATGGGGAACCCGTACAATCCTTATTGAAAGCGGAGGTTATCCCAATGATCCGGAAAAACAGGTTCTGCGAAAAATGAACTATCTAATGATGATGGCCTCTTTTTTATCCATTTCTGATGAATCTTATCAAGACATACCCCTGCGTATATATGAAAGCATCCCCTTTAATAGCTACAACCATCTTCATGACCTGATTTTGCGAAAAGTAGCTGTTCCCAAGGATGGGCGGACGTATACGCTGGATCTGGGGATTAGGCGCTTTGAAGTGGAATACGATAATAACTCTAAATATTTCCTTAGAAGTAGCATTCAGGATATTGGTGATCTTTCTACCTCACATGCTTATGAAGAATTTGATGCAGAAGCTTATGAAGTTGAATTGGGAAAAAGTTATCCGAAATTGATCAAGAAAAAGAAGAAACTGAACAAATTAGATCCCATTCAGCTCCTAAAAGAGGGCTTTACGAGTATCAAGCTAAAAGAAAATATTGACCCCTGGATTATCGCAGCATTGCCCCTTCATATTTCAGGTCCCTTCAGCCAAAGGACTCCGATTGCTTTGGGACGTGAGCCGAGTATTTTATTCAAAAAGAGAGGGAAAATTGTATATGCCCTTGTCAATGGCTTTCTCTGGAATTTGGAAAAGGATGAACAGGCGATTAGGGATTTGATGCAAGAACGATTGGGGATGTGATGCAATAAAAATTCACATAAAGACTGACCAAACAATGCTGCTATTGCGAGCTCCATTATAGAACTGAGAAATCTCCTTGGTTATGATTGACTGTTTGTGTCAAGGGGACTACTTCCTGCTTTCCAAGAATCGCAATGACAAGGGTTTTGCAAGCTACTCTTCGGATAAAATGTCAGAAGGCTGATGCGAAATTGGGCTTTTAGATTTGAAGCTGTATCTTATCAGAAACTACTCCTCTGAAGGATGAAAGAGCCTGAAGCACCCGTAGCTGATCAAAAAATCAGCCCTTCCTATCGCACCTATGTACTCCTTGCCCTGACTGGAGTTTATATTTTCAATTTTATTGACCGGCAGATTCTGGTGATTCTGCAAGAAAGTATAAAAGCTGATTTGGGCTTGAGCGATCTACAATTGGGATTGCTGACAGGTTTTGCTTTTGCCGTATTTTATGTTACCCTCGGCCTTCCTATCGCTCGATTTGCGGACAAGGCAAACCGAAAAAACATCATAGCCATTTCCCTTACAATCTGGAGTGCAATGACTGCCCTTTCAGGTATGGCGCAAAACTTCGTACAATTACTGCTGGCAAGGATGGGGGTAGGGGTAGGAGAAGCAGGAGGCAGTCCTCCGGCCCACTCCATGATTTCGGATTATTATCCGGAGGAAAAGAGGGCAACAGCCTTGTCTGTATATTCGATGGGCATTTATATAGGCATCCTACTTGGTTATTTATTTGGGGGATGGTTGGACGAATTTATCGGCTGGCGAAACTCTCTTCTGATTTTGGGATTGCCAGGTATCATTTATGCGATCTTTTTCTATTTCACTGTAAAAGAACCTCCACGGGGGTATTCGGAAAAGCGGAGAAGAGAGGGCGGGAAAGAACATAGCATGTTGGAGGTCTTTGAACTTCTCCTCAAAAGAAGGGCATTCATCTTTTTGGCTTTGGCTGCGGGCATAAATGCTTTTGTAATTTATGGTGTCGGTAATTTCTTACCTTCTTTTTTAAGTAGAATACATGAAATGGGCAAAGGCGAAATTGGGACCTGGCTGGCTTTTGGTTCAGGAGGGGGTGGAGCACTCGGAGTATGGCTTGGCGGTTATTTGGGAGATAAGTATGGGCAAGTGAAAAAAAGCATGTATATGTTGATTCCCTCCATAGCCATTTTAATCTCTATTCCTCTAATCATTATTGTTCTCTTTTCTGCCAATAAGCTAGTTGTTGTCAGCACCAATTTTGTAGTCAAAGCCCTTTGGTCGATGTACCTGGCTCCTTGTATTGCTATGGCGCATGGCATGGTTGGCCTACGAATGCGAGCCCTATCCTCTGCTGTCTTATTCCTTGTCCTGAATTTTATTGGGTTAGGATTAGGGCCTACTTTCTTCGGATTTATCAGTGATCTCTTCACGGCCGATATGGGAACAGAAGGTATTCGTTGGGCCCTAAGTTTGGGCATAGGCTTTAGCCTGCTGGCGGCAATCTTTTTGTATCTCAGCTCTCGCTATTTGGCAGAGGATTTGGCACAGGCACCAGATTAAAAGAAAGTATCAGGGTTTTAGTGTGTTAGAGTTTGTTGGCTGACTTAGAGTATTAACCAACTTTTGCTATAAAGTTATACACAGTTTTTAACTTTGTTCTTTGAAAACCAACTCAAGTATCTATGCCTACTGCTGTTCCTATGGCTATTCGTGAGCAAATTATTCGTCTTCACGGCTCAGGCCATTCCATAAGCAGCTTATCTCGCAGGTTTGAGGTAAGTCGCAGAACCATCCATACGTTGATAAATCGCTTTAATTCAGATGGTGAATCAGG
>JBCBRM010000007.1:0-194930 GCA_039819665.1 Bacteroidota bacterium
ATTGCCATAAGAAGAGTTACGATTTAAATCACTGAAAATCAATTTATTAAATAGACTAAATAGAAATTATTTGAGATAATTCCTGATAGAATTATTCACTTTTTGTAGGAAAAACGGCCATTTAAAGGGTAATAAATCTAGATATTAAAGAAAATGAAGAAACAAAACGAAATCCATTTATCAAGAGAATTAATCAATATTCATCAAATTTCTAACAGAAATACCCTGAAATATCCTTTTTTAATGTATTAACACACGATAATTACATGTTTTTACAGCACTTTTATTTGCACTTATAGGATATTTGAGAAAAAGTACGTTCTTTTGTTGCGAAAATTTTAGAGAGAGTGAAACCAGGCTGCGGATATGAAATATTTAGGCCAATTATCTAATATATATCTTACAGCCAGTATGTAATTTCCACCATTATTTCACCATTTTATATAAGAAATAAACCAAATAGGGGTATCTCGGCTGTATAGAAGTATAATAATTCCGGATTATCCCAAATTTTGGAAAAAGAGGAAAAAATCGATAATAGTTATACATTAAATAGAAATATATTCAATAAATTGACATTTATTTTATAAATCTGTTAAATTTGAAGTCCCATAATTTAAATTTATTCAAAAATGACAAAATCCAAACTAGAGTACATATGGCTTGATGGTTCAATGCCTACTCAAGGTTTAAGAAGCAAAACCAAGATCCTTAAAGACTTTAGTGGCAAATTGGAAGATTGCCCTATGTGGTCTTTCGATGGAAGTTCGACTCAGCAAGCAGAAGGAGGCTCTTCTGACTGTCTACTCAAACCTGTAGCAATATTTCCTGATCCTGATCGTAAGAATGGGTTCCTGGTAATGACAGAAGTACTAAATGCAGATGGTACTCCTCATTCAACTAATGGAAGAGCTACAATCGGTGATGATGACAATGATGACTTCTGGTTTGGATTTGAGCAAGAATACTTTCTTTGGGATAACGAAACCAATAAGCCTCTAGGTTTCCCTGAAAATGGTTATCCAGAACCACAAGGTCCTTATTACTGTAGTGTAGGTGCTGCGAATGCGTATGGAAGAGAGATTGTAGAAGAGCATCTTGATTCCGCCCTTGAAGCAGGACTGAATGTAGAAGGTATCAATGCAGAGGTTGCTGCCGGACAGTGGGAGTTCCAGGTTTTCGCCAAAGGTGCTAAAGAAGCAGGTGATCAAATTTGGGTGGCTCGCTATATGCTCGAAAGAACTGCTGAAAAGTATGGCATCAGCATCAATTGGCATTGTAAGCCTGTATTGGGAGACTGGAATGGAAGCGGGATGCACGCCAATTTCTCTAATACCTTACTTCGTACTAGCGGCAAAAAAGAAGATTACGATACAGTTTGTAATGCTTTTGCATCTGATGAAGCTATCCAAAGATGTATTTCTGTTTACGGAGAAGACAATCACCTTCGTCTGACAGGTCTTCACGAAACCCAGGCCATCGATAAGTTTAGTTATGGAATTTCTGACCGAGGTGCTTCTATCCGTATTCCAATTGCTACCGTAGAAAATGACTGGAAAGGTTGGTTAGAAGACCGTCGTCCAAACTCAGCTGCAGACCCATATAAAGTTGCTGCTGCCATCATCAGAACTGTGAGCAAAGCATAGTTTTGGCGGTTTAGAAAGAAAACCATCTTTATTTTTATATAGGCTCTCCTTATGGAGAGCCTTTTATTATTTCCTCATTTTCTGTCCTATCTCATCCAAATCCCATAAAAAGAATTAAAAAATCCATAACAATCATTACACATTTCACAATATGACACATTCATTTTTGTAAATTATTTAATTATTCAGGATTTTTTTCATAAATTAGCATTTGCAAAGGTAATTAAAGGTCTACGAGTCTCCTTGCTCTAAAAGATTTTCATCCCAAATCCCATTTAGAACTGACTGGAGACTCCAGAGATTTCCGGTCTTATGTTTAATCTCCATTGTGGAGATATGACGCTTTTTTGAATTCTTCGAAAAGTGATCGGGTGTTTCTTATCCAAAACAGAACAGAATAGAAGCAATGGCTAGTGATCAATGTGGACTTACAGTCTCCAATAATCCCGAACACTCTCTCTACCATCCATCTTTCGAACACGATGCATGTGGAATTGGTTTTGTTGCACATCTAAAAGGAGAGAAATCTCATCAAAATGTTGCTGACGCATTACGTATGCTCGAAAATATGGAGCACAGAGGAGCATGTGGATATGATCCTCAAACGGGAGACGGTGCGGGTATTCTCATCCAGGTTCCAGATAAATATTTTCGTGCACTCTCTAATGAAATGGGATTTCATTTACCTGAATTTGGTAAATACGGAGTTGGAGTAATCTTCTTTCCCAAAGATCAATCACAAAGAGAGGAAGCCCGATTGATCCTGAACAAAACCTTGCAGGAATTGGGATTCAATTTGCTTGCCTATAGAGAGTTACCTACTCTACCTGAGGAAGCTGAAATTGGTAAATCTGCACTTGAAAAGGAACCGCAAATCGAACATATATTCTTACGGGGACAGGAAGATTGGGATAAAGAAACCCTGGAGAGAAAACTATTCATACTCCGAAGAGTAGCCTCGCATACGATCAATAGAAGCATAGAAAATATTGGGGATGACTTCTACATCGCCTCTATTTCCTACAAAACCATCATATACAAGGGACAATTCCGTACAGATCAGGTAGGAGCATATTTTCCAGATTTGCAAGACGAAAGGGTAGAATCTGCCCTGGCCCTGGTTCATTCTCGTTTTTCCACCAATACTTTTCCCAAATGGCGATTGGCCCAACCTTTCCGCTACATCGCACACAATGGAGAAATCAATACGATAAAGGGAAATGTAAATTGGATGCAGGCGAAAGAATTCCTAATGGAATCTCCGCTTTTTACCCGGGAGGAAATGGCAGCCATGCAGCCAATCTGTGATCCTAAGCAATCTGATTCCAGAAATCTTGACAGCATCGTAGAATTTCTTGTAATGAGTGGTCGGTCTTTGCCACATGTAATGATGATGCTTATTCCAGAAGCCTGGCAGGGTAATGCACAGATGGATCCGGTTCGAAAGGCTTTCTACGAATATCATGCGACTTTGATGGAACCCTGGGACGGGCCCGCTTCTATATGCTTCACCGACGGAAATATAGTCGGAGCTACTTTGGACAGAAATGGCTTGAGACCTTCAAGATATGCAGTTACCAGTGATGATAGATTGATTATGTCTTCAGAAGCTGGAGCACTAAAACTTGACCCGGAGAACGTAATCAAAAGAGGAAGACTTCAGCCAGGAAAAATATTCGTTGCTGACCTCTCTCAAGGGCGGATAATTAGCGATGAAGAACTCAAAGCAGATATTTGTTCCAAGCAGCCTTATCAGGAATGGTTGGATGAACATAAAGAAACCCTGGCCAATCTCCCAAAACAAAGTCATAAAGAACCATATGCCCCTTTCGAAGGAGACATTCTCCAACAACAGCAACTTTTTGGCATCACTTCAGAAGAGCTTAAAGTTATACTGGGGCCAATGGGAAAAGCGGGCAAAGAGCCTATTGGTTCGATGGGATCAGATACCCCTTTGGCCGCCCTTTCTGATCAAAGCCAACATATCAGCAATTACTTCAAGCAATTATTTGCCCAGGTAAGTAATCCTCCCATTGATCCTATCCGGGAGAAAATGGTGATGTCTTTACAAACCTGGATTGGTGGGGCAAAAAATGTTCTGGCCGAAACCCCTCAGCAGTGTAAACACATTGCCATAAATAATCCTGTCCTTAGTAATGCTGACCTACATAAAATTAGGCACATAAATCACAGAGACTATATGGCCAGAACAGTGGATATGGTCTTTGGATTGGAAGAAAAGCTTGAAGATGCTATAAAACGGATCTGTAAAGAAGCACATGATGCTTTGAAGAGAGGTGCAAATATCCTCATCATGAGTGATAGAAAAGCGGGGAAGAAAAAGGCTCCGGTTCCAGCTTTGATGGCGGCTGCGGCCATTCATCATTACCTGATTAAAGAGAATATACGTCATGTAACCGCTTTGATCGTAGAAAGTGCGGATATACGCGAAGTCCATCACTTTGCAACCCTAATCGGATATGGAAGTATTGCAGTCAATCCTTATCTAGCTTTCGAAAGTCTCAGTCATTTGCAAAAGAGACATCCCGCATATAAGGGATATACAGAGAAACAACTACATACAAATTATACCCAAGCTATACAGAAAGGACTTCTAAAAGTCTTTTCAAAAATGGGAATATCTACCCTTCAATCTTACCACGGAGCTCAAATCTTTGAGATTTTGGGATTGAATAAAAAGGTGGTAGATACCTGTTTTAGCGGGAGCATCTCTAGGATTTCAGGATTGGGATTTGAGGAATTGGCCAAAGAAATTCTGGTTCGTCATAAGTTAGCCTATCCAGAAGCTCAGGTTCCAACTCCTCGTTTGGAGGTAGGAGGTGTTTATCAGTGGAAAAGAATGGGAGAAGCCCATTTATTCAATCCCGAGACCATCCATTTACTCCAACACTCCAGCAAAAAGAACGACTTCCAACTCTACAAAAAATACGCGGATAAAATCAACCAGCAGATGGAAAAGGCGATTACGCTGAGAAGTTTGCTGGATTTTAAAGACAGAACTCCTATTCCTTTAGAAGAAGTGGAATCGGTAGAAGACATCATGAAGCGTTTCGCCACAGGCGCTATGTCATTCGGATCGATCTCACACGAAGCTCACGCCACACTTGCCATCGCCATGAACCGCATAGGTGCAAAAAGCAATAGCGGTGAAGGCGGTGAAGACCCCATTCGTTTCGAACGAAAAATGAATGGAGATTGGGAACGATCCGCCATCAAGCAGGTCGCTTCCGGCCGCTTTGGGGTTACCTCTTATTACCTGAGCAATGCCGACGAACTCCAAATCAAAATGGCTCAGGGCGCAAAGCCTGGAGAGGGCGGGCAATTGCCCGGTCATAAAGTTGATGCTTGGATCGGCAGAGTCCGCCATGCAACTCCCGGTGTAGGACTCATTTCTCCCCCACCCCACCACGACATTTATTCCATTGAAGACCTAGCCCAGCTCATCTTTGACCTGAAAAATGCCAATCGTGAAGCCAGAATCAGTGTAAAACTGGTTTCAGAAGCAGGGGTTGGAACCATTGCTGCAGGAGTAGCCAAAGCACATGCGGACCATATCCTGATTTCTGGCCATGACGGAGGTACGGGTGCATCTCCATTGAGCTCTGTTCGTCATGCAGGACTCCCCTGGGAGCTTGGCCTTGCTGAAGCTCATCAGACCCTCGTCAAAAACAAATTAAGAAGCCGTGTTCGTATCCAGACAGATGGACAGATTCGTACCGGTAGAGATATCGCCATTGCTACCCTTTTGGGGGCAGAAGAATGGGGAGTTGCCACAGCAGCACTCATCGTCGAAGGCTGTATCATGATGCGCAAATGCCACCTGAATACCTGCCCGGTAGGAGTAGCCACCCAGGATCCGAATCTGCGAAAACTATTCACAGGAAGACCCGAAGATGTGATCAATTTCTTCACCTTCCTCGCCACAGATTTTCGTGAACACATGGCCATGCTAGGCTTCCGTTCTGTGAATGAAATGGTAGGTCAGGCAGATGTGTTAAAAATGCGCGACAACATCAACAATTGGAAAGCTAGAACACTTGACCTAAGTCCTGTGCTGTATAAAGAACCCAATCCTGATCAGACCGGATTGTACAAAAGCATGCCCCAGGACCACGGATTGGCCGATATTCTCGATCATGAGTTGATCAAAAAGGCAATTCCAGCCATAGATACGCAAAGTCCTACCTTCGAAAGTTTTGAGATTGGTAATACAGATCGAGCCGTCGGGGCCATGCTTTCCAACGAAATCAGTAAAAGATTTAAAGACCAAGGACTCGAAGAGGCAACCCTCCATTATAAATTCTATGGATCTGCGGGACAGAGTTTCGCAGCCTTTTCAGCCAAAGGAATTCGATTTGAACTCGAAGGAGAAGCCAATGATTATTTGGGGAAAGGATTGTCAGGTTCACAAGTCATCGTCTATCCCCCCAAAGTCTCTCCTTTTGAACCTTCTAAAAATATCCTGATTGGAAATGTAGCCTTTTATGGAGCAACAAGTGGAGAGGCATTTATCAGAGGGATCGCAGGAGAAAGATTTTGCGTGAGAAATAGCGGAGTCAAAGCGGTAGTAGAAGGTGTTGGAGATCATGGTTGCGAATACATGACTGGTGGAGTAGCCATCATTTTAGGAAAAACAGGTAGAAATTTTGCGGCAGGAATGAGCGGAGGTATGGCCTTCATCTATGACTCTGAAAGCAATTTTGAAATCAATTGTAATAAAGAACTAGTCGATTTGGACCCTCTATCTTTTGAGGATAAGGAACTCTTGAAATCCATGGTCGATAAACATTATACCTTTACAGGTAGTCGAATAGCCCTCAAGCTCATCACAGACTGGGAAGATGCATTTAGCCATTTTGTAAAAGTAATGCCAAGAGATTATAAGGCCGTGTTGAATACGGGTAAAAACGGAAGTTTTCAAAAAGTAAGCTAGAAAAATGGGTAAGCCAACAGGTTTTATGGAATTCGGGCGAGAACTCCCCAGGCAGGAGAAGCCCGAAGAGCGAATCAAAAATTATAAGGAATTTTATCAGGAATTTCCTGAAGAAAATACCCTGAAACAGGCAGCCAGGTGCATGGACTGTGGAGTCCCTTTTTGCCATAGTGGTTGTCCACTGGGAAATAATATTCCCGAATTTAATGATGCCGTTTATGAAGGAAATTGGGAGCTAGCCTACGCTATCCTTTCATCTACCAATAACTTCCCAGAATTCACAGGCAGAATATGTCCTGCTCCTTGTGAAGGCTCTTGTGTACTGGGCATCAATAAAGATCCCGTTGCTATTGAACATATTGAAAAAGCCATCATTGAAAAGGCTTTTGAATTGGATTTGGTTAAGCCTTTAGAGGTGATGGAAAGTGGAAAGAAGATAGCTGTTATTGGTTCAGGTCCTGCGGGATTAGCTGCAGCAGCTCAATTGCGAAAAGCTGGACATGCAGTAACGGTTTTTGAAAGAGCAGCTTCTCCAGGTGGATTATTACGATATGGGATTCCGGATTTTAAGTTGGAGAAATGGGTAGTGGAAAGAAGAATCAAACTGATGAATGAATGTGGGATCAAATTTCAATGTAATACCAATGTAGGAGTAGATGTTTCTGTGGAAAGTTTGAAAGAAGAGTTTGATGCCGTATTGCTTTGCGGTGGGTCTACCATTCCCCGCGACCTGCCCATCCCCGGTAGAGAATTGAAAGGTATACATGTAGCCATGGACTTTCTCACACGCCAGAATAAAAAAGTATCCGGTGAATGGACCGAAGAATTGGGAGAAATCTCTGCTACCGATAAACATGTTGTCGTTATCGGGGGAGGAGATACCGGTTCAGATTGTGTCGGCACCTCCAATCGTCATCAAGCTGCCTCTGTTACCCAAATAGAACTCTTAAGTAAACCTCCACTCAATCGTTCAGAAGATAATCCCTGGCCGCTTTGGCCCATGGTTCTCAGAACATCTTCTTCTCATGAAGAAGGTTGCGACAGAAGCTGGGCCATCCTCAGCAAAGAATTTATTGGAGACGAAAAAGGGAATGTTAAAGCCTTACGCACAGTTGAGATTGAGTGGAAACCTGGCAGTCGAGAGTTTAAGGAAATCGAAGGCACCGAGAAAGTAATTCCCTGTGACCTTGCTCTGCTTGCAGTTGGTTTCCTCTACCCACAAAAAGAAGGTCTCCTGGAAAAACTAGGTGTCAAACTTGACAAAAGAGGCAATGTCCACACAGACTTCTACCAAACCTCTGTTGAAGGCGTTTTCTCAGCTGGTGATATGAGAAGAGGACAATCTTTAGTCGTCTGGGCCATTTCTGAAGGAAGAGAAGCCGCCCGCGCAGTGGATATCTACCTGATGGGAAGCAGTAACTTGCCTTCAAAGCAGGAGTCTCTTACGCAGGTTGCGTAGAGACGTGTTAGGGCATTAGAGTGTTCGCGTATTTGAGGAAATCAATGATCGTGCAAACACCCTAATACACTAACCCCCATAAATGCTTCGCTTTACTCCCATTTTTCCCTAATTTCCCTGAACGGAAACTATGCGATATTTCATTCTTTCAGGGATTGCGCTTGCTGCTATTATACTCGCCTTTTTTGGGGGGCTAGAGGTCAATCAGGAGAAAAAACAACTCATCGAGCAGATTGAAGATGCATCTCCCAAGCAGAGAGCGGTTTTCTTTCAACATTACAGATCTCATATACAAAATCAGCTCAACAATGCCTCCTGTCCAGGTGCTGCTATTATTGTTGTTCAGGATTCCAGTATTTGGTTTGAGGAAAGTTTTGGATTAAAGGAATTAGGGACCGGCGATTCTATCGATAGCGAAACTGTATTTCGTATAGGCAGCCTTTCCAAAGCTTTTGCAGCAGTCCTAACTGGGATGATGGTAGAAGAAGGGAAGCTGGAGTGGGATACCCCCTTGACAGAGATTTTGCCCTACTTCAAACTCAAAACCCAAGAGCAGACAGAAGCTGTTGAAGTACAACATTTGTTATCCCACAGCATAGGCTTTCCCAGACATATTTACACCAATCAAATCGAAGAGCTTAAAAGCCCAAGAGAAGTGGCAGATAATTTCAAATATGTATATCTGCAAGGAAATCCAGGTGAATATTATGCCTACCAAAATGCGGCCTTTGCTTTGATAGAGGAAGTGCTGGACTCTGTCAGCGGTTTAGCCTACCAAAGTCTACTCGAACAAAAAATTCTTGGTCCAGCCAGAATGCAGGATGCTTCCACTGACATTAAGGGAATCAAGCTCCATGGCAATAAAGCGCTTCCTCATCGATATGATCGGAAACAAGAAGCTTGGGTTCAGGATTCTATTACTCCCAAATATTACAATGCCATTTCTGCCGGAGGAATCAATGCTTCTATTTCGGATATGGCAGCGTGGATTCAGGTACTTTTTGGAAATCGCCCAGAGGTAGTCAAACCAGAAGTACTTGCAGAGGTTTACCACCCTTATATCAACACCTCAGACAAAGATCTCTTTTTCAATAGATGGCAAGGAGTCAGTAGCTCTCATTATGCTATGGGTTGGCGCTTTCTGAGTTATAAAGACAAGCCCCTACTTTATCACGGCGGCTACGTAAATGAGTTTCGAAGTGAAATAGCCCTTGATCCAGACCGGAAACTAGCCATTTGTGCCCTATTTAATTCTGCTTGTTCCTACTCAAATACCCTCGTGCCCGACTTTTTCGAATGGCTGGAAATGTACGAGCAAATTTTGCAGGATTTGTAATGGGTGATTTCATTGAGCTTGATCCTGAGAGCTGCACTTAAACTTTCCTCCTCCACTTCCATTCCAACTAATTTATTTTAATTTTATATTACCATCAGTCCTTCCACAATCTGATGTACACATGCACATACCTGACCTACAACAGCACTATCACTATTACTATCCCATTAAAGCTATCGGATGGCTGGAAGATCCGCATGATTATCCCAAAGGCAAAGTTCCACCCGAATTTTTCAACCAACTAAGCCTTTGGTGCTCTGATCCCTTTAAAAATGGGGTAAGTTTTACCAGAGGATTCCATAGACCCAGCATAGAGAAACATCCGGAATCTGAAACCTGGTACGCGGCAGAAATATTTCAAAAATGTGAGAAAGAGAATCCTGGCAATGGTGAAATACATGTTGTCCATAGGGGAATTCGCTATGCTGCTCCTATGTTGATTTATTCCTATGTCTACTCATATGGTTATCTACCTCCCCAAGAATTTATTGATGCAGTAATTCAGGGCGAAAGAGTAGATAAACAAGGAGAAGAAGCCATTAGCTACGAATACGATCAGAAACAGAAAGGTGCTTCAGCTGCCAGCAGTCCTGATATTACCTTTAAAGTAGAACGACACATGAAGCAATGTGAACACTACTTACAAAATAATGAGAAAGCAGCTGCAGAAAGAGAAGTAGAAGCTGCTCTCAAGCTTAACCCCAATGACATCAAAGCCCTCTTTTATCGGGCTAGAATTTCCTATGATCTGGCAAACTATAAACAGGCTGAAAGGAGTATAGAAACACTCATGGAAATGCGTCCCGGATTGGAAGTAGGCCAAGCGATGCGAGGCTTGATTTACTTTCATCTAAAAAAGTACAAAGAAGCCAAAGATGACTTACTCCAAGTATTACCAGGCATGCGCAAGAATCCCGGTAATAATCTGGCGCAAACGCTATATTTTCTCGGGAAGATTGCCCAAAAAAATAAGCGCTTTGAAGAAGCAAAAAATTATTTCAAGGAATCCCTGCAGATCAATCCCAATGATCAGGAA
This sequence comes from Bacteroidota bacterium, assembly GCA_039819665.1. GTDB lineage: Bacteria > Bacteroidota > Bacteroidia > J057 > J057 > JAWPMV01. The sequence continues at coordinate 10,432 of JBCBRM010000007.1, forward strand.
ATCAAAAGAACCCTGATTTTCACCAAACCTTTGGCATTTATTAGTTCGCGTACCTGGGAGAGAAAGAAAAACTAAATGGCAGGAGAAAAAGCCCTTCATAAATTGCTGAGCAATATGAATCCTCGTCTTAATGAGGGTTTGTATGTATTTTGTTCATTCCCCAACCCCAGAACAGACCTGCAGAAGGATTCAATAGGTACATTTAAGGAGCAAGAAGGGATAACCTATATTCTTCCTCAGACAGTGGCAGACCAGCACAAATTAACCTATGATTTTCTGGCTTCCTGGATTAGCCTGGAGATTCATTCGGCTCTGGATGCTGTAGGTTTGACAGCTGCCTTTTCTCAAGCTTTAGGAGAAGCGAAGATCAGCTGTAATGTGGTAGCTGGATATTATCACGATCACATTTTTGTTGGAAAAAATGATACCCAAAAAGCCCTGAAGGTTCTACGAAAGTTATCAGAAGATGCCACCAGAAATAGACTATGAAAAAGAGCTCAAAAAGCTGCACCTTCTTCAAGAGATTCCTGAAGAAGAACAGGCATTCCCCCTTAGTAAAGGCGACCTAATATCCACCCTCGACGTTCAATATGCCGGTAATGAGGCATATGTAGCCATGGATCTCATGAAATGGGAAGAAGACAGTTCTCGAATTTATCTGGCCAAAGAAGAGGTACGACATGAATACAAACCGGGATACTTTGCTTTTAGAGAAGGACCGGTTTTGTTGGCTGCTATCCAAAAATTACAGAACCAGATTTCAAAGGAAATAAGACTGCTAATCATAGACGGACATGGGACCGCACACCCTCATCGTATGGGGCTGGCCAGCTGGGTAGGAATCAAGGTAAATCTTCCGAGTATGGGCATCGCCAAAGATACCTTATTGAAGCTGGATGTTAGTGAGTTGAACGAAAGGGAAAACTCTTTTCTGAAACTTGTGGATAATGGTGAATGGATCGGCTCAGTCCTCCGCTCTCAAACAGCTATCAAACCTATTTTTCCCAGTGCCGGCTTTCGTATCAATCAGTCCTCAACACTTTCCATCAGTCAAGCAATACGAGGGCAGTACCGTATACCCGAGCCTGTCCGACGTGCGGATCAGGCAGCACGTAAATTTGCGAAGGGGGAAATTGAGGAAACTATGATAATGCTTGACTAGGTCATACATACTAACGTATCATTCCAGAACCTAATAGCTAAAAAATCCATGTCATCCTGAGCTTGCGAAGGTCCTAAGGCATAGCTTACCGCTTTTCCCATAACTCTTCATATATAGGGGAAAGGAAATAGGCGGTAATAATGAGACCCCTCTACGCTGGATGGGATGTCAAAGCTTTTTGTGATGAAGACCTTGTGTCAAAACTCCTCTCGAATAATTCCTGTATCTTTAATCCAAAACTACTACTATGGATTTCTGGACTGGATTTCCCTATTGGGGCATTCTTCTCCTGGTACTGATCAATGCCTTTATCGTATCACGCATGGATTTCACCATTGAAGAAGAGGAGGAAGAATCATGATGGATTATTTAGCTGAAAACGGAGTTGTTATTCTCCTTACCCTCATTTACATTTTTTTCTGTCTTTATGTCGGTTGGTATTTTAAAAAGAAAGCCTCCAGTGGCCTGAAAGAATACTACATCGCCAAACGAGAAATTCCCGGTTGGGTAATCTCACTGGCTTTTTTCTCCACCTCTGCCAGCACCAATACTTATATAGGTATGTCAGGTAAGTCCTTTCAATTTGGGCTTTCCTGGGCCTGGGTAGGTATGATCTGGGCGGTATTCTGTATCATCGCCTGGCTCTTACTGGGCCCACGTATGCGAAATCAGTCCAGTATCCTCCAATCTTTTACTGTTCCTGATTATTTCCATCTACGCTATAAAAGCAGTTTTGCCAAATCGATTCGAATCCTATCAGCATTTACAATCCTTTTCGCAACGATCTGGTACATGGTCGGTATTGCTAAAGGCTGTGCCCATGTATTAGAATCAGTCATGGATATCCCTTATGCCTGGGGGGCATTTCTCATTCTCTTCATTACCTGTGCTTATACGATGTGGGGAGGAATGTATAGCGTACTTTGGACAGATGCAGTACAAGGTATCATCATGTTCGCCGTTGCGATACTAATGGTCATGTTGCCCTTCATTTACGTGGGAGGAGTAGACGAATTGATGACCAAAATCTCAGATATCGATCATGTGAGCAAAGGTGGAACTCCTATGGGTTCCGGTTTGGTTACTTTCGGCTCCCTCGTCTCATTTCTCTACATCCTGGGAATCGGCCTTTCTATCGGAATGAAGCAAATCTCTGATCCGAAATCTCTTATTCGTTTCTATTCCGTCGACAATGCCAAAAGCATGAAGTTCGCCATGATCTGGACTCCCGTCTTTTTGGGAATTTCGTTGATCTGCGTCATGGGGCTAGGAGCACTGGTGCATGGTATGGCTACAGCAGAAGAAGCTGCTTATCTCATAAACCATACAGATGAGGTGATAGGATTTATGTTGGAAAAAATAGATAATCAATTGATTAGCGGCATTTGTGTAGCCGGACTTTTTGCTGCAGGCATGTCCTCTTTAGCATCTGTCATCTTAATTGTGGGAACAGCCTTTGTAAAAGATATCTGGCATGTCTGGAAACCAATTTCAGAAAGAGCCATCATCAAAAACACCAAATGGGCCATGCTGGGGTATTGCGGTTTGGTCTTTCTCATTACCCTCTACCCTCCAGCAGGTATAGTAGAACTAACGGCCTTTGCAGGAGCAGTATTCGCAGCCAGCTTTTTTCCTGCTATTTTTGGCGGGCTTTACCTCAAATGGGGAACAGATTTGGGTGCCATTACATCTATGATCTGCGGAATTATCGGAACCATTGTTTGGCGCTTTGGATTCCGTCTGAGATATGAAAGCCTCAAAGACATCCATGAGATCATTCCCGCTTTTTTATTTGCTTGCGTGGTCTATGTAGTCGTGAGTAAAGCGAGTAAGCATCGGGTTCCCGAAAAGAGTTATCTGGATAAGGTGTTTAAGCTATAGATAGGCCTCCTTCCCGAAAGGTAGATTTAAAGCAATTTGCGAGGACTTTGAGCGGGTCGATATTTGTTTTCTTCTTCTTTTCCTTAGATGAAAAGAAGCAAAAATCAAGCTGCTGCAAAGCCGCCCGCGATCCGGCCCCCGCACCCGATGCAGCAGCCTGGCCCCGGCGCGCATGGAAGACGTGTTAGCGTATTAGGGTCTTAGTGTGTTGGCGATGATCATGAATCTGAATTCCCTCACCCACTAACAAGGCGCGCAGGCCCTGCAGCGCCCATTGGGAGCCGGGGCGGCAGGTGTAGCTGGTTCTGGGCGCTGCGATTTTTGGCTCAACCTTTATTAAAAAAGGTGGAAAAAGCCCCATGAGCAACCCCCAAATAAAAGAGTTAATGCGTTAAGTAAGATTCCTCAAAATATCGTATTATAAGTCTGGAAATCTACTACTATCTATGAAACTACTAGCCCCTCAGACCTTTCCTTTCGATTTTGAAGAATGGAAGAAAAAACCCTTCCCGATTCGAGTAAAGATGCTCTGCCAGGCCTGGGCTACCCAGGGATATGGCGCACCAGTTAGCGTTTATGTTTTTTATATCCTAAAGATTGTCCTTTATGTTTGGTTATGGGCGATATTCTGCTCCTTCTCGACTGAGTTGGGAGGACTGGATACGATTTCAAGCTGGTGGTATCATCCCGAAGCTTTTTTGAAAGCTATCCTTTGGAGTATGGTATTTGAAGGCATCGGTCTAGCTTCAGGCAGTGGCCCTCTTACTGCACGCTACTTCCCCCCTTTTGGAGGGATTTTACATCTTGCCAGACCTTCTACCATCAAGCTTCCCTTTTTACCGGATGCACCCTTGATCGGAGGAGATAAGCGTAATATTCTTGATGTAGGGCTTTATTTACTACACTTAGGATTGATAATTCGGTGTCTGATTGCACCTGATCTCATTGGTACACCTGACCTATTGATTCCTACCCTAATTCTACTCCCTATTTTGGGTTTGCTGGACAGGACCATTTTCCTGATGGCAAGAGCAGAACACTATTGGATTGCAACTTTCTGCTTTCTTTTTCCTATGGATGCCCTTGCTGGTTCAAAAGTCGTCTGGTGGGGGGTCTGGTTTTGGGCTGCTACTTCAAAATTGAATAGACACTTTCCGGGAGTGATAGGTGTAATGTTGAGCAATAGTGCCGTCATGCGAATCAACTGGGTGAAGAAGAAACTCTACAAGAATTATCCTGAAGATCTCCGCGCGAGTCGCTTTAGCAGCTTTCTGGCACATACAGGTACTGCATTAGAATACGGATTTCCTCTAGTTCTCTTATTTGGAGGGAGTCCTGAGGTAGTACAGATGGGCTTAATTGTCATGTTCCTCTTCCACCTCTTCATCACTGCCAACATTCCCATGGGCGTACCGATAGAGTGGAATGTCATGATGGTCTATGGAGCTTATGTACTCTTCGGCCAACATGCTGATGTCAGCATCTTTAGTATAGGTTCGCCTGTATTGATTACTGCACTCCTGATCTGTTTACTTGCGTTGCAATTACTCGGTAATTTTTATCCAAGGGCTGTTTCCTTTTTGATATCTATGAGATATTATGCCGGAAACTGGCCATATAGCGTTTGGTTATTTAAGGGAAATGCCGAAGAGAAGATGGATGAGCATGTAGTAAAAGCTTCTAAAACAGTAGGTAAACAGCTTGACCTCTTTTATGATGAACCAACTAAAGAAATGCTTTTGTCACGGGTGATCAGTTTCCGCATGATGCACCTGCATGCCCGTGCTTTGCATCAGTTGCTGCCCAAAGCTGTTGACAATATTGACGACTATACCTGGCGAGATGGTGAATTGGTAGCAGGTGTAGCATTGGGATGGAATTTTGGAGATGGGCACCTGCACAGCGAACAAATGCTCAAAGCCCTGCAAAAACGCTGCAATTGGGAATCGGGAGAATTGAGATGTATTTTCGTTGAATCTCAGCCTTTAGGAATTCCATTTATGAATTGGAGAATCTGGGATGCCAAGGATGGACTCATAGAGGAAGGACAGGTAGGTATAGACAACATTGTTGATCTTCAACCCTGGCCTGAAGAAAATCAGTTCGAAAAACAACTTTAGCAGAAGCCAATAAGAAATTTAGATGTTCCAGTAGAAATGTGGGAGGAAATGCTATTTTCTTTTGTTAATTCAAACTCTCATGATTACCTAAAGTCTTTATTTTAAAAGCTCTCTATGCAAACCCTTCTTGGAGCTGGCGGAAGCGTCGGCAACGAATTGGCGAAAGCCCTGAAAACACATACTGATAAAATCAGACTGGTCAGCAGAAATCCCAAAAAAGTTAATCCCGAAGATGAAGTTTTTAAAGCCGATTTAACTAAGGCTGAGGAGGTCATGGAGGCAATCAAAGGCTCCAAAATAGTCTACCTCATTGTGGGATATCCTTATTCCGTAAAAGTCTGGGCCGAAATGTGGCCTATTACGATGAAAAATGTCATCGATGCCTGTCTTGCCCATAAAGCAAAATTGGTGTTCTTTGATAATATCTACATGTATGATCCTCGTCATCTCGCTCCTATGAATGAGGAAACTCCTCATAATCCAAGTAGTGAAAAAGGAAAAATCCGAAGAGAGATTGTGGATATGCTTTGGAAGGCTGTAAGAGAAGAGGGCCTGGAAGCCCTGGTTGCTCGATCTGCGGATTTTTATGGGCCGGGCCTGGAAAGAAATGGAGTCCTTCGAGATACAGTTATCACTCCATTGTCCAAAGGAAAGTCGGCCATGTGGATGAAATCTCTAGATTATAAACATTCTTATACCTATGTCCCGGATGCTGCAAAAGCTACTGCCTTATTGGGAAATACGCCAGATGCTTATGGAGAAAGCTGGCATTTGCCGACTGCTTCTCATCCCCCAACAGGCAAACAATGGGTTGAATTGATCGCAAAAGAATTTGGCGTAAAACCAAAGGTTCGTACCATCTCTAATTTCATGTTAAAACTTATAGGGATTTTTGTTCCAGTCATGCGAGAACTTCCAGAAATGAATTACCAGTACGATCGGGATTATATTTTTGATAGTAGTAAATTCGAACTAGAATTTAGTATGAAACCTACACCTTATCTGGAAGGCATTCGAACAATTATTAAAGAGGATTTTACTAGATAGGTGTTACAAATTTTAATCCCTTATGATCACCTTCAAAGATTTCGTTCCCAGAGTAACCTCAGGTCCCAATATTTTCGGAAAAAGAGAAATGGAAGCTCTGAATGAGACCAAAATAAAAATGAATGAGTGGATGGATACTGAACCCAATCTCAAAGTTCTCAATATTGAAACTATCCTCCTCCCCAACATACATAATCCGAGCGAAGAAGGTAGCGAAGATCCCGAACTCAAGATTCCATACAATCAAACCGAAAGATGGTATCAGGTATTTCGAGTCTGGTATAAAACCTGGTAAAAAGCTATTCCTTTTTGCTACTATATTTCAATTGGGTGAGATCAACTTTCCCCAATATAGGCTTGTGAATAGGCGTTTTTTCTGCTCCTAGATAGATTAGGTGATTTGTTCTAAAGTCCACGGCTTCGAATTGTCGATGCGGGAGCTTGATTCGCAGCATCTCTCCATCGCAAAAATTACCGTGAGTAAAATTGCTAAATACAAATAGGCTGGATTGAAATTGTGGAAAGCCATGCTTCCTGTCCAGGGTATAGCCTAAAAGTGCCATCTTGCTTTTATCCGGGCTTAAGGCGGCGGCTGTAACTATCCGATCCCTCAAATCTAAACTGTCCTTTAGAACGGCTGTATGGATACCAGCTACATCCGGGATCACATACATATAGGTAAAGAACCCACTTCTGTTTTTACTAAAGATATAAATGGAATCCTGATACCAAAATGCACCTTCCGCATCGAACCTCTTGTTATCAGAGGAAGGGGGAAAAGAATTCTGGTCCTCAAAATTGAAAAAGATAGTTCCTAGCCAGCCCTGATCCGGATGGTACTTAAAAATTCTCAGGTTCTTTCTTTGATTATTATTATTTCCAAAATCGCAGATATACACATTGCCCTTGTCATCATGGGTCAACTCTTCCCAATCCTGATTTTGAGTGTTCTCTATATATACTGAATCCAGTAAGTTTCCTTTTACATCAAAAGCAAATAATACCGGCTCTCCTCCACTATCATTATGCGCCCAAACAGTATCCCCTTGAATATAAATTCCAGAAATCTCGGGAATCGATTTGGGAACACTAGTGAGCTTTTTAAAATCAGTAGCCTCTTCCTGCGCCGAAAGCTGGAAACTGGTAATAAGGAAAAAAGACAAGAGAAGAATTTGAATTTGCATAGATAAAACTTCTAATTTTTGTGAACTTAGGACTTAGTTTTCAATTCTTAAACCTCTTCAGTAGATAAAATCAGATTTCATATGAGCTTCATGGATCAGGATTCCGGAAATACCCTTTTCCCCATCTTTATAAAACTAGACCAAATACACACCTTAGTCGTTGGGGGTGGCTATGTAGGGTTGGAAAAACTGGAAGCTCTCTTAAAAAATAGCCCGCGAGCCAGAATCACTCTGGTAGCCAAGGAAATTTTACAGCAAGAGATACGAGAACTGGCCAAGGCTCATCCTTTTGTTGAACTTATAGAAAGACCTTTCGAAGAAAAAGATCTTGACCATAAGGATTTCGTGATTCTGGCTACAGATGATTCAAAGCTACATGAAAAGATTAAGGATATTACACGAAATCGTAATACAATCACCAATGTCGCTGACACCCCTAAGCTATGTGATGCTTACTTAGGCTCAGTTGTAAAAAAAGGAGACCTCAAAATCGCCATTTCCACCAATGGCAAATCACCAACTATTTCCAAACGGATGCGCGAATACCTCACAGAAGCTATTCCGGATACAGAAAATATGCAAGAGCTTCTCGACAACATGAAAGAGATCAGAGATCGCCTGAGAGGAGATTTTGAATATAAAGTGAAAATGCTGGATAAGATTACACAGGAATGGCTGCAGAAGGACGATATGGCCTGATCATACCTATTATCCTCTTTCAGTCCGAGGATTGAATACGCTTTGGCTCATCTGTGTCAAGAAACCTTATATTTTTTGAGAAAAACAGAATAAGAACCCTCAACAACTACCCTGCAAAATCTTCCTTCAAAAGTGCATATCTATGCTCATCCCATATTTGATTATTCTTGATCAGAGCTTTTTTAAAAATCCCTTCTTTCACATATCCATTTTTTTCCAATACCCGCATAGAGCCTATATTATATTCAAATATCCCCGCATATAATCGGATGAAATCCATCTGCTCGAATCCATATTTAGTGATCATTTTTACAGCTTGTGTAGCAATCCCTTTCCCCCAGAAAGGCTCTCCCAACCAATAACCAATTTCAGCTGTTTTCCGATAGATATCCTCCTGAGCAACCAAACTGATTACTCCAGCGAGTCGACCTTTGTAGCTGATCCCAAAGGTCAAAGGACGCTCTTCTTCATGAACCATTTCGATAAATTCTCGCCCATTTTGCTCACCATAGGGATAGGGCATATAGTCCCTCACATTGTCCCAAATCTTTTTATTATTGGCAAGAAGCGCCATGGGTGCAGCGTCAGCTATTTTGAGAGACCTGAGCAATACCTGATTCTCTCTGATCTTCATGGATCGTAATTTTCTAAACATCCTGTTTAAATCGAAGCATGTCACATAGGTTTTCGTACCAGTCCTCTCCTGCATAGGCACTATATTCATACAATATCACATGCTCTTTATCAGGAGAAGAGAAGAATAGCAGGAACATTTTGTTGCTATACTTCTCTCTTTTGTCTTCCATGACCAGCCATTGACATTCTTTTCCAAAAGCTGTTCCTTTTCCACGATTCAGTACCTCTAAACCCATATTTGTGCTTGCTGTAGAGAAGCCATTCACAAACTTTTCCATCTCGCCCGACTTTTCCAGAAAGTAGGTAACATTCATGATATGACTATCTATAATAGAGTAGTCTGTTGTATCGGTAATGTATCTATGCGCAGTTATACTTTCGGCCAAAGTATCGGAGCGAGTCTCATGTTCCCAATATTCCGGAAAGGAAAGCGAATAGCCCAAAGATAAATCCCGGATATTATCAAAGCTGTCATCCGGATCACCCATACAAGCCTGAAAGTCCTCCAGATGATGACCGGGAATACGATCTTCCTCTTCTTTTGGGCTACAGGAAAAGAAGAGGAAACAGGAAAGCAGAAGCAAGCAAGGGATTTTCATAAGCTTAAGTTAGCAAAGCCACTGCATTTATTTTTTGAGCAAGTCCAGGGCTTTTGATAAGGCATCTTTACTTTCTTTCATCAGATACTCCGGTACAAAATCCTCACGAGGTGTACCGTCCACATGAAAAAGCTGTTCGGTCGGAAAGCAAAATTGCATGGAGGTTTCTTCCATTTGATAACAATCGATGGCTCCTAATAAACCCGCCATACGAGTGCCCACAATTTTTGCTCGATCCATCGCATCAAAAGCTATCGTAATCCCTTCTCCCATACTGGCCGTCCAGTGACTTACCAAAACGACAAGAGGTTTATCATAAAGATTACCTCTGGGAGAAACGTATTCCATGGTGCTTCGCTTGATCCCAAAATATTTCTCTTCATAAGGGAAACGGTGCCTTTGATATGGCTTTTCCTCCGAAATAAATCTTCCCATCAATCCACGCGCTACGACTGTATTACCGCCGGAAGAGGTTTCTCGTAAATCAATGATCAGGCCATGTGTATCCATCATGCCATCCAAAGCCTTGTCAAACTCTTTAATGAGTTCGGGATTTCCCAGGCTATTGTGAATGCGGATGTATCCAATATTTCCTTCCATTTTTTCCGTGGAAAGTAAGCCCGGCATCTGAAAATTTGCCGTACGATTGGGAGTAATGTCGGGAAAGTAATCTTTGCTTTTTCCTTCCCACACAGCTGTGATCTTTCTGTCCTGATCATGAGTTCCTGCAAGCAAGACATTAGCTGCATGTTCATAGGCTCGGGCATCATAGTCGGTAAAGGATTTGGGCAGGTATTTTTGCAAAGCGAGGATGACCGATTGCCCATTGAAATGCGTAACCTTCATACCAGGCTTTAAGCCAACTTCTTCTGCATTAAATCCCACTCTCAAATCGACTATCACAAATTCGCCCTCTCTATATTCTACCCAAAAATCAGCCCCCTGAGGAATCAGTCTGCTGGAAGAAGGCAAATTAAAATTGATGGACATATGCCCATTATATAGCTCATTCCAAATCTCTTCTATCAATCGGATGAAATTACTCAGGTCCTTGATCTTCTCTACTCTGGGGGTGTAAATTTCTTTCACGCGCTCCCAATTCGTTCCTCTTCCCTCAAAATAGGCGTAATTCTCTTCCAGGGTTTTTATGAAATACTCAAAGTCTTTTTCATATAGAGATTGAGCAGAAAGGCTGGAAAATCCCAGCATAAGGGAAATGATGATCAGGATCGACTTTTTTATCATGTAAGTTTGCTTGAAAATGGTCGGTTTTGATTAATAATAAAAAGAAGCACCGGATTCGCTATGGGATACTTCATTATTTCCGGGATAAAAGCCCTCCATTTGGGGGAGTTTTTCTTTCTTTTCGGTGAATGTGAAGGCTTTTTCCTTATTGTTTTCCTCATTGTCGCAATCCTCCTTTTCCATTTTTATATCGATACGGCCGGTAGAAAGGTTGTAGTCGAAGTGATCCCAGTAGTCGCAGGGAGCTCCAAATCGCACGCTTGCACCGATGAGTTCAAAAGCCCCTTTCTGATAACGAAACCGATGGGTATAATTCCATTTCTCCCGGCTCCCTCCAAAATGATCAATCACGATGGATCCTCTTTCTATGCGAACCGCCTCAAAGGGGTCTCCCATCATGCCTCCATGTTGACTGGGTAAAACCGCTCCGGAACTTTTATGCCAGACCTCCCAGTTATCTCCATTTGCCTGATACACATATAACATTCGTTTCGTTCCCATTTCTACTTCTTTTCCGGTATCGTAAACATGAACCCTTTCAGGCATACCGTCCTTATTCAAATCTCCCTCGGCTTCGCCCAAAAGCTTCATGCCTTCAGGTATAGATATAGTCGGCATTTCTTCAATCAGGGTTTGCTCCAACTGCTCAGAACTTTCCTCGGGAGCTTTGCTATGCTTTTCTTTTTCAGTCCCTTCACAGGAAAGTAACATCAAGCAACAAAGGAAATAAGTATAAAACCTCATGAGTTCATTTTTGGGATCAGTGGGCTAAATTAAAAAAAGGTTGAGACAGTCGCCCCAACCTTTTTGTGTTAGTATAGATCTAATTGCTAGAATCCATTTATTGTGGCAAAGCGATCGAGGTGATAGTTATAGTCCCCGAAAGTTTGCTGAGCAACTCGGGCGCGCTTCATAAAGAAGCCTATTTCCTCATCATCGGTTACTCCAATTCCCCCAAACATCTGCACCCCTTCATTGCTGACCAATTTGAGAACCTCTCCAACCTTCGCTTTGAGCATACTCGCTTTAACAGCCAAATATTTATCCTGCTTATCTATAGCTTGTAAGCACTTTAAGGTCATAGCCTTGCAAAGCTCTATTTCACTAAACATATGCGCTGCTCTGTGCTGAAGTGCCTGGAAACTTCCGATAGGTACGCCAAATTGTTGACGCTCTTTCAGGTAAGCAATTGTCCGCTCGAAGGCTTCCTGCATAGTACCGACCATTTCAGCCGAAAGACAGATACGGGCAATGTCCAGACTTTTCTCCAGAACTTCCTTTCCTCCTACCCTATCGTCTGCTTTTACTGCTACACCTTCCAAACTCACATTAGCTGCATTGCGGCTATCCATCATGAACTTACGTTCTATACTGATGCCCTCAGATTTCCCATCAACAATAAAAAGGCCTAATTCGCCATCAACCATAGCTGAAACGATCAGCTTGTCTGCCACATGTCCATCCAGAACAAAGACTTTCTTTCCACTTATTTTGTATCCTTCTCCAGATTTTTCGGCTGTAGTTGATACATCGAAAGGTCTGTGAGCATTTTTTTCTTCAAAAGCCAGGGCAGTTATCATGCTGCCTCCCATAATCTCAGGAAGTAGCGCCTGCTTTTGGGCATCACTTCCACCTAGTGAAATTACCGTAGTTCCCAATAAAGCTGTGGAAACCATAGGAGAAGCTGTTAGGGTGCGGCCACATTCTTCCATAATTTGCCCCAGACCTACATATCCAAATCCAAGACCTCCATATTCCTCATCCACGGTCAGAGCCGTCCAGCCCATTTCTGCCATCTCCATCCACAAGCTACGATCATATCCATAGCAGTCCTGACTATCTCTCAACCTACGCAGTGCTTCCACCGGAGATCTTTCTGACAGAAACTCCTTTGCGGAGGATTTGAGCATTTTTTCTTCTTCGCTTAGTATTAAAGCCATTCTATATTGATTTGATTCCGGTGATTATCCTTTAAAAGTGGGTAGGCCCAGTACACGTTTGGCAATGACGTTCAATTGAATCTCAGAGGTTCCTCCCTCAATGGAGTTTCCTTTGGTCCGACACATATCACGGGCGATTTTTCCTTCCTTGATATCCTCCCCCCAATACAGGCCTTCATATCCTGCAAGTGCTACCATCAATTCATTACGGGTTTTATTCAATTCTGAACCTGTATATTTGAAATAAGAAGATTTTGCTCCCGGTTGCTGGCCAGCTTTGGCCTCATCTATGGTTTGCTCAATCGCATATTTTAATCCCATAGAATCTATCATCAACCGCGCTACCTCGGTCCTCAATACCGGATCAGCTAGTTTTCCATTTTCCAGGCCTACTTTATCCTTGGCAAATTCCTGAATAGGGAAAATGTTGCCAAAGAGAGAGCCTATGGAACTTCTTTCATGTGTAAGAAGATTCTTTGCAATGCTCCAGCCGGCATTTACTTCTCCAACGATATTTTCTTTAGGAACTTTTACATTGTCGAAAAAGGTTTCGCAGAATGGAGATTTTCCAGAAATCAATTTGATCGGGCGGGTACTTACCCCTTCCCAGGTCATATCGATAAGGAGGAAAGAAATTCCAGAATGTTTGGGAGCTTCCTGATCTGTACGCACCAGACAGAAAATCATATCTGCTTTGTCCGCATAAGAAGTCCAGACTTTCTGACCATTTACCAAATAATGATCTCCCATATCAACTGCACTGGTCTTGAGGGAAGCCAAATCACTGCCGGAGCCAGGTTCGCTATATCCCTGGCACCACCAAATTTCTCCATTAACAATTTCACGGATGTATTTCTGTTTTTGCTCCTCTGAGCCATAATGCAGAAGCGCTGGCCCCAACATCATCAATCCAAAGCTCCATAAGGGTTTGCGGCAACCGAGCTTGCCCATTTCTTCTTCCAATACTTTGTTTTCCTGAGGGCTCAACCCTCCGCCTCCATAAGCTCTTGGCCAGGTAGGAGCTGTCCAGCCTTTATCTCGCATCCGTTCGAACCAGACTCTCTGGTCTTCATTATGGAAATGGGGATTGCGTCCCCCTGCAAAAATATCATCGAAGCCATTCTTTACCGGTGCTCGCTGGCTTTGTGGACAGTTTTCATCCAGCCAGGCATGGGTTTCTGCACGAAAAGCAGTTAGATCGCCCGCAATAGTAGGATTCATAAATTCTCTTAATAAATTGGTTTTCCATAAATTAATCATTCCTAAGAGGAATGGGAAATCAGGAATTGGCCCCTTCGGATTTCTTAAACCTGTTATATGTCCGAGGGCTTACTTTTAGGCAAATAAAAAAATAGATACTTGTCGCTAATATGGAAGATAACGCAAATAAACTGATATACGTGGGAGACCCCATGTGTTCCTGGTGTTATGGATTTGGGCCAGAACTGGAGAAAGTCCTCGAGAAATTTCCCCAACTGGATTTTCAGCTTGTGTTGGGAGGCCTTCGCCCTAATGGAACCGAGACCATGGCTGAGCTCGGGAATTTCCTGCGAGAGCATTGGGATCATGTAGAAGCGCGAAGCGGGCAGGAATTTTCTTATGATATTCTGGAAAAAGGAGACTTCATCTATGATACCGAGCCTGCGTGTAGAGGAGTAGAAACTGCTCGAACCCTGAAACCTGAGATTGCTCTGGACTTTTATCATGCCGTACAGAAAGCATTTTACAAAGAAAATAAGGATACCGGTAAAGTAGAAACCTATTTAGAGATCGCAGAAAGATTTGAACTAGATACAGACATGTACAAAAAGCTGTTTGAGGCAGAGGAAATGAAAGAAAATACCAAAGCCGATTTTCAGTTAGCGGCTGGCATGGGAATTAGAGGCTTTCCCAGTATGGTAGCACAAAAGGAAGATCAATATTATCTATTGAGCAGGGGCTATCGGACGGGGGAAGATATGATCAAAGACTTGGAGGGACTGTATGCACAAAGTTGATTAGGACCAGAAATCATATGCTGGCTGATTGCAATTGTCAAATACAGGGATACTGTCTCCCTTTTTTACTTTTTGCCTTTGCCGAAATTGGGATTCTCTTTTAAATATTTTACCGCATATTCAAGGACGACATCTTTATCATTGAGATAATCTTCTACGGTCTGCTCAACCTTATAATCCGGCGGTATACCATATCCCACAAACTCACGTCCATCTGGATAGGTATCTCTTTTGGTACAAATACGTGCACTTCCACCACCGGGTAAATCCATCATAAGAGGCTGTCCCGTACTTCCAAAAGTAGGTGAGCCAATGAGTTTCGCAATTCCAACTTGATCCAAGGCTACCAGAAAGTCCTCAGCAGCAGAAGCTGTATTATTACCGATCAACACCACTACCGGAAGCTCGATTATCTCTTTTACCTCAGATTTGTATTCACTGGGTTCGGCTACATACCAATATTCTCCATCCAGGGTAAGTTTTGCTCTTTTATCTGATTCACTCAATTCTTCAAAAGGCAAACTTTCATCTACAAATTTCCCCCAGGCTTTATATGAGGCTCTGTGCTCGCGGGTACGCCATTGTGAGCCTTTATAGGTCTTTTGGGTAAAGTGATTTAGGATGGCATAACCTATGCCTGAGCTACCTCCCCCGTTTTCTCTCAGGTCTATTATCACTCCCTTGCAGTCTTTGATACTGTCTATTCTTTTTTCAAACTCTTCGATTATATTTTCACGACTAAAGCTATTCAACTTGACATGAGCAAAGTCTCCTTCAGTTTTGCTGAACTCGAAAAGTCGCCAGCCTTTTCTTCCTTTAACCCAATCTCCCCCTTCTTGCCTATTTCTTTTCAGTTGTTCTTTTCGAACTTCACCATTTGGAAGCCTGATTTCAAATTGAACCTCTGAATTTCTTTCGCCATCAAGAAGATCTCTAATTCCCCAATTGTATCGAATGTGATCTGTCGAGGAACTGATATAGGGAAAGACCCTATCACGGAGATATTGCTCGGTGGTTATACCTTCTACTGCGATGATTTCCGAACCCAATGGAATGCGCGCTAGCAAAGAATCTTTAGTATTTACTACAAAAGCTTTATTTCCAAAATTTTTCAACCTAAGCCCTGGCATATCAATGTTCTCAGTGGGAGGATAAATATTGGTATGTCCATCCCCAAGTTTTGCGCAAATCAGTTTAAGCGTCTTGAAGTACTCCTCATTGCTTTGATCTTTTTGGATGATGGGTAAATATTCATATAAAACTTTATCCCAATCCAAATCCGGAACCTGATCAAAAAAGGCAAAATTGTATTTCACCTCTGTCCAGAATTGAGTGAAGCCATAAAGCCTTTGCTCAGCTGTGAGACGCTTTCCCCTAAGAGGTTTCTTTAACCAGGCTTCTTCAGGAATAAAGGTATCAGAAAAATAATCCAGCATAATCTGAAGGCGATCATATTGATCTCTGACCTTAATTCTTTGTTCTTGATTGAGTTCGTCGTATTGGACCAGGATAGGAAAGCCAAGATCTATTCCCATGACCAAAATTTGGGCCTCCTTTAGAATATATAAATTTAGACTAGCAGGGTCTTCACCGGTTTTAAAGGTGATAAATTGACCAAATCGACTGTATTTCCCATAATTAGCATTTTCCCCTACTCCACTCATTCCCTTCTCTCTCTGTTTGGCCCAAAACTCTCTGATTTTGTCATACTGCTTTTTTATGAGATCGTCATCAGCAGTAAGTTCGTACACCCACTCCTTCCCAGCACTTTCAAAATATGTTGCTGAAACGCCTTCCAATAGCGAAAAGCTATCATGCATATATCTGGGATTTCTTGTTTCTTTTAGTTGAAAATCAAAGCCTGCTTTATTGACTTTTTCGATGTATTGATCCCAGGCTTTATCCTTATTGTTAACCCAACTTGAGGAATAGAGATACATCATTTCATCAAATCGACGAATGTTCTTTTCGTAGGGATTTATTTCCTGAGAAATTGAAAAAAGAGGGAGGAAAATAAAGACTGAGGCACAAAGAAATTGTGCAATGCGTATTGACTTGAGTTGCATATTCATCGGTTGACGGGTTTCACAAAAGAAGGGTTTCCCCTATTCTTCAATGAAAGAAAAAAATCAGGGACTTACAATTATCCTTCTCCTTTTAATTCTGCAAGAATCCGTTTAAATACACTCCCTGCCTGCATGCTATGGCCAAGCTTTTCCGTTTCATAGAAATCAGAGCCTTCCCAGTTTTCATGAATAGCCCTTGCTTGAGAATAAGGTGCGACAGGATCGTGTTTGTCATGCATAATCAAACCCGCTAATTTTACCTGTTGGATGTAGCGTTCTACAGAAAAATATTCAACAGGAAAGCCGATCTTTTCTTCAAAAGTTCTGGCAGTTGCCTTTTGACTTTTTTCATTCAGACCGAGCACTTCATTGAAGGTTGTCATGACCGAAGACAGCCTGGATGGTGTACCCATCAGGATCAATTTTTCGACTTTGCGTGAGGAAGGATCCGCAAAGTAATAAGCAGCAGCCATACCCCCGAAAGAATGCCCGAGCACATAATCTGGTTTGTATTTTTCTACCAGCTTGCCAATCGCCTCCGCATAAATAACTCCATTTGCCAATTTTGGACCTGATTTGCCATGAGCAGGCGCATCCAGGGCTATGATGCTATAATTTTCCTTTTGCAATACCGGTAAAAGTGCTCTCCAGCGAGCTACATTTGAATCCCAGCCATGTGCTAGCAAAATTTTCTTCCCATTTCCTTCCCATTCGTAGGTTTGAACCTCAAAACCTGTCATAGCAATCTTCTCTTTTTTCGCAGCGGAAAGAAAGCGTTTGTCCTTATTACTAAAGTTTCTACCATCTCGGGGTGTGCAGAACAAACGAAAGGAAAGCATTCCTGCCAAAGAGGGCCAGATACTTGCCAGCAGGTTCAGGAAGCTGCCGACACGTTTAGGAGTAATGAGCTTTTCAAGCATGGGCATTTTTCTGAGTGCCGAAGATACAGAAAATCAATAAAGCCCAGGCTATTAGTTATTCTCTTCTAAAGAATTTAATTCCTGATTAATTTCAAAGAGGAAGGGATCTAATTTCTTTTTTACAGCAGACTGATTCAAGAGATAAATACTGACATATATCAAAGCCGCCACCCCAATATTGATAAATTTTTCCGAAGGAGTTGAAGATAGTCCCCAATAGATCATGCTGATGCAAATAAAAGGAGGAATCAGGTACCAATAGGCGACTTCCTTCAACAGATCTCTCTGCATGGTATAGTAGATCCTGAGCTTATTCAGATAATCGTGGGTAGACTCACTAAAGGCTGCGGGTTCATACTTACGCACAGCCTGTAAGCGATAAATAATGAATCCCAAAGCCGGGATCATGAGAAAGGCTCCGACTTTACTGAGTATGCTTGATAAAAAGAAAGTAGCAGCCATAAAGCAGGGCATCAGGATTATTGCCACCCCAATTTCCAATTTATCTCGTTTTCGAATGCCTTTCTCCAATCTCAGATGTTGTATTTCCATTTCTCTTATCAGATTATGTTGATCGAGCTTTACCAACTCTTCCTGAGTGGCATATTTCCATATGTTTTTCAAGTCCTGCTCCATCATATATAGGCTTTAATATGCCGGGACAATTTTTCTCGGATTCTTTTCATTTTTACCGCAATGTGATTTGCAGTAAGGCCTGTGATCTGTGCAATTTCCTTGTAGGGCAATTCTTCCAGATATAACATAATCAAGGCTCGATCTACTTTATCCAGTTTTTTTATAGCCAGATACAAGGCTTCTAAATGTGGATTTGCCTGAACCCGCTCCTCAAAGTTCTCTACTTCTACATGGCGAATAGTTTCAATTCGTTTGCGAGCCTTTTGTTTGAGACAAACATTGATGGCAATTCGGTATAGCCAGGTTGAAATGCTGGACTTGCCTTGAAAGTTGGGGAGGGATTTCCAGAAATTATAGACTACTTCCTGAAAAAGGTCTTTTGCATCTTCCGGATCATTTGCATAAGTATGACAAATCCGAAAGATTCGATCCTTCTCTTTTTCGAGCGTTTGAAGAAATATATGTTCAGCCTCCTTATCCATTTCCTGTGTCTCTATGTATTTAGTACTAAATGATTGAGGAATATGACAAGGAGGCAGATTTTTTTTTGTTTATCGATTGTGAGGGGATTCACTCACCCAATGAAAGCCACGATTCATTAATAGGAAGGAATTTTTTTGACGACTTTTCAGGCTGATTTTTAAGGTATCCGATGCCACTATCCCTTTCAATTCCAATAGACTGCTATCAGGCTGAGTAAAGAAAAGGGTATCGACCATGCCTGTCGTATCTCCCCTGACATTCATCAGAACAAAATTCTCAAGGCTATCGGGCTTAAAGTCGTAGAACTGTCGATTATTAGGCATAAAATGAACCCTTGCTCGTCCAGCTCTTTGCACAATCAGTTTATCCCAACGTGTACTATCGGTAGTTAAAGGAAGGATGACTTCCCCATTTCTTTCGAAAGTTTCTACTTCATGCAATCCATACAGAGGAGGTTTTTCAGCTGCAGGCCCAAATTGCTTGACAAAACTTGCCATTTGATAAAAGGAAAAACCGATACCTATCGAAACAAGTCCCCATTTAATATAATCCTTAATTCGCCTGATTTTGGGATTTGTGATAAAGTGATGGATTTCCCTGGCGGGAACTTCTTTATTTAGAATTAAGAAATTTAGGAGACGTCTACTATCCAGAACCATTAGAAAGACACTCAAAAAAACAAGATGAGAAGAAAGAATTTTGACCGGGACATCATAAAAGAAATTCATCGCCATGACATTGAACATCACTCCAAAAACTACCATTGCCCCTAGCGTCCGAGTCTTTCTAAAGAGGAGCAGCATTCCACCTAAAAACTCTGCGGCACCTCCAAAAATGGTATAGCCTTTAGAAAAACCCATAAAAGTCCAGAGTAATCCCATAGGCGAAGATTCTCCATATGGTTGGATCAGGCGGGAGAACATAGGCTCTTGAAATTGGAGATAAAAAAGTTTGGCCAAGCCATAGGTTACCATTTGGAAGATTATGTAGTAGCGGACGAGTACTACCAGAGGATCCAGTAGTTTATAATCTTCAGGCTTTTGGGGATTAAATGCTGTCCAAATCACAGTAACTATGGCTGCGATAAGGGCAAATACCAGGAGGCTCACAAAGTTGAAGGTAGTGTCTCCGCTCCCATTAGTAAATACCGTAATTTCCTGTTCCAATTGGAGAATATGCTTGGCAAACCAGGGTACAACGATTCGCCAGATCTTATCGAGGATTCCCGATGCCACAAATTGATTGGACATGGTGAAGAGAAAAATGTAAACAGCAAAAAATCGAAAGGCTATCTTTTGGGAGATATTCCAGTGCATAATGTGGTGTATTGATATGGTTTTTATGAATATCTGAAATTTTGGAGAAAGATGTAGAAAGGAGAGGGCTTTTCGTAGCCATGATTACATACACATACTGTATCATCCCAAGCTCTACAAATTGTGTCATTCCTCCCCGCCTAGGAACCTAATTCATTCAGTCTTCTTTTATCCACAGCTCAAAAAGAGTTTGGGAAAAGTAGAGGTATAAGCCATAGGTCCTTCGCAAGCTCAGGGTGACACCTATGGCACTTTGTCATTTCGAGGATTGGACGAGAGTGAAACTGCGGGCAGAGAAACCTTGTATTACCTTCTCACAAATATACACGCTCTCTCAGCGCTACAGCCCAAACTTCGAGATGATCAAAAACAAACATGCCGATACCTCTCGGTATCGGCATGTATATCCAATAATTCTTATTTCGATTTTGAATCTACTGCGACTCCAATGCAGCTGCACCAGCAGAAATCTCAAGGATCTCAGTCGTAATAGATGCCTGACGGGCTTTGTTGTAGCTAATTCTCAGACTTTTTAACAGTTCTTCAGCATTTTCTGTGGCGGTATCCATCGCTACCATCCTCGCACCATGCTCTGATGCATTGGATTCTAATACTGCTTGAAAAACTTGAGTTCTAAGGGCTTTTGGGATTAGTTCTATAAGAATCTCTTCCCGGTCTGGCTCAAAGATATAATCAGCTTTGGTAGCACTCTCTTCTTCGCCCTCATCACCAAGATTACTCACAGCTAAAGGAAGCAGAGGTTCAACCCGCTTGATCTGAGACATTACATTCTTGAATTCATTGTAAGCGACATACACTTTGTCAACTTCACCGGACTCAAATTTCTCAAACACCTGATCAACCACATTATTGACCTTGTCGAAAGAGAGCTTGGTGAATACATCATAGTTATCACCATTTACTTCATATCCTCTCTTTTTGAAAAACTCATGTCCCTTTCTACCCAGACACATGAACTGAACTTTTCCAGCCTCCAAATCGCTGCCATGATTTTCCTTAAGGAAAGCCATAGTCTCTTTGATGATGTTGGCATTGAAAGGACCAGCCAGTCCTCTGTTTGAAGTAATAATGAGAACAAGAATATTATTTACTTCACGAACATCTACCAGCTTACTTGGGATTTCTTCAGGATTTACTGAAGAAACCACATTGCCAATGATTTCGGAAAGTTTGGCTGAATATGGACGAAGCTGCAACATACGGTCCTGAGCACGACGCAATTTAGCGGCTGCCACCATTTTCATGGCTTTGGTCACCTGCTGTGTACTCTGTACGGACTTGATGCGCAGTCGTATTTCTTTAAGATTCGCCATTATGCAAATGTTTTAGCAACTTCTCCAGCGACTTCAGATAGTTTAGCCTGAATATCGTCCGTCCACTTTTTATCGCGGATTTGCTCCAATACAGAAGCATGGTTATGTTTCAATTCTTGGATAAGGGCAGTTTCAAATGCGTCTACCTTATCTACAGGTACATTGTCCAAAAATCCTTTAGAAGCAGCATAGATAGAAGCTACCTGCTCTTCAACAGATACTGGGCTATATTGCTTTTGGATCAGAAGCTGTACATTACGCTTTCCTCTTTCCAACTGAAGCTGAGTTGCTTTATCCAAATCAGAACCGAAACGAGCAAATGCTTCCAATTCACGGTACTGAGCAAGGCTCAGCTTTAGGGTACCTGCAACTTTTTTCATAGGCTTGATCTGTGCAGAACCACCTACACGAGATACAGAGATACCTACGTTTACCGCAGGACGAATACCTGCGTTGAAGAGGTTAGACTCCAGGAAGATCTGCCCATCTGTAATCGAAATTACGTTGGTTGGAATATAGGCAGAAACGTCTCCTTCCTGCGTTTCGATAATCGGGAGTGCAGTAAGAGAACCTCCTCCTTTTACGATACCTTTGAAAGACTCAGGCACATCATTCATCTGAGCGGCCAGTTCATCATTATTGATAACTTTTGCAGCACGCTCCAACAAACGACTGTGAAGGTAAAATACATCCCCGGGATATGCTTCACGACCTGGAGGACGACGAAGCAGGAGGGATACTTCACGATACGCCACCGCTTGCTTGGAAAGGTCATCATAGATGGCCAGAGCAGCGCGACCAGTATCGCGGAAAAATTCTCCAATCGCAGCACCAGCAAATGGAGCGAAGAATTGTAGAGGTGCTGGACTTGAAGCCGGAGCTGCAACAATAACCGTGTAAGGCATTGCCCCTCCATCTTCCAGCGATTTTACTACCTGTGCTACGGTAGAAGCTTTTTGTCCAATCGCTACATATACACAAAATACGGGTTCCCCCTTATCGTAAAATTCTTTTTGGTTGATGATTGTATCAATCGCGATCGCCGTCTTTCCTGTCTGACGGTCGCCAATGATCAATTCACGCTGTCCTCTACCGATAGGAATCATAGAGTCGATAGACTTCAATCCTGTCTGGAGAGGCTCTGTAACAGGCTCACGGAAGATTACCCCAGGAGCTTTACGCTCATAAGGAGATTCATAAAGATCTCCCGTAATAGGTCCTTTACCGTCAATAGGCTCCCCCAGTGGGTTGATAACCCTTCCCAAGAGGCCTTCCCCTACTTGCAGAGAAGCAATTTTACCGGTACGGCGTACATTGTCTCCTTCTTTGATTCCTTCAGAATCACCAAAGAGTACCGCACCTACATTGTCTTCTTCAAGGTTAAGTACCATGCCTTTAAGGCCGGTTTCAAATTCGATCAACTCACCAGCCTGTACTTTAGTCAGGCCGTATATACGGGCAATACCGTCACCGATCTGGAGTACCGTCCCGGTCTCTTCCAGTTCTGCTTCGGATTTGAAGTTTGATAGCTGCTCTCGCAAGATTGCAGAAACTTCGTCTGGTCTAACCGCTGCCATATTAAATTTAGAATTATTGGATTTTGAATATTTATATAAAGTGCCGGCTTAGAAATTGTGTGTTTCAATCTGCTTTAAGCCGGTCAATTTTTATCGTTTTGTCAGTTCTTGTTTGATTCTTCTCAAGGAAGAAGAAACACTGCCGTCGAAGAGTTTGTCTCCAACTTTCAGGACGAAACCACCGATAAGCTCTGGATTAACTTCAACTGTTAATAAGAGTTTCTTACCAATCTTTTCTTCCATTGCAGCCTGAATCGATTTCTCTTCTTTACTACTTAGTTTGTGTGCCGAAACCAGGGTGCCCCTTTCAACTCCTTTGGAATCATCATACAGCTTGATGAAAGAATTTGCGACCTGAGGCAGGTACATTTCACGTCCTTTCCTTACCAGCATCTGAGTAAGAAGAGGTGCCAATTCAGAAGTAAAAAGTTTTTCAAATACCGCTGTAACGATATTTTCCTTTTTACCCATGCTGATCAAAGGACTATTGAGCATATCAACCAAATCAGGACTTGCTTTACAAACCTCTGAAATAGTCTCCATGTCAGCCTGCACTTTGTCGAGCATCTTCTTTTCCTCGGCAAGTCCAAAGATGGATTTCGCGTATCTATATCCAATTCTATCTTCTACCATGATCTTTCTATTAGAAGTATTGGATTAGTTGCTGTTTAGTTCAGAAATAAGCTTTTCAGCAAAAGCAGATTGAGCGCCTTTGTCTGCAAACTCCTTGCGAAGGATCTGTTCAGAAACCTCTACTGCGATTGCAGCAGCAGTCTGCTTGATCTCAGCAAGAGCTGCATTTTTCTCTGCATCGATCTGAGCTTTGGCTTTTTCACGCTCAACAGTTGCTACATCAGCAGCAGCTTTCTTGGCGTCAGCAATGATCTGGTCTTTCATTGCATTGGCTTCTTTTAGGATTTTGTCCTTTTCCTGTCGAGCCTCTTTTAGCAAAGCCTCATTCTCAGCATTGAGTTTAGACATCTCTTCACGCGCTTTGGCAGCTTCTTGCAGAGAGCTCTCGATACTTTCTTCACGCTCATTCAGAGCATTAAGGATTGGCTTCCAGGCCATTCTCCTCAGGATGAAGAAGAAAACCAGAAAGATGATCAAGGTCCAGGTAAACAATCCCAATTGGGGCATTAACAGTTCCATATATCTATAGTATAGGGTCTAATTATTATTCAAAAGTAAAAACCAGGCAGGTTCCTGGGCATTCCCCAGGAATCCTGCTCAGTGTCTTAAGCGACGCCTTGTGGGTTCAGGAAGATGATCAACAGACAAACTACCTCTCCAAGAAGGGCAACACCCTCGATGAAGGCTGCCATCAGAATCATCGCTCCACGAATATCACCAGAAGCTTCTGGCTGACGTGCGATAGATTCAACTGAGGAAGCGGTAAGTCTACCGATACCCATTCCTGCACCAATCGCAGCAAGTCCTGCTCCGATACCAGCGCCTAAAATTCCAAAAGTTCCCATAGGGTTATATATAAAAAGGTTACTATTGACTAGTGATGATCGTCATGCTCTTCTACAGCCATTCCGATAAATACTGCAGTAAGAAGCGTGAAGATGTATGCCTGAATGATTGCCACTACAACTTCCAGTACATAGATGGCAATAGTAAATCCGATGGAGATCGGCATGATCGCAAATGCTCCTCCGGGTTGCTGTCCGTTTTTACCCAGAATGAACATCATACAGATCAGGGACAGTACCATAAAGTGTCCTGCTGAGATGTTGGCAAAAAGACGGATCATAAGGGCGAAAGGCTTGGTGAATACACCAATCACTTCCACGATAGGCATCAGGGGCAATCCGAACTTCAACCACCAGGGTACGCCGGGTGTATTAAAGATGTGGATCCAGTAATCTTTATTAGCATTTACATTGACCAGAATAAAGGTCAGTAGGGCCAGTGCCGCCGTAACGGAAATATTCCCCATCACATTGGAGTTGAAAGGGGTCAGACCGAAGAGGTTGGCAAACCAGATAAAGAAGAATAAACTCAGTAGATAAGGAAGGAAGCCTGCAGCTTTATCGTGAAGATAAGGCTTGGCTATTTCATCTCTAATAAAGATGATGATAGGCTCAAAAAAGGACTGGATGCCGGAAGGCGCCTTCCCTTTATTTCTGCGGTATCCTTTCGCAACAGCATTGAAGATGAATAGCATTACGATTCCCACTAGCAGCATATGCAAACTGGCCTTGGTGATGGACAGATCATAAACTGCATGCTCGTGATCAACGTTTTCTTTTTCCCACTCTTCAAATTCCTTTTCGTCCATGTGCCCATGATCATCAACATGTGGATGCACTCCGTCTTTTAGTGGATAGAGGTGATCATGAAAAGCTACATAGCCTTTGTCGATCAAACCTTTGGTACTTCCCACAAATTGGAATCCATCCTGGCTACTATAAAAGAACCAGGGAAGGTGTAAAGCGATAGGCTTATATCCATCACTGGTAGGAATATCAGTGATATGCCAATCGTGGGTGTCCAGGACGTGGTGGAGAATGGTAGTTTTGGCATCAAATTCTTCAGGTTCATCACCTTCTTTTCCGAATAGGTTGCCTACAGAGAAAGACGTTATTAATAACGTGATTAAGAGTAACTTACGCACAATCATCTAAGAGGGTTTTTCGTGCTTTATATATAGCGATACTGAATTAGGCGCGCAATTTACGCATTAAGCTATAAACTTCAAATGCAGTGAAAGCAAAATACGAAAGAAAGTATGCGGTAACGTATTCTTTTATCTGATCAGTGTATTGAATGGCTACATAGAGGATAGATATGATGCCAATAATCATCTTGCTTGTCATAGCCACAAGCAAGGCAGAAATGAAGCTTCTATTCCCTTTGAAGAGGTTTTTATAGTTGATGGAATAGGCGAGATTGGTAGTAATGAAACTCACCAAAACTGCGATTGACATCGCAGGAAAACTTATGCTAGGAAGCCAGTATTGTTGGGCCACATAGGCAGTAAGTACCAGGAAGGCAGCAATGAGGAGAGAGAAAAGGATGAATCGAGCTATGCTCACGATGTGATAATTTGCTTAACTAAGTCTTTTGACCAGCAAATATATACCCGCAACGCATCCAAAAACAAGACAGACCAATAAAAACCAGGGGTTTTCTGTGCCTAGCCATTTATCCAGGCCATAGCCTAAACCCATGAACAGAAGAACGCAGGCCAGGAACTCGAAGCCCAGGCCTGCATATTTCATATAAGATTGTGTGACGTCTTTTTCCTTTTTGTTTTCTTCCATTAGCTAGCTTTGCCCACTTTTTCGGGACGCTGCTGAGAAGAAGGTGGCGTATTTACTGGACGGCTGCTAGACTTGGCCAGTAAATCCTTCGCACGCTCAGGCGTTTTTGTGAGCATATCTTTGGCTGCTTCGGCCATTTTGCTACTACCTGTGAAAATAGCACCCATTTGTACAACAAGTTTTTGGGTGAAAATGTCTCCGAAGATTTTACCTGTTTTGTCAATGGTCAGAAGTTCACGGGTAACCACGTTTCCTTTGATCTCGCCTTCAACTGTAGCTACGCGAGAATCAACATTACCTTCGATATAACCTGTTCCGCTAACAACCAGTTTGGAGTTACAAACCAGGGTACCGATCACTTTTCCTTCTACGCGGAGGTCTCCCTCTGCATTTATGTTACCTACGACGACTGTACCTTCAGAAATAATATTACGACGCATTTCTGAAGATTTGGATGAAGAGCTAGAGGAGTTCATTGAGGTGCGGTTACTATCGTTTTTGTTTCCGAACATATGAAGTTTTGACTATGAGTTAATTTCTATATAATTCAACGGGTTCAATGGAATCCCATTATGCCAGATTTCTAAATGCAGGTGGATGCCTGTAGAGTTTTCCCCAGTGTTACCGATTACTGCGATGGGTTCCCCTTTATAGACGTATGTTCCAGCTTTTTTAAGCAGGCGACTATTGTGCTTATAAAAGGACAATACGTTGCCTTTGCTTACTACACCAATAACCCAGCCATTTTCTACGGAATACTCGGAAATTACGACAAATCCTTCCGAAATGGACTTGATTATTGAATTTTCCTTTGAGCTTATATCAACACCCAGATGGCCTGAACCAATCCTAAATGTATCTTCTATAGTTCCCATGAGGGGGGGGAACAAATTTACCAAAGCTTGCTGAGATTCTTTTTCAGCTTTGCCCGGTTTTGTAATATAAACAACTTGAGTGGGACCTACACCATTTTCATCGGTATTTCCCGTATATTCTACAATTTCTCCCAAATTTTCTGAAACCTCTTCTGGACTAATCGTTCCCTGCGACTCAATAAGTTCATCCAATCGACCTTGATCAAAGTTAAATGCAGAAGTATCTGTTCCGGTAGCTGCCTTTAAACTTGCTTCATACAATTCAAACTCATTGATCTTCTTCTCCATCTCATTTACCATCGAGTCAATTTCCGCCTTTTCCTGAGCAACTTCTGCTGGTGGACGGTAATTCGGGATCAACTGATGCAATGCAGGTGTAAAGATAAACATCACGATTGTCCCTCCCACGATTCCTAAAAACAATAAACCCACAAGCCATGCTACCGTAATAGGTTTAAGAAATAGCTGCTTAGATTGGGAAAGAGTGAGATCATCGATCAGTTCTACCCTGTATTGTTTGGTCAATCGCGCTTTTATTTGCTTGTAAAAGTTTCGCAACATATACGTTTTAGCTTGCTACAGGATATGAATATATTTGTGCATTCTTTTTCTAAAAAGAATCTTCTTAATTTGTAAACATGACACGACCGAGCGTAGGCAAACTTACAAATTTTCTCTTAATACTGAGTTTGCTTTTTTGTATTTCCTGCTCAAAAGAGAAAGATACTCTTTCTGCACGGGTATATCATAGTTCCCTGTCTTACTTCAACGGGTATTACAATGCTAATTACCTGTATGAAGAAACACTAAAGAAGCTTGAATCACAATATTCATATCCTGAACAGGGATTTATTGAGGTTGTTTACTACGGAACTAAGGATGAAGTAAAAAGCTTTGAAAATGATTTTGAAGAGATTGCCAAGAAAAACGACCGCGTTATCTTTAAGCATCCTAATGGAAACTATATAGATGAGTGTCGCCTTTTAAACGGAAAAAGCTGGTTCTACAGGCAGGATTACTATAAAGCCTTGCAGAACTTTGACTTTGTTCTCGACTCTTTTCCTGACTCAAAACTTGCACCGGAGGCCTGGTTTTGGATTGCACAAACACAATACCAGATGGAGAACCCAGAGGTTGCTTCAGAAATTGTGGACGAGAGGTTGCTATATGCAGATAGCGTGATTTTGGAGGAGAAGATGCTGGACGAACTCGGACTGTTCAGAACCAAACTCGCCATCGACAAAGAAGATTATCCCGCAGCACTCAAAATCCTTACTGAACATATAGAATTCATCAATGGCCGGATGCGTAAAGCTCGCGCCCATTTTCTCTTGGGACAGCTGTATGATGCAACTAAAAACTTCCCAAAGGCCCTGGAGCAATTCGAAATGGTCGGCAAGTACAGCGAAACTTACTACCTAACCTTCATTTCCAAAATGAAGATTGCTCGTCTATATGTCGATTTTCAGGAAGGTAAGGATGACGATCAAATTGTCCAGGATTACCTGACCAAGCTTCTCAAAGATGAAAAGAATGAGGAATATCAGGACCGTATCTATTTTGAGTTTGCTATGTTGGAACTCAAAAAAGGTAATCGGGACGAGGCAATAGAATATCTGCGGCAATCTATACGCTCAAATACAAATAATCAGCGACAAAAAGCACTTTCCTACTATAAGATTGGTCAGATTCATTTTTATGACCTACAGGATTATAATACAGCTCAGGCATATTATGATAGTGCTGCTACTTCGATAACCCAGGATGCTCCCGAATACCAGGAGATCACTACTTTAGCTAAAACCCTCAAAAACTACATTACCCAAATCAATACCATCCATTACCAGGACAGTATGCTGTATTTGGCAAGTCTTCCTAAAGAAGAAGTAGATAAGATTGTAGATGTATTGGTGAAAGAGGAGGAAGAGCGGAAAAAAGCAGAACTGGCGAGACAATTAGAAGAGCAGGAGGCCTTGAAGAATAATGATCCTTTCTTCAACCCTCTTCTCCAAAATCAAAACCGACAAAGAAATCGAAATAATCAATCTGGCGGAGCAGGGAATTGGTACTTTGATAATCCGGGTTCAGTCAGCAATGGTAGGATACAGTTCCAGCAATTGTGGGGAAATCGACAAAATGCAGACCATTGGCGAAGAAGCAATAAGACTTCTGTTGCTGTAGGGGGAATCGGAGGTGATAGTGAAGAAACGGGCCCAGGAGGAGGCAGTACCGTTGCAGTTGATAGCGCTTTGCTTGAGAAGTACGGAGACAACTACAAGTATTATGTAGATATTCCCGATACGGAAGAAAGGAAAGAGGAGAGTCTCGCAATGATAGAAGAAGCCCTTTACAAATTGGGCCAGATTTATAGCCAAAGACTCGGTGAACCGGATTCAGCCATTAAAACCTTCAATACATTATTGGACCGTTTTGAAGATTCTGAATTTGCCTTGCGTACTCGTTATGCCTTATTTAAGCTTTACTCCGAACAAAGAGATAAACTGGCGCGGGTACACAGAAGTATCATCATTAACGAATACCCTAAAACCATTTATGCATACCTCATTCTGGGTAAAGACCCAAATGAATTAAAAAGAGATGAGGAAGATTTCATTTATGCTTATGAAGGGCTATTTAATGCTTATGCGGATAAACAATATGAGACTTCTTTGGGATTTAGTGAATACTTGCTGGCCCAGTCCCAGTTCAATGATAATCCTGCCATCGACCTGGCAAAGCTTCACTATATCCGTGGCATGTCCTATGGATTTACCGGGGATCAGGATAGCTTAAAAAATATCCTCACCAGGGTAGTCAATACCTATCCGGAACACGAGGTTACTCCGATTGCGCAAAAAACCCTCAACTACCTCCAGAATGGTATCCCGGAAGATAAAAAACCCATTAGTGAAGCTACAGGTGAATCTGAGGCTGTCGACCTTGATCCTAAAAGAGATCCCAATAATCCTGCTTACCGCGGATTTACTACAAAAGTAAAACCGACAGATAAGATCTTTGTCCTAATGTATGTAAGAAAGGAAAAAATCTCGAAGGCTGACGCTACTAAACTTATCAATGAATTTAACAGGAGGGTTTATGGGCAAAGTAAATTCAAAGTATTTGCCTTTCTCTATAAGCAAACGCATCTACTCCCCTACATCAGCACATTTAAAAGTGTAGAAGATGCCAGTGGATATGTTAGTGCATTTAAAGAAGATCCTTCCGCTGAAGCCATCATTTCCAGTTCGGATGAAAAGGTATTCTACATCAGCCATAGTAACTTCAAAGTAGCTTATGGCCAAAAAAGAATGGCTGACTATATCAATTACTACGAATATATCATCATGGGGAAATAGGGCCTAAGTTCCTGACATATAAGATAAAGTCTGGATTTCCAGATCCAGGCTTTATTGCTTTTATTCGGATTGCTTACAACCCAATTGGTCTCTTTGAAAAAGCTACTTACTACTGCCTCGAACTAGAAATCCATACTTCCTACTTTTTATATTTCTATTTCAGCTTTATCAGACAGAAATGGACAACATAACCCAAAGTAAAAATCCTATAATAAACCTGAGAAAAAACGATAACCGTCAGGAAAGCCATGAATTCTTCAGTCTTCTGGATGAAAAAGGCCGGAGACTTCATAGAGAAATCACGGGAATAGTCGATATGATTTTTCCTTTTGTATAGGGTCCATTCTTCATTTTACTCGTTGCTTTTTTTCTGAATAAAATTAGCCCTCCTCAATCAAACTGCATATACCTTTCCCTATTTCCTTTCCTACTTATGCTCTTTGATTATATAGAAAACTTCAATCCCCTCGAGCTGTTGCACGCCTTCCCCACTATAGATGCAGATAGAGTATCTCGTGCTTCTCGAAGCACTGGTATAAAAAATACACTGACTCATTTTTCACTTCTTCTAATTTTGAACTCGGGCCTATTCTATCTTATTAAATGGGGAAAGGAATGGGCAAAAAATCCCTAAGAATTAGTAGTACTGAAATGAGCACAAGAGATCAATTTCTTACGATTCCTGAAATAATTCACCGCTTTTCACTCCTTTGGCATGAGAATGGAGATAATTTATAGATGGATTTCCTCTCCCTTATGGGGATAAGGATAATTCCTTGCTCGGGCAAAGAGATTTCGTTTGGCGAATTTTTTTATCCGTAGAAATAAGACAAGCTCTCCTTTGCCTTCAAAAGGACGACAAAAATAGCCTCCTTCCTACACCTTATCCACATTTATAGGGTACTAATCCACACTTTCTACCATATATTATAATTATGTGGTATCTTTGAATTCGCAAGAAAAGCGTTTTTCCATGAATGAACTTTCGGTATTAGAAAAGGAAATAAGCCATGAGAGTAAACGCCTAAAACCGTCGTCCCCCCGGATAGGCATTGAATTCTTGCCCGAGCACAAGCTCCCTAGAAAGATATTTTTGGGGATTATAGCCGGCATGGCAGCGCTAGTCTTGGGCTTCGTACTGTTTTCTACTCAATATCTTCCTCCCCTAAACGAAATCGAAAATCCCCAATCAACCCTTTCTACGCAGGTTCTCTCTGCTGATGGGATTGTATTGGACAACTTCTTCGCCCGGGAAAACCGGGTGAATATACACCTTAACGAAGTGTCTCCGCATGTGATCAATGCCCTGGTCGCAACAGAGGATGCGCGTTTTTATGATCATAGTGGAGTGGATTATTGGTCCATTCCCGCTTTGGTCAAAAGAAATCTCTCTGGAACTACCAGTGGGGGTAGTACCATCACTATGCAGCTGGCGCGTAACCTCTTCAATGCAGTAAGTAGGGAGCGTACAGTTTTCAGAAAGGTAAAAGAGATCATTGTATCCGCCATTTTAGAGAAAAAGTACACCAAGCAAGAGATCATGGAGGCCTACTTAAATACGGTCAACATTTTCGGAAACGCTTATGGGGTGGAAATGGCAGCCAAAAGACTCTTTGGCAAAACTGCTCTGGAGTTGAGCATCGAAGAATCTGCTTTGGTAGTAGGTATGCTAAAAGGACAGGGCGTATATGATCCGATTCGTAAGAAAGAGAGAAGTAAGGAACGCCGCAATGTGGTGATCAACCTCATGGTCAAGCATGGCTTCCTCAATCCCGCTGAAATCGATGTTGATAGCATCAAGCAATTGCCAGTCGTAACCGTAGCTCAGGGGCAAATGCATTATCAGGGAACTGCTCCTTATTTTCGCCAGATCGTAAAGGAATTTGTAAAGGATTGGGCGGAAAATAATCCTAAGCCAGATGGCAGTAAATACAATCTCTATGCAGATGGACTCAAAGTTTTCACCAGCCTTGATTCTCGTATGCAAGTACATGCAGAATCAGCAGTAAGAGGACACCTCACCAAACTACAACAAGATTTCGATGAGCACATCGATGGCCAGGAGCCCTATAAATATGATCCAAAGATTCTAGAAGATCTCACCATTCAATCTCCCCGCTATCGCCGAGCAATGAAAGCCGGGAAATCAGAAGAAGAAATTAAAGAGGAATTTGATAAACCGGTAGAAATGACCCTCTTCAGCTGGGGAGGTGAAATAGATACCAGCATGAGTCCGCTGGATTCTATCAAATATATGTGTCGCTATCTGGAAACAGGATTCGTTTCCATAGATCCCAGAAATGGTCAGGTGAAAGCCTGGGTAGGAGGTATTGACTATCGCTATTTTCAATACGATCATGTGAAAACAGGTAAAAGACAGGTAGGATCTACCTTCAAACCTTTTGTATATGGAGCCGCCATCGAAGCTGGCCTTTCTCCCTGTACAGAAGAATTGAATCAACCCTGGACCTTCCCGGATACAGATGGAAAAGGAACGCCCTGGACGCCTAAAAATGCAAACGGCAAGTATGGGGGGAAGATGACCCTCCGTACCGCCCTGGCAACCTCTACCAATTTGGTTACGGCTCGATTGATGGATAGAGTTAGGCCAGAGAATGTAGTCCGCTTTGCAAGAAGAGTGGGAATCCAAAGTCCGCTGGAAGCTGTATATGCACTATGCCTGGGCACTGCGGACCTTTCTGTTCTCGAGCTTACAGGAGCTTATTCTACCTTCGCAAACCAGGGGATCAGCAATGAGCCTATTTTCGTTACCCGCATAGAAGACCGTAAAGGAAATGTACTGGTTGAGTTTTCGCCCAATAGCAAAGAAGGGATGAATGCAAGAGATGCTTATGGAGTGCTTGAGTTGCTGAAAGGAACGGTTGATGAAGCTGCAGGTACTGCACATGCACTTAGAACAGAATATAATCTTACCCAGGAAATAGGAGCAAAAACGGGTACTACACAGAATCATGCGGATGGGTGGTTCGTAGCTGTAACCCCCGAAATGGTTTCTGGTGTATGGGTCGGATGTGCAGATCGCAGGATGCGATTTAGAGATATTAAAAATGGACAGGGAGCAAATATGGCTATGCCGATATGGGCAAACTTTATTCAGAAAATTGAGGAGGACCCCAACTTGAAACTTGAGAAGGCACGTTTCCGTAGACCTCGGGGATATGGAGCAAATTTTGATTGTTTAAATGAGGGAGATGAAGAAGGAAAAGAATTGTTGGTTCAGGATAAAAACCTGCCCCAAAGTTCAGATGATCTGAATAGTTTCGACTAATTTCCCTTTTCCCTAGCCTAATTAGGAGGCCCCCATGAGTACGGCTGTTCTCGACAAAGTAAAAAATCTACCACAGGCACCCGGTGTATATCGATTCCTCAACAAATCGGGTAAAATCCTTTATATCGGTAAGGCAAAAGATTTGCGCAAGCGGGTTAGCAGTTACTTTATGTCCGGTCGAAAGCACAGCTACCGAATTCAGCATTTAGTGGAAAGAATTGAGGACCTTGCCTATACCCTCACCAATAGTGAAATAGAAGCCCTGCTTCTCGAAAATAATCTGATTAAAACGCATCAGCCACGATACAACATCCTCCTGAAGGATGGGAAAACTTATCCGTACATCTGTATCAAGAATGAGCGTTTCCCTCGAGTCTTTAGTACCAGGAATAGAGTAAAAGATGGTTCTCAGTATTTTGGTCCCTACCCTAGCGTGACCAATATGAAAACCATGCTAAGACTCATCCGGGATTTCGTTAAAATCAGAACCTGCAATTATTACTTGACTGACGCGAATATCAAGGCTGGGAAATTTAAGAAGTGTCTCGAGTTTCAAATCGGAAATTGTCTAGGGCCTTGTGAGGGATTACAGAGCGAAGAAGACTACATGGAGGGGATTGATCAGGTAAAACATATCCTTAGAGGAAATCTAGGTCCGGTATTAAATAAGCTAGAAGAGCAGATGCAAGCTGCTGCAGAGAATTATGAATTTGAGAAAGCCGAACTTTTTAAGAAACGCTGGGGAAGGCTAAGAGAATACAAGAGGAGAAGTCGGGTTGTATCTTCTTCTGTTAATGATCTCGAAGTTATTACGGTCTTACTCGAACAACATTTGGCCGTAGTCAACCATTTCAAAGTTCAAAATGGAGCCATAGTTCAGACCCATTCTTTTGAGTTTAAGCAAAAAAACCAGGAAACTGCCGAGGAAATTCTATTAGCCAGTTTGGGTCAAATGCTGGCCGATCAGGATCAGGAGCTTTTTACCGACTGGGTCTCCAATATCGATATAAACCCTGCAGCTATTCCGGAAGGAATCAATTGGTCTATCCCTCAAAAGGGAGATAAAAAGCATTTAATTGATCTTTCACTCAAAAATTGTAAAGCTCTTTTAACCGAAAAACTTTATACCCAGACCTTCAAGAAAAGGAGAAGTCAGGCAGAGATCATGGTCGACGAATTACAAAAGGAACTTCGCATGCCAGAGCCTCCTGATCATATAGAGTGTTTTGACAACTCTAATTTTCAGGGTTCTGCTCCGGTAGCTTCTTGTGTGGTATTTAAAAATGGAAAGCCTTCGAAAAGAGACTATCGCCACTTTAAAATCAAGACTGTCGAGGGACCTGATGATTTTGCCTCCATGGAAGAAATTGTTGAGCGGAGGTATAAACGCTTGTTGGATGAAAATCAGCCTTTACCTAAATTGATTCTGATTGATGGGGGTAAAGGACAATTGAGTAGCGCAGCTAATTCTTTACGAAAACTTGGGCTTATCGATAAAATTCCCATCATTGGTATAGCTAAACGTTTGGAGGAAATCTACCGTGTAGGAGATAGCATTCCTCTCCATATCGATAAAAAGAGCCCGGCTCTTTACTTACTACAACAGCTTCGAAATGAAGCTCACCGCTTTGCCATCACTTTCCACAGAAACCTCCGTAGTAAAGCAGAAGGACAGCGCTCTAAGCTCACAAAAATAAAAGGCATTGGGAGCAAGGCGGAGCAGGAAATCCTGCAAACCTTCAAGTCCGTCAAGAAGCTTAAAGCCGCCAGCCAAAAAGAGCTGGAAGCAAAACTAGGGAAGCATCGCGCTACTCTGGTGCTGAAGGCAATTGAGGAGGGGGTGATTTAAGCCCATTTTATTCTGACCTCTGTGTCATGCCGAGCAAAGTCGAGGGACCTCCATCTTTCAGACTAATCCTTTCCTATACATGTGAAGAATAATGGCAAAGCCATGGGTAATTAATTCAGACCCTTCCACTTCGGTCAGGGCGGCACAAGTGTTTGATTCTCCTACGACAACATTTGTCATCTCGAGGCTTGAATGCGTTTAGTTTCCTGCGCGCCGAAAGATCTTGTATTCTGCTTCTTTCTAAAATACACAATCTCTCAGCACTGCAAGCCAGCACACGACCGAGCTTCGAGATGACAATGCCTTAAACCCAAAAGCGGACTACGAAAAGACGCAGTCCGCTGATTTCATTTATCGAAGATCCACAGCCAGGGTTCTCACCCTTTCTGACAATTTCACTTCTTCTGTTTTTCCTCTAAAATTGATTCTTTCCACTCCTTCGATTACGAAAAATGCCCGATCTCCCGGACGCGCCTGCCGGATTTCAGCAGGAACAGGAAGACTAATCATTTCCAAAGCGTTCTGGTTGGCAACATTGATTGTGCGTAGGGTACGTGGGGGCCTGAGCCCATCTTTAAGCTTTATACTGATTTTGGTAATGCGGTAACGGGCATCTCGTGGAAGCAGGCGTTTGAATTCAGCATCTGGAACCAATTTTACATGAAAACTACTACTTCGAGTAACAGATGCCCCTCCTACATAAGGCCTTCTATTTACCCGAAAATCGATTTCAGGCTTTGGAGGGGAAATCACATTGTATTTGCGGTCATCGATCTTTAGGGTTCTTCCCTGTGTCTTAGAACTAACACTCACCACACTGCTTCTACCCGTAGGGATGATGAGAAACTTTTTCTTCGAATCATTCGCCTGATTTACCTGGGCATTGCTAGCTGTTACGACGGGATCATAGTGTACGCCCAAAGCAGGAACATCTATGTTCAGTCCGTTCCCGCAATTGCGATAAAGATTATTTACCGCCAAAGAATATACCTGTAATTCCGGCTTGGTAACCTTAAAGGATTGTCGGACTTGTAAGGTGTCAAAGCTTCCATCTGGTTTAGGGACATAAACCTGAGCTGTATAACTTTGTATTCCCTCTGTTTGACCTGCAGGAATGTTGCTAGCGTTTGCCATCACCTGTAAAGTCGCTGTATTTCCTCCCTTGTCTATACTCACTCTTCCTGAGGGACTACTGAAATCAGGTTTAACCTGACGGGACACCATACCAACTGACAACTGGGTCTCAAAAGGAAGCCCAGCAGGTACGATTTGGGCAAGTGGGGAACTAATAGCGACTATGCTATCAACAATGATAGTTACTTTGCCTGCGATGCGGTTATTAAGCAACTCCAGGAGTTCTTTCTCCTGCTGGAGAATATCCACCCGCAAAGCTTCCAAAGTTGCCAAATTAGCAACTACTGGCCCTTCAAAGGTGTACTGCTCCCAACGCTTGCCCGGGTCCTTACTACTCTCTTTTGGGTCTTGTCTCAGCAAAGGTTCCTTTTGCATGGAATCCATTACCTGCGAATTGTAAATCGAAGTCAAGTTCCGTGCGTATTGATCTAGGCTTTCTCGTAAATCATAGGCCTGCCCCTCCCCTCTTCGCTGATTAGCTTCTTCAGTTTCGCCCATCCAATACACATAGTTTTCATCCAATTCATCCTTTTTGGTAAACTCTTTTTTCTCCGGATCATATTTCGCCAACTTCTCCATTTCCAGTACATGATGATCAAGAGATAATAATAGATCATTGGTCATTTTTTGGACCTGGGCCAAGGTATCGATCAAGCCTTTGTTATCGTCCTTTTTTTCTATTTCCATCTGCCTTTCTATTTCAGCATTCATGATGGAGATAAATCCCTGATTATTGCTTTCTGCCTGAGTTGCCGATATCTTGAGTCGTTCTCGAATAGACTCAAAGGAATCCAAGACTTCATTGGTTACATTCATTGCGAGCATGGCCAGCAAGACGAAGTACATCATATTTATCATCTTCTGTCGGGGTGATACTTTCTGATTTGCCATAATTTCTTTCTGATGGTTTGATAAAGAGCATACTTCTCCCAGGCCGATTTTTGGCTTTTCGGCTGTATTAAATATTCGTATGAGTGGTTGAATTATGCTATACTCCCATAATGGCGGATGGGAGAAAGGTTACAGGGGAGGAAGGAAAAAGTGTTCTGGTGCACTTGCTGGTGTTTTTGAGAAATACCA
This sequence comes from Bacteroidota bacterium, assembly GCA_039819665.1. Classification (GTDB taxonomy): domain Bacteria; phylum Bacteroidota; class Bacteroidia; order J057; family J057; genus JAWPMV01. The sequence goes on from JBCBRM010000007.1 coordinate 48,129, forward strand.
GAACACGAGAAAATGAAAACACCTGGACACATAAAAAAAACCCGGCACTGATCTTCTCAGTGCCGGGTTTTTTTAAATCATTTCCTGCTATTAGTAGCTCCAAAGGTGGTGCTCAAATTCAACCATCTTTTGACGACGGTATTCAGATTCATGGAGTGAGCGAATACCTTCACCAGATATATCGATGATATAGCTGTGGAACAAACGAAGCTCGAATACTTCACGCAAAGTTTTGTACTCAGCGTCATTATAACGGTTCTTCCATTGTGCACTTTCCAAAGTTTCACGAACGTCATCATAACGGAATGTGATCAGCTGCTTCTCAGGAAGCGTTTCGCCTGGATCAGTCCAAATGATATCGATCAACTGGATGTCATACACCATGTCAGAACGAGTCTTGTCGAAAATTCTATCTTCGATAAAGTGAACTACATTTTCAAATGGGGCGGGATCAAAATCACCCCCACCAAATGCAGATGCATCAACTTCGTCAATGGAGTCTCCTAATTCGTCTCCCCCAAATCCATCATCTCCATCGTCACCGAACCCCCAGTCATCTTCATCATCTCCATCGAAGTCATCAAATCCTTCGCCATCCTCTCCATCACCAAAATCATCTTCAGCTCCGGAATCAAAATCATCTTCACCTTCAAGGCTACCTTCGATCTCCTGGATCTTTTGTAGTACCTCGTCATAACTCATGGGCTTCTCAAGGCTATCGGGGTCAAAAGCCACGAACTTACCTTGCTTAAGGCCATTGAACAGGGTCATGATCAATCCATCAGTTTCTGCATAAGGAGTATTATCTCCTGTGTAGAAGCTGCTCTCGCGTTTGATCAATGGGCTGTTTACCTTTTCATTGAGGTCAATGCGGTTTACAACCTTGCGACGCCAGAAGTGGTCTTCAGGACGGATTTCTTCAGTCTTGAACTGTGCCAAAGCCGGGAGACTGAAAGCCGTAAGTAGGATGGTGACAAGCAGGATATTTCTCATATTTCAATAAAGTATTTGATCAACAGATCTAGATTATTTAACAACCACCTGGAGAGTTCTCTCTACTTCAGAGAAACGCTTATCCACGATGCGTTTGTTTTGGAAATTTGTTCTATAAATATCATTCAGAATGATGTAAACAGCGGTACCTGCGCGCGCCTGCCTTACTTGAGTACCCATAGTAATGTTGATGGGCTTCAAGGCATCTTTACCAGCTGTATTTACACGATTCACAGTGGTTGGTGGTCCAAGAGAAAGCTGAGCTTTTACTTCAACACTACCAATTCCATATCTTGCGTCTTGAGGAAGAGCAGAAGCAAAGTCCTGATCAGCTTGAAGTCTCACCTGAACACGGCTAGACTTGGAAACTGGTCCTTTTACTTGTTTTCCGTTTACACGCATATCGATTCCTGGTTTGGGAGGACGAATTACTTTGTAATCTACGTTCCCAATCAGAAGCTTCTGTCCATTTGTTACACTACTTACGGCAACTCTTGCCGTTCTTCCTGTTGGTACAATCCGGAATTTTTTCTTGGATTTTTTGTTAGGAATTACAGAACCATTGTTAACAGATACAGATGGATTGTATTGATCTCCCAAAGCAGGAACATCTATGTTCACATCATTTCCACACTGAGAATAGAGGATTTGAATAGCAGCAGAAGTAATCACAACTTCAGGCTTACGAACCACAAACTCAGCTGTTTTATTGATGGTTTCAAATCCACCGGTAGCCTTTGGTACCTGTACGGTGTAAGTATAAGACTGCTTTCCTTCGTTTCTTCCTTTGGGGATAGAACCGCCTCTGGCCCCAATGGTCAACAATGCGCCGCCATCTTCCTCAACTTTGATTGAACCAGAGCTACTAGAGAACTTTGGTTGAATCTGGCTAGAAGACATCGCTACATAAAGCTTGGTCTGGAATTGCAGCCCCGCAGGAACAATGGTAGAAATAGGTGCATTGATATCAACCACTTTATCAGCTTTGAAGGTTGCTACTCCCAAGCGAGAGTTGAGCAAGTCAAGCAGTGATTTTTCTTTTTCGTAGATATCCAGTTTAATTTTCTCAAGCATCGCAGTATTTGCAATTGCTGGACCTTCGAACGTGAAGAGTTCCCATGTTTTAGGATCTCCGTCCTGAGTATCTTCAGGTCTTGCATCCTTAGTGAGCAATTCTTCCTGTAGATTCAATCTTTGAGATTGGTCCTTTAGCTGAGCATTGTACATGTCAACCAGATATTTCACATAGCCATCCAGCTCCTGGTGAAGCGTATAAGCTTCTCCTTCTCCTCTTCCATCATTAGCTTCTTGAGCATCACCTTGTCCTAACCAATATTGGATGTTTTTCTCAGTTTCACCGAGGTTAATCAATTTATTGGTTTCGGGATCACGCTTGATGATCTCATTTTCGAGATGACTAATATGTCCATTTATTTTACCGATGATCTCACTGGTTTGTCCTTTGATTTGGTCTAGGGTATCCAGCAATCCTTCGTTGGTACGCTTTCCTTCGTTCTTGATCTCTTCATTGATGGTTTCTTTCATCAATGCCATAAAGTCTCCGGAATTTGCATTTGCTTCCAGAGCGGATGTGCCCAATTTATCTTTGAATACCTGGAAGGCATTCAGAATCTCGGCACTTACGTTCAAGGCAAGAAGCGCGAGCAACACGAGATACATCATGTTGATCATTTTCTGCCTTGGTGATAATTTACCTGATGCCATAACTTATTCCTTTCTGATTTAGGTTAATAAATAATTAGAGAAAGGATGCATTAGCTGGCACCACCAGCCATTGCAGAAAGCATGTTACCGTAAACATTGTTGAGGCGCTGCAAATTCTTATTTAGAACTGCCATTCCATCTTTGTATTGCTGAGCATCAGCAGAAGCTTCAGACATGCTTTGCATAGCTTCAGACATGCTAGCATAAAACTGGTTCAAAGACTTCAAGTGAGTCTTGGCATCTTGCAATTCAAGCTCATAGATAGAGTTCAGAGAGCTCAGGTTGCGAGTGATTGTTTGAACCTGCTCGTGGTAGGCTTGCGCATCAGTTGCAGCATTAGCGAATCCAGACATAGAATCAACAGCGATAGAATAGCTTTGATTCAGGCTTTCGATTTTGCTAGAAGCTTCTTTGATTTTGCTCGCATACTCATTAGTTGCACCAGCAGCGTCAGTAACGCTTGAAAGTTTGGATACATTGTCATTGAGTCCGGTCAGTGTAGTGGAGAGTTCACCGAAAACAGCACCGTCGAGATTTTTAACATCCTGTGTCCAGGTAGTATCTACTAATGTATCACCTACCATAGAGTCATCAGCAAGGACAGGATATACTCTTTCCCAATCATATTCTTCTGAAGGTGGATCGACAGCTGAGATCAAGAATACGAATGCTTCTGTAAACATTCCGATGATCAGCATTTCGTTCGCCCCTTCCCAGTGTAATATCTTAAAAAGGGCTCCTACGATTACCACTGCTGCGGCGGCACCATATATGAAGTTCATGGTTACCTGCGCTCCACGCGACTTTAATAAACCTTTTTTTCTTGCCATTTTACTTTCCTTAAATTTTGCCTGATGATGATTGATTTTTGTTTATGAGATGATATTGAAGGAGTGTTGCTTGCCTCATGCGAACAAGACAACACTCTTACTAATTCTTCAAATATCTGTCAATGAAATTTTGCTTTTTAGAAGTTACCAGCAGCGCCTGAGCGTCCGATAACTGTTACCGCAGTACGGAATCCAATGAAGGACTTAGCTGTATCTGCATACTCGAAAGAACGAGTACCACAAGAGAGGAAGTATCCTATATCTTTCCATGATCCACCGCGGATAACTTTGCGGATTTTGCCGCCACCTGGAATTCTTACTTCATCCGGGAAGCGATCGCGATCGTAGTATACAGGGTTTAGGTCATGTGCATATCTGTAACCTGTTTCTTCAAAGTCATCTTCACACCATTCTGCTACGTTTCCAGGCATATCCCAGAGACCATATTCGTTGGGGAAGTAAGCTCCAACAGGAGACGTATATTCAAAGTTATCAGCGATGTAATCTCCTCTACCAGGTTTGAAGTTAGCGAGGAAACAACCTTTGCTATTTCTTAGATATGGACTTTCCCATGGGAAGATTTTGTGCTCGTATCCTCCTCTTGCACCGTATTCCCACTCTGCTTCTGTAGGGAGGCGGAAACGAGGCATTGCAGGCAATTCTTTCTCTTCTCTATACTGGTTCAAGTGAAGCGTACGCCACTTACAGAATTCCTGAGCAGCATACCAGTTTACTCCAACAACTGGGTAGTTGTCGAAAGCTGGATGCCAGAAATAATTTTCCATTAATGGCTCATTGTATGCGTATGCGAAATCACGAATCCAAACTGTAGTGTCAGGAATGATGATCTCCTGCAAAATGGGGTCTATAGTGTCAAGGGCACCGTTTTGCTGGAATGCATTTGCTTCATTAGCGGAAGGTCCATAAACGAACTGACGATACTGGTTATTAGTAATCTCAAATTCATCCATGAAATACCCACTGATCGTAATCTGGCGATTATGAGCGATTTGGGAGTAAGGAACGTCCTGGTCATTTTGTCCCATGTGGAAACTACCAGGGGTAACGAATACCATGCCCATAGGCTGGTACTGATCCCATTCTAGTCTGTCTGTAACTCCAGTCAGTTCACCATGGTGTCCAGTTCCTTTGCCGCCGAAAAGCCCACAGCCTGAAGCGATGAATGCCAAGACGGTGAGTGAGAGAAATGCCTTTTTCATATCTGCGAAAAGTTTCAAATAAGTATTTATCCAGTAGAAATGATTAACTCGCAAAAAAACGAAGTAAAAAGATCATCTAATATAAATTGCCGCTCTATATTTTGATCTCCTCATTATTTACTACGCTATTTTATAAAGATTATTGAATTATTTAAAAGTAATATCACACAAATGTTAACACACTTTAGAACGCTTAGTTGATTGGGTCTTTCAGTCTCTCAGAATCAATATCCTGAAGTTTACCAGGATTTGAACTAGCTCCGGGAAAGGCCCATGATACTATTATTTCATGTGAGTTAACGTCTCTTCCCCTACTTAGGGCGTTAACGGTAAAATCAAATGAATACCCCACAAAAGCTCTATCGAGTACATTGAAGCCTAAAATTCCACTTACAGATTCATAAGAATTTGTGTTAAAGCGGTTAGAAACTCCAAAGACCATTGGCTTATATCTCCAATATAGACTTACATCATATTGTGGCTCCCCAACTCCGTCTGTTTTTAACATCACCACCGGTTGTAAACTCATATCGTTTTGTAAATCGAAAGTGTATCCCCCCATCAAATAAAAACTTCGTGCCACTTTTGATGCTGGTCCGATTCCGGAAGTCAGCAACAAATCTTCAATTTCTGGCTCAAGTAAATCTTGTCCAGATAAACCAACAAAGAACTTATCATCAGTTCCGGTATAAAAGATACCGGCACCCAGACTTGGAACAACTGTACTTGATGAAAAAGTACCGAGAGGAATTACGGGATCATCGCCCGCTCTATTGTCATAAATAAATTCTCCATTTAATGACTTCTGTAAAAATCCTCCATTTATTCCAAAACTCAATCTGGCTGCACCAGACTCTTCTCCGAATTTCAACTGATATGCATACGCAACATTCAGGCCAGTTGTCGAAAGGGGCCCTTGCTCATCGCGAATAATTGATGCGCCAACTGCACTACTGATACCCTGAAGGGGTGTGCTGTACATAGCACTGATCAGTCGGGGAGCGCCATCAAGGCCCAGCCATTGCTGTCGTCCTAAAAGTGTCAAAGTACTTCTGTATTCTGTCCCTGGCATTTTCGTACCAGCCGCAGCAGGATTGTATAGAAAACGACTAAACGGATGCATCGTGTTCTGCACAAACGTCTGTCCGACCGCAGAATAAGTCAGGGCACCTAGCAAAATAGCTACTAAAACAAAGATTCTCATGTTAGTTAGTGATAGGGAAATATATCCTATAAAGATGCCCTTTTATTTTAATTTAACCAAATAAGCGGCTTTTACCCTACCGAGAATCCGAACTTTTTTACCAAGTTTTTTTTCGCCTCTTTTTTCCCCTAATACAAGGATCAAAAAAAGTTACAGAGCGTCCTCCTGACCTATATCCCTTAGATAACGCTCTATAGCGGCTGTCATGGAGGGCATATTAGGTTTAGGAGCTTCGACATCCACCCTGAGATCGTGGGACCTTGCTTCTTTGGCAGTAGTCGGACCGAAGACTGCGATTCGGGTTTTGTTTTGTTCGAAATCCGGGAAATTCTTATACAGAGATTTTATACCTGAGGGGGAGAAAAAGCAGATCATATCATAATAAATGTCTTTCAGATCCGAAAGATCTGCATTGACCGTACGATAGATGACGGCTTCGGTAAGGTCCATCCCTTTTTCAACCATCTTATTGGGAAGCTCTTTCCTGTGCACATTGCTACAAGGGAAGAGAAACTTCTCATTCTTATGCTTGCTAAGATATGGCATAAGATCGATGGCTCTTCTTTCGCCTACAAACAATTTGCGTTTGCGGATGACGATATATTTTTGGAGGTATTTGGAGGTAGCTTCACCTACACAAAAGTATTTCGTATCTGCGGGCATTTCTACCCGCATCTCATTGATCAATCGAAAAAAATGATCAACGGCTACTTTACTGGTGAAAATGATACCTGTAAAATCCAGGGGATTGAGTCCCTGTTTTCGAAATTCGTTGAGGTTTACCCCTTCTACCTGGATGAACTTCCGGAAATCAATTTTGATATTCCATTTCTTAGCAAGTCTGAAATAGGGGGAATTCTGATCTGTTGGCGAGGGTTGTGAAATGAGAATACTCTTTACCGGGTTGCTTACTACTTGCTGCTCACTCATATTTAATCTGCCAAGATTTTTTATCTTTCAACGCTATTTCGTTTTGCTCGATTTTGCAGATTACAGGTCCTGCTCGGGAGGTCTTGATGCGTGTACGTATCGGTTTTCCTATCCTGGGCTTTCCATCATTTCTGATGCTAAATGTCTGCCCATCAGAGCCTGTTTCTTTGCTACTCTATTAAAGCAGAATGAAATAGGGTATTACATTGAGGCTGCAAATATACAAAAATTTAACTGTGTAGGAAAAGGAAAATAATCGATCGAGTCCAACATAGAGCACATACAGGGTCCTGACATAGTAAATTAGGGCGATAAATATGGCAAGAAAAAACAGTGCTCTCCCCCAAAAACTATCCATGAACAAAAAGAGGGCAAATGGAGTGCTTAAAAGAAGGATGAGGGGATAATCAGCCACAATTTCCAAGCCCAGGATTTCAAGTCTCATCCCCTTTATTCTGAAAATTCCACCGAGAAATCCAAGCAAAATTTGCTTCAGGACAAACCAGCTCAACATTAATGAAAAGCTTTTTGAAAATATAACAAAAAGGCTATCCTCTTCATTAAAAAGAAGTCCCAAAAGGCTTTCTTCTCGAAAAATGTGTAGAAACTCCCAATAGTTGATGCTCTGCATATAGTAGATCCCTAAGCTCAACCAGACTGCCACATTGCAGAGGCTTAGTAAATGGAGAATATATAATAAGCCCTGATTGGAGAATGCAGCGACTTCTGTTGAGGAACTGATGTAGAGTTTAGGATTGATGAGTAATCCCAGCAAACCATAGAAAAAACCGGGATTAGCAAGTTTGATTAAAAAAAGACTTATGATGGGAAAAAGGATTAACAGGATAAGGAAAGTAGATCGATCCAAAATGGGAGACCATTTTTCAAAGAAAGATCTTTCCCCAGCTACAAAGACCATATAATCCGATTGCCGTCTTCCGCTTTCGTCCAACCAAAATCTGTTTGCAAAGGTAAAACTGGAACGATCAAATGGATATTTATTGATTAGTGCGTAGTTAAGTGCAGGATCATATTCTTTGGTTTCCTTAAAACCTAATTCTTTGGCAAAAGCTTGCAATTCTCTTCCTGCAGAAAAAGGGAAGTAGATGTCGCGGATTCCCCTTTCATATGCAGGTAAAAGAGCTTCTGCGGCTTTTGCCGGATCAAAAATGTAGGAACCCTCCTGATAGTAGGGAGCTACAACCGCCAGAGTATCCGCTTGCCGGCTAGCAGGAAGAATATCCCTGGTCAATTTTTCTTTTTCTTCCTGCCCCAGGAGATATACAGATCGGTAAATCCCCATAAAGCTTTTGGGATAATTGGGATGTGTACTCCCGGTTGATAGGCTTAATTGAAGCTGTACTTTTTTATTATCTACCCATGAGCTCGCCAAAGCTACAATCCAGGGCTTAAAGGGATCATGGTGAGTTCCGAGATAGATATTATCTATTTCCAGCTCTGCGTCCCAGGCAAGGCCTTCAAAATATAAATAGACGCTGTCCTGCGGACCTGTACAGATTCGAAAGTCATATCTCAGGGAACGAGGATCTGTTTCTTCAAATTGAAAAGGAACTTCCCACTCAGCTCCATTGGGTTCTTTCCATTTTTTAGATAGCTTATCAAATTGAAAGAGGGGACTTATATCAGCAATAGGTGCATCAGCTGAAGGTCGCTGAGCATGAACAGGTCCGGGAAGCCATAGCATTCCTAGCGTGACTAGGGAAAGGAGAATCGAATATATAGACCTGCACATCGCCGTAAAAATAAAAAACTTTATACCTTTATCACGTTTTCTGAAAATTATGCAAATCTTTCTCCTGCAAACGGTAGATGAAGTAAAGGCGCGTCTGGATGAACAGGAAAGTCGTCATTGTATAAAAGTTCTCAGGCATAAGTCTGGAGATGAAATATATTGCATCGATGGCAAGGGAAATATGTATGTCTGCAGAATTGAAGATGCTAACCCGAAATCTTGCAACCTCCAAATTCTCTCTCAAGTTCCCGAATGGGGAGAGAAGGCAGGTAAAATCACCTTAGCTATTTCCCCCCTCAGGCTTAAAGACCGTTTTGAATGGGCCCTGGAAAAAGCCGTCGAATTAGGCGTAGATGAAATCCAACCTATCATTTGTCAACGGACAGATCAGTACAAAAGCAAACTCAAAAGGCCTAGGCTGGAAACCTTACTCATAGCGGCCAGCAAACAATGCAAAAGGTCCCGTATACCGGATTTAATGGAAACACTTTCCTTTTCTGACTTCATAGAACAAAAAAACTATTCTACGAGCTTGATGGCCTTTTGCGAGGCAGAGAATTTGATTCAAGCATATGAGAATGATATCAAAAAAAGTAAGGAGATATGCCTAATCATAGGTCCTGAAGGAGATTTTAGCCCGGAAGAATGTGAAAAGGCGAAAAAGAAAGGTATCCCCCTGATCAGTTTAGGGGAAAGTCGCTTACGGACAGAAACGGCGGCTATATATGCACTTTCCTCTCTGAAACATGTCCGGGCATATTAAAAAATGAGGCTGCCCCCTAGAGAACAGCCCCTCGTCGTATGAAAACAAATATCTTTATCTAATCAAGACCAACTCACCCTCTCTGGAAGCTGTGAGTCCATTCTGCGCTTTATACTCAATAAGCCAGGTATATTTCCCTACAGGTACGGGAGTTCCATTAAACTTTCCGTTCCATTGAGCTTTTGCATCAGAACTAGCGTAAACTACTTCCTCAGAAACATTAAATATCTGCAATGAATAGGTTTCAAGATCACATTCGCATTGTACACGGAATTGATCATTGATACCGTCTCCATTTGGAGAGATAGCAGTTGGAATATATGATATACAGGAGGTAAATGTGGAGTTATGGGATTTTGGTGTCACCCATGAACTTAAAATCAACAAGAGGCAAAGTCCAGTAAACCAAGAAACGCTAAGCCAGTTTTTCATCTTCAAACAAGGATTCTCGATATTATGAGAAATAACTTCGGATCTGCCAGGGGCATGACAGTATTCCGGACACCGTTGAAATCAACGCTGATTCAACAGTACAATATTACGCTTAGTTTACCTTAAAGTAATTCACTCTTTACTGAACGGATAATTTTCAGGGATGAACCTGCAAATAGCTTGTGGAAATTGTATGCTGCTCAGGACAAAGGTGTCCATTTTTTTTGTCAGCCTTAATCAGGCATCTCCTGCATTACTTGTTTTTCATCGTATAAACAGAAGCCCGCCTTTTGGTAAGTAGAAAGGGCAGCGGGATGATCCAGTTCACAAGTATGAACCCAAAGGCGATTGATTTCTTTTGACCAGGCCTTACGTATTGCCCATCCCAAAAAATATTTACCCAAACCAAAACCTGTATATTCAGGCAAAAGACCAAAATACGCCAATTCGCAAACACCTTCTGTTCTGAAATCAAGTTCGACGAAGCCCGCAGGAGAACCAGATTCATATAATACATGAATCTCTACACCCTCCGAACAAATGATCTCCTTTAGTTCTTCGCGAGACATGATATTTCGGTCCACCCAATTATACTGGGAACCTACTCTATTGTATATATACAGATAAAAGTCTGTTGAGGGATTTTCTGATTGAAGAATATGCAACTTTCGATCTGGGGGAGAAATAAAACTCTCCGGCGCTTTCAGCATTTCCAGATAAAAAGTCAACACAGGTACTCTTTTCGACATAATCACACACACATTTGATATACAAATATATGAAAAATTATATATGTTCAATATGCCTTTCGACTTATTTTGTGGAAGATGTTTTTGAGAGAAAATCTGAAGCTGAGAATCCTTTTAGATTTAGGAAAAGCTTAGCATGATAGCGTTCTTTTCTACAGAATCTTTTTCGTTTACATGGATTTTACTGATAATACCATCTGTGGGAGATTTGATGACATTTTCCATTTTCATAGCTTCCAAAATCAGGAGTGCATCTCCTTCTTTTACTTCCGTGCCTTCCTCCACATGAATGCTATGTACCAACCCGGGCATGGGAGCTCGGAGAGAATCGATTTTTTTGACCATAGCGCCTTCCATCCCGATAGATTTCAATAACTGCTCAGCGCGAGTTTTAAGCTGAACTTCTACTGGCTTCCCATTTACTACCAGCTCAACAATTCGCTTATCCTTGTCAATTTTATTAACAAATATCTTTACAGACGTATTCTTATGAAGAATATGCCAGAGGCGTGGATGCAATTTTTTTAAATCAGGATCCAGTTCGAATCCATTGATTATATATCCTTTTTTCCCTGATTTTACTTCAAAATTCTTTCCGGAGATATTTGCTTCTGTCATGGTTTCTAAGAGAAAAAGTTTTCGAGTTCAGCCTCTGGATCTTCTTTTTCTTCCTTTGAGAAAGTGATCAATAAAGAAGGCAAAAACAATAGATTGCTAAACATGGCGATACCTAGTGTCATTGAGGTCAATAGGCCCAGAGATTTAGTCCCTCCAAAATCTGAGGCTGTGAAAGATACAAAGCCAAAGAATAAGATAATAGAGGTATAGATCATACTAACTCCCGTATCCTGAAAAGAGTTTCTAACAGCACCTCTTACACTATCCCCCAATTTCCGTGCGAGCCTGAATCTAGCCAAAAAGTGAATAGAATCATCAACGGCTATTCCAAATGCAACTCCAAAAACAAGGGCGGTTGAAGGCTTTAGGTGAATGCCGGTGAAACCCATTACCCCTGCCACCATGAGCAAGGGAAGAACATTGGGCACCAGACTTATCAGTACCATACGCAGGGACTTAAATAAAAGCCCCATGATAATGGCTATCACGATAAAAGCAAGCAGCAAACTCCATAATAGATTTTCAATCAAAGCCTCATTGGCTTTGATAAAGATTTGAGAAGTTCCGGTGACATAGGTATCATATTGTTCCTCATCAAAAATGGCAGCTACATCTTTTCGAACAGAATCTGCCAATCGCTTCATTTCCAGTGAACCAATATCTCTTACAGATGCAGATACACGGGTAAGTTGCAAATCATCATCCGTAAGACTTTTCGACAAAGCTTCATTGTCGAATACATCTGTTTTCCGCACATAATCCCGTATCATGGGATATTGATGCCGGCTGGGTAGTTCGTAAAAAATGGGATTACCTTCGAAAAATGCCTGGTTGAAAAATTTGGAGAAATCCGCTACACTAATGCTTCGAGAGAGATCATCGTATTTGGAAAGACTATCCTGCAGTTGGGAAATCTGTTGTAAGGTTCTCCTCCTTATCACCCCATTTTTCTTTTTCGTATCTATGAGGATTTCGAAAGGCATGGTACCATTGAAGCGGTTTTCTATATATCGAAGGTCCTTCAGAATTTTACTATCCTCGGGTACATCATCCGCTATATAAGAAATCGGCTGCACCTGACTCATTCCCCATAATGAAACAACGATCAAAATCGCAGTTACTACATATACCAGAGAACGATGGTTGTCAACGATATTATTCAAGCTCTTTATTACAAATCCCAGGGATCGTCTCTCCAGATGCTTGGTCTGCATCTCTGTGGGTGGGGGAAGAAAGCTAAAGACAATCGGAATGAGCAGTAAGGATATGAAAAAGGCTGCAACTACACTTAATCCCGCAACTACTCCAAACTCTTGCAAAGGTTTGATATCTGTAAATGCCAGTACCCCCAGTCCTACAGCAGTAGTAGCATTTGTCATCACGGTTACGATACCGATCTTTTCTATGACAAGGATCAAGGATTTAAGCTTATTCCCGGTCCGCTTAAATTCAATATGATACTTGGTAACCAGGTAAACACAATTCGGAATACTGATTACCGTGATCAATGCAGGAATAATACCTGTGATCAAACTCATTTTATAGCCAAATAAACCAATCAGCCCTACAGAAAAAATAATTACACTTCCTACTACCAAAAGCGGGAATACCATATTATAAAAGGAGCGAAAAAATAGTAAGAGACTGATAGCCGTTACTATCAATGCCAAAGCTAAAAAGAGGAAAAGCTCTCGCTTCACATTCTCATGCATATTTACCCGAAGTACAGGCATGCCGGCAAATCGAGGCTCAATATTAAATCGCTCAGCGTATCTGAGAATGGGTTCTTTGGTATTGTGGAAAAGGGGAATTTTAAAGTCTGTATCCAACAATTCTCCATTGAAAGAGACAGCTAGCAAACTGGTTTGAGTACTATCATTCAAAATCAATCCTTCATAAAAGAACAGTTCCCGTATCCTCTGGGCAATACTATCTACTTCCGTTTGAGAAGAAGGTCGAGTGGAGACTATAGGTTTTAAGGCAAACCCCCTTCGAGCTGTATCTTTTACAATATCATATAGCTTGGTGAGGCTGATTACATTTTCAACTCCATCTATTTGCTCTAGCTCCTCAGTCAAATCATAGAGGGCAGAGAATCTTTCATATTCAAAGATATCCCCATCCAGACTTACCACCATTACGGTAGCATCATCACCAAAATGTTCTTTGAGTTTATTGTATCCTTCCAGTTCGGCTTCGTCAGAGAGAATGATGTCAGCAACCCGCTGCACCAATTCTGTGGCACGGACTGTCCACATATATGCGACAATGATCCCCAGCACAATAAGGATAGGTATTCGCTTTCGAATGATAAAACGTGCAATGGCCTGCCAAACGGGGTTCATAAGGAGCAAAGGTAGTAAATTTTCCCTTGGACACTATACCAGAAATGGAAAAGTGCTCAGGTAAAATAATTCCACAGCATTCTGCGTAAAAAGTCTATTTCTTAAGCTAACTAAAAAGCCTAAAAATTAGGGATTGGGGCGTAAAGGTGTAATCCGTATTTCTATCCTTCTGTTCTTAATTTTATTACTGGCAGGTTCATTTGGAACCCGGGGTTTAAACTGTCCTCTACCAGAAGCTATAACCCTATGAGGAGAAACTCCCTGTTTAACCAATTCTCGTAACACTCGCGTTGCACGTATTGCACTCAGATCCCATCGATCCATAATCCCCGCTTCTTTGCTTTCTTCTGTATTATCCGTATGTCCCTCGATATCAATCACATAATCTTCTCTTCCCGCCATTTCTTTTGCAAAAGCGGCCAGATACCCTTTCGCCTTCTCGGTCAGCTCTGTACTACCGGGAGCAAAAAATGCCCCTTGAGGAATATCAATAATTTTACTATTTCCACTTGGCCGCACCCTCATATTGGGGAAAGCGATCATTTCATTGAGATCGCGTAAATCAGTATCTGGAGCGGAGCTAGTCTTGGTGTCTTCTTCTCCCCTAGTCGGTCCTTGCGAAGTATTTACATTGCTACTTGGAGGGACCGTATTTACCGGAGGTAAATCCAGGCTTTCATCCACTTGTTTCCTTGGTCTGATTCCCTGATTTTCCTTTTGGATGCTCTTTTCTACATAACGATAATAGAGGTCCTCTTCATACTGTTGTAGCTCAATCCTTTGCTTTTTTTCTCTAGCTAACTCATAGCGAAGGGAGTCCACCAGAAAACTTTGTCGGTCGTAACTGGGTTTCCATACACAGGAACTTAAACCAATTGCCCCAAGCAAAAGGAAAGAAATGGGACGTATTATCTCCATAATTTGAGGTAAAAAGGCAAAATAGCCATTTTTTAGCGCTATTAAAATTTGCCAAAACTACAGAGTGCCAAAAAGTTCTGCTTTACTCATTTTATTCTGACAGAGGCTTTTCTTTTGATTCCTTTTGCGTTTACTTTGCCAAGATTTAAATCGTATGAAAACCAACAGATAAGCGGAAATGAATATAGAACTCTTAAAAAAGTTGTGTATCACTCCGGGAGCCCCTGGAGATGAGAAAAGAGTACGTGAGATTGTACTGGAAGAAATCAAAGATATAGTCGACGAAGTTTCGGTGGATAACATGGGAAATGTTATTGCCATCAAAAAGGGAAAAGAATCCAAAAAAGTGATGGCGGCAGCTCATATGGATGAGATAGCCTTTATCATTACGCATGTGGATGATGACGGTTTTGCCCGCTTTCATACCCTGGGAGGTTTCGACCCCAAAACTTTGACAGCTCAGCGAGTAATTGTTCATGGGAAGGAAGACCTCCTGGGTGTAATGGGATCAAAGCCTATCCATATTATGAGCCCTGAGGAAAGAACCAAAGCTCCCAAGATCAAGGACTATTTCATTGACTTTGGGATGCCAGGTAAAAAGGTAAAAGAACTGGTATCTGTCGGCGACAAAGTAACAAGAGAAAGAGATCTGGTAGAGATTGGAGAAACTGTTTGTACCAAATCTCTGGATAACAGAGTATCCGTATTTATCCTAATTGAGGCTTTACGGAAAATGGAAACACCAGCATATGATTTCTATGCTGTATTTACTGTGCAGGAAGAGATTGGACTTAGGGGAGCTATCACAGCAACCCGCCAAATTAATCCTGACTTCGGATTTGGTTTGGATACGACCATCGCCAACGATTTACCTGGAGCCGGAGAACATGAACATATCTGTGTGTTGGGAAAAGGAACTGCGGTAAAAATCATGGATTCATCTGTCATCAGTGATACGCGTATGGTCCGCTATATGGAAGAAGTCGCAAGAAGAAATGAAATTACGTTTCAAAGAGAATTATTGACTGGTGGGGGAACAGATACCGGTGCTATACAAAGAAGCGGAGATGGAGCTATTGTCGGTTGTGTTTCGATTCCTACCCGCCATATTCACTCAGTAGTAGAAATGTGCCACAAAGAGGATATCATGGGAAGCATTGACCTATTAGCAAAATGCGTAGAAGAACTTGACCAGTTCGATTACCAGTGGTAAAATCTGATTAATCACTTATTACAATATAAATACACATGCAGGAGAAACTTCAGGAAGCATTTGAATACGTAAGTAAGCAAATCTCATCCAGACCCAAAATCGGAATAGTATTAGGAACAGGTCTTGGGAGACTAGTTGAGGAAATAGACCAGGAGAAAGCACTACCGTATAATTTTATTCCTCATTTTCCCATTTCAACTGTAGAAAGCCATTTTGGAAAACTTATTTTCGGAAAAATCGGCGATAAAGAAGTAGTAGCCATGCAAGGACGCTTTCATTATTATGAAGGCTACAATATGCAGGAGATTACCTTCCCCATCCGGATGATGAAAATGCTGGGAGTAGAAACGCTCTTTATTTCAAATGCTTCAGGTGCGGTAAACCTGAGTTTTCAAAACGGAGACCTCATGGTTATCGATGACCACATCAACCTCCAACCTGCAAATCCACTTACAGGCCCCAATATCAGCGAATTCGGTCCTCGTTTTCCCGATATGAGCGCGCCTTATGACAAGGAGTTGAGTGCGAGAGCTATGGAGATCGCCAAAGAAAATAGCATTCGTGCACACCTGGGTGTTTATGTTGGAGTCCCCGGACCCAACCTTGAAACTCGCGCAGAATATCGATATATGAGAATCATTGGAGGAGATGTGGTAGGTATGTCAACGGTTCCTGAAGTAATCGTGGCGCGCCACATGGATATGAGAGTATGCGCCATTTCTGTCATTACTGACATCGGTGATCCAGACAATTTGCACCCGATTTCATTGGATGATGTAATTGCTGTTGCCAATGAGGCAGAACCCAAATTGACGCATCTGCTTTCGACTTTGATCAAAGAACTCTAGGAGCTGATACAACCATTTTCCAGGAAGTAGTAACTTTGCTGCATAAATAGAGATGTATTGTTGAATCTTTATCCTACATACTTCCGGATACTCTGGCTGGGCCTTTCGCTTATCCTCTTTATTTCTTTGGGGGAAAGTTATGCTCAGATTAGGCCTATTGGAGGATCTTCGTCCGGAGGTTTCAATCCTTCGGGAAGTAATCGAAGCTTTGGTGGGACCCCTGGAGGGTTTGGCCAAGGGAATGCTGGTTTTACCTTTGCCAATCCGGACAGTACAGGAGGAGATTCTCTACAAAAACCCAAAATCAAACCTAATACCCGCCTGATCAATCGGAGGGAATTATTTATACATCTTCCTTTTTCAGAACGCTACAGAACCAGCTATGAGAAGGTATATCTTTGGGATGAAATTGAAGGTCGCGATGGATTTACTCAATCCCTGGGACAGGTAGGAAAATATTATCTACGTTCCTATCATGGACTCAATGAGCGTTTCATCGACCAGCCCTATCATTTCGATCCTATTTTTGGGCGCTACAATCCCTACATGGTCAATCCCGAGGAGCAGGTGATTTATTTTGACACTCACACACCTTATATACGGGTCAATTATGTACAGGGAGCCCGGGAACTACAAATCACAGATGTAACCCTTTCTCAGAATATCACCCCTCTGTGGAATGCCGTTTTTTACCTAAAAAGAAGACAGACGGAAGGAGCCTATAGAAACTTTGTTACCGATCATTACAATCTGTATATGAGCGGTAATTTCCATACCAGGAATAAGCGTTATTATTTATTCTTCAACGGTACCTTCAACCAACTCAATGACCAACAGAATGGCGGAGTTCCCCGGGCAAATCTGGATGGATTTTACCCAACTACAGCTGGAGGTTTAATTCCAGATCTTCTCAATGCTGATCAGCGACTTTTATATAACAACTCTTTCTTTAAACAAAATAGATCGACCTCCCTCTCAGATGCTGATGGGATAAAAATTGCCCGTACTTTTTATGTGGATCATTATTTTCATTTGTTGGGGGTAAATGACTCTGTAGAAAAGGCCAATAAACTGAGTTTTCGAAATCAGATCCTTTTTGAGAATGGATATCAGCGATTTGGAGATAACTCTTTTGACAATACTTCCCTTGCCCAAAATCTGGTTCCTGTTATTCCTACTCTGATGACAGATGGAGATACGATTTCAGAATCTTTCATTACCAGCCAGTTCAAATTTGTCGGTGAAGCCAGTTATACCATTCAAAATAAAAAAGGATATCGACTTCATTTGGATGGGGGAATAAAATATGGGCGATACACCTTCAGAAATGACAGCATTACCTTTGAACAAAATTATACGGATCAATATGTAAATGGAGACATTCATATGCCCTGGCTCAAGGCAGAGGCAAGGCTTCATCAGCGGTTTTCTGACTTATTTGATGTACAAAGGAGTCTTTCTATCAAAGGCAGTATTTTCCCCGTCGCCAATAATAAAAGATATAGAAAAAAGGGATTGGGGACCATTGATTCGGAACCGGATACCAGTAAAATGGATCTACCTAAAGAGCTATTGGAAAAGAAAAAGAAAGACAAATACCCGGATTCTCCAGAACAGGAAAAGTTTAAGCCTCTGATGCTGAATGTAGAATATGAGGTCAAGGATGTAAATCCAACTTTCTTCCAAAAATACTATGTAGGCGTCCAGGACAATATCTTCCGAGGCAATCCCATCGTAAACAATCAACAAGTCAACCATCTTTCTATAGGCCTGGATTATAACCGTCCAGCACAGATTGTAAATAAGGACACTTTACTCCCCAATTATTATGGGGTAAAGGCTTTCCTCTCCAGAGTAGGAAATTTAATTTATTATTCTGATAGCATGGAAGTAAGACAGGCGGGAGATGGACAGGCCCTTACCTGGATTGGGGTGGAAGCTAGAATGAGGCAAAATGTCCTCAGGCACTTTTACCTCGAATCTTCAGTTGCGGTACAGAATGGAAGTGTAGAGGGTGATGTGCCGCTCCAGTTATATGCAGAATCCATCCCGGAGTTTTATGGAAGTGCCAGTCTTTATTTCGAAAGAAGCAATATTAAGATTGCCAAGCGATTGAGGATAGGTGTTGAATTGGAATACAATAATTCCTTTGCAGGACAAACCGTAGATCCCATAAGTGGCGAGTTTTTTCCTACTCCCTACCTGATTCCAGATTATCCTCGGGTACATGCCTTCTTTGTGTTACATCCGCCTCGGAGCAATACCTATGTATGGTTCCGCTTCCAGCATATAAATGAGCAGCTCCCTTATCTCGGTTATTATACCACTCCTTTTTATCCAATGCTCGAGCGTACCTTTAGCTTTGGAGCCAGTTGGACCTTCTACGATTAGAATAGAAACTTAAACTTAACAGCTCTATCATTGCGAGCGATAAACTAGCGCGTGGCAATCTCCTTGAATTTAAAAAAATACTCGATTTCAAGGAGATTGCTTAGTCTCTATCATACATGCTCGCAATGACAGGGCTGTTTGTTGGGAAAAAATGTATTGGGGTATTGGCGTGTTGGTGTTGAGTTTCATATTACAACAAGAACACGAGAGCAACTCCCTTCCCTATCCCAAGAGGGCCATTAAAGGAGTCAACAACTCCTCCACTCCTTCTTCCACGGGAAGTGCAACCGGTATCCCCAGACTTTCTTTATAGCGAGCCTGTGCGGCCTTGGCTTCTTCCAGATTCACCAATTTGGTATTCAAAGCTATTCCCAGAGTTTCCACTCCATACATACGGATCAGTTCGATCTCACTTTCGATGGAATGAATTTTCTTTCCCGTGAAGTCCCAACCTTTATAATAAGTCCTACCTTCAGGATGAACAAGGATAACGCCGGAAGCATTTCCTGAGATTAACATTTCAGATCCGCAAGGTCCACTGGGATTTCTTAAGGCAGATTGACCTTCTACCAGGATCATATCTGGCTTAACCTCTCTATAACAGGAAACAATGGCATGTTCCAATTCACCCGATACAAAATCATTAAGGGTGGAGTCAAAGACAAAGCCATGGTCATTGCCTTGCATCCATCCAGTTTGTCCGGTATAAACCATAGGAGCCTTAACTCCCTTTTCTGCAAGAGCTTCCATAAGAAAGCGAGCAGTGGTTCGTTTCCCAACTGCACAATCAGTCCCGATAACTGGAATGATGGGACATGTTACTTCGTATATCTCTGCGGACCAAAACTTCTGATCTCCACGTGCCTTGGGTTTGCGAACATCAATCAGGCTGGCATTGTGACTTTCGGCAAGACTGGCTACTTCTGCTTTTTCAGAAAGAAATTCATGCATGCCATTTACGATTGACATGCCCGCCTGCAAACTAGCCTCAATTTCAGGCATCCAGTTGGGATCAAGCTTTCCACCGGCATTGGCAATGCCAATGATAAAGTAATCGGCCTTTTCTTCTGATTTATCAAGAAAATCCGAGACACTTGAAAAGATGGGCATATTTCTATGTACCCCATCCAATAACTCTCCGGCATCTTTGCCAACATGAACAGGATCGATCACTCCCACCACCTTGTAGCGGGCTGATCCTCTAATGAGGCCATGGGTAGTTTTGGCCGCATTGTCCTGTAATTTTCCATTCGTAAAGACAATAGCATTTCCATCCATGCCACCAATATAGAGGGATGGAAAATCAGAAACACCATGTTCCTGTTTTTTTTACAAAAAATTTTATTTAGAGAGTATCGGCGCCTGATTTAGCACTCTTTAAGAGATCAATTCCAGGATTTGCTCTGCGTGATCTTTGGTCTTTACTTTCTCGATTACCTGCTCCACATTGCCTGCTTCATCAATCAGGAAGGTGCTACGGATTACCCCCATATATTCCTTTCCATACATTTTCTTCAAGCCCCAGGCACCTAGCGCCTCGATCAACTTATTCTCCGGATCAGAAATGAGGTCAAAAGGCAATTCTCTTTTGTCTACTTCTCTTTTTTGAGCCTTTTCCTTGTCTGGACTTAGCCCGACAACTTCATATCCTTTTGCTTTAAGGGATTCATACCCCTCTTTCATGCTAAGAGTTTCTTTCAGACAACTACCGCTTCCACCTTTAGCATAAATAAAAACGATCAATTTTTGCCCTTTATAATCAGTCAGTGAAACTGGATTTCCATCTTGATTTATCAGGGAAACATCAGGTACAGGTGAGCCTACAGGGAGTAATTCTATTGTTCCTACTACAGCCATAATTTAATAAGGTGATTGTTTCTCTGAGAACTCTGTTTAGGCCTGCTTTGTTTATCGTCCGCTCAATCATTTTTCCACAGTTCAGTTATCCCTATGAGAGAAACCGCCAGCGTGATAAAATAAAAGAGCAAACTCAGGCTCACAGCCAGACCTTCGTCCAATCCAAAATAACTGGCGCCATATAAAAAAGTGAGCTCACGAAACCCCAGACCTCCGATAGAAATGGGAATTACTGAGGCCAATGCACCTGCAAAAAATATAAGCCCATAGGTCAAATAATTGTCTTCGATTCCATACCCCCAAAGTAGAGCAAATATGCAGACTAAGAGGCAGCTTTGAATTAATACAGAATAAAAACTAGCTGGGAACAGAACCTTGAGATATTGAGGAAAGTAGAATTTTAATATTCTATGAGCTGTAAAATAAAGGGTTCCAATTACAATTCCAGCTGATAGTTGTAGGCGAAAGGGAAGGTCAATCAGACAAATCAATCCCACAGCAAGTAGTAAAAGTGCCCACAAACCATTGAGTCTATCTATCAACAGGCTTCGAAAAGAATGCTTCAGCGGAACTTCCTTCTTTTGTTTCAACCAATACATCTTATAACCATCTCCCCCGATGATTCCTGGCAGGAAAAGACTGTAAAACATACCCTGAAAATAAAGTCGCAAATTGCGAACATAGCTTAAGTCGATATTTTCGGCAGAGAAATGAAGTCCTAAGCGTTTAACAGAAAGGAAATGGGAAACCAGATACAAAAGGCTAGCAAGCAATAAGCCCGGCAAGCTAATCGCCCATAATTGTTCGCGAATGCTCTCCCACTCTATTTGGGTGAAGAGGTAATACAGACAGAGGGCACTTCCTAGAATCTTGGCAGCAGCCTTAAGCCATTTTTTTGTCTTTGGCGCTACCTTCATAGATTTCGCGAATTTCGTAGGTCTTTTTATTCTGGGACTCATAATAGGTCCGCATCAGCACCTCCACGATCAGACCGATGGTTATGAGTTGTATCCCTCCTAAAGTCAGCATCAATCCCAAGACCAGAAGCGGACGTCCCCATATGTCCTGCCCCAGGATTTTGAGGTAAACCATGTAGAAATTGATCAATACTCCAGCAACAAAAATCAAAAATCCCCACAGCCCAAAAATATGCATGGGCTTTTGCAGGTATTTTTGGAAGAATAGTACCAGAATGAGGTCGCTGATTACTTTGAAAGTTCGCCCAATACCGTATTTAGAAACCCCAAATTGACGGGCATGGTGTTTCACGTCCATTTGGGCAATGCGGGCACCTTGCAGTTTTGCAAGGACGGGAATGAAGCGATGCAGTTCTCCATACAAGCCCAGATTCTTGGCGATCTTGCTCTTAAAAATCTTAAGAGTACAGCCATAATCTCGAATCTTCACACCAGTGAGGAAGCGGATCATGCGGTTGGCGAGTTGGCTGGGAAGTTTGCGGAGAATGAAGCCGTCCTGGCGATTGGCTCGATTACCTGCAATCATGTCGAAGCGACTGTTCTCGATCCTTTCCAGCATGGCAGGAATGTCGCTGGGATCATTTTGCAAGTCTCCGTCCATGGTTACTACATACTCTCCCTGAGCAGCATCTATACCAGCAGCCATAGCTGTACTTTGGCCATAATTCTGCATCAATTCAATAAGCTTTACCTGCTCATAGGCATGCTTATGAATCTCTGAAACGGTTTCATCGGTACTCCCGTCATCTACCAGGATAAGTTCATAAGAAATATCTGTGAGAGCATCGGAACAAGCTTTTAGTAGAGGTTGAATATTTTCTTCCTCATTGTAAAGCGTGATGACTACTGAGATCTTGCACATACTTGACTACTGATCTTTATTCTCCAAACCCGTGAATTTCACCAAACTTACATGGGTCATATACCTTCTTTCGATAAAGTCATAATAGACTTCATGAGGCATCGTCTGTAAAATGGTGTCTGTGCAAAGATAAAAGGCATCGGGCAGAAGTTCTTCTTTTCCCCGCAAAATCTCTTCTCTTTCCCTCGTGATATAATAGATCAGTTCCTGATTAAATTCAAAAGTGGGATAAACATAGAGTTCCTGTCCTTCTGTCATCTCCGCTATATCCAGGGCATTTTGTTTCCAGCCGTCAAAGGTTCCCGTCATTTGTCGATGAGGAAAAACAAAGAAATCATAGCCAAATCGAATCCCCAGTAAGCAAATCGCAAGTAGCACAAAACGGTACTCTTTCATCCGAAATAATAAGTAAGCCGCCGAAAGGATAAGGAGAGATACAAGAGCAACTTTAACATACAAGAAATTCAGATTTTGGAGTACCTCCACAAAAGGCACCACCCAAACTCCCAATCCCAAGACAATAGCCAATCCTCCTGTTATATAATAAAAGATATTCACCCAGTTTTTTCTATCCTCCAAACTCGATTCATAGGCATAAGCTAGTACACAAAACATAAAAGGGTAGAGCATAAAGAGATAGCGTGGACGAGTATCTGGAGAAGCCCAGTAAACCAATACATTAGCTAGAAAAATCCAAACACAAAATTTCAGGAAGGAATTAGCGAATAGATTCTTAAAAAATCCCTTTCGAAAGCAAAATACTACAAATAAGGTCCAGGGTAAAAGGTGATAAATAGTCTCAAAAGGAAAGGTAAATAAATGAGAAACACTTTCCAGAAAGGATTTTTCTATAGGAGTTCGACGGCTGGATTCAAACCATAAGGTTTGGAAATAAACGTCCAGTCCATTGTATTGGTTGTAGACATAAAAATAAGTCCCTACTATTACTAAAAAGAGGCTCCCCCCGACGACATGCTGCCAACTGAAAAGGCGTTTGAAGTCTTTGTTGTAAATAAAAAATGCAAGCAAAGCACCTCCTTGAAAAACAATGCTCGGCAAAGCTTTGCACATAAAGCCCAAAGCTGCCAGGAAATAAGAAACTACAAATAGTAAGAGGTATTGCTCTCTTTGATAAAATTCATAGATCGCAATAAAGCTCATATAGGTGAGCCAGCTATAGAATATATCGATGTGCCCAATGTAGGAAGCAAAGATCAGCATCCTCCCGCAGGTGATCAACATCAGGGCTGTCATGAAGCCTATTTTCCAGTTGAGATACTTGCGGATCGTAAGAAAAATGGTGACTCCATACACGATCAGAAATAAGGCAGCCGGAATTCGAATGATAAATTCATTGTTCTCTCCAAAGAGATTCATCAGGCTGATCAGCATCCAATTGTAAAGGGGAGGTTTGTTGTAGTAATACTCGCCCATGAGGGTGGGCGTGACATAATTGTCGGAGAGCATCATCTCCATAGCAACAAGTGCCCGGGTAGGCTCATCCATCCAAATAGCGGTGAGCCCCAAATTGATAAAGAGTGCCGGAAGGACGAGTATGGCACAAATCCAGTATAGTACTTTTGGATTTTCCCTGAGGTAGCTAATGAGTTGCAAGGAAACCGAATTAGGGGTTTAGGAAATGATCCTGAGGCTTATTTAGGATTTATATCGAAATTACTGTACAACTTCAATTTTCCTGTAATCCGCTTCAGGATAGCGTTATGCTCCTGAATATTTTTGATGAGGTTATTTTGAAGATCTCTCATCTCGGTTTTCATACCTTCATGCTTCTCACGATAGCTACGAAAACTGGTGTAAGCTTCATCTTCGCCTAACTTATTTTTCATGAGGTCATTTACCCAGCCGTTAAATTCAGAAACTGTGGAAACAAATTCTCCCTTTTGAGTATCAAAGCTCGATTGAAGTTCATCTCTCTTCTCCATCATATTTTCATATTGCGATCTGAGACCGTAAAGATCATTTCGCTGATTGGATTGGGGGTTTTTGATGAAAGGTTCAATTTCTTTGAGGTCTTTTGCATACCTCCTTTGGGTGAGATTGAGGTTACGTTCGATGAAAGTTACCGTTTCACTCAAATTCATCCATTCCGGTTCAAATCTTTTCACTTCATTAATCAAAGATAGGTCCACAGAACCGCATCCTGTAAGTAAGAATACAAAGATGAGCAGGCATTGAACGGGAAGTATTATTCTTTTCATGTTCAGATTGTAACGCTTCGAATTTACGAGTATTATCTCGTTTCCTCAACTTGCCAATGAATTGCCCTTAAAGGGCTTGTGTTCGACCACCATCTACCTGAAGATTTACTCCGCAAACATAAGAAGCAGCCGGGCTTGCTAAAAAACCTATCACCTCTGCAATCTCCTGTGGCTTTCCGATCCGACGAGCCGGAACAGAACTGGCAAAACTTTCTTTCATTTCATCAAAACTCACACCAGCTTTGTCTGCACGTGTCTGGATCACATAATCCAGGCGACCTGTATTGATAAAACCGGGAAGTACGCTATTGACAGTTATCCCAAATTGTGCCAATTCTCCCGCCAGGGTTTTGGCCCAGGAAGAAACGGCTCCTCGGGTTGTATTAGAGACTCCTAATCCGGCAATGGGTTGTTTTACAGAAGTCGAAATGACATTGATGATTCTTCCATAGTTAGCTACTTTCATACCCGGAACCAAAGCCTGAACCAGATAGTGATTGCAAGCCAGATGCATACGATAGGCATCAAAAAACTCATCGACTTCCGCATCAATTATAGGACCTCCTTTAGGTCCACCTGTATTATTGATTAGGACATGAATTTCCTCACTTTTTCCCTCTAGGTAATCAGCTACTTTTTGTTTCAAGCCCTCGGGATCAGAAAAATCGACAACCAAATAGTCATGCTCTTGGTCGGGTCCATTTGTAAGGGAAGCTTTAACCTCTTTCAAACTTTCCTCATTTCTGGCTAACAAAGTCAAGGAGGCTCCTTGGGTTGCCAAAACTTCAGCAACAGCACGACCTATTCCTTGCGTACTTCCACAAACAAAAGCGCGCTTTCCGAGTAGAGATATATTCATAGTATTTGAGCTTTGAATCGAAATACGGAAATTAGCAGCAGAATCCCGAATAAAAAGAAAGCAAACTTCATGGAAGCAACTTCATTCATTCCTTACCATAAAGAAAGTTACGAAGCCCCTGTTATGAAGAGAAGGGCAGAAACCTACCACCTTTGGCTCGAACAAAGAAGAAGCCTTCGCACTTTTTCAGATAAGCCTGTTCCTAAAGAGGTAATCGAAAAACTTATCATGGCAGGTTCGACAGCTCCCTCGGGAGCTCACAAACAACCCTGGACCTTTTGTGCTGTTTCCGATCCGGAGATTAAAAAGAAAATTAGAGAAGCAGCAGAAAAGGAGGAGTACAAAAACTACCATGGGAGGATGTCAGAGGAATGGCTAAAAGATCTGGAAGTTTTTGAAACGGACTGGAATAAAGAATTTTTGGAAACAGCTCCCTGGCTTATTATTCTTTTTAAGCAGAATTATGGGTTTGAGAATGGGGAAAAAAGCAAACACTATTATGTAAATGAGTCTGTCGGGCTGGCAGCAGGATTCTTTTTAACAGCTGTTCATCATGCCGGTCTTGTTTCCCTGACACATACACCCAGTCCTATGGATTTTCTCGGAAAAGTCCTAAACAGGCCTTCTAATGAACGTGCATTTTTACTGATGCCTGTGGGTTATCCGCCGGAAGAAGCCCAGGTCCCTGACCTTTCGCGCAAAAATTTGGAAGAAGTAGCCGTTTTTTATTCCTAAAGGCGGAATTTCCGAATAACCTTTCGCATTTCATCCAAAAATCCGCCCTCGGGATTAGATTTGGGCTGATTTTTGTGTTAAAAAGTCTTTATAGTTTATTATTTTAATCGCAAATCGCGATTTAGATACCCTCGCTATGCGCAAACACAATGGAATGAGACCTCAGGACGTAGTCATTTTACTCAAGGTAGTATCCTTGGGGGATGAAGCCTGGCGTTATTCGGATATAGCAAAATCCTTGCATATGAGTCAATCCGAGGTTGCGGAAGCTCTCAACCGTTCTAAGATTGCGAGACTGGTTGATAGCTCAAAGAAGAAAGTGTTCCGCACCTCGCTTTTGGAGTTCCTTGAGCATGGAGTAAAATATGTATTCCCTGCTCAACCCGGCTCTCTGGTTCGTGGTATACCCACAGCACATTCGGCCAAGCCTATGTCCGATCTGATCGTCTCAGAAAGGGAATCCTATGTATGGCCCAGCCCTGTAGGAAATATGCGCGGACAGTCTATCGTCCCACTTTATCCCTCCATCATAAAAGCCATACGGACTGATCCTAATCTATACGAAATGCTGGCTTTGATTGATGCCATCCGTGTAGGTAGAGCGAGAGAGCATAAAATCGCAGTAGAGGCGTTGGAAAAAAAGATAAAGCAACAGGTCTATGCCGAGCAGGAACATTAAAAAAATTCAGAACCTGGCAACTGTATTAGGGGAGATGTTGAATAACGTGGTCTTTGTAGGAGGCTCCGTATTGGAACTCTATGTGACAGACCATGCGGCCTATGAAAACAGGCCCACTGACGACATTGATATCATAATTACCGCACCGACCCTCGGAGGCTTTTACTCCTGGGAACAACAATTAGAGAAAAAAGGCTTTGTACATATACCGGAAGAAGAATGTGGGAAAAAACATGCTTGGAAGCATGAAGAGCTGACTGTCAACTTGCTGCCCATGTTCACTGAGAGTCTGGGCTACACCAATAGGTGGTATGAAGAAGCCGTCTTTCACGCTAACTCATTTCTGCTTCCAGACGAAACAGCCATAAAAATATTTCCAGCTGCTTATTATCTAGCAGCCAAGATTGAAGCTTATCAGCAAAGAGGAAAAGACGATATCCGATTGAGTGAAGACTTTGAGGACATCGTTTACCTGCTGGGAAGTAGGCTGGAAATTTTGGAGGAAATAGGAAATGCCTTCCACGAAGTCCGCAAGTTTATACGGGATGCTTTTATCGAAATGCTTAAAGATTATGATTTGGAAGAGGGCATTTGCTATGCTTTACCGGATGGCAATGATATCGAAGCGATCGATCGCATCGTCCATATCATGAAGGAGGCGACTCAATTGCAGCCTGCCTGGACATAGGGAAGTAAGCATCCATATTTTCAACATGCATCATGTGTCATAAGGAGCTCTTTAAAAGAGTGTGTCAATCCCCTTGGCTACATAGACTGCTTCACCCGTAGTATAGGCTAGTAATGACAGGATAGTTTGAGGAAAAAAAGGTATTGGAGTGTTGGTGTATTGGGGTTGAGTCTTTTGATTTGTCTTTGCCCCAAACAAGAACACCAGAATACGTGAACACACTCTTTATTCTTTATCAGAAGAAGGCTTATCCATCTTGGGCTTTTTCATTAGCGGCTTCTTCATCACCGGCTTTCCCATTTTGGGTTTCGTCATGAAGGGCTTTCCCATTTTGGGTTTGGTAGTTGGATTATCAGAGGATTCAGCCGTTTTCGCCGCTTTCTTTGCCAGTTGAATTTCTTCTGCTGCTTTTCGTTTGACAACAGCTTCCTCAGGGCTCATTGTGCCAAAGTGATAGATGAAGTTTTCCCGGCTGAATTCGCTGTAATCGTAAACCTTGGTCATCGTCAGGCACTCGGTTGGGCAAACTGTGGTGCACAATCCACAGAAACAACACTTAGCCATATCAATATCGAAAACCGGAAGCTCCAATCTCTTTTTAGAACCATCAGAAGTATAGCCCAAATCATCTACCGCCTTGAAACTTTCAATTTCTATACAATCAACAGGGCAAATACGAGCGCACTTATCACAGACGATACAATCATCCGTTTCCATATGGAGTCGATAGCGCCCTAAATCCGGAATAGGAATTTTCTCTTTGGGGTATTGGATGGTGACGTTCTGATCAGCTTCTTCGAAATAGTTCTTATGTTCAACTCCAATTGGCGTACGAGTTTTATAGCCTTTTTTGAGATGACTAAAAGTCAGAGCAAGTCCTGAGAAGGAATTTTTTAATCCTCTCAATATACTTCCGATATAGCTGGTTCTTCCTCGCATTATTGATTCATCCAGACGATGATAAAAACTGCAAAAATTATGGTCCCGAGCAAAGAATAACTTAAACTTTTGGAGATCCTTTTGCTGTACTTCATCTCTTTATTTCTAAGCCGAAAAATTAGATAGAGCACAAAGCCCAAAATAGGTATAGATACCAACAATAGTTTTTCCCAATAGTTCAGGGATTCTTCCTCTAGTGCCTGTTCTACTTTATCCTCTGCAATGATTTCATCCAGAATATAGTCAATTTCTTCGGGTTCCAACGCCCTTTCTTCGAGGATCTCCTGAATGGCTTTTATTGCCTGATTCGTGTAATCAGTACGATTTCGAACCATACGAATCAGCTCTTTATTACTGTAATCTATATACTTTTCCTTCAATTGCTTGGTATCCACCATATCTAGATATGTTGATATACTTCCCAGAGTTTCCACAGACCGCTTATCAAAAAGAGTCCCAAGGCAATCGGTATCAATACTTTCCAACATAGACGCATCAACTGATCTACCCGAAAGCGTGGATAGGTCCATCTGATCCACATATGTACAAATACAGCCAGTAGACTTTTTCCTAAAATCCAGAAAGCTCCCCAAAAAGTACCTGCTGCTGTCCCCGCAGGCCCGGAGGTCCAGTCAGCCAAAGGAAGTGAAAAACTTTCTGTGAAATAGAGATTGGGTAAAATCGTGTTCCACCCTCCAAGAAAAACTATGGCTGCCACAACCCCAACGATCCACATCTTCACATATTCCGATAGCATTACTAGCGCAAACTGAAAGCCCCCATATTCTACATGATAACCAGCCACCAATTCTGATTCAGCCTCAGGTATGTCAAAAGGAGCACGATTACATTCAGCGAGCGAAGCGATGAAATAGATGACATAAGCAATCAGCAAATGCGGATAGCGAAATATGGACCAGGACAAAAAGCCCCCTATTTCTGTTACTTCCCAGATCCCAAGAAAATAAACGGGCTCTTTCGCATAAATCCCCTGAGCTGCCGAAAGTTCCTGCAAATCCAGGCTGCCATACATCATAATTGCTACCAGCAAGGCCAGAGAAGCTGGTACTTCATAAGAAATAATCTGCGCCACTGCACGACCTGATCCCAACATGGCATATTTATTATTGGAACCCCAACCTGCCATCAATAATCCAATGACATCTATGGCAACAATTCCCAGGATATACAGAAGGGCAATAGAAGTCACCGATCCCGCTGTTCCCGGACCGATGGGCAAAACGGCAAATCCAGCAAATACCGAGATAAAAATCATGGCCGGAGCTAGCAAGAAGAGTTTCTTATCTGCTAACGTGGGAATTATGGGTTCTTTTAGGACCAATTTGAGGACATCTGCCAGAGTTTGAAAAAGTCCATAAGGACCTGTTTCCATGGGTCCCAAACGATCCTGAATAAAGGCAGAAATCTTCCGTTCGGCATATACGGCTACCAGGGCATAAATGAGCACAACATTTAGCGTAAGAAACAATTGTAGGTAAAAACCGTAAGATATGTTGATTAAAATAAGTTCTATGGCAGCAGATTTATACTCAAAGATATATACTTTAACACTGCTTTCATAAGCGGGTTAAAATCCGTATATTGGAAATAAATTCTTGTTGCATGGATGGAATTCAGGTAATTAAAGACACCTCTGGTAAGCTTACTGAAATCAGAATTGATGCTGTAACGCATCCTGAGCTGGCAGAGGAGATCTATCACCTGCTTGCTGCGGTAAGCCGCGCCAAAGAGACAGAAAAATCATTAGTATTTAAAAGCAGTCGCATTTCAAACGGAAGTGGAAAAGCTATGGATTTAACATCATTTAACGAGCTGATCCGTGCATCAAAAGAAAGCGGAGAGCTGACCAAAGAGGAATTTTTTGCACGCTACCCTAAATGGCTGAAAAAAGAGAAGTCGTACTTACAAAATTAGCCTCCGAGCACATTCATTCCATTCATACTCACTTACTGGAAGAAGACGCAACCCGAGAAGCAGAGGAACTCATGAATGATTTCCTGGATATCGTCTTTGGAGAAATTCCACTTTTCGCTGAACGTTTCCCCGTATGTGAAGGAGTAAAAAATGGATCTGAGAATTATCGAATCGCTTCCCTTGCCGGAGATTTTCGTGTCATTTTTCAAGTTCTGCCTGACCGGGTGTTAATACTGCTCGTTTTACACGAGAGTGAGCTTCCTTTTTAAGTCTTATCAAGGCTTAAAGGTGCGGAAATGTTTTAGTGTTGTTGTCGGGAAATAACAACTACAATACCACCGCACTAAAACACTTCAACACATTTCGTTTACCTCAAAGCATCATAAACCGCCTGATGTATCCGTTGACGGATGCGTAGCTGGTTTAGTTTCCAGTTATTGGATTTGGGGTGAATACGGTTGGAGAGGAAAATGAAGATGAGGTCTTCATCCGGATCAACCCAGACACAAGTTCCCGTAAAGCCCGTATGTCCGTAGGTACGAGGCGATGCACTTTCAGCAATGATATAAGGTCCTCCCGGTTGCTTATCGAAACCATAACCTCTATGTGCACCTTGAGTACGGGTGAAGGTATTGATAGTACGAGAACTCAAATACCGTTCTCCGCCATAAGTACCTCCATTGAGAAGCATCTGAAAGAGAATAGCCAAATCGCCTGCATTGGCAAACAAACCTGCATTTCCAGCCACTCCTCCCATCAAAGCAGAAGTTGGATCATGAACATAGCCTCTCAATAACTGCCCTCTCCAGCGAGCGTCATATTCAGTTGGAACCAGGCGATCTTCCTCAAATCTTTCTCTAGGACGAAATGCCGTATTCTGCATACCTAAACGCTCATAATAAACACGCTGCAAAAAACTATCTATCGGCTGACGATTGATAGAATCAATTGCCTGCTGAAGCAGAATCATATTGGCATCGCTATACTCATATTCTTTCGCGGGGCTCATTTCAATCAATTTACTATCCTGCCAAAGGGAATCGAGATAATCATTTCTTAAATAAAATCCTCCTGCTACCTGAATGTTATACAGACTATCCTGTTTCGGCTGAAAGTACTTATCATACTTTCCAATTTTTCTTCTTTTGCTTTGGTAATTGGTGAATCGGCGAATAGGTAAGCCTGCAGGTAAGCCGGAAGTATGAGACATCATCTCCCCAATCTTGGCCTGAAATACAGAACCGCGTTTTTTCATCCTTCCCGCTTTCAAAGATTTCACCAGCATAACTGAATCACCGGGTAATTCAAGTGTATCAAGCCAGGGCCCCGGACGAGCGCCCATCCAGACTTGGACAAAAAGCGATTGTGTATCTACTTTCGGCTCTAAACTTGCCAAAAGCGCAGTGTCTTGTCGCATTACGCTGTCCAATCCTACAAAAAGGGTGTCCAGCACTCGGATAGAATCTACCATCACAATTTGATCACGGAAAAACCTTCCCAGTCTATCCTCAGGCTTCAATTTGCCTTTTTCATACATATGCATGGCAGCCATGGTGGTCGCAGCCACCTTGGTTACAGATGCGAGATCATAAATATCTGTCGGGAATACACCTCTTCTTCGAGCATAGGTATGATGACCATAACTCTCGTTGAAAATGATGTTTCCTCCTTTTATAACCATTACCTGGCAACCCGGCATGGCATAAGAACCAATGCCTTCATATACAATGCTGTCTATAACAGCCAGATCTTTCGAATCAATCCCAACAGCTTCCGGGCTACTAGTTTTTAAGCGGCTTATTTCTGTCTTCAATCCTGACTCAAAAGCATAAGGCCCGACTTCTACTGGAAGTTTTCCCTCGGCAGCAATTCCACCAAAAAGTAGCTGAGCTGTCTGAGTCTGAGAAAGAGAATCCGAGCCATACACCTGCAATACCTGAGAAAATTCAGGCATAATATTTAATGCTTCTGTTGAAGCAAAGTTTACGAAAATCACATCCGTTTCCTGTGTAAGTTTTTTCACCGAGGCGATAAAAGCGGTATCTCTTCGTTTATCTGGAATCTGACCGGATAATGAAAGAATTACTGGATTATAGGTACGTAAAGTCTTTACAGGCAGAGCTGACCAGGGGCTTTTTTCACTCAATCCAAAGTCAGTATTACTCACCGGCCCGTAAGATCTCAGATGAGAAAGTAGATGCGGAACTTCCTCCCCAATGCTACTTAGGTGAATTCGCTTATCACGCAGATGAGTAAATGGAATCAAACTTTCACGATCCCTAAGTAGGGTCATTTTGGCATTTGATATCCGCTGATTAAGAAAAGCAATCTGACTTTGATCTATAATAAGAGAATCTTGTTGAAGCCTCTCAGCTTCTCCAGATTTTTTGCCTGTCCAGGTTCTTGCCAAAAGACTCCGCTTAACATGCTGATCCAAATCTTCTGGGTTCAATGCCC
This sequence comes from Bacteroidota bacterium, assembly GCA_039819665.1. Taxonomy (GTDB): domain Bacteria; phylum Bacteroidota; class Bacteroidia; order J057; family J057; genus JAWPMV01. Next base: position 81,268 of record JBCBRM010000007.1, read on the forward strand.
CGCGATTCAACATATCTTGAACAATGAAGTGAGCTTCTGGCAACTGAACTCTATTGATCATCAATAAATCCACACCCACTTGCACAGCTTTACGTAAATAAGACTCACTTTTATCCTGTGCACTAAGGTCAGAAAGATCAACCATCAACAAACCTTCAAATCCAATTTCATCTTTTAATGATTCCTGGATGAGACCTTTTTTATGGAAATGTGTTTTGATAGGAGAAAGTTGTGCTCGCTCTAATAGTAAGGCCGGAGCACCTGCTTTAGCCAACGCTTTATATGGAGCTAATTCCTCTCTAATTTTTAGGCTATCAAATATACCCGGAAAGAATGCTTTTACTTCTGTAGGGACAGGAATTAGCTTTTGTTTTGTTATGCCACGATTCAGGATTTTTTCCCTTTCAGACAGTCTAGGACGGTTTTGTGCGGTATATGCAGGAGCAAATGAGGGATTCAACAAAAAGTCTAATCCCAAGTCCTTAGCCTGCTCTCCCAAACCTTTTCCCAATTCTTTTACCAGCTCCTTATCCTCAATAGCTGAAAGTGCCAGTGCATCTGGCATCTTGATCCAATCAGGATCCTCGCTTCTTTCATCCAGCCCCAGGAGCAAAGGAACATTACTTACTTCCTGTGCTTTTTTAGTTGAATTATACTGACTATTGAGATCGTAATTTCTAAAGAGAAGTCCTCCCGGTTGATGTTGTTCAAGGAAGGAAAAAAGACTGGTATCAGCTGGGTCTTCTTTCGCAGAGTCAACCAGGATAAACATCTGGTTGATCTTGGCAGAAGTGCTCATATTTTGAACAATAGAATCTGCCCAACGACTTTCCGCCTGAAGGAAAGCTACAGGAACTGATCTTTGCTTTACTTCGGGAGAATATAAGGTCGCTGTGAGCGCCACCATGGAGCCCGCGACCCATATACCTAATATATGGAATCTGTTACGCATTTCTATACATCAATCAATGGCACAAGAAGCCTCATTGCTCGTTCAAAGCAATGACGAAAAGACTTAATCCAATTATCTGAAAATTACCTATCGATAAATACCGTGCAAGAATCGGGCTAAATTCGAAACTTCAAATAAAATAAACGGCTTATCTCGGGTTAATTCCAGAGATGGGTTCTTTGTTTCTTAAATTAATTCTAGAGGTTTGCGAGGTAGCTTGTAAGAATACCACCACTTTTCAGCTACTTTATATACGATATCTGCACCCTTTTGGTTGTTCAATTACGCTAAAAAATGTCCCTAAAATGCAGGGAATGGGCTTTTTCTCCTACTCAGCAGTCAGGAGTTTTGCGCGAATGGTCAATAATCCGAGCTTAATTTTCTGAGGCTTGTAAGATAGCGCTTATTTTAAGCGGGCTCCAACTCTTGTTCTTTCTCCTCAACAATATCTTTTTCGTGGCGGAGGTTTTTAATGATGAACTGCTGGCGATCTGGTGTATTCTTACCCATATAATATTTGAGCAGATCCGCGATACCGGTATCTGGGCGAATCATAACCGGCATAAGCCTAATGTCTTCGCCAATGAATTGTCCAAACTCGCTCGGTGAGATTTCTCCCAATCCTTTGAATCGGGTAATTTCTGGTTTGCCTCCCAACTCTTTCATGGCTGATTGCTTTTCATCTTCTGAATAGCAGTAGAAAGTTTTCTTTTTATTTCTCACCCGGAAAAGCGGGGTTTCCAAAATGAAGAGATGTCCTCCACGAACGAGGTCAGGGAAAAACTGCAAAAAGAAGGTAAGTAATAAAAGACGAATGTGCATCCCATCGACATCGGCATCTGTAGCAATCACGACATTATTATAGCGGAGATTTTCTAATCCGTCTTCAATATTGAGGGCATGTTGTAGCAGGTTCAATTCTTCATTCTCGTACACCACCTTTTTACTCATCCCAAAACAGTTGAGGGGCTTACCTCTCAAACTGAAGACCGCCTGGGTATCTACGTCCCGTGCTTTGGTAATAGATCCACTGGCAGAATCACCCTCCGTGATAAATAAGGTAGTACTGAGTTTCTTTTCCTCATCCTTTCGCTTATCACTATAGTGAACCCGGCAGTCTCTGAGTTTTTTATTATGGAGATTGGCTTTCTTGGCTCTTTGTGTTGCCAGTTTTTTGATACCAGCAATCTCCTTTCGCTCCCTTTCTGATTGAAGGATTCTTTTCAGGAGCGCCTCAGCAGCATCAGGATGCTTGTGCAAGTAGTTATCAAGCTCCTTGGTCAGGAAGTCATTGATAAACGTACGAACTGTAGGACCTTCCGGGCCGACATTGAGCGATCCCAGCTTGGTTTTGGTTTGAGATTCAAAGACTGGCTCCTGTACACGAATACTAATAGCTCCAATGATCGAGGCTCTGACGTCCGTTGTATCAAAACTCTTATTATAAAATTCCCGCACAGTCTTAACTACCGCCTCACGAAATGCCTGGAGATGTGTACCTCCCTGAGAAGTGTATTGTCCGTTTACAAAGGAATAATATTCCTCGCCATAGCTATTTCCATGCGTCAGAGCCACTTCAATGTCATATCCTTTCAAATGAATGATGGGATAGCGGATAGCTTCGGGATCCGTTTTATTTTGAAGGAGGTCGAGGAGACCGTTTTTAGAATAAAAGCGTTTCCCATTCATGAAAAGGGAAAGGCCTGAATTCAGGTAGGCGTAGTTCCATATCTGATTTTCCAGATATTCTGGGCGAAACCTATAATTTTTAAATACTGATTTATCCGGGCGAAAAACTACGGTTGTTCCGTTTTCTTCTTTTGATTTTTTGACTTTATGATCTTTGATCAGATCCCCTTTTTCAAATTCAGCAACTTTTATCTTTCCCTCTCGAACTGACTCAACCCTAAAATAATCTGAAAGAGCATTCACAGCTTTGGTACCCACTCCATTCAATCCTACAGATTTTTTAAAGGCCTCAGAATCATATTTACCACCCGTATTGATCTTGGATACACAGTCGATCACTTTCCCCAAAGGAATGCCCCGGCCAAAATCACGAATCACAACTTCTCCCTCTTTTATGCTGATGTCAATCTTCTTTCCATGGCCCATCACATACTCATCAATTGAGTTATCAATTACCTCTTTTACCAGAATATAAACTCCATCATCCTGCGAAGAACCATCTCCCAGTTTTCCGATATACATACCCGGACGCAAGCGTATATGCTCACGCCAATCCAGCGATTTAATACTATCCTCGTTATAAATTGGAGTCTTGGCCATTTTGAGATTTTTTGTTCTGTGTTGGTTCGCTAAAAAACTAAGCAAAGCGAAAATAAAAAGAAATACAATGCAATAAAAATTAGTATTTACACAAATTATTCACATTAACTTTATATAGACAAAAATCGTACAAGGAGTATTGGAAAAACCTATTTACCTTTGTGGAAACCATTTTAAAGAAGAGATATGCAACAAGATGCGATGATTAAGGTATCGGAGAGTGCCTTTGCTCATATTGGCAGCCTGAGAGAGAAGGAAGGATATGATGAGAGTTATGGGCTGCGTGTAAGTGTAGAAGGAGGAGGTTGCTCCGGCCTGACGTATAAATTGGATTTTGATAATCAGGAACAACCCGGTGATCAGGTAATCGAGGATAAAGGCATCAAGATATTTGTCAATATGAAAAGTCTGCTGTATCTGGTAGGTACAGAACTGGATTATTCTGGTGGACTTCATGGAAAAGGCTTTCATTTTGCCAATCCTAATGCCAGCAGAACCTGCGCCTGTGGAGAAAGTTTCTCCGTTTAATTCGATAATTCATAGAATTTTGAAATAAAATGCCATCCTTCGGGATGGTTTTTTTATTTTGTAAATCCTTCGATTCATTTTATTGAAAACAAAGGCATAGCTAAAGACAAAGGGACTAACATAAATCTATATTACCGACTGTATGCGTTGGGTAAAGTTTTTCATCTCGCTTCTATTTACTGCTGCAATTGCAATTGCCCTATACTTTCCGGCAGGCCCCGCTCCCGCTCTGGGTGATTTCCTAAATCCTTTCAGAGGATTCTGGCAGAATGCAGTTTCTCAGGCTCAACAAGCTCCACTCAATTTGTCGCTACCCGCACTAGATCAAGATGCGAAGGTAGTATATGACGAAAGAGGGGTTCCCCATATTTTCGCAAACTCTCTCAAAGATATGGCTTATATACAAGGCTATGTTACTGCGAAGGATCGCCTTTGGCAAATGGAGTTTCAGGTTATGGCTGCCGCAGGAAGACTTACTGAGATTGTAGGTCCGGGACCAGGAAATCGAGTCCTGGAAATGGATAGGAGTAATCGCCGCAAAGGCATTCCATTCGCAGCCGAAAAGTCTTCAAAGGCTATGCTAGAAAATCCCCAGACTAAAGATGTTATGGAAGCCTATACGGCCGGGGTAAATGCCTACCTTCAGCAGTTGGAGGAAAAAGACTTACCTATAGAATACAAATTGCTGGGATATAGACCTGAAGAATGGACTGTATATAAATCGGCTCTTTTACTAAAATATATGGCCAATAGTCTTGCCTTTAGGGTCAATGATATTGGCTACACCAATGCGATCAAGCTTTGGGGAAGAGAGCGATTCAATATTCTCTATCCAGAGTATCCCTACGATGATAAACCGATCATTCCTGACCCGCAACGGATCAGAAGACGACGTATCAAAAAACTTTCACCTCCGGCCCCCTCAGATTATGATCCGGGACAAATGCTTATTGCCGGTGCTAATACAGCTCCCGATCCCAATGAATACTTTGTGGGCTCTAATAATTGGGCGGTTTCTGGAGAAAAGACCATCACGGGTCGTCCCATGTTAGCTAATGATCCCCACTTAAATATGAGTTTACCCTCTATATGGTATGAAATACAGGTCAATGCGCCTAAATTCAATGCCTATGGAGTTTCCTTACCCGGCGCACCGGGAGTAGTTATTGGCTTTAATGACTCTATCGCTTGGGGGATGACCAATGCAGGACAGGATGTTGCGGATCTCTATCAGGTGAAATTTACTACGGATAAAAGAGAGTACTACGAATACGATAACCAAACCCTCCCAGTAAGTGTACGGGAAGAAGTTCATAAATTTAAAGGAGGTGGTCAATTCGTAGACACCTTACTTTTTACCCATGTCGGACCGGTCATGTATGACCGAAATTTCGGGGACCAGTCTATACCACTAGCTTTAAACTGGATGGCCCATCAGCAATCCAATGAAAGTCTCACATTCCTAAAACTGGGACAAGCTAAAAATTATGAGGAATATGTAGATGCCCTTACCCATTATCAATGTCCGGCCCAAAACTTCGTCTTTGCTGATGCAAGTGGAAATATTGCTATTTGGCAGCAGGGAAAGTATGTAAATAAATGGGAAGAACAAGGTCGCTTTATCATGGATGCCAGTCGTAAGGAGCATATGTGGAATGAATATATCCCACAGGATCAAAATCCCCATGTGCTCAATCCTCCTCAAGGCTTTGTAAGTTCCGCAAACCAGCATCCGACCTCCCCGCTATATCCGTATTATTATACCGGAAATTTTGATGGATTTAGAGGAAGAAGGATCAATAAATTACTTACAGAAGCTGATAGTGTAAGTGTTCGCGATATGCAAAGCTATCAGCAGGATACTTATAGTAATCAGGCAGCAGACATATTACCCACGCTTTTAGAGAATCTGGATACCACTTCCCTACAGGGAGAAAAGCTGGCTGCCTACCAGGCCCTGAAAGGCTGGGATTATAGATTTGATCGCGATAAAAATGGGCCAACCGTTTATACTCGCTGGTGGCGAGAAGTTTTCTTTGGCGTTTGGGAAGATGAATTCAGGCAATCAGATATTTCTCTGGTTTGGCCCAGTTCGACAACAACGATCCGTATTCTGCGTGATAGTGCTTTGTATTCATTTTACCAAAATGATAAAGACAGTACACGTGCAGACTCTGTTATTCCGGATAGAATCTATATTATCAACCAAGCCTTTCATAGGGCGTTAGGTGAGCTCATAGAAGATTTTCCGGATATTGCAGATTGGAACTGGGAGAAACATAGTCCAACAAATATCAATCACCTGAGTAGATCTATTGCCCCTTTTAGCCGCCGAAATATTTCCACTGCAGGAACCGGAACTGCACTCAATGCAATTTCTGGTTCTCACGGACCTTCCTGGAGGATGGTTGTTTCCCTTGGGGATAAGGTAGAGGCATATGGCATCTATCCGGGTGGACAAAGTGGAAATCCCGGAGATCCCAATTATGACCGATTTATTGATGACTGGGCGATCGGCAATTACTACAAACTCAATTTCATGCAGAGTCCTCAGGATATCGAAGAGGAAAAGCGGCTGTATGAAGTCTCCATTAGCTCTGGCCCCCTAAAAGAATAATCCATGAAATTTCTCTTACGAACTATATTGATAGCTGTTTTATCCTTTATTGGGCTCAATTTCTTCGATTGGTGGATCATTGTTATTATTGCTCTGGCAGTTGGAGTAATCATGAGTGAGAAACGACCTCGAAGACTTTTCGGGAAAAAGAAAGCTCCGGCTTATGCCTTTCTCTCGGGATTTATGGCAATTGCCCTTGTCTGGGGAGGTATGTCCTGGTGGCTAGATAGCCAGAATGCTTCTCTTTTAAGTCAGAAAATATTTGAACTATTGAGCGGGGGAACAAGTTCTGCCGTATCTCCTGCCTGGGCCATGATCGGGGTTACGGCTTGTACCGGGGGATTGCTCGGAGGCTTTTCCTCCATGACAGGAAACTTACTGGGAGAAGCGATCAAAAATTAGCGGAAAAATTCAATATAAAAAAAGGGAGCGCTAGCGCTCCCTTTTTTATACTTTTACTTTTAGCCTAGAAAGTAAATGGAACACGAGCCATGGTATCATCCCATGCCATGATCATATGAGCTCCATCATCAGACTTTTCAAACATGATTGCAAAAGCTTCTACTGTAGAAGGTGTTGCAGCAGTTGGAACTTTGATAGAAGCTACAGAACTAGCTTCTGGCTTGAAGGCATAATGTCCCCAGCCATCTGTGTCAGTACTGAAGTGAACTTCCCATTCTCCCTCCTGAGGAATTACATAAACGGTATAACGACCGGCTTCCAATGTTTTTCCACCAACTTTCACGTCTTTCATAAGTAGCAATTCAGTAGACTCATTTGCTCCAGCTCTCCACATTTCTCCATATTTCAGAAGTTCTCCAAAAACATTTCTTCCATTTTTCAACGGACGGGAGTACACTACACGCATAACCGGTTGTGCAGCAGCTTTGTCTTCTTCTGTTTTAGCGAAAGCTCTAAAGGCAGCTCTTTGAGGATAATAAGCCATATCCATTACACTTTTGTCTACCCCAGGGAATTTCAATTCTTCGCCTTCACCTTGAGCCTGAAGCGCGAAAGTAGCGAAAACCAGTAAAGCGAGTGTTAGAAACTTTTTCATAAGGAAATTAATTTTGATTGTGAGAAGGGCTACTAACCCGACATTAAACAAAAAGGATTAATGGTTAAAACTATAAAAAGTATTTAAAGGGGGTTTTGTTCTATAGTAGAGCAAATTCACAAAAATTATCCCGGCTTTAGGGTCAGTTAGCTGACACTTAGTGGGCGACTTTTGCTTTTCTGCTACTTGAATCCAGCATTTCATGTTTGCGTGGGAATCTTATTTCAAATTGGGTCCCTGTCGAAGAAGAGTCTTTAATTAGTAAGTCTCCCTCTATTTCCCTGACCATTTTTTGGGAAATCGACAATCCTAAACCGGAACCTTTGTATTTACCATGAGGAGAAACCCTTTTGAATGCTTCAAATACCTTTTCAAAATGGTCCTTAGGTATCCCGATTCCATTATCTGTAACGAAAAAAACATGCTCATGTTTTTCTTCTCGATAATCTATTTTTACTTCCGGGGAATCAGATTCATTATACTTTATTCCATTTTCCACCAAATTCTTGAAGGTAAGGAATAAGGGAGTCCAATAAGAATGGACATCCGGTAAATTTGCAAAGGTGAAGTTTGCATTCCTTTCTTTAAGTATAGGTCCTAAGGCGAGACTTACCTCCTCCATCAGGCTATTGAGAGAGAACTTTTCCTTTTTTAACTGGCTCTTGTCAAAATTGTAGAAAGAAGATATGTCGTCAAGCAGTTTGAGGATTTGATCCGTACTGCGATTAATAAACATGAGATTCTGGGCATCCCTTTCTACCCCACTATTTTCTCTTTCCAGGATTTCCAGAAGAGCTTTGATATTATATAATGGAGCCTTGAGATCATGGGAGATAATTCGGTTGTATCCTTTTAGCTCGAAGTTCGCTTGCTCTAGTTCGGCATTTAACTCACTCAGTTTTTCGGTACGCTGTTTTACCGTCTTTTCCAGCGCGATGTGATACCTTTTCTTCTGTCTGATATTCCTAAAAAGAAAGGCTGCAGCTATGATCGCTAGAAAAAGTGCTAACAGAGAAAACCTAAGGATTATATTTCTTTGTTCAAATGCCTGCTCATTAATCTGCCTATCTTTCTCCAGACCTTCTATCCTCATTTTATCCAATTTGAAACGATTCTCAGCATTGGCGATATATTTCTGCCGGTCAAGGTCCAGTAAAGTATCCCTGAGTAGATGGATTTTTTTCTCAATCTTATAGGCCTGCTCAAAATCCTTATTCTCTTTAGCAATTTTCTCTAACTCCTCATAGATTTTGATTTCGTTTAGGGGAGATTTTCCTTGCAGATTTCCGAGTGCACGATTTGCACAGAAAGCCGCATCCGTTAGCTGGCCCATTTTCCTTTTCACACTTGCCATTGCCAAATCTGTAAGGATCAGGAGTTCTTTGTTTCCTACTTTTTCGGCTACTTTCATAGCTCGATTGGCATAGGCAAAGGCTTTTTCGTATTGGCCCTGTTCTGTCAGATGTTCGCTAAGTTGGATCAAAGCAGCTCCCTTATCGAATAAGGAACCCGAAGCTTCTGAATGCTTTAGCCCTATCTCAAAATATTTGGTAGCTGAATCAGTTTCATTTTGTGCCAAAAAGAATGAGCCCAAATTTAGATAGGGTAATACCTTGGCCTCAGGAATATCTACATCTTTGATAATATCCAAAGCCTTATATACATAAATCTTGGCTTCTGGAAGATTACCGAGATCAAGGTATAATTTTGATAGATTGTTGGTGAATATCGCCTGTGCACTCTGAAAACCATGGGACTCAGCTATCTCCAGGGCTTTCATATACTCGGCTTGCTGTTGTTCCAGCTTTCCCAAATGCCCATATGCCAGGCCCAAATTCCCGTGAAGGCTACTGAGGAAATTAGCTTTGCTCTTTTCTTTAGTGATGAGCTCGGTGGCTTTTAGTCCCTGCTCAAATTCATCAACTGCTTCCTGAGTTCTTCCAAGACTTACCAGAAAGAGACCTTTTGTATTGTGATGAAAAGCATAGCGATCGGTTTTACCCAGTTTCCTGGCGAGGTCGAAAGCCATGACAGAGTAGGTTAGCCCTTGCTGCGCATCGTTTTCAAAAAACTGGCGCATCAGCAGTTTTGCTGTTTCATACTTGGCAGAATCAGAAGGAGCTATTTCAAATGCACGTTTGAGGCTATCAACTTCAGAGTCAGGACCATGGGCGAAAGTAACCTGATGGAGAAAAAGAATAACAAGTAGAACGGGGCTTAATTTTTGGCAGACAGCGAACATCCCTATCTTGAATCAAATTAAATCAGACAGATCAGCAACTCAAATTTTTCCCGTGAAACAGGTATTCGGCAACGGGCGTTTTCAGGAACTAAAAAGCTCAAAATCAATATATCTTCTTTTTTCATCTTTCCCAATCGATCCTGTGCGAAACCCGACAAAATGGCTTAAACCATCTCCATGTTGCGCATAAATACATCCCTTTTGTCGATGCAATACATCTTTGCGTCAAGGAAAGAATGGATAATCAGCTGATGCAGGGTTTCCACAAATCCATAAGAATAGGACGGCACGTAAAAGTTCAAATCACCCATGCTTCTTAGAGGGTTTTCAGGATTAAAGCCACTACAGGTAATAACGTGACAGCCACATTCTTTGCCGGCAATTGCTCCACGTTTGATATTCTCTGAGCCTCCGGAACTACTGATGCAAATGACTACATCTCCTTCTACAGCAAATTGACGAATGGGAATTTGAAAGACATCCTCATAGGTATAGTCATTGGAAACACAGGTAAGGGTCGGCGCATCATTGAAGGTCATCGCTCGTACATTTCCGTTTTTCCAGAAATCCACGCTCATATGACTTGCTACCCCCGCACTCCCGCCATTACCAATGATCATGATCTTATTTTTATTTTCCTGCACGGCTTTCAAAAGATCCTGTACTTTCACCATAGCTTCGGTGTATTCCATCTTTCCCTCCTTATTTGAGGCCTCAATGCCTTCCATAGCTTCCTGAAATCGCTGAAAATAGGTATTACTAAACTCTTTTATATTCACTACTATTCTTTTAAAAATTGAAGCGCAAGTTACGTTTTTCTTGCGGCATTTAGGGGGAATTATGAGGGCATTCCTTTCCGACCCAGATACTTATCCACCAATTGGTTGGCTTCTGGCAGTAATTTCAATACATAAATAATGATGCCGAAAATCATAGCCATGCATATTGATCGCACTAATATTGCCAGAATTTGATTTTCAGGCATGGGGGTGTATAAACCGAAGGCTAATACCAGTATCAATATTCCTACTCCTGTAAGAGTCTGCCAGGTATAGGGTAAAACTTTGAATTTGAGGTAGACGAAAATAATTCCAGCAATATTATATAGGGAAAGCGTAAAAGCAGTAGCAAATGCTGCACCTGCTAAGCCATAAACTGGTATCAGAAAGTAATTGCTAATAATGGCAATCAGAAGTAAGGTAATGTTAAGATAGAGGTCAAATCGAAAATGTCGGGATACGATGATGATTTGTCGGTTGGGTCCTGCAGCTATGCTGAAAAGGAAGCCCATTCCAATAAGAATGGCGGCATCTCTTCCGGCAATGTGTTTGGGCATGAGTGCAAAGAAACTGTCAATGTTTGCCCAGATCCCTATAAATACCAATCCTCCCAATAATAAATTGACCATCGCATTTCTTTGGTAGAGCATCCCTATCTCTTTCCAGTTCCTTTCTTTGTACCGGATCGCAATCAAAGGAGCGACGATATTTGAAATGGCTCTTTTAGGAATGGTCACCAGATTTGCTATGTATAAAGCTATTCCATAAGCACCGACCGGTATTTCCCCCAAAATCCTTCCTATCATCATGGCATCAATCCGACCTAAAAGAACCATAGAAGCATCTGCGAGTAAAACGAAAAGCCCATAGACAATGATGATTTTTGCTATGCGGGTTTTCCAGAAATCCAGGCTAACAGAAAATGCCAGCTTTTTCAACCAAATCAAGTACGCAGCAATCAAAAAACCCGGCACCGAATAGCCCAACACATAGCCCATCAACAAAAGTTCAAAATCTAAATACTCGAAATAATATAGAATAATGATGCCTGCATGGAAAAGTCGCATGCCTACATGGAAGGCAAAATTGGGTACAACTGATTTTAGCAGCGCTTGTGAGAAAGCCTGCAATACCCGAAAAGAGGCGAAGCCAAAACAGAAAGGGAGTAAATAAATAAAACGAGAAGAAAATAAAGGGGCTTTCTCCGCATATTCGGCTATAACCCAAGGCCGAATTATCAGCAATACGAGGGAAACCAATAAAAAGCCCAGCAACATATAAGTCGCTACAAAGCTGACAAACTTGCCCTGCTTTTTTTTATTGTCTTTGAAATACGGGAAAAAACGAGTGGCTATTTTTTCCCCACCCAAAAGAGAAAATTCGGTAGAAACCACTGCAAAAGCCAGCAATAGCTCTATAACCCCAAATTCTGCTTCACTCAGCCATTCGGAATAGAGAAAAAGCTTATTGACCGTGCCCAGGACAACTCCAACAGCCGTATAGATAAGGTTCCAAAAACTTTGTCGCTGGACTATTCCCATGATCGCCTATTTAAACATGTGGCTGATCATCTTATTCAGTTCGCTTCTTTTGACCGGACGTTCATTGCCCAGGATCTGAACGGCAAGCGCTCCCACACAGTTTCCTATATACGGAAGAAGATCTGAGGGACATTTTTTAAGTGCACAAAGCGCACTTACTGATAATACTGCATCTCCTGCCCCAACCGAATCTACCACATTAGTCGCGAAGGCGGGAGCAAAATTGAATTGATCGTCTTTGGAATAAACGGCCCCCTTTTGTCCTAGGGTAATGGTTATTGAAGGACAGCCGGTATCCTCATGTAGTCGCTCAATTAAAGATTCCAACTCTCCATATTTATCTCCATAGGGAAGCCGGATCTCATTTTCATCTATAGAAATGTAGTCGGCGTCCCGATATTTAGTGATATAGTTGTAGCCGAAATTATTGCTATTGGTTTGGGCATTTACAGCTACGAATTTTCCTTTTTTACAAAGAAAATTCTGAAGCTTTGGCGAAATCAGGCCGTGTCCAAAATCTGATACCAATACCAGATCATATTTATCTATTTTTCCTTCCAGATAGCTAATAATTTCCGTTTCCAAATCCTGAGGAATGTGGCTATCCTTCATATAGGTAACCTCAAAGATTTTAGAATTTAGAAACTCTGTCATGTAACGCCTTTTTGTTGGCGTGGGTCCATCTTCGCGGTAAAAGAATTTGGTGGAAACCTCTGAGCTTAACTTAGGCTCGATAATCTCCATCTGATCATTTTCCCTTCCCAAACAAGTTACCAGGTGTACGTCTCCAGCAAATTCTTTCAAATGATTCGCAATGGCCAATACCCCTCCGGCAAATTTTTCGGCTCTTTTATATAGGGTGGAAAGAGTTGGTGATTTAGAGGATTTCCCAAGCGGCCTCACATAGAAATACTCATCGATGATGGTATCCCCTATTACCAGTACTTTGGCATTGGATAAGCTGTCAATTATCCCAGTGATATCATCTGCTCCATATTTTCCCTTGAGCATATTGACATGCCTTTGTGCCTCGTCTCCTAAGGGATTGAAATGAGCATTTATGAGTTTGGAAGAGGAAAAAGTGATTTCATCCGTAAAATAAATATCCCCACCTACCAAACGAATAGCATCCACTTCTTTTTGAATGTTGCCGGTCAGGTCTTTTTCGAAGTCTCTATACTCAGATCCTTTCACATAAAAACTTGGCTTGAGGAGTTGGAGGGTCTCAATAGAAGTCGCCCATTTATTCAAGGCCACATAATCCACTACTTCCAATGAAGCCAAAGCCTCCATTCTCATTTGTTCATTGAATGCAGGCCTTCCCGGGCCTTTATTCACCAAGTGATCCGGAGTAAGGGTAACAATCAACACATCCCCTCCGGCTTTGGCAGCCTCAAAATGTTTTATATGTCCAATATGAAGTAAATCAAAACAGCCATGACAGTGCATCACGGTTTTGCCTTCTCCCTTCAATTGTTCGATAATCTCTGCAAGTTGCTCGAGTTCCTGTATTTTATCTTTCATATTATCACTCCTTCTCTCCTACTTGTCCCCCAAATATTTAAACCAGTCTTTGGTGGCTTCTGCTATGCTATCGGGTTCCCATAAAGGGGCTTCTCTCCAATAGTCGATATGCTCCATCATAATCCCTACCCCTTTTTCAAAGCTTACTTTAGGCTCCCAGTCGAGCATCTCACGAATTTTGGTGGTGTCCGCAAAGGTACAATCCGGTTCGCCTGGCCTTTTAGGAATATACGTAACCTCTCCCCCTAGCAGTTGGGTAAGCATGTTGACAGAATAGTGTCCCCCACTCCCCACATTCATGGTATGACCGATGGCTTTTTCGCTTTCTGCTGCAGCTATACAAGCGGCTGCTACATCAGTTACATAGGTAAAATCCCTCGTCTGGGTTCCATCTCCTACAACGGTGAAAGGCTTATTATTCAATTTTTGGGCGAGGAAGACTCCGAATACAGCACCATAGGTTCCTGAAGTTCTGGAGCGCGGGCCATAAACATTAAAGAAACGTAGGGCCGTATTAGCCATATTGTAGACCTTGTGCCAGTTGAGTACGTATTGCTCCCCCAGCCATTTGGTGGTCGCATATGGATATTCCGGGCGAACTTCCGCAGTTTCGGGGGTAGGGTAATTATCCGGGATTCCATAGCAGGAAGAGGAAGCAGCATATACCAGCCTTTTTACTTCTGCTCTCCTTGCAGCTTCTAATACATTTATCGTTCCATCTACATTGGCTTTATGGTATTCTAACGGCCTTTGGATTGAGGGTACGATATCAGCCAAAGCAGCCAAATGAAAGACCCAATCCACTCCTTCAAAGAGGTGATCTACTTCGCCATAATTGGCTAGCTCAGCAATGTCAACTTTCAGTAAGGGATTTTCTTTTTGATGTTCGAGATTGAGAAGTCGGCCAGTAGAAAGGTTGTCTATGACCTGTACTTCCATGCCTCTTTCCAGGAGCGCATCTACCAAATGACTTCCGATAAAGCCGCATCCTCCGGTAACGAGTGCTTTCATTCGCTAAAAGAATTTTTTGTATAGTTTTCTCAATCTTCCCTGGCTGATTGCATCAGCTTCCCAGGCAAGATCTCTCAGTTTTTGTTTTTGGGAACGAACCCGACTAGCCATGACTTTGGGGTCTTGTTTCCTCCAAATTCGAGGCATACCCATAATGTCCTCTTTATTTACAACATGAGCCCTGAACTCCAAATCAAATCCATGATCCGGCAGATATTCGTTCAAGTCCATTTTATATCCTGGTTTCCAGGCTTCGTCATTATCTCTTAGGTATAAGGCTCCTCCGGGCTTTAGTATCCGATGGAAAACCTCGATCATATGTTTTACCAACTTCCCTCCAAGTTCAGGCAAAACTTGTACACAAAGCACCATGTCAAAAGAGTTGTCCGGAAGTAAATCAGTTCTCCACGTAGGCAAATGGAAAATACCTTTAGCTCCCATATCAATCCTGAAATTTTCAGGATCTTCTACATATTCGTGAACCTGATAATTAGTTTGATTATAGTAGAAATGTTGAAGGCAATAGGACTTGGGGATAGCGTCCATGGCAACAAAGGTTAGATCATCATTGAGCTGGGCCCAAAGATTGGCCTGTCTGCCAAAACCTGCACCAAAGTCAAGAACCTTCCTTACCTTATAGCGATCTGGTACCGGGTATAAATGGCTAAGGCGATAATCCTGAATATTATTCCTTCCAATCACCCGGTCATATACCTCATCCGCTGGAAACTCCCAGCCATTTTCATCAAAAATCTTCTTGTCAAAGCTTCGGGCCATTTTATGCCATGACTCTAATTGGGGATCTGAAAAATAGTCAGGTCGCTGGGCAGAAAATTGCCATTGGAACCAATTGTAGAGATCAGAGGGGCCTCCAAAGTGATAAAAATCTTGAGGGAGATCTCCTTCATAGTTGGTTTGCTTCTTATCCTGATAGGACCAACTAGCTATCCATTTAGGGATATACTTTGGCTGATCTTTTGTATAGACCTCTTTGAATTTCTCATAAATATTTTCCAGATATGCCATGACTCCACTAGTTTGATTCAAAGAATGCCTGGATCTGATCACAGATATAGTGAATCTGATCGTTGCTTAGCTCGGGGAAAACTGGAAGACTGAGAATAGTCTCAGTTTGCCTTTCTGTAATAGGAAAATCTCCTTTTTCGTTTCCTAAATATGCTGCGGAATCCTGTAAATGAATAGGTACAGGATAGTGAATTTTTGTATCTACGCCCTGTTCTTCCAGGTAGCTTTTCAATGCATCACGCTGATCTGTTTGAATGATAAAAGTATGATAAACAGCATTTTCATGCTCATTATCTGTAGGAACCCAGACATAATTCGCAATACGCGATTGATATATATCTGCAATTTCTCTACGTCTTTTATTCCAGCCAGGCAGGTATTTTAATTTCACATTCAGAATAGCTGCCTGAAGGGCATCCAATCTAGAATTCATGCTCCAGAACTCACATTCATCCCTATTGCGATGCCCATGAGTACGAGCTTTTAACAACCATTCGTAAAGCTCCTGGTCATTGGTGGTAATCACACCCGCATCTCCAGCAGCATTGAGGTTTTTCAAGGGATGTAAACTAAATCCAGCTGCTCTTCCCAATCCTCCCACAGGCTTGCCCTTATAAGATGCACCAACTGCTTGAGCCGAATCTTCCAGGACCCAAAGTCCATGTTTATCTGCAATTGCATTAATAGCATCCATGTCTGCCGGTCTTCCCGTCAGGTGTACAGCCATGATACCCTGTGTTTTGGGGGTAATGGCAGCTTCTATTTTTTCAGGATCAAGGTTGTAGTGCTGATTTACGTCAACAAAGACCGGTGTTCCTCCAGCTAAGGCGACAGAAGAGGCAGAAGCCAGATAGGAATTGGGAGGTACGATTACTTCATCTCCCGTAGATAATCCTAATCCTTTCATCACAAGGATAAGCGCATCGGTTCCATCAGCTACGCCTACGGCGTATTTAGTTCCACATAGCGCCGCGAAAGATTCTTCAAAGGATTTAACCTGAGGCCCAAGAATAAACCAGCCACTTTCCATTACCTTTTCTACCGCTTCCATGATTTCGTCTTTCATGGGTCCGGAGAATTGGCCACCTATATTAACATAGGGTATTTTTTGCTTAATCCCTTCCATATTATTCTAATTCGATGTCTTGCATCAGTTTCACATTGAAATACTTAGGGTCAGAAAGTGAATCCGGAATTTTTCCTTCATCGAAAGCTTCCTTCAAGTCCTTTACGGCATCTCCAATGGTACGCTTAGGCACAAAATTTAATTCCTTTTTGATCTTCTCAGAAGATACATGGTAGGAACGAAGGTCATCTGTGGGTGTAGTGATGATATTTACAGAAGGTCCGACCACATCTTTTACGATATCTGCAAGCTCAGCAACGGGATGATTTTCATAACCGGCATTATAAACTCCTCCTGCTACTTGTTCTTTGGGCAATTCCAATAGGTAGCAATAAAGATCTGTCATATCCTCAATATGCAGATTGGGTCTGAGTTGTGTTCCCCCGAATACTGTGATCTGTCCTTTGTTGATGGCTAGGTTTGTCAGGATGTTTACCACCAGGTCGAGGCGAAGACGTGGAGAGTAGCCACAAACGGTAGCTGGACGGATAGTTACCGTAGTGAAATCATCTGACTGGTATTTAGCCAGAATATCCTCACACATGGCTTTGAATTTGGAGTAATCTGTAAGTGGCTCCAATTCCATGTCTTCTGTTACATTCGGGGTTTCTTTAATCCCATAAACAGAAGAAGAAGAAGCGTAAATGAAACGCTTGACACCGCCTTCTTTAGCTATCTGAACCATGGGTTCGAAAGCATCCAAATTAATTTCTTTTCCTAATTCTGGATTCAATTCAAAACTGGGGTCATTGGAAATACAAGCTAAATGTATTACAACATCATGACCCGGGATAGATTTGGCCAATAATTCTTTGTCGCGAATATCTCCTTTGATCTTAGTAAGGTTCTCATGATTGGGGAGTACATCTTCTCCATAAATCATAAGATCTATTACACTCACTTTATATCCCTTGTCCAGGAGTTTTGGAACCAGTACAGAACCTACGTAACCTGCACCGCCGGTAATGAATACGCTTTGAAATTGTTTATCTGCCATGTATGTAAGGAAAATATTTTCAATTATTTAACAAAGAATCCCATGTAGTCATCTATGAGCATCCATGATCTTTCGTTTTTCTTACAAAAATCCTGGAAAGAAGTATTGTCATCAATGTCGTGGGAAGCGAGGATCCCTCCCTCTCTGATCACAGGATAGGAAGTTTCAAACTCAAAGGTCATACACTCATAAGAATGCTCACTGTCATGCACAAAGAAATCGATACTTCCCAGTTCTTCGAGTAGGGGAGGCAAAAGGTCCTGAGATTTTCCTAATCTCAATTCCCAACGATCTCTTAACTCTTTGGGTACGAGCCAACCAGTAGCTCCATCCTCGGGAATAATAGAACTCCCTTTTCCTTCCCAAATCTCTTCATTTTCTTTATCCAGGACATCCGGAAAATCAATAGAATAGAGGGTTCCCTTTCCATTCTTCTGAAGGGCTTTCAGTATATAGGAAGTGGATGCACCATTACATACCCCTGTTTCTACTACTTTTTCCGGTTTTAGGTGGCGAATGATTGTGTAGAGTTTGATACCCTGGTAGATATTCATTGCTCCCGTTCCCAAAGCAATCCCCCTCAATTCTCCATTAAGCTTGCTAGAAAAGTCTTGCAATTTCTGCTCAAGCTCAGCGATCAGGCCGGAACTCATTATCTCTTCCTTGTAGGCTTGATAGACCTTTTCATCCTTGAAGTAACCTGCTACCAATTGGCTATCGTAGCCTTTACTGGCCTGATTCAATTTGAGATATTTCAAAGCCTTTCCGGGACTTTGGACTGCCTTAACAAGATTTTTTAAGGTTAATTTTTTCATACTAACGGACTATAAATATCCATAATTTTTCAACCCAGTCTCTGCTACCATTTTGATCTGCTTAGAAATAGAAGCAGGTGTTTCCGGTTTGGTATTTCTTCCCCAACGTTGTTTCATATTCCCAAATAGAGACTGATCAACTTCCAATCCAGCAAATTCGCAAACTTTTTCCATAGTCTCTTCAGCACTTGTCAAGAGGTCCTCATAGCGCAGCATGTGATACTGCTTTGCAAATTGAGGATTATCCTCGAAAAAGGCCTGAATCCCTGCATTTAAGGTTAGCCAGCTTCCTCCAACTTTGATTGGATCACTGTCCATCTCATGTCTTACAGCAAAAGACTGAAAGCTTTCCAACGGACTCCTCACCAAATGAATGAGTTTAAAATTCGGCCATGCTTTAAATAAAGCTTCTACTTCAAGCGCTCTGGGAATTGGAGAACCTAAACACATTTCTCCTACGATATAGCTTTCCTCCGAATCTTCTCCTAAATAGTTGTCGGAAATGGATTGGAAATAGGTTCTTAATCCTTCTACCCTACCCGCATCTATACTACCCTTCAGCGCCGCCAGATGTTTTTTCAATTCTGGTAGAGAACGGGCCTTATGCACCTGGGCCGTGATGTCTAATTCCATGGTCATATCCGTGGAATAAAACAACCAGGGATGCACGAAGGTCGCGCCCATCACTTTAGGATGTTGGTTTAAAATGCTTCTACAAAACCATCTGCCTCCACTATGAGGCCACCAGGCTACCCCAATTAAAGGGACATTGCCATCATTCATATATCGTTAAAATTTGCTGCGAAATTAGTCAATCTTTTCTACTTCTTTGTTACAGCATTATTAAGAAGTAGGATTTTCTCTTAAAATGTAATTTGCTGTTTCTTTTAAATATTTTCCTTTCTCTTCGCTTATTTCGACTTTATTAGGGTGTTTTTCCATCTTTTTTAAAAAAGATGGAGTCAAAAATCGCAGAGCCCAAAGCCAGCCTCACTCGCCGCCCCAGCTCCCGATGGGCTCTGCAGGGCCATTGCGCTTTGGAGGAGGGGAAGGTGTTAGCGATTGTAATTACCTGCTTCCATTTCAACTCCAACACACTAATACCCTAAGACGCCAACACTTCCCTTTGCGCGCCGGGGCCACGCTGCTGCATAGGGTGTGGGGGCCGGACTGTGTGCTGGCTTTGCAGCAGCTTGATTTTTGCGATGCCTGTCCTGAATTTTACTGAAGGATTTCATTTAAGGAAAAGAAGAAAAAGAAACAATAACACTCCTTAAAGATCAAACTTTAGCCCTTAGCAAGAATCCCTTCATAAAAAGCAATCAGCCTGGGAATATTCGCCCCCAAAAAGACTTTTTCTCTATTCTTGAGAATCTCTTTCCGCCTTTCCACATAATCAATCCCTTCAATGATCTCCCGCATCTGATAAAAGTCTTTTTTCTTCACTTTTATCCCGCCTCCATATCGCCCTGCCATCCATGCTTGAAAAGCCAGATCCTCCGAAATAATAACTGGAATCACTGCCTCCATATAATTGTACAACTTCTGGCTACTTCCCCGCCCCAATTTGTTGAAACTTCGGGAAGTATCTTCCAAAAAGAAAGGCAATAATCCGAAACTATATTGTCCCAATTCTCTTGCCAACTGATCCTGTTTGACAGACTCATGCATGTGGAAATAGGGATTTTCTTCTTCGATTTTATGGTATTCGGATAAAATGAGGTCCCTGAAACGCATATTGGGAGAAGGGTAGATATGAAAGTGAATCTTTTGCCGGGCAAATTCTTCTATGAGCCAGAAAAGCTTCATACTCCCAAAGTGCTGGTCATCCTGAAAGGAGCCCGCTATAGAACCCGCATATACAATGTGAATTTCGTCCAAAGGAATTATCTGCTCCGGTTCAATGGCATAATCCTCATCGGCATAAACGGGAAAGAATAAGGTGGGAGGTCTTTGATCAATCTCATACTCTTTACATGCATTGCTGAGTTCGACACTATGACTGACTAGTCCATCTGCATTGCGAATAGAATAGGCTTCATTGGGCATATCCACTCGCATGTATAGCTTGGGACTTTTCAAACCAAAATAGCTCACATACATATCCTGCATATCCATGATGACCGGACTATCCGCATGATCGATGGCTATTTTAATGGGGAGGCTGGGTATGGTAAAGGCATGGATAAGGTCTACCCCCTTCAGGCCCTTTAGTTTCCTTTTCAAATCCCAGGAAGATCTATAGCTCAAAACTTCAGAAAAGATTTCTGTATTGAAAATCTGAAACCCCTTTCCCTGAGCTGTCATCAAGATACAATTGAAATTGCCTTTCCGCTGCAGCCATTTGGCCATACGAGGGATACGGGCCTGTAAGCTATCTCCGAGAAAGAGTACGACTTTTTTATCTGAATTTGATGAAAGATCAATTTCAGGGGTGGGCAAGCAACAGTACAAGAGGAAATCCAGCGAAATAAAAAACACCTGCTTTACACGCATCAGGTTTTTTTGCCAGATCTGCCTGAAAAGATTTTTCATCTGGATCTATAGGAAGAGCAAAGCTAAAAAAGATTGTTGATTCTCAGAATTATACAGGAATTGTTTATGATAAAAATTGACTTTCTGTATCTTTACAATAAGTCAACTACACCAATTTTACTCATGAAAACACACATTCTTTTCCTGACAATATTCTCATTCTTCAATTTTTCTCAGGCTCAACTCACGCTTCAAGATAGTCTTGTAGCCCATTATCCCTTTGATGGAAACGCACTCGATGTTTCAGGGAATGGAAATCATGGTAGAGTTGTAGGTCCCAGCCTTACGACCGATCGATTTGGAACGCCCAATTCTGCCTATCAATTTGATGGGATAGATGATTATATAGACTTCCTGAACAATATGAATTTTAAGCCTCAACTACCGATTACTATAGCGGCTTGGGTTTTCATTGATTCTCCCGGAGAGGATATCATTTTCAGGAATGATTACAGACCCAATACTTATGATGGGGTTTGGTTTACGATCGTAAATAGTTCTCAAGGAAATCGAGTATTGAGTGCGGCTTATGGTGATGGTGGAGGAATAGGTCCTCAATCCAGACGTACAAAAAATGGATTCACTACTTTAAATCTGAATCAGTGGTACCACGTCGCTGCTGTGATTCGAGGTCCTGGGGATGCGGATGTATTTTTAAATGGAAAAAATGATTGTGGCTTTTACAGTGGCAATGGATCCACATTAAGTTATTCAAATAATGATGGGAAAATAGGTGAATGGTATCCAACCGGAGGAACCGGCCCTTCTAACTGGTTTCATGGGAAGCTAGATGATATTCGATTTTATAATCGAGAACTGAGTAGAGAGGAAATAAGGATTCTGGCAGGAGTTAGCAATATTTCTAGCCTTTCTGTTTGCCAGGGTGAGGCAACACAACTCGATGCAAGCGATGGTTCTGTAGGTTATCAATGGTCCCCAACAGTTGGACTTAGCTGTACAAACTGTGCCAATCCTACAGCTACTGTTTCTGATACGACTATATACAGAGTCATTCGGACCAATACGTTTGCCTGTCTGGATACTTTCTTTTACCAACTTAATGCAAAAGACTGTAATATAAGTGTTTGCGATCCATCTTTTAGCCTGCAAGATAGTTTGGTTGCGCATTATCCCTTTGATGGAAATGCCAATGATTTATCAGGAAATGGGAATAATGGTATTCCAGTAGGACCTACTTTAACGACTGACCGATTTGGAAACCCAAACTCAGCCTATCAATTCGATGGAGTAGATGATTATATGGATTTCCTGAATAATCAGAAATTTAAGCCTCAACTTCCACTTACCATTGCCTCCTGGATTTACATTGATAGCCAGGGAGAAGATGTCGTGTTTCGAAATGATTATCAGCCTGCTACCTATGATGGAGTATGGTTAACGGTCACAAATAGCTCCCAGGGCAATCGGGTCATCAGTGCGGCCTATGGAGATGGTGGTGGAATAGGCCCGCAATCCAGACAAACTAAAAATGGATACAGTAGCCTCGAAATAGGCAAATGGCACCATATCGCAGCGGTGATTAGAGGACCTGGAGATATGGATGTTTTTCTGGATGGGAATAATGATTGTGGATTTTATAGTGGAAATGGAGGAATTCTTAGTTATACCAATTCAGATGGAAAAATAGGCGAATGGTATTCAACCGGAGGAACAGGTTTACCTAACTGGTTTCATGGCAAACTGGATGATATACGGTTCTATAATCGGGAGTTATGCATTTCCGAAATTAGATTTCTTGCAGATTACAACAATCTAAATACCTTGAATTTCTGTTCTGGTGATACAACTAGCCTCGATGTCGATGATGGATCCGCCACTTACTTCTGGTCTCCCAGTGTAGGGCTTAGTTGTACAAATTGTGCTTCTCCTCAAGCCTTTCCGACCGACACAACTTTATATCAAGTAATTCGTGATAATGGATTCAATTGCTTTGATACCCTATTCTTTCAACTGAACCCAGAGGCTTGCAACGTCATCCCTCCTTGCGATACCACCCTATTAGAAGCCGATTTTGAATATACAACGGATGGCTTAGTGCTGACAGGAATAAACCAGTCGCGTGGGCCGGATAGTGGAATTGATCGTTGGCGTTGGGACTTTGGCGATGGAAATAGAAGATCAGTTTTCCAACCTGATACAATCACTCACCAGTACTTTCAAGCAGGAACCTATGATGTATGTCTGGTGGTTGAAAAGTTTTACGACGAACTCAATGTTTGCCTGGATACCTTCTGCCAAACAGTCATGGTCGATTCTATTGCTAATAGTTATGGAGAAAACCTTGAAATCTACGGCTGGCAACTTTCACCCAATCCGACTTCCACTTCGATATTACTTGAGAAAGAAGAGGCTCCCCCTCTACCTATAGAACTCAAAATATTTGACCTAAGCGGAAAAGTTTTAGTAGAAAAGGTATTTCTCTTTAACACTAGGACCGAAATTCCCGTACATTTTTTATCCCCCGGACTGTACATATTACAAATCAAAGAAGAACAAAAATTGGGTTACTGGAAATTCATTAAGGATTAAGGTAACACGAAAAAGTATTCCATTGACACGCTTGAAAGAAGTGAGCTGTTTATACACGCAACATTACAATTCAGGCGAGGTCTTTGCCGTAAGTATTTCAACAACACAGAAAGAGATATGAAATTTTTGTTCAAAACTTTAGTAGCCTGTGTGAGTGTATTTCTACTCACATTTTCCCCCATCCAAGCCCAGCGTTTTTCCGCAGTTGTAAATATTAGCGATTTCAATATCGATAATACCAGCTCAGGAAATACAAATATTGATTATGCAGGAAGTACTTCCCTCTTGTTGAATGCCCGTTATTTTACCAAAAAGAACTGGGCTTTTCGTGCAGGAGTAGGTCTCGACAATATCAACTACACTGTAGGAGATGGCATCACGACAGATTATGATGCAAGAAGACGAGACCTGACTGGAGTATTCGGTATTGAAAAGCACTTCAAAGTAGCGTTCCTGGATTTTTATCCAGGAGTTTTCATCCCAATTACGGTAGTAGGCGAAGACGTTATTCAGCAAAACTTCGACAATATCCAAAATGGCAATACAAGAGCCGGATTGGGAGTTGTAGGTGGAGTGAATGCCAGACTCTTCAAAATCCTGCTGGTAGGGGTAGAGTTCGACGCTACCTTTGATGACTTCAAAACCGGATTCTGGGAAGGAGTCAACGAATTATCATTCGCCCCGATTAGTGGAGTAAATTACAATACCTCCTTTACGGTCGGAGTAACTTTCTAGGATAGAAATTAGGATATATATGATGGGGCAGCTTATAAGCTGCCCCTGCTTTTTTGGATTAAATTTTCTCTTACCGCCTTGTGATGCTCCCCAGTCGTCAGCTTATGGAAGAAAGGATACAAAGTCCCATCCATCAATCGATTTGCACTGCGGAAATAGCTTTTGTGGGTAATGGTCGTTTCTTCGCCATTCTGCGCAAAAGAAAGAATTTGCGTTCCTCTGTACATGCCGCCTTTCAAATAGGCAATCTCCAATTCTTTTTTATCTTCATCTACTTTCATCAGCCGAAAACCTACCACCAGCCTCGGTCCGAGGATATTCAACCAACAATAAAACTGCTGCCCCACATGAAATAGAGGCATCTCGTCATCGGGATAGTAGAGCTTTTTATCTCGTTCGGAATATGAGAACAAGAAGTTTACCATGGGCCCTTTCCAAACCTCTTGCGGTTTTCCTTTTGTATACGCATCCCAAACTTCCTCCAATTTCCCAGGACAAAGAAAAACCTTCAGCTGCTTGCCATAGGTTTCAATATCATCCTCCAAATGAAGGGTAGGGAGAGAAATAAAATCCCCCGATTTCGATACGCGATCTCTGAGCAAGTTGAGCACTTTGGGACTCAAATAAGAAAATCGCTGAAAATCGAAATCGGGGATGACACCTGCATTCATAACAGGCAATATCCTAATTTTTTCCGATTCTATAGGCTAAGCCAACTCTCATAAAGATATTACGATAGACTCCTTCCAATCCTTCTGGATTTTCAGAAAAGACCGATACAAGTGCAAACATGCCACTTGCATAGCCATAAAATCTATCCAAAATTCTAAATTCAGTTCCCAGATGAACCCCATAATCCCAGGATCTGATAAATTCACTTTGATCAAAAGGCTCGTCATTCACATTGAATAGGTTTGCTACTCTCACAGTAACTGTTCCTTTGTGAAAACCTTTCAACAAATATGCAGCATAAGGCCCTGCCGTAAGCGCCAAATTTCCTTTACGATTCCTGAAAACAAAACTTAGTGGAAGGTCAATGTATTCGTTATTATATTCTCCATCAGCTGTACCCTCATAACCGAGATCGAAAGGGATTTCAAAGTTTAGACCAAAGATGCTTCGCTCAACGCGTGTTCTACCAGAAATCGGCACCAGGTATTCAGAACCTTTTCGGGCATAATGCATTCCTAATCTCGCAGAAATCCTTTCTGTAAAATGGTAAGAAAAGGATAAACCAGCATGTGGCCCAATTAGTGGACCTCCCGTTGAACCATCAGGTACTCCTTCCAGGGTATAAGGACTCCCGAGAAAAACACCTCCTTCAACTTGAATAGATACATTTTGCGAAAACCCCCATGAAGAACCCAGCAGCACTACAAAAACGAGGCTGGATATTATTTTGGTAAATTGATTCATAAATTTCGAGTATAAATGGACGAAAGAATACGATCAAAGCATTCTCTTTCATTTACCTGACTTGATGGATGTGTTAGCTTATAACGACAAGTCAGCATTTTAGTACATAAATCCGAAGCTATTTTGAGAAAAAACATGACGGACAGAGAGCGTTGGAATGAAAAATATCGAAATCGAAAACTGAGCAGCTACAAAAACGGGGCATCCGATTGGTTGAGTGAGCATGAGGATATATTGGAGGAATTGGAGAAAAGAGCCGCATTGGATATAGCTTCCGGTTTCGGGCGAAATTCTTTCTATTTAGAAACACTCGGCTTTCAGGTAGATGCAGTAGATGTTTCTGATATAGCAATTGATTGGTTGAATGAGGAGGCACAGAAAGACAAACTACGCATAAAAGGCCATCAGATCGATCTTGCCGAAGAAGGTTTTCCCCAAGCATCTTATCAAGTCATTATCTGTTTCAACTTCCTTTTCCGCGAACTATTTCCTAAGATAAAATCCTCATTAAAGATTGGAGGCCTCTTATTTTATGAAACTGTCTATTCAGACGATCATGAAATCCTGGGGAATAAAATGAATCCTGACTATGTCCTAAAGAAGAATGAACTCCTCCAAGCATTCAGCGGAATGCGAATCATTTCCTATCGGGAAAAAATAGTAGAGATGAAAAACGGGCGAAAAAAAGCCTTAGCAAGTCTGGTCGCGAAAAAGGAGCGTTAAAATTCTTATTAAATTATAGCCGATTTAAAGAAAATTATCTGAGATAATTGCGTCGGGGATGAAACGAAAACTTAGCGGATGGACGGTGAGTAGGCCTGGTTTTTTCGTTTCGATTCTTTAGTCCTGAATACAATGCAGGATCAACCACTTTTTTAAAAAGTGGCAAAAACACATTCAAACTCTAATCACGCAGATAAAAAACGATGAGAAAACTACACACACTATTCACAACAATCTTTTTGTTGGCATGCATGGCTTTATCCGGGCAGGAGCTGGACATGAGTAAGTTAAATGCCCTCAGATTCCGAAACATCGGGCCGGCAGGCATGAGTGGACGTGTAACGTCTATCGATGTAGTTGAAAGAAATAAAGCCGAAATCTATATCGGTACAGCAACAGGTGGCGTCTGGAAATCCGACAATGGAGGTATAAGTTTCAAGCCGATGTTCAACGGAGCGAAAGTAGCTTCCATTGGAGACATTAGCATATTCCAAAAGAACCCCAACATCATTTATGTAGGTACAGGCGAAGGAAACCCTCGCAACAGCCAATCCAGCGGAAATGGTATGTACAAATCCATCGATGGAGGAAAAACCTGGAAGCACCTCGGCCTGGATAATTCTCGCAACATTCATCGCGTAATCGTTCATCCTGACAATCCCAATGTTGTTTATGCAGGGGTCCAAGGCCCATCGTGGGCACCAACTTCTGAACGAGGCGTTTATAAATCTATGGATGGTGGAGAAAGCTGGAAACAGATCCTGTCTGTTAATGATACTACAGGTGTAGCAGAAATGGTCATGGATCCCCAAAATCCGAACAAGATCATCGTGGCTATGTGGCAATTTCAACGCTGGCCGTATTTCTTCAAATCCGGAGGAAAAGGTTCAGGCATTCATGTTACTATGGATGGAGGAGAGACATGGACGCCACGTGTCGCAACTAATGGACTTCCCAAAGGAGAATGGGGTCGTATCGGCCTTGCGATTTCTGCCAGCAGTCCCAATGTAGTGTATGCCTTAGTCGAGTCTGAGAAAACCGCTCTCTATCGTTCCGATAATGGAGGACTTTCCTTCCGCATGACTTCGGACAAAGTAGGCGATCGTCCTTTCTATTATTCAGAGATTTATGTCGATCCACAAAATGAGAACAGGGTGTACAGCCTGGCCACAGCTACGACTGTAAGTGAAGATGGAGGAAAAAACTTCCGTCCTTTGATGGGCATGTTCTCAGTTCACAGTGATCATCATGCATTCTGGATTGATCCTGAGAATCCTAAAAATATTCTTGACGGAAATGACGGTGGTTTGTATAGCAGTACGGATGGAGGAAAATCCTGGCGTTTCCATCACAACTTACCCCTTGGACAGTTCTACCACATCCGCGTGGACAATGAAATCCCCTACAATGTTTTAGGAGGATTGCAGGATAATGGTAGCTGGTCGGGGCCCGCTTATAAGTGGCAATTGCTGGGAAATATTGGAAATAGCGATTTCCAAAGTGTAGGCTTTGGCGATGGTTTTGATGTCATTCCTGATCCGGAAAATAGTCGATACGGATACTCAACTTTTCAAGGGGGAATGTTTATGCGCTACGATAAGGAAGCTGGCCTGATCAGCATCATCAAACCGGCAGATCCGGAGGATACCAAATTACGTTTCAACTGGAACTCAGCCATGGCCATAGATCCTTTTGAGCCTACCACTATTTATGTAGGTAGCCAATTCGTCCATAAAAGCACCGATAAAGGAAATAGCTGGGAGATCATTTCCCCAGACCTCACTACCAATGATCCGGAGAAACAAAAGCAATATCAATCCGGAGGTTTGACCATCGATAACTCAACCGCAGAGAACTTTACTACGTTGACGGTAATTGAACCTAGTCCATTAGAAAAGGATGTGATCTGGGCCGGATCTGATGATGGCAATGTACAGATCAGTAGAGATGGTGGTAAAAACTGGACAAATGTTGTTGAGAATATCCGCGAACTGGAAAAAGGTTCCTGGGTGGCACAAATCAAAGCCTCAACTCATAGAGAAGGAGAAGCATTTGTAGTATTTGATGATCACCGTCGCAACAATTGGTCGCCCTATTTATTCAAGACTTCCAATTATGGAAGAACCTGGAAAAGACTAACCAATATCGGTGATGTCTGGGGCTATACCCTGAGTGTAGCGCAGGATCCGGATGAAGAGAATCTCATTTTCCTCGGAACTGAATTTGGGTTGTATGTGAGCATAAATGGAGGTGATAGTTGGACGAAATGGAAATCGGATTTCCCAACTACTTCTGCTATGGACATGGTGATTCACCAAAGAGAGCATGATTTGGTTGTAGGCACCTTTGGTCGTTCAGTTTGGATTCTGGATGATATTCGTCCTTTGAGAGAAATGGCAAGTATGGGGAAAAAGATGGCGGATACGGAATTGCATATGTTCAGCCCTCCTGATGCCTACCAGGCCGCTTTAGGATTCCCCTCTTTCTTTTCTGGTTCCAATGATGTTTTTGCCGGACAAAACAGACCCGCGGGAGCTATGCTTTCCTTTTGGTCCAAAATTGCTTCCTCCAAAGACTCAACTTTCATCACAATCAAAGATGCTCAGGGCGAAGTTGTTCGGGAGCTGAAAACTACCGCTATGCCTGGAGTAAATCGATTAAGTTGGGACATGAAGAAAGAAGCAGCTCGCTTCCCCGGACCTCCTGATCCATTTGCTAGCTTCTTCTCCAGCGGAACCGAAGTAATGCCCGGAGATTATACGGTTGAAGTAAAGATCGGAGAAAATACAACTAGCCAGCAATTGAAACTTCTTTCTGATCCCCATATGAGTATTAGCATGGAAGAATTCAAAACTCAGCTCGAGTTGAAGGATCGCTATCAAAAGGCTATCGGAAAAGCCACCGAGCAATTCAATCGCATGGACAAAGCTAATAAAGGCCTTGGTAAACTGATGGACTTTTTGAAGGGAAGGGAAGATGAAGAAGCGGGAAAAATTCTGGAAGCGGGTAAGGAGCTTCAGAAAAAAATGATGATGCTCAATGGCAAAATTATGGCTAAGCCTCAAAAGGGAATTGTAGGTGATACAGATGATCTGATTGGACAGTTGAAATCGATTGGCACCTATTTCTTCTCTGCCATGGTTCGCCCAAGTGAAGGACAAGAAAAAGCGCTATCAAAAGTTGAAAAGCAATTGACTGAGACCACTTCAGAAATAGACAGCTTCCTGGAAGGAGATTTTAACTCTTTCCAGAAAATGGTGAGAGAGTCTGCTTTAGAGATCATGCCAGAATAATAAAGGATCTTTCCTTTGGGCCCGATAGGTATTCGCTACTTATCGGGCTTTTATTTGCTCTAAAAATTCCCAGTAGTGCTTCAATACAGCCTCAGGAGCTTCGGTCTGCGGATAGTGGCCAATATTTTCTAGTAAGACGGTATCTGGATTGGGAACCAATTCTTTGTATCGAGCGACCATATGAGCCCCTGAAACCGGATCATAGGCTCCATCAATCACTCGAATAGGAGCAGGTGAATCTTGCAGGCATTTCACCCATCTTTCCCGATTATTGATACGATCCGTCATATAATGGATGAGGCGATGAAAGTTGTGCTGCCCCCCTTGCTCGGTAATCAATTCCCAAAACTCATCGATTTCCTGTTGAGTCGCTTTTGTATTCGGGCCAAAAACTTCATCAAAAGATTGGTGAAATTTCTTTTTCCCCATAAACCAGGTAAGTATGAAGCCGATGGGGCTCAGTAGTAGCTTTTGGATTCTTCGGGCTAAATGGGTTTCGGGGAAAAGTCCTCCATTGAGAAATACGACTGATAGGTATTTAATCCCCTCCTCCCCTTTCTTTCTTCGATCGATATCCCGAGCCAGCAATTCCTGCATGACGGTATCCCCATAGTCATGCGCCAGGACATGCGCCTGCTTTATTCCCATTTCATCCATCAATTCCTCCACGATATCTGCCTGATCCAAAATCGAATATGAATATCCGCGAGGCTTATCCGAATAGCCAAAACCGATAAAATCCGGAGCAATCAAATGGAAACGCTGAGCCAGTAATTTGTTCCAAACCTTGTTCCAATCCCAGGATGATGTGGGAAATCCGTGTAACAATAAAAGAGGTTCACCCGTTCCGGCCTCTTGGTAAAAGATTTGATATTTCTCCTTATAGGTGAAGTATTTTCCTGTTTTTTTCCAGCTGGCTAGATCCATGGTATTGGGTAATTTGGTCAGACAAGATAAGCATTTGGCACTACTTCCGCCATCTCTGAATATTTCCAAAGCATGAAGCAGATTTGTACAGCTTTTCTTATCTTACCCAAACACATACAAAATCATACGCCACATGAAGATAAGAAACGCCCTCTTCTGCCTGACCCTGGCAGGGATACTACTTGGCTGCAGCCCCTCTGATCCTCGAGGCCTGATCGTGAGCAAAGTGCAGGCTTCTGCTAAACTTGCTACGGTAGAATATGTCCTGAATAAATACATCTTCGGGCTAAAGAAAAAGAAATTTCTCTTCGTCAAACTCAGTGATGCAAACTTTATCGCCCAATCCGAAGCAAGGGTCAAAGTAGGCATCGACCTCAGCAAACTAAAGCCTCAGGATGTCGAGGTCAATGGGAAGTCAATCAAGCTCAAACTGCCTCCGGTAGAAATCCTTAATTTCTCCTATCCACCCGACAAATTTGAGATGGATACGGTTTTGTCCAATGGCAAAATTAAAATTGAAGATATCGAGATTTTTTCTCGTCTGGCTGAGGTCGAGATTCGGCGCGACTTGCATTTCGTGGATATCGAAGAAACCGGGCAAGAAAAGACTCGTCTGTTCCTGAGCACTCTCTTCAAGAATATGGGATTTGAAGAAGTTCTCTTCGAATTTGAACCTATTTCTCTGGATGAGGCAAAATACTTCCAGGAAAGCCTGAATTCATTAAGAGAATCCTTACCACTACCTTAAACTTTTATCATGTTTGGAAAACTAACAGAATTTTTCGCTGGCCAGATAGGTAGAATTGTAGGGATTGTTGCCTTGATTCTCATTGGGCTTTTTATCCTGAATCGATTCGTGCCTTTCGTTAACACTTCCTATAGTTTGGGCACTTCAGCTCTTAGCATCAAGGAGGTAAAAGAAATTGGAGAATTGATGAGTGCGGAGTTTTATGGGGAAATCATTCACTCCCTTAGAGAAGGATTTGAATCAAATAGTGATGAAGCATTTAAGAACACCTTTACCTCTCTGAAGGAAAAAGTTCCTTTCTTCTACCAAATACATAAGAATGAGCTTTTCCCGAATAAAGCAAATGAACGCTTAAATGATAAGCAAATAGCAAGGGTATGGAATGAAGTGTATAAGTATTTCAAAGAATACTCCGATGATCGAGAGAAACTGGTGTACCTGCACCTGCTTCGGATTTCCAATAAAAATCGTAAACTGAAGAAGCCCAAAAAAGACGAAGAGCTTCAGTTCTTCAGGGCCCTGATGAATGAAAATATAATCTGGGACAGCTTTATCAATAATGGAGGGAGAGATGACTTTTTCCGTGAAGAGAAAGATAAGTTTGCTGCAGAAATACTAAACCAGATTGAGATACATTACTTATGCAGAGGCTGGGTAAAGGCAGGATACGACCTGACAACCATTGCTAATACGGAACTTAAAGCAGATACCAGTGGTTTACTTAAGATTACAGGTCTTGATCCCTATATCCTTTCCGCAGATATCAATCCCTGGTTTATCCCTCCACAAGGGCCATATACGGAAGGTGTACCCGGATTTGAATTGTTGAAAGTTGCTATTAAAGATAAAGCTAGAAGACCAAGTGTTAGCATTAGTGGAGATAGAGCGAAAAAAGAGATTCCCTTTCGCCTAATTAGTCGAACCAAAAAGACGGCTCGCATTGAGCTCATAGAAGAAGCATTGGAAAGAGACATATTTGGAACAGCTAAATCCTCCGCTGAAGAAAGTCTCTTGCAACTCATTCAAATGCTGGATCCTGAAAATAAGCAGGGAGTTAAAGCTATTGAAATTGTTCACAGCGAGAATTTTGAGCTCCTATTGGCAAAATTGAAAGAA
This sequence comes from Bacteroidota bacterium, assembly GCA_039819665.1. Taxonomy (GTDB): domain Bacteria; phylum Bacteroidota; class Bacteroidia; order J057; family J057; genus JAWPMV01. Next base: position 113,815 of record JBCBRM010000007.1, read on the forward strand.
TCACCCAAGTTGGATTTCAAAACCTTGGATGAGTTTCAGCATTATATTCGACTAGAGTAAATCGAAACAAAAAAGCAGGGCCAGATGGTTATCTGGCCCTGCTTTTTTATACAATCTTTCTTATTCCGCTCCTTCCAATCTCACTCCTTTCATCATTTGGCCAATGCCCTGCTGCGCGGTGAAGCTATTCACTTCGTCTTTTTCATTCACCTCAAATTGAACTACTGAATTTAAAGGTTTGATCATGAATACGTCGTCTGGAAAGGGGATCATTTCTGTTTGTGGAAAACCGCCTTTTACTTCGGCCATGAGTTTATCGTCTACTATGCTCACCTCGACAACTCCCATCTGCGTTTTGTATTTCCCCGTATATTTTTTCAGCTTCTTTGCTGATAATTTCAGTTTCATCGACATCGGATCATATTCTACCCCCAGCTTTTTCAGCATCGCAACTCCATTGGCATTTCCGGGGTTGATCGCTAAGGATTTTTTGTAAAAGTCGATGGCTTTGTCATTTTCCTTATTGGACATATAGGCTTCTGCCATGCTGTCATAGGTATTGAAAGACTTGGGGTGCTCTTCAATATTTTTGGCAAAAACTTCCTTGGCTTCTACCAGCTTTCCCCTGCCCATCAATTGATATCCCAGGGTATTCATTCTCCCCTCATCTATCACCCATTTATATCCCAGTTTCTCAGAGATTACATTATAATGCTTTTCCAAAGCTTCCATCCCTCCAGATTGATACAATTCGACCACATCCGCGCTGTACCAGTCTTTGAAGATTTTCTCCAGGCCGTAATAGGTACTTCTGTGAGGAACTGAGCCGTGGGTTTCTTCTTCCATCACTTTAAAATCCCAGCTAAAATCTTCGCCCTCATATTCCTCAAATAAGGCCGCCAATTTCATAGCTCCTCCCAGCATCGTTCCTCCTTCATTTCCCATCGTCATGTAGAAATAGGTATTCAAATTCGGCTTCTTATCCAGAAATTTTTCGGCCTTTTCCACCAAACTCTGATCATCCCACCACATAGAGGGGCTGATGGAGATATAGGAATCAAATAGATCGGGTTCTTCCAGGAAGGCATTTACGGCAAAAATTCCTCCAAAAGAATGCCCAATCAACATTGTGTATGGACTTGTATTGTATTGCTTGTCTATGTGAGGCATCAGCTCATCTTTGATGAAACTTAGCATCGAATTGGCTTTACCTCCTGTTGGGAAATTCTTTTTAGCCTGATCATCCTTGATAATTTCAGGTGTAAGGTCCCGGGTTCGATCCGTGGTATTGGGAATGGCAACCACAATCATCTCCGGCATACGTCCTTGAGTAGAGAGGAAATGCACGACGCCAGTTGTATGGTGGAAATGATAATCTCCATCTAATAAATACATGACGGGTGTAGGGTTACCGGTTGGAGAGTATCCTGCAGGTAAATACACAGAAAAAGGTCTTTCTTCTTTCAGAATCTCAGACTTCAATACATAGGACTTCCCAATATTGATGTCTTTACCTTCCTGAGCCGGGAGAGAAAAAATAAGGGAAATGAGAATCAAAGATAGCAGCAGCTTCTTCATGGTGCTTAGGTTACTTAGGTTTTGCATGAATGTGGAGCAGTGCCCCGTTAACCTAATTTACTTAAATGTTTCGGAAAAGATTCAGCAGGGAACTGGATATACGATTTTTCTCGATCCACCTAGCTTCATTCTCGACAACCCCCTCCAGATATTCCTTTTCTATCCTCCTATACCTTGCTTCAAGAATCGCTAAATCCCTTTGGCCACTTTCGTCAAATAGGGATTTGTGTGTTTCTGCCAGATTAAAGCTTTTATCAAAATCTCCACTAATCAAAATCTCTTTCAGCTGCTTTTTGATCTGAATATCTCTTTGCTTCACTACAAAATCAGCAACCAATTGATAGTCATTTTTCAGGCTTGCGATTTGTTGGGGAAAGAGTTTATGATACATGGCAGAAACTCTTTGCCATTGCTCAGGTTGGAGTTGACCAAAAAGGCGGCTATAGGTCTTGTCGAGCTCAAATTGGGCTCGTTCGGAAAATGAGATTCCCTGTTTTGTAAAATACTGGAGGCTCCGAAAGTTCTCTATTTCTGTATTGAGCTGGGAGAGGTAGTACTTATTCAGGCGATTGAGGGCATGCTTATCAAGGTTAAGACTCAGGAAGCTGGGGAAGATTTTTTGCGCAATTTGATTTCGGCAATAGTAGAGTTGTAGCTCTGGGGGAAAGATATGCTGCTCATATTTTTCCTTTAGCCCAAAATGCTCAAACTCTCTCAGAGAAAGGTCCAGCAATAAAAGGGGAGCTTGCTGACGAACCATAAAGGTTTGAGGCTCCTCACCATTTCCAATAGTGCTTGAATATAGGTAAAGATTTTTGAAAGAAGCAGAAAGATTTGCGAGACTTACTTCCTTTTCTTCCTGACTGGGGGACGAAATTCTCACTTTTTTTTGTAGCGCAAATTGAAGGGCGTCTCCCAATTCCTGAAAGGGAATTTCATTGGGCATGTGCAAAACCATGCCTACAAAAAACTTCACTCCTCCCCTACCGTCAAAAACCATACGTCTCATCTTTACGCTTATGCGCAAAGGATCATCCTCCTGATTGAGATCGGAAAATTTGAGGCTATTTCGACAATCTACATACATATTATCTTCCGGGAGTAAGTGGGGTGAAAGCACACTTTTATAGGATTCCCGGATCATGCCAAAGTTATTGACAAACTCCTGATTGGGCTGAACCAAAGGCCAGCTTCTAATCGGAGGAACAAGTACATGCGGAGACTGTAGGAGTCTAAAATCAAAGGCAGAATACTGCAAAAGCAGAAACATATTTCAATATAGGGAATATTTTTTCTCAGGCCAGTCTTCGGGATTCTGAACAATGCATATCCCCGTCTTTTTGGCATAAAATTCCCCAGAAACGGATACTGGTCTTTGTCAATATGTTGATTCTTTCATTACAGCTTATCTCATTCGTTAGAATACAGGCGAAAGACGAAGGGAGAAGTTCTTGGGAATACTCTCTTTTATTCATCTCTATTTATCCGCCTCGCTGACAATGCATTAAGGTAGGCAGAATTCAAAGAGAGTAAATTTCCGAACTGTTCCATCTGCTCCATGTTCCGTCTGCACGTCCTTGTTTTAAAAACAATCGGTCCATAACTAAAGGGGTTAAGAGGTTCAAAAATTTGTTCTTCGTGTCGTCAAAGAAAAACTGGTATAGTCTTCCTCGGACATTACATATTAAATGTATAGACATCAAGCCTCATTTTATAGTACAAATGCAAATTGGTTGCCAAAAAGAAAGCATTCGTTCACTAACTATTATCATTCGTGCAAATGAATCTTTCTCCTCGGTATAGATAAGTGGGAATGGGAGGGGAAATCTAAACGGAAGGAAAGAACGTATTGGTGTGTGAGAGTGTTGGAGTGGATGTATTCTTGTGTTCTGGAGTCAATAACTAGAATACATGAACACCAGAATACATGAATACAAATCCAACGCCAACACACCAATACGCTAACCCCCTAACACGTTTTCCACAAAAAAGCCCAAAACCAAGCGTATAGCTCAGTCCGGGCTCGTCCTATTAGCGTCACGTCTGTTTATTTCAGTACCCAACGCGCTATGCCGCCTAGTGATCTCAGGTTTGTGCTGATAGGCGATCCGTCGAAGTGCCAACGATATCCGTAGCCCCAGCGGCCTTCCATGCCAATCTCAACGCGCTTAGCGATGGTAACGGACCAGCCGAGTTGTCCATAGACTCTCTGGGAGATGCCATCTCCGACTTCCACGTCGTAAATGTGAAAATCACCATAGTCGCTGGAATTCAATCTGCCGATTCCTGAAGACTTCAGAGAAGAAATGCTGGATTCTGCCTGAAGTGTACCGGTAATATCAATGGTATTGAGGAAGTTGTATCCAGTATTTCCTCCTACCCCTACATGCAAAGCAAAAGGCCCAGCCTCGAATCTTCTTACCAAAGCTACGTCCAGGGCAATTTCATTTCCCCAGGAGTTCATGGTGAGGTAATTGTCATAGCGACTCAGACTTTCGCCATAGAAAGTCAATCCGTCATAACGATTTGCTACAACCAATAAAGAAGTATGAAGTTCTACTTTGGGGTTTGCGGTCAGCCATGCCGCTTGAAGGCGTAAATGTGGATTTTCACAATATCCACTGTAAATATCGGCCTGGTCTGCATCCAGGCCCAAATCATCCGAAAGACTGGGTAGGCCCGCCATTCTTTCAAAACTCCCAGCACTAAAATTTTGCACCCTGTCCCACTCTATGCCCAGTGAAACACCTGTGCGTTTGAGAGGCATACCGAATAATTTAGTCTTGGAATTTTGTGCGAAGAGGACGGAAGTCAACGCTAAGGCGAAGACTGTGATGATTAGTCTTTTCATAGTTGAAAATAGAAGTTTTGGTTAATGATGGAAACAAGGTAGAAAGTAAAGAGTTGAAAAAATAGGTAAATTTTTTATCCGTTCGGATTTTGCGAATAGCTGTGTATATCTGGCTGAATAAGCGTGCACAGACTTTTTGAGGAGATTTTTTCTAGAAATTCCAACTATTCAACATATAGAACTATCTTTATATTAAAACATACACATAATCACTCGTACTATGGAAAAAATTCGCAATTTGAAAAACAATGGATTCCTCCATTTATTTATCGCACTTGCATTAATTTTTTCACCCACACTTGTAGTTCTTGATCTACCTAAAGGAGTAATAGCATTCACTTTTTTACTCAGTTTGGTAGGCCTGATCTGGCTGATTGGACTATTTACCGTCCAACCTAATCAAACTCGCGTATTACTTTTCTTTGGTAAGTACAAAGGAACCGTAAAGGACAATGGATTCTTCTGGGTCAATCCTTTTTACTCAAAGAAGAAGGTATCACTAAGGGTGAGAAACCTTGAATCTCAGATTATCAAGGTAAACGATGAATTGGGTAACCCCATTCTCATCAGTGCAGTAGTCGTGTGGAAAGTCGTAGATACCTACAAAGCTATTTTTGACATTGAAGCTGTCAATACAGTCAATCCTAGTTCAGGAGTTTCTTCCAAAAATTCTGAGCTTTCTTATCAGAACTTTGTGAAGATTCAGGCTGAAGCAGCTTTGAGAAAGATAGCACATAGTTATCCCTACGATGACCTGACAGAGCATGAAGAAACCATCACCCTTCGTTCGGGCTTTGATGAAGTAAACAAGGCATTGGAGGAGGAACTGAAAGAAAGACTGAGGATGGTTGGTATTGAAGTTCTGGAAGCGCGTCTGTCCAACTTGTCTTATGCTCCCGAGATCGCAGCGGTTATGCTGCAGCGTCAGCAGGCACAAGCCATTATAGCTGCACGTAAGAAGATCGTTGAGGGATCGGTAGGCATGGTGGAGATGGCAATCGAAAAACTGGATAAAAAAGGATTGGTAGAGTTAAATAATGCTCAGAAAGCCAATATTGTCAGCAACCTGATGGTAGTCCTTTGTTCGGATACAGCCACAAGCCCTGTCATTAGCACAGGAGCAGAATAGCATAGCGTTTAGATTCACACACAGGAAGCGGGGCTTGTCGAACGGCAAGCCCTTTTCTTTTGCTGAAAATCCATTTTCAACGAGCCTTAGCATATTTTAAGGCCTAAAAAAAGGAGGCCTTTTCGAAGCCTTTTAAATTAAAGTTCAAGGGCACTGCTATTTTGAGTTTGGACTTGATACTTGAATTTGCACTTTCCCCTTTCTTTTATAGGCCATGGGTCTTTCCCTCCCCTGAATGCTAGTTTCTTTTTCCTAAAAAGGTCTCATTTCTCCAAATAGGACGCCAGGAGCTCAAATAGGGCCTTTCTTTGCTTCAAAATCGAACATTATGAAGCGAATAAACACATGGATCATCCTGATCATTTTCCCCCTCAGCATCTTCGCACAAGATCCTCAGACAGCTCCCTTACCAGAGAAGTTTGAGGGAATGGAAGCCCTACTCAATGTGGCTCACTTCCCCTCCCCTGTGCTTGCCTCTACGGAGCCTGATGAACCCGACACCTACTTCTGGAAACACAATACCAGCCTCATGTCTCAGACGGAAGATGTGGAAATTCTGGAAGGTGGTGCCTACATTTTTTACAACAATCAATGGAACCTCCGGGTAGCTATGTCGGCCAAAGATTTCTGCAAACTCTACAATATTCCCAAAGGCAAGATGAAAGCAGGACAGCCCTATACGTTTGTTGATAACTGGAGACGCGATACGAGACTTGTGGGTGGGTGGGCGATGTGGTACGTCATCGGAAAAACCCCTAGTGGCAAAAAGGTCTATGGCGTCGGCAAACTGGACACCGTCGGTAAACTTTACGAATAATCCTTAAATAATTTTATCATGAAAAATATCATCCTCACCATAAGCGCAATTTTCTTCCTGGTTCAGATTGCTACGGCTCAAAACTATGAATTGGAAACATCAAAAAGTCAAGTCAGCTGGACGGGTAAAGCAGCCTTTAATGCTTATTCTCTTTCCGGGACGCTAGAAGCCGAAAATGCCCAACTCAAGATTGCAGATGGCCAGCTCCTTTCCGCTAATCTCCTCATCGATATGAAGACTTTGGCAGCAGAAAATAAAGACTTAGAAAAGCATTTGCGCTCTAAAGATTTCTTCGAAGTCAAAAAGTACCCGGAAGCTTCTTTTGTACTAACGGAACCCAGCCCTTTCACAGCAGGCAGACAAAAGCTATCAGGAAATCTGATCATCAAAAAACAAAGTCATCCGGCAGAGATTCAAATCGAAATAATGGAGCAGCAAGGGAAGTATATCATAAAGGGCAGCATGAAAATAGACCGCACCCAATACGGAATCTATTACAATTCCCCCAATGTCTTTACCAATTTGAAAGAACAGGCCATTGCTGATGAATTTGAGCTAAATTTCTCCCTACAATTCAAGAATATAATAGCTAATTAGGAAAATGCGGTAACATTTCTAAAAGATTATAGCACTATTAGGAGAAGAAGTTCGTCTTTTTCTCCTATTTTCTATTAAGTCCCGTCAACTAACCAATCGAATACTATAAGATTTTTCCTATGATACGCCGTCTACTTCTATCACTGCTATTTTTTGCTCTTTCCATACCCTCTTTTTATGCCCAAACTAATCGAGCCTTTCATTATCAGGCAGTGGCCCGGGATAATGGAGGAGCTATTCTCAGCAATTCTCAAATAAATCTCCGCTTTCAAATACGTGCAAACAGCCCTTCTGGAACTTTGGTCTATCAGGAAAAACACACACCTAATACCAATAATCTTGGTCTGGTAAGTCTGGATATTGGAAAAGGACTCATAGAGTCCGGAGATTTCAATACCATCGCCTGGAATGAGGATGATTATTACCTCATAGTAGAATTGAATGGAGTAACCCTCGATACTACTCTTTTTGAAGCAGTCCCTTATGCTAAGGTAGCTACGGATATGCGGCTCAATCATTTGCGGGATGTGAGCGATCTTCCTCCTTTCAATGATCAGGTGCTGGCCTGGGACGGAAGTGCCTGGATTCCTAAAGATGAAAAATCCTACACAGGAGGTACGGGCATCAACGTAGTAGGAAATGTGATCACCAACGAGGCTCCGGATCAAAGCGTAAGCCTGACCGGAAATGGAGCAACCAGTGTGAGTGGTTCTTACCCAAATTTCACCATCAGCTCCACAGATAATGTAAATGATGCCGATGCCAGCACTACCAATGAAATTCAAAGCATGTCCCTGAGCGGAAATACACTGAGTCTTTCACTAGGAGGAGGCTCTGTGAACCTGGCTTCTTTCGGCTCCCCCTGGAACAACTCTGGAAGCAATCTCTATTTTAACACAGGCAAAGTCGGGATCGGAGACAATAGTCCGGTAGCAACATTAACGGTAGGAAATGGCGACAAATTTCAAGTGCATGGCTCGGATGGAGACATCGTTTTGAAAGACGATCAGGGAAGTTTGCGTTTTGCGAATTCAAACGGTTCCAATTCACCCATGATCCACATGTTTCAATCAGGTACCAATAACAGCACCCGCATGCTGGTCGCTCATTCACCCAATTTTTCCAGCTGGGGAATTCAATACAATGATACAGCGGATGCCTTTAACTTTATCGGCGACAATCAACCCATTATGCAGGTACAGCTTTCTGGACAAAAGCGAATTGGTATTTCAACACAAGCTCCCAGTTCAAAGGTGCATATTGTACATGAAAGCAATCTCAGTGATGCCCACTTGAAAATGACGGAGACACAATATGACTATTCTCGGATTCGAATGGACAATGATATTTTTAGCAATTTCTGGGACATCGCAGCAAGAACAGATACCAATCTTGCCAACGCAAAACTCAATTTCTTTCATAGTAATGAAGGAGACCTTATGACCATCAGAGGGGATGGAAGGGTTGGTATCAATGATGCATCCCCAGGATACCCACTCGAGATTAATGGAGATCAAAGAAGACGAGTCATTAATGTTTACAATACCCTGCCAACGACCTCTACTTCCACTTTTAATTATGGCCTGAGAGTTAGCCTTTCCCAATCCAGCAATACTGGATTTCCCAGGCTCATCAATGTGTATGGCTCCTCAACTGATGCAGACTCTTATATTTCTTATGGAGTATATGGGGCAGCTTCGAATGCCAGCCTTGCCAATTATGGTGTGTACGGAATCACTTCTACCTCTGGCGGCTATGCAGGCTATTTTTCCGGAAATGTATTCACCACAGGTTCTTACCTACCCTCAGATGAACGTTTGAAAACTCAGATCGCACCCTTACAATCAGGCTTACCTACCATTTTACAATTAAAACCCAAGCAATATCGATATGAGCATGAAAAATTTGATTTTATGAATCTTGAAGAGGGAGATCAATTTGGATTTATTGCGCAGGAAATTGAAAGCTTGCTTCCAAACTTGGTTAAAGATTCCTTTCAGCCTTTTGATGAGGTAACAACTGATTCTGAAGATGGGCAAGGATATTCCTTTAAAGCTATCAACTATACCGGCCTAATTCCTATCATGGTGTCTGCTATGCAAGAGCAACAGGAGGTTATTGAAACACAAGAAGCTCGCATCAAAAACCTGGAAGATCGATTGAATCAATTAGAAGCACTCCTAAAAAAATAGTCGTATGTTTTTCAAATCAATTCTTAGCATTGCTTTGCTCCTGGCCCTTCATATTTGTCAGGGGCAAAGCCTCAGTCGATCAGTTATCAGCTCGGGCGGATCGAATAATGATCAGCTCAGTTATACCCTGGGCGAAAGCGTAATAGCAACAGCCAGTGGAAGTGATTTGATTCTCGCTCAGGGCTTCCAGCAACCCGATGAACTTTGGGCCACTTCGGTTGACCCGCTCCTAGGGAAAGCTACGTTCCGCCTTTACCCCAATCCAACTCGTGAAAAACTGATTCTTGAGATCGAAAGTGAAGAGAGTCGAAAAATCGGTGTTGAATTTGTTGATGTCAGGGGGCGGAAAGTCAGCAAAGTGCTACCTATAGAAATCGGGAGTACTTCGGAGCATAGCTTTGATGTAAGCAGCTATGCCGTGGGGACTTATTTGCTTTTATTGAAAGATGCTAGTGGAAAAATCCTAAACAGTTTCCTCTTTCAAAAGAGATTTTAAGAGATAATCCGGGATTTTTGTAGAAATTAATGTTAGGACGTAGGAGGAGATATTTTCATTAACCCTAATTCATTACAATGAAAAGACCATCTCTATCCCTCCTGTTAATCTCTCTATTCGGTTTTGCAGCACCTATTTTTGCCCAGAAATTTATCGAGGAAAGGACAAAGAAATTGATGCTCGAAGGCTGGTAGGGCGCCAAAGCCTATCCCCTCGAATATGTGGATACCATACCAGCAGAGGCTACTTCTTAGCGCCCTACCGAAAATTAGTGATCTTTTGTCGAAAAAATGCTGCACCTTTCGCAAAGCAATGTGGGTCTGGCAGTATAAACCAATTATACTTCTGCTATGAAATACAAAGGCTCCAAAGAAATCAATAAACCCAGGGATGTAGTTACTAAATTCTTTGTAGATCCTGCTTACTTGGGCGAGTACCAGGATGGCTTTGTGAAGAAAGAAATGATCAGGGGTGAAGCGGGCAAAGAGGGCGCAGTTTCCCAAATGTTTTATGAATCCGGAGGAAGAGATATGTTGTTGACCGAAACCATTACCTCCAATAAACTCCCCCACTCTTTCGAGGCGTTTTATTCCCACAAACACATGGACAATATCAGGAAATGTCAATTCACAGTTTTGGATAGAAACCGCACACGCTATCAATACGAATACGTCCGTATGGAGTAGTTCATGCCTGAATTGATCGCCATTCTTTTCCCTAGCGTTTATCGGAAGCAAGGAGAAAAATGGATGTAGCAGTTTAAAGAGTTTGTGGAAAAACAGTAGCTTTACAGTATGAGGATACGGTCTGAAATCAAAAGTGATTACATAACGGAACAAGATCACGAGATCGCAAAAATAGCGAATGCCCTCTCCCATCCTCTGAGGGTGGCTTTGGTTCGTTTCCTGAATGAGAAAGATCAGGAAACCGGACTTGATAATGAGACCTGCAATAAATACCTCCGGGAGATGTTTGACTATTCCCAATCCACCCTTTCCCAGCATGTCAAAATATTGAAAGACTGTGGACTCTTCACCACCCGTGTGCAGGACAAATTCACTTTCTATCACCTCAATCGAGAACTCCTGCAGAAGTTTAAAGATTCCTTAGCCCATTAATAGAAGCTTTTCACTCCTCTCCTTTTGATTTCTGGGAAAAGATATTACATTTACATATCGCCTATTAACGATATACGATTAAACCTCTTTTTATCATGAAAAAATTCACCCTACACTTCCTTTTTATCCTTTCCATTTATGGGCTTTCAGCTCAAGGCATTCATCCGCTTGAAGCTCCTAAAAATCACTACAAAGATTTGCTCGCCTTGAGTGCAGAGCCCAATCCAGAAAGGGCTCACTTGGACGAAATCACCTTTCCCACTAGCCTATATAGCTATGCACTGATTTATGTAATGGTCGCTCCCGAATACCTCACAGATGAGCAGGTGGATCAATTAAAGACTTCGATGAAATATCCTGCCAATAGCTCCGACCAAACCCAGGCAGAACTGGAATTTCTCCTGGCCTGGCAAAACAAACGAACGGAAAAAGAAATCAAACGTTCCAAAGAGTTTCTGGCTCCCATTGGGTACTGGCCGCATATTGATATCCTCGAAAATCACGAACGCTACCAAAAGAACCGGGAGCATTTATTTTATGAAGGCAGAGCGGTCATGGGAGCTCAGGTAAACGCAGAAAACTATCCTGCAACAGCTCATCTTTTAGCTGGAGTTACCAAAGATATGCGCGTCATGGAGTTTGCGGTTAAATTTCATTTGCTACGTCCTCGCCCCTATCATCTGGACAAGCGCCTTCAAGCTTTGGCCAATATGTCTTCTCCTTCATTTGCCAGTGGGCATACGCTTTGGGCCTACATTCAGGCCTACACCTGGAGCGAACTTATTCCCGAAAAAAGAATCGACTTTCTGAATATCGCGTATGAAGTAGGAGAATCTCGTGAGATTATGGGCATTCATTATCCTAGTGATGAAGAGGCCTCACGCGTCCTTGCCCATAAAATGCTCAGTCTTATGTGGGAAAATCCTGAATTTCAGAAAGATTTTGAAGCTGCGAAATCGGAATGGAAATAAAGCAAGATCGAGAAAACATGCTGATATTTGAAACCTAAGTAGAGCTTTACGTTCAACGATCAAATTTATCCCATGACCGACATAGACATCCTGATTGACGGCCTCAGGAAAACACCTCTCATTCTGGAAAATCTCCTAAAAGATATTCCGAAGGAAACTCTGAAAGTTCAAAGAATTCCCGGCAAGTGGAGCATCCATGAACACGTATGCCATTTTTCGCAAGCAGAAGCCATGATCCTGAATCGATTCAAAACCTTCAAGGAAGAGGAGGATATTGAGTTTAAGCATTATTTACCGGGCACCACTACCCCAGTAGATGAACTCATGCGCCTAAACATGGAAGAAGAAATCGCTCGCTTTCAGCAACTCAGAACTTCCCTGATAGAAGTTGTTTCCGGCTTTGACAAGCACATTTGGAAAAAGCAGGCAAAACATCCCGAATATAAACTATATACGGCCTACATTCTTTTGCGCCACCTGCAGATGCATGATCATTTTCACATGTATCGGATTGAGCAGCTGTGGCTGACGGATGATGGGTATTTGTAGATAGTGAGATGATTTCTTATTCACTTATCCCAATTAGCCTCCACTATCTCTTTGATCTTGGGAAAATTCTCATCGCCTTCCTTTAGCTCCACACGCTCTTTGGCTAGTTGAACTTTCAATTGGACAACGATTTCCTGATAAGCCGGATCATGATAGCGATTGTGCAATTCATCCGGATCATTTTCCAGGTCGTAAAATTCCCAGGCGATGGGAGCAGTCGATTTCACGGGTGAATACTGTTTCCACCAATAAAACTTTTGCGATTCCTCATCCGAACGATAATGGGAGCTGTAGTAGAAAATCAGCTTATACCTGTCTGTCCTGATGCCAAAATGAGCGGGCACTTCGTGGTGAATCATGTGCATCCAATAGCGGTAATAGGTCGCATCTCGCCAGTTGCTTATTTCTTCTCCGAGCAGTTCCTGTTTGAAACTCATGCCTTGCATGTAGTCCGGTACTTTCCCTCCCGCCATTTCGAGCATAGTCGGAGCGAAATCGGCATTGTTTATCAATAGCTTAGAACGACCACCAGCTTTAATCTTTTCGGGATAATGCACGAGGAACGGCATCCGCATAGATTCCTCGTACATCCAGCGTTTGTCGATCAGGTCATGCTCTCCCAGCATAAAGCCCTGGTCTCCAGTATAAATGATGATAGTATTTTCCCATAAGCCTTCTCTTTTTAGGTAATCAAAAAGCCGCCCCAAATTATCGTCCACACCCTTTACACAACGGAGGTAGTGCTTCAAATAAGTCTGATAGGCTTTATGCGTTGCTTCTTTCTCCTCCAAGTCCTGGTATTTGTAAAAGTTGACGTAGTTGCGGCGCTTATGTCTGGGTGATACAGAAGTTCCGATCAAATGCCTGAGCGCATCTTCTTCTCCTCTTGTGGCGACGGAGCCCCAAGAAGGCTGCGCATAGAGGCTGCTAGGTTCGGGAATTTCGACATCCGCCAGGTAGTCTTCATAGCGAGGCGCATACTCAAAATTATCGTGGGGAGCCTTGTAGTGATGCATGAGAAAAAAGGGCTTGGATCGATCCCTCTTTTCGAGGTATTCCAGGCTTAGATCCGTAATGATGTCTGTGGAATGGCCCGTATGTGAGACTTTATTATCCGGCCAATTGCCTTTATCCTTATCCGCCAAAACGGGATCAAAATAGCTCCCCTGTCCTCCTTTGCCAACCAGAACATTGTAGTAATCAAAATTAGCGGGCTCATTTTTCAAATGCCATTTGCCGACCATCGCAGTCGTATAACCCAGCTTCTTCATCTCGATGGGCAAATACTGTTTTTCGATGGGAAGTTGGTGGTCGAGGTCGAGCACTCCATTGGTTTGCGGGTATTGGCCACTGATGATGGTCGCTCGGCTAGGAGTGCATATCGAATTTGTACAAAATACGCGTTCGTAGAGCATGCCTTCTGCTGCCAATTGATCCAGGACAGGCGTTGGATTTAGGCGCGCCAATCGACTTCCATAAGCTCCAACTGCCTGAGTCGTATGATCGTCTGACATGATGAAGAGGATGTTGGGTTTTTGATCCTGAGCCTGGAGGGAAATGGAAAATAGACAGAAGAGAATCAGTGGAAAAAAGCAGATTTTTCGACACAGGAGAGTGATAGAAGCAAGCAACTTCATATAGCTTTTGATTTTTGAGGAGTTAGTATAGCAATATAAACTTGCGATAATTTACAGTTTCTTTATTGATGTGCCTATATTTTTTACTGGATAAAGACTTTAAAAAGGGGAATTGAAGAACAAGGATTGGAGAAGTGAGAAAGTAGGTTTTCTGGGTTTCACTTTTTGATTTGATTTCTTTTTGCGGTCTTTATGCTTGTGGTAATTATGGAAATGGGTTCATCGGTTTCTTTTAAGAGTAAATCCATTTTTTCTGTAGAGAGGTAATCTTGCCTATAAATAATCTTCAAGCAGATATAAGACTCCTTAAGCTCTTTCAAAGTAGCTTTAACTTATGGATGAAATCTGCCCGAGACTCCGCAGCTTGTGCCTCTCCATAGTTTAATGCTACAGAAGTCGAAGATCTAATTATTTGCCTTCCAAGGTGTTTCGCAGTAAAAATTGTTGGTAAGGAATTTGCCATTCTGATTATTGCTGAGGCATAACTCACCATTCTCTCTTTTAAACCAAAAGCGCTCATATAACTCCTTCTAAAATCTCCATTCCTTGTTCCTTGTTCCTTGTTCTTACTTCCTTTCCCTCACTTCCCCCACCCTTCCCGATCCAACGACCGATACTGAATCGCCTCCGCAATATGCGTAGGCGAAATATCCTTTGTCGCCGCCAAATCCGCTATGCTTCTTGCAACCTTCAAAATCCGATCAAAAGCTCTTGCCGATAGATCAAGTTTTTGCATCGCCAATTTCAATAGCGCTTCTCCCTGTTTGTTGATCCGGCAATAGGTGCGGAGCATAGGATTGGGCATCATGGCATTGGCGTAGATGCCGGGATGCTCTTTAAAGCGCTCCTTTTGGATTTCACGTGCTGCGATCACGCGTTGCCGAACTACCTTGCTACTTTCTCCTTTACTCATGGAAGAAAGGTCTTCGAAAGGAACGGGCGTAACTTCAATATGCATATCGATGCGATCCATGAGTGGGCCGGAAATCTTGCCCATATACTTTTGGATTTGCATGGGATTGCAGATACAGTCTCGGGTTGGGTGGTTAAAATACCCACAGAGACAGGGGTTAGCTGAGCTGACAAGGAGAAATGAACAGGGAAAATCCACCGTACTTTTTGCTCTGGATACCGTGATCTTTCGGTCTTCCAAGGGCTGACGCAAAACCTCTAAAACACTTCGTTTAAATTCCGGCAATTCATCGAGAAACAAAACGCCATTATGTGCGAGACTGATCTCTCCCGGCTGCGGGTTCCCTCCTCCCCCAACTAAAGCTACATCACTAATGGTATGATGCGGACTTCGAAACGGACGTTCTGCAACCAAAGCGGCTTCTTCCGACAAAAGCCCTACCACCGAATGAATCTTGGTCGTTTCCAATGCTTCTTCCAAACTCAGAGGAGGTAAAATGCTCGGCAATCGTTTTGCGAGCATAGTTTTGCCTGCGCCGGGCGGTCCGATCATAATCACATTATGGCCTCCTGCTGCTGCAATCTCCAAAGCTCGCTTTACATTCTCCTGTCCTTTTACATCCGCAAAATCGTGTTCAAAGGCGGTCTGTTGCTGGAAGAAGATTTCTCGTGTGTCTCTTTGAGTGGGTTCGATGGCTATTTCTTCATTCAAAAACTGCGCAGCTTCAATGAAGCTTTTGACTCCAATGACTTCCAGCTTGTTGACAATGGCTGCTTCGCTGGCATTTTGACTGGGTAGAATAATTCCTTTGTAACCAGCCTTTCGAGCTTCGATCGCCATGGGCAAGGCTCCTCTCAGACTTTGTAAGCTCCCGTCCAGGGACATCTCTCCCATGATGACATAATCTCCAATCAAATCCGCCTGAATCTGTCCATCTCCCGCCAATACTCCTAAAGCAATCGGTAGATCGTAGGCCGAGCCGACCTTTCGAATGTCTGCTGGGGCCATATTGACCACTACTTTGCTGCGAGGGAAAACGAGTTCATTGTTTCGAAAGGCGGTCATGATCCGCGCCCAGGATTCTTTTACTGCATTATCAGGCAGACCCACGATGACCAGGCCAAACTCACCTGGGGCTACATTTACTTCAATCGTAATCTGAGAGGCATGGATTCCTTCCACCGCACTCCCATAGGTCCTTACTAGCATATTGTGTTTTCTAAAGCCGCTACTCTATAAGACCCCAAATAAAAGTGCGATGTCAACATTACATTTTTATAGTTTCAGGCTACTAAAGAAAAATTGTATAAGTATTCTATCAACTAATCGCATAATATTGTCTTTATGAAACAGCCAAACCTTACTAACTATTGGCGAATGGGATGGGTCTGTATGATGTCTTTTCTATTTCTTACCCCTGTTAGCTATGCTCAGGGAGAAGAATTTGCAGACCGACAAAGTCCTGCTTTCCGCCTAAACTTGCTACGAAGCGACAATTTTGCCCCAAATGGACAAACGCCTCCTTATTTCTGGTCGGGCGTATACCTTAGAAACGCCTTTGATCCAAATGGTGATTTGGGCTCTTTCCGACTCGACTCTTCGCTCTGTGGTGTAGGAGTCGTCGGTGGCCAGCAATTCGGCTCAGAGTTCAAGGCCTATTATTCCTACAACATGGATGGACAAATATCTGAAGTCATTTTTAAGCAGGAAAGACCAGGGCCCATCTATGAGAATTTTAGCCGGAAAGTATTTACCTATACCAATGGCCAACTCATTTCTTACCTCTATCAGACATGGAATATGGCCAACAACTCCTGGCAGGATGATTACGAAGAGATTACTGCTTATGATTCGGACGGGATTCAAACAAGTTTTACCGTACGGGAAGTGGATATGAGCGGGCAATTGACAAATCTGATGAAGGAGGAAAGATTCCTGGATCAGGAAGGAAACATCGGGGAAGTGCGGACTGCCAAATGGGATAACAATGCCTGGGTAGATACTGCCCGCAAAGAGATCACCTACAATCAATACGGTTTCTTCACCAAAATCTACGAGCAAAGCTGGAATGGAAGTTCCTGGGATACTTTGAGTCGTGAGACGGCCATATACGGAAGCCGGGGATTTAGCTGGGCGGGGTACCTCTATGAAGAGAAAACAGGCAACGGCTTCGAAAGGGTTCTGCGAGAGCAATACAACTACGACAACAGAGGCTACTGGTCAGAAATGCTCCTCCAAAGCTGGGATAATCAGGCCAATGCATGGGAGGATGTAAGCAGAGAATCATATGATTATTCTCGTAATGGGATTTGGATTGGCTGGCAACGCCAGGATTGGGTAAATAATGCCTGGGTAGATAGCTACCGACAAGGCCTTGAAAATAATTCAGGGAATCGCCTGGATGTAAGGGAAAGCTGGGACACCAATTCATCAAGCTGGGTGAAGGAAGTTCGTACCCTGGCACGCTATGATGCCAATTTTAACCTGATCGAAGAAGCGGGAGAACAAATCTGGAACGGCTCAGACTGGGAAAACAGTGCTAGTAGCAAACGTTGTCAGCATTTCTGGTCAGAAGAAACGGCTACTTCCATTCGCCCAAAGCTTCCTCAATTTAGCTGCAACATGAGCAATCCTTATCGAGCATACTCACCCATTTCCTGTAATGCATTGGAAGCTGGAAAGAACTATTCTGTAAGGCTTAGTGATATGCAGGGAAGAATGCTGGTAGATAAAAACGTCCCCGGAGGAAGCAACTTTTCCATTGACAAGAAATTACCCGCTGGTATTTACACGCTCAACATTTATGAGAACCAGCAGATTCGCTATGCACGCAAGGTCCTCATTCGGGAATAATTTCCACCTATTAAGCAAAAATCAATGAAAAAATTAATCAATATATTTAGTCTTTGTCTGATCTCGATTTGCCTAAGTGCAACTAACACTTTTGGTCAGGCCGTTTTCAATGATACCATTCTTTTTAAAATCAATGGAATAGAACAGGTCGGCAATGCATTCAAGTACTTCTTAGAATTCGAGACACAGGGAACAGGACCTGGAAATCCAGACGCCTTCCGAGGCATAGGGGTTTTGAGTATGTGCTCTTGTTATTGCGACTCGATCTGGGATGCATGGCCAGCAAGCCCTCCCCCAGATGACTCTTTATTCACAGGAGTAGGGGTTATAACCTACCCAAGTACAACAAGCTCTGGAGGCAACGGAGGTTTGTTCAAATCCAGTAGCAGCGGTGGAAGGCAAAGAGGTCGCCTTGGTGTCTTGCAGATGCCGGGAAGTTTTCTGAGACAGGATCCTTTCCCTTTGCAAATCACCTACAAAGAGATTTAATACTTAAATAAAAAGCCCCAGAGAAATTTTCTCCGGGGCTTTTTCTTTAGGACCTTCTTATTTTTTCCCATCAACTACCAATCTCCGCTGAGCCATACGATTTTCGCTTCGTATTTCCACCGTATAAATACCAGAGGGCCATTGATCGATCGGGATTTGAATTTTCGACTTCGTCCTTCCTAATTGATATTCATACAGAAGGCGTCCCATATTATCAAAAACCCTCAGCTCAACTTCTTCCTCAAAATCAAATAGACTCCTATCCCATTCTACTGTCAATTGATTCGTGGCTGGATTGGGGTACATGCTCCAGGCTTTTTGCAATTCTTCATCGATGGAAGTTGCCTGCCAGAGGTATTCTTCTGAGCTAGAACTACATTGCCCCTCTCCAAAGACGATGACTTTATAGGTTCCAGCTATTTGTGGTTGAATGGCATTTGCATGTTCCCCTTCCAAAAATTGCCCATCCCGATACCATTCGATTTTTTCGTAACTGCCTTGTATCCGCAAACTATCTCCCGCTTGCTCAATAAGAGGAACAGGAGGATTTGCAAGCACATTCACTTCTATGCTGGCTTTATTGCTACAACTTCCATCAGAATATTCGTAGCTGAGTATTTGGATTCCGGGACTAGTGAGGATGGGGTTGAAAGTGGAATTATTGATTCCAGATCCTGTGTAGCTTCCTCCAGCTGGACTTCCTTGCAAGCTGATTTCATTATCTGTATAACACAAACTTTCCAATGGAGCCAATGAAACGCTGGGAGCGCCGGTAATAGTTAGAATCACCTCTGCACTATCTCTACATCCATTTTGCACGACTGTGTAGCGAATCGGATGATTCCCCGCTCCTGCCAATACCGGATTAATCATATCATTTTCGACTCCATTTCCACTGTAAAATCCTCCTGCGGGACTAGCCATATCCAGTAAAATAGGATCCTGATTATCACAGATGATTTCATTATTCAGGGGAAAATCCACTTCAGGTGCAGCAACTACTTTCAGCGGCTCCTCTTTTTCTGCCACACAACCTTCATTGTTTTGATATTTATAAATGACGTTATAAACACCCGGCTGTACCTGAGCAGGGTCGAAAACTCCATTACTGATTCCATTTCCCAGATATTCTCCTCCTACGGGTAGCCCCTGGCTCAATTGAAAGGGGGGAAGATTTTGGCAAACATCCCCGAAACTTGCCAGACTTACCTCAGGCAAACCAAAGATGGAAATACCACTAATTTCCTGAGAGATTAAAGCGGGTTGAGTACTATGAAGTCTCAGTTTATAGGCTGAACCCACAGGTGCATCTTCCGGAATCATGACCTGAAAACTTCCCAGAGTATCCAGAGAAGTGATATTGGCCAACATAAAGGGCTCGGAGAAATCCCCATCCGGAGCCGAAGCAAAGAGCTGATATTGATTTCCCGAATTGAGTTGAGCATTTTTGATTTGGTAATTGATCTGCAATTGCTCCCCTGGGCAAAAGCCTGTTCTTGCCAGTGAAAATAGAAGTTCTGGATTGCCTCCATTTCCTCCACCATTGTTCTCCACTTTCATTTTCACTATAACTTCAACTTGTTGTTCAGAAGGATCATTGGTATTGATAAATAGAGGAGCATAATAGTTACCTGGAGTAAAATTGGAAGCATTCACCTGAAGCTGCACATTGGACTGTCCCGATGCCGGAATAGAGCCACTCGTTGGAGGTAGAAGGTTGATCCAAAAGATATTTGCATTGGTTTGAAGGCTCCAATATAGCGTAGTATCCCCCTGATTGAAAATATTAAAGGAAAGGCTTTGACTGCCGCCTTGAGGCACAATAGAAAATAGCGTATCTACATTAATCTGAACATCGGGGGATTTATCATCATTTCCACTAGTCGAATCTGCTGTTACACTCAACTCAATGGTGAAGAGTGTCTGACTTTCATCCGGATCATTGGAAGTGATCCAAGCCGCTCCATAATATACACCAGCTGTCAGGGAATTATCTTCATATTTCAATCCAAACTGCCCTGTAGAGTTTCCATCTATGCTCCCTGAATTTGCCTGAAGTTGATGCAGCCAACTGATACCAGCCTGGGTAGCCAATTGCCAGGTTAAAGGATCAGAGCCGCGATTTTCCAGGTCATAATACTTTGTCAATGATCCACCTTCAGAAATGGAAACCTGAATCGTATCAAAAGCAAAATAAATATCTGGCTGCGCCTGAGCATAGATTTCTACCGACAACTCTACCAATGGCTGATTGGGATCATTGGTACTTAGAGAAAGGGTATCATTATAGCTTCCATTACTGAGGTTGGAGGCATCATACTGGATGAGTATCCATGCAGAATCACCTCCAGCTATGCTTCCACTTGAAGGTTGCGCACTCAGCCAGGATTGCGTGCCTTGTATTGACCAATCTAATTCCCCTGTACCAACGCTATATATAACAAGTGTATCACGACCACTGCTACCCAAGGCTAGCGTTTCCAGGAAGGCATGGTCTGAAAGTTCCATTTCTGCTTCTGGAGCAGTTATGGTTACACATTTTGAGAATTCTGAGGTACTTTGATCAGGACTGGTTGCTGTAGCTGTAACCACTTTCCCAAATGCATTACTTCCATTAAAGTTCAAATTGAAACTTGCATCTCCATTTCCATCAGTAGTTACAGAAGCTATACCTAACAATTCTTCCCCTTCTCCATAGCCTCCGTCATTTGCAGAATAATCATCGCAGCTCACATTCAGGAAAAATTCGAGGTGATAGGTCTTATTCGCTTCACTGTGCAATTCTCCGACTATAATAAGTTCATTGCTCGTATCCGGAACGTAGGCTGAACTTATTTCCGGGAAATTCTGAGAATCATTTGCTCCACCATCCGCATCAAGGTTGTCAATGGGATCATGGAAATAAACTTCTGGAAGTTCAATTCCCAATCTTCCGTTGCTATAGATACTATTACCCAAAATACTTATAGCATTTCCGGTATTTCCGTACATCCAGATACCATGACCGCGATTGTAAGCAATAACATTCCCCTGCCCGGCATTTGTTCCTCCGACTCTAATATTATGGGCACCTGATCCGAAGGTAATTCCCGCGCCATAACTTACCGTATCTCCATTTCCGAGATCAAGTGTCCCTGTTCGATCTGTACCTATAAAGTTTCCTTCTATGCTTACATTTGCAATATCTGCTACAGCCCAAATCCCGGCTTCGTCGCCGGAATTATTGGCAATTACATTTCCAATGATGTTGATGTGTTCACTATTGTCCCCCAGAGAAATGCCCGCACGTTGATTTCCCCGATCTTTAGTCCCACTGGCATCTGTACCAATGAGGTTATTGATGATATCGGTATAAGTCGCTCCATTCACTGCGATTCCCGGAGCAGTATGGCCGGAAATCACATTTCCCTTATTGACCTCATTCCCTCCAATAGTCGTATAGCTAGCTCCATTTTCCACGCTCACCCCATTTGAATTCACATAGAAAACTGAATCGCCCTGAATGTCTGTTCCAATATAATTTCCTTCAACTTTGTTGTAAGTTGCAGAAGAGCCAGTAATTTGAACTCCTCCCAAAATCAAATTTCGGTCTTCGGGATCAGGCCCGCCGATTCGCACATAAGATGCATTTTCAATTTTTACCCCTTTACCATCTGTTGCACTCACCTCATCTGTTGTACCAGCAGCATAAGAGCCAAGAACGCAAGCTTCCACAAATCCCGAATCCGCAGAAAAATAGACTGCAGCCCCTGACATGTTTCTTAAAGCTACCCCTCGTATCCCGCTATGTTTTCCTCCGAAAGCAATCCCTCCATTCCCATTCAAATTGATAGTAACTCCCGGAGTCAAATCCATCGCTTGGCCAACATCCGTGGAATTAGGAGAATAAGGTGCTAAATCAGTTGCATCCAATACTAAAGGATAGGTCAGACCAAAGAGTTGATCCTGGGCTTTTATATTGAGGGAATTAGTATTAAAGTCAACTTGTGCGACAAATGTCGAGTCGCCAGGGAGACGACTGTTAGATTCTTGAAATACTGCATTCAAATTACATTTACCTGCAGGCGTTGCACATACTCCATCTCCAGGATGTGCGTCATATTGCTGGCCGGTTCCATTGATGGTCCATCCACTTACTTCAAGCTTACTGAATTGAATAGGGACTCTTACCAAATCTCTATTATATAGACCTTCTGTCTGATAATGACGGGTATAATATAGATAAGCGTCTCGCCCCGTTACTTCAAAATTCCTGCTTGTATCTGCGTGATCGATAAGGGAGGGATATCCGATTATATCTTCGATATTACTTTTATCTGGATTGATATTTACATTTCCCTCAAATATTCTTTTCCTCGCTGTCCAATGGATTAGATCATCTGAAAGGGCATAATAAAATCCCCACACATCACTTTTTTGTGCAGCACCTACCAAAATAAATTTATTGAAATAGGTATTCCAGGAAATGGAGAGATTCATTTTTTCTATAAACCCCTGTCCAATATTAGCCAGAATATGATCAGCGGGATCTATACTAGGATTTTCATAGATATTTTTGAACTCAATAGTAAAGCCAGTTCCATCCCATCCTCTCCAACTTGAGGGATCAAATGGATCAGGCGTTCTAACAACGGAGGTGCCTTCTCCCTGTAAACCAATCGATTCGGTTTTTACTAAGCGGTAATAATATCCGTCTTTGGGGCTCTTGATGATATTAC
This sequence comes from Bacteroidota bacterium, assembly GCA_039819665.1. Lineage (GTDB taxonomy): Bacteria > Bacteroidota > Bacteroidia > J057 > J057 > JAWPMV01. The sequence continues at coordinate 136,723 of JBCBRM010000007.1, forward strand.
TTCCTTCAAAAATTCCATGAGGCCCTGCACCTGTAGTATCTTGCCTATAGGGTGAACCAAATAAATAATGATTGGGAGCAGCTGCCTGAGTAAAGGTTTTTCCCGAATCTGTAGATACAGCATAAGTCATTGTATTGTACCAACAATTCAGATAAGCACTATTTGAATTATCATTGCATTGACCTTCGTATTCATAGCCATGGTGCTCATTGTGAACAACAGCCATGACAGTTTCCCCATCTTCCGTATAGGTACTAACAATCCACTCGTAATTATTAAAGTTTTGAGGGAGGGAGTCAAAATTAGCCATCATGGTAGGCGAACAATCCATGCTTAGATTGTCAAAATCAGGCCCTATCATGCGGTAATTGTGGTAATGGGAAATACTCAGATTGATATTACCCGCCGCATCTCTAAAAGCGCGTGCAGGAGCATCAGGAAGATTTTCCTGTTCGCATGCATCATTCGACCAATCGAATACGATTTCTTCTGATCCCAGTACTACATCTCCGGGATAGACCATTTGAGCCCAGCTAGACTCGGTTAGAAGGATTAAACATAAAATACTGGTGAGAGCAAGTTTCCATGAAGTGGTGCGAAACATTATTTGATATTGTTCGGGATTGAACCTCACTTTCGGCTATTGGCTTAAGCATAATATTCAAATAATACACGAAATGGAAAATCCGAATTTTAGTTTTTACTAACCCTTTTCAGCTAAGGATATAAAAAATTTGCTATCCATTCAGGAAGGCAGTTTTTACATTATGAAATAAAAATGATCAAAAAATGCTAAAAAAAATAGCTAAAATACAAGCTCTTAGTATCCATTTTTAGTAGATTAGTAACATCCTTTACCATAAATAATCAAACATATGGCTTACTTCGATCAGGACTTCATCAAATTTTTTAGCGAACTCGAGCAGAACAATCACAAGGATTGGTTTCAAAGGAACAAAAAACTCTACGAGAAAAAAGTAAAGCTCCCCTTCCGTGTATTTGTTGCGGCTCTCATCGACACCCTTGAAAATAAATGGGGCAGTATTCCCTATGATGCCAAGGATTTCATTTTGCGAATCAATCGAGATATCCGTTTCAGCAAAGATAAAACACCTTACAAAACACATGTAGAAGCCATGATCTCAGCTTATGGGAAAAAGGAATATACCCGTCCCGGTATCTTTCTTCAGGTCAATCACAAAGGCCTCAAATTGTACACGGGCAGCTATATGTTGGAGAAGGAGAATCTGTACCGAGTCCGTACCGAGATAGTGAATAATATGAAGGAATTTGAAAAACTCACGACTGACGCAACATTCCTTTCTGTTTTTGGCGATATTCTGGGAGATAAGCATAAGCGTATTGACAAAGAGTTTCGTGAAGCGGCGGAGAAACAGCCATTGATTTTCCACAAGGGGTTTTACTATGGATTTGAACTGGATGAGAAGGCCTTGTTGAAGGATGACCTGATTGAAGTAATGATGGAAAAATTTGCAGCTGCAGATGGGATGAATGCTTTTCTGGATAGAGTGCTGGGGGGATAAAGTTTTTGTTTTAACTTGCAGACTTTATTCTGCTAGACGAACACATTGTAATTATATATGTCCCAAATCACTGCCAAGACCTTTGATTTTCTCAACGACCTGGCTGAAAACAACAATCGCGAATGGTTCACCAAGCATAAGGATCGCTACGAAGCAAGTCATAAGGAAATGATTGACTTTGCCGAAGACTTGTACGACCTTATGATCGATGAGGATAATCTGGTTCCCATGACCGGGAAAAAGGTGCTTTTCAGAATTTATCGGGATGTCAGATTTGCCAAGGACAAATCACCCTATAAGTCGCATTGGAGTGGTCGGTTTAAACGAGCAACGGAATTGCTCAGAGGCGGTTATTATTTCCATGTAAAACCCAGTGAAAGCTATGCAGCAGGAGGGTTCTGGAGACCGAATCCGGAGGATCTGCGACGCATAAGAGAAGATATTGCAGCAGATGATAAGCCTTATCGAAGAATATTTGCTAAATCCCAATTTCAGGACATGTTTGGCAGAATGATTGGCGAAAAGGTAAAAACTGCTCCCAAAGGATATTCGAAGGATCACCCAGCCATTGATCTCCTCAGACATAAGCAATTCCTCTTACACAGAGATTTCAGTGATTCCGAAGTATTAGCTCCTGATTTTGCAGAAAAGATTCGAGACACCTTCCTCGCCATGCACCCTTTCTTTGATCATATGAGTGATGTCTTGACAACTGATGGGAATGGGAATCCTATCGTTTAAATCATCCCCTTACCTTTAGATTTCAAAATCAGTCAATGTAGATAGATAGAAAAGAATCCTCCATTCTATTGTGTAAGCAATTGCAGGTAAAAATATCAGACAAGAAAGATATTGTTCCATTATGGATGGGAATTGATGCTGAGAAAGCCAAGCTTGGAAAAGGTGTTTAAAATCAGGATTAATAGCATGTATGCATGCAGTTTAATCCTTTTTAAACAGGTCTTAAGCTGTATGATCTCCTCCATAAACTATAGCAATCTTTTCATTGTCAAAGGCAAGAAAATTTTTCTTTCAAGTAGAAAAAAAGCCTGAGGTTTTTACTAACAGAAACACGAATACTGATTCTGTTCTAAGTATCAAATGGTAATCATACAGGACCTTCTTGAAATAAATTCCTAAATGAACAACCATTCAGAGTCATAGAATGAAAATTTCCCTCTATCTTTTCTCCCTTCTAATTTTTACCAAACTTGTATATGCTCAATCTGGACCCGCAGGTGTAGAACAAACTAATGGCGCTTCTAACTTACTCTTATGGCTGAATGCAAATGAAAACGTAGAAGAGGCTGTTGGAGATTTAGCCGAAAACGGTGATGCAATTTCCAGATGGCTGGATAATAGTGGGTATGGTAATCATGCCGTATCTGTCAATTCTCCCAATTATTATACAAATCAATATAACGGTAACGCTGCTGTTTTTTTTAATGGGTCAAATGATAACCTCAGCCTCACTCCTACACAACTTCCAACAGGAACAAGTGCAAGAACCTATATCTTCATTGCAGAAAGTATAGAGACCTCCAATCAAAACCTCATGGATCATGGATTAGGAGGAGCTTCCGGGGCAAGGGTTACCATTACTCATATGGATACAGAATCAAGTCTCGCCGTCAATGGACACAGGTGGGGCTCTAATTTTACCAGCAATACTGACTTAAGGATAAGTACTTTTGATTTAGCAGCCAGTTCTACTTCTAATCAAATTAACATCTACACCAATGCCGGAGGCCTTACAGAATCAAACCTCGCGGGCTCAAGCCAAAGTGTTAACACGGGAACTACCTATGCCCATATCGGGACAAGCAATTCCGGAAGCAGTTATTTCAGCGGAGATATCACGGAAATCATCATATTTGATAAACAGCTGAATTCCGCAGAATTCATTATCCTGCATAATTATTTGGCTGCTAAGTACGACATTGCCCTAAGTGCCAATGATATTTATAATGAGGACGACTCAGGAGCGGGGGATTTTGATCATGAAGTAGCCGGTATAGGAAGAGTGGATGCATCCAACCTTCTGGATGATGCGCAAGGAACCTCAATCGTAAGAATATTGAATCCCACGGACCTCGGAGACGATGAGTTTTTAATCTGGGGACATAATAATGGTACCCAGTCCGCAATTGAAGAATCAGATGTCCCATCCGATGTAGAGGCAAGGTTTGAAAGAATATGGAAGGTAAGTGAAGTAAATACCTCTTCCTCATCAATAGATGTAGGCTCCATTGATATTCGTTTTGACCTGACTGATCTGGGTCCGGTTACAACAACAGATCTACGATTGTTGATTGATACAGATAATGATGGGATTTTTAGTGATGAAACTGCTATTTCCGGTGCATCTAGTTTAGGAGGTGATGTGTATCAATTTAGTGCTGTAAGTGGGATAGCAGATAATCTTTCTTTCACACTTGGAACCGCTGATGTAAGTCAAACTCCATTGCCTGTGAACCTCTTAGCTTTCAAAGCTTCTATCGTCAATGAAAAGCATGTACGTCTGGACTGGCAGACCTTATCTGAAAGAAATAATGATTACTTCAGTCTTGAAAGATCCGACAGCGGTGTAGAGTGGGAGAACATTGCAAATATTCCCGGAGCGGGGAATTATTCATCCTTATCAACCTACAGTCATACCGATTACCTTCCTTACGATGGCCTTTCTTATTATCGGCTCAAACAAATTGATTTTGATGGAAGGTTTTCGTTTTCCCCAATCAAACAGGTAAATATTGAAACTCGATTGAAGCAAGCGGTTTCCCTTGCTCCTAATCCCGTAAGCGGTATACTTATTTTAGAGGGAAATCCACAAGATTTAAGAAACATAGAAGTCTATAATTCACTTGGACAAGCCCTGCCTATTGAGGCTAATTTTTCAGAAAATAGCGAGCGGAGGCTAAGCATAGATTTAAGCAGTTTCAGCCCCAGAATTTATTATATAAAAACGGCTTCTTCTTACAACAAAATCTTAAAACGCTAAGCTTTTCTTATAAGTAAAAAATTGACTCAGCCTACACTCTTTCAGAGCAAGCTGAGTCAATTTTTGAATTTCTAATTCCTAGTATCTCACATCACTCATTCTGCTAGTATCTGTATTGTCATCATTCTCCAAAGAAAGAACGCCTCTTGGGCAAACAGCGGCACATACTCCGCAACCTACGCAAGAAGAACGAACAATATTCTGACCTTTCTGCGCATACGCTCTTACGTCAATTCCCATTTCGCAGTAAGTAGAACAGTTACCGCAAGAGATGCACTGACCGCCATTGGTGGTGATGCGGAAACGAGACTTGAATCTCTGCACCAATCCAAGATATGCAGCCAAAGGACATCCGAAACGACACCAAACTCTGTTACCCATAACTGGATAGAAACCCGTTCCTACAACCCCTGCGAAGATCGATCCAATCGCAAAACCATATACGCTTCTTACGTCAAAGCTATTAAAGCTAATGTTGTTGCCACTTACGGGGAAGAAGTTGGTAAAAACGCCCAGGGTGAAAGCGCCTGCAAACACCAATACAACTGTCAGTACTTTCCTTCCACTCATGTGAGGAAATTTTCTTCTGTGCCAGGCATAAAGCCCCACTCCCACTACCCATACCAAAGCCAATAAAGACCATTTATTAAAGCTTAGGTTGATGCCTGATTGACTAAAGTAAGAATAAAGTACCAGGCTCGTCATAATGATGGCAAAAGCCAATACTCCATGAATGATGAAGCGCTCGATTTGCCAGGCTTCGGTAGACTTATCAGAAAGTTGTCGATAGGGATCACCCAAGGTTTCGGCTAATCCTCCACAACCGCAAACCCAGCTACAATACCAACGCTTTCCATAGAAGTAGGTAAAGAGGGGCACACCGACCGCAAAGAGGGCAATTCCCCAGCCCAGCATCCAGATACCAAAATTACCGGCAGCTATATGATTGTTGATGTTGTAGTCGAAAAAGAAATTATAATTCAGTGGCCAGGCATTTTTGAGGTCCATATAAGGCTGATTCAACAGCACCAGAATCTCAGGGATTATGAATGCAAATGCCGTTTGGAAGAACATGATCGAAGCCGTACGAACCTGGTGGTAACGACTATGCCGATACTTGGCAAACATCCGAATCCCCATTACCCAAATAGCCAGGGTATAGAGAAAACCGTACATAAACCAACGATCGGCTGGCTGTCCTTTGATCAGTTTTGCCACTGGATCTGCCAGGCTGATCCACTCCGCTATCCAGAAATGATTGAAATAAAGCAGAATATAGAAAGTGATCAAAAAGACCGCTGCGATTATTCCAATTAAGCCCTGATTGGTCGCCGAATTGAAATAAATGTGATTATGCTTGATGCCGGGATTTCCATCAAAGAATGCTGGATAAATATACATCAGTGAACCAATCGTTCCACCAATGATAATCAGCAAGAAGAAAATCCATCGATTGTTCCAAAAGAAGCCTCCGGAAGTTGCTTTGATTATCTCGAACTTGATGTCTTTGATTGAACCTTCAGAAACCTGGTATTTGCTGGCAAACTCATTTCCCTTTTTTGATAATTCGTCTGTCAAGGTTTGGGTGAATACCGACTTATCGTCGTACTCCCGATCAATCAGCCAGGTAGTACCTCCACTCACGTACTCACCCACTTCTGCAGGAAGCATGGCTTTCAAAGCAGTATGACTTTCAGCCGTAACCTTAAACTTGCCATTCTCCTCTTTCGTCAGGCTATTTACTAGATTGGGAATTTGGTCAGCAGGAATCCCATATACCTGCGCGATTTCATCATTAGCATTTTGCAAAGCTTCGCTAATCGTGGGTAAATAGGAGAATTTCCCACCCAAAGCTTTGTCTTTCCACTGGGCCAAAGACTGAACGACATAAGGCGTATATTCCTTTTCCCCCAAAGCTGCTTCCACTTTCGGCAACGTCTCATCATTGATCTTATAGCCGGTCAGGAAGAGCTGCAATACAAAGAGTCCCATCGCCATGAGAAAGAGACCCAGTCCTATTTTTTTGATAGTATGCATATCTATTTGCAAGTATTTTTTTGTTGTTGAAAGAAGAATTAGATAAAGCTCACATTTTCAAAGCCCCTCGAATAGCCGGTATAAAACAGCTCTATTGTCCTGACCAATCCGACAGTCAGGAAAAAGCTGGCTAGCCCTCTTACGATACCCGCTGTGGGTTGACCAAAAATCAAGGATACCAAAAAGAGTACAACTGCTATTGCTGCAAGTACAACAATACTTTTGCTGATGGGCCGTAGAGATTGCTTCTTTCTGATTACATTTTTGCTGGGGAAAAGCTCATTGTAGGTTCTGATGAGCTCATCTTCATATTGCTCAAAGAATTCTGGATCAAAATTGGCCCTAAAAAGTTCTGAGAGGACTTCTTCTACATGTATTTTCCGCTCAATCCAATCCAGGCATACATCCTGGCGGAAACGAATGCCCATGAGGTTAAATCCTAATACATTGCCTTGCTCCGCATCAAAATTGATACGAATCGATTTATTGAGTTCCGGATGTTTCCAGAATAAATGCCTTTCCCCTTCCTGTATATGATTCCTGACCGTTCCATAGACCTGGTACTCCATATCCATGAATTTGGCGGAGTTGAACCATTCGTGCTGGGTATAGACGGTAGGGTTTCCAGTTAAGGTTTTGGCGATAACCGGTCCCATCAATTTCCCTGTATACCAAACTGCCTCTACTCCTCTTCTACCCGGAGCAGGATTTCTCAATTCCGCACAATCTCCCACTGCAAAAACATCTTTGACACTCGTTTCCAGGTATTCATTTACCAGAAATCCTCTTCCTTTTTCTATGTCAGTACCCTCTGCCAATTCCGTTCTGGCATGAACCCCTGCAGTCAAGCCCACAAATTGGCAAGGAATTTCTTCCCCTTTAGAAGTGATAACTGCCCGGGCTTTACCATTTTCATCACTTAAGATTTCCTTTAGTTCCGTCTGAAGTTGAAGATCGATCCCATGTGCGTCATTGATTTCATCATTGATCATAGCAGACTCTTCCGGAGGCATCACTCCATTCCAAAAACTTTTTTCCCTCACCAAAAAAGTTACCGGAATATGACGAGAATGAAACATCTCCGCCATTTCAATCCCTATCAATCCTCCTCCAACGATCACGGCTCTTTCAAGGCCTTCAGAGTATTTCTCCATATTATCCAGATCCTGCTTGCTATACATCCCCTGCACTCCATCTAGGTCCTGACCCGGCCAACCAAATTTATTGGGTTCCGAACCGGTAGCTAAGACCAATTTATCATAGCTCAGTTCTTTACCGTCTTCGAAAAAGAGTTTCTTACTATCTGGCTCTAGCTTATCAACTTTATTTCGAACGAGATTGATTCGATTTTTTTCCCAAAACCAGGGCTCGTAAGGTTGAGTATGTTCAAATTTCATGTGCCCCATGTATATATACATGAGTGCGGTCCGGGACCAGAAATAATCGGTCTCCGCCGAGATAACCGTAATTTCGTCATCACTCAGCTTTCGGACATGTCTTGCTACGCTAATTCCAGCAATTCCATTTCCAATGATAACAATGTGCATAATTGTATTAGGCGTGGTTCAATGTGGTTTAAAGAGAGTTCTGTTACTTATAAAGATAGGTCATGAGCATTGATCGACCAATCATATTCAAGAAATTGAATTTCAACATCTTGAGGGAGTTTTTCATCCAGATATTGATTGATATAATCCACCAAATCTCCCTCTCTGGTAAAATCTCCCTCGAACCAGGAAAATATGCTGGATAGATTTGCTTGTTCTGGACCTATTTGATTTCTTATTTCCTGTTGTAAAAAGAGCCGAGCTTGCTCTGTCAACTGTGCTTCGAGTTTATCAACTGTATAAGCTTCCGGACGCAAAACCGGACAAGACATAGAAGCACAATTGATGGCAAAGTGAATACGAGGCTCAACAAAATCCCGCCTCAATATCCCATGTTCAATTTGGTTTAAGCTGGTTGGCTGCCCGCCAATCTCAAAGAATTCTTCATGCCAAATAGTTGCTACTCCCGGCACCTTATGTAACTCTCTGATACTTTTGAGCGGGTAATTATCGGCAATTACTTTTACAGTAAAAGCATTATAAGCATTGATCCAATAGGCAAGTTTTTCAGCTTCTGTCCACTCATCTGTTGGAGCATTATTGCTGAGTTGATCCAAATACGTTTCAAGCTGAGCCTTGTCTGCCTGAAATCCTCGATAGTCTACCAGACCATCGGCTTTTACATGTGATTTTACTAATTGATCCCAAATTTGGTGATCAGGAGCTTTGCTGTTTTTATTACCCATAGGTGCGGAGCCGTAAGATGGAAAAGCCTTGAAATAGAGAATCCCAAAAAGAACTCCCAATCCGGCTAGTATCCATAAGACTTTTTTCATCGTGAAGTGATTATGTCGGTAAAAGTAGAATCCCGATCCAGCTCCTAATGTCGGCCAACTTACCCAAGCCCTGCTCTTTTATGTCGCAGGCTTTACATATTTACAGAAAAGCCCTGGCTCCTTTTGGGGGAAGATGGATCGACCCACAGCTCGCTTCAATTTTGGCTCCCGTGACCGATGCCATAACTGTTGGTTTGGCACGCAAGGTTCGTAAGCCCAGAAAAGCAAAGCCGATCGCCTCTTTATAATCAATGATCTCCTGAGAAATAGATGCATCTACTTCGATTTGGTGACGCTTAATCTCCGATTCAATCAATTCCATCAGAAATGTATTGTGCCTTCCACCTCCCGTGATCAGGATTTTCTCATCTTTTGCTCCAAGTGCTTCTACAGCCTTTGCAATCTGTTGGGCAGCATGCAAAGCATAGGTATGCATGAGATCGGGTTTCGCTTCTTCTCTTCCTGCGAGAACCGGCATTACTTCGCTCAATACCCATTCCCATCCCAGTGACTTTGGAGCTTGCTGGGCGAAATAAGCATGTCCATTCAATTCCGCTAATAATTCGGAAATCAAATGACCAGATCGAGCCGTTTCTCCTTCCGGATCATAATCGGTTTCCGCATCCGGTGCATACTCTCTATAAAGGTGATTCAAAACGATGTTGCAAGGAGAGACATCAAAGGCCAGGCTTCCAAAGGTCATATTGGAAAAGCCACCGAGATTGAGAAAGAGTTTGTATTGGGGAAAAAGGTATTTTTCTACCAAAGGAATCAGGGGTGCTCCTTCTCCGCCCAGCGCTACATCCTTATTGCGGAAGTTGCTGACAAGTGGGCAGGGCAAATAGGAAACGATACTTTCACCATCTCCAATCTGGGCTGTAAAGCTTTTATTCGGTTGGTGGAAAATGGTTTGTCCGTGAGTCGCGACAAAATCTGGTGTTAAATTAAAGTCCTTGATAAAGTCCCGAATCTGTTCCCCCATCCAGTGCCCGAAATAGACATTTGTTTTCGCATAGACTTCTGCACTTTGGTCCATAAGATACAACAACCGACTTGTCCAGGTCTCCCCAAAGTCTACCTGCCGTACCGCATCCAGCTTAAAGCTATAGCTTTCTCCATCTTCAATAAAGGTGCAACAGGCAATATCCAGGCCGTCCATGGATGTACCCGACATGAGACCGATTCCCTGGTAGGAGTTTGACATAGTTTTCGTCTAATATATTTGATTCAAGGTAAGACTGGAGTTTGAATAAAAAAAACGTGTTGGGGTGTTGGCGTGCTGGGGTTAATGCTATATGTTCTATCGAAGATAAACGCCAACACGCCAACACGCCAACACACCAACACGTTCCGTCTTCCCCCTCCCTTTGATCCCAGCCAAAATAATTCTATTTTTGGAAGTACTAATCTATGACCTATGAACAAGCAGCTGACTTTTATTTTAACTACACTTCTGTTCTTTTCTTTCCAATTTAGTTTTGCCCAGGAAGGCTTCAAATTGGGAGGCTTCTTTATGCCTCAGGGATCTGTTTTGCTTAACCAGGACGATATGGATCTGGCGGAAGATGTTTATCAAACAGAAGTACTAGGAGGGGTAGCTGCGGGGGCAATTGTAGGCTACAATTTCAACGATAATTTCGGAATTCGCGCCAATGTGATGTATTCGCAGGAAGGCGGAAGATATACAGATAAAAGAGATGAGTTTTTCAGAAATGAGTATGTAACCCGTCTCGAGTATGTGAAAATTCCCGTTATGATTGGCTACAATGCTGACCCTTTCAACAATAAGGTTATGTTGAGCTTGTATGCAGGTCCTCAGATTTCATTCCTTTCTCGCGGACTCGCCTACAATGATAATCCTGAATTTGATCCGGGTGTACCTGATAATTTCAGCAACTTCCCATCTACTTTCAGCACTTACGACGATATCAATTATAGCTTAGTAGGTGATTTTGGAGTAGACATCTATTTAACCCCGGAGGCGGTTATGAATCTTCACCTGCGTCTGGACTACAGCTTGAATGATGTTGAAGACAAAGAAGTAAGCTATCAGCTTACCGAAAATGGATCTACGACTACAGTTCCATTCTGGTCAAGCTCAAGAGCTGAAACCAATGCACTCAATGTAGGACTCCTGGTAGGAATCACTTTCACTATCGGAGGCTACTACTAAGCCAAGTTTCTTAAAAATACGGAACCATGATCGCTTACCTGGACGGAAAACTCGCACAGATCGATCCTTCTTTTGCCATTATTGAATGTAATGGCATTGGATATTTGGTTAAAATATCCCTCAATACTTTTAGCCAGATCAAAGAGAAAGAAAAGGTAAAACTCCTCACCTATTTTCAGGTTCGGGAAGATGCTCAGGTATTATATGGCTTTAGCAATGCAAGAGAGAAAGTCCTCTTTGAGCAATTGATTAGCATATCTGGAGTGGGAGGAAATACTGCAATCATGATTCTTTCCAGTATTTCTCCTGAAGAATTATATATGGCCATTCAATCAGAAGATACAATGGCACTAAAACGGGTAAAAGGAATTGGAGCAAAAACCGCCGGACGTATAGTCCTGGAACTCAAGGATAAGATTAAATTGGATGGAGAAATCGCCAGTCCGGGAGTAGGTCAAAAGCTAGCCGAAAGCAGCAAAAAGCAGGAAGCCTTGACGGCACTTGCCAACCTCGGATTACCCAAAACTCAAATGAGTAAGCGCATCGATAAGATCCTGTCTGAAGCTGATGGAGATCTATCTGTTGAACAGATCATTAAACAGGCTTTGCGTAACCCTTGATCATTCACGAGGATATTCGCAAAATGCGAACTTTCTTTAAAAACGAATTAATTTGCTGTATAGTAAGCTTTTACTTGTCCGACGAAAGTTTTTACTTACCTTCGTTGTAATATTCAAAACGAAATAGCTTTGGGGATTTAGGGATCTATTTCCATTTTCAATCTCACATTATATCAAGAGTAATGGATTTACCCTTTATTTATACGGGTTATTTTTTAGTTTTGCCCATATCATTCAAAAAACAACTCTCCCACACTGCGTATGAAGCATAGCTTTACCTGAAATTTTATTGAGAAATAAGAATTAGTTCTGAACTTAATCGGTAATCGCTTTGTCTAAGATCAGCATCACTGTGCTGCTCTGGGCTATAGGATCTATTTTCTATACTCCAGACAGTTCTCAAGAGCAGCGTGAAGAAGAGTTGCCCCTTGCCTACCATGAAGAGGCTTATTTGGAGCTTTGGTCCCCGGACCAAATTGCAGTAGAGGATACTTCCAAAAAGAAGAAAAACCCAAATAACAGAGTTGGGGACCCTACACGCCAGGAGCGTGTCACGCCTCTTTACCTTAAGAATCCCAGAAACTTCCAGCAAACCTTCGAACTCAATGAGGAGGGCGGATATAATATCTATGAGAAGATTGGAAAAATCAATTTTAGACCACCTTCTACGATCTCATTTGAAGATTACCTGGAGTACAGAAGAAAAAAAGGAGTAACGGACTATTTCAGAGAGCAAGCATCAGCCTCCAATGAAGAGAATCGCGGAGGACTTTCTCTAGACATCAATATAGATGAACTATCCGATGTCTTTGGCGGAGGAACGATCTCAATCAGGCCCACGGGTTATGCTACCCTCGATTTCTCAATTGACAACAATAAAACCGAGAATCCTTCTATTCCCCTTCGTCAGCAAAGTACCACTACCTTCAATTTTGATCAGCAGATTCAGCTAGGGGTAATTGGTCAGATAGGCGAAAAACTAAAGCTGAATGTCAACTTTGATACCCAAGCGACTTTCGATTTTGAAAACGAATTGAAACTGGCCCATCAGGGGACGGAAGACCAAATTCTCCAAGATATTGAAGCTGGTAATGTAAACATGCAATTAGGCAACTCACTCATTCAGGGGCGTCAGAATCTTTTTGGACTAAAGACACGCCTGCGTTTTGGTCCGGTTTACGTTACAGCCATTGCCTCTACCGAACGAGGGAAAGTAGAAAGTGTATCTGTAGCAGGAGGTGGTGCAGTCGAAACTCCTTTTGAAAAGGAAGCTGCAGATTATGATGCCAACCGCCACTTTTTCCTTTCTCATTATTTCCGTTCTCGCTATGAGGATGCCCTCAGAACCCTACCTGTAATTTCATCTACCCTGCGTATCAACCGGGTAGAGGTTTGGGTACAGCAACAGGGAGCAACCAGAAACCAAAGAAATGCCGTAGGTTTTGTCGACCTCGGTGAAAATGATAATCCGGTAGCCGGAGGCCAAGGTAGGGTCTATAATGAAGACCTCACTCAAAGCACTTCCGTCAGACTTCCGGACAACGAATCCAATAATCTGTTCGACCTGCTTACAAACTCCCCTGCAGCACGCCAACAAAGCTCTGCGAAATCAGCTATCGAATCTCTGGGCGTACAGATGAGGAATACCGAGGATTTTGAGATCCTGGGTAATATGCGGAGACTGGATCAGACCGAGTATCAGTTAAATTCGCAGCTCGGGTATATCTCCTTAAATTCTCCTGTCCCCAATGGCCAGGTGCTATTCATAGCATTTGACTATACCCTGAATGGTCAAAACTTTCAGGTGGGGGAATTTGGAGATGATGTCCCTGCAAATCCAACCAATTCGGATGTAATCTTCCTGAAGATGTTGAGACCATCTGTATTGCGTGTCAGTCCGTATCCGGCCTGGGATCTGATGATGAAAAACATCTACAACATTGGTTACGGATTGAAGTCAGACAACTTCTTCCTGGACATTCGTTACGAATCCGGTACCAGTGCGGGAAAAATCAACTTCCTGCCAACCGGAGCAGTGGCTAACCGTCAGTTGATTCAGGTAATGGGTGTTGACCGTCTTACAAATAATACAGCACCTAATCCAGATAACTTCTTTGACTATATAGAAGGAGTAACTGTTCGTTCGGATCGCGGTCTTGTCATCTTCCCCAAACTGGAACCCTTTGGTTCGCATTTGGCGAATCAGTTAGAAAATGATCAAAATGAGGTTACTCGTTATGTCTTCCAACAATTGTATGATGAAACCCAGGCCAATGCTGTCCAGAATTTTCCAGAACTCAATAGATTTACCCTTGAAGGATATTATCGTTCTGCGGGAGGAGCTGAGATTCCGCTAAATACTTTCAACCTTGCGGAGGGAAGCGTAACGGTAACAGCAGGTGGGCAAAGATTAACAGAAGGAGTCGATTATCAGGTGGACTATTTCGGAGGAAAAGTAACCATCATCAATCAATCAATTCTAACATCAGGTAGAGAGATTAAAGTTGATTACGAAAGTTCTTCTCTATATCAGGTTCAAACGAAAACCCTACTTGGAGCAAGAGCAGAGTACGCACCCAATGATCGCATCAATCTGGGACTTACTGCCATGAACCTGCGCGAGCAGCCGTTCAACCAAAAGCTGACACTTGGCGACGAACCTACCAATAATACACTTTGGGGGATAGATGCAACTTATAGCGGTGAGTCTAGCTTTTTAACCAAAGCCATTGACCGACTTCCACTTATTACCACCAAAGAAAAATCAAATATTGACTTTGCATTTGAAGGTGCTCAATTTATTCCCGGTGTTCCCAGGGCCATTCGGAATGCTCAGGATCGTGGAGTTGTTTACCTGGAGGACTTCGAAGCAGCGGCTACTCCGTTTAGTTTGCAAGGACAACAAAGATGGAAACTCGCTTCTTTCCCTGATGGAAATGAAACGCTAAGGAATCCATCTGAAGTTTATACTGGAGATAGCCTGGCAGAAAACTATACCCGGGCAAAACTTGCCTGGTACCAAATCGACCAGACTTTTTATCAAGGATTTGGAATCGAGATTCCCGATGAGGATAGAAGTAATAACTATACACGTCAAGTAGATCCTATCGAATTGTTCCCAACTTCAACTCGTCCATTTGGCCAAAACTTACAGTTGACTTTCGACCTTAACTATAAGCCAACGGAACGGGGACCTTACAACTACCAAAAAGACCAAACGAAACTGGATGCTGCCAGCGGAGACTTTACCAGTCCCAATGAAAACTGGGCAGGGGTAATGAGAGAGATTGATGTCAACAATGACTTTGAGGCCACCAACGTAGAGTTTGTAGAGTTCTGGTTGATGGATCCATTTATGGATAATCCTAGTCATAGTGGGGGTGAGTTTTATCTCAACCTTGGACTGATTGATGAGGATGTACTTCCAGACCAAAACCTGAGTAGAGAAAATGGTCTTCCAGGTCCTAATGATAATCCAAATGTAACGCCAACTCCCTACGGATTGGTTTCCATCGGTAACCCATCGACTAATGCATTTGACAATGATCCGGATAAAAGGCAGGCTCAGGATATCGGATTGGATGGATTAAATTCTGCTTCAGAAGATACCTTCTTTCAGGACAATTTTCTAGGACCCTTGAGAGCTTATTTGAGTCCCGCGGCTTTCGCAGAACTAGAATCTGATCCCAGTACTGATGACTTTCTTCACTTTAGAAATGAGGAATATGAAAACAGACAGGCAGGTATCCTCGAAAGATATTCTGAATTCAACGGGATGGAGAACAACTCACCCGTTCAGGAGCAAAGAACTAATTTCGTAACCCAGGCAACTCAGCAACCGGATTCAGAGGACCTGAATGAAAACGGAAGTTTGAACTTTGCTGAACAGTATTGGGAATATAAAATCCAGTTGCGCCCTGGCTCGATGGTGCCCGGACAAAACTTTATCGTCGACCGTATTGACTCTGACGCCAATACCCCTAATGGTCCGGTTCCAGTAACCTGGTACCAGTTTAGAATTCCGATCAGCACAGGTAGAGCTGTAAATGATATTGCAGACTTCAAATCGATCAACTTCATGCGTATGTATTTGACCGATTTTGAGGAGGATGTGATCATGCGTATGACTGAATTCCAATTGATCGCAGCTCAATGGCGTCGTTTCACCGGAGATTTGAGAGGAGATGGAATTGCCCCTCCTCCACCAGAGCCTCCATTCGCTAGCTTTGACATCGGTACTGTATCAGTTGAGGAAAACTCTTCCAAGCAACCATTCAATTATGTTTTGCCTCCAGGTATTGAGCAGCAGAGCCTCAATGGAAATACCAACCAGGGTTTCCTTCAGGACGAACGTTCCCTTACCCTCAACGTTTGCGACCTCGAAGATGGGGATGGACGGGCCATGTTTAAAACCGTTACCTATGACATGCGACAATACGACCGATTGCGACTATTTATGCATGCTGAGCCGGTCGAGGATGGAACCCAACCCTCAAACTTCAATCAAAGAGGAGATGCGGTTGCCTTCATCCGATTGGGGCTGGATAATGATTTCAACTATTATGAATATGAGATTCCCCTGACACCTTCTGTGGATGGTGTTCAAACAAGGGATAATATTTGGTTACTGGAAAATGAATTCAACTTTGCACTCTCTCAATTTGCAGTAGCTAAAAATGACCGTAACATCGCCCAAACCGGTTTAATTTACCGACATGAGTATCGAGACAGTACCATGGAAGAAGGGCACAAAATTTATGTAAAAGGTACTCCAAAACTGAGTGATGTCCGAAATATCATGATTGGAGTGAGAAATCCAGAAGATCCAACGGGTGAGCGCCTTTGCATTGAGGTTTGGGTGAATGAATTGCGTTTGACGAATTTTGACAGAGAAAAAGGATATGCTGCGAATTTGAATACAACCATTCAATTGGCAGATTTAGGTTCAATCAGTGCGGCAGGTGCCTTCAAGACTTCAGGCTTTGGCCCACTTGGGCAAAAGATTTCTAATCGTCCTTTGGAGGATAATTATCGCTATGACCTTTCCGCCAATCTCTCGCTAGATAAATTCTTCCCAAAGAAATGGGGACTGAGTCTACCAGTTTATGCTACCTATGGAGAGCATTTTATCAATCCTCAGTTCAACCCACAGGAAGCGGATGTAAGAACCGATAAATTGATTGAAGCACTGGATCGGGAATCAGCGCGAGCCAAGTTGCAGGAAATACAGGACTACACCCGAACTCGATCCATTTCTTTTAATAACTGGAGAAAAGGAAAATCGCAAGGTCGACCGGGAGAAACGGGACGACCCGCCAAACCTCCTAAAAGTTGGCCCTGGGACATTTCCAATTTCGACTTCACCTATGCCTTCAATGAACAGTTCTCCAGAAACTCGGTGATCCAGTCGCGCTTGAATACCCAGCATCGCGGGATGATCAATTATCGATACAATTTTCCACAGGTTCAGGTGCAGCCTTTCAAGAAATTTGATAAACTCAAATTCCTCCATTTCATCAACTTCAGCCCAGTCCCGACATCGGTTTCTGTAAGCATAGCAGGAGATAGACAATTTGAGGCAAGGCAAATGCGTCCTACTTCCCTGTTCGGAGGGTTTGTGGACACAACTTTCGCCAAAAACTTCAGACTAAACAGAACTTATAATCTGGTATGGAATTTTACCCGAAATCTCCAGTTTACCTACTCTGCCAATAATGTTTCCAGGGTAGATGAGGTAAGAGGATTTTGGGAAACGGCCTCACAAAGAGAGCGGGACTCAGTAGGAACGCTGCTTGACAACCTCATTCATATTGGTAGAGATAGAGCAAATGGTCATAATAATCTCATCAATATGGGTCGGACCACCAATTTTACCCATAATTTCAATATTGCCTATCAACTACCTTTTAGTCAGATACGGCCCCTGGACTGGTTAAACGGTACAATTAATTATAGCGGAACCTATAATTGGCAACAAGCACCGGAAACCAATCCAGAATTGGGGAATACGATCGGGAACTCTCAAAATGTCCAGGCTAATGCCCGGGTAAATCTGGATGGTTTCTACAAGAAGTTTAAACCAATAAAAACCATATTAGAGGAAAGCAGGAATAAAAATCAAGGGAGAAATCTTCCACAAAGGCAGCGACCAGGCCAAAGAGAAGAGCCTAAAGCACCTGAAGCAGATATTGCGGCGGAGGAAGATACTGTCAAGAAAGATCCCCTTAAATTTCTGAAAATCATTGGGAAGGAGATTGTCAAATTAGCCTTGAGCGTGAAGAATGTTGACCTGACTTATGCAAGTAATAACAGCACCATTCTACCAGGTTACCTTCCCCAAACTGATAACTTCGGAATCGACTGGGATTACATCAATCCGATAACCGGTCAGCAAGGTTCTATATTGGCCCCTACAGCCGGCTTTGTTTTCGGTAGCCAGGCAGATATACGAACGATAGCCGCGGAGAATTTCTGGATTACCCAGGACACCAATCTGACTTCTCTTTATATGCAAAACCAACAGGACAACCTGACGGGTAGAGCCTCAATAGAACTTTTCCCGGGATTCAGGATAGATGTTACTGCGAATAGAAGTATCACGCAAAACGGAAGTGAGTATTTCCGTTGGGATCCTGTCAACCAGAATTATGACAATTTTGATCCTCTCAGAAATGGGAGCTTCTCCATGTCATATATCTTTATTGGTACAGCATTTAAAGAAGGGCTTTTCTCAACTGGAGGAGAAAGTTCACTTGCCTTTGATGAGTTTTCGAGGAATCGAGTCGCTATATCCCAACGACTAGCCGCCGAGAACCCCTATATCGGGCAGCTTGATGCGAGGGCCGGAAACGAGCCGCTGAAAGGAGGCTTTGCCAATGGATATCCCGGAACAAATCAGGATGTATTGATTCCCTCTTTACTGGCAGCTTATGGAGTTTATGATGCAGATAAGATTTCCCTGTCCAGCTTACCGAGAATCCCGCTGCCCAACTGGAGCTTGAATTACAATGTATTGACAGGCTTCCCGGATTTGAAGAACACCTTTAATGCAATTGCGTTGAAGCATACTTATAGAGCTACTTATTCAGTCGGTTCTTTCAACAACAACTTGAAATCGCTCGATCCAGGTGGCTTTGGCTTTTCTTCTGCCTTTGATGAATTGGAGCCTGACGACTTTGGGAATGTGTCCAACTTCTATGCCTTGGATAACTATCGAATCGTACAGATTCAGGAGCAATTTTCACCTTTATTAGGTCTGACTATGACTTTCAAAAATGGAGCAACGGCTTCTATTGATTATAAGAAAGGAAGACAAATCAGCTTCAATGTAGGTAACCTGGTATTGACGGAACTTCAAAATCAGGATATCGCTGTTCTCTTTGGATGGAGAAAGGATAAGCTAAACTGGAACTTTACCCTTGGAGGTAAGCCGGTGAGTTTGAACAACAGTTTGAATATCAGCTTCCGTGCGACCCTCAGAGATACGCGTGAAACGAATCGTTTCCTTACTCCTTCAGGAACAGAAGACGAATTGGCATCTGCAAGAAATCCTGAGACTACACGTGGGGCCTTCAACTTCATCCTATCGCCTTCGATTGATTATGTGGTAAACAGTCGCCTGAATGTGAAGCTTTTCTTCGAAAGAAATGTTAATAATCCTTATGTCAGTAACTCCTTCAGAACTTCCTTCGCCAGCGGAGGATTTCAGCTGAGATTTACCTTGGCTCAATAGGAACTGTATAAGAAATGAAATCCCGGGATGTGCTTAAGGCAGATTTCGGGATTTTTTATTTGGATTTGAACCTGTATATCTGCTTTAAATACTCCCCTAATTCAATTTTGCCCACTTCTTCACGGCAGCCAAAAACCTAACTTCAGATAAAGAGCATTCATGATCAAAAGCTAATCTCCTACCAACTTAGGTTTTATTCGATTTGGTATATATTTTCTTAAAATATCTTCCTTGTATGCACTTGGACCCGTCACAAACAATATCAACATGAAAATATCCGTGCTCAGTCCGGTATATTTAGGCGAAAAACTGACCTATGAACTCGTAAGGCGAGTAGAAAAAAATGTAAAGACTATAAGTAAAGATTATGAAATCATCCTGGTAGAAGACGGCAGCCCAGATCAATCCTGGAAAATCATCCAGGAAATTTGCGAGATAAATCCCCATGTCAAAGGCCTGAAATTGAGTCGTAATTTTGGGCAACATTATGCCATTACAGCAGGACTGCAGGAAGCAATTGGAGATTGGATCATTGTCATGGACTGTGACCTGCAGGATAAGCCGGAAGAAATACCCAATCTGTACCACAAGGCTCAGGAGGGATTTGATATCGTTTTCGCTCAAAGAAAAGAGCGAAAAGATAAGTGGCTGAAAAGGCTTTCATCAAAGCTATTTTATAAAGTTTTTAGCCTACTAACTGATACCAAACAGGATGCTACCATCGCAAACTTTGGCATCTATCATAAAAAAGTAATTCAGGCTGTCCTTTCCATGAAGGACCACATCAGGTACTTTCCTACTATGGTCCAATGGGTGGGCTTTTCAAATACACGCATACAGGTCGAACACGGACACAGAGCAGAAGATGAATCCTCCTATACTTGGGGGAAATTGATTCGATTGGCTTTGGATAATATTATTGCTTTTTCAGATAAGCCCCTCCGAATCAGCATAAATTTGGGCTTATTTATCTCCTTTATTTCCATGCTTATCGGGATTTTTTATCTCTATAAATACCTCAAAGGGGATATTGTTGTGCTGGGCTTTGCAAGTCTTATTATTTCTATTTGGTTCCTTTCAGGTCTAATTATTTTTCTATTGGGGGTCCTGGGAGTATATCTGGGAAAGACTTTTGAAAGGGTAAAGGAAAGGCCTCATTATATTATAGACGAAAAGCTAAATTTTGATGAATAAAGTCAGCTTTTTTCTAATGACGCGTAAAGGATATAAGGTGCTACAAGCTGTCCGAGATCAGGGCATGGCTTCTCTCATAGATTTAGTCGTAGTTGGTAGAGACAAAAATATTAGCCGGGATTATGCAGAGGAAATCATAAAACTGTGTATGGAAGCTAACATCAAATGGATGGAAAGAGGCGATGATTATTCAATTAGGTCAGTTTATGCGATAGCTATTTCCTGGAGGTGGATGCTGGATATCCCTCAAGCGCAAAGTCGGCTAATTATCTTTCACGATTCTTTACTTCCCAAGTACCGAGGCTTTGCTCCTTTGGTCAATCAATTAATTCAGGGAGAAATGACACTGGGAGCCAGTGTATTGTTTGCTCATCAGGAATATGATAAAGGAAATATCATTGATCAGGAGAAAGTAGGTATATCCTACCCTATTACAATCGACCAGGCGATATCTCGAATCTCTCAAGTATATCAAAAACTAATCTACCGAATCCTGATTCAGATCAAGGAGGGAAAAACGCTGTATTCTGCCCCACAGATAGAATCTGAAGCGACTTACTCCCTTTGGAGAGACGAAGAGGATTATAGGATAGATTGGACCCAGAATGCTGAAGAAATTAAGAGATTCATTGATGCCGTTGGATATCCATATAGAGGAGCCAGTTCGTGCATAGGTGATAAAAAAGTCCGCATAATCGAAGCTGAATTAGAAAAAGATATTAGGGTGGTAAACCGTGATTGTGGCAAGGTGATTTTTATGCGGGAAGAAATGCCAGTGATCGTCTGTGGAAAAGGTTTGTTAAAGATCAGCAAAGGTCATTATGAGGAAAGTAAGGAATCCTTTTTACCCTTGAAAAAATTTAGAACCAGATTTTCATGATTGATATCCCCTTCAATAAGCCTTTTCTGACGGGAAAAGAATTCCAGTACATGCAGCAAGCCATCAATTCCGGCAAGATTTCCGGCAATGGGATTTTCACAAAGAAATGTCAGGATTTTTTTCAGGAAAACTATGGGTTCAAAAAATGCCTGATGACCACTTCCTGTACAGATGCTTTGGAAATGGCTGCCATACTGTTAGATATCAAGCCTGGCGATGAAATCATACTTCCCTCTTTTACCTTCGTTTCCACGGCCAATGCTTTTGTATTAAGAGGAGCCCGGATGGTTTTTGCAGATTCATATTTGGATCATCCCAATATAGATCCCTCAAAACTGGAGGCTCTCATTAGCCCTAAAACTAAAGCCATAGTGCTTGTTCACTATGCGGGCATGGCGTGTGATATGGATCCTATTTTAGCGATAGCGGAAAAGTATAATCTTTATATAGTAGAAGACGCAGCTATGGCCATAGATTCCTTTTATAAAGGAAAGCCCCTGGGAGGAATAGGTCATATGGGTACCTTTTCTTTCCACGAGACAAAGAATATTATCAGTGGTGAAGGAGGGATGCTGATTATAAATGATGAAGAATTCTTTTCAAGGGCTGATATAATTTGGGAGAAAGGGACCAACCGTAAGGCATTTTTCCAGGGGGAAGTTGACAAATACAACTGGATAGATGTGGGATCTTCCTTTCTTCCTTCAGAAATCATTTCCTCCTTTCTTTATGCCCAACTGGAAAATTTATCCAGGATTCAGAATACCCGTAAGAGACTTTGGAAGAGATACTATGATTCTTTTCAAAAGCTACAAAAAGAGGGAAAACTAGAGCTACCTTGTATTCCAGATTACGCAACAAATAATGCTCACCTCTTTTATGTGGTATGTGAAAGTTTGGACATGCGTACAAGTCTGCTGGAACATCTTCAGAAAAATGGAATCTTAGCTATCTTTCATTATTTACCTTTGCATAAAAGTCCCTTTATCCTTTCCAGACAGGAAGAACAGTTTTTGCCAAATTGCGATAAGTTTTCAGATTGCGTACTTAGGCTGCCTTTATTCTTTGAGCTTAAAGATGAAGAACAAGACTATATCATCGAGCTTGTACATTCGTTCTTTGCATCTTGATAAATCCCCTAGATAGAAGATTCATGCAGCTGTATAATTCCAAGATATTTTCCAATGAAAAAGCCCTGGTTAGACTATCACTGGGAATTATTCTCTTGTATTTTTTGCCCTATTTAATTTATGGTGAAAATTCGCGCTTGCAAATCATGGATAATCTGGATTCCAATTTGATTTGGGTCCAACTCATACTGAATGAAGGCCTACTATTTCCTTCTCCCAATACAAATATCGAGCAGGTTTTCAATGGTCTTCCCGCTTCTGCTGTTTATCCCTATTATGATATATCGTTAATTCCTTTCCACTTTCTAGGCATTTATTGGGGATACATCTTCAATAAAATTCTGATGAGCCTTATGGGATTTTGGGGAATGTTTTTCCTTTTGAAAAAGCATCTTCTGAAGGATCATCAAGTCCCTCTACTTTATACAGGGCCAGCTCTGTTATATGCTTTATTACCTTTTTGGTCTTTTATGGGCAGTGTTAGCTTACTACCTGCTCTCTTATATGCCTATTATAATTTATTCAATGGGGACGTAAATTGGAGAAATTGGGTTATTCTAAGCATTTATGCCTTATACTCTTCTCTGGTTTTGACAGGGATTTTTGTATTGGTTCTCCTTGGACTGCTATTTGTTTTTGATGCGGGGATCAACAAGAAGCTAAGACTAACTTTTGGTTTTGGCCTTTTGTATTTATCTCTCTGCTATCTTTTGAGTCATTATCCCCTCCTGTATGCCTTCTTTGGAGAAGGAGGATTCATTTCACATAGGATTGAATTCTATTTTCCGCCCCATGGGTGGAAATTTGCCCTGGTCAAAAGTTTAAAGCTATTCTTTTTTGGAAAATTCCATGCCTATAGTATTCAGCCGTTGATCAGTTTGCCGATCCTGGGACTATTTCTTTTCCAGAAGTTTCGTAAGCAAGTAGGTCTCAAATATTTTATTCTGCTTCTCATTCTTGGATTGACTTCGCTACTACATGGATTTAAGGATTCGTATACCCTATCGCCATTTATTACGGATTTCACAGCAATCGTTCCCATCCAATTACATCGTTTTATATTCCTTCATCCCGTGCTTTGGTATGTGTTATTGGCTATGGCCATGCCATTTCTTTATCATAATTTAAAGAAGGGGAAAGAACTAAGTCTACTGATTATTAGCCTCCAACTCATTATACTTTTTTGCTTTCATGGCTTTGTGCGTTTTGCGGATAAACCTACTTATCGGGAGTTTATTGATAAAGCATGTTTCGAAGAAATCAAAAAGATGATCGATAAACCTCTTGATAGCTATCGAGTCATAAGCGTAGGTATGTTGCCATCAAGCAGTCAATTCAATGGCTTTTATACCCTTGATGGATACTTCCCAAACTATCCACTCAGCTACAAACACGAATTCCAGAGGATTATCGCGGAAGAACTGGAAAAAGACACTTTGATAAAAAACCTTTTTTATGGATGGGGCTCTACTGCTTATGGCTTTTCAGCAGAAAGAAGGGATGATTTCCTCAACAATCATCCTCCGCCTATTCAGAAGCTAGCCTTTGATTTTGAAGCTTTCAAACAAATGGGAGGAGAATATATACTTTCGACGGCTATGATAAATCCGGACGAACATCCAGACATAAGTCTGTTAGGGATAGCATCAGGAATTTACTGGAATATTCATGTCTATCAGGTGAAATGACAATGCTTCGTACTTCACCATTTCCTATTCCTTTTTTCCCTTATCCTACTTATACATCCCATCAATGTCTTTGCTAAACCGATCTCTGATCCTTTGACGCATCAATTTGAGGGTATTTGTGAGGAGGCCGGACTCGGGTGTAAGTTCCTGATGAAAGAGATGAAATTTCCGAATCTTCTGGAAATTTGGAAGCTTCTCATTGAGCTTATCGACTTCCTCCTGAATCTTTTCCTTTATCTTGATATTGAGCACCATGTATTCGGGGCTGGTCCAGTGAATTTGATGTTCTGAAGCCCAATATCGTAACATTTCAAAGTTGGGTTTTATCAAAGCCGTGAGAAAAGGGCGCTGAAAACCGATAATCATACTTTGCTCAATAAAATCTGAGCGCTGTATATGATTTTCCAGCACTAAAGGTGCGATGTATTTGCCCGCAGAAGTTTTAAATATATCCTTGCGCCTATCAGTGATTTTGAGGAATCCTCTTTTTACGATTTTTCCTACATCTCCCGTTCGCAACCATCCATCTTCTGAAAGGACCCGCGCTGTTTCTTCTGGTCGTTTGTAGTAACCTTTCATCACATTTGGCCCTTTCACCAAGATCTCCCCTTCGCCATCTTCATCAGGTTCATCAATTTTAATTTCAACTCCAGGTATCGGCAAGCCAACGGTTCCCAATTTAAACATGCCTGGACTGAATCGATTCATGGTAATAATAGGAGAAGCTTCTGTCATTCCATAGCCCTCTCTAACTTTAATTCCCGCCGCTGCATAAATCCGACTGATATCTGGCTGTAAATAAGCTGCCCCTGTAAAAATGGCTTCCACACGGCCTCCACTTACATGACGAAAGCGACGAAAAACCAGTAATTTTGCGAGCTGCCGTTGCAACCAGAAAAAGGGCCTTACCCGAACTCCTTCTTTGTAATTTTTCCCAATTTCGAGTGCCCAATCGACTATCCTTCTGATCAGGATATTTTGTTCCACTTTCCAAACCTGAATGGTCTCTACCATTTTTTCCAAAATTCGGGGAACTGCAGTGAAATAGTGTGGACGTGTCTCCTTGAAGGCAAATAGAAGGGCATCCCGATCCGCAGGTAGATAGAGGGTCGCACCAGAAGCTATATATCCATAAATAGTCGTCCGTTCAAAAATATGACTATATGGGAGAAAACTCAGGCATCTTTTCAAATGGGCTATTGGGAGCAAAGTCAATGCAGCCTTGACATTGGATACAATATTGTCGTGGGTAAGCATCACACCTTTAGGAACCCCCGTAGTACCTGAAGTATAAAGAATACAGGAAAGATCTTCTGGGGCTATTTCTGAACGGAGTTCCTCTAATAGATCCTCCTCAATATCCTCTGCAATTGAAGCGAGAAAAGCCAGGGTATTTTTCCGAGACTTTTTGCCATGCGTCAAGTAGGTTTTCATTTTTGTGCCATGTCCTCCTATCAAGCGTTTCAGATCTTCTTCATGGGAGAAAAACGCTACTTTGGCTTCTGTTTCCTGCGCTACATGAGCAAACTGATCTGCCGTAAAAGTCACATGAACAGGAACTACGATCACACCTATTTGTTGGGCTGCCATATCCAACAGAACCCATTTTACACTAGCCAGCTCAGGAACCATGAGCATGCGATCTCCTTTCTTTAATCCCAATCCCAAAAGTGCTGCGCTATAGCGATCTCTTTTCTTTAAGCACTCTTCAGTACTTAAGGCTTTCCACTTGCCCTTCTTTTTGCGGGACAATAAAGCCTGCGGATTCGGACAATGGGTAGATTGAAAAGAAAGTACTTCGAATGTACGGGTCCAGTTCAAAGCTTTGACTTAAAATGAGGTTAATTATTATAGATAACTTTTTCGCCTTTGAAAGCCTTATCCATCAAATCATAGAGTAACTGATGATACTCCCCAAAATCGGGCAGATTGTTATGACCTGCTCCTTCTACTTCATATAAGGTAACTTTTTCCGGCTCTAAAGCCTGTAATTTTTTACTATTAGAAATGGGAATGAGCCAGTCCTTGGTACCATGAATGACGTGTACCGGGCACTTCATGGATTTGATAAACTGGTCCGTCCGCAGCCGATATCTTAGAATCCACTTTAAGGGGAGATAGAATCCATATCGACGCATATTATGGATAAAGTTGAAGTAAGGTGAATCGAGGATCAGCATATTGGGTCGATTCCAGGAAGCTACCCTTGCCCCTATTCCACTTCCAAGTGAACGACCATAAACGATGATTTGATCTTCACGATAGTGTTCGGTTAGCCATTTATATAAATGCTGAGCATCATTGAAGAGAATTCGCTCCGAACGCTTCCCTTTACTCTTGCCAAAGCCTCTGTAATCCAACATAAAAAAATCAAAGCCATTGCCGAGGAAATCTTTGGCAAATTTCCCCCAGCCTTTGATGCTCTTTGAGTTTCCTTTTAGGTAGTAGACTACCCCCCGACTATTGGGGACCTTAAAATAAATGCTGTTTACACTTCCCCCATCTTCCATTTCGAAGGTATGTTCTTCAAAATCAAACGGGTATTTGTAAGAAAATCCACTAGGCAGAATCTCAGGTCGAAAAAAGAAAAGGTGTTGAAAAAAATAAAAGAAGGCACAGAGCAATATATAGGCTCCTCCTATTACAAGTAGTGTAGTCATTAACCAGTCCATGCTTCTTTATATCTCCAATTAATTTAGGAAAATTCAGGGTAAGAGCTTCATTCCTTCAGCAATATTTTACGCAATCCTTGATGAAATTCTTCAAATTCTGCCAGATTTTTATGCCTTCCTCCTTCTATGGTAATAAAATGGGAATCATCGGAAAGAAAAGGCCTTAGCTTAATAGCAGAAGCATAGGGTACTGTTTCATCGTCAGTTCCCTGAAAAATATGGGCCTCTTCCATTTTTCGGTTTTGCAAATGCTCAAAAACCGGGAAATGATATTTCAATTGATAGGGAAAGAATACAGCAAAGCGGCGATTGATCACATCCCGCATGCTGAAAAAGGGAGTTTCAAGGATCAGCAAACGGGCATCTTTTTGAGCTGCGAGAAAGCTTGCAGGCCCAGAGCCAATGGATCGACCATAAATGATGATATCATCAGGTACGTATTTGGAAAGTGCCCATTCGTAAGCGATTAATGCACTTTCATAAAAATTCTCCTCTGAAGGTTTTCCTGTACTTTTTCCGTAGCCCGGATAGTCGATCATCATCACCTCATACCCCAATCTTGTAAAATCCACCGCATAATTTCCCCATCGCTGAAGGTCATCTGCATTGCCATGAAAATAAAGAATCAATCCTCTGCTTGTATCTGCCTGCGTAAAGTACACCCCGCTTAATTTTTCGCCAGACCTCTCCAGAATAATCTCTTCAAAATTTTCATCAAAGTGAAATGCATACTGGGCGCTTAGCTTGGTGGGGAGAAAGATTATTTTATCCTGAAAAAGGTAAGATAATGCAACCAGCAATCCATAAAGGACAATGAGTGTGAGCAGGATTTTAAACATATTGTTTCCCAGGTATTTCATGGTTGCATTCCCAATTTTCCGGCCATGAAGGATTGCAAAATTAGGGATATTTTAGGAATCGACCAGCAACTGCAAGTTATTTCAGGCTATTTAGAAACTCGACTACATCCCGGATTTCATTTTTGTTGAGGAAGTTTTGCATGGGAATCATAGCAGATGGGACCCCTTCTTTTCCATACCCCGGAGAGATTCTTTTACTTGGTAGGACTAAAGCTTCCAGCAATTGCTGACGGTTGAGTTTGGAGGCTATCCCCGCAAGCTTGGGACCTGCCAATACTGCATCTCCCTCCAGTTGGTGGCAACGGATACATTGAGCACTTTCATGAATGTAAAAAAGACGCATCCCATTTCTAAGATTCCCGCCAGACATACTTACCCGATATTCTCCAAGATCGTCTTGCGCATTCAGACTTTCATAATAAGCTTTCACCCTCTCTCCAAGATTTTCATCTTCCTGTGATTCCGCCGCATTCAATACATCTAGTTGCACCTCTTCCGCAACTTTTCCAGCCTCCAGTTTATCCATCCAGCTAGCAATTAAATTTCGCGCATCTTCTGTATGGATTTTTCCCAGACCGGTAAAAATAGTTTGCCTTTCTCCTGAGCTTCCAAAATCAAGGGCTCTTGTCAGAAGGGAGAATTTTTTAGCCTCAGATATTTCCAACTTATTGATCAGGCTTTGAGCCTCTTTTCGCAGATTTTCCTCTTCATCAGCTAATGCTATCTCAATGGCGGGTTTTGCTGCAGGGCTTTTCATCTGAACCAGGGAAGCCAGACTGGCTCTTCGAACATCGATGGGTTCATTTTTGTCTGCACCAATCTCGACCAAGGTTGCATCCTTTTCGGTCATACCCAGCCTTCCTATCATGGCTATTCCGGCAATTTTTATTTGCCCATTTTCACTTAATAACATCTCAGCCAATCCTTCCGTAGCAGCCAGAATTTCATTTGAATCATGAGAAGCTGTTTCCCTGTATATGCCTTCCAGTCTATCTAATACCGGAACATCTGTCCAATAAGCAAGCGCCCAGACGGCATCTGCTCGGAGTATTTCAGGATTATTTTTATTGTCTATAAAATTTCGGAGTCGCTGAGCTGCATCATGTCCTCCAATTCTCAGATTGGCATTGATAGCCCGACGAAGATAAGCTTCCGTGTAGACCGTACTTTTTCCCAAACTGTTTGCCAAATCCTTAAGTGAAGCCTCCACCGAACGATCATCATAAATGGCGCGAGCAGCTTCGTTCATCACCTTCCAGGAATCATCTTTCAGAAAGCGGCTCAATTGGGGTGAGCGCATTTCTCTCAAGGCTACTACGGCTCCAACTCTTACCTCTTCCAATGGATGAGATGAAAGTGTACCTAATTTTTCTTCAAGCCCTATTCGAGAAAGGGCATATACAATCCCATGTCGCAAATGAGGATCTTTTTCACCGGTCTTTCCCAATAAATCAACCAGTCCCTCAAAAGCTTTTGCTTCTCCAATTTTCCCCAAAGCTTCAGCTGCAAAATATTGGGCCCTGGCAGAGGTATCTTTAAGTTGTTGGAGCAAAGGATCGAAAGCCACCTTGTAGCGAGCATCTCCAATTACTTTGGCCACTTGCGCGCGTACTTCTGCATCCCCATCTTTCAAATAAGGAAGTAAAACTTCTGCCTCATCCTTCTTCTTTCTTGCCAATTGACCAATGCCCCAAATGGCATGAAGTCGTGAGAGCTGATTTTCTCGATTAGCCAACACTTCCACCAAAGCGGTTTTTTCCTCCCTTTTCACCAATTCAAATTGGGCTTCCATCCTGACCCGCATATCCGGATAAGCCATGATTGTCTGCAAATTTTCTGGAGATAATTTATCAAATCCTTTTGCCAGAATATCTTGAGTTTGCTGACGCAGGTCATGCTTTTTCTCCGTATCCAGTTTCCAAACCCTACCTACGTCCTTTTTCGTATATCCTTCCATCCAATCAGCCATAAACAAACTACCATCTGGACCAAAGTTAACGCCAGTGGATTGAATACCAGTCATGATGAACTGCTCATCCACCAATTGGAAGGAGGCGCCCTTGGGGCTGAGTTTAAAGGCTTCGATTTTAGAATTTGCTATAGAACCGGTAAAGTAGGATGCAAAGAAATAATCTTCCCAATCCTCATTGAATGCCGTCCCGGGATTGTAAGCCAAACCTGCAGGACCATTGGGAGCGAGTGCTAAAGGGGGTAAGGCATAAGCGGGCCTTCCCGGGAATTGAGGCAGGTAGAGTTTTTCATCCATCCAGATTTTGTAGGCATTTTGGGGTTCATTGTATTTACCAAATTGCCAGTGAATGCGCCAACCGGTATCTGAGCCTTCTAAAATATGAACGAAGCGCTCTCTTTCTCCCTGATGATCGCCATCATTATCGACCGATATGAGGTTTCCGTATTTATCGAAGGCTATTTCCTGGGGATTACGAAGACCATGAGCAAAGACTTCAAAATCTGTCCCATCTGGATTAATGCGCATTACTGCTCCTTCATGAGGATAGGCCCAGTTCTTTCCAGTTGCATCTGTAGTGTTTACTCCTATATCTCCTATTGACCAATAGATCTTTCCATCTGGTCCCAGCGTCAAGCCTGACATATCATGCCCGGCAAAAGCGATGTGAATTCCATATCCGTGGCTTAAGGATTTTTTCTCATCAAAATCTCCATCTCCATCTGTATCTTCTAATTGCCATATATCAGGCGCAGCAGTAAGATAAACTTTCCCATCATGAACTAATACACTCCCTGCTACTCCTGTCAGCATTTCCTTAAAGTCAGCTGCAAATACGTGAGAGACATCCGCCTTCCCATCTTCGTCCTCATCACGTATAAAGCGTATCCTTTCACTTTCTACTTCCAAATCCCGAAAATCATGCAGACTATCCCCATTCAAATCCTCTTGCCATGTATTTTCATTACTCAATTCAGTAGCCAGCTTTTTCAGGTGAAAGTCGCGCGTCGCCTGGATGCTGTATAGTCCCAAATCATCAGTCATCCAGTCTCTATGTGCCCGGATATCTATATCCGAACTTTTCCTTCTCGCTGTTTCAGAAACATAAACATTTCCTTTATGATCTATCGAAATTCCGACTGGGCCTGCAAGTAGTTTTTCCGGAGCCCATAGCGAAGTTTGAAAGCCTTGCTTGAGTTTTGGCTCCATCCCCTGGGTATTCTGGAAGTCCATGGAATCTGTATAAGTAAAAAGAGGAAATTTATTTTCCTTTTTCGGCTCACATCCCAGGAAAATTCCAATGATAGGGAAGAGAAAAAAGTAGCGTAGTAGGTTCCCAGATTTCATAACTAAAAATATGCAGGCTTTCGCTTAGACCCAAATGAATTTTACTCCTATTTTACCAATTATTTCCAACTTAGCTTGCAATTTTAAGCTAGAACTTACGCGTGTTACATCAGGGCAAAGCTTTACATAATTTATGCAGCACATATTACCCATATTGTACTATTGCAATCCGCGTAATACATGCGAAAAGTTTTCGTACTTGGAATGCTTGCTTTACTCTTCGCTGGAATAAGCTACATATTCTGGAAGGAAGAATTGCGTTATAGCATCCCAACTCCCATTCCTACAGATTACCAAGAGGTTTCCATAGGAAGTTGTATAGAGTTACCTCTTTCTGCCAATCAATGGAATTCTCACAAAGCACAATTTTTACATTTTTTTAATCCTGATTGTCCCTGCTCGCGCTTCAATGCAACTCATTTTAGCTACTTGCTGAAAAACTTTGGGGACGAATTGGACTTTAGAATCATCATACCGGAGGGAGCTTCGGAAGAAAGAACAAGAAAATTATTGAGCAAAAATGTACCTGTTCACCAGGATACAGAGGGAAAGTGGTCATTGCTAACCGGAGTTTATGCTTCCCCTCAGGCAGTTATTATCGATTCGAATCAGGCCCTTTACTATCGGGGCAATTACAACAAAGCCCGTTTCTGCACTTTCCCGGGAAGTAATTATGCAGAGATCAGTATAAATCTTCTCCTAAGAGGAAATGAGGCACCTGTCTGGGACTTTTATGCTAGTCGAGCCTATGGTTGTCAATTGCCGGAAGTAGGCAATCCTGTTTCGTCTTTTTTTTTCTGGTCTAACAATGAACACACAATTCCTTCTTTATGGAACGTGAACAATTCACATTAAGCGCTGAACAAAGAAAGGCGCTCTTTAATTCAACCAATGAACGCTCAGATAATATCCTTCAGAAATTTTTGCTGGGAAGCTTTGTTCTGGGGATCATAATGGCTTTTGTCTATGACACCTGGTTGGTGGCCATAGCTGTCGGAGGCATGTCACTTATCGCATACTTTGGTACGAAAAAGCTACTTCCCGAATCCAATTTGTATCAATACGTAGGTTCAGCGGTTTTGGCCATTTTTATGGCGCAATACATCTATCAACTGCATGGGCTTTTTGAAATGCACTTTTTTGCATTTGTTGCCTGCACCCTCATGATCACCTATTCCAATTGGAGATTGCAGCTCCCCTTATTTGTAATCATAGTTGTTCATCATGCGACTTTTGCCTATATGCAATTTGTAGGAGTCGAAGGAATCTACTTCACTCAGCTTCCCTACATGGACCTGACCACCTTCCTTATCCATGCTGGTTTGGCTGGACTTATCATTTCTATTTGTGGCTTGTGGGGCTATTTCTCGGAGCAAAAGATCATCAATGATGGCATCAGAGCATTAAAGGCTGAGTTTGTGTTGGCGGAGAATCTCAAGATTGCCAAAACCATTAAAGAAGGAGATTTTGATTCGGAGCTTGCTACCAACAGCCAGGATCCACTCAGTGAGGCCTTATCAGAGATGCGTCAATTCTTAAAAGAAAATGTAGAGCGAGAAGCAGCTGAAAAATATTCTAGTCAAGGGGTCGCTCAAGTAAGTCGCTTATTAGCAGATATCAATACACTCGGAAAAGAAATTGGCTGGGAGAAATACATTGATAAAATCCTCAACCTTCTCTCTACTCATTTAAATGCCAGACAGGGAACCTTTTTTATGTTAAATGAAAAAGAGGAAGAACCCATGCTACAACTGCTGGCAGGATACGCATATGAGAAACGGAAATTTATCAAAAACAAGATTCCTTTTGGGGAAGGACTGATAGGTCAGGTAGCACTGGAAAAGAAATACATCATAGTTAAAGATCTTCCAGAGGAATATTTTCTCATTTCCTCTAGTCTCGGAAGTGCGCATCCTAAAGAGGTTTTGGCCTGGCCCTTAATCGCTGACCAAAAGCTGGTAGGAGTAGTCGAATTTGCCAGTTTTAATAGCTTTGAAGAAAAGCATTTCAACTTTCTGGAAGAAGCCTCCTTTCGAATAGCCAGTACCCTCGCCAATGCTCAAGCTCAGGAAAGAACCCGCAGATTGCTAGAGGAATCTGTAGCCTTAAAAGTTAGTCTGGAAGAAAATAACCAGAAACTGGAAGCGCAGGCAGATCAATTGAAAGAATCTGAACAGGCTTTGAGACAACAACAGGAAAGCCTTTTGGATGCCAACACAGAACTGGAAGCCCAAAAGCAAGAGCTAGAAACCCAGAAAAAAGCCCTTATCGAACAAAATGAAGAGATTGAATCAGCAAAAGCAGAATTGATTCAAAAAGCCGAAGAACTCGAGGCCAGCAACACCTATAAGTCTGAGTTTCTCGCCAATATGTCCCATGAACTTAGGACGCCTCTTAACAGTATCCTCATCCTTGCCAACATCCTTGCCGACAATAAAGGTGAAAGACTAAGCGATAAGGATGTAGAACATGCGAAAGTGATTCACAAGGCGGGAAGTGATCTACTTACCCTGATCAATGATATCCTCGACCTGTCTAAAATTGAGGCAGGTAAACTCGATCTTTTAATGGAAGCAGTAGGATTTGATGAGGTGGCTAAAGACATGGAAATGATGTTTGAGCATGTCGCAGAGAAAAAAGGGATCAATTTTGAAATTGAGGTAGATGAAAAGTTGCCCAATTATTTTGAAAGTGATAGAGTAAGGCTGGAACAAATCATCAAAAATCTTCTTTCCAATGCCTGCAAATTCACCAATAAAGAAGGCACTGTTAAACTGGGAATCCAGCTGGCAGACAGTTCGGCAAACTTCAAAAACGAAAACTTACAAGATACTGATCGCATCGTTTCATTTGCCGTTTCAGATACTGGTATCGGCATCCCGAAAGAAAAACAAGCTAAAATATTTGAAGCATTTAGTCAGGCAGATGGATCAACTAGTCGTAAATACGGAGGTACAGGTTTGGGACTTTCAATTTGTGTTCAATTAAGTCATTTATTAGGAGGAGAAGTTCAGCTGGAGAGTGAGGAGAATTCAGGAAGCACCTTTAGTCTATACCTTCCTCTACATGCAGTAAGCGCTGATCATACTCCCAATGATGACCAATCTCTATTCAAACCTTCAATTCCTCAGTTGAAAAATACTGACCGAAGTAATTCAACTATTCTGATTGTTGAAGATCAGGAGTTACAAAATAAAGCCCTCGGCCAATTACTGAATCGCCACAATTTTCATTACAGCCAAACCTTCAATGGGCAGGATACCCTCACCTTATTGGCCGAAGAAAGAAAAGTAGACTGTGTAATTCTGGACTACAACCTGCCCGACATGACCGGTCTGGATGTATTGAAGGAGATTCGCCAAATCGAAGGTTTCCATCAGATTCCTGTGATCATCCATACAGCTGAAGATCTAAGCCTCGATATCCAGCAGGAAATCAATCAGTATACACGAACCATTATTTCCAAAGCCACTCAGTCTTCCCGAAGGCTGATAGATGAAATTAATCTACAATTAGGATATGAGGATGAGGAGGAAGAGATAGTGGTGAAAAAGAAGCCCAAAGCAAAGAAAGCTACCAAAACAACGAAGCCTAAGATTTCGAAAGCAAAAAAGACTGGTTCAGCTTCCACAGATTCAACTTTCTTAAAAGATAAACATGTCTTCCTGGTAGATGATGACATGAGAAATATTTTCGCCATCTCAGCCATCATGGAAAGCAATAGCATAGCAGTCGAAACTGCTCTGAATGGAAAGGAAGCCCTGGAAAAGCTAGAGGAAGGACTCGAGCCGGACATCATCCTCATGGATATCATGATGCCGGAAATGGATGGATTTGAAGCAATTCAAAGAATCCGAAAGATGGAGAAATATCAGTCAACCCCCATCATTGCGATTACGGCCAAGGCCATGGCAGAAGACAGACAAAATTGTCTCGATGCAGGTGCTGATGAGTACTTGTCCAAACCACTGGATACAGAACTCTTATTGAAACGAATGGAAGAACTACTAAAAAACTCATAATGACACAAACTCAAAGCATAGATTTTTCAAAAGGGACAACAGCTCCAGGAACAAGGGTAAGTTCACAACCGAGAATTATTTCTGGCCTGACTGAGCTTTTTCGAGATCCCGAATATTTTCGTCTCATCAGGCAGGAAATCATATCCTATCTGGAGACCTTTTCACATCCAAAGGTCTGGCATGTGGGCTGTTCGACAGGAGAGGAAGTATTCTCAATGGCCATCCTTTTGCAGGAAGCCGCCTTATTTAATAAAACAGATATCCTCGCCACAGATACTTACCAACATAGGCTGATTCAAGCAAAAAATGGCCGCCTGAGTACAAGGATGTTGGAACAATATCAAGACAACTTTAAGGAGAGTGGAGTCAAAGGGAAATTCGAGGATTACTTCAATACAAGTGCGGGTTATCTGGAACTGAAAGCCAGTCTTCTACAAAGGCTCAATTTCTTTCGCCACGACATTCTCCAGGGGGCCAGTCCCAATACCTTTTCCTGCATTTTCTGCAGAAATGTACTTTTCTATTATCCTCCGGAAAAGCAAGTCCAAATCCTGGAGAAATTACTCGACAGCCTGAGTCCCATGGGATTTTTGGTACTGGGTCGAGTAGAAGACCTCCGATTTTCTCCCCTGAAAAAGCATCTGAAAATCTTGCGTAAAGGGTACTCCATTTATCAAAAAACAAGTTTCTGATATGTCTTTTTCAGAAAAAATAAATATTCTCCTGGTTGATGATGTTCCTGCAAATCTTGTAGCACTAGAAGCCGTTATTGAACGAGATGAAACCAAGATCTATACGGCTTCATCTGGAAATGAGGCATTAAAACTGGCCTGGGAAATCCCTTTTGCCATTGCCCTTATCGATGTTCAGATGCCAGAAATGGATGGTTTTGAGTTGGTCCAGCTTCTAAAATCCAATAATAAGACCCGTGAGATCATCTGTATCTTTGTGACAGCAATCAGTAAGGAGAGTCGCTACGCAGTCAAAGGTTTGCAAGCCGGAGCCATTGATTATCTGTATAAACCTCTCGATCCAATGGTAACCAATGCAAAGCTGGATACCTATCTAGAATTGTACAGACAAAGACAGAAACTCCTTTCTCAAAATAAAAAATTGGAAAACTACGCATTGCGAATCGACAATGCAGGAGATATAAATGCCATGGTATCGGTAGATACCATGAAGATCGAGGAGATCAATCCCGTAGTTTCAGAAATCCTCGGTTATGAACCTAAAAACCTCATTGGGTTAAGTCTTTTTGACCTCATGCATCCAGAAGAGCTCGATGGGATAAAAAGCCTGTTAAAAACATTCTTTGATCAAGGAGATCAGCATATAAATTTTGAGTGCCGCTTTAGGAATACTCGCCATGACTACATCTGGTTAAATGTCCAGACCGTACATAAATATGGCTTCCTCTTTGTGAATGCCCGAGATGTTTCCGCAAGTCGACATTTTATCCAGGAAATCGTAAAAGCCAAACAACAAGCCGAAGCAGAAAAGGTCGCCAAGGAAGAATTTCTGGCAAATATGAGCCATGAAATTCGGACACCAATGAATGGTATACTGGGCCTTTCCAGGCTATTGAAGGAATCAAATCTGGAAGATGAGCAGAAAGAGACCGTTGATCTTATTTTACAATCCTCCCAATCTCTGCTAAAGATTATCAACGACATCCTCGATCTTTCTAAAATCGAATCAGGCAAATTTTCTCTGGAAATGATCGATTTTCAGTTGAAAAAAGTGCTTCAAACAGTCGTCAGCCTTTTGCAAACAAAAGCAGAAGAGAAAAATCTCAAGCTCTACTTCGAGATTGTCAGCAATGTCCCCGAATTTTTAATTGGTGATCCTCACAGACTCAGCCAGATTCTCATCAATCTGATTGGAAATGCCATTAAATTTACCTCACAGGGAGAAGTAAAAGTTTTGGCACAGGTAAATAAGGGTGAAGACGAAAATATTACCTTGAAAATAGCCGTTCAGGATACTGGTATTGGAATTCCTAAGGAAAAGCTGGAAAGTATTTTCGAAAGTTTTGCAC
This sequence comes from Bacteroidota bacterium, assembly GCA_039819665.1. GTDB lineage: Bacteria > Bacteroidota > Bacteroidia > J057 > J057 > JAWPMV01. The sequence continues at coordinate 174,016 of JBCBRM010000007.1, forward strand.
AAGCCAGCAGCGATACCAGCCGCAAATTTGGAGGAACCGGACTCGGTCTAACCATTTCAAAAAAACTGGTAGGGCTCCATGGCGGTGAAATTTGGGCAGAAAGTGAATTGGGTAAAGGGAGTAGCTTCATCTTCACCCTGAATTGTAACTCCAGCAAGAAAACCCTTCAGGATGAAGATGAAAATAAAAATCCATTCGAATTGTCAGGACTCGAAGGGAAACAGATTCTGTTGGTTGATGATAACAAGATCAACAGGATGGTAGGGAAAAAGACCCTAAAGCGTTGGGAGATAGAACTGGATCTGGCAGAAGACGGACAGGATGCATATAATAAATGCCAAGAAAAGAAATATGACCTCATCCTCATGGACATACAAATGCCAAATGTAGATGGATATCAGGCAAGTAAAATGATCCGGGAGGACAAGGAAAATGCGAATACTGAAACTCCCATCATCGCACTTACGGCAAATGTCATGGCAAGCGTCATTGATAAATCCAGGATCGCAGGTATGGATGCCATTCAAAGCAAGCCTTTTGATCCCATACAGCTTTTTGAATGTATGAAGCGCCTGATTGAATCGGGTAGGCCTGAACGGTTCAATGATAATCGGGATGAAATTGACCGCATAGACATCGAATATTTGCGTAATCTTTCAGGAGGAAGTCAGCAATTTGTTATTCAATACCTGCAAACTTTTATTTCACAAACTCCAAAATCACTAAACTTGATAGAAGAAGCTTGCGTTGAGGGGTCAATAGTAGCTTTGAATAAAGCTATTGAAAATCTCAAACAAGATTTTATTTACATAGATTATCAGAGTGCCAAAGAGATTATTGCAAAAATCGACGCTTTTCACGACGGAAATGGCAATCGGGAAAATTTAAGGCAGATGGTACAACACCTGAAAGCAATGGTGCAGGCCATGATCCAAAAATTCCAAGCAATCCTGGAAGATAATCAGATCATCGAAGGCTAAACAGTGTCTTTATATAAATCCAACCATATAGCAGATTTTGCATACAAAATCCGCAAAGCTTTTCGTAGATTCCCCTCATGGAAATCAAACTGTACGAAGGCGAAAAAAACTGGCGGGAAAAACCTTTTGCCACCCTGATAGACGATGAAGTTTTCTGGGGAGAAAAGGGCTGGTTTGAAGAGGCATTTCTGAGTATTAAAGACGATAAAATCTATCTGGGAAAGAAATCCTGGTTTGAAGAACCTTTTGCCACAGTAAAAGGCAATAAAGTTTATAAAGGAAGCAAAGAATTTTTAGAAGAACCTCTCGCAACAATTAAAGGAGAAAAAGTGTTCAAAGGGGATAAAGGTTGGTTTGAAGACGAAATTGCAACCGTAGACCCGGCAGATGTGATGGGTGGAGCCGTAGCGGCGGTTATTATCCTGCTCATGCACGAGGAATTTGTTGCGTTTAAACAAAAAAATTAATTTCGCTCTCTCAATACATGTTTAAACATTTATAAATATAAATACAATGGCTTTTACACTCCCCGAACTTCCTTATGCACATGATGCGCTTGAGCCACATATTGATGCCCGCACCATGGAAATCCATCACGGAAAGCACCATAACGGATATACAAATAAATTAAACGCTGCCATCGAAGGTACTGATCTGGCAGACAAAAGCATCGAAGATATTCTTGCTAGTGTTTCTTCTGCTTCTACCGGAGTTAGAAATAATGGAGGTGGATTTTACAACCACCGCCTTTTCTGGGAAGTAATGAGCCCAAATGGAGGCGGAGAGCCTACAGGTGCTTTGGCTGACGCTATCAATGCTGCTTTTGGTTCATTTGATGAATTTAAGTCTGCTTTCTCATCAGCTGCCGGTACTCGTTTTGGTTCTGGTTGGGCTTGGTTGATTAAAAAAGCTGACGGTTCTGTGGCGGTTACTTCTACGCCAAATCAGGACAATCCTCTGATGGACCTTGCAGAGGAAAAAGGTACTCCCCTATTGGGAATTGACGTATGGGAACATGCCTACTACCTCAATTACCAAAACCGTCGTCCTGACTATGTTGCTGCATTCTTCAATGTGATCAACTGGGACAAAGTTGCTGAAAAATTCGCAGGGTAATCCTGTTCGGAATATGCAAATAAAAAGGCTGCGATTGTTTCGCAGCCTTTTTTTATCCTTCGATCATAATGGGAAGTGCTGATTCGGCCATATCTTCCAAATCGAGACTATTTCGCGCAAAACGAAAAGCAAAAGGGACCTCTCTTCCATTTCCAATAGCATCGTAGAAAGCACTGGCGAAAAGGATAGCAGCTTCATCAGAAATACTTGCTGACATTCCGATTACAAAAGGAACATACTTTGATATTTCTTTTGCCTGGGTTTGGCTAAAACAAGCATTTAGCAATACGCATTCAATTTCCCCTTCAAAGAGCTCAAATAAAGCCCCCAATGCTACTTTCCCTAAAGGCTTCAGATCACCTGTTTTGTCCTGAATCAAAATGCCTTTTCCCTCTTCGCCTCCTCCTGAAAAATGAACGATCTGAGGCTTTTCATCTAAAATAGCTCGACTCAATCCCCTTCTATCCAAAGCAAATCGACTACTAAAACTAAAATCCTGCCTACGATTTGCACGAAGTAAACTCTCCTGAATTTCCCGATGCTCTTCATCCATGCGATTTCGGCCTTCTTCGGTAGGATGAGCCGCCAGAAAGAGAATCTTATTTTTCGGGTTTTCTTCGGACTTTGAAATAAAGAGCGCTTTCAACTCCTCTGTCATGTTCTGTCGCCTTTCTTCATCGATTCGTTTTCTGCGATCTTCCCGACTTTCTCTGGATTCATACCCATCCAATAGCAAACTGACATGGAAGCGTTTTTTTAAAATTGGACTCAGGTAGTATTCTTCTTTCAATTCTTCATGTGCCAAAAGGGCTTCATAGTCTGCCAACGCTTTCCCCTCTTCATCCAGCGGAATAAATTCCTGCACCTGGATACCCTCCAGATTTTCATGAATCTGCTTAAAGACACTTCTGACAATTGCGAGTAAACTTCTTTTATTTCCCTCCCCTCCTACTTCAATATAAATTCTCCGGTCTGCAGGATCAGATCTAACCAAAGCTTCTTTGCCTTCTTCCTCGATCATCACCCCATTTCTCCAGAAGTTCCGCTCTTTGATCAGATTGTGGACATTGGAGATGAAACGAGAGATTATGACATCTGGCAGCACATCATAATGATATTGAAAGCGAAGGAGCTTCTGAATCGGATGTTTCCAGACCATACGACGTGGACGGTCTTTAGGAAATGCACCGGGAATGAAATATTTTCCTCTTGCATGGGGAAGACTGAAACTCAATTCAAACTTCTCCATGATGTCCACGATGAATTGCCATTCCTTTCGACCGGGATAACTCCTTTTATCCAATAATTCTCCTACCTGCTTCAGGTTCAATACCCCTTTCCACTCAATCAGTCTGGGAGAAGTGATGATGCTATATACTCCTTTCGTTACCCATTCCGGATTCAAAACCTGGGTATCTGCCAGGGCTTGCTTTTCATCATCTCTGAAATTGAGCATAATTCCCAAATCATGTAGCAAGCGTAAAAGCCGTTCTTTTTGGAAGGCCTGCATTTTGGGGAAAAGCTTTTTACACAAAGCCTCATATTCCGGATAAGCCATATAGTCGCGGTTTTCCGTCTCCAACTTATTCTTAATGGCTAAGTCCCCTTTCAGCATGATATCATCTACATGCCGCATATATTTTTGTTTGAGAGCCAAACCCACCAAGCGTTCTAAACGGTCGATGCCCGTTCCCTTTTTTGCTGAAGTCTCAACAAAACCCACAATATTGGGATATTTATCCTTGATACTGCCTTTGCCAAAATCCATCTTATGGATATCGCACTTATTGATGCAGACTATGATCGGGATTTCCGAACCGGCATAAGAATGAATCAGTTTGAGCCAATACTCCAGCTCGGTATCTCCGTATTTATCCTCCATTCGAGGATTAGCAACCAATACATAAATGGAGCGGCGGGTCATAAAAAATCGATGCGTGGCATGCATGATTTCCTGTCCTCCGAAATCCCAGATATTAAGTTTGATGGGATGCCGCCCTTTTTTGGCCTGCCAGGGATAAATCACGATTCCTTCCGTCATCTTTTCGTCCTCGTCAAAGGGTTTTCCCAGCAGTCGTTTGATCAAAGAAGTTTTACCCACCTCTCCCGATCCGATGAAGATCAATTTGGCTTCATGCAAAGGTTTGGCTTGCCGCTTCTTTAAAGCAACCTGAACTTCCAGAAGATAGTAAATGAGTTCGGGAGGATTATAGCTAAAAATTTCGTCGGGTAGCCCAAAGCGGTTTCCAAACAGTCCCAGTCCGGTTCGCTTTCTCCCTCTTTTCCTTTTTTCCAGAAATTGAAGCTCGACTAAACTGTAAGGAATTTGTGTGAGTTGATTGAAGCGAAGGTCCAATCTGCGTAGTTTCAACAGATTTCCGATAGACTCTGGAATCGAAATCAACTGATTATATTCCAAATAAAGCCCCTCCAACTCCGTCAGTTCCCCTATACTTTCTGGTAGTTTTTCCAGGCGATTATTTCCCAGATCGAGAAAACGAAGCTTTTTGAGTCTGGATACTTTAGGGGAAAGTTCCTTGATCGTATTTTTATAATACGTTTTCCTGCCATCCTCCTCAACTGCAGCTTGCCCCACGTTAAATTGTACCAACCAGTCTAGCTCCCATACCTCCTCAGGAATACTTTCAAGATTCAATCCTGCTAAATCCAGCCTAACAGATTCTTTCTTTCTGCATATATCAATTCTTCTCTGGGCTTCCTGAACGGGGTTCTCATACATAAGTAGATCGGGACTTTAAACTAGCTGAGCAAATATTCAGCCTTATTTTTGGCCTTCGGATAATTTATAAAAATTAATCATATCCCCTTGCTTACTTTCACATTAATTGAATCTAAAATTTATCTTCGCCGTAAGAGAGGAAGGAGAATCGAGGAACAGGCTTTTTGAAGTGTGCCCTTTTTTTAGCATTTTGCGACTGGAGAAAGACAAGGAAGAGGAATATACCTACCCCAAAGCGTTTTTTGCAGTTAGCATCTCTCCATTTATACTTAAGAAATAACATGAAGTATTCGATTTCCGAAGCACCTTTGCGCTTGCGTGAATATGGAAGAAATATTCAGTCTCTGGTTGAGTACATGAAAACCATTGAGGATAGAGAACTCAGGACAGAAACTGCCCATGAGATCGTGCGTATTATGAGCAATCTCAATCCGAGTCTGCGAGAAATACCAGACTACAAGCAAAAGCTTTGGGACCATATATACATGATCGCAGAATACGATTTGGACGTAGAGACCTCCTTTAATATGCCTGAAAAGCCAGATCCTGAAGAAAAAAGGATGCAGCGTTTGGGATACCCTAAAGGAAAACCTCGCTATCGCAGATACGGGTGGAATGTACAACTTATGATTGATGAGGCTACGAAAATGGAAGACGGGCCCATCAAGCAAGAATATATAAACATCATCGCGAATACCATGAAAATGTTCCTCCGGAATATGGACCGCGAGAGTACTCCGGAATCTGTATTGGCAGAACACATCAGGGATCTTTCTGATGGTAAACTGGAAGTCAGAGGAGAAGATCTCTATATTTATAAAGCACCTCCTGCCCATCACCACCAACAACAGAAAAGCCAGAAGAATAACCGCAACAACAAAAATAGAAATCGCAAGAATAAAAGAGGTAGAAGAAACTATTAATCTCTTGAGATTCGTTATTCTTAGGTAAACACTCATATTTCACCTTAGATAGCTAGAAAATCATGGCTTACTTCGAAGTGGAAGGAGGGCATAAACTCTCTGGAAGCATCACCCCTCAGGGCGCTAAAAATGAAGCCCTGCAAATTCTCTGTGCTACCCTTCTCACGGCCGATCCGGTAAAAATTGATAATGTACCGGATATTGTAGATGTCAATCGCCTCATACAAATCCTCCGAGATATTGGAGTTAAGGTTACTAAAAATGCTGCAGACAGCTATTCCTTTCAGGCAGATGATATTGATTTGGATTATCTGGAAACCAAAGAATTTCACCAAAGTGCCAGTCGGCTAAGGGGTTCTATCATGCTGGTAGGTCCTATGCTTGCCCGCTTTGGTAAAGCCTTCATTTCGCGACCCGGTGGAGATAAAATTGGTCGGAGAAGACTGGATACGCATTTTTGGGGATTCCAGCAATTGGGAGCTCAATTTGAATACAAAGAGGAAAGTGGTGTCTTTCGCGTAAGTCGGGAATCAAGACTACAGGGTACTTATATGTTGCTGGATGAAGCTTCTGTCACCGGTACAGCTAACCTTCTGATGGCTGCTGCTCTGGCTGAAGGCAAAACCACCATCTACCATGCAGCCTGCGAACCCTATCTGCAACAACTAGCAAAAATGCTCAATCGCATGGGGGCAGATATCAGTGGGGTGGGAAGTAATCTTCTGACCATAAAAGGGGTAGAAAAACTGGGAGGCACAGATCACCGGATGCTTTCCGATATGATTGAGGTAGGAAGTTTTATTGGAATGGCAGCTATGACCCAAAGTGGTATCCGAATCAAGGATGCCAGTGTAGCATCTCTGGGGATCATTCCAGAAATGTTTAAGCGTATGGGGGTCAAATTGAATATTGAGGGAGATGACATAGTAGTCGAAGAACAAGAGGTTTGTGAGATTGAAACCTTTATCGATGGAAGCATCATGACCATTTCGGACCACCCCTGGCCCGGATTTACGCCTGACTTATTGAGCATCGTTTTGGTACTGGCTACACAATGCCGTGGGTCTGTATTGGTCCATCAAAAGATGTTTGAAAGTCGATTATTCTTCGTTGATAAACTCATCGATATGGGGGCGAAAATCATCCTTTGTGATCCGCATAGAGCTACGGTTATTGGCCTGGAAAGAAAGCAAAGGCTCAGAGCGATTTCCATGTCCAGCCCGGATATCCGCGCAGGAGTTTCTCTCCTTATTGCAGCGATGTCTGCTCAAGGTACTTCTAACATATTTAATATAGAGCAGATTGATAGAGGTTACCAGAACATCGAAGGGAGACTTCAAGCACTGGGTGCTCACATAAGCAGGAAAGAATAAAGGCTGCCAGCTGGCCGACAAATTTCTTTTCCAAAAATCTCGTATCTTTGTTTCAAGGGAAATACATACAAAGCTATTTTGAATTTTGTGTTTAACATGCGGGAAAAATGTCTTTCCCCTGTCTTAGTATTAAGCTAAATTCTGATAGGTGAATAAAAATACTCTCATGAAAAAATTATCTATTATACTTGCTGGAATTGCGATAGCATCCTGGATGTTATTCTCTGGATTTAACACCCAACCAACAGAGGAAACTGAGCCGGAAAGCATCACCTGGCTTAGCATGGAAGAAGCTGTTGAATTGGCGAAAAAGGACGGGAAGAAAATTCTGGTTGATTTTACAACAGTATGGTGCAGATGGTGTAAAGTAATGGATCGTGAAACCTATTCTAAAGCAGATGTGATCAAATACATCAATGCTAATTTTCATGCAGTAAAATTTGATGCAGAGAAAACCACCACAACTCTTACCATCAATGGACAAACCTATAAGCATCGTCCAGAGATTGGCAGGAACGGTATCCACGAGTGGGCAGTAACCCTGATGCAGGGAAGACCTTCCTATCCGACTACTTCATTTCTCGACTCCAATTCGAAACTGATCACCAATGTTCCCGGTTACCATAAACCTGATGAAATGCTCATGATCCTCAACTTTCTGGGAGAAGATGCATACCTCAATCAAACCTGGCAACAATTTCAAAAAAATTACAAAAGCAGCTAAGCGCTTTTAACATAAATTCGACGAAAAAGATCAAGTAGACCTCTACTTGATCTTTTCTGCATTAAAAAAATGGCAAAATCTAAGGTATGACAAGACTGGCAGAAATATTTGCCAATATGTCATTGGCATAAATTGTGTTAAATTAGCAAGCGAAAAGCTTTATAAAGGAAAAAGCCTAAGGCATTATGAAAAATAAGACCAAAGCGAGCAAAAAGTCGGCTAAAAAATCCAAAAAAGAAGTGGAAATCGAAGAGGTAACTTCGCTCCAGGAAGAAAGCCAGGAGAAGAAAGTTGAGGAGGGGAAAGAAAAGGCGGATAAAAAAGCTGAAGAAGTAGAAGATATAGCCAGTGTTGATGAGGCGATTGAAGTAATAGCACAGCTTAAATTAAAGCTACGGGAGTCAGAAGAAGAAAGAAAACAGCTCAGCGAACGCGTTTTGCGCTTGCAAGCGGACTTTGACAATTTTCGTAAGCGGAAAACCAAAGAGCTTGCAGATGGCATTCGTTTCGCCAATCAAGATTTGATCCTTCAACTGCTTCCTATACTCGATAATTTTGACAGGACCCTTAAAGCAATAGAAGGAACTGACAATCTGACAGCTATAAAAGAAGGAATTGAACTAGTTTCTTCAAATTTCAGAAAACAGTTTTCCAAGATAGGAGTTGAGCCTATCGAAAGCATAGGTAAAGACTTTGATTCAGAGATACACGAAGCAATCACCAGCATTCCGGTAGAAGAAGAAGAGAAAAAAGGAGCGGTGGTTGATGAAGTAGAGAAAGGATATAAGTTTAAAGACCGCATCATCAGATTTTCTAAAGTAATTGTTGGCGAGTAATCCTCATGGCTAAAAGAGATTATTATGAGGTCCTGGGTGTAGACAAAGGGGCAAGTAAAGATGAGATGAAAAAAGCTTATCGCAAGCTAGCCCAAAAATACCATCCAGACATCAACCCTGAAGAAAGTGCCGCTGAAAAGTTCAAGGAAGCTGCAGAGGCCTATGAGGTATTAAGCGACGACCAAAAGCGTTCGCAATATGACCGCTTTGGACATGCGGGAGTAAGTGGTGTCGGAGGAGGATTTAGTGGGCAGGGATTTGAAGATATCTTCAGCGATATCTTCGGTAACAGTCCATTCGGCGAATTCTTTGGAGGAGGAGGAAGGTCCAGGAGAAGAAGAGGTCAAAGAGGCTCTGATATTCGCATAAAACTTGGCCTCACCCTCGAACAGGTTTCCAGTGGAGTAGAAAAGACAATAAAACTTAATCGTTATAATACCTGTAATGCCTGTTCTGGAACAGGTGCTGATCAAGGTACAGCCTTTACTACTTGCCCTACCTGTCAGGGAACAGGAGAGATACGCCAGCAAGCGGGAGGTGGCTTTTTTCAGCAAATCGTAGTTTCAACCTGTCCGACTTGTCAGGGCGATGGCAGAATTATTTCAAAAGCTTGTAACGTTTGTGATGGAAAAGGTCGTGTGCAGGAAGAGTCCGTAGTAAACGTGAAAATCCCGGCAGGTGTACAGGAAGGTATGAGTTTGAGTGTGCGAGGAAAAGGAAATGCAGGGCTCAAAGGAGGAGGACCTGGTGATCTCATCGTGCAGATTACAGAAAAACCTCATGAAAACTTCGAAAGAGATGGAGACAATCTGCTTCATGAGCTATTCATAAGCTTCCCGGATGCTGCGTTAGGAACCCAAGTGGAAGTACCTACCCTTGATGGCAAGGTACGGATCAAAGTTCATCCCGGTACCCAAGCAGGTAAGGTCGTAAGTTTGCGAGGCAAAGGATTACCCAATATCAATAATTATGGAGTAGGTAATCTATTGGTCCATATCAATGTTTGGACCCCACAGAATCTAAGCTCAGATGAGAAAAAGATGATTCAGAAAATGGCAAACTCTGACAACTTTGCGCCTAACCCTACTTCCGAACAAAAAGGTCTGTTTGCCAAAATTCGCGAATTCTTTAGCAATTGATGGATAGCAAAGAAAGTATTGCCCATCAAGTAAAACTTCTCCAAATAGAAAAGGAAGAAGACCTGAAGCTATATAAGTCTCTGGTCCTTGATCGTTCCCTCAAAGAACGTATACAAAAAGGTATTACCTGGTATCCCCTTCATCTCAAGCACATCATGTTGGGATTGGGCGAAAGGTATAGTTTGGAAATTGACCTAGCTGAAGATAAAGCTAAACCCAGTGGCCATTTTCAATCAGGCAGTGTAGTATCTGTTTTTGGAACGGTAGCAGATGAAGAAGTGGGGCGACTTACGGGAGTCATTTCTTTATTGGGGAAAAAGCGATTAAAGATCGCCCTAAGCAGTGAAAGCATACCGGATTGGCTTCACGCTGCAAAACTGGGTATGGACCTCGAATTTGATGATAAAACCTATCAACAAATGCGGGCCGCTCTAGAAAATCTCCAAAAGCCCGGAGATAATCAGCGACTGAGAGAGCTTCGGGAAACTTTATTGGGAAACCGTAAACCTGAATTCCATAAATGGGAAGTTACCTTCAAACATCCCCAACTCAATGCCTCCCAAAATCGAGCCGTTCAAAAGGTCTTGGAGGCCAAGGATGTGGCTATTATACATGGACCACCTGGAACTGGCAAAACCACGACCTTGATTTATGCACTGGAAGAAATCCTTCGGCATGAACATCAGGTTCTGGTATGCGCGCCTAGTAATACAGCTGTCGATCTCCTGACCCTTAAATGCATCGAGCTGGGAATGGATGTAGTACGTCTGGGAAATCCGGCTCGTGTAGATGAAGCGCTGCAAAAGCATACCCTGGATGGGGCTATCAGTGAACATCCGGATTACCCCGCCCTTCGCAAAATGCGAAAAGAGGCTGAGGCAGTCAGAAAAACGGCTTTGAAGTTCAAACGGAATTTCGGTTCGGAACAAAGGAGAAGGAGACAGGAACTTTTACAAGAAGCCCGTGAACTCAAACAGCATGCAAAAAAACTGGAGGGCTATATTCTCCATCATGTAATCAATCGAACACCTGTAATTACAGCGACTTTGAGTGGAGCTGCTAGTAACCAACTCCAAAAGAAAAGATTCCACACAGTTCTTATAGATGAGGCGGGACAAGCATTAGCACCAGCGACATGGATCCCTATTCAAAGAGCGGGACGCGTCATTATGGCCGGAGATCATCTCCAGCTCCCTCCTACTGTCAAGAGTTTCGAGGCAGAAAAAAAAGGACTGGGCATCAGCCTTTTTCAGCAAGTGATTGAAACGAAAGAAGTAGATGTCATGCTCGATCAACAATATCGCATGAACGAGCAGATCATGGAATTTTCTGCAAGGCAGTTTTACAAAGGAAAGTTAAAAGCAGATCCAAGCGTAAAACATCATGCCCTCGGCCCACATTTTCCAGTAGTCAGTTTTATCGATACGGCAGGCTGCGGCTTTGACGAAAAGGTAAACAGTAATAGCCGAAGCACCTTCAATCCGGAAGAAGCGCAATTGCTCCTGAAGCATTTGGCCTTAACTTTCAACCAACTCCACGCAGAAGTACCAGAGACCTTTGAAAAAGCTTTTTCCATAGGCATCATTTCTCCCTACAAAGCCCAGGTCCAAACGCTGAAAAATCAGCTTCAAAGCAGCCCAATGCTAAGCTCCTTTCAGCAATACATCAATGTAAATACGGTCGACGGTTTCCAGGGACAGGAAAGAGATATTATTTATATCAGCCTCGTTAGGTCCAATGCGAAAGGTGAGATTGGCTTCCTCAAAGATATCCGCAGGATGAATGTTGCCCTTACCCGAGCCAGGAAACGACTAGTGGTAATTGGTGACAGTGCGACTTTAGGCAAACATCCTTTTTATCAGGCTTTCCTTGATTATGTTGAGCAGATAAATGCCTACCAAAGTGCCTGGGAGTGGGTGGAGTAGAGAAGTGTTCTGCTGTTCACGTGTTCTCGAATTCTTGTGTTTGAAAGAAAATACTGTAAAAATTTAATTTTAACACGTGTGTCATTGGAGGCTGAATGTCAGGCGAAGCAATCTCTCTGGCTACAATTATTTATAGAATATCAAGAGGATTACGTTGGCCCTAGCGCAATCTCATCTATACTGGATGCTTCTCTAAAAAACGTTTTGATGTATAGATGTGCTGGAGTTGAACCAGACTGCTTTTCTCCCTGTTTGCTATTTCCGCTTCATAATTTATTTTCCTCTTTCCCACAAAAAAAGGGACCCTTTGGGGCCCCTTCATGTACTATTTTCCGAGTCATTATTATATCGTGTCTGAATAAATCAGATCTTCTACATCAATATGGTTGTTGTCAGAGATGAGAACAGCTCTTTCCACCAAAGCCTTCAATTCTCTCACATTTCCGGGCCACGTATGAGACATCATTGACTCCAGGGCCTCTTTTGTGATCGTCTTGGTCTGCATGCGGTTTTGCTTACAGAAATTTTCCAGAAAATGTTTAGCGAGGATCACAATGTCATTGCCTCTTTCTCTCAAAGGAGGAAGGTGAATCAGAAATCCTTGGAGACGGTAGTAAAGGTCTTCTCTGAATAGGCCTTCACGTACTCTTTTCCCAAGATTTTTATTCGTCGCAGCCAATACCCTTACTTGAAGAGGAATTTCTTTATTAGATCCCAAGCGAGTAATCTTTCCTTCCTGCAATACCCTCAGCAATTTCGTCTGAAGCCCTAACTCCATCTCTCCAATTTCATCCAAAAAGATCGTTCCTCCATTAGCTTCTTCAAACTTTCCGATCCTACGGCCTGTTGCCCCTGTAAAGGCTCCTTTCTCATGCCCAAACAATTCACTCTCGATCAAATCAGCCGGAATAGCTGCTACATTTACAGGAACAAATGGCTTGCGAGCCATAGGCGAACTATAGTGAATGGTGTTTGCAATAACCTCTTTTCCTGTACCACTCTCTCCGGTAATCAACACGAGGATATTGCTCTTTTCTACCTTCTGTATCATCTTCAATACCTTCAACACTCCCTGGCTTTCCCCTACGATCTTGTTGTATTTGTTTCGGTCAATGATCTCCTCACGAAGCACCTCTACCTCTTTCCTCAGACTCACATTCTTTCCCAGGTTTTTGACCACATTAGTGAGCTCCACAACTGCATTTTCATTCTTGATGATGTAGTTATTTGCACCATTTGTATAGGCTTCTACTACAACCTCTACCTTATCCTGACCGGACAGAATAACAGTGGCTATATCATCATTATATCTTTTAACTTGCTTGAGAATATCCAGGCCATTCATATCGGGCAAATTGTAATCTATGCTCACGATATCCGGATTAAGATGGATATTGTCAAAGAAATCTTTGCCATTCTGAAAGACATGAACGTCGTAATTATCTTCTTGCATTAGAGCCCTTTGCAAGATTTTACCAAAGATCATATCATCTTCAATAACAAATACTTTATTCAAAAATTTTCTTTGCATGGGAAGTTACCTTATTGGTCGTCTTTTTAAATGAGTGTGCAATCTATTCTTGCTATTTCAGAAAACAAAGTCTTATACACACCAAATATTACAGTAAAAAAAACAAATAGATGACAAGAGATATAATGAAGAAGCAGAAACACTACTTCTAAATATCATTTATTTCATCATGTAAAATATCCATTTGTTTTATTTTGTTTTATCCCAAAACACCGATGATATTTGGAAAGCTCTGATTAGTAGAATCTGAGTCAAATAATTATCGTATTGCTCCCCCAGGGGTTTTTGTTAATCCAGCACTTTTCACTTATGCAGGCAGAAAAATTTTCGCTCGACTTTGGACACCTAAGATCACTTACGGGTGATGACAATGAGTTTATGATAGAAATACTGGAATTGATTGTTGATCAATCACCAGATGTTTTACAGGAAATGAAGGGTCAATTGCAATCACGGGAATACGGGCCTTTGGGTGCCACCGCTCACAAATACAAATCTTCGATCAATATCTTGGGAAATCCTGATCTGATCAGACTAATGAAGGATATTGAACATATTTCAACCAGTTCTGAAGAGAAGGAACCGTTGATGGATTTGGTCGGGGAATTTGAGCAGGTTTGCGACCTTCTTTTGGACGCACTAAAAGTAGAATTACAGAATTTACAATAATAATCCAGCCTTTACCGAGAGGGTAAAGGATTTATCGCTCTTTTAAAATAGTTCTTTTCAATATAGACGCATATCTCTATAGGGAGGTATGCGCCTTTTTTTTATTAACTTTATCCAAGCAAAAACGCAATAGAAAGGAAATCTATGAAATTCATAATCAGCAGCATTCTCAGTATTCTTCTTTTATCGACAGGTGCATGTGAGGGAAAAAAAGATTCAAAAGGTAAAGAAATTTCTAAAAAAGAAGAAAGTAAGAGTAGAGGATTGAATGAGAAAGAAGTCCTCGTTGCAACTAAATTTCCTTATGACCTGAAAGAACCTGAGTGGTCGGTAGATCTTCCTGCTGTTTTACAAGAGGTATCGGGACTAGCTTCTATCAGTATGACAGAAATTGCTATGGTCCAGGACGAGCAAGGCCTGATATTCATTATGAATACGGATACCAAAGAGATTGTTTCTAAACATAGATTTAGACGTAATGGCGATTTCGAAGGGATTGAAATTTTAGGAGAAACAGCCTATGTCCTCAGAAGTGATGGAGATGTTTATGAGGTCAATAATTATCGCTCAGATTCGCCCGTGGCTGAGTCTCACGAGACGGCCCTTTCTACCTCCAATGATACAGAAGGACTGGGCTATGATCCCGAAACACGATTGCTCCTGATTTCCAGTAAAGAGTCAGACAAATTGATGGGTGTCAAGTATAAAGACAAACAGGTGATTGTTTCCTGGGATCCGGAAACAAGGAGCCTGAGACCCAATCCATTTCTAGTAATCGATCTGGACGATATCAAGAAATTTCTGAAGAAAAATGCAGAGTCAAAGAGTGAGAAAAAGTTCGCAGATAAGTTTGATCCTGATAAAACTTCCCATTTCAAGCCATCCGCTATAGCTGTTCACCCTATGACCAAAGAAATATATATACTTGCCTCAAATGGTAATATGCTCCTGGTAGTAAACAGGCTACATCAAATCACCCAGGCAAAACGTCTGCCTTCAAAAAAATTCCCGCAGCCAGAAGGAATGTGCTTTGATGAAGAAGGGAACCTTTACATTTCAAATGAAGGAAGCCTAAGTCCTGGCACCTTACGGAAATATACATATCAGCAAAATTAGCAGTGACCAAACTTACTATGTAATCGTAAAGGAAAGGGCTATTATTTACCATTGAAACAGGATTGATGCGTTTATCCTGTAGTCCTGTATATATTGCCAACCTGAATCATCCCCCAATTATCCACTTTCAATAGTAAATTGAACGTAACGGTTATCATTGAATCTTAGCAAGGCTATGTGTAGACGCATTTGGGTAGTTGTATTTATTGTTCTGGTTGCAAATCTTATAGGAAGTGCGCAAAATACCCGTGATTCTAGAGTAGATAAGAAGCACGAGGCAGTCAACTCTTATGTAGTTTTTGCAAATGAAACCATCCATCTACTTTGGGATCTACACGTAAAACTGGAAAAATTCAATAGAGAAGCCAACCTCTATAAACTGGGAAATACCTCCAGCCTCAAATTCGATACTCGTCAGTTTGTTAAAAACATGACTTTCAAATCTAAATTGAAAGCCGTATGCGCAACTCGAACAGTGAATGGAGAACTAGTAGTCGATCTTCGGTATTTATACGAACAAACTTCTGTAGGCAACGGATACATTCCTATGCCTCAGAGAAGCATTTTGAATAAATATCGAGACGAACTTTATTTCTCTTTGATTTCTGTTATAAGCCTGACCGACTCTTTAAATCAATATGTAAGAATCAGACAGTATAGAGTTGATAAAGAATTGACACATGCATACGGTATCCTAAAAGAGATATCGAAATTATATGGAGAGATTCAATTCCAGAAGGATCAGATGGAAAGGATTTGTCAGCAACTGTCTGAGCCAATCCCACCGACATTGAAGAGTCTGCAGAATATCATGAATTACAGCCGGGAAATTCTCATTGCTGTACGAGACGATCAACCCAAAAAATTGCCTCAGCTATCCCGCATGTTGCAAGCCTCCGTAGATGTTGCAGAGAGAATGAAAAAGAATACCCGCGCCAATTTGTTGGGACTGGATCTTTATTACAATGTGGAAAGCAGCGGATATGGACACATGATTAAATATGCTGAGCAAATTCAACTCCGTGCCGATGAATACACGAAAAAAGGCTGGATGCCCGAGGAATTTGAAGTCTATGGCAACTCTTATTATTTCTACAATGAACGTATGCTGGCAGTATTTAATCATCATAAGTATGGTATAGCCGCTTATTACAATCGCTTCATCGGTTTTGCCAATCGTATTTTTGTGAAAGAAATAGAAGAAGTGCCTTTATTCAAGGTAATTCCAGCCGAGAAAGTCCAGATGCTGGCCGATAAGAAAAATAATACTCCAGGTCCTAATAGTCTTCAGGGAGCCGCCTCCAATAATATGGTATTCCTCCTTGACGTTTCTGCCTCAATGGATCGACCCGAAAAACTCAATCTCCTTAAAGAGTCTATAAGCTTCCTGGTAGATCAAATGCGTCCGGAAGATGAAGTTTCTATCATCATTTACTCAGGAGATGCACGTGTTATTCTCAATCCTACTTCTGCCCTTTTCAAAGCAGAAATTAAGTCCGCAATCAAATCTATGCGTCCGGGAGGCAAAACGAAAGCCATGCAAGGCCTGAAAGAAGCCTACCGCGTCGCAGAACGGAATTTCATAGCCGGCGGAAATAACCGCATCATCATGGCCTCGGATGGAGCCTTTGATGTCAACGACGGCCTCCTAAAGTATGTTGGGAAAAAATCGATGAACTCTATTTCTCTCAGCGTCCTTCTCTTCAACAAGCTCGAAAACATCCGAGTGGCTGAAGAGTTGACCCAACTCGCCAATCGAGGAGGGGGAAATTATTCTCACGTTCAGCCTGAAAATGCCAAGCAGGTCTTGATTATGGAAGCGAATAGTGTGAGGCGTCAATAAGCCTTTATTTTCTAGAGAATAATCGTTGGCAGTTGATCAGGATCGCCACAAAATGAAATCAAAATTCATTTCATCGAAGGGCTACGATATCAACCGTCGCTTAGACATTTTGTGCACAGAATTGTCCGTATTTCTCAGTAAATTTGAGAAACGAACACGCGAGCCTTTCTTTTTATGTCTGAACATACTTTCGACTTACAATCTCCCTTCAAACCTGCAGGGGATCAACCTGACGCTATCCGCCAACTTACCGAAGGAGTAGAAAATGGAGAAGAGCATCAGGTATTGCTGGGGGTAACCGGATCAGGTAAGACTTTTACGGTAGCCAATGTGATCAAAGAGCTCAATCGCCCTACCCTTATCATCAGCCACAACAAAACCCTGGCTGCTCAGCTGTACGGGGAGTTCAAGGAGTTCTTTCCTGATAATATGGTTGAGTATTTCATCTCTTATTACGATTACTATCAACCGGAAGCCTATATAGCCTCCACCAATACCTATATCGAAAAAGATCTTTCGATTAACCAGGACATAGAAAAGCTAAGGCTTAGAGCTACGACCGCTTTGGCTTCAGGAAGGAGAGATGTGATTGTGGTCGCTTCCGTTTCCTGCATTTACGGTATCGGTGCACCTGAAGATTTCCTTTCAAATATCTTCTATACCAATGTAGGTCAACAAATTACTCAGAATCAATTCCTCGATCGCATTGTGCGATTATTTTATAGCCGCTCTCAGGCAAAGCTTGAGCCTGGAAAATTCAGGGTAAATGGAGATACGGTTGATATTTATCCGGCTTATGATGACTGGGGCATACGGATTATGTTTTTTGGAGATGAAGTAGAAAGGATTCAACGCTTTGACCCAGAGAGTGGAAAGAGTAAGGAAGACATGCGAGACTTCACCCTATACCCGGCCAACCTTTTCGTAACAAGAAGAGAATCACTGAATACGGCTTTGGTAGAAATTCAGGATGATTTGGTTGAAAAAGTCAACCATTTCGAAGCTCAGGGTATGTTTCTCGAAGCCAACCGTCTCAAAGAACGTACAGAATTTGACATGGAGATGATGCGCGAACTGGGTTACTGTTCGGGAATCGAGAACTACTCCCGATATCTTTCCAGAAGGAAGCCTGGAAGCCGTCCCCATTGCTTGATAGATTATTTTCCAGAGGATTTTTTGCTGGTGATAGACGAAAGTCATGTTACCATTCCACAGGTGAGAGCCATGTACCATGGCGACCGGTCCAGAAAGTTCAGCCTGGTAGAGCATGGATTCCGTTTGCCATCTGCTTTAGATAATCGCCCACAGAAATTTGAGGAGTTTAATTCCATTGTTAATCAGGCCATCTACATGAGTGCGACTCCTTCCGAATACGAATTGGAGAAAAGCGATGGCGTAGTGGTAGAGCAAATCGTTAGACCTACCGGTCTCCTCGATCCTCCGGTTGAAGTTAGGCCAGCGGGTAATCAGGTAGATGATTTATTGGAGGAAGTTGACGAAGTCGTGAAGCAAGGCTTCCGTGTCTTGGTTACTACTCTGACCAAACGCATGTCAGAAGAACTCACCCAATACCTCCTCGATCTCAACATCAAGACGCGTTATCTGCATTCGGATATTGATTCATTGGAAAGGGTAGATATTCTTAGAGAGCTTCGCGAAGGAAAGTTTGATGTATTGGTGGGCGTAAACTTATTGAGGGAAGGGCTGGACTTACCAGAGGTAGCTTTAGTTGCCATTTTGGATGCGGATAAAGAAGGCTTCCTGCGGAGTGGGCAGGCGCTCATTCAGACGGCAGGTCGTGCGGCTCGTCATGCCGAAGGCCGGGTAATTCTCTATGCGGATCGGATTACTGATTCTATGAAAAAACTCATGGATGAAACCGATTATCGTCGAGAAAAACAGATCGCTTATAACAAGGAACATGGCATCACTCCCAAAACGGTCATTCGCCCGAAAAAAGATATTTTCCAATCGGCTCTGGGGAATCGTTCTACCAGCTATGAAGAGTTTGAACAAAACGTGAGTCAGGTAGCAGAAGAAGCTGCCGAGTACATGGATAGCGATGAAATCAAAAAGAAGATTTCGAATATCCGCAAAGAGATGGAGACAGCTGCCAAAGAATTGAACTTTGTAGAAGCTGCAAGACTGAGGGATGAGATGTATGCGTATCAGGCGCTCTTGAAGGAGCGTAGGTTTTAGGAATTAGCCCTTTTATGCTACAGCTAAGTGTGCTTTTTGCTTAATGGTATCGGAAATAGCATCCCATAACTCAATTCTTTTTCTCAAGGCCTGAAGGGCAATATCGCCAGCTTCTCGCCACTTTTGTTCATCAGCTCCACATAGCTCTGAGACCATTTGAAGAGAAATGGGTCCATGCTCATCTCCATCTAATTCGATATGGCGCTCAAGGTAGTATTTCAGTTTATTATACTGCTTGTTTTCAGCATCCGCTTCTTTCAGAATCTCAATAAACATATCAGGAATAAGATCTTCCCGACCAAAGGTGAATGCTGATGCGACAAGGTGTAGGTTTTCTGAATGAATTACCTCAAACGTAAATCTTACAAAATCTTTTACACGAGGATCAAGATCCATTTGGTCTAATGTGTAGGCAACGGAATTTCCAGAACGAATGGACTCAATAAATGTATGTATGGGCTTTGTATTTGCACCAATTTGAAGCATCGCATCCAGGTACATCTCAAAATGACTTTTTGCTTCGCCTAATTCATTGATATCACTTTCTTCCCCATGTACAATCTCATTTATAAATCGAGCCAACGTGGGATTAGCAGTAGGAACCCAAGGTACGCCGACATGCGTAAGTCTGTGCTGCAAGGATTTTAATAAGGACATGAAGTCCCAAACCGCATACACGTGATTTTCCATGAAAATCTTTATGTCATCAAGCTCAGCAAGATTTTTATATAGCTTATGCTCTCTTAACTCTTGCCTTAATACATCTAATTCTTTACTGGGGAAATGGTGACTTAGCATTCTTATATAACGATTTTGTTATATAACTAAACCTTCAGAAAAAGAGTTTGATTTTTAGCAAAATTCCTGATTTCTCAACCTCAATACAAAAACACCTCATCTACAAAGACCCATCCTTTATCTCCAGCGCCCCGATGCCAGGAAGGCATAGGATTTAAGGGCTTAGCAACAACCTTATAAGTCGTATAGGAAACCGGATCAAAGGTCAGGTCAATTCCGGCTACTCGATTGGGTTCATAATCTTTGGCGCGAGGGAGATTCTGCTTTTTGAGTAACTGAAGAGAATTCTCATCTTTTCCACCCCAAATCTCTACAGAAGTGGGAGCCATGATGTAGACATTGGAATTGAGGGCATAGCTGAGCGAAAGGCGACTCAATTCAGTCGCTTGATCAAATTTAAATACAGCACCGAAAGGACTGTCCTGATAACCTAGCCACTCTTTAGCGGTAAAGTTCCCGGCTTCTCCTTTTGCTCCATCCTGAAGGTTCTCGGCTCCATTGCCTTTGTATTTGGGATTGGGTTCGAAAGTCAGAAAGCTCTTATCTGCTATTTTCCCCTGAGGGAAGAAAGTAAAGCTGGCCACATCGCTACTTTCCCAATTCTCCATAAATTCTCGTACCCGTACTTCCGTAACTCCTTCGATTCCGAATGGCCCTTCATACAGGGTCGAACTACTATCCGGATCGCTTCCGTCGATGGTGTACCTCATCTGCGAACCGGGGAAGCTGTTTTTTAGACGAACTTTATCACTTGATGCTAGCACACTCTTTTTATTGAGCAAAGAAGGCATGGATAATTTCAATCGTTCAGTATTGTCGGGGATAAAGCCTTGATAAAAGGCAATGGCCGGATAGCCTTCCTGTAACTCATGAAAGTCTTCTGTTTTAAAGCTGGTGTTCCAAAGGAAGATTTCCTCTAGTTTTTGGAACTGAGGCAAAACGGAGTTTAGGGAAGCAACATCAATTGCTGTACTAGACAAAGCCAGTGATTTTAGCTTCGGAA
>JBCBRM010000008.1:0-190803 GCA_039819665.1 Bacteroidota bacterium
TAATGATCAAAGCTTACCATTTCACCATGATGGAAATAGAGAATGGAAGTAACCCCATCAAAACGGAAGCCATCAAAGTGAAATTCCTCTAACCAGTAAGCGACATTGGAAAGTAGAAAGCGCTGTACTTCTTCTTTGCCGTAGTTGAAAAGCTTGGAATCCCAGCCATCATGTTCTCCTCTTCCTCCGGGATGAAAATAGTGATCATCAGATCCGTCAAGTTCATTGAGCCCCTCTGCAAAGTTTTTCACCGCATGGGAATGGACAATGTCCATGATGACGGCTATGCCCATTTTATGAGCTGTATTGACGAGTGATTTTAAATCCTCTGGAGTTCCAAAACGAGAAGAAGGAGCAAAGAAATTAGATACATGATAACCAAAAGAGCCATAGTAGGGATGCTCCTGAACGGCCATCATTTGGATAGCATTATAGCCCAGTTTTTTGATGCGGGGCAGTACGTTTTCTTCAAATTCTTTCCAGGTACCAACCCCTTCTTTCTCTTGTGCCATTCCAGTATGGCACTCGTATATTAAAGGAGCCTTTGATCTATCAACTTTAAATTTCTTATCCGTCCATTTGAATTTAGTTTCAGGTTCCCAGATTTGTCCAGCAAAATCATAAGTAGTTGGATCTTGTACGGCCCTTTTTATATAGGCAGGCATGCGGTCATGAGAACCATTTGCCGCTGTGATATGAACCTTTACCTTGTCTTTATGTTTAAGGACTTCTTTGGGTAAAAAGATCTCCCAGATCCCCCCTTCCTTTTTCTCCAAAATATGAGCTTCGTGGTCCCACTCATTAAAATCTCCCACCAAAGACAATCTTTCAGCTGCAGGGGCCCATTCCCGGTACCACCAACCTTCAGCTTTTGCATCAAAGTTGATCCCAAAATACTCATGCCCTTTGGAAAAGGCACGCATGGAGCCATAGTTTTTTTTGATCTCTAACTGACGATCCCGACACCTTTTCTGCCTGGCTAAAATATCCTCCAGATAAGGTTCCAACCAGGGATCATCTTCTACGAGAGCAATACTTTTTCTCTTGGGAGTCTTTTTGGCGCCTGGATTCTTTTTCATGCACGAAAGATGGGCAGATTTTAGCCCAAAATCCACAATTGATGCTCAAAATTTAGGGGATCACATTTTTGGTAGGCAAATTCTACAAAATCTTTGGGATCCATGATGCCTTCTAGAGAAGCCAGACTCAATATTCTCTCCTGCACCCAACCGTCTGGCTGGATTTCGGATTTAAGTTGATCGATCTCCTTATAGGATTTGGGATATTTATGGCGAAAGACACGCTCCGCCTTTTTCCGCATATTTTTGAGGTACTTCTGGCTTTTGACCTTGAGGGCTTCTGCCGAACGCGCCAGAGTTTCTGACAGATCGCTTTCTATATGTTGCTTATATGCATCTATTTGTTCCAGGATTTGCGCCTGAAGTTCTTCAAAACTGGAACTATCCCATTGATCTGCAGTTCGTATTTTGTAAAGCTCCTGGTTTGTTTTTAGCATATCGGATAAAGACAAACCAAGTTTTTTTAATCTTTCTTCCTGAGATGGAGTTGCAAAAGTTGCCGACATACGAGGCAATACACATGGGAAGTTTACCCCAAAGGCATCAAAGGCTCCTTTCAGCTGTATCCAGTATCTTATTTCGCCCCAACCTCCAAAATAGGCCAGATTAGGAAGGATCATTTCTTGATATAGAGGTCTAAGGCTCACATTAGGACTAAAGCGATCCGGATTTTCCTGGATCAACTTATCCATTTCCTCCGGCTGAAAGCTCAGGTCCCGATTTAAGACTTCATAATGGCCATTTTCTGCGACTATCCTATCCCTACCCCTATCATCCATATAAAATAGATTGATTTCCCTAGGATTGATCTGTAAAGGATATCCCAAACCTGCCAGTTGGCTAGAGGTCTTATTAATTTCTGTAAAAGATTTGGATTGCCCCAGTTCCAGCTTAAGTACTCTTTGGAAACGAGCTTTTAAACGCTCATCGCTAGCATCTAAAATGAGCACCCCATAGTTATCAAATAATTCAAAGACAAATCTACGGTAGGCCTCTTTCATAGAAAGCCCTGCCTGGTAAGATTCTTTTAACTTGCCTTCAAACTGAGTAGGAATTACAGATTCAATTTCCTCTGTAAGGATATGATTTCCCACCAGGCTTTGAAATACGCCCGGATAGGTATGTTTTTGAGAAAAGCTGCTATAGTAATGGTTGATTTCTTCAAAATCATGGTCTTCTGTATGAATCCAGAAAACAGGCACCACCTCCACATCATCAATTTCCTTGCTGATGTGTTCAGCCAACTTAACTGTACTTAAGACTTTATAAGTGGTATAGAGAGGGCCAGCGAAGAGGACCAGTTGATGTCCAGTGGTAACGGTGTAGGTATTATCCTTATCAAGGATTTCCAGATTTCTCCGGGTCTTTTCTGAAGGTTCAAATCCTTTATATTGATCTCTAAGAACTTCCTGCAAAAGAGCCCGATCAATATCATCCTGTGATTTGTCTTCAACTACCTGATTAAAATCCAGGTTATTGAGTGGGTAGTTGATAAAAGGGCGAATGAGATCAGCGCCTGACAGGTAATCTGTCTTAATGTTTGGTGTAGGAGTTTTCAAGAGATTTTACTTAGTAGCAATTCTAAACAGCAGGGAATCAAGGCCTGCGATGATGCCGATCAAGAGGGCATAGACTGTAATCATTAATTCAGGTGCCCATATCAGCAATCCTCCCAGCATTCCCAATATCGTACCCAAATATTGTATATATCTTAATTGTTCATTTGTCGACTCCCAGACCAAGCGTTCCAATTCTGCTTCATTAAAATGTGCCATCTGCTTGGCGAGGAGGTCTGTAATATCCAATTTATTCAAAAGATCGATAAATAGATCCATGATTTTTTCTGCAGTCCCTTCTTTTTCTTTTCTAATATAGGCTGCAGCACGATCTAATTGATCTTCTAGTTTCTCTATCACTTCCAGGGCTAATTGAGGAAGATCTTTCACTATTTTCTCAATAACCTCTTCGTAATCCTCTTTGTTATATTTTTTATAGGTCTGTAATAAAAACTTTTTCAGGCCTTTATCCAGATTTTGCTCTAATCGCGTATCGATCATTTCAGCAATTTCCTTCCTCACATCCTCTCTGTCTGCATATTCATTCATAGAGTCCACTATAATAGACTTGATATGCTCTCTAAGCTCTTCATCCTGCAAAAGTCCTACTGCTCCATCCATAACCAGGCTATTTACTTTTTTCACCAGACCTGTTTCTTCCACTCTTTTCCGAATCAAATCCTGGTTGAGTACATGTCTGTAAATTCCTTGTGCCAGGGTATAAATGATCCGATCTTTTTGTGCGGGTATCAGCCCTTGACCCAAAATAGGCCTCCTAATGATGGGCCTGAAAAGCATTTTGATTGCAATATAGTTGGTTCCAAAGCCGATCAAGCCACTTACGCAGATAATTTTGAGGATTCCGGCGAAATCGAGGGTCAAGGGATAGCCAAATATATCCCAACTAATCAGATAATTGGTTTGAAATGTATTGAGAAAGGATAATCCAAAGCCTATTCCACAAAGAAAAGGCGATACTCTCAGGAAGTATAAAAAAAACTGTTTGCTCTTATTGAGTCCGTATTTTTCAGGGACCTCTTCAGACTTAGCTGAACCCTTGCTATCAAATAAGCTATCAAAAGCAAAGTGACGCTGAAAATAGGTTTTAAAAGTATCGATCATTCCCTTCTTATTCGATGAGGTAATATCCTTGGTTTCGTTTTTCAAATAAAAAAGACAGAGACCACTTGGCGTAAATCCATCTTACATACTCTTTTCCATTGATGGTCACGTTTTTAACTTCCGGAAGGCCATACTCGATGTAAATCTTCCCTCTGTCTGATTGCCAACCTTTTCGCCCTGGGAAATCATCATTGTATAATTGATTTGCAGTAATCACAGCGGAGTAATATTCCTCCATCATGATATCAGCTTCATCCCCATATAGCTCCATCCAGGTTTTGTCAAATGCAACTTTTTTCGCCTCATAATCTGGATTGTCTAGCAAAGCCTCCAACTCTTCTATGGGCAAAATATATTCCATCATAAGGATGGCATCGTCAATATATCCTTCCTGACGCATCAATTGCTTAATATCTCCACCGATCACAAAGCGAGTATCAACTCCTCCCAATCGGGTAGCTCCATTAAAAACCTCCACGCTCAGTAGGTATTCTCCCGGCTCAAGGTCTCCCACTTCCAGCATATCCGATATTTGTGCTTTTTCCAACTTGCGCATACTTAGATTCTGACTCGTCTCGTAAATGGATTCATACGTATCCATTTGCTCAAGATTGAGTTTTCCAGAGTTCTTATCTTTAAAGAGGAAGGCACTTATGTTTAGGTTGGAATATGCTCGTGCAGTTTGTAGCTCAATGAAATAGTATAGCTGCTTTTTGTCTTTATCTAAACTTAAGTTCACCAGAGGTTGTCCGAAAGCTTTTTCTGCTAAGGGATTGTAGGAAAGATAAATGTCTGAAATATTTACTTCCTGTTCACGGCACTTATAAACCTCGCTAGGAGTAACATGATACATATTGCCCAATTCGACATCTTCTATACTTACATCTACTTCATATTCCCCTTTTGGTAGACTAAAAGGAAGGACAAATATTTTGTCCCCCCGAGTTGATAGTCGGGTTTCCTTACGAAGGAAATCGCGGTATTTTCCTTTAGGGCGAAAGCGAATATCAGCTTTAAATTCCTTATCTGCGTTGGAACTGGATTTATAGGCAAGGAAAAGGCGAGTATTACTACCTTGATCAAGGCCCTTCTTTACCGCACAATCCCAGGGAGATTGTGCCTGAGTGTAAGAAAGCGTACAAGCAAGTAGGATAAAAAGCAGCAATTTTCTCATAGAGAAGAGGTCTTAGCTAAGGACTTTGCCGATCAGGTCATATTCCATGGCATCCTGAATTTCCACCTGATAAAAAGCCCCGATTTCCAGTTCTTCATCTGTATGAACAATGACTTCATTATCTACTTCTGGTGAATCAAATTCTGTTCTACCAATATAATAACCGGATTCCTTTCTATCTATTATGGTCTTATAGGTTTTGCCTACGTAGCCACGATTTATTTCTAATGAAATGCCCTGTTGAAGCTCCATGACTTCTTCCATTCTTCGCTCCTTGGTTTCCTCATCGATAAGATCTTCATACTTATCTCCCGCATGGGTATTTTCTTCGTGGGAATAGGTAAAGACTCCCAGGCGATCAAATCTAGCTTCTTCTACAAATTTTAGAAGCTCCTGATGATCTTCTTCATTTTCTCCCGGATGTCCTACCAGTAAAGTTGTTCTTAAGGCAAGTCCGGGAACTTCTTCACGAATTCTTTTCACCAATTCCCGCGTCCTTTTAGAATTAATTCCTCTCCGCATGGTTTTGAGGACAGGGTCGGAAATATGCTGAAGCGGCATATCAAGGTACTTGCAGATTTTCTTTTGCTCACGAATAGTTGGAAGAATTTCGACAGGAAATCCACTCGGATAGGCATAGTGCAGGCGAATCCACTCCAGGCCTTCCACTTCACATAAAGCTAAAAGAAGATCATTTAATTTCCTTTCTCCATATAGGTCAATACCGTAATAGGTCAAATCTTGTGCAATCAACATGAGCTCCTTTACACCCTTTGCAACTAGAAACTCAGCTTCTTTCACCAAAAACTCTATACTTCGGGAATTATGCTTTCCCCTCATCAAAGGTATGGCACAAAAACTACAGGGACGGTTGCAGCCTTCTGCAATTTTCAGGTAAGCATAATGAGAATCCGTACTGGTATTCCTTTCCCCTATTAGCTCTTTTTTGAAATCTGCTCCTAGTTCTTTTACCAAATCGGGCATATCCTGTGTGCCGAACCAAGCATCTACTTCGGGAATTTCTTCTTTCAGATCGTCTTTGTATCGCTGGGACAAGCATCCGGTTACCACCACTTTCTCAATCTCACCAGCTTCTTTGCGACCTACATAGTCCAAAATGGTATTGACCGACTCTTCCTTGGCCTTATCTATAAATCCACAGGTATTGATTACCACTACGTTTGCATCGCTTTGCTCTGATTCATGGGTAGCGGACATTCCATTGCCATGCAATTGTGACAAAAGCACCTCTGAATCCACCAGATTTTTGGAACAACCTAGAGTGATCACATTGATCTTGTCTTGTTGTCTTTTTTTATATTTGGGAAGGTTATTGACCATGCAATCAGGATTTTAGTTCGAACATAGAATCAATAAACTCCTTGGGATCGAAGGTTTGAAGGTCGTCCATGCCTTCTCCGACACCAATAAATTTTACGGGTATTCTGAATCGGTCAGAAACTCCAATTACTACGCCCCCTTTTGCCGTCCCGTCAAGCTTGGTCAAGGCCAGAGAGGTAACATCCGTCGCTTCTGTAAACTTTTCCGCCTGGATAATGGCATTTTGCCCTGTACTAGCATCAAGCACCAGCAGAACTTCATGCGGAGCTCCAGGCATTACTTTATCCATGCTCCGTTTGATTTTTGAAAGTTCATCCATCAACCCTCTTTTGGTATGCAATCGGCCGGCAGTATCCACAATGATTACGTCAGCATTATTATTCAGACCTTCTCTAACAGATTCATAGGCAACAGCCGCAGGATCTGTATTCATCCCTTTCGAATAAAAATCTGCTCCTACCCGATCTGCCCACAATTTCAATTGATCAACTGCAGCTGCACGAAAGGTGTCTGCCGCTCCCATCAGAACCGTTTTCCCCTGCTCCCTCCATCTATGAGCTAATTTCCCAATCGTTGTTGTTTTACCTACCCCATTTACCCCAACCACCATAATAACATAAGGTTGCTTATTCCCCTCATGCATCACCTCAGGTACTTCAAAGTAATTGAGGCTTTCTGGATGGTTCTCAAGAATCAGCTTCTCAATTTCGTCCTTAAGAATAAAATCTAATTCCTTGGTACTAGTGTATTTATCATCAGACACTCTCTTCTCGATTCGCTCAATGATACGAACTGTAGTTTTTACGCCGACATCACTAGCAATCAGCACCTCTTCCAGCTCATCAAGCACTTCATCGTCAACCTTGGATTTCCCCAAAATTGCGCGGTTGAGTCTCCCCATTAAGCCGACTTTAGTCTTCTCCAAACCCTTGTCGAGCTTATCCTTATTTTCTTTCTTTTTGAAAAAGTTAAACATAGTGTTTCCTCTTTTTAAAAACAGGCAGGCAAATATACAAAATGAGTGCTTAAGATGGCGCCTGACTTTTGAGACTTATGTAAATAAATTTAGCATAAAATCGCTAACATTCTTATCTTTACTACTATTTCAAGCACACGGAGGAAAATCCCGTTCACACAAAAGACCTGGAGGGAGTCAGAATACTTATCCAATAGTTATCCACATTCTTTCCCCAGCTTTGTGAATTACTGTGAATAATTCTCCTTCGAACTTAATTTCCTTAAGCTAGGCGCCTTATGCCAAAATTATTATTTGTGGAAAAAATGGTTGAGTCATCAATATGTTGAAAAGAATAAAAAATTGGCGAGATCATTGATGAGAAAATATTGATTGTCGAATATACCTTTTCGTATATTTGAAGCCTTTTGTCCTGGAATAAACCATCTAACATAGATTTTTCTATGGCTGAGAATAGTAAGCGTACTCCCAGCAAGTACAGTAACCCAAACACTGCGCAAGGAAAGATTCAAAGTCTTTCTACTTCCCCCGTAGGCGGAAAACTCCCTCCACAATCCTTAGATATGGAAGAGGCGGTACTTGGGGCATTGCTATTAGAAAAAGATGCGCTTCATAGGATTATGGACATCCTTAAGCCCAATATGTTTTATAAGGATGCCAATCAGGTCATTTTTGAGCAAATCCTGGCACTTTTCCAGAATTCTGAGCCAATCGATATCCTCACAGTTAAGAATGCCTTGAAAAAAGAAGGCAAGCTTCAGGAGGCAGGAGGAGCTTTTTATCTAACAGAACTTACTTCACGAGTAGCTTCTGCTGCCAATATCGAATATCATGCACGTGTGATCGCTGAGAAGTTTATCCTCAGGCAGCTGATCATTGTTTCTGATCAGGTGGTAAAGGATGCCTATAATGAAACCACAGATGTATTTGATCTGTTGGATCAAACAGAGCAGTCCCTGTTTGAAATTTCGGAAACCAACTTGAGAAGAAATTATCTGGGGATGCCTGAGCTGGTGATGAAAACGCTGGAAAGGCTTGAGGAAATGCGGGGTAAAGATACTAGTGTTACCGGTATTCCTTCGGGCATAGTTGAACTCGATAAAATGACCGCTGGTTTCAACAAAACCGACCTCGTAATTATAGCAGCTAGACCTGCTATGGGTAAAACAGCCTTTACTCTGACCCTCGCAAGAAATGCTTCGCTACGGTTTGGGGAAGCTGTAGCCTTCTTTTCTTTGGAGATGGCTGCTGTACAGCTTACTCAGCGTTTGATTGTTTCCGAGGCTGAATTGGATGCGCAGAAAGTACGTACGGGTCGATTAGAGGATTATGAGTGGAAGCAACTGATAACTCGTATTGGCTCTTTGAGTAAGACTGATATTTTTATCGATGATACACCTGCCCTTTCGATATGGGATTTGAGGGCTAAATGTCGAAGGCTTAAGGCAGAGAAAAATATAAGTATGGTCATCATTGACTATTTGCAGTTGATGACTGGTCCTTCTAATAAAGGAGGAAATCGAGAACAGGAGATTGCTGCGATATCTCGATCCCTAAAGGAATTGGCAAAAGAACTGGACGTGTGTGTAATTGCCCTTTCTCAGTTGAGTCGTGCTGTGGAAAGCCGCGGAGGAGATAAACGCCCGGTATTGAGTGACCTGAGGGAATCAGGTTCTATTGAGCAGGATGCAGATATTGTTATGTTCCTGTATCGTCCGGAATATTATGGCTTCGAAACGGATGATGAAGGCAATTCAACTCTCGGAAAGGCCGAACTTATTATTGCCAAGCAAAGAAATGGTCCTACCGGAAATGTAGATATGCAATTTATCGGCAAGTACGGTAAGTTTGGAGACTGGACTCAGGGAGGCACTTCGGACTTTGATGCCTTTGGCATGGACGCAGGAGGAGGAAACACCATTACCTTGCCATCCAAAATGAATGATCCGGGTAGCGGGGGCGGTGGCGGTGGCGGAGATAGTAGTGTTCCCTTCTAATGTCCGTTTATCGTCTTATCAAGCTACCTGAATAGCTTTTCTTACTACTTATAATCCGTACGTGGTACATGCCATTGGGAATATCTCCCAGCATGAGATGGTTGATACCATAGACCAACTTTTGATCCATTAGCTTTTGTCCTTGTTGATTGTATAATTCGATACGCGCATCTTCTCCTAATTGCGCTAGAACTTCCAGCTTAACTAAATCTGTTGCAGGATTAGGATATAGATTAGCAACAGAATTCAGTTTATCATCAATGGCCGTTGTTCCCCCTGTATTTCTAAGAGAATCCACGTACTGTATGCCTGCAGGAACTTCATTTCCTCCAACTACGATTGTATTAACAGTCATTACCGGGATCTTTTCTTCTTTTGCTAACCATTTGTACTCTCTTCTTGTGGGCACATTTATGCGAAATGAAATAGTGTCAGCGGCAATAGAATCAGATTCCTGAATGGTCGTTTTCACCCGTAAGGAATTAAAGGAGCCATATGGCGTATCCAATTGCCCCCAGGCATCCACCTCATTCCACCTTTTCACACTTCTTTCAATATAAAATATCCCCGGAATATTTAATTGGGCTAAGGACTCCGACGAATCGACATCCTGATAATTCAGGGGAAATTGATAAATGATATCGTCTGGATTGTTGGCCAAGCCAAAAGGTATCCCATTGATGGTTCCTCCCAGCCCATTGTTCTCAAACCGAGAATTGGTAGTTCTAAAAAATTGATACCCCTCACTCAGCGCTATTCCTCCCAGAGAATCAGGAGTTTCCTGAATTCTGACAACATTGGAACTTAAAAATAACAACCTTATCAAAACAGGAATATTGCTAACACTCCCAAAAGTATCCGTCCGTTGTGTGATAGCATTCATTCCAGTAAAATCCCAGCTGATATTTGACCCAATCGTCTGTAAATCAGGCTGAAAGACTGTATCAGCAACACTCAAATACGCCCAGTAACCAGGCACCGGCATATCATTATTATCAATCGTAATCTGTGAATGTAGCTGAAAGGCACTGAAAATGAGTATTATAGCGACAAAATGCTTCATATTTTCTTATTTGATGAAATTTTGTGGATTTCGGCATTTCTTTCTCAAAGAAAAGACGTTTTTTTTAATATTTTTTTATCCGTGATCTAAATTCTTATTACATTTGATCTTGCCTTTTTTTCTAAGAGAAACGAATTAGGGAAAATTAAAAGTATTTTCTGAACATCCATGCACCTCGTTGACGCCACACTTCCCTTCACTCCGGTATATTCTACCTACCACCATGAATACCTGGGGTATCTGATGACGGCGCATGTGGTTCAGATCCTTCCAAGTGGTGAACTAAGTTTTGTTCATCAGGGATTATACCCTCACAATATAGCCGAATTCTCTCAGGAGTTAGATGAAGATGATAAAGAACTTGTCAAACTCATCTCTGAAATGACTCCTAAAGCTATCGTTAAAAAATTTGGAGGAGATCCTCGAAACGAGTTGGAATTTTTCTCTGGGAAATTTGAAGGGCAGGCGAAAAAACTCATTACCAATTTTATTCAAAGAAGAATGGCTCGTATCCTTCCTTTATGTAAAGGGAAGGAACTCTTTGAAATGGGAAACGATGGGTATCCAGCCAAACAAAAGATCACCATGTTGGATGATCAGGCAACAGCTCTTTTTCACTTCCGTAAAAAAGAAAATTTCACCCGATACTATCCTACGGTCAAATTGAATGGGGAAATTGTGAAGTTTCAGAAAAATGGAGCAGCACTACTTTGTCTGGAGCCTGCCTGGATGCTTCTCGACCACGAGCTTTTTACCTTTAAAAAACATGTGGATGGGAAAAAACTTAGGCCTTTCCTCAGGAAAGACTTTATTGCTATTCCCAAAGAAAAAGAAGAAGAATATTATAGAAAGTTCATTACTCAGATCATCGAGAAATATGATGTCTATGCTAAGGGATTTGAAATAAAAACGCTTCGATATGAGCCAGAATTTATCCTGAAAGTCAAAGAGTATGATGCCTCCAGCTTTTCCTTTTTGCGGGAAGTAAAGTATGGTCAGCACTGTATTCCTTTAGAAAGCGAGGGCAAGGTAAAAGCTATCATGGAAAAAAACGGGGAGGAATATCGTTTTTTCCGCATTGAGCGAAAGTGCAAGCAGGAAAATGAGATGTTGGATTTTTTTGAGCAATACACCCCTAACAAAAATAGCCTGAGTCCCTGGGAATACATTCAAAAAGATAAAGCACTTTCCTGGTTTTCTGAGCATGCAGACTCCATCCGGGAAAAGGGAGTTACCATCATTCAAGAAAATCCTTCCTACCAGATTAGCCTGGATATTCCTCAAATCGAACTTAAAACTCAGGAATCTGGCGACTGGTTTGATATAAAAGCTATTGTCCGGATAGGTACATTTGAAATTCCTTTTATCAAGTTCAGGGGACACATACTCAAAGGAAATCGAGAATATAAATTACCAGACGGCAGCATTGCTATTTTGCCAGAACACTGGTTTTCAGATTATCGTCATTTGCTGGAGGTCTCGGAGGTTAACGATGCTGATGGGGAAAGTTTGAAAATCAAAAAATACCAGGCTCCTCTGCTCAATTTCCCATCTCAGGGAAACAATGGGCATTCCAAAATGCTTGACAGCATCAAAAACACAGAAGGCATACCGGAAGTTCCAGCTCCAAGAGGGCTAAAAGCCAAACTTCGCAATTATCAGGAGGCTGGCTACAATTGGCTGCATTTCATGAAGGCCCACAACATGGGGGGAATTCTTGCAGACGATATGGGGCTGGGAAAAACCCTTCAAACTCTGAGTCTCTTGCTTAAAGAGCAAGAAGATGGAATTGATACACCTTCTCTGATTGTGCTACCAACCTCACTTATTCCTAACTGGGCAAATGAGGCAAAAAAATTCACCCCATCCCTCAAGATATTTACACATACGGGCATCAATCGCCCTAAAGATGTGGGAAAATTTGCTGGTTATGATATCATCCTGACTACTTATGGACTCGTAAGGCAGGACATCAAATTGCTGGCAACTTTTCCTTTCAACTACATAATCCTCGACGAAAGCCAAAATATAAAAAACCCTGAATCCAAGACAGCCAAAGCCGTCCGTAAACTCGTATCCAAACACCGCCTTTCTCTTTCTGGAACTCCAATTGAGAATACAGTTATGGATATTTGGTCTCAGATGTCTTTCCTAAATCCGGGATTGTTAGGCTCAGATAATTTCTTCAAGAAGTTTTACGTACAACCCATCGAGAAGAATTTCGACACCAAGCAATCCGCCAAACTTAGTCGCATCATATATCCCTACATTCTGCGGAGAAGAAAGCATCAGGTTGAAAAGGAACTGCCACCTCGCATCGAGAAGCTCCACTACTGCGAGATGACCGATGAGCAAAAAGATTTCTACGAAGACACCCGAAGCTCGTATAGAAATTACCTCATGGACCTCATTTCTCAAGGAGCTTGGAAGAAGAACAAACTAAATATCCTGGCAGGGCTTCAGAAGCTTCGCCAAATTGCTATACATCCGCGCATCATAGAGCCGGAGAAATTTGAGCTGGAAAATTCGGGTAAATATCTAGAGGTAAAAAGATTGCTAAAGCAAATCATTGGAAAGAAGCGTTCCAAAGTGCTGATCTTCTCCCAGTTCGTAAAAGTTCTGACTCTTCTCCGAAACGATCTGGATAAAGAAGGAATTAAATACAATTACCTGGACGGGGGTACCAAAGACCGTCAGACGCCTGTAGATACTTTCCAAAACGACAAGGATATAAAGGTATTCCTCATTAGCCTGAAAGCCGGAGGGGTCGGCCTAAACCTTACAGCGGCAGATTATGTATTTATTTTGGATCCCTGGTGGAATCCAGCGGTAGAAAACCAGGCCATTGACCGTTCTCATAGAATCGGGCAGACGCGGACTGTTTTCTATTATAAATTCATTACAAGGGACAGCATAGAGGAAAAAATCCTTAATCTTCAAAGAAAAAAAGCCAAGCTTTCGGATGATATCATTCAGGTAGATGAAGAGGTGTATAAATCCCTGGAGGCTAGTGATCTTGAAGATTTGTTGAAATAAAAGTCGCTTGTCATTTTGAGGCTTGAAAGCGGGCTAGAGTGTGTACTAGGAGATCTGGTATAAAACAAATTATAACAGAGGTGATCTTTTAGCTTGGCAAGTCAAGCTAAAAACACTTATTTCTCCAATCTTTTCTTCATCCTTTGCCCATCAATATTTCCAGGATCAAGACTCAGGGCTTTTTCCAGGAAAACTTTCGCCAACTCTATCTCCCCCATCTGCTCATATAAATCGGCCTTCACCATAAAGGGCTTGGGGATATTACCCTCAGGATAAATCAAAAAAAGTTGATCACTTAATTTCAAGGCAGCTTCTTTTTCACCTGTTTTCATCAGCAGAGAAGCTTTATATCCCATTAAAAAAGGAATGAGCGGTTTTTGATTAAGGGTTTCCAGACTATCCAGTGCAGCCTGAGCTCCGTCGATATAATTTACACTTTCAATAAATTCGGCCTGGTACCAAACTTCATCGGTATACTTCTTCCCTAAATAGCCCAAATTTTCCTTTCCCATCTCCAAAGCAAGTTTTACCTGAGCAGGCGCTTTATCGGGAGCTTCATTCCGCAAAATCCTAATCATCAACAAAGCCTGGAAGACGTCTAGTAATTTATCCTCATCCGAAGGTAGGCCCAGTCTTTCTTTTTCAATCTTATCATACATCCGCCTTTGCTCCGCAGGCTCCTTGCTAATCCTGCCCAGCAGACTTTGTCCCACCAAAAAGTCCGAATCAAATTCAGCCATTTTCCGAAAAGCTTCTTCCGATCCCGTATAATCCCCTTTATTCAAGACACAATCCCAGGCGAGATCATAATAGTACATAGCCGAATCAGATTCGGTTGATAAAGGAAGTCTTTGCCCCAAAAAAACAGTAGGCAAAGAAAGCAGCAGAAAGAAATAAAATAATCGCATAAAAAAAGGCTCCGGCCATTAGGGACCGAAGCCTTATAAATCTAAAAATATTTTAGGAGAAAGAAATCACAAAGAAGAATAGAGCTCAAAAAGAGAATTACCTTCCTATTTCTCCAATCCTTATTCCTTGTTCTTCCTTCTATTCTTATCCGTTAAATCCTTCCAGGATATCTCCTGAAATTCCTACCATAGAAAATCCACCATCATGGAAGAGGTTCTGCATAGTTACTTTGCGGGTGTAGTCAGAAAACATCATCACACAATAATCTGCACACTCTTCAGCAGTCGCATTACCTAAGGGAGACATTTTCTCTCCATAGTTCAACATTTTATCAAATCCAGCTACTCCTTTACCAGCTGTGGTGGGTGTTGGAGACTGAGAGATGGTGTTTACCCGAACTTTTTTCTCCTTTCCGTAGAAATACCCAAAAGAACGAGCGATAGATTCCAAAATGGCTTTGGCTTCTGCCATGTCATTGTACTCGCTAAAGGTTCTCTGGGCGGCCATGTAGCTAAGCGCCAACACAGATCCCCACTCATTCATCATATCTCTTTTGTATAGAGCTTGAAGAATTTTGTGGAAAGACATGGCTGAAATATCATAAGTCTTGTGAAGCCAGTCATAATTAAGGTCGGTATAAGCTCGTTTTTTACGGACATTGGGAGACATGCCAATAGAGTGCAATACGAAGTCAATTTTTCCGTACTTCTCCTCTGCGACATCCAACAAAGCATTGATGTCGTCCATATTGGTAGCATCAGCTGTAACAACTTCAGCACCGGTCTTTTCCGCCAAATCATTGATTTTTCCCATACGCAGGGCGAGCGCATAGTTTGTCAGGATAAAGTTGGCTCCTTCTTCCTTGGCTTTTTCAGCAACTTTCCATGCGATAGAAAGCTCGTCAAGGGCGCCAAAAATGATTCCGGTTTTTCCTTCTAGTAGTTTATGTGCCATAGCTTTTTTCAATTTGCGCGGCAAGTACCGAAGTTTTTTATTGGGAAACAAAAAGAAAAACGCAAATAATCGCCCGAGAGAGTCTATTCCCGTTTTTTTCCTTTGAATCCAAAAAAGGTTTCTATTTCTTTGTCCCTCAATATGGCAAGCGGAGATAGTATGGCGAAATACCTGGTCATTGTACCCACCTACAATGAACGAGAAAACATTGAATCCTTGATCAACAAGGCTATGGAGGCTTTACCTAAAGCCCATATGCTTATTGTTGAAGATAATTCGCCGGATGGTACTGCTGATGTTGTCAAGTCTTTGATGAAGGATGAGTTTGCGGAAAGGTTGTTTATACATGAAAGAGGAGGCAAAGAAGGATTGGGTACTGCTTATCTTTTTGGATTCAATTGGGCGATAGAAAGAAACTATGACTACATCTTTGAGATGGATGCAGACTTTAGCCATAACCCAAGGAGCCTTCCTTCCTTACTAAAAGCTTGTGAAGAAGAGGGGTTTGATATGGCCATTGGTTCGCGCTATGTCAATGGGGTAAATGTGGTTAACTGGCCCATGGGTCGTGTGCTCATGAGTTATTATGCCAGTGCCTATGTGAGAACGGTTACTGGCATGCCTATCAGAGACACTACTGCCGGATTTAAATGTTACAAAAAAGAGGTGCTTGAAAAAGTACTGTCCCAGCCCATAAAATTTGTAGGCTATGCATTTCAGATTGAAATGAAATTCAGGGCCTGGAAATATGGATTCAAGATCAAGGAAGTTCCCATTA
The DNA here is from genome assembly GCA_039819665.1 of Bacteroidota bacterium. GTDB lineage: Bacteria > Bacteroidota > Bacteroidia > J057 > J057 > JAWPMV01. The sequence goes on from JBCBRM010000008.1 coordinate 15,986, forward strand.
TATTTAGGGACCGTACCATGGGTGAATCCAAAATGTCCCCTGGTATATTTAAGGAAGCCATATTTGGTGTGATCCGAATGAAAGTGGCCTCCTGGTTTAAGAAATGGAAATAAGAAAGGGATAAGACAAAACTATGTCCAATACATTTGGTACGCTTTATAAGATCACCAGCTTTGGGGAATCCCATGGTGAAGGAATTGGGGTTGTCATTGATGGCTGTCCGGCAGGTGTAGAGCTGGATCTTGAATTTATTCAGGCAGAGTTAGATCGCCGGAAACCGGGTACTTCCCGTATTACCACTCAAAGAAAAGAATCTGACACTTTCAAATTACTCTCGGGTCATGTGGGAAATGTAACGACAGGAACTCCCCTTGGTTTTTTTGTTCCCAATGAAAATGTGCGTTCCGCAGATTATGATCACCTGAGTTTTGCCTTCAGGCCTTCTCATAGCGACTATACCTATCTGGCTAAATATGGTACACGTGACCACAAAGGAGGAGGCAGATCTTCAGCCAGGGAAACCGTTGCCAGAGTTATTGGGGGAGCTGTGGCCAAACAAGTCCTGAATCAACTGGCAGAGGTTAAAGTTGAGGGCTGGGTTCAAAGCATTCACAAGCTCAAATACGAGGGGGAACCAGATACAATAATTTTGGAAACGGACTTCCAAAAAGCCGTTCGTTGTCCGGATGCGGAAATGGCGGAGAAGATGTATCATTTCGTAGATCAGATTCGCAAAGAAGGAGATTCTGTAGGCGGGGTCATAAAATGCAGAATAAAAGGAGTACCTCCAGGGGTTGGAGAGCCCATTTATAATAAACTCTCTTCTCAACTAAGTGCCGCTATGATTAGTATAAATGCGGTCAAGGGCTTTGAATTTGGTTCAGGTTTCGCTGGCACAGAACTAAGAGGCTCCGAACATAATGACGTTTTTTATACAGAAAATAATCGGGTAAAAACTCGCACCAATTTTTCTGGGGGCATACAGGGAGGTATTAGCAATGGAGAAGATATTTACTTTCGGGTAGCCTTTAAGCCTACCTCCACCATCATGCAGGATCAGCAAAGCATCAACTCTGAAGGGGAAGATATTACCTTAAAAGGAAAAGGCAGGCATGACCCCTGCGTAGTTCCCCGGGCAGTTCCCATCGTAGAATCTATGGCTGCTATCGTTATTCTTGATCAGTGGATGTTGAGAGAAAGTAGCCGCCTGGAAAAACTGAAAAGCGACGAATCCTCCTACCGCTTGCCAAACAAGTAGGGAATATATTTCGTTTGTGTTAAGGTGTGTGTTATTTTTACGGGAATTGAGCAGTTTAATATATGAGTTCTACTAGAAACAAAAGCTTTCAGCGTCTAGGGATTATTGGGGGAATTATCCTGGTGGCCCTACTATTGGGTTTCCTCACCGGCAATATGCAGCTTGTGCTGGATATACTCAGTGCGATAGGCCTAATCCTGATTGCCATCAGTATACTTGTTACTGTACACGAACTGGGGCACTTTCTGACCGCGAAAGCATTTGGGATGAGAGTGGAAACCTTTTCTATTGGCTTTCCCCCAAAACTGTTCAGTTTTACTAAAGGCGAAACGGAATATCAAATCGGTGCGACTCCCTTGGGAGGATATGTAAAAATATCTGGAATCATTGATGAATCTTTTGATACCGATTATCTAAGTTCCGAGCCTCAACCTTATGAATTTCGCTCCAAACCCATCTGGCAAAGATTAATTGTCATGACAGGGGGAGTTATTATGAATATACTCTTAGGTATTTTCATTTTTTCCATGATCAAATTTATCTATGGAGACTTGTTCCTACCCATAGAAGAGGTGAAGTATGGAATCGAGGTGAGAGAAGGAGATAAACCTACCATCGGAAGTTTAATCGGATTTAAATCCGGAGACTCTTTAGTCTCTTTTAAGGGAAAAGCCCTCCCCTATTTCAATGAGTATAGAGATGGGGGGAATATCATTTCGGATGATGCTTATTATGAAGTGAAAAGAGATGGGAAAATCATAAGACTAGATGTTCCCACAGATATTCAAAATTACTATAACGACAAAGATTATTCACGAAGCATATTTGATTTGGGATATCCTTCTATTGTTGAGGTAAAGGATGTCATGAAATTTAATCCTGAAGATGAAGGTATTCCTTCCCCAGCTTATGCTGCAGGATTGAGAAGTGGGGATCAAATCATTCAGCTGGACTCCATTCCAATCACCTATTTTCGTGAAATAAGTGGATTTATGAAAGGGAAGAGTTTTGCAGAAATTCCTGTGAAGGTGAGCCGTGGAACAGATACCCTTGATTTTATCATCAAAACAGATTCTCTCCCTGTCCTAGGAGTAATTAGTGCTCCTTTGGAAAGTCTCTTTAATCTAGATACGCTGGAATATGGATTTTTTGAATCTTTTGGACCAGGTGCTAAAATGGCATTTGGGGGACTCTCGGATAATATTCAAGGTTTTAAAAACCTGACCAATCCCGGAGTAGACGTTTCCAAGTCTGTTATGGGTCCGATTCAAATTGCCAAAGTATACCTGGAAATCTTCAGAAGCCAGGGGATAGAAGGATTCATCCACTTAACAGGTATGCTCAGTATGGTCTTGGCTTTCATCAACATTTTGCCTATTCCTGCACTTGATGGTGGACATGTCGTATTTCTCCTCATTGAGGCAGTAACCCGCAAAGAACCTTCTGTTAAGGTTCGACTAATTGCCCAGCAGATCGGAATGGTTATCGTATTGATGCTGATGGTCTATTTCCTGTTCAATGATGCAATTCAAATTAATCAATAAAACAGCCTCATTTTCCTGATTCAGAAAGAGGGAAATATTTAGCGTTTTTCCCGCCATCTATTTTTCCTATTTTAGCGCCTTACCAGAGCCTAAAAGACATGACCTTATACCTGCTAAAGGCTATACGCCTCTTTTTTCTCCCCCTTCTTCTTGTCAATGGTTTATTTGCACAAACAATACCTGTACTGATAAATGATCTCAATCATAGAGCAGAGATCAGACCAGACAGGGCTCCCATCCAAAGCAGGATGGATGGGCCGGATACCCTGATTTTTTCTACTGCCCAACCCTTTTTCGATGATTTTTCTTCTGAAAACACAAGGCCGGATGCTAGCCTTTGGTATGATCCCAAGATGGAAGATAGGGGCATTCCAGATCGAACGAGAAATGCCGCTATAAATCCCCCTTCCAGAGGAAGCTTGCAATTTGATGGTAGAAATTCGGATGGCAGCCCGTATGAAATTCGCTCTCTTGCTTTTGGAAAAGCTGATCTTCTCCTAAGCCACTATATAGACCTCAGAGGATTTACAGCTTCTAGCAATATTCACCTGTCTTTTTACCTACAAGCCGGAGGAAGGGGTGAAAGTCCGGAAGCTACAGATTCCTTTCGAGTAGCCTTCTTAACCCCTAGTGATACTTTTCTAGTGTATAGCAGAGCGGGGGGAAATGAAGATTTTCAATATGTAAGCATTCCCGTCAATCGAGTCCAGTGGTTTGTAGAGGAATTTCAAATTGCATTTGAGAATAAAGGATCACTCAATGGAGCTATTGATGTGTGGCACCTGGATTATGTCTATATGGCCCCTAACAGAAACGGATCTACTCTAGGCCTTAATGATCAATCCGCAGTAGGACTCATTAGTTCACCTTTTGCTCCTTTTTCGGCCATGCCTCTTAAGCACTTTCAGCTCTCTGGAGGAAATAGCCGGATGTTTGATGCAGAGCTAAGTAATGTGGGAAATAACAATGGGAATTTGAGTGTAAATGCAGAACTTTCAGAGACTTTTCTGAATACTCCCCTTAGTCCTCCATTTAGTCAAACCGAGAATTTGAATCTAGGTGCAGGAAGTAATAATACCCTTAATTTTTCTCCTTTTGCCTCTCAAAATCTGTCCGCCCCCTCTGTTTTGGAACTTGAAATCAATAGCAATAGTTCGGATGATCGTCTGGAAAATAATGCTTTCAGAGAAAAATTTCGGGTGGATTCCATTTTAGCCTATGATGATGGTGAAGCAGATATGGGATTGGGATTAAATCGTCCCTTGGGTATGGGTATTGAAGTAAACCTGGATGAAGCAGATTCTGTTTCAGCAGTTTGGATCAGCTTTGTCCCTACCCTCAATTTTAACCCCGTCAATAATGCCATTGATTATATGGAGGGAAGAAGTTTCCGATTTAGAATATGGAGTTTCCCTCACCCGGATTCCATCCTTTACGAACAGGTTAATGACATGAAGGTAACCTATGGTGATGAAGCAAATACATATGTTCGCTTTCCTTTAAATCGAAATGTAGCAGTTGATGGGACTTTTTGGTTAGGGGTCCAGCAATTGAATACCTTACCCATCGGTGTGGGCTATGATTTGAGTTATGATAATGACAATAAATGTTATTATGACTCATCAGGCGTTTGGACAAATTTCAATTTGGGAGGCAGTCTTATGATCCGCCCGGAGTTTTTCAATACCAATGAGGTAGTATTAAGCTCAAGAGACAATCTCAAATCCTCCATAAGGCTTTATCCCAATCCTGTAAACACACAAAAGATCTATTTGAATATCAGTCCCACATCTGACATAATCTCTTATAAGGCTTGCTTAATGGATCTCAAAGGTTCTCTCATCCAAGAATACAGCTCGTTCGAGCTTTATTCTGGTGAGATTCAATTTGATATTCCTGAAAATGTTCAGGCAGGCTTGTATATTTGGCAGCATATTGTAAAAAAGGCATCTGGCGAGCAGCTGCTATATCCGGAAAAGCTACTGATAGGAAACAAAAATTAATTCCCTCATGAAATTAGACGTACTGGTATTTGCTGCACATCCAGATGATGCAGAATTGGGCTGTGCAGGAACGATACTCAAGCTCATAGATAATGGCTACAAAGTAGGAATCATTGATTTGACAAAAGGAGATCTCGGATCAAGAGGAACTCCTGAGTTAAGGATACAGGAATCAGCCGCCGCCAGTATATTGTTGGGATTAAGTGCTCGAGAGAATTTAGGATTCAGAGATGGTTTTTTCGAACAGGATGAAGCTCACCAGAAGGATATCATTCGTATAGTGCGGAAATACCAGCCAGAACTGGTGATAGCAAATGCACCTCATGATCGGCATCCCGACCATGGACGGGCCTCAAAACTGGTACGTGATGCAATTTTCTATAGCGGACTTAGAATGATCAAAACTGAATTGGATGGGGAAGATCAGGAAGCCTGGCGCCCAAAAAGGTTTTGTTTCTACATCCAGGATCATGCCCTGGAGCCAGATTTCGTGATAGATGTTACTCCCTATTGGGAAAAGAAATGTGAGGCCATCAAAGCTTTCGGTTCACAATTCTTTGATCCGGAAAGCAAAAGAGATGAACCTCAGACCTATATTTCCAGTAAAGGATTTTGGGATTTTCTGGAGGCCCGCGCCCGGGATATGGGGCATAGGGCTGGAGCTTTATATGGAGAAGGGTTTATTTCTGAAACCCCTCTCCTCATAAAGACTCCTATGGATCTTATCTAAGATTTATTTTCTTCTGCTTCTTCTGTTAGGACCCGCACTTTTCTTGCGGTCATTCATCATTTCCTGCTGCTTCTTCTGCTGGCCTTCTACCCATTTTTCCAAACGGCTTTTGGATTTCTTTTTTCCTTTTTTACCTTTCATTTGCTTCTGGGTATTTCTCATTTGAGCAAGCAAATCCTCATCATTGATCGTACGACGAATGAGAAGGGTCTGAGAAATAGAAATGATGTTGGAAGTAAGATAATACAAGCTCAAGCCTGATGCATAGTTGTTCAGGAAGATCAAGAGTACGATGGGCATGAAGTAAGCGATGTACTTCATGGCGGGATTAGCAGCTGCTGTAGGCTGAGACTTTTGTTGGTAGAAGGTATAAACGAAAGTCGATATTGCCATCAATAAGGTAAAGAGACTGATGTGGTCTCCATAGGCAGGAATACTAAATCCAAAATTCAGGATGCTATCATAAGTTGAGAGGTCATTGGCCCATAGGAAGGACTGTTGCCTCAACTCAACTGATTGCGGGAAGAAAAAGAATAGGGCAATCAGAAAAGGATAGGACAATAGCATAGGTAAACATCCCCCAAACATACTTACCCCCATTTCTTTATAAATGCCCATTTTGGCCATTTGAAGTTTCTGTGGGTCGTCTTTATGTTTTTCGTCCAAAGCCTTCATTTCCGGAGTAGCATTCAGCACCCTCATTTTTGCCATGGATTTATAGCTCTTATAGGTGAGCGGTAATACCATGGTTCGGATGATAAATGCCAGGATAATAATAATGATCCCGTAATTGGAGATATATTTTTCGAGGAACTTAAAAATATAAGTAGTTCCCACATTTATATAACTGATCACCCACCATCCAAGGTCCATTTGCTTTTCGAGTCCTATGTCATAGGAACTCAAAGTCGAGTATTCATTAGGACCCATGTAGATCTTAAAGCGATTGCTGATGTCATCCGAACGAGGAATATCAACTTTCACTTTAGACTCCATGATGCGGTTTACATCCTCAACTGGGGGGGTCCCCATCTTTACTTTCCCTGATCGGAAAGGTTCTTCACCAATCAAAACCGTAGAAAAGAACTGACTTTTGTAGGCCAACCATTCAAATCCGTTTTTGATGGACTCTTCAGTAATTTCATCAGAGGCAGTTGCTTTCTCTACGCTGTTCCCTTCTTTGTAGGCAAAAAAGGTCTTCTGGCGCATATTATCTATCGACAGCTCCGTTTTAGGCAGCGTATTGGTCCAGTTGATGTCGAAATAGGAAATATTGCCAAGTCCGTCTTTCAAGCCTTTCATACGGATTTCATACCCTATGTCATAGCGATCCCCATAGAAGGTATAAATCTGTTCTAAAGACTTCTTATCATCAACCTTGGCACTAAGAACCAATTGGGCAGAATCAGTACCTGTTAGCTTGATTTTATTCTTGGAAGGTTGAAAATATAAATCGGAACTAGCTATAACCTTGTTGTCATTGTAGAAAGAGAAATCAAAATTATTGGGAAGATTAGGATCGATCATGGGTAATGGCAAGGAGTCGAATGTTTTGTAATCATTCAGAAAAGCTGAGTAAATCGCTCCTCCTTTGCTATTGATCCCCAGATCAAATTTATCTGTCTTAATTTCGATATTCTTGGCCTCTCCTTCAGTCAAGCGGTAAAAAGAACCGTATTTCCCGATCTTCTGCATTCTTTTAATAGAATCCTGAGCCGCAATATCCAGTTCTTGAACTGACTCAGTTGGAGTCTCCGTCATTTCAGCCTCTTCAACCTGCTCTGTCTGACTATCCGTAGAGGTGTTTTCTTTTGGTGGAGGGGGTTTGGGTGCGAAATAGGTAAAATACACTATTGTCAACAATGTCATCAACACCAATCCCGTAATCGCATTTTTATCCATGAGTTTATTTAATTCTCAGGCCTATTAGTCGTGTGTGTATCGGAAAAATTACAAAAACTTTTCAGGCCTGAATTTCTCTCCAAAATCAGGGGACAAAGGTACATACTATTTTTCGATTCTGCGAGAATGCTAAAAGAAATTCCCTTAGTTAGTATTTGCCACTTCACTTTGCTTGGCTTTCTCCAATTTATACTGATAGGCGGCATTCACAAATGAGAGGAAAAGGGGATGCGGGGATTCAACCGTACTTTTGTATTCTGGATGAAATTGCGATCCCAGAAAATAACGATGGTCAGGGAGTTCGATCATTTCTACCAGGCCTGTTTCGGGATTGACTCCACTCATCAGCATGCCTTTCTTTTCAAACTTGGCCTTATAGTCGTTATTGAATTCATAGCGATGTCTGTGCCTTTCATGAACTGTTTCACATTCATAAGCATTGTGGGCAATGCTTCCTTTTTCCACCTTGCATTCATACGCTCCCAGTCGCATAGTCCCTCCCAATTGACTTACCTTTTTTTGTTCTTCCATGAGAGAAATTACCGGTGCTTTTGTTTCGGGCGCAAATTCTGTACTGTTAGCGGATTTTAACCCCAGAATATTTCGTCCATATTCGATGACTGCCATCTGCATGCCCAGACATATCCCATAAAAAGGAATGTTTTCTTCACGTACGAACTTCACTGCATCTATCTTGCCTTCGATCCCCCTCTCTCCAAATCCGGGTGCAACCAAAACCCCATCCAGAGCTCCCAATAAACGTGGGCAATTTACTTCTGTAATATCTTCAGAATGTATCCAGTGAATATTTACTTCCAGTTCAAACTCGGAGCCTGCTATGCTAAGGGATTCTGCTATTGACAGGTATGCATCATGTAACTCCACATATTTCCCAACCAGACCAATATGCACGTCATCAGAGGGATTTTTTAATTTACTGACGAAATTTTTCCAGTAGCTGAAATCAGGCTTTTGCTTATTGTCAAGTCCCAATCTTTTTAGTACAACTTTGTCCAGCTTTTCTTTATGCAAAAGAAAAGGAACCTCGTAAATTGTACTGGCATTGATATTTTCAATCACCGCTTCAGGAACCACATTGCAAAAACGGGCCACTTTATTTCTGACCTCTATCGGAATTTTTCTCTCGCTTCTACAAACCAGGATATCCGGCTGAACTCCACTTTGTAGCAAACTCTTTACAGAGTGCTGAGTTGGCTTGGTTTTAAGTTCTCCCGCAGCCGCCAGATAAGGAACTAGCGTAAGATGAATCACCAGGCAGTTTTCCGGGCCATGATCGTATCGAAATTGGCGAAGCGCCTCGATATATGGCAAAGATTCGATATCTCCTACAGTACCTCCAATTTCTGTAAGTACAATGTCCCACTGACTTTCTTCATTGATGAGGGCAAATCTTCTTTTGATCTCATTTGTGATATGAGGAATAACTTGTACAGTCTTTCCTCCATATTCCCCCATTCTCTCTCGCCGAATCACCGTTTCATAGATTCTTCCAGTAGTTACATTATTGGCTTGAGAAGTCGGCACGTTAAGGAAGCGCTCATAGTGTCCCAAATCCAGGTCAGTTTCTGCACCATCATTGGTCACATAGCACTCTCCATGCTCATAGGGATTCAGGGTGCCGGGATCAATATTGATGTAGGGATCAAATTTTTGAATAGTTGCGCTATAACCTCGCAATTGAAGGAGTTTGGCGAGGGAAGCGGCCAGGATGCCTTTTCCTAGTGAAGAAGTTACGCCTCCAGTAACGAAGATGTATTTAGTGGTTTTAGCCATTTAGTATTTCAAACGATTACGAAAGCGCAAAAGTACAATCTGTTTTTAGAATTTGAAATTGAAAATCAGGAATTGTACAGAATGGCTTTCTGAGCTTGTGAGAGGCATAAGTAAGAATTGAGAAGATTGTGGATTTTAAAGTAATACGAACAAACGTAATTTACAAAAAATTAATAAACCGTCTAAATATACAAATGGCCTCATTCTTGTAAATCTACCATATGAAGTTTGCGTTTCTGATTACATTCTTGCTCTGCTCCCTAGCTACATTCGGGCAAAATGTTCTATTTCTAGAATTTGGGCAGAATACAACTAAGGTTGATTCTTTCCTACAAACCCGAGATTACCTGGAACTTATAGAAAAATTGGATGGTGAAATCCTCAGCAGCAAAATTGATTCAATTAATGAAATAAAATATTATTTCAAGACTGACAAGCTGTATGCGGTAGAGGACAAAAGATCCTATGCAAGCCTAAAAGATGCCCAGGATGCCCTGAATGGCTGTTTATCCTACCTTGAAGGAAAAGGAGAAGTCTACAAAGCTTTCAACTCCAAAGATGTTCAACACTTCGTTGCGGTTGATGAAAATAAAATGACGGAAGTAATTATTTACTCTAACGCTAGGCCTTTTCGCGCTGAAGTACACTTAAAGAGTACAAGCCGTAAGTATGGCCCCCGGATGAAGACCGAGTCCTTCATTGCGGAGCTTACCACGGCCAAGTAGATTAAGAGATACTATAATTTACTTTCTTTAATGGCTTTTGCCATGCTGATGGGAGCCTTCAATCTTTTGATTGAAGGCTTTATCTTTTGCGAAAAAATATAAGCGAGATATTACATGTCCTCCACATATACCTATCAATGCTCCTACAATTACATCCCCAGGATAATGAACTCCCAGATAGACCCGACTAAATGCAACAATACTTGCACAGCTGAATAGAATCCAGCTAATCTTTCTTTGAGAAAAATAATAAGACAGAAAAGTTGCTAGTGCAAAGAAATTGGCTGCATGAGAGGAGGCAAAGCCAAACTTTCCTCCACAATGGCCACGAACAATATGAACTGAAAAATCCAAAGCAGCTTCCACTCGACAAGGTCGAAAACGCTCGAAATAAGGCTTCATAACACCTGAAGTAATTTGATCGGCGAAAGCAATAAGCAAGGAGATTGCAAGAACAAAGAGCAACATACCTTTGAGGTTTTCTCTTTTTATCACCCAATACAGGCAGAAAATATAAGCCGGGATCCAGGTCCATCTTTCACTGATATAAAACATGAACTCATCCCAAAAAGGATGATTAGAAGAGTTGATAAAATGAAACAACTCAAGGTCCCATGTTAAAAGTGATTCTAACATCAGAGATAATAGTCCTGGTACATACGTATTAGACTTCCCACAAGTAAAAACACCATAAAGCCTTGCAGGATATACCTTCTATATCCAAGGTTTAACTTGCCTTCCCTTTCCCTTTTTTGCATGCGGGGATAGTGGAAACTGAAACTTAGGAACGCAAGTCCAACTCCAATGAAGCTACCTGCGAGGATATCAGCGGGAAAATGGACTCCTATATACACCCGAGAATAAGCAACTGTGATGGCTACTAAAGCAGCAAGTATCTGCCATGCGATTTTTCTATCCCGCAAATAAAAGGCGATAAAACTCATCATCATCCAAACAGCCGAACTATGCCCAGAGGGAAAACTTTTATATTTTTCTCCCCCCAGGCTGATGTAATAAATGTCAGTTAGGTTTTCGAAAATTTTGGGAGGTCTATTCCATCCCACAAACACAAATTGCTTTAAGGTCCACAGAAGAATACCCAAAATAACTAAAGCTACGATGAGGGTATTGACCAAGGCGCGATCTTTATTGAAAATCAGGAAAGCAAAAACCATAGCAACAGTAACTCCTTCGCCTACATGGGTAAAATGAGGCATAAAGGTATCCAGGAAGGAGTTGCGAAATGCATTTAGGAATAAAAAGCTGTCATAATAGCCCATACTAAAAAGTAAGACAGCTAGTGCTATTACATAAAGAATCCAGGACCCCAAAAAGGGCCTTAGTTTTTTGAGGTTTTGTGCGAAGTGGAAATTAAAAGTCTGAGTCATCAAACCAAAAATAAGCGCGCCAGGCATCCCCTACTGATTCCCGACGTAATTTGAATCTGGCCCTACCAGAACCTGAAAATACATTTTGTTCATCTTGCTCAATATTCAGGTTAAAATTCCTGATAATGACAGCTTCGACATCTGTGGTATCCAGTTGTGTATAATAATTCCAATCCAGGTTGATCTGAATAACAGCCTGGAAAAGATTAAAGGAAGTAGATAATTCAGTATCTCGATCCCATTGAATCTCCTGTCCTAAATCGGGATCGTAATAGGCAAAGATGAAATCCGAATCGAAAAGGGTCCCATATAAAGAGGTATCCCTCAATTCATAGGCATTTTTAAATAGGCGAAAATAGCCATCAATATTAGTAGGATCTCCCAGGAGGTTAACATTAGCCAGGCCATCAGGATCATAGGAGGGAGCAAAGGGATTACAGCTTCCAAGCCAAACAGCTATAACAACTGCTGAACTTATTGGGCTAAATAATTTCCTGATCTTCTGCATCTTATTGAACAAAGCTTAGTTTTAACTGGCTCCAGCTACTGTCCTGGACCAACTCGATATCTTGCCAGCGACTAATTTCCCATTCGTTAAACTCATTCAATTTAATCAATAATTGGATTTGTCCCTTAAACAGCGTAGTCAAACTTGTATCCCGATGATTGATCCGCAGGGTGTATTCTCCCACATAGGTTAGAGAATCTGCATCCACATTCTGAAGTTCTGTTTCTCTCAGTACCAATGAGTTTCCAGTCGAAACAGACAGATTTTGGATCATATTATCAAAATATGCCTGCTCATCTTGTATGGACCAGGCTAGCCAAATGGGTTCATTATCATTGAATAGAGAGGCCACAGGTGTAAATCGTAGAGAATCATTATTAAAACAGCGGAGGTAATTCTGAACATTGGTATTGCTCACAGATCGCTGGAGATTTTGCAAAAGGATTTCATAGTCCGTGGGGCTCACCCAATCAGAACTCACGATGCCCGGCGGCTCTACATTTCGCACCTGAAAACAGGAAGAAAGCACCCAGAGTAAAAATAACCCAATTACTATTTTTATGAAAAATTCTTTCTTCACAAGCTTAAAACGGCGATAATAAAAAATCAGATGCCTAAAATTAGCCCTAAATATATCTTTTTCCTAAATTGGACCGTATAATTGACTGACCGGTCACCCAAAAATATATGAGCCCCAAAACTCCCGCGCAAAACGAGCTTATTAGACAGCAGAGCAGAAGCAAAATTCTGGAAGCTGCACTCGAACTTTTTGCCAGTCGCGGTTTTCACAATACCTCTATAGAACAAATCCGAAAACTTGCAGGAGTATCTAAAGGCCTTATCTATAACTATTTTACCGACAAAGAAGATTTGATGAACCAAATCGTCTTTGAGGAAATGAAACAAGGAGATGTAATTATCGAAGAAATGGGGCGACTGACAACTGCGCAGGATCGATTTAAATTTTTGATTGATTTTTCTTTCAATTATTTCCGCACCCAAAAACACCATTCAAAATTAATGGTAAGCCTAGCTATGCAGATGGAGGATTTTCCGAAACTTAAAGATATAGTTTTGGAGAGATATAAAGGCATGATGCCCCTGATGAGCATGTTATTGGAAGAATTGGGAGCCGAGAACCCCAGAGAAGAAGCCATAACTGTTTCAGCAGCCCTGGATGGAATTGGAATGCAATATTTTGTCTTAGGAGAAGAACTACCTCTTGACGACTTGAAAGCCCACCTGATAAACACATACTGCAATAGAAACTAAAACATTCTAAAAATGAAATTTCACATATTCACTATTCTCATCGCCTCTTTGCTGATTTCCTTAGGGAAAGTGCAGGCACAAACCGCTGTTGATATCATCACTAAAGCGGAAGAAGTCCGTAGAGGAGCAACAAGTTCAAAAGCAGAAATGACTATGACTATCGTCAGGCCTACCTGGTCTCGAACGATGGCTATGAAAAGTTGGTCCAAAGGGGATGATTATGCCATTATGTTGGTCACTGCTCCTAAAAGAGATCTGGGTACAGTTACGCTGAAAAGGGTAAAAGAAGTATGGAACTGGATGCCACGCATTGAGAGGACCATTAAGCTCCCACCTTCCATGATGTCTCAGTCCTGGATGGGCTCCGATTTCACCAATGATGATCTGGTAAGAGAAGCTTCCCTCATTAAAGATTATGATCTAAAAGTCCTGGGAGATTCTACCATAGGAGATCGTGTTTGCTGGAAGATTGAAATGATCCCGCACGATGATGCAGCAGTTGTTTGGAGCAAAGTATATGTATGGATTGACAAAAAGGATTATCTCACCCTGAGAAATGAATTTTATGACGAAGACGACTATTTAATAAATGTCATGATTGCCTCCAAGATTAAAAATTTGGGAGGAAAGACCTTTGCAACCAAACTGGAAATGATTCCGGTTGAAGAAGAAGGACACAAAACCGTCATTGAGTACCAGGATATTGTATTTGACACGGGTATTTCAGAAAATTTCTTCAGTGTCCAGAATATGAAGCGGGTGCGATAATCAATATCCTCAAATCTCAAGTCTAAAACCACATAATCTATTCACATGTTATTAAAACTGGCATGGCGTAATCTATGGCGAAATAAAAGGCGCACATTGATTACCACAGCCTCCATATTTGTAGCGGTGATCTTGTCAACTTTCATGCGCTCCCTGCAGGAAGGTAGTTACAATGAGATGATCAAGAATGCTGTGAGTTTTTATTCCGGTTATATCCAGATACATAAAAATGGATACTGGGATGAGCAAAAGCTGGACAATAGCTTTGAAGACCTTGATGTAGTCAAGGCGGCTTTGTCTGGAGATAAAAGAGTTACGGTTGCAACTCCCCGTATTGAGTCGGCCCTTTTAATTTCTTCGGGAGAAAAGACCCACATTGCCCAAATTGTAGGAACAAATCCTGAGCAAGAAGACCAGCTTACCAATCTGGCTGCAAAAGTTGTCGAAGGTCGTTACCTAACTTCTGATGACCAGGGATTGATGATTGCAGCAGGAATTGCAGAAAAATTAAAAGTGGGTGTTGGGGACAGCCTGATCTTATTAGGGCAGGGATATCACGGAGTTTCGGCCAATGAAATCTATCCCATTATTGGCATTGTTAAGTATGCCAGTCCTTTACTGAATAAACGGATCATGTTCCTTCCCCTCAAGGAAGCACAAGAAATGTTTGTTGCACAAGAGATGCTGACCTCCTATGCCATCAATGTGGAGAACCCTAAACAATCAGAGAAAGTAGCTCAGGCCTTAAAAGCAGAATTGAATAGCGAAGAATACGAAGTGATGCCCTGGACGGAATTGAGTCCTGATCTTATCAAAATGATTGAGGGCGACCGTGCAGGTGGCTATTTGTTTATGGCCATCCTTTACGTGATTATCGGATTTGGCATTTTTGGTACGGCTCTGATGATGATAAATGAACGTCAATACGAATTTGGGGTCATGACTGCTATTGGGATGAAAAGGGGCAAGCTCGCCCGATTATTAACCCTCGAAATGGTCATCATGGCGATTCTGGGAGTAATAGCAGGCTTTATAGCAGCTATTCCCATCATCACCTACTTCCAATTCAATCCCATCACCTTTAAAGGAGAGGCTGCTAAAGCATACGAGGCGTTTAACATTGCTCCTATCATTCCTACGATGTTGGATTTCGGAGTGATTGCTTCCCAGGCATTAGTTGTCTTGATTATTACCCTTCTAATCAGCATTTATCCTATTCTTCAATTGCTTCGTTTGGATCCTATTAAAGCCATGCGAACCTAAGCAACCCACTTATGATATCCTTAATAGCCTGGAGAAATGTTTGGCGAAATCCGCTTAGAAGCGGCATTGTGGGCTTAGCAATAGCTATTGGCCTGGTGTCCGGAGTCTTTATGGTTTCCCTACAATTCGGAATTCTCGAAAGCCGTACCCGCGACATCATCCAAACACAAATTTCTCATATACAACTTCATCACCCTCAATATGAAAAAGGGGGAGAAACAAAATTTATTCTGGAGAATGGACCTCAGGTTTTTGAGGCACTCTCAAAAGAACCTTATGTAAAATCTATCAGTGCCCGAATCCTTATCCCGGCCATGTTGGAAAGTAGCAAAGGTAATTTTGGAGTAGAATTGATCGGGGTAAATCCCGAGGAGGAGGCAGAACTTACCCTGCTAAAGGACCGAATGGTTGCAGGAGATTATTTCAAGGAAGGAAGATCTGTTGGAATTGTTATCGGAAGAAAGCTGGCAGAAAAAATTGGCGTAAAAGTTACAGATGAAAATGGCGAAGACAGCTATAATTTCAGAAGGAGACTTGTTTTTAGATTCCAAACCGCCAGCAATGAAATTTCTTCTCTTAGAGTAAAGGTAGTCGGCGTATATCAAACCGCTAATTCCTTGTTGGAAGAAGCCCAGGTTTTCATCCAAAGAAAAGATGTGGATCATATTCTTGAGATACCAGGAGAAATACATGAAATCGCTTTAATCACAGATGACAGGAAGGAATTCATTGAGGAGAAATTGACAAAAGTGAATGCTTTACCTGCAATTGCTGGCAATGAAGGAGCGAAAGTTGAGACATGGAGCGATATTGCACCTGACATCCAATTTTTTGCCGAAACTATTGCTGCCAGTAGTCGCATAATTATGATCATCATATTATTGGCTTTGGCCTTTGGGATCATAAATACCATGCTTATGGCTGTCTTGGAAAGGACGCGGGAACTCGGCATGCTCATGTCTGTGGGGATGAATAAATTGAAAATTTTCACCATGATCATGTTGGAAACTGTCTTCTTGACCTTTATTGGTGCTCCGATAGGCCTGCTTACAGGCTGGGGATTAATCACCTATTTTGGCAAGCAAGGAATAGACATGGGAGTCTTCACTGAAGGTTCTGAACAATTTGGATTTAGCAGCATTGTTTATCCAGAATTACCCGCTACTTCTTACCAGGAAATTATCATCATGGTAATCTTAACAGCCTTGCTTTCAGCTATTTATCCGGCCTACAAAGCACTTCAGCTCAATCCTTCTGAAGCAGTTCGCGCCATTTAATCTTTAAATCAAAAAAAATGAATATTATAGAAACCCGCGATCTCCATAAAGTTTATGAAGGCGTCGTGCCTGTACATGCGGTCAATGGAGTCGATCTCCAAATTGAGGAGGGAGAATTTACAGCCATTGTTGGACCTTCAGGTTCAGGCAAGACCACCCTCCTGAATATCATCGGAGGTCTGGACCAACCCAGCTCCGGAAACATTCTGGTAGATGCGATTGACATTTCATCCTTGAGTCAAAATCAGATGATTGACTTTCGCCTGCAAAATATCGGCTTTGTTTTTCAGGCTTATAATCTGATTCCGGTTCTGACTGCGAAAGAGAACGTAGAGTTTGTAATGCTTATGCAGAAAAGACCTAAGGCAGAAAGAGAGCAAAGAACAGAAGAACTTCTACAAGCTGTTGGTCTGGGAGATAAGATCAATACACGTCCAAATCAATTGTCCGGGGGGCAGCAGCAGAGAGTTGCGGTTGCACGTGCCTTAGCCTCAAAGCCAAAGTTTGTCCTGGCAGATGAGCCGACAGCCAACCTGGACTCTCAATCAACCACACAATTGTTGGACATCATGGCAGATCTCAATGAGAAAGAAAATATCACCTTTGTGTTTTCAACTCATGATCAACGAGTTATTGACAGGGCAAAACGAGTAATCACCCTGGAAGATGGAAAAATCGTATCTGATGAGCGAAAAAACTAGCGCCTTTACACGCAAGTTTCTGTTTGTAATTCTCTGCCTCCATCTGTCATCAACTTCTGTATTCTCTCAGGAAGAAGAAAGCAAATGGCAGCTGGGTGGCTATGTGAAGTATTTACAGATCGCCACTTTTGCAGGTGGAGATACGACAGGTACTTTTCCCCTGACAAATAGCTTTTTCCACAATCGCCTGAATATCAAATACTATGCAAATGATTCCTGGACCCTAGCAGTCGAGGCCAGAAATCGATTATTCTGGGGAGAGCAGGTGAAATTTGATCCGACTTTTGGAGATCAAATTGACCCAGATATAGGATTACTGGATTTATCTATTCGTTGGGCTGACAATAAAGATTTACTCCTGCATACCATTTTCGATCGGGCCTATGTCAATTATGCTACCGAAAAATGGGAAATAAGGCTTGGGCGCCAAAGAATTAATTGGGGGATCAATACCTTCTGGAATCCTAATGATCTCTTCAATGCTCTGAATTTTCTGGATTTTGACTATGAGGAAAGGCCTGGTAGTGATGCGATACGTTTTCAGTACTATACGGGAGCAGTTTCCAGTTTGGAATTGGCCTGGGCGCCAGATGATACCCTTAACAATTCAACAGCGGCAGCCCTATATAAGTTCAATATCAAAGGCTATGATTTTCAAGCGCTGGTAGGATATTTTAGAGGAGATCTGGCACTTGGAGGAGGTTGGGCAGGTAGTATAAAAAATGTGGGATTTAAAGGGGAAGGTACTGCCTTTATTCCCTTATCACCTTCTACAGATTCTATTTCCTCTGTCAACTTTTCTTTGGGTGCAGACTATTCCTTTGACAATGGGATTTACATCACAGGAGGAATCTTGTACAACAGCAATGCAAAGAGGGCCAATGCACTGGGAAGACAAAGCAATCTTTTCACAGCCTTACCTTCGGCTAAGAACCTTTTCCCCTCCACCTGGACTTTTGCTGGACAAGGATCAGGACAAATAAATCCGTTGATGACCTTTAGTATGGTTACTATTTATGCGCCAGACAATGATCTGACAATTCTGGTCCCTACCCTCACCTATTCGATAGTAGAGAACTGGGACCTGGACTTAATCGCTCAAAGTGTATTTGCCACTGCAGCTGGTATTGGTTATGGACATGCAGCGAGTAGTGGATACATAAGATTGAGGTGGAGTTTCTAAAGAGGGATAAAAAAAAGAGGGCTAGATGTATTGTCTGGCCCTCTTTTTTTTTGCTAAGCTTAGTGCTTATTTATTCAAGGAAAGCTTGCGAGTAATCTGCCTGTCATTTGCCCATAGGGTCATGAGGTAGATTCCGCTTTGCTGATTTTCCAGGTTCAACTGGATTTCGCCAGCCTGCATTCTTTGGGCGGGAGATTCGAAAACAGTTTGTCCGATCATATTGCGAACTTCAATTTTCACTTCTTCAGGACTATCAAGATTGATATCGAGCAAGAAGACTCCATTACTTGGATTCGGGAATAGATTTACTTGGGTATTTAGCAAATCATCCTGAATATTTGTGGTCGCAACATTTACCTCTTGTACCAAAGTATCTGTACAGGGAGCATTATTGTTGCTTGCAACGAGGGTTACCATATAGCTACCCCCATCTGCATAGGTATGAGTCGGTACTACGTCGGTTGATGTGTTTCCATCACCAAAGTCCCACTCAAAAGTAGTCCCGGTAGAATTGTTGGTAAACATAACTGTTTGATTGGTGTCTACACTGGCAGTGAAAGAAGCTACTGCAAGGGGACCTGAATCAAAAGTTTTAATAATACTATCCTCACAAAAACGACTATATCCCAATTCATTCACAAATAAGCCGGGAGAAGCTTGCGCAGAAGGGCCAGGATAAACGGTAACAAGATCACGAGTCCCTATTGTAACAGAGCTATTTTGATCGGAAAAATCTTGTACCCATAACCAGCTCGTATCAGGCACCCCACTTATAACGGAATTACCAGCAAATACATTAAAGTGTGGGTTGCCGGTCATCGCAGAACTCGTATTCTCGAAAATTGAAGCTTCACCATGTGCCAGGCAAGAGCCATCTGTCAGCTCAAAGTCAGGGTCAACGGAGAATTCTATATGAGGATGCAATAGGTAGTCAACATCCCAGACTATGGCACCACTATTTGCGGAAATAGCAGTTGCAGGCAGCAAAAATGCACCTGTTGCGTCATTGAATACCAACCATCCGTCTTCAAAACCTCTACCACTACCGGGCTGCCCATTTTCAGAACGAGAGTTCCTGAAAATACCAACAATTGACGGATCAGGATTCGCTACCTCCACGAAAAAAGAATCAGTAAAAACCAGAGGAGTCGGGAAAGTAACACTATATTTAGTATCAGCAAGGAAAATTGAGCCACTAGGACGGGTTCCTCCTGATGTATCAACTGTAACCTGAATATCAGCTAAGGGATTTGCATAATTTGAAGGAGCACCTCCGGGATCGGTGCCATATACCCTTGCATTGAGCATTTGTGAAATCACTGTAGGAGCAGCAGTATCGTAAGAGAAAAAGGCATAAAAATCAAAGCCATTTACTGTTACTGATCCTCCTTCTGGTACAGCAAATCTTTGAAGTACTGTTGCAAATCTACCTTGTGAATTTGAAAGACCATCCAAACCTAATGCATTTGCTTTAAGTAGGGGAAATAAAGAGGTATCAACTGCACAATCAGCAAGCTTGGCTATCACTCGCTTGTTTTCAATAGAGAAGATGTCCTTATGAGCATTTGCTAGCTCCGTATCAGAGGCAGTTTGTGAGAAATTTTGAGGTGTTATATCAATTTGCCCTCCTTTCCAGAGCTTCTGTCCCTGGACATTGAATATGATGAATAATAAAGAAAAAAGTAATGTAATTTTTTTCATTTGAATCGGTTTTGGTTAAATGTAAGATTAGGATAATTAAGCGTTAGCACGCTAGGTATAGAAATTTAGATCTATTTTTGATTCCAAAAATTAGGCATTTATTTGACAATAATCCCAAACAAAGACCCTAATATACATGAAAATTTCGGCGATTATACTTGCAGCGGGTAGTTCTAGCAGGCTGGGAAGGGCCAAACAATTACTAAAATACAAGAATAAGTCTTTTATCCAGCATCTAATAGAGAAACTTGCAGAAACAGGAATATCCAATCCCATAATCGTATTGGGAGCAAGGTATGAAGCAATCAAAACACACATTGAAGGATTGCCAAATAAATCCACCCTCATTAAAAACGAAAATTGGGAGCAAGGGATGTCCACGACTTTGGCTTCAGGCATAAAAGCATTAGAAGATGATATTGATGCCATCCTTATCTGCCTTAGCGATCAACCCCTTATTCCCACTAATCATTATAGCAAGCTACTCGATGCCTTTAAAGAAAATCAAAAACTCGTCTCCTCTTTTTATCAAGACTCAGTAGGAGTCCCTGCCCTAATTCCACGCAAATACTTCCAGGAAATACTTCAATTGAAGAGTAAGTCAGGAGCAAAATATATCCTTAAGAAATACAAAGAGGAAAGTGTTCTTATTCCCTGTAAAGAAGCAAGTTTAGATGTGGATACGGAAGAAGATTATCGACAAATCGTGGATGCGAATTAATTTTTCTTGATTATATTCGAAGGTCGAACATTAATCGTCTGATCCAAAACATCAAAACATGAAATATACGGTAGTTGCGCTTTGCCTCAGCCTGATTTTTATCCTATCTCCAATCCAACGGCTAAGGGCACAGGATCCAATACCTCCGAAAAGCGCTTCTGAAATTCAACATGCCTTAAAGAAAATTCAGATTTTGGGAAGCGTGCTATACATAGCCGCCCATCCCGATGACGAGAATACACGCCTGATAGCCTATTATGCAAAAGGCAAGGGCTACAGGACGGCCTACTTATCCTTGACACGTGGAGACGGAGGACAGAATCTTCTGGGAAATGAAAAAGGATTTGCCCTCGGTATTTTGAGAACTCAGGAGCTCTTACAAGCTAGGCGTACTGATGGCGGCGAACAAATGTTTAGCCGTGCTTATGATTTTGGATATTCAAAAACCCCGGATGAAACCCTGGCTTTTTGGGATAAAGATAAGGTGCTCGCAGACGTAGTTTGGGCCATTCGTAAATTCAGGCCCGATATCATTGTTACCCGTTTTCCTGGGATGGACAAAGGGGGCGGAGGCCATGGTCATCATACTTCTTCCCATTATCTGGCAGAAGAAGCCTTTGAGTTATCCAATGATCCCAAGGCCTTTCCTGAGCAATTGGAATTTGTAAAGCCTTGGCAGCCCAAGCGACTGTTCTGGAATACATACTCCTGGTTAGGAGAGCCAAGTGACGAGCAAAAAGCCAAATACCTAGGTGAGGATGTAGGTGCTTTTGATCCTTTATTGGGAAAAAGCTACGGTGAAATTGCCGCTGAAGCGCGAAGCATGCATAAATGTCAAGCCTTTGGAACCTTGAAATGGAGAGGTAGCCTTGAGCAATTCCTGGACCTGGAACATGGAGAAAAAGCTGAAAAAGATGCCATGGAAGGGGTAGATATTAGCTGGAATAGAGTAAAAGGTTCTGCCAAGGTGAAGGAATATCTTTCAAAAGCTTATACAGGATTTTCAGCTGAAAATCCTTCAGCAATTTTGCCCCATCTACTGAATGCATATCAAGAAATGCAGAATTTGGAAGATCCCTGGGTAGAGGTAAAAATGAAGGAATTAAAGAGTCTCATCATCTATTGCTCTGGATTATGGTTTGAAGCAGGGGCTAAAAAGCCTTTCGCCCCAAAAGATGCTACGGCAGACTTTACTATTTCTGCCCTAAGTAGAGGAAACTTTCCGGTGAAATGGGTATCAACTACTTTCCCGGCAGTAAATGCAAAAGTTGAAGCCAATAAGGAACTGAAAACGAATGCCAAGATTGAATCGATCAATCAAGAAATAGATTTGAAAGGCTTGCCAGTAAGTCAGCCGTATTGGTTAGTCGAAAAGGAAAAGGAAGGGGTCTTTCAGGTCAATAATCAGGAATTGATAGGATTACCCGAAAATCCTCCGGCGATTAGTGCGATTTTCACCTTTGACTTCGATGGTTTACAAATTCCTTTTGAAATACCTGCGATACACAGATATGCCGATCCCGGTATCGGTGAGCTATTTAGGCCTTTTGTTATTACTCCCAAAGTGACCATAAATCTGGCAGAGAAAGTTTATCTTTTTGCCAATCAAAAGGAGCAAAAAGTAAAAATGTTGGTAAAATCCCAGTCAGGTAATCAAAAGGTTGATATCAGTCTTCAGGCCGCTCCAGGTTGGAGTTTTAGTCCTCCCATTAGTACCCTTGAGTTTGAAAAAGAAGGAGAAGAAAGAATATTAGAAATCCTGGTAACTCCTCCTGCGGAACAAAGTGTAACCAATCTAACAGTGGTTGCAGATATTGGAGGGGAGAAAAGCTCCTACGGGCTTCAGACTATTTCCTACAATCATATTCCTACTCAAATGCTTTTCCCGAGAGCTGAAGCTAAATTGGTACAGGTAAATATTGAAAAACGAGGAAATAAGATTGGCTATATCATGGGTTCTGGCGATGAGGTACCCGTCAGCCTTGAGCAAATTGGGTATCAAGTCGATATTCTCGAAGAAGATAAGGTTACACTTGATAATATCCGTCAGTATGATGCAGTAATTGCTGGTATTCGGGTTTACAACACCAATAAGCGTATGCCTTTCATCGAGGAAAGAATCCTGGAGTATGTAAAAGACGGTGGTACTTACCTCGCGCAATATAATACTACCTCCAGAAGAGGCCCAGCAATGACCTTTGGCCCCTTCAACCTCAAAGTTTCGAGAGATCGTGTAAGCCAGGAAGATGCTCCTGTCAAAATACTTTTGCCAGAACATCCCGCCCTGAACTTTCCAAATAAAATTACTCAAAAAGATTTTGAGGGTTGGATTCAGGAAAGAGGACTATATTTCCCTAATGAATGGGGGGAAGAGTATGATGCCTTGCTTGAAATGAATGATAAGGGAGAGTCTCCAAAACAGGGATCTCTGCTAGTTGCAAAATATGGAGAAGGCTATATCGTCTATTCAGGTTTATCCTGGTTTAGAGAATTGCCTGCGGGTGTACCCGGAGCATACAGACTCATTGCCAACTTGATCTCCCTAGGTAAGAAGAGCAGATAACCTAAAAACGATATCATGTCTAAGCCCGAAGAAAATCAGGATGAAGAATTGAGGAAGGTCCTTCCTTTCTTTAAGACCTGGAGAAGTCTATACATTTTTGTGATCGCAGAACTGGTAGTGCTGATCGTTCTGTTTTACCTGTTTAGCAATCACTACGCATGAGTTGGATCGACTGGATGGTACTGGGGGTCACTACCCTTTTTATCGTAGCCTATGGTATTTGGAAAAGCTGGGGAGCTAGTAATCTCAGCGATTATGTACTCGCCAATAAAAGCATGAAATGGTGGACCATAGGTCTGTCAATCATGGCTACACAGGCAAGTGCAATTACCTTTCTTTCTACTCCCGGTCAGGGGTATGATGATGGAATGGGATTCGTCCAGTTTTACTTTGGCTTACCTATAGCTGCTGTAGTTTTATCTATAGTTGCAATCCCCCTTTATCATAGGTTAAAAGTTTTTACAGCCTATGAGTTTTTGGAAAAACGCTTTGACCTCAAAACAAGAGGGGTTGCGGCTATTTTATTTCTAATCCAAAGGGGCCTGGCAGCAGGATTTACAATATATGCTCCCGCACTTATTCTATCTACTGTACTTCCCTGGGATACGACCTGGGCCTGTGTTGTGATCGGAGTGGTAGTTACTACCTATACCGTATTGGGAGGAACACAGGCTGTTAGCCAAACCCAAAAATTGCAAATGGGAGTGATCCTGGCGGGAATGGTAATAGCAGGAGTTATGCTAGTGCTCAAGTTGCCGGATAATATTTCTTTCTCCAATGCCCTGGGAATTGCAGGTAAGATGGGAAAAATGGAAGTGATTGATTTCAAATTTGATATTGAAAGTCGATACAATGTTTGGTCGGGCATCCTGGCTGGAACCTTTTTGATGTTATCCTACTTTGGAACAGATCAATCTCAGGTACAACGGTACTTGGGCGGAAAGTCTATAACAGAAAGTAGGATGGGGTTGCTTTTTAACGGTTTGGTGAAAGTACCCATGCAATTCCTCATCTTATTGGTGGGAGTCTTGCTCTTTGTATTCTATCAGTTTGAGCGTCCTCCAATCAACTTCAATAAAACCTCTACCGAAGTCGTACAAAAAAGCCAATACGCTGACACCTATACTCAGCTGGAACGTAATTATTCAGCAATCCACGCAAGACAAAGAGCTGCACTTCAGGCCTGGGATGAAGCCTTGGATAATAATGATCAGGCGGCCGTGGAGCAAAAGCAGGCAGAAGCCCAATCTTTGGATGAAAATTTGAATGACGTACGGGAAAAGGCTAAAATTCTTATTGCGAAGGCAGAGATGCTGGAAGCGGGAGAATCCGTTGCAAAATATGAGGAAGCAGAGGCTTACCTTCTGGAATCTCAGTTACTAAACAATGCCAACGGTGGAGTTGATAGCGTTCGCTTGAAAAAAGCAAGGGCGACCATGGAAGAACTCAAAGACAAACTAAAACGAGATTCAGATCGAATCTTTTTGACTTTTATTCTAGACCATTTACCGGTAGGTGTGGTGGGTTTACTCATAGCCATGATTCTTGCCGCTTCTATGTCTTCTACTTCTTCTGAGCTCAACGCATTAGGAACTACTTCTGTGGTCGATATATATAAGCGAATGTTGGTAAAAGATAAAGACGATGGTCATTATCTCAATGCATCTAAAGGACTTACCATTATGTGGGGGGTCTATGCCATAGGTTTTTCCTTATTCGCAGATCAGTTGGAAAACCTGATACAAGCTGTAAATATTCTGGGGTCTCTTGTGTATGGAACCATTTTAGGAATTTTTATGGTTGCATTTTTCATGAAGAAAATTCAAGGGACGGCTGTTTTTTATGCAGCTATTCTGGCGGAATGTATTATCCTCTATATGTATTTCTTCCAGCCGAAAGCTTTAGCCTTCCTTTGGTACACTCCATTGGGATGCTTTGCTGTGATGATTTTTTCCGTAATTTTTCAAAAATTTCAACCGAAGACAGAAGCTAGAGAAATAAATGACATTTGATTATATAATTGTAGGGGCGGGTTCTGCGGGTTGTGTACTTGCTAATCGACTTTCTGAAGATCCTCAGGCAAATGTTTTATTGCTTGAAGCAGGAGGTAAGGATCGCAAATTTGAAATCCATATCCCCAGTGCATATATAAAACTCCATCGTTCCAATGTCGACTGGGCATTTGAAACAGTTGCTCAAAAGCATGTAAACAATCGCAAGATGTTTCAACCAAGGGGAAAGGTTTTGGGTGGATCCAGTTCCACAAATGCTATGGCCTATATTCGAGGTAATGCCCTTGATTATGATGATTGGGAAGCTTTGGGAAATAAAGGTTGGTCTTATAAAGATGTTCTCCCCTTTTTTGTAAAAGCCGAAGCTAATGCTGAGCACATGGATCAATATCACGGCGAGAGAGGTCCTCTTTATGTTGGTAGTAATCCCGCTTATCAATCTCCTTTAGGAGGTGTTTTTCTGGATGCCTGTAAAGAATATGGGCTAAAGGCAAATGACGATTTCAATGGTGAAAAACAGGATGGATACGGCTTTCTCCAATTTACCATAAAGGATGGTCGCAGATGGAGCACAGCTAATGCGTACCTCAGGCCCGTACTTTCAAGACCCAATCTCAAAGTTATCACCCAGGCTCAAGCCAGTTCCCTGATCCTGGATGGCAAAAAAGTTAAGGGAGTTGAATTTATCTATAAAGGAAAAAAGCAAAAACGAGCATTCGCCAATGAGGAAGTAATTCTTTCGGCCGGAGCCTTCGCCTCGCCTCAACTACTCATGCTTTCTGGAATTGGACCTGAGACAGAATTGAAAAAGCATGGAATTCCCATCAGGCATAAACTAAGCGGAGTTGGACAAAATCTCCAGGATCACCTGATCTTAGGCATGGGAATCATAACACGCCCTAAAGGCTCGTCTCTCAATACCCAGGAAAGCCTGAAGAATTACCTCAAATATTTTCTATTCAGAAAGGGACCTTTAGCTTCTGGTCCTCTTGAAGCAAACGCATTTTTAAGAACACAAGCAGAACTTGATCGGCCGGATTTACAGCTACATTTCAGTCCAGCGTATGGTACAGACATGCACGATTATGACTCCATACCGAAAAATATCGATGGCTGTAGCATCTTCCCGACACTCCTCCGTCCTGAAAGCAGAGGGGAAATTCGCCTTAACTCAAATGATCCTTTCGCTCCTCCAAAGATAGACCCACGCTATTTTGAAGAGAAAAAAGACTTTGAGACCATGTTAGAAGGAGCAAGAATTGCGCGCGAATTATTCTTTACTCAAGCATTTTCCCAAAATCGCAAACGAATGGCCTTCCCGGAAGCCTATGAGAAAGATGAAGATTTGAAAATGCACATTCTTGAGCACGTCCAAAGCTGTTACCATCCTGTCGGTACCTGCAAAATGGGCAATGAAAAAGATGCAGTTGTGAATTCACAACTGAAAATCAGAGGCTTAGAAGGAATTCGAATTGCAGATGCTTCTGTTATGCCTACGATCGTTTGCGGAAATACAAATGCACCTGTAATTATGATAGGCGAAAAAGCTGCGCAAATAGTCAAAAACGGCGATTCTGAGCAGAAAATCGCCTTAAATAGTATGCGTGAAGGGTCAGATGTAAGGAATTAGGAGGAATTGACAGGAAAAGCCAGGAAGTTTTAAGTTTTATTTGGAGGATTAATGTCGGATTTTCAATAAATTCGATATAGATCAAGTTATTATCATGAAAACACGATTGGGGTCATTAATTTTTTAGTTTTTAAACGCGCATTCTTGAATTAACCTGTTAGACTGAGTGCGGATAAGAAGTATTCAGTCGAAGACAAAAATTGCTTTTGTTTCATTTACGCTTTTGTTAACCAAACAATTATCACCTTTACCCCTAGCTCTATGGTTCGTAAAACCTTATCGCTCTTTGCTCTCTTTACGATTGTCCTGACCGTTCTTTCAAGCGGACAATCCCTGCCTTTTAAAGATGGATCATTCCAGGAGATCCAGGCAATTGCTTCCAGCAAGCAACAACCCTTCCTTATTTATCTTTTTAAACACAACTCCAAGGAACATCGGAAGATGCTCAGAAAGACCTGGGCCAATAAACAGGTGCGCAAGTATCTGGCCCAAAACTATCAAGTAGGTCGAGTAAATGTATTTTCCGGGAAGAAAGACGCAAGTCTGGTGCAACAACACCAGGTGTTCAAACTTCCGACTACCCTGGTTTTTACTCCAGAAGGTAATCTCATAGGAAAAGTACAGGGTTATGCAGCTTCGGCCTCTCTCAGAAGTATTCTGGAGAAGCATGAAAAGTTTATTGCAGAAAGACAGGAAGAAACGGTGGAAGTTCCCTCTTTGATTGCAGCTGCACCAACAGCTTCTCAGCAGACTGAGGTAATACCAAATATTCCCGCCGTTTCAATACATCGGTCCCAAACCCAAACAACATCTACAAACAAACCAGTCTCACGTGGAAACGAGCTTAGCACTGCCGTAAAAAAGGCTCCCCTAAGACAGGTAAGCCGAGGGCAGTCTTTTCTTCACCTCGATGTTCCAGGGATGCATGAGTATAGCCTCATGAATAAAAGTCAGGCCAGGGAGGCTGACCAATCTTTGGGCCTTCTTATTGGAAGTTATACCAGCTATAAGCAGCTCAGGCAGATGGTTAGTCGCTTTCAGCGCGTTTGGAAAGGAAATATGTGGGTCTTTGCTGAAGAAGTAAATCAAATACCGGTTTATAAGCTGGTATTAGGAAATTATACTTCACGTGAGGAGGCAGAAATCTATGCCAATGTCATTTACAAGATCGATAAATCAAATCCAGCAATCCTCGATCTTGATCAATTAATAAATTAGATTTTTTTGAATGGTTGAATAGGCGCAGGGAATATATTACCTGCGAATTGCTTTGTCGTTTAAAAGCAAATTGATGAAACCCAAACAAAGCCCATGAAACTTGTACCTTATGAAGGAATAAGGCGTGAAAATATTCACGCCTTTTCCTTGTTTATTTCGTAACTTGCATACTGTAAAACTGTTCCACGAAACGCTGCATGTACTTATATCGGATTCTTTTAGCTGCACTATTGATGCTTTTCATTGGGGGCTTCATACCAGTTCCTCAGGATTGGAGTGATCAGCAGGAAACGGAATTTGATGAAAGTCTTCACCTCAAAAAAATCATAAGAGGGAATATCCGCCCTAAGTCTATTGTCCATTCCGGAAATGGAAGATTTTTCGCCCAAAACATGATGTATCGCCATAGCGTTACGGTTTATGACAGAAACTATACCCTCTTAAAAACGATCAATGATAAAGTAAATCCTCAGAAGTTGGGTAGAGATGACTTACCGACCAGTCTTGAAGGTTCTCCTGTTGAGGTAGCTTTCGACAGAGAAGGAACGTATGCCTATGTCAGCAATTACAAAATGTATGGAAAGGGGTATAACAATCCTGGGCAGGACAATTGTGTTATCAGTGAGACATACGACCAAAGTTTTGTTTATAAAATAAATACCCGGTCTCTGGAAATTGAATCTATGATTGAAGTAGGTTCTGTTCCCAAATTTTTGTCGGTCAGTCCTAATGGAAAAACTCTCCTTGTTTCAAATTGGTGCAGTGGAGATTTAAGTGTAATTGATCTGGAGACAGAGGAGGAAATTAGAAGAATAAAACTTGGAAAATATCCCAGAGGCATAGCCATAGATTCCAAGTCCAGTTTTGCATACATCAGTATCATGGGTGAAGATGAGATTGCCGTACTGAATCTGCTGGACTATTCAATGAATTGGATGAACGCCCACGGAAAAACACCTCGTCATGTGATCCTTGATCCATCGGATAGATTTCTGTATGTCAGCCTAAGCAGAGAAGGAGAAGTAGCGAAAATTGATCTCGTTAAAAGAGAGCTTGTGAAAAAAATCAATACTGGCAAAGAGGCGCGCAGTATTACCCTTTCCGGGAATGCAAATTACCTCTATGTTGTCAATTATGAAGATGATAAATTGAGTAAAATCGCTACTGATAGCATGGTAGTCCTTGAGGATATCAAAACCCATGAAAAGCCCATTGGAATAACCTTTGATGAGGAAACACAGCTCATATGGGTAGCCTGCTATACGGGAAGTATCATGATTTTCGAAGATGATGATTTAAGAGAAGATGAATGGCTTGAAATAAGCTCGGAATCCTCTCCCGCAGAAAAAAATCCTGCCGTTCGACAAGAAAAAAGGCAGCGGCCAAAATCCTTTTACTACGTTCCCAGAAAAAGGCAGCCTGTTGATCCCACTTACTACGTTTACAGAGATAAAAATTTCGAGGAAAGTCAACCAGAGCTTTCACCGAAAAAAACAGACACAAAAAAACTCAACCAGCCTCCTAAAAAGCAGCTGGCAGAAAAAGAACGCAAACAAAAAAATCCAAGCAATGCCCGGCTACCGGAATTAGCCCTCAATCGAGCCCTGGAAACCTATTCTTATCATGTCATTGTTGGCAGCTATCAAAATGATCGATCTGCCCAAAAGAAAGCCAAAGAGCTTTCAAAAGATGGCTACGACACCAAGGTTCTTCCCAATGAACAGGGAGGTTTCCGAGTGAGTGCTGGTAATTATTCTGCGAAAGAGACTGCCAGTAAAGCAGCCAAAAACTTTCGCAAGAAAACCGGTATACAGGCCTGGGTCCTCAAAAAATGATGACGAACGTATTTGATGTTGCAATTGCAGGAGCAGGCCCGGGAGGTGTTGCTGCAGCCCTTAAACTGGCAGAAACAGACTTATCTGTTATCCTGCTTGAAAAAGATGTTTTCCCTCGAGATAAAATTTGTGGAGATGCCCTTAGTGGAAAAGTACTAGATGCTCTAAGGATGATAGATCCTACCCATAAAGAATCTCTCTACCGGTTTCCGGAGAAGTTGGATACCTGGGGGATTCGCTTTTTTGCGCCGAATAAAAAAGCTCTTGATATTCCCTTCTATAGTTCACGTACAGATGAAAGCAGATCTCCGGGATTTATTAGCAAAAGAATTGAGTTTGATAGTTTCCTATTTAATCTTATTCAAGAAAAAGAGCGAGTAGAGATCAAGCAAAACTTCAAAGTCCAGTATGCTCGACGGGAAGAAGGAAGCGTGATTTTATCGGATGGCAAGGAAGATATCTATGCAAATATTGTCATTGCAGCGGATGGAGCCCAATCCAAACTGAATAAACTTCTGGCAGATGAAAAACTGGATAAAAAGCATCACAGTGCAGGTATCCGAGCTTATTACAAAGGAGTAAAAGGCTTTAATGAGGAGAACTTTATTGAGCTTCATTATCTCAAGGATTTGTTGCCAGGCTACCTTTGGATTTTCCCTCTGGATAAAGATATGGCTAATGTAGGTCTCGGTATGCTGAGTGAGCATGTCAGCAAACATAAGATCAACCTAAAAAGCAAACTTCACGAACTAATTGAAAACCACCCTCACCTCAAAGAACGATTTGTGGATGCCGAAATGGTGGATTCGATTAAAGGCTTTGGTCTGCCTTTGGGCTCAAAAAAGCGGAAAATATCAGGTGATAATTATATGTTGGTGGGAGATGCAGCTTCTTTGATCGATCCCTTTACCGGTGAGGGAATCAGTAATGCTATGATGAGTGGGATATTTGCAGCAAAATGGGCTGAGCAATCAATCAAATATCAGAATCAGTCTGCAAACTTTTTCAGCTCCTACGATGCTGAGGTATATAGGCGTATGGGGAAAGAATTGGACCTTAGCTATCAAATGCAAAAGCTGGTACGCTTTCCCTGGTTGTTTAACTTTATCGTCAACAAGGCCAATCGCAATCCTTCCCTTCGGAGTATGTTTACCATGATGTTTGAAAACCTCGATATTCGTAAAGAGCTCTCAAAGCCCTCCTTTTATTGGGACCTGATTTTCAAGTAAAGGGAGTGCGTTTTCTCTAAAAAGGGAACCAACATCAATAGCAAAAAGAAAAAGATCGGCATTGCAAAACGAGATGCCCCCATTACTCCTGTAACTCCTGCCAAATAAAGGACAGGCAACCAAATATAAATTCGATGCATTAAAGGAATTTCTTTATGAAAGGGGAAAGCCAGAAAGCCGATAAATTTCAGACCGTTTAAGAGCAAAACTGTAAATAGTAAAAACAGGATTCCTATAGGTTGTCGAGATAAGTAGGACCATATCCCTTCATAGCCTTCTTTCCCAAAGGTAGCCATCAATCCTTCTCCCCCAGGAGTTTTTACTCCAAAGAAATGATAGAGATCAAAGCGGCCTGGATCAAAAAAGAAATTAAGCATACCCCTAACTTGTAATTTCAGGAAGGTTATCGGGTATTTCGATAAAATCTTTTTACTGCTTTGGCTCCAGTATATTTGCTCTTCTCTAAAGCTCCCTTTTTTTCTGGCCTCTACATGAATTTGATCAATCAAACTATCTGCTTCTACCCTTTCCATCTCTTGAGAAATAACGTAAGTAACGGGATATTGCAACAAATTGATATTCTGAACACTTGAAACGTGTAGGTAATCCGTCTGTACATAGTTTCTCCAGCTATAGGAAAAAAGGATAAAAATTGGAATTAGAGCCGTTAAAAATAAAGCCCTTTGACGCTTTCTAAGTCCACGATATAAAAAATACAGGGCATGGATGGGAATAAAAAGATATAAAACAGGCTTTGTAAGAAGAGCTGCACTCAGGCATAAAGCATGCAAGACAAAGTCCCGAATTGAATTCCCCTTTTCGCCTCTGATCAAGAAGAATAAACTCCCCATGAGTAAAAGCTGAAACAAACTTTCGCTCATAATCAAATTGGCATAAATAAACTGAGCGGGATAGAGAAAAAGGAAAATAAAAATAAGTTTTGGTAGCTCTTTCTCGGGATATAGCAGCTGAAAGATTCGTATAAAAAGCCCAAAACTAAGCAAACTGCATAGGTTTTGAAGTAAAATACTGAGGAACCAACTTTCATTTAAAACCTGAGCAGGAATCAAAAAGAGGGGATATAGCGGAGGTCTTCTACTGTAGTTACCAGCATACAAACTCTCTTCCTCCATATCTCCTGCATAAAGTAGCTGCTGTTCCCACAGATTCTTTGCAGCCTGTATATAGTCTTCCGAATCAACCAGAAAGAAGCGTTCTTCAATTCCCTGGTAAAGGAGAAAAAAGAAATGAATGAGAATCATTCCTAACCAGAGATATTTGGTACGACCATTGCTCATGAAATGTAAAGGTAAGTAATCCCAAAAAGCCTCTCCAAATCAGTAATAGAATTTGTATATTGCAGATGCATAGGATTGGATTGGGAAATAATCAATGAACGATACCTCTAACATTAAGGAAAGGCACGAACATGATGCCTGGCTAAATGCGTGTGAGCAAGATACCCTTACCGCATACCTGAGGTTCCTATCCCAATTTCCCAATAGTAATTACCGAGAACATGCGATCCGAAGAAGAGAAGAACTCGAGGAAGAGAGAGCCTGGAGAATAGCTCAAAGAAGCGACAGGATTTATACCTATGAAAAATTCTTGGATGACTATCCCAATGGTAAATTTGCCAAGCTGGCCGGAAAACGGATTATAAAACTTGAAAAAAACCAATTAAAGAAACCTCAGGAAGAAACCACTGATTCTGATGAATTTCAGTTGGAAGAAATGGCTCTTGAGAAAGCTACAAATCTTGATAGCATAGCGGCTTATAATCAGTTCTTAAAAAGTTTTCCCCATAGTGCTTATGGAAAACAAATCCGTGAACGGATGCACCAATTGGAGTCTCGCCTGGCAGTACAATACCGTTTCCTCGAAATAGAACTTCAAAACTGGGAACGTGCGGACAAATTAAATTCTGCACTAGCCTATCGTGATTTTCTGGAAAAATTTCCTGCGGGCAAGTTTTCTAATCTCGCTGCTCAGCGCCTGGAGACCTTAGGAGAAAGAGTAGACCGGAAGGCAATTCCCAACAAGACCGAACCAGAAAAAATAGCCATCAATCCCAATTCCAGCCCATTATTTGAAATCATCAAGCAACACAAAAAGGAGAAAGATCTGGAGGAAAAAAGCGCAATGAGCCTGGCCTATGTTTGGCTAGCCCTTTTTGTTATTAATTCTGTAGTGGTTTTCCTCCTTGCTCCCGTTTTCCTACATTTTGTAATGGCTTTGGCTTTGTTATCTGCGGGGTATTTTATGTACACGCGTAGCAAGCAATTGAGCAATCGGGAGTTAAGTATTTACGGCTATGGAATCTGCCTGGCTGTATGGGTTTCCAGCAACGAACTATTTGGCTTTCTCGGTTTCAAACAAATCCTGTCCTGGGTATTTGCCAGTCTAATTGCCCTGGGTGCCTTGGTAATCCTGCTCAAATATGTAGAAGGATTTAATCTTCCTCAAAAAGAAGCTAAATAGGAATAAGACTTTCTCAGGGCCTCAGATTTCTTTTTTCAGTATTTTTCTCCTTATTTTCAGGAAAATTCACACACTATGCCGGACATATTGCCCGAACCCACTACGATTATTATCAATACCCTATTCATCCTTTCCTACATCGGTTTATTCTTTTTTGCGAAATGGTTGAAAGGTGCGTTCTCTAGCTATAATCTGGATGAGCAACTTACCCATTATGATAATAATGCAGTTTCTGTAAGTACTGCAGGTTATTTTGTTGGCGTTACAGCAGTTTTTATTGGAGCAATTGTTGATCCAGCCCCTAATCTCACTTTAGCAGAAAGAGCTTCAATTGGTCCAAGTATATCTTCCTTTGATATAGATACCTTTCTTGATTTGTCGCTATCTGTGGGTATCGCAATTGCGGGAATACTTTTGCTGCATGGTGCCCGGCTTGTCAACCGCAAACTGATTCTTACTGAATTTTCAGTGGATAAGGAGATCATCAAAGATCAGAATCCCGGTACGGGAGTAGTTGAGGCAGCCTCTTATGTAGCTTCTGGTCTAATAATCGCAGGAGCCTTGCACGGTGAAGGAAGTAATCTCTTCATTTCTTTGGTGTTCTTTATCATCGGTCAATTATGTCTTATCCTTTTCGCCAGGATTTATGCAAGGCTTACCCCCTACTCTGTTCATGATGAAATTGAAAAAGATAATCTTGCAGCGGGATTGGGATTTGCTGGTGGATTGATTTCAATAGGTATCATCGTTATGCAAGCTGTATCCGGAAACTTTAGTGGATGGGTGGAAGACCTAAGTTTGCTTGCTGTAGAAGTGCTGGTTGTATTTGTCTACCTAATAGCTGTACGCTTCATTTTCGATAAATTCATCCTGCGAAATTCTGATTTGAATACGGAAATCGCACAGGACCAAAACATAGGAGCTGGTCTTTTGGAAATGGTGGTAGCCATATGCTTCTCACTGGTTCTATTCTTTATCATTTAGTATGGCAAAAATCAACCTGGACCTTAGAGATAAGGCTTTCCAGCAGTATGCCCACAATCCTGAGAACTACATCCTCCACGAAGATTTGGCAGCTGCAATAGAGGTGGCAGTCGCTTTAGGGCAGCCTCTATTGTTGACGGGGGAACCCGGAACGGGCAAGACACGGCTTGCCTACAAAATTGCCTGGGATTTATCCAGAGATCATAAAAGCTTTCTGGAGGAGCCCCTTGTATTTCATACCAAAACTGCTTCTAAAGCTCAGGATCTTTTTTACAATTATGATGCACTTAGGCATTTTCATGATGCGAATCTCAGCAAAGCAGCTGGTACAGAAGCTCCGGAAAGCGCTGATTATATCGACCTGAGGGCTATGGGAAAAGCCATTGCACTTAGCAACGCACAAGAGATAAAAAGTGGAAAGTTTATTTCGGAGAAAGCCCCAAAAAGTAGTGTTGTACTTATAGACGAGATAGACAAGGCCCCTCGTGATTTCCCCAATGATATCCTCCACGAAATAGAAAATAATAGCTTTGAAATCAAGGAATCCAATAATCATGTGGTCAGGAAAGGAGAAAAAGAGAACATCATCGTCATTATGACCAGCAATTCAGAAAAGAATTTACCTGAACCTTTCTTAAGACGATGCGTGTTCTATCATATTCCTTTTCCCGGAAGAAAACAGTTGACAGAAATAGCTTTGAGTCATCTCGGTAAAAAATCAGACTATGCAGATGAGGACCTAATTCAGCATTTTGGCAAAATCAGAGAGCAAGTCAAAAAGAAAAAACCGGCTACCGCTGAACTTATTTCCTGGTTGCGTATATTAGAGTTAAACGAATTCCTCAAAGGAGGACTAAATTTCAAGCGATTGAGTCCCAGGCAAAAAAGCATCCTTAGACTTAGTTATTCCGTATTAGCAAAGAATAAGGAAGATCTCCATCGCATCCAAAATCTCTAGGTCCTATGAAACTCCCACTTAGTGGTCTCCTAACCAAGCTCGAACAATACGGCATTCATCTCAGCCCCTCTGAGCAATTGAAGGTTCAGGAGGTATTACATAAATTGGGAGCCAAATATTTGAATGAACCTGAAAAACTCATCCAAATTCTGAGTCCGGTTGTTGCCAAAAATTCGGAGGAGCAGGAGAAATTCAGACTCGCCTTTAAAGCTTATACCGCTGACTTGGAAGACCTTCCTGCTGCAGTCATTGAAGATTGGGAGATGCCGGATAAAGAGGAGCTGAAAAAAGAGCTAAACAAAAAGAGAATTTGGCTTTATGCACTGGCTGTTTTTTTTCTAATCGGGACCTATTCTTTTCTCCTTTACCAAAACTCAACGAAAAAATATAAAGGCGATATTAGTCCAGTAAGCCTGGAAGAATCGACGGAATTTCTTCAAAAACTCAATACAGAGATTGACGAACTAGATCGGCAAATGAATTTTGGCGAAAGCTCGGAAAATAAAACAAAGCCTTCCACTCCTCAAGAAGTATTAGACTTTGACTTTCATCCCGGCCCCCGACATGTGATTGCTTCTGAAGCTTTCGATTTTATCATTGAAAGTCCTCAGGATCTCAGTCAATATAAAATCTACTGGGAGTTTGGAGATAATGAGAGTTCTCAGTCTGCAAAACCCAAACATATTTACGAGGGACCTGGCATTTATACCGTAAGCCTGACCATAGGAGACAAAAGTAAAACCTTAAGTCTACCGGTTTATGCTGCAGCTGTAGATCAAATAGCCTACAATAATCAGCAACTTCAGGAGCAAGTGGATAAACTGAATACCATTAAGTGGGCAGTTTTTTTACTGGCTTTCGTCCTGATTATCGGGGTTGAGTCCTACCTGGAGAGTTTAAAACAAAAGCAATACAGTTTTCATTTCCAACAATTCTTCCATAAAGCAGATCAGGCCCCTTATAGCCTTCCTTATCCTGATTGGGAGGAGGAACTGCAGGCGGAAGCAGGTATGTACGGTTTGGCAGAAAAGCTAAAGAAAAGAAGAGTTTCTGAAAACCTGCAACTGGATATAAAGCATACCCTATATGAAACCGTTCGAAGTGGGGGATTTCCGACATTCGTTTATGAGGCCGAAAAAGAGAGTTGTGAATATCTGGTATTAATAGATGAAAGTGGGCCTTCTGATCATATGGCGGAACTCTTTGAGCAACTGATGCTTCTTTTGAAAAAAGAAGAAGTACCCATTGTCAGTTTCCGTTTCCGTAATGATCCTCGCTTTTGCTACAATGATGAATTCCCAAATGGAATAGAACTGGAACTTATTGACAAAAAGATCAAAGCAGACCGTTTGCTGATATTTAGCAAAGCTTCTTATTTCATCGATCTAAAAACCCATCAAGTAGCGGATTGGGTAGAAAGTAGTTTTGAGGCGTGGCAGGAAAAGGTCATTCTGACTCCGGAGCCTATAAGGTCTTGGGGATTTAGAGAAAGAGCCCTGCAAAGCCAGTTCAAGTTATTACAAGCAGATTTGGACCAGCAGCAAGGGATCCTCGAAGCTTTATTAGCAGACGACATCCAGGATTTCGAAAGCATGAAATCTGATGCATTGGTGAGTAGTTATGCAAAACCTCCGTTAGAGGATTATGATTTCAATTCTAAAGAGGATCTACACGATTATTTAGGCGATGCCTTATATAAATGGGTAACAGCCAGTATGCTAGCCGCTGAACCTTCATGGGCCATGACTTTAAAAATTGGGAAAGCCCTCGACAAAGCTGCCGGTCTTGAAGCAGATGCGAACAGGCTCGTTTCCTATGACAAACTGCTTAAACTTAGTAGAGTTCCCTGGATGCAGAATGGAGATGCCCCTTTGCAGCTCAAGAAAGAATTACTTCAGGACCTTGATCCTCAAACTGAAGAGCTCGCCAGAGAAGCCATCCTTGAGCTCCTGGATGAGACAGAAGCTCCCATCGGCTCTCAGGCATTTCAACAAAAGCAAATTCAGAAAAGTATACATGAAGCGGCTCTTTATCCCGAAAATAAACAACTACAAGAGAAGCTTCGATTTCTGTGGAGCAACAATATGCTCAATATCTCCATGCAAAGCCTTATAAAGAAAAACTATAGCTGGAGCATAAGCGACTACCTAAGTAAATACAATCGCTTTGTTAGCCCTGTACTCATGAGTCTATTTCTGGCTGCCTTTCTAGCCTTTTCAGCGAGCAGAATTATGCATTACCAGGATCGTAACCTGTTAGATAAATATTTTCATGCTTTCACGGATTCTCATACTTCTTTCAGTTTATCTGAAAACCAGGATATCATTGCTTTAGATGAAGTTGATAAATTCCATTTAGCCATGATTTCTTTTGCAAGACATGATTACCCTAAAGCTGCAGAAGCATTAGAATGTAGTCAGTTAGATGGTTTTGCTACCGAACTGAAATACTGGTATTTAGCTTTGGCTTATTTAGGGAAAGGAGAAAGTGAGCAAAGCCAAATTCACCTCCAACAGATAAAAAGAGATCCCAATAATCGATACTATTTTCAGGCAAAGAGTCTTTCCCGAGATCTAAATAATTTCTGGCGCTTCTAGGCATGTTTAATAAGTGATTAAAAGCATAGGAAAAGCCTTGCTAAGCTGCTTTTCCTTTCCTAACTTCGCCACCGAAATCAAAAACAAAGTCACTCGACATGCCAAATCTTGACGCAAAAAACTCAATCGCTGTTAGCCTTATCATCATGGGGCTACTTGTAACCCTGTGGGGAATGGGAACCGGAGGAGAAGTAATTGAACAAAATATAAATGGATACGAAGTTCCTTTAAATAATATGGATTATTACCAATGGAACTGGAGAGCTTTCATGGGATTAGGAGCATTCTTTACAGGTATCCTCTTAGCTATTTTCCCTAGTCAAAAAGTTATCGAAAAACATACTGGAAGATATAACTAAATATATCTTCCAAAGAAAAAATTCTCGGCAAAGTCCTGTATCAAGGACTTTGCTTTTTTAGTCACAGGATCCTTGTAACAATCTCTATATCAACAAACTAGGGGCTCACATCCCCTGAAAACACCGAGGATACATTCATAAAATTCCCATTTATTAAAAAATAATTTTATGGAATAATCGGGTGGATCATATCCTATCCATAAACATGATAAGATATGAGTTCCCTAAGTCCTATATTGCTGAGAGTCCCCAAAATCCATCTCCTGAAAGATGCTCGACATTTTCAAATTATTTATCTGGGAGGCTTCTTGCTTTATGGCATTTTTGCCCTAGGATGGCAGGCGAATTTAGCGGCCTATTTCACGCTCATTTCCATATCCCTTTTCACTCAATTTATATTTCTTAAGACTCATAAACTCAGCATGCATGGCCTCAAAAGTGCCATGATCACCGCACTGGGTTTATGCCTGCTTTGCAAATCATCCGAATTGTGGGTATTGGGGCTTGCCGCTTTCATTGCCATCAGTTCCAAATTCCTGATCCGCTACAAGGATTCTCATTTATTCAATCCTGCGAACATTGGCATCATAGCAGCAATTTTGGTTACAGGCAAAGCCTGGGTTTCTCCCGGGCAATGGGGAAGTGATGTGGTGCTGCTTTTTATGATGGGAGCTGCGGCATTCATTGTTTTGCTGAAGGTCGGAAGGATCGATACCAGTTTGGGATTTCTTTTCAGTTTCGGTGGACTCATTTTCATCGAACAAGTAATTTACAAAGGATGGCCCCTGGATCATTTCTTTCACAGCATGAGCAGCGGAACGCTATTGCTGTTCACCTTCTTCATGATTACTGACCCAAAAACAACGCCCCGGGCACCCAAAGCTCGTATCATCTGGGCACTTATCATCGGAGTTTTCACTTACATACTAAGCAGCTGGTTTTACACCTTTGATGCACCTATCTGGGCGCTCATCATCGTAAGTCCACTCACCGTTTTCCTCAACAAGAAATACGGAGGAAAGCGTTTTCATTGGATCAAACAACCGTCTATTTCATACAACAAATAATCATTAACCATGCGAACGATCGTATTAACTTCATTGTTCTTTTTTGCTCATGCCATACAGAGCTTTGCATTCTGCGGCTTTTATGTAGCGAAAGCAGATGCCAAACTATTCAACAAAACTTCACAGGTCATCATAGCCCGAGATGGTACGCAGGTTGCCATAACCATGTCTAGCGACTTTGAGGGAGATGTAAAGGATTTTGCGATGGTAGTACCTGTAGCAGAAGTCTTACAGAGAAATCAAATTCGAATTGCCAAGCAAAGCATCTTCGATATCTTAGATGCCTATTCTGGACCAAGGCTGGTGGAATACTATGATGCCAATCCCTGTCAGAAGGTGTATTACAACAAAAGTACTGCAATGGAATTTGCAGCTGCACCAACAGAAGATGTAGAAATGGAAATGATGATGGAGGAAGCCAAAGATGATGGGGTTACCATCCTTGAAACCTATACCATTGGCGAATATGACATCCTCATTCTTTCGGCAGAAGAATCTAGTGGATTGGAAAGATGGCTAACGAAAAATGGATACAAAATCCCGGAAAAGGCAGCTTCCGTTTTGGAGCCCTACATCAAAAGCGATATGAAGTTTTTCGTAGTGAAAGTTAATCTGGAGAATTTCCAAAGTCAGGGCTTAGAAAATCTTCGTCCCATACAGATGACTTTCCGTTCTGAGAAATTCATGCTCCCAATTCGTCTTGGCATGGCCAATGCAAATGGAGATCAGGATATGATTGTCTATTCATTTTCCCAGAAAGGCCGTATCGAATCTACCAATTACCGTACCCTTGAAATCCCCTCGAATCTTGAAATCCCCCTGGCCATCCAACCCAAATTTGGTCTCTTTTACAAATCTTTGTTTAACAAAGCCTGGGCCGATGCTGGAAAAAATGCCCTTATGTTGGAATATGCCTGGGACTTAAGTTCGAGAAATTATGTCAAGTGCGATCCTTGTGTAGGCACGCCTCCTCAATATGCAGATTTGAGAGAAGCTGGGGTATTCTGGGTAAATAACCAAAGAACCGCTGGTAGTAATTATACAGGAGATGTATTCCTGACTCGCCTTCATGTGAGATATAATCGTAAAACTTTCCCTCAGGATTTGATGTTTCAGATAACCCCTAACAGAGAAAATTTCCAGGGGCGCTATATCATGAGACATCCCGCTGAAGGAGATTTGAGTTGTTCAGCTGGCCAAAATTACTTGCAGACCCTTCATGACCGTAGAGTACAAGAA
Source organism: Bacteroidota bacterium (assembly GCA_039819665.1). GTDB lineage: Bacteria > Bacteroidota > Bacteroidia > J057 > J057 > JAWPMV01. Next base: position 56,896 of record JBCBRM010000008.1, read on the forward strand.
GTAAAAAATCTGGCTCAGCTAACAGATTGGAGTATAGCCGAATATCAAGGCTATATTCGGGAGTATGATAAAAAGATGAAAAATGGAAATAGCCCTTACCTCCAACCCTTACCCAAGAATAAGAACAATGGAAAAGGAGGATATTTCTTCCTCTTTGGTCCAGGATCCCAAGGGCCCCTTTTCTGGGCACTTATAGTTCTAAGCCTCTTTAGCATAATTCTGACAGGCATTCTGATCAGAAGAAGACAAAGGAACTTCCAACTTAGCTAAACATAAGCGGGCAAGGGCGTCCTGTCCTTGCCCATTTTAATTTTACTGACATGAAAAACATACTAGCGATTCTGCTGGCCCTTATCGGATTTCAGCATAGCCAGGCTTTTTGCGGATTTTACGTCGCAAAAGCATCTATGGACCTTTTCAACCATGCTTCACAAGTCATCCTAGTAAAGGATGGGAGCAAGATGACAGTAACCATGTACAGCGATTTCCATGGAGATATCAAAGACTTCGCCATGGTTGTTCCTGTTCCTCAGGTACTCAAAAAAGAACAGATCAAGGTCATAGAAAAAGACATATTCACCCGACTCAACGACTACACTGCTCCCAGGTTGGTGAATTACAAGGATCCGGATTTCTATTGCCCACATCCCCAAGACAAAAACGAAATCACCATCTTAGGTGAATCTATGCCGATAAGAGGACAGTTAGCTGCCTCTGTTATGGCTTTGGATGAAGTAGTAGTTACGGGCCGAAAGAAAAAGTACAAAGTCAAAGTACAAAAGAAGTATTCTATCGGAGGCTATGATATACTCATACTTTCGGCTAAAAAATCGAAAGGATTGGAAGAATGGCTGAAAGATCATGACTACAAAATTCCCGAAGGAGCATCTGAAGTTTTAGAACCCTATATCAAAAGTGGGATGAAATTTTTTGTGGTGAAAGTCAATGAGAAAGCCTTCGAAAGACAGCAAAACAAATACCTCCATCCTCTCCAGATCACCTATAATTCTGAGCGATTTATGCTCCCCATCCGTCTGGGCATGGCCAATGCAAAAGGAGATCAGGACATGATTGTCTATGCATTCTCCAAAAAAGGAAGAATCGAATGTACCAACTACCAAACACATAAAATCCCCAGCAATATGGATGTGCCCTTGCCTGTAGCGGGTCTTTTTGACAATTTTTATAGCTCACTTTTCGATAAGTCCTGGGCAGCAAGAGGAAAAGATGGAGTTATGTTTGAGTATGGCTGGAACATCACAGGCAGTAATCCGGTCAAGTGTGATCCTTGTCCCACACCTGCCTTGACCTATCCTCAATTGGTGGATGCGGGAGTTGACTGGTTAAAGAGTAGGAATAATTTTAACTATTCTGGAAAGTTATACATCAGTCGCATGCATGTGCGATACAATCGGGAGAAATTTCCACAGGATCTAAGCTTCCAAGAAACCCCCAATTGGAAGAATTTTCAAGGAAGGTATGTGCTAAGATATCCAGGTAAATCAATAACTGGACTTTATAATTGTGACGCAGCTCAAACCTATTTAAAGGCACTAAGAAAGAGAAGAATTGAGGAAGTTAAATCTCTGGAAGAGCTGACAGACTGGCCAGCGATTGGCTATCAGGATTATATCCAGGAGTATGATCAGCATATCATTGATTGGGGATATTTGGAAGCCTTACCTGAGAAAGAAAATAAGGGTGAAATTATCCTACCTGTCTTACCCAATTGGTTCAAATGGGCGCCCTTCCTTCTATTGGGTCTATTTCTGATGGTGCTGATTGGCTTGAGCTTGCGAAAGGGAGAACAATTAAAGCCGCAAATCAGCAAAGAAGATTTACACTTTCAAGCCTAATTCTGTAATCCTGGTCTTCGGAGAAGGCCGGGGTTTTTACACATTACTAGTTATGTCATCACGAGCCTGTATCACAGGCGAAGCTATCTCCATAAGCCTAAGTCATTTTCTAGCGTCAAGTGGATTGCTAGGGTTACCTCATAATGACATCTTGTATAGGTAAATAAATATTCACCACTTTTTCTTTACTTGCGGCATGTCAATCGAAGAAACTTCTGTTTCCCAATCAAAAGACTGGATAGAAAAAGTTGTTATCGCTGAGCAATTCTGTCCGTTTGCTAACGTCCCTTTCGAGCAGGAAAAGATTCGCTATTGGGTCCTTAAGGGGCAAAGTCAGGAAGAGCATCTGGAAATTTTGGTTCGAGAGTTAGAGCATTTGAATCAGCATGAAGAGATCGAAACCAGTCTTCTCATATTTCCACAAGCTTTAGCAGAATTTGAGGCTTATCTTGACTTTCTTGAATTGGCTATGGAGCTTTCAGTCGAACAAGGCTATGAGGGCATCTTCCAAATTGCCAGTTTTCACCCTCTCTACCAGTTTGAAAGCACCGAAAATACAGACGCTTCCAACTATACCAATCGTTCCCCCTACCCTATGCTTCATCTCCTTCGTGAAGAAAGTGTAGACAAGGCCATCGAACTTCATCCCAATACAGAAGCCATTCCCCAAAGAAATATTGAGCATGCCCAGAAATTGGGAAGTGAGCATTTTGAAAGGATTTTAGCTGAGATCAAAAATTAGCTACTCAAATAAGGCGCGCTGAGGATGAATCCTTTAGGATCACGGAAGCCCTTTAAAACTGTAGCTATCCGTAAACGAAAACTCAGCGGATGGACATGTGGGGTGGTCTGGTTTTTTCATTCCGATTCTTTAGTCCTGAGTTTAGAGAAGGATCTGGTCACTTTTCTAAAAAGTGCCAGAAAGACCCTTATTCCCCCAACATCTCATCCCGCTTTAACAGCATCCTCACCAATCCAATCGCTACAAAAATCACGAGAAACAAAGCAGGAAATCCTCCGAGATTCGAAGTCATCCGTATGCCGTCAACTCCTGCAAAGCTGATCATGATATAGGAAACAATACCGATCATCAATCCCCAGGCAATTTTGATCATTAAAGGGGCTTCCGGATTTTCTGGATTTATTCCCTTTGCACTGATTCCACTCATGGCCGAAGTGTTGGAATCAGCGGCCGTTACATAGGAGATAAAAATGGTCAGCACAAAAAACACGCTAATGATATTGCTTAGAGGTAACTGGGAAAAGAGTTCAAAAATCACATTTTGCTCTCCCTGCGCCTGCAAAATTTGGTACAAGGCAAAATCCCCACTTCCTAAATCCAGATTCATTGCAGCCCCACTAAAAATCACCATCCAAAATCCGCCAAAAAGGGAGGGAAAAACCAAATTAAAATGAATAAAGTCCCTGACAGTATACCCCACTCCTAAACGTCCCAAAAACAAAGCGGTTACAGGTGTCCAGGCCATCCAATTCGCCCAATAGAAAACGGTCCAGCTGTGGCTCCAACTATCCGGGATTTCTGATCCAATTCCTGTACTTCTCTGGAAGAAATTTTGAAAATAATCCAGTAAACCAATCCCACCTGTTTCCAGCATATCTATGGTCGGCCCAAAGATCAATACAAAAGCCGCGATCACGAAAAAGGCGCGAATATTTATATCTGATAACAATCGAATTCCTTTCTGCAATCCACTGGCAGCTGAAGCAATAAATACCCCGACAATAGTCAATGCAATGATAGCAGTAAGAAAGTTACTTTCTGTTAGGCCGAAGACTTTATGTAAACCACCGGAAAGGGTCAAAATTCCGGTACCGAGAGAGGCGGCCATACCCGCGACCAATGCAAAAAGACAAATGACATCGGTTGCAATCCCCAATCCTCCATAGGCTCTTTTTCCAATCAAGGGATAGAGCAGACTCGCAAGACTATACGGCTGCTTTAAATTGTAATAGGTAAGGGCGAATAGGAGAGCTGCTGTTGTATAGATGCCGTATGGAGTAAAGGTCCAGTGCATGAACATGGTGGACATGGCAAATTCTCTGGCTTCGGCTGAAGCAGCTTCTCCACCAAGCGGGGACTGATGTAAATGAAAAAGAGGTTCAGCACTTCCCCAGAAAAGAATTCCTGTCGCGACCGTAGTACACAAAGTAATGGCGAACCATTTCCATTTGGATAAGATGGGTTTGGCATCCTTCCCTCCAATCTTAATCTTCGCCAGAGGCGAAAAATAAATGACGATGAGTAGTAAAAGGAAAAGAAAGGTGCTCCAGGAAAACAGCCAGTCAAAATGCTGAAGTATCCAGTTATTTAGATATTGTGCTGTCTGAAGAAAAGCCTCTTGATCTATAACACTATAGGCAGTTGCAGCTAATAGAAATATGAAAGGCGGAAAAAAGACTTCTTTTTTGAGCGAGTTTTTGAAAGGCATAGCTCAAATTAGGGCTAATGTTCCTTAACCCAAAATCTGATGTCCATTTGGCAGATAAGCCAGGTCCTCTTTCCCCCGCACCCCATATGTCTCAATCAACTCCTTCATGAAAAGGGAAAAGAAAGATTGATGAGCGATGCCCGCGAAAGGATCATCATGAAGCAATCCTTCTCGAAAACCATATTTCTTAAAGCCTTTAACAAACTCTTTATCCCGAGCAATGATATGAATGGGTGAATGAAAGGTTGAATCCTTTGTGGTGATTGCTGGCGGCTGATGATCTCCAAACAACACAAGAACAGTATTCTCAGGATCTTCTTGCTGGAGGAACTGAAGAAAAATATCCAATTGGTAATTAATAGAATCTTTATACTTCTGTAATAAGGCCGTAGAACCAGCTTCCGTTTGCTCATAACTGTGGCTTCCTTTATTCAGATTTCGCCAATTCTCCTCCACGTTCTTAGGACTTAACCAGGAATAATGAGAATTATTGCTAATAAAAAACATGGACCAGGGATCAGTTCCTGCTTTTTGAATGCGATCAAACGCAAATCGGAATCCGTATTGATCGGGCGAAGAATCCCCCATGGAACCTGTCCGCTTACCTTGATAATTGATGGCTTCATCATTGATGATTTCATCTGCTGCAAACATCCGCTGAATCTGGTCCCAATTGATGCGACTCATATCATAGCCTCCCAAAGGATTGACATAATAATTTGCATAGCCTTTGTCTTTGAGCACATGGAGCAAAGATTGATATTTTTCAAACACCGGATTGTTCATCAAGGATTCATAGATCGCGAACTCGTTGATAAAAATCCCATATAGGAAAGATGAATGACTCAACCAACTTCCTCCTGAAATACGGGGAGCCTTACTCAAAATGGTACTGCTGTACCAACCCGCCTCTTCTAATAATTTCCCTTCCTCTACAAGCTTCGGCCCAAAGAAATCCCGCAGTTCAGGAAGTTCATTGATAATGGCTCCATAAGATTCCAGAGAAGCAATGATGATATTGGGTCGCTGCTTGAGCTGTGAATCCTGATAAATATTGAGGCTATTGAAAAACTCAGGCTTCCATGCCTTCATTTTCGCCCGACTTTCTATACTTACCTTGATATTTTTGATAAAATGAATCAGGGGAGCAACCATGAGTTTTTTGTGAATGATCACGTATTTCTGCCGCATTCCCCTATAAACATTGTAAACTCCCAAAAGACAAAGTAGCACTCCTGAAAAAGAAAAGAGCTCGATTGCGGCTAACTGAATAGCTAGTCTTTGTCCTAAATAAAAGAATGCAAAGATAATACCTGCTAATACCGCTATTCCTAAAGCAAAAAGGATAGGAAATCTTTGTGTAGCTATACTCCAGCCGACTTTAGCAAATTGAAGGTCATTGTAGAGTACAGGAACCGTCTGATATACATTTACCATGGCGTAGTAATAGATCAGGTAGAGGAAACTCATGGCATTTACCAAGCCTAATACTATACCTTGAAAATTTCCCCCAAGTAACTCAGCTCCCACCAACATCAATGCAATAGCCGTGATCAAATCTCCATTGAGTTTAAAGGGATCCTGATTCTCTCTTACAAAGAAGTAGTTAATTTTCTGTTTAATGCTTTTTTGCCTAAACAGCTTTCGAATCGGCAGCAAAGAAGAAGTTTTCAAATCAAAAAAATATCCCGGCAAAAAAAACAGGAGGTTAATCAGAAAAAAGAGGGCCCAAAATGTCTGTACTTGATTCATGATGTTACTAAAATGATCGACCTATTTTTGATAATCATAAAGTTCTAGTATGTCAGCATACTGTTCCTTAAATACCGCTTCTACCTTTGAAGTAAAATGTTCCTTCCATTGTTGCGGCTTGGGATTTCGAATGTGTTTGTCTTTTCTTCCTCCCGACTTGAATCGATACTTTTCCGCCAAATACTTAACCCGCATCTTAGTCAGGCCATTCATCTCATAATGCTCCATAATTTCTTCAAATACCTTTACCTCATTTCCGAGAATCTCTTCGTATTTAAAGAGTTTTACCCGTCCATCATCCAGCCAATTCCGCATGGATTCCAGATGGTATTTTCTCCATTCAATTTCCGCCAACAATCCGGATTCCTTATCCAGACTTTCCAAATATGCTGCATAAGATAGATGTGCTGGTTGCTTTTCAGGTACATTTCCATTAAGAGGTTCCCAGTATTTGTGGGTAGGATTTTTCATCCGAAACCAGGGCTCAGCACCTCTTTTATGATAGAAATATCCAGAAACGATCAGGTCTCTGGGATCCCGAATAAATCGGGAAATTCGAAAGTCTCCATCAATCCGTTCAGGTTCTATTCGGAAATTATTGGTGGACAAAACCTTGTAGCGATGCAAGTTGTTATAAAAGACGCCTTCAATGCTTTCAAAATGCCTATAGGCTTCCTTTCCCGGGAGCCAATTAAATACCTTACGCATGATACGCATATAGTATTGGGTCAGGCATTTATGATATGAAGCATGAATTCGGAACATCTACCAGGAAATATATTTTTTTGGTAACCAAAAGTCGGAACGAGTATCCATGTATATGGATGACATCAAATACATATGGTTACAAATATAGTAGAACAACAAAGCGTTAGAGAATGGTTTAACAAAACCTACCAAAACAGAGGCCTTAGTTATCTAAGACCACAGGAAGCCTATTATGTTTTCCTGGAAATATTAAAAGCCAAAGCAGGTGCTTCCATTTTGGATGTTGCTTGTGGTCCTGGACAATTATTAAAGATTGCAAAGGAGTATCAGCTCGACCTACATGGAGTAGATATTTCTGACGTTGGGATAAAAATGGCTAAGGAATCCTTGCCGAATGCTGATCTCAGAGTCGCCAATGCTGAACAATTGCCTTTTGCAAATAATAGTTTCGATTACATTACGTGTATTGGTTCTCTTGAGCGCATGCTTCATTTGCAGAAAGTCCTGCAGGAAATTCGTAGAGTTAGCAAAGCTGATGCAGAAATCTGCTTTATGGTTCGTAACTCAAATAGGGCTAGTTGGAAGTTGGTGAAAGAAAAACTGGGCATTATCAATAAAAAAGGCCACCAGGGTGCTAATACCCTCGACACATGGCAACAAACGTTTGAACATGCAGGATTTAAGGTAAAGAATGTATATCCGGATGTCTGGCCTTCACGGAGATGGGCCCACTGGTTTTCATTGGGAGGTAAATTGTTTTCGGTTGATTACAAAAAGAAAGAGGAAGCAGATGAGTCCATCGATTATGCTTATGAGTTTATTTTTCATTTAAGTCTTAGTTAAGCTTTGTCATGAATCAGGTAAGCCAAATTTACGACCAGCTCTTTGAGTTTGAGAAGGAGAAAAAGTCTGGAGAGGCATATCCCATTCATAAAAAACTGGACTTTAGTAAACTTGAGGGAGTCGAGGGCTTTGAGGATATTACTGACCTGATTTTTGATCTCTTTCCTAAGGGAGATTGCCTTAGGATTCTGGATGCAGGTTGTGGAGTAGGCTATAGTTTAACTCAAATTTGTGCTGGCAGCCACCACTGGGGACTGGGAATAAGCCTTAGTAAAAAAGAACTTACAAAAGCCCGGGAAATCAGAGAGCGTAATGGTCTAGGAAACAAGTTGGCATTTAGACAACTAAGTTTTGACGATGAAATGGGAGGAACATTCGATGTAATCCTGGCGATGGAATCTCTGAAACATGCCCCCTCTTGGAGAAATAGCTATAAAAATCTGGCTGCCCATTTGAAAGTGGGAGGGCATTTTTTTGTTCTGGAAGATTATGCAGCTACAAGAATGACCGAAAAAGCTGGAACAAGGTTTCAGGAATTATGGTCGGTACCTGAACTTTATACAGAAAGGGAATTTCTATCGGAAAGTAACGTAAACCAACTCAAGTTGATTTCAAGAATTGAGTTGGATCAGGCACTTGATAAAAAATCAGCTTTCATGAGTAAAGCGCTGGCTAGAACTACCGCTTTTATTGCTTCATTTATAGGCAAAGGCAAATGGAAAGAATTACTCAGAATCTATGAAGGAGGGCTTTGGATGGACTACCTCTATGCCAGAAATAAATTTAGATATCGACTACTTCAGTTTGAGAAACAGGGCTAAATAGCTGGAACCAAAATGAGATTCCAAAGGAAATAATTATGAGTCCTCCACATATCCTCAGAGGCCAGATATACAATTCATAAGGCAAAATAAATGGCAACAATAAGGCGACGAAAAAACAACCGGCAATAATACTTGCATAAGAACGCTTGGGCTCTTTTTTGGGCTCACCAGGTAAAATTTTCAAAAAAAGCATATACAAGTATCGCAAATAAGCAGGGAGTAAAAGCCAGGCTTCCAATAAACCTTTAGCATACAAGACCGTCGCAATAAGGGCTACAAAGAAAGCATCACTTTCCATATCCAAATACAAACCAAAATCACTGCTCTGCCCAAATCTCCGAGCCAAATATCCATCCAGGACATCCAGCAATACAGCCAGGGTAAATACTGCAAAGAGATAAGGATCAGGCCAAATTTTGTAGCAATACCCTCCTATGCAAACGAGTAGCAAACGGAAGACAGTAACCCAATTTGCGTAGCCCCCGAATGGTCTGAGGCTCTTCAGGTAGTTGAGATGCTGTCGGATATAGAAAATAAAAGAAAGTAAAGCCAAACTGATCAACGGCCATATCTGTCCACTAAGAAAAAATATTCCTATTCCCAGAATGAGGATATAGGTATGCTTTTCACTCCACTTCAGTATGTTTTCAATCTTAATTTGGGTCATATTAGAGCCTGATTTTGTACCTCAATGATAATTCTTCCAAAGATTCTGCATAAAATACTCTGAGTTTTTCTGACACTTCCTTGCTAATTTCTTTGGGCTGAGCCTGGTTATAACGCGCACTCAGCGCCTGCCGAAAGTCATATCCTGGAAGTTCGAGAAAATCACTTATTTTCTCCATCTGCCGTTGTGCCAGATCAACCTCTTCAAAATCTACGGTTCTAAGCAAAAGCAATTTTTCCTTACCAAAGACCTCTTCCCACTTTTTCAGGTATTTGGAATAAAGTCCCTGATGCAGGATACGTGTTTTCCCCCCTGTCTGGAAAGTATGTATTTCTCCATCTATGTATTGTGGCAGAGGCTTGAAATCATAGCCTTTCCGCCCCTCTTGTTTAAAGCGTTGATACATGCGATAATGAGAGACATATCTTTCTACAGGATCACGCATGAGCATGATCAATTTTAAGTCGGGCAATAGAAACTTGATGAGCTTTGGACTCGCTGCAAAAAATGTAGTAGCTGTTGCTTCACCTGTAATATAGTTTCTTCCTGTTTCAGCAATTTTAACAAAATGTGAAGCGTGCATTTTTTCATCCTTCCCTAAATCCAACCAGTCTGCCCTGATCTCTCCGACAAAATCTTTCAGGGGAAACATTTTTTTGTAACGTCCATAACTAAAGGGAATCTGATACCAGGGACGAAAGGAAAAATAGTTGGGCTCTTTGCTTTTACAGGGCAATACCAGCGGATGGTCATTTAGATAGCGATACAAAGAAGAAGTACCGCACTTAACGCCACCCATAATGATAAAAGAAGGATCGAGATGTTTTGCCATATAGAGAAAAGAAATTTTACCAATAATTAGCCTCCATTAGATGGCTGAAATTACAAAGCGTTGCAATTGCTTTATTCCTCCATCTCAAATTTATTTAAATTCGTTTGATGCATCCCTCAGGCAGACTTATACTTTTTGGAACACGAATCGGCTTAAACTTTTCGGGAGGAAGCAATGCTACCGTATTATTGTTCCAACATATCATCCCCCATTTCGAAGAAGTATACCTTGTTTGCAAGGAACTTGGGGAGTTTCCATTTCGAGAAAAGGTGGAGGTGAAGTATTGGAAAAATGAGAATCAGGCCCTTGAGACACTTCTCTCCTTAAACTCAACAAATAGTATTTACTATGGAGACTTTGTGGATGCAAAAATTCTGGTAAAAGCCGAGCTGCCATTCTTCTTTACTTATCATGACAATTGGCCGGAACAAAAGGAGCTGGATGAAAGCTCTCGTCTACTGGCAAAGGAAAGGATAGATGCTTATAAAGAAATCTTTTCAGCTGCTATTCAGGTGTTTTCGGTGAGCGAGTTTAAGCGGAAATTTATCCAGGAGGCTACTGATAGGCATCTCCTTGTTAGAAATGGAGCCTTCCACCCGGTGCATGCTTTTTCTCCAACAAAACGGGAAACAGGAAAGAAATTTAAGGTGCTCATGATGGGGAATCTCGACAAGCGGAAATACCAGTATGCTTTGGAACTATTTCAGAAAATACCTCCGGAGTCCAATATTGAGATTCACATTTACGGGCATACAGTTGAAAAAAAGATAGAACAAGATCTTGGAGAATTTCCTTTTGTCAGGATCAAAGGCTTTAAGCCAAGAATTGACCTTAGAAATTATCATCTCCTTCTTTCTTGCTCTTTTATCGAGAATCTCCCCATTTCCATGTTGGAAGCTTTGCAAAATCATACGGCTGTTTTAAGCTTCGAGGTGGGTGGAATAGCAGAACTTGTAGAGCATGGCAAGTCTGGCATATTGATAAAACCTTTTGATATTGATGAAATGCTGTCTCAGTTATGGAAAATAAAAAAGGGGGTTTATTCCTTTTCCTTTCCCCAATCCAGATATAAAGACTTCAACTGGGAAAATTCAGCGAATCTGATGGTAAGGCAATTCCGAATGTATCTCCATGGGTAAAAACCCCTTCATATCTAGCCTGGTCCTAACCGCCTTAGGATTCATTCCTGCCCTCGCCGGGATTTTCCTATTACCTTTATACCTCAACCAGCTAAGCAGTGAGGAATATGCTATCATGAATTTGGTTATCATCTTTGCAGGTTTTGCGGCTATGATCGGCAATTTGAAGTTGGATGCAGCGATGAGGACCTTTTATTTCGACTTTGACAAGGAGCCCGAAATGCTAAAAAAATACCTAAGCCAGGTTTTTAGCGCAGGCCTATTGCTTCTCACTCTCTTTTTCGGAGTTCTCCTTTTATTAGGCCCTTTTCTTTTTGAGCTAATTTTTCGCTCTGAAAAGCTAAGCTTTTTCCCCTATGGTCTATATGCTCTTGCAACCAGCTTTCTTTCCTTAGCAAAAAGTCCCTATATGATCTTTTTGAAAAACCAGATCAGGCTTAAGGAATTTGCTTATTACAACCTGGGAGAGTTCTTTTTAATTTTTGCCTTGCAAGCCTATTTTATTTTGGTTTTGGGGAAAGGAGTGGAAGGCGCCCTGCTGGGAAGTTTGATTGCGCAAGCGATAATCTTCTTTATTTTTTTTCTTCTTAACCTCTCTCTCCTCAAGTGGAAAATCGAATTCGCCTTCCTCAAACCTTCTATGAGATATTCACTAGGAATCATTCCATTTATCCTGGTGAACTGGATGATCATTAGAGGGGATCGCATTTTATTTGAGCAATTTAGTGAGCTCAAGGAAGTAGGAAAATATGCACTACTAATGGCCATTCTAGGTTTTTCCCGTATCCTTCTGAATGCGATGGATAATGCGTTGCGCCCTTTTTTGTATAGTAGATTAAAAGTGGCCGACCTGGAATCTTTAGAAGAAGCGCATGTCCTTATTCGATATTATGTAGCAGTATCCTGCCTCTTTCTTTCGGCTATCCTAATGCTCTCAACCTTCTTACCATTACTGACTGATAAAACCGAATTCCTGGAGGTCATTCCCTATTTTGGCTGGGGAGCTCTGGCCCTCTTACCCGCAATAATGATTAGAATCTATAATTTGCAATTGGTCTATGTGAAGAAGGCTTATGAAATTTCCAGACTTGGCTTTTTGAATCTAATAGTTTTATTGGCAGGCTTTTATCTATGGGTACCCTCTTATGGTATTATGGGAGCAATTGCCGCAATTGGACTCAGTAATGTAGTTTCTATGCTACTATTTGCCCAGAGAAGTAATGTATATAGATCCCGAAAGATACCTGCCTTTCCATCCCTTGATATTATTCTCATTTGTGGAACAATCTTTTTAATTTTCATTTATTGGGATGAAAAAAATTTAAAACTCCTTTCAATTCTTCAATTTGTCAGCCTCTTCAGTATTCTTTTTCTTTTTTTTCGAAAGCAATGGAAGGTTCTATTCAGGATGAAGGAGGGCCTTCAAAAAACCTGAAATTTTCCGTAACCGAAACACACATTGCTTATCCAATGAATGTGAATAAAAAGATAAAAAGATCATGATATCTTGGAAAAATGAAGAGAAAATCTCTATCCTTCGAAGACAAAGCGAAGCGATAATGCCTACTGATTGGGGGAAGTTCGATATGATAAGCTACTCCACCCATCCTACAGACAGAATGCCTCACTTTGCTCTTGTAAAAAAGAAAGATTTTAATGATTCGCTCCCGTTGGTACGTATCCATTCTGAGTGTATAACAGGAGATCTTTTTACTTCTCATAGATGTGAATGCGGAGAACAGCTCAAACGTTCCATGGAGCTGATTTCTCAAGAAGGAGGGGTATTGGTTTATCTACGTCAGGAAGGAAGAGGTATAGGGATTATCAATAAATTACGAGCTTATCAAAAGCAGGATGAAGGCTATGATACCGTAGCGGCTAATCATGTATTGGGTTTTGAAAGTGATGCAAGAACATATGAAGCAGCTATTCATATTCTCTCTGACTTAAACCTTTTTGAAATAAAGCTTCTTACCAACAACCCACTCAAGGTAGAAGCTTTAAAGGATAGTCCGATTAAAGTAGCAGAAAGAGTCCCACTTTTGATAAAGCCTAAAGAAGAAAACTTAGGCTATCTGAAAACCAAACAAAATTTGATGGGACATTATCTGGATTTATCTTAACCTGTCTAAGCGAATTATGTCCCAGGCTTTATGGCATATTAATGCTTCGCAATCTGAATTGCGAGAAGTAGAATTTACCCAGAGAAATTCTACCAAGGATTTACTGTTATCTCGTTATTCCCTCATAAGTCTTGGGACGGAAAGAACAGTAGCCAGCGGATGTTGTGACAACCGATTTTTGGGGGAAATGTCTGTACCTTATATGGAAGGCTGCTTTGAATTACCCGTAAAATATGGGTACAGCTTGATTGGTGCAAAAGCCGCTGAGCCCGCTCAGTTCTTTCATCTCATGCATCCCCATCAAAGTCAATGTCTGGTTGATGAAAAGGCACTCACTCCTATCCCTAAAAAACTTCCGGTAGATCGGGCATGTCTTATTTCCAATATGGAGACCGTCATCAATGCGATCTGGGATGCAAGACTTAGTGAAAACTCACGGGTTTTGATTTTAGGATTCGGGGCTATTGGTTCCTTATTGGCAACTACCTTAAAGCTGCAATATGATCTGGAATTTGAAGTCTGGGATTTAGATGATTGGAAGCAGATGAAAATTCAAGCTATGGGGCTCAAGCTTTGGAACAACAAAGGAAATTTTGACTGTGTTTTTCATACTACTGCCAGCCAGCAAGGGCTTCAGCAAGCCATTGATGTGTGTGGGATTGAGGGTAAAGTAGTCGAGTTGAGTTGGTATGGAAACAAGAAAATACAGTTGAATTTGGGAGATTCATTTCATTATGGAAGAAAGTCCATCATTAGTTCTCAGGTTTCTTTGATTCCGGGACATATGCAAGCAGAATATGATTATGCCAAAAGGAAATCATTGGCAATCAAGTACCTGATACATCCGACGTATGATGAACTGATTTCACACAAGATTCCCTTTTCAGATAGCCCCCAATTTTTTAAAAAACTTAGAAAATCGGCAACGGGTCCCGGCCTAAACTGGCTGATTGATTATCATTCATAAAATCATGTTTCACGTAAAGATTCGAGATCATATCATGATCGCTCATTCATTGCCACATCCTTTTTTTGGACCTGCACAAAATATGCATGGTGCTACTTATGTGGTAGATGTTCAATTTTCGACCAAAGACCTTGATCCGCACAATGTGGTGATCGACATAGGAAAGGCACATGAAGTAGCAAAAGAAGTACTGGCTCCCCTATCCTATCAGAATCTTGATGAACATCCGGAGATGCAAGGAGAATTGACAACTACTGAATTTATTGCGAAATACATTTTTGACAAGCTCGCCGAAAAGGTATCCAGCTTTTTTTCAGGAAAAATCCAGGTTACGCTGGGAGAATCTCATGTCGCCTGGGCGGGGTACGAAGGGGAAGTTTAAAAAAGTTTTTTTAGCTCATTTTTGGTGACTTTGCCCAGGGTGTTTCTGGGCAAATCATCCTGAAATATATATTTTCTGGGGATGCGGTATGCAGGCATTCTTTCCTTTAACCAATTACTCAACTCCGCAAGGTCAGGCCTTTCCTTCTCTACAATAAGGCTGGCTGCAATGATTTCCCCCCATTCTTCATTAGGGATTCCCACCACCCCACAATCTTTAATCAGGGGATGCCTTCGCAGTACTTCCTCTATCTCCAGAGCTGAAATTTTATAGCCTCCACTTTTAATAATATCCACGGAATTTCTACCTAAAATCCGGTAACTCCCCTTATTATAAATGGCCATATCTCCTGTCCGGAACCAGCCATCATTCGTAAAAGCTTCTTCCGTTGCTTCGATTTTCTCCCAGTATTCAAGAAATATATTGGGGCCCTTCACCTGAATCTCTCCTTGTTCCCCTTCCTCAATCAGTTGATCCAATTCGTCTACCAATCTCAATTCAACTCCCGGTAAAGGCAGGCCAATATGTCCGGGTCTTCTTTCGCCTCTATAGGAATTGGAAACTGCCATCCCGATCTCGGTCATTCCGTATCTTTCTAAAAGAGTTTGTCCACTAATAACTCTCCATTTTTCCAAAACAGAAATTGGTAAAGCAGCGGAACCGGAAACCATTAAGCGGAAAGCATTCAATTTTTCAGAAATAGCTTTTTGTTCCTCTTTTTCTAAGCCCTCCCAATAAGAAATCAGCTTGAAATAGATGGTCGGAACTGCCATAAAGAGATTTATTTCTCCTTGTAAAAAGAGATCACAAACAGCCTTTGCATCAAATTTTGGCAGGAATTCTACTTTCGCCCCAGCCCATAAGGCACAAGACACAACATTGATAATTCCGTGAACATGATGCAATGGTAAAATACACAAGATATGATCCTCAGCACTCCATTCCCATGCTTTTATAAGAGTTGTAATTTGAGCCTCTATATTGGCATGAGTCGTTACTACTCCCTTGGGAAGATTGGTGGTTCCGCTGGTGTAGAGAATCATGGCTCTTCGAGAAGGATCGATTTCAGGAAGATCTATTTTAGGAGTTTGGCTGATTGTTGCTGTACGTATCAATCGAATTTCATGCTCCCTGGCATAGGGGCTTAGCTTATACTCAAATTCCGGGGAAAGTATGAGGATATCCGCTCGTGTATTTTCAATCACGTAGGTAAGCGAAGGCAAAGGATGAAGGGTGCAAAGTGGAACAGCTATACCACCTGCCCGCCAAATCCCCCATTGTATCCTCACATAATCAAAACCGGGCGGCACAAGAAATGCTACTCTTTTTTCATTTAAATCATCTTGCCCAGCTAGTAGTTCATTGGCCACAGAAGCTGAGGCATCTAGTAATTCTCTATAATCATAGGTCCCGTTTGAGTCAATAATGGCTGTTTTATCCAGCTGATTATTGGCTCTTTGTATCAATTCCAACATCGAAGTAATTATTTTCAGGCTAAAGGTAGGGATTTCAATTTATTACTCACATAGAGATCGATTCTCACCAAAAGTTCATAAGGAATCTCCTTTCCATATTTGGAAGAAAAATAAAGCCTTCCTTATTTGTACTTACTACTATCTACAAATCCTCACATGAAGCTATATAAAAATCACCTCAGCATTTTCATCATTTGTCTATGCATTTCATCCTGTACAAAACCTCGAAGCGTTCCGGAAAGCACTCCTAATATTCTACTTATTGTCTCTGACGATCATGGTTCGGCGGATATGAGCTGTCTAGGCAGGCTAGAGGACGTTCAAACCCCTAATTTGGATGCGCTTGCGAAAAGTGGAATTCGATTTACAGAGGCACATGCAAGCTCTCCCATTTGTAGCCCTTCCCGTATGGCAATTATGACTGGGGTCCATAACCAGCGTTTTGGTACCTATTGGTATGGAGGAAAAGGTATCCATGACCAGCAATATCCAACCATAGCAGAATTGTTAAAGAAAAAAGAGTATGCGACTGGCTACATAGGAAAAGTTCATTATGGAAGTGGGGAATACGACGCTGATCCCGAGAACCGAAATTTCCCTCTGAATCATGGATTTGATTATTTCTTTGGACATACTTCTGCCAGAAAACATTATTTAAGACATAGTGATGCAGAGGAAGAAGCTTTTACTTCCCTCAAAGAAAAACTCAATCGAAAAGGTCAGACACTGAGAAAACAATCATTCTGGAGAAATAAAAATAAGGTTGATACCCTAAGTTTTAGTACCCAGATGATAGGAAATGAGGCAAAAGCTTTTATCGAAAATCATCAGGATACCCCCTTCTTTCTACAAGTATCCTTCAATGCCGTACATAATTTCACCCATCAACTTCCAGAAACATACTTAAAAGAAAGAGGACTACAAGGCTATCACGATTGGGATCCTAAAACAGAAGAGTATTATGATTGGTACCAAAAAGGGCGGTTCCCCAATAACCCGGAAGGTCGAGAACAGTATTTAGGTCAACTGTACTACCTGGATCAGGAGATTGGGAAACTTATGCAGAGCCTCGAAGAGTTGGGGTTGCGGAAGAACACACTGGTCATATATATTGCTGACAATGGAGGTTCTACCCCTATATATGCAAACAATACCCCGCTCAGAGGCTCTAAATATGTTTTGTATGAAGGAGGGGTAAAGGTCCCCATGATTTTCTCTTTTCCCGGGAAAATTAAATCAGAGCAAGTCATGTCAAATTGGGTAAGTGCGATGGACATACTACCTTCTATCTGTAGCTTCACGGGTGTAGAAAAGCCACAAGTTCTGGATGGCCTTGATTTATATCCCTTAGTAACGGGAGTAGATTTGAACATAGGCCACGATACTTTGTTTTTCGATACTGAACATGAGCGAGCGATTAAAACTGCTGATTGGAAATGGCATGAAGCTATCAGTAACAAAAGCGCGATTTATGAAATGGTAGAATTAGAACTAGGAGCCAAACTACGGAATTTAAAAAATGACCCAGGAGAAAAGGAAGACCTAAGTGAGGAGGAAAGCGAAAAAGCAGCTGCATTGAAAGCTGCACTTGAAAATTGGCAAGATAGAATAAAAGGAGAAAACTAATGAAGTACTTAATTCCTCTTTTAATAGTCTTTTTTATTCTTGTTTCCTGTAAATCTTCTGAAAATTTAGGGGAAAGCTTAGGATCGGAAAAGCCTAATATCATTCTGATCATTTCAGATGATGCGGGCTATGCTGATTTTGGGTTTACAGGAAGTCAGGAAATGCATACCCCTAATCTAGATCGTCTGGCTAAAAATGGATGGAATTATAAACAAGCCTATGTAACTGCTTCCGTTTGTTGTCCATCTCGGATGGGACTTATGACTGGACGCTACCAACAGCGTTTTGGTGCAGAGTGCAATGTGCCAACTATACCAACACCAGGATTTAGTAAACAAGATCTCGGGCTGGATGTAGGGGAAAAAACCATGGGCGATCTTTTAAAGGAGCAAGGATACAAAACTTTCCTTGTTGGGAAATGGCACCTGGGACTGGCACCCAAATACCATCCCCTCGATAGAGGTTTTGACGAATTTTATGGCTTTCTGGGAGGCTCGAGAAGTTATTGGCCATTAGAGAATCCAGCCAGGCCAAAGAAGATTTATAGAAATAGAGAGCTGGTAGATGAAAAAAAGGAAATTCAATATCTCACCGATGACCTTACCGAAGAAAGCATTGCATTCATTGAAAAGAACCCAAACAATCCCTTCTTCATTTACTTATCCTACAATGCAGTTCATACTCCCATGCATGCAAAAGTAGAGGACATAGAGCAGCAATCCATCAGGGGCTCAAAAAAGCGGAAGATTTATGCTGCTATGACCCAAAATATGGATAAAAACATTGGAAAACTGCTCCATCAGCTCAAATCAAAAAACCTATTTGAGAATACCCTGATTGCTTTTATAAATGACAATGGAGGGGCTGGAAATAATGCATCTAAAAATACCCCGCTTCGAGGCACAAAAGGTAGCTATTGGGAGGGAGGAATAAGAATTCCATTTATCCTGCACTGGCCGAAAAAAATTGAAGCTAAAGAATTTCAATATCCGATTAGTACCCTTGACCTTATTCCTACTTTTTTAAAAGCAGCAGGAGCTCAAGCTTTCCCAGATAATCTTGATGGAAGAGATTTGTTTACCCCGGCAAATGAAAGCAAATCAGCAATAGAAAGGCCTTATTTATTCTGGAGGCTTTGGAGGGCAGCAGCAGTCAGGAAAGGAGACTGGAAATTAATACGGGTTGCAGATGATCCTTTGCAAAAAGAGAGAAAACTACTTGCCCCCTTGGTGCTTGTAAACCTGAAAGAAGATCCTGGCGAATCAAAGAACCTTGCCGATACCCATCCGGAAATTAGAGATGAACTTTTGCTGGCATTAGAAAGCTGGGAAGAAGGTCTTGCTAAGCCTCGTTGGTATGATGGTCAGGATTGGGAGCATTGGGCAGATATGCAATTAAAAGGTCATTCCATGAATTAAGAAAATAGTATGCACAGATTTATCCTTCTCATTTTTTGCTTATACATATCTTCTTGTCAGATGGAGAAATCGGACCATAGAGTCCCTTATACCCAACCCAATATTGTCTATATCCAAATAGATGACCTGGGCTACAAGGATTTAGCATTCATGGGTAGCAGTTATTACGAGACTCCCAATCTTGACGAATTGGCAGCCAATGGTATGATTTTCACTCAAGGCTATGCAGGAGCGGCCAATTGTGCACCCAGCCGGGCTTGTCTTATGACAGGGAAAAATACGCCTCGACATGGAGTTTATACAGTGGCAAGTTCAGAAAGGGGAAATGCTAAAACGCGAAAGATTATTCCGATTCGTAATACCATTCATATAAAAGAATCTGATTTTACACTTGCAGAATTATTAAAAACTGAAGGATATTCAACCGCCACTTTTGGCAAATGGCATATAAGTGAAGATCCATTGAGGGATGGCTTTGATATGAATGTAGGAGGTACAAAAGCGGGTTCTCCCGGCAGAGAGGGATACTTTGCACCTTACAATGATCTACCTGGATTGAGCGAAGCTCCTGAAGGGGAATACCTCACAGACAGACTTACAACTGAAGCTATTGGTTTTCTTAAAGGCCATGCTTCAGAAAAATTCTTTCTCTATTTACCCTACTTCACCGTCCATACCCCTTTAATGGCAAAAGATAGTTTAGTCAAAAAGTATCAAGCCAAAGAAGGTAAAGATGGACAGGACAATCCGGTTTATGCTGCCATGGTCGAAAATATGGATACGCAAATTGGGCGAATACTTAATGCGTTAACAGAATTAAATTTAAGAGAGAATTCCCTAATCATTTTTACTTCAGATAATGGAGGAATTCGATCTATTTCCAGCCAGGGACCTCTCAGGGCTGGAAAAGGCTCCTACTATGAAGGAGGTATCCGGGTTCCTTATATTTTCTCCTGGCCAGAAGTGATCAAAAAGGGAAGTGTGTGCAATACACCTATCATCAATCTCGATATATTTCCTACTATAGCGAATATTGTAGGAGCAGAACTCCCAGTTTTGGAAATGGATGGGGTTAATATTTTTCCCTTACTGAAAGAAGAGAATATTGAAAAAAGAGATTTCTTTTGGCACTTTCCTATTTACCTTCAAGCATATAAACCTCTGGATGATGATGCGAGAGATCCATTGTTCCGGACACGCCCGGGTTCAGTGATCAGAAGCGGAAAATGGAAGCTCCATCAGTACTTTGAAGATGGTGGCTTAGAATTGTATGATCTCGAAAATGATCTGGGAGAAAGAAATAACTTAACCGAAAAAAATCCTAAAAAAGCCCAAAAATTGCTGAAATTATTAGAAGCATGGAGGGATGAGCTGGCTGCTCCAATCCCTGACAGCTTAAATCCCGAATTCGAGGAAGGATTTATCCCAGTACGCTACCGGGATCAAATCAGCCCTTGAAAAAATTTGCTTTTCGCCCCCTAACTCCCGTCTTAACTTGAAATAAAGCTCCTTCATAAGGATTACCATCTCCAGCAGCTGTAGTAATAAAAAGGGTGTTCAGGTCTTCCCCTCCAAAACAACAGGACGTAGTGCGTGGCGTTGGTACTTCAATATTTTGAAGTCTTTCCTGCGTATCTACATCAAAACATACTACTTTACCTTTCCCATAAAAAGCAACCCAAACATGATCATGCTCATCTATGCACATACCGTCAGGATCTTCATCATGCTCAAATTCTAATACTGTACGACGGTTTTTTATCTCTCCATGTATCAGGTCAAAATCAAACGCATCCAATCTTTGATTAGGGGTATCGATATAATACATACTTCTATGATCACGGGTCCAGGCCATTCCATTACTCAAACAAACCTCCTTCACTTTTCTTTCTAACTCTAATCTTTCATCTAAACAATACAATGCAGATACAGCTATTCGAGGCTCTTCTATGCGCATACTTCCTGCCCAGAATCTCCCCATTGGGTCGCACTTCCCATCATTAAATCTGTTCAAAGGATCATCTTCCTCAGGATCAGCAATCTGCGTTAATTCTCCCTTATTCCAGAGATAAAACCCGTGTTGCATCGCCATTACAAAACCTCCACGTTCAGCGGGAACAGCTGCTCCTATCATTTGATCAAAATTTATCCATTGGTTCTTTCCTGTTTTTGGGTCATAGCTATGTAATCGACCCTGTAGTATATCTATCCAATGTAAAACTTGGAAGCGATAATCCCAGACGGGCCCTTCAGCCAATTTAGTATCTGGAACGTGCAAAAGAAGCTCTGCTTTCAGGCTCATGTTTTTATTTCTACTTGAAAGATGGATATTAGCTAAAATTTCACTCCTATGAACTTAGCCAAGTTACTCGGCCATTCTACTACAATCAAATATCTATTTACTTATCTTCTATTAATTTTCCTTTTTCCAGAAAAAATAGTTGGTCAAGAAGAAAAAGAAGATTCTTCGCCTTTATTGAATTCATTCGAGCGCTATAAAGAAATGAAATCAGAGACTGAAATAGGCCTGGAATGGATTTCTTTAGGGCCTGTTGTAAATTCCGCCAGGGTCGAATCAGTTCAAGCAGATCCAAATAAACCGGGCACCTTGTATGCTGCCTTTGGTTCGGGTAATCTTTGGAAAACAACTAATAATGGAAATCACTGGAAACCTATATTTGAAGATCAGGCAGCCCTTGGTATCGGAGATATCGCCCTTGCTCCCTCTAATCCAAGCATCATATATCTTGGGAGTGGAGAAAGCTTAAAAAAGGCACGCAACTTTACCATGCCGGGCACAGGAGTGTATCGTTCGGATGATGGAGGGGAAAGTTGGAAGCATTTAGGTCTTACGGATTCCTGGCATATTGGAGAAATCAGTATTCATCCCAACAATCCAGATATTGTCCTGGTAGCCGTTATGGGTCATTTTTGGTCCACCAATAAAAATCGAGGAATATATCGAACAGAGGATGGAGGAAAAAATTGGGAGCATGTTCTTTACCTGGATGAAAAAACAGCAGCAAATGATATTGTCATTTCGCCCTCCAATCCAAATTATGTCTATGCAAGTATGTGGGAAAACAATCCCGGGATTTATGGACCGAACACAGGCATTTATACTAGTAGGGATGGAGGAAAAAATTGGGAAAGATGTACTGATGGACTTCCTGAAGGATCACAAACTGGTAGGACAGGGCTGGCAGTTTCCTATCAAAATCCCCTGAAAGCTTACGCTCTCATCGATAACCTTAATAAGAATAAGCAAAGATCAGCTGAAGTATACCGTACAGAGGATGGAGGAAAAAGTTGGCGAAAAATGCATGAGGAAGATTTACTTTTCTTTCCGGGCATTGGTTGGTATTTCACCGATATTTATGTTAACCCTAAAGATGATGAAGAAATATTTGGCCTAGGAGTAAGATTAGCTCATAGCACAGACGGAGGACGGAGTTTCGAATATCTGGGGGGCGATGTCTTTCATATGTTTCCCAGTGCAGCCGATCATTTGCATCTGGATCATTGCGAGCTTTGGATCAATCCCCAAAATCCAGAGCATATTCTCTTAGGAAATGATGGAGGGCTGTACCAAAGCTTTGATAAAGGAAAGAGCTGGTTTCATTTCAACAATATTCCTGCAGGAGAATTTTATCAGCTTACTGTCGACAATCAAAAGCCCTATAATATTTATGCAGGCGCACAGGACGATGCCACAGTAGTAGGAACTTCGAGAGAATGGAATCCTGCCTTTCAGGGCCATTGGAAATACTTATGGATAGATGCCTGGAGTGGTGGAGATGGCTGTTACACCCAAGTAGATCCCGAGGACCCCAATACCGTTTACTTTAGCCTGCAAAATGGATACTTGATGAGGAAGGATATGAAGACGGATAGGTCCAAACCTATTCCTCCCAGACTTTCAGAAAACTCAGAGGATAGATTAGCATATAATTTTGTTGCCCCGTATCTCATTTCACCGCATAACTCAAATCGGCTTTACCTCGGGGGAAATTATGTGTGGAAAACAGAAAACCGAGGAGATAGTTGGTCCAGAATCAGTCCGGATATTTCTATTTCAGCTTTAGAGGAAAAGAAATCTGAAGCAGCAGGAGCGATAACAGAGAGCCATATGGAGGAAGGCCTCCTATATGTAGGTACAGATAAAGGTTCTTTTTGGACCACTAAAGATGATGGTGAAAATTGGCAAGAATACTCAACTAATCTACCCAATGCCTACATCAGAAGTATATATCCGTCAAGACACAAAAAGTCGCGGGTTTATCTTGCCCTGAATGGAATGAACTATGATGATTTAAACGGCTATCTGTTCGTTTCGGATAACTATGGGAAAAAAT
Source organism: Bacteroidota bacterium (assembly GCA_039819665.1). Taxonomy (GTDB): domain Bacteria; phylum Bacteroidota; class Bacteroidia; order J057; family J057; genus JAWPMV01. The sequence continues at coordinate 80,313 of JBCBRM010000008.1, forward strand.
GGAAATCGATTAGGTCAAATCTACCAAACGAAACAGCCAACGTAATCCTTGAGGACCCCAGATTTGAGAACATTTTGTATGCAGGTCTGTACCGAGGTGCATATATCTCCCTGGATCGAGGGAAAAGCTGGCAATTATTGGGGAGAAATCTTTCGGCAATGGCCGTAGCTGATATGATCATACATGAGGAAAGTGCAGATCTGATCATTGCAACCCATGGGCGAGGAATTTACAGAACAAATCTCAAGCCTTTGTATGAGTTTTTGGAAAGCAATAATACAAATGAACCGAAGCTATGCAGCCCTGATACCTTAGTTCGTCCCAGGTATAATGATACGCACAGAGATCCCAATTACAAAAGTCTGGAGCCAGGCAGTTTCACTTATTATATTCCGGAATCGGGCGAACTGAATCTGAGTATCAGGGACGAGCGAGAGGGGGTCCTCTGGTCAGAATCGCTTACTGGAAAAAAAGGACTCAATCAATTGAGATGGGATCTTATCGTCAAAAAAGAAAAAAGTCTCAATCCATACTTTATACACTATGACAATTTTATTGAGAAAGGAACTTATCGACTCGTGTTAAGTTGGAAAGATAAAGCCGTAGAACAGTCCTTAATTATAATAGATCCTTAAGTAGACAACAAATTTCCAGTTTCACCCTCATACCAATAAGTATGCAGTCTTCAGAGTCAATACAAGCCTGCTATGCTACTTTAAAACAGGAAGGGACCATTTTTTTAACACGGCTAAAATCCTGATCGCAACTATAAAAAGAATGGAAAAAATCAGATTGAAGACTTGTGCATCCACAAAGCTTTCTAAAAAAATGAAAAGTACTCCTCCCGAAAGGCAAGCAGTTGCATAAATCTCCTTTCGGAAAATAAGTGGCACTTCATTAGAGAATACATCTCGAAGCACTCCCCCAAAAACCGCGGATACTGCTCCCATCATTACAGCTACGATCGGAGAAAGTCCCAGGCTCAAGGTTTTTTGCAAACCCATAATCGTAAATAAACCTATCCCAATGGTATCAAAGAGAAACATGGTGCGGCGAAGCCTCAAAATAATCTTCTTGAAGAAATAACTAACAGGAATTGCAATGGCAATCAAAATCAGATAATTGAGGTCTTGCAACCAGGCTACAGGTGTACTTCCAATTAAAACATCTCTGAGGGTACCTCCCCCAACAGCCGTCAGCAAAGCCAATATTCCCCCTCCAAAGATGTCAAACTTCTTTTCCGAAGCTGCCAAAGCTCCACTTATAGCGAAAACAAAGGTTCCAATTAGGTCAAGTGTATAAACAATTTCCATGCATTTAGCTCCGGTCGAGCTCCTTTACAATTTCTAAAGCGGCTGCAATTTCTGCTTTTTAGATTATAAATATGCCCCGTTACTTGAATTCTTTCAAGAAACTTCTCAACCTAAACATAATGGGTGTTTTGTAGATTTTGGTAGCTTAAACAAACCCAGATCAAGGAAAAAAAATACATAAATTTTAGAATATCTTCATTTCTAAATATGACCCAAGGTTAAATTAAAAAACATTTCTATATTGGTAGACGGTTCCATTTAAAAGCTGCTACGTTGAAACCTACAAATATTAACGACCCGGAGTACTTCCACAAAGTAGTGGATTGCCAGTACGCTTGCCCGGCTCATACGCCTGTCCCCGAATATATTCGCCTCATTGCCGCTGGTCGGTATGACGATGCGTATATGGTCAATTGGGAATCTAATGTCTTTCCAGGTATCCTGGGAAGGACCTGCGACCGACCTTGTGAACCTGCCTGCAGGAGAGGTCGACTTGAGGACGAAGAGCCTGTTGCTATATGCCGATTGAAACGCGTTGCTGCCGATAACAAAACAGGTAGTAATGTCAAAAGTCGGATGCCTCAGGGTCCTTTCCCTGCTAATGGAAAAAAGATTGCCCTCATAGGAGGTGGCCCTGCATCCCTGACTGTTGCAAGGGATTTGGCGCCATTAGGATATGAAATTCATTTATACGATGAATGGCACAAAGGAGGTGGTATGATGCGCACCCAAATTCCTGCTTTCCGCTTACCTGAAGAAGTTCTGGATGAGGAAGTCAATTATATTGTAGACCTCGGCATTCATACTCATTTCAATACCCGCGTGAATAGTATGAAGGAGATCCTGGAAATGGAGTACGATGCTGTTTTAGTTGGAACAGGTGCACCCAAAGGAAGAGACTTGAGCAAATTGCCGGGGAGACAAGAAGCAGGTGCCAATGTTCATATTGGTATTGAGTGGTTAGAGTCGGTTGCATTCGAACATACCGATTCCATTGGGAAGAAGGTGATTATATTGGGTGGGGGAAATACAGCCATGGACTGCTGCCGTACTTCTAAGAGAATTGGTGGAGAGGAGGTACATGTGGTTGTAAGAAGTCCATTTAAAACTATGAAGGCTTCCCCTTGGGAAATTGAAGATGCACAAAGAGAAGGAATTCCCATCCATAATAATATGCCGCCCAAAGAGTTTGTGGTTGAAAATGGGAAACTTAAAGGAGTTCTCTTTCAAAAAGTTCGGGCCGAATACGATGAAAACGGAAAACGTTCTCTCATTCCTACCGGTGAGCCTGATGAATTTATTGAAGCAGATGATGTAATCATTGCCATTGGTCAGGACAATGCTTTCCCCTGGATCGAAAGGGACTTAGGTATTGAGTTTGGAAAATGGGACTTACCCGTATTGGATAAGACTACCTTCCAATCTACTCTTCCACATGTATTCTTTGCAGGTGATGCGGCTTTTGGTCCCGAGAATATCATCACTGCAGTAGCTCAGGCACATCAGGCAGCCATTTCCATAGACCTTTATCTCAATGAGAAAGATCTGATGGAAAGACCTGATCCGATGACCAACCTCGCTAGTATGAAAATGGGGATACATGAGTGGATGTATGATAGCGATGTAGTTTCTGACGAAAGATATCAGGTGCCTCATGAAAAAAATGAAATATCCCTCAAGGATAGAAAAATAGAAGTTGAACTTGGCTTTGATCAAAATTTGGGCTTTAAAGAAGCTCAGCGTTGCCTCAATTGCGATGTCCAAACAGTATTTACGACCAATCTCTGTATTGAATGTGATGCCTGCGTGGACGTCTGTCCTACCTCGTGTATCACCTTTACTGCAAATGGGGAAGAGGACGATCTCAGAACAAGACTAAATGCACCTGCTCCTGAAGAAAGCCAGGATCTTTATGTTTCTGATACCCTGCCAACATCCCGCGTTATGATCAAAGACGAGAACGTCTGCTTACATTGCGGTTTGTGTTCGGAAAGGTGCCCAACCAGCGCATGGGACATGAAACAATTCTTTTACAGTGTTACAAAAGCAACTAAAGTATGCCAGTAGGGAGTGGAGTGAACGATTTCGTCGTTCGATTTGCAAACGTTAACGGGACAGGATCGGCAAGTGCAAATGGTATCTTTGCCAAAGCTCTATTCAGAATGGGGCTTCCTATTTCACCTAAGAATATTTTCCCCTCAAATATACAGGGATTACCTACCTGGTATGAAGTAAGGGTAAATGAAAAAGGCTATCTCGGAAGACGGGAAGGGATTGACCTCCTTGTAGCTGTAAATCCGCAAAGCCTCAAGCGGGACATCGCCAGTGTCAAAAGTGGTGGATACCTGGTCTACGACAATTCGAAAAAGCTCCATGATTCTTTCCTGAGAGAGGATATCAATTTCATCGGCATTCCTATGATGGCGATGTGCATGGAGCATTATAGCAATCCCCGCCAACAACAGCTCTTCAAGAATGTAGTTTATGTTGGAGCATTAGCTGCTCTCTTGGATATTGACATGGAGGTAATCAAAGGAATTATATCTGATCAATTTGCCAGAAAACCCAAACTCATTCCCCCCAACTTTGAGGCACTGGATATGGGAGCAAATTATGTGAGAGAGCATTTTGATTGCCCCTTGGATATTAGAGTGGAAAAACGAGATAAGATCGGAGACAGTATTATGGTGGACGGGAATACAGCTACTGCTTTAGGGCTTCTTTATGGAGGTGCTTCTGTCGCTGCCTGGTATCCTATTACTCCTTCGACCTCAGTAGCGAAAGCTTTTGAGGATTATTCGAAGAAACTTAGGGTTGATCCTGATACCGGCAAAAAGAATGTAGCCATAGTTCAGGCAGAGGATGAACTGGCAGCCATCGGCATGGTCATTGGAGCTTGCTGGAATGGAGCCAGAGCGTTTACTGCGACGAGTGGTGCTGGCGTTTCTTTGATGAATGAATTTATTGGTCTGGCATATTTCGCAGAAATACCCGTTACCCTGATTAATGTCCAAAGAGGTGGGCCTTCAACAGGTATGCCAACCAGAACTCAGCAAGCAGATATTATTTCATCCGCGTATGCTTCCCACGGAGATACCAAGCATGTATTATTATTCCCAAGTACTCCTGCAGAATGCTTTGAATTTGGAGCAAAAGCACTGGATTTAGCAGACAGATTACAAACGCCGGTCATCCTGATGTCTGATTTAGATATCGGAATGAATGAGCATGTATCTCCTCCTTTGAAATGGGAGAAAGGGAAAGAATATGATAGAGGAAAGGTATTGTCTGCTCAAGACCTTGAAGAGGTAAAAGAATTTGGCAGGTACCTGGATGTTGACGGAGATGGCATTCCTTACAGAACCTATCCCGGCACCCACCCAACCAAAGGCTCCTTTTTCACACGAGGCACTTCCAGAGATGAATATGCTCGCTATACAGAACAAGGAGATGCTTATGTGAGAAATGTAGATCGTCTCACCCGCAAATTCGAGACTGCAAAAGGCATGGTTCCCGAGCCCCAGTTTTATGGAAAAAAGAATCAGTCCAGTTATGGGATGCTTTTCTTTGGAACGACTACCTATGCGGCCCTTGAAGCTATGGACCTTTTACAGGAAGAAGGGATAGCTGTAGACTCTATGAGGCTTCGTTCATTCCCTTTCAATGAAGAGGTCGAAGATTTCATTCACCAGCACACTTATGTCTTCATCGTAGAGCAAAACAGAGATGCGCAGATGCGTTCTGTTTTGATTCAGGAACTGGGCATTCGACCAGATAAAATGCTATCGGTATTAAACTACGATGGCATGCCGATTACGGCAGATAAAATTTTCACGTCCGTTAGGCAAAGCCTGACTGAATTAAATCCTAAAATGGATGCATCATGAGTTTTTATAAACCAACATTCAGCCACCCTCTGCTCCCTAAGAATGACGTCGGCTACCGAAAAGCTGATTATGAAGGTGCTATTTCTACCCTTTGCGCAGGATGTGGACATGATTCCATTAGTGGATCCATTGTTCAGGCCTGCTATGAGATGAATATTGAACCGCATCGCTTAGCCAAACTTTCCGGTATCGGTTGTTCGTCCAAAACCCCCACCTACTTTCTGAGCAATTCGCATGGCTTTAATTCGGTTCACGGGCGCATGCCTTCTGTTGCAACTGGAGCCAATCTCGCGAATAAGCACCTAATTTATTTAGGCGTTTCAGGTGATGGAGATACTGCATCGATAGGTATGGGCCAGTACGTTCATGCCATAAGACGCAATCTCAACATGACTTATATTGTCATGAATAATGGTTGCTACGGACTTACCAAGGGACAGGATTCTGCCACCGCTGATTTTGGATCAGTCAGTAAAGCTGGTTCTAAAAACATGTACCAGGCCATAGATTTAATCGGCCTGGCACTGGAGTTGGGAGCTGGATTTGTGGCCCGAAGCTTTTCAGGGGATAAGACCCAATTGGTACCTTTGATTAAAGCGGCCATGGCACATCCCGGTTTCGCCTTTATAGACGTGATTTCTCCATGCGTAACCTTCAACAATAATGCAGGTTCAACCAAGTCATATGAATTTACCCGGGAGTATATAACAGCTACTGCCAAGATGGACTTTGTGCCCAAAAGAGAGGAAATAACCGTGGACTATGAGGATGATAGCAGCATTGAAGTAGAATTACACGACGGTTCAAGCATTCGTCTCAGCAAACCTGTGGAGGGCTGGGATCCCCATGATAGAAATTCCGCTATGCACAAACTACTTGACGCAAAAAGCAAAGGGGAAATTATTACAGGTTTGATCCATTTAGATCCTCATACGCAGGATTTACATAGTATCCTCAACACCTCGGATACTGCCCTGAATCAATTGACGGAAAAAGAACTAACACCAAGCCTTGAAGCACTGGAAGAAATCAACCAGAGTTTCAGGTAGTTAGACTTTTCTTCCTAAAGAAATATTAATGGACTATAAACTACTATCGTAGCATGATCTTAGGCGTACTAAAAGAAGCAGAGCCTGAGCGAAGAGTGTCCATACTTCCTGAACATATCAAAAAACTCAAGGATTTGGGCTTTTCAGAAGTATGGATTGAAAATAATGCAGGCACAGCTTCATTTCAGGAGGACAGCAACTATTCAGATGCTGGAGCTTCTATCAAATCAAGAAAAGATATTCTTGCCAATGCTCAGGTACTCCTGAGTATTCAGACCCCGAATCAATCAGAAATCTCTCCGGAGAAAATTCTGGTTACTCAAATGAATCCCCTTAGCGATCCTCAACTTGCTCAGGTTTTTGCCAAGAAGGGAGTTTCTGTTTTTAGCATGGACATGGTGCCACGTACTACCAAGGCGCAGGCCATGGACGTTCTCTCTTCTATGGCTACCTCTGCTGGCTACAAAGCCGTATTACAAGCAGCTCTAAATCTCCCAAAGTTTTTCCCGATGTTCATGACTGCCGCGGGTACCATTATTCCGGCCAAGGTCTTGATTCTGGGTGCGGGAGTTGCGGGTTTACAGGCCATCTCCACCGCCAAAAGACTAGGAGGAGTAGTTGAAGCTTTTGATGTAAGAGCTGCCGCTAAAGAAGAGGTACTGAGTTTGGGTGCTAAATTTGTAGAGGTAGAAGGAGCCACCGATGATACCTCTGCCGGTGGATATGCGGTCGAACAAACCGAAGAATACAAACAAAGACAGGCAGCCCTTATCCAGGAACACGCCATTAAGTCTGATGTGATTATTTGCACAGCTCAGATTCCTGGAAGAAAGGCCCCGCTTCTCATCCAGGAAGAAACCCTCCACAAGATGAAACCAGGATCTGTAGTAGTAGACCTCGCTGCATCGACTGGGGGAAACTGTGCGGGAACGAAAAATAATGAAACTGTTGTTATTAATGGAGTCAGTATCATAGGAGATTCCAATTTGGCTTCCAGTATTCCTTTGGATTCGTCCAAGATGTATGGCAAAAACCTGATTAACTTTTTCAAGGAGGTTATAGCAGATGGAGCGATCAATTTTGATTTTGAAAATGAGATCATCCATCACACCTGTGTCTCGCATGGAGGATCTATTATAAGCCCCCGTGTATTAGATAAATTTTCTTCTGTCGCCTCTTAACCCCCTTGCTATGTCTGATCTATTTCAACTATTTCTCGAACATAAAGAATTCATTTATGTGATCATTCTTTCTGTTTTTCTGGGGGTGGAAGTCATCTCCAATGTTCCAGCGATCCTGCATACGCCGCTTATGTCAGGTGCTAATGCCATTCATGGAGTGGTCATCATTGGAGCCATCATTGTGATGGGCCATGCCTCTCCGGATAATATTCTTGCCCTGGTTTTGGGCTTTTTAGCAGTGGTATTAGGTACCCTAAATGTGGTAGGTGGCTTCGTGGTCACCAATCGTATGTTGGAAATGTTTAAAAAGAAAGACTGATCGCCATGGAATTTACATTAGAACTCTCATATCTGGTCGCTTCGATCACCTTTATTCTGGGATTAAAAATGCTGGGGAGCCCTGAAAGCGCAAGGCGAGGAAATTTATTGGCTGCTTTCGGTATGGGTCTTGCCATCGTTGCGACTATTCTTTTTCATAAAGATGATGCCGGAAATGGCATACAAAATCATATCTGGATCATTTTGGCTATGGCAGTTGGTACCATAATCGGCTATCTCATGGCGGTAAGGGTACAAATGACAGCCATGCCTCAGATGGTTTCCTTTTTCAATGGAATGGGAGGCGCTTGTGCGGCCTTAATATCACTCATTGAGTACGACACCCATCCTTCACATGAATCAGGTTTTCTCTCGGTTGTCGCAGTGAGTTTGATCATTGGTTCGGTTTCATTTAGTGGATCCATGATTGCCTATGGAAAATTGGAAGGCAGAATCAAGGACATCTATAACAACCTCATGCCCATTATAAATGGGATATTTGCCTTAACGCTCACAGGGTTAACAATCTACGGGGTGTTAAATCCTGAGCTATTTGATAGTGGGTTACTTTGGATACTATTAGGAATCTCACTGGTTTACGGAATTACTTTTGTTATGCCTATTGGTGGAGCAGATATGCCAGTAGTTATATCCCTCCTTAACTCATTTACAGGTGTCGCTGCAGCTTTTGGAGGATTCCTATATGACAACCAGGTGATGCTTACGGGAGGCATCCTTGTGGGATCAGCAGGAACCATTCTGACCATCCTAATGTGCCAGGCCATGAATCGCTCTTTGGCCAATGTGATTTTTGGTTCTTTCAGTGCAGTTTCAAGCGGAGCAAAAGGAGAAGCAGCCGAAAAAGTGGTGAAGGAAATAGGTCTGTCAGATGCGGCCATCCTTTGCGCTTATGCTAATCGTGTATGTGTCGTTCCAGGATATGGATTAGCCGTTGCTCAGGCTCAGCACGTCTGCAATGATTTTGACAAGCTGCTTACCGATAAAGGAGTGGAGGTTACCTATGCGATACATCCGGTAGCGGGTAGAATGCCTGGTCATATGAATGTCTTGTTAGCTGAGGCTGATGTATCCTATGACAAATTGGTAGAACTAGAAGATGCCAATGAAACCCTGGGATCAACAGATGTTGCCATAGTAGTAGGAGCTAATGATGTGGTAAACCCCGCAGCAGAAAATGATCCGACTAGCTCTATCTATGGTATGCCTATCATTCAGGTTCATAATGCCAAGAATGTGATCATCATGAAAAGGAGTATGGGAAAAGGATATGCAGGGATTGAAAATGAACTCTTTTTCGCAAATGGAACCCGCATGCTTTTCGGAGACGCGAAAGACAGTTTATCTAAACTGGTATCTGAATTAAAGACTTTGTAGAAATATTAACACTCATATGTTAAAGGCCAGGCGGTGAATCGTCTGGCCTTTTTCTATACAGTGGTACTACAAAAATCAAAGAATCCGATATTCTTCAACTTTGATTCAAGTTCCTTTATTTCATGTAAACCCGGATTGGAAACTGGCATTCGATATTCGCCACAATCCAAACCAATGATTTTCATAAAAGCTTTAGTAGCACCAGTGCCTCCAAATTCGATCAATAGCTCAACCATTTTCACAGCTTTATCCTGAAGCATTCTTGCTTCCTCAAGATTTCCTTCCTCAAATTCCTTGATAATTTGATTATACAAAGGAGCTGCATAATTATAGGTACTACCAACAGCTCCATTAGCACCCGCAACTAAGGCTGAAAGAAGTACTTCGTCCGTTCCCCAAAACATATCATACTTCCCATTTTCAAAAGCTCTGCATCTAAAGAAATCATAAAGATCATTGTAAGTAAACTTGATCCCTTTTAAATCTGGAAGAGCATCCTTAGCAAGACCTAAAAATTTCCTCATGGAAAAATAGCCTCCACTCAATGTCGGAATGTGGTAATAATAAAACGGAACACTTTGAGCGGCGACTGAAACTTCTTTACAAAGTTCCAACAAATCTTCTTCTGATTTCGGTTTAAAGTAGTAGGGACTAAGCATAGAAATTCCATCAAGCTCAATTTCTCCTGCATAAGCAGCCAGCTCCTGCATTTCCTGTACATTATCTCCCCCAACACAAAGAATTTTTATCAAGCCCTCTCCTACTCTTTTCCATTCTTCCGCATATGCCTTAATTTCTTCAATGTTCAAGGAACTCCCTTCTCCCGTTGTACCACAAATAAAAGCTCCTTTTACTTCATTTTTATGATAGAGATTTACCAGATCTCTTATCCGCGCAAGATCTATTTCTCCATTTTTTTTCATAGGACTTATGGGAGCAGCGATGAGTCCTTTGAATTTAGTAGTAGTCATTGAGATTTATTGAGGTGGAAGTTTATGTAAGGTATATGAATATGCAGACGGCTTATTTTGGCCAAAAAACTGACTGATTATTATGCTCAATAGGATAGCCGAAACCATCCCCGTAAACGTATAGAGAAGCAAATGAATATCTGTATAAAATTTCACTACATACTGAATCATACCACTAAGTATGAGCGCGATCATAGCTGCTTGGCCATTTACATTTGGGAGAAGAATGCCTGCCAAAAATATTCCTCCCAGGCCACCAGCAAAGAGACCTATAATCATATTGAACTGATCCCATAATGAACTTATCCCCCAACTAGCCATCACGTAGGCCAGGGCTGTTCCCAAAGCTCCAATCAGAACTGTGAGAATTCTGGCAAGACTTAAATAATTTGCGGATTGCTTTAAAGGGAAAATTCTTTCCACGAAATCTACACTGATAACAGTAGAAACTGAATTCATGCTACTATCCAGACTCGACATAGAGGCAGCAAATATTCCTGCCAATAAAAGACCCGAAACGCCATCCGGTAATTGGGAAACTATATACCAGGGAAAAATACTATCTGTACTTTCCAAAGTCGGCTGCATAGCTTCCGGATGAATTCTAAAAAAGACAAACAATAAGGTTCCCAGTGAAAAGAAGATAAGCGTAGCAGGCAGACTCATCCAGGCGCCAATTCTAATACTTTTAGCAGCAGCTTTTTCGTCCCGGGTCGTAAGGTACCGCTGGATCACCGTCTGATCGCTGCCATATTGAATAAAATTTGCAGCGAATCCCCCAAAGAGTAGTACCCAAATTGTGGGTTCTGTTATATCTATGTTTAGGTCAAACATCTTGAACTTATCGAAATCATTGGCCAATTGCATGATTTCCATATATCCCATATCAAAAAATAATAGAATGAAGCATAACAGCGCCCCTCCTAACAGGACGAAGACTTGTAATACATCTGTCCAGATTACGGCCTCGATTCCCCCTAAAACAGTATAAAGGATACTTAGTATTCCCATTGAAAGAATACACCATTCTACCCCTACTCCCGTTAAGACAGATAATGCAAGAGAAGGAAGAAGTAATACAATTCCTAGCCGGCCAATTTGCAGAAAGATATACATCAGAGAACCCGCAAGACGGGTCGCTAAATTGAACCGCAATTCCAAATACTCATAAGCCGTCCTCAATTCGAACCTCCGATAAAAAGGGAGAAAAATTCGAATGATAAAGGGGGCAACAAGTAGGATGCATAAATTCAAGATTACATAAAGCCAATTGGTGGCAAAGGTTTTTGCCGGAATAGCCATAAATGTAATGGCACTTAGTTGAGTTCCAAATATGCTCATACCAGCAGCCCAGGCAGGAATTCTCCTACCTGCCATAAAAAAGTCTTCCGTATTTTTCTGACGAATGGAGAAATAAACGCCTAAGCCTAACAGTAACATGAAATAAGTAACCAGTACCCAAATGTTCAGTATGGAAATAGAACTTTCCTCTTTTAAAACGCCCATCCATATTTGAGGAGTTCGTATACAAGGAGAAATTTCTCCAGATGGAAGAATAATATTATTCCCTTTAAAAAAGACAGGAGTCGTTAAAGCTCGTGAAGGAGGCATAGTAGAAAGTAGATGCCAACTTTGAGTAATCGTATGAAAGGACCAAATCTCCGAACCAAAACCTGGATGATATTTCATGAGGGAATCTCTCACAGCATTCAAACTATCCTTTAAGCCTCCCTGGTACTGGCTGATTTGGTTATTGAAACGCTCAATCTCATTGAAGTTTTCTCCACTGTCCCCCCCAAGCAAAAGTATTTGATTGGCTCCCAAAGTCTGGATGCCTCCAGCAGCCATAGGAAACTCTTTATTTTGTTTTATTTCCTTCCATTCATTTAAGAGCGGATAGTAAACCCAGGCATCTGAAAGAAATTGGGTGATTTCTGCTGCACCTTTCCACCGACCTTTGAATAAGTAAAAAGCGGCCCCATCTGCTCCCCGCTGAATACTTCCATAGGCATGGGTACGAGGACTAGCGGGCAGATTGGCAAGTCTCTTCCATCCTTCCTCCTCTTTGCTCAAATCAAGAGTGTACAGAAAACTTTCCCCCAAATCTTCCCGGCTCCCAAAAACATACAAATGAGTGCCGCTTAAGCCCCCACTTGTATTGGCTAGGGCTAAGGGCAAACTGGGAAGACTCTCCAATTGAAAATTGGGAGTACCCTGATTTAGTTTTACTCGAAAAACAGCTTTGCACACTGAGTCTCCATTCATCCCTCCGACCCAATACAAAGCTTCCTTATCTGACAGACTCAAACCATAAGCCATAGGATATGGCAATTCAATATCCAACACCTTCCAGATGGAGTCTTTGAGTAAATAAATATCACTATGGAAAATTTTCTCGCCCCCTTCCCAGGCAGGTCCATTAGGGAAATTGGCTCCCCCAGCCAGAAAAATAGATTCTCCAATGACTCCTCCAAAAGCGCCTGCAAGTCCCGGCTGAGCTTTTGACTCCGGAGAAGGAATTAATGGAGCTAATTCTTCCCATTCAATACGAAAGGAAGTGTCTTGTCCTACTCCTAACAATGGCGATAGGGAAAAAAGTAGTAATAGTAGTTTTCGAATCACGAAGTCTTGTCAAATCTATTTACATCCCCAAAATAGGAATTTTTTATCCCCTCATACGGATGGGAGAAAGTTCCGCTATTCCTGGCTTAAAAAATCATGGATATCTTCTTTTTTATAGTAGGTGTATTCTGAAATATACTGTATAGGATGCTTCTTATTTGGGACTTTAAGTATAAATAGCTTTTGGCTTAGTTTTCCTTGTTCATCATATTTAAAGCCTTCCACTAATTGGCGGCCGAAAGGTAAATCCAATTGTCTTCCAGAAATACGAGACTTTTCATCATACATATACAAAAGCTCCTCTTCCCTAAAGTTATCCTGATAAAAAATCTTAATTCTCTCAAGACCCTCTTCCCCATATTTGAATTTACAGGTCTTGACCACCCACTGAGGAGATCGAGAATACTGCCGGGAAATAATCATCCCTGTACTTATATTCTTCCTATATGTCCAGTGTTCCTTTTCTTCTCTTAAGTGGTGATCCCGATATTTCTGGATGTAGATTTCGTAGAAATCTTTATCCTTATCATTCGTAAATCGACTACTCAGAGTTCTTCCAACTGGACTTCGCTCAATAACTGCAACTAGCTCTTTATTTTTTCCCAGGCTATCGAGTTTATAAAAGGATTCCTTTTTAACATACTCATCCAAGTAATCCAGATTCTTGACATACTTGATTCCCATGGCTGTCAGAATCCTTCCTCCATAATATCCTTGATCCTCATGCAAATCCATCAATGCATCAACTCCATTTTCACGGGCGATTTTTTGTAATCTGGAAACATAAGCCTGGTTGTTAGTAGCTCCATTCATATTGGTAGCTAGCCTACCAATTTCGATATAATCTTTATAAGGTAGCAACTCTCCAGGATAGAAAACTTCAACTTTTGTAACGGGTTTTAGCGGAAAGTCCAACTCACTTTGAGTATAAGGTTGAAAGCTTACACAGGAGGGAAAAAGAAATATTAAGGGAAGTAATAAATAGGTGTTTCTTTTCATGGTACCAAAGACATTTAAAGGTAATTCATGCTAATTCAAGATTAGATAAATTGTCTTTGGCGGGTGGTTGTTGTAACAGGGATTACGAAGATCAAAATAATAAGTTCTTCGAAGCAGCTGAAATTTTGGTTTCTTATTCGGTAGTCTTTTTTTAATTTAAAGGACTTATGAATTGCTATAACTACTGCCTACTACTGATCCTTGTAGGAGCGATGTTCTCCGCATGCCAAACTGGATCCTACACCCAATACGCTGCTGAATCCAGTTTGCCTGATCGGGTAGATTTCAATTTTCATATTAAACCCATACTTTCAGATAGATGTTTCGCTTGTCATGGACCTGACGAGGAGGCCCGTTCCGCAGATTTACGTCTGGATACCGAAGAAGGTGCCTTTGCTGCCTTGGGAGAGGTAGAAAAACGCTTTCCAATAAAAGCGGGGAATATTGAAGCAAGTGAAGTCTGGCATAGAATCACATCCTCGGAAGAGAACTTTATTATGCCTCCTCCCGAATCAAACTTAAGCCTCAGCAATCAGGAAATTGCCCTTATTGGAAAATGGATAGATCAAGGGGCCGAATGGAAGGAGCATTGGTCCTTTATACCTCCAAGCATAACAAATTTCCCAATAGTTAAAGGTGAGGACAAAATCCAAAATGAGATTGATCGATTTGTTCTTGCCAAATTGGAAAAGGAAGGATTAAACTTCACAGAAAAGGCAAAAAAGGAGAGACTTATTCGAAGGATCAGTTTTGGACTTAGAGGAATACCCCCACAAGCTGAGGAGATAGAAGCATTTAGAAATGATGATTCTGAGGATGCAGTAGAAAAGCTCATTGATAGGATGTTGGCTTCAGAAGCTTATGGAGAAAGAATGGCTATAGACTGGTTGGATGTAGCCCGTTATGCAGATACGCATGGATATCAGGCAGACAGAGAAAGACGAATGTGGCCCTGGAGAGATTGGGTGATAAAAGCTTTCAATGAAAATATGCCGTATGACCAATTTACTAAATGGCAATTGGCTGGAGATTTAATGCCCAATCCTAGTAGATCTCAAATCCTAGCTACAGCCTTTAATAGAAACCATATGCAAACCGAGGAAGGAGGAAGTGTGGAAGAAGAATTTCGAGCTGAATATGTTGCAGACAGAACCATAACCACTTCCAGGGCCTTTTTGGGTTTAACTATGGAATGTGCTCGCTGTCATGACCATAAATATGATCCTATTTCCCAGAAGGAATTCTATCAACTCTTTAGTTTTTTCAACAGCGTAGATGAATCAGGACAAACTTCATTTTTCACAGATGCAGTCCCAGTTCCTGCGTTAAAATTGACGGCTAACCAAACAGAAAGCAAGGCAGATCAAATAAGTGCCAGTATTGAAAAAATGGAATCCCAAATTCCACAAAGTGAAGAACGCTTTCTTAGTTGGTTGAAGAACTCTTCCAGACTCATGCTCAATCTAAATAAGGGAAAAGTAGGTGATTTCAATTTTGACAGAATCAGCAACAAAAAGCTGATCAATACTGCAAATAGGAGATTTCCTGCTTCACTTGTTGACGATCCGATTTTAGTTTCTGCTCATAAAAAGAAAGGGATTAAGTTGAGTGGCGAAAATGGACTCTCTTTCAAAGATGTAGGGGTCTTTAGTCGAAGTGATCCTTTCAGTCTGTCTATTTGGGTGAAAGCGGAAGAAAAGCTGGATCGCGCAGTCATCGTCCACAGGACCCAGGCCGTTCTTGATGCAGGGAGTCGAGGCTATGAATTGATGATTGATCAGGGGAAGGTAAGTCTGGCCCTAACCCATATGTGGCCGCACAATGAAATTCGAAAACTGAGCAAAGCTGATTTTCCGGTTGACGAATGGGTTCATTTAGCAATGACTTATGATGGTTCTTCCCAGGCAAGGGGACTGTCTCTTTTTATCAATGGGGAGAAAGCAAAAATGGAGCTGATCAAAGACAATCTAACAAAAGACATTCTCTATGAAAGAGTAAATGTCAACCTTACCATAGGATATAGATTCAGAGGAAAAGGGTTTAAGAATGGTATTGTGGATGAATTTAAGGTTTATGACCGTTGCCTGAGTCAATTGGAAGTAGCAGACTTGTTTGGAAATAGATTGGCGAATCAACTTTCGAATAAAAACAAGTCTGAACTATCCCAAAAGGAAACAGACATATTAAAAGAATTTTACCTAAGAAATATTGATCTCCCCTTTCAACAATGGGAAAAGAATATTCTGAAACTAAGGAATGAAGAAAGAATCCTAATTGATACGGTCCCTGAAATTATGATCATGAAGGACCTGCCTCAGGCTCGCCCAACCTTTATCCTGAATAGAGGGGCCTATGATCAACCCGGTGAAGAAGTTTTTCCAGGCACCCCTTCCAAAGTTCTCGCTTTTTCGAGAGATCTGCCTCCTAATAGATTAGGTCTGGCCGAGTGGTTATTTGATGAAAAAAATCCCCTAACTGCCCGGGTAATGGTCAATCGAATTTGGCAAATGCATTTTGGTGCAGGCCTGGTTTCCACACCAGAGGATTTTGGAAATCAGGGAGCTCTCCCCTCCCATCCGGAATTGCTGGATTATCTGGCTGTTCGTTTTAGAAAATCAGATTGGGACATAAAGGCCATGCATAAACTCATTCTGAGTTCGGCTACTTATCAACAAGACTCTTATGCTTCTAAAGCCTTAAGAGAAAAAGATCCGGACAATGTCTTACTGGCGAGAGGACCTGCATTCAGACTAAGTGCAGAAATGTTGAGGGATCAAGCATTAGCTGCATCAGGATTACTCGTAAAAAAAGTGGGGGGTCCCAGTGTAAAGCCCTATCAGCCCCCAGGTCTTTGGAAAGAAAAGTCAGGTAAAGTCTATGTAGCTGATAAGGGAGAAGGGCTATATAGAAAAAGTCTTTATACATTTTGGAAACGTACCTCTCCCCCACCCAATATGATCACCTTTGATGCTACGGATCGAAACATTTGTATGGTAAAAAGGCAATCGACCAGTACGCCTCTGCAAGCCCTTGTTTTACTCAATGATGTCCAATTTGTTGAGGCAGCCCGAAAAATAGGGGAACAAATGCTACATGCTTCTGAAAAACCCGAAGAACAAATTAGCCTCGCATTCTCCCTTCTGACTTGTCGGCTACCCAGCCAGGAAGAATCCCAGGTATTGCAGGAAATGTATATTGAGCAACTATCAGAGTTTACAGAAAATCCCGGAACGGCTAGCGAACTCTTAAATGAAGGAGACTCATCGTTTGATGAAACCCTCGATCCCCTGGAATTGGCAACTGCAACTGTCATTGCAAATGCCATCATGAATTTTGATGAAAGTATAATGCTGAGATAAACCCATGAAAAAGAAAGATCAAATATATAATCCCGGCTTACTCATGAACAGAAGATTTTTCTTCTCAAAAATGAGCTTGGGAATTGGAGGGACTGCTTTGGCTTCTCTAATGAATCCCCTTTCTATACTCGCTAATCCTGCCATGGCGGGAAATGGAAAGGGAGGAATTCTAAGTCAGCCTCATTTCTCCGCGAAAGTAAAACGAGTCATTTATCTATTTCAAAGTGGTGGCCCTTCTCAAATGGATCTTTTCGACCACAAACCCCTGCTCAATAAAATGCATGGTCAGGAGCTCCCGGATTCAGTCAGGAAAGGCCAAAGACTTACAGGTATGTCTGTCAACCAGGCCAGCTTCCCCTTAGCAGGATCTTTTTTTAAGTTTAAAAGGCATGGCAAAAGCGGTGCCTGGGTTAGCGAACTCATGCCTCATATTGCAGAGATATCAGACGAACTCTGTTATATCAGAAGCATGCATACAGAAGCGATAAATCATGATCCGGCTATCACCTTTTTTCAAACAGGTTCCCAACAAGCAGGCAGACCCTCTATAGGTTCCTGGTTGAGTTATGGTTTAGGAAGTGATAATGAGAATTTACCTTCCTTTTGTGTGCTTGTAAGCAAAGATAAAGGTGGGCAACCCCTCTATTCGCGTTTGTGGGGCAATGGCTTTCTCCCTTCCCTCCATCAAGGGGTTCAATTTAGATCAGGAAAAGATCCGGTCCTCTACCTCAACAATCCAGCTGGAGTTAGTGGCAAAAGTCGCAGGAAGATGCTAGACAGACTCAATGAACTCCATCAAATACAATTAGAAACAACCGGAGACCCGGAACTCAATTCTCGCATCGCCCAGTACGAGATGGCCTACAAAATGCAAAGCTCGGTTCCGGAAGTTATGGACGTCTCTGGAGAACCTGAACACATTTACGATCTTTATGGTCCGGATTCAAAAAATCCGGGTACTTATGCTGCCAATTGTTTATTGGCACGAAGGCTGATTGAAAGAGATGTGAAGTTTGTCCAGCTTTATCATCAGGGTTGGGATCATCATGGATACCTACCGCCCGGCATTCGCCATCAATCTCGGGAAACGGATCAGGCTTCAGCAGCTCTCATTATTGACCTTAAACAAAGAGGTCTATTGGATGATACCCTGGTTGTCTGGGGCGGGGAATTTGGAAGAACCAATTATTCTCAGGGTAAATTGACTAAGGATAATTACGGAAGAGATCATCACCCCAGATGCTTTACCATCTGGATGGCAGGTGGAGGAGTAAAGAAAGGAATCAGCTATGGAAAAACAGATGAATTTGGATATAACATAATTGAAAATCCAGTTCATGTCCATGATTTCCAGGCTACCTTGTTACACCTATTGGGCATAGATCATGAACGTCTCACGTTCAAACATCAAGGACGGAGATATCGACTTACCGATGTTCATGGACATGTAGTAAAAGATATCCTTACTTAACTTTGAGCAATTAATGGTCTTTTGTACCTTAAGGCATATTATAACTACTACTAGATCATGAGAATTAATCATTCCTATTTAATAAGCCTGCTTACCGCAGCAGCACTACTAAGCATTCCATTTTTATTTGCCTTTAGTCCCATTCCAGAGGTAAATATAACAGACGAAAATCCCTATTTGGGTCGATGGGCACTTCATTTACCTGAGGGTGCAGGTTGGCTGGAAGTAAGAGATGAGGGCGACTACCTGGACGCTGACATTCTCTGGTATGGTGGAAGCGTTGTACCTGTCAATCATGTCTACAAACATGAGGGCAAACTATTCCTCAACCAGCTGGCATGGAGAAGTGCACAAAGAAAAAATGGCAGAAAACACCGGCCTGTGTACCAATTGGTATTAGAAGGAAGTGGAGACGAGCTTATTGGAAAAATGGTTCAACCCGATCCTAATGGTCGCGGGGCAAAGACTACTGTTTTCCTGGCTACTCGAATTCCTGACCTGCCA
Source organism: Bacteroidota bacterium (assembly GCA_039819665.1). Classification (GTDB taxonomy): domain Bacteria; phylum Bacteroidota; class Bacteroidia; order J057; family J057; genus JAWPMV01. Next base: position 99,382 of record JBCBRM010000008.1, read on the forward strand.
GCTGCACCAAATTTGGACAAACTCAAATATGGGAAAGCGGTCAATCTACTAGCAAATAATAGTACTGAGGGCTGGCGACTGGTTGATCCGGAAAGTAAAAGCGCTTGGTCTGTAGAAAAAGGAGTATTGATGAACAAGCCGGTCCAGCACAAAGGCGAAAAGCATATCAATTATGGTAATTTAAGAACTAATGACACCTTTGAAGATTTCAACCTCCAACTCAAGGTAAATGTACCCGAAGGAAATAATAGTGGCATCTATTTACGGGGTATTTATGAAATTCAGGTATTTGACAGCTATGGTAAAAAGAGAGATAGCCACCATATGGGTGCTCTTTATAGCAGAATTACTCCTTCAGAATCTGCAGAGAAAAAGCCTGGAAAATGGCAGGAGCTGGATATCACCCTATGCGATAGGCATTTGACGGTCATACTAAATGGTACCAAAATAATCGATAATCAGGCCATCATGGGAGTGACCGGTGGAGCTCTCACTGCTGATGAATTTTCTCCCGGTCCTCTCTATCTACAGGGAGATCATGGAGAGGTTATGTATAAAGATATTGTTCTAACCCCCATCCTCAAATAAGGCCTATGTATAAGGGCTTGTATTTATTTTCAGGACTTATCCTGATCCCCATTTTATTCCTGAGCAATGCTTGCGGAACTAAAGATTCAAGTAGTCAAACCCAAGTCTTGCCAGAAGTCGTTGATTTCAATTGGCATATCCGTCCCATCTTATCGGATAGGTGTTATGCCTGTCATGGGCCAGATGAAAAGGTGCGGGAAGCGGATTTACGACTTGATACAGAAGAAGGAGCATTTGCAGCACTGGAAGAAGGACGGCATGCACTAATCGCAGGCGATCCAAATAACAGCCATTTGATCCGCCGAATTGAAAGCAAGAGTCAGGAGAGCATCATGCCTCCTCCTGAATCTAATTTGAGTTTGAGTGAATATGAAATCAAACTCCTCAGGAAATGGGTGGAGCAAGGCGCAACTTGGAAACCCCATTGGGCATTTACTCCTCCCAAAAAGATTGATTTACCCAAGAAGCTGAATAAATGGGCTCAAAATGAAATTGATCATTTTAGCCTGAATAAAATGGAAGAGCTCGGTTTTTCTCCTTCTCCAGATGCTAGCAAGGGGAAACTTTTGCGGAGACTAAGTTTTGATTTGACGGGTTTACCCCCCAGTTGGGAAGAAGTCGAATCATTTGAGCAAGACGATTCTGAAGACGCAATCGAAAAACGTGTAGATGCTTTATTAGCTTCTCCGGCTTATGGGGAAAGGATGGCTTCCATATGGTTGGATGCAGCTCGCTATGCTGATTCACATGGCTATCAAGATGATAGACCTCGAACGATGTGGCCCTGGAGAGACTGGGTGATAAAAGCCTTCAATCAAAATCTTCCTTACGACAGCTTCCTGATGAAACAAGTGGCAGGCGACCTTCTTCCTAATGCGAGTTATGACGATAAATTAGCCACTGCCTTTAATCGAAACCACGCCATTACACAAGAAGGAGGCGTTGTAAATGAAGAGTATGTAACAGAATATGTTGCAGATAGAACTCAGACCTTTTCCACGGCCTTTTTAGGGCTTACGATGGAATGTGCCAGATGCCATGATCATAAATATGATCCTTTGTCTCAAAAGGATTACTATCAGCTTTTTGCCTTCTTCAATACCATAGATGAACGGGGGCAGGTCAACTATTTTGATCTTTCGCCTAAACCAAATATCAAAATGCAGGATGCTGAGTATGAGAGTAAGCTTGCATATATAGATTCCCTCACCCTGAAATGGGAAGCTGAACAGGGAAAGCTCAAAGAATCAGAGAAATCAGCCTTCACGAAATGGAAAGCAAGTTTCAAACCTGAGCAAAAAGATCCCAAAATGGGTATGACTGCTCATTTCAAATTGGATAGCTTTGAGGGGCTTCATACTCAAGATGCTCAACAGGCTTCCGTTGCAAAAATGAATACCGGCCTGATTGGAGAAGTTGCCGAAGTAGAAAGGATAGATGGAAAAAAAGGCAAAGCCTTGCGTTTTGATGGAGAAAATTTCCTAAATCTGGGGGACTTAGCTGACAAAGAATACTATGAACATTTCTCTTACGGGGCCTGGATTAAACTGGACAAATTCCCAGAGAAGGATGCAGGGATATTGGTTAAAAGAAATGGAGAGCAAAAAAGAGGAGGCCATCAGCTATTGATAAGCCCAAAAGGAAAGCTCAAGCTTTCTCTGATTCATAATGCCAGAGATAATCGTATTGACGTTGAAACTAAAACTGCTATTAATCGAGGAAACTGGACTCATGTTTTTATGAGCTATGAAGGGAATGGAAAAGCATCTGGAGTCCAACTCTATATAAACGGGGAACTTCAAAAGGTAAAAGTCCTTTCAGATAATTTATCCAAACAAACTATCTTAAATGGAAATGATCTTTTGGCGGGCAACTGGACCCATAGAAAAAGAACCATAGGGAATTTACAAGGATTTGCAGAAGGAGTAATTGATGAAATCAGGGTATATGATCGAAGCATGAGTCCTTTAGAAGTAAAAAGGCTTGCGGAGAATGTAGGTTCTGCAAATACAGACGAACTTTTTGCCCACTACCTGAAAGTTAACAATACTGCCTACCAGAAACTACAGCAAAAGTTAGATAGCATAAGACCTTTGCATGCAGAGATTCCCTATATCATGGTCATGAAAGAAATGGACTCTGCACGTGCTACCCATGTCTTAAGTCGCGGGGCTTATGATGCACCTATAGAACGAGTTTATGCAAATGCACCTCAACAACTCCTTCACTATCCCAATACCTATCCTAAAAATAGATTGGGTCTTGCAACATGGATGACTCATCCGGAACATCCTTTGACCGCCCGTGTGGCCGTCAACCGAATTTGGCAAATGCTATTTGGAAGAGGAATTGTTAATACGCCCGAAGATTTTGGGAGTCAGGGAGCCCTACCTAGTCATCCAGAATTATTGGATTGGTTGGCGGTAGATTTTGTAGAGCATGGATGGGATATAAAAGCGTTAATCAAAAAGATCGTCCTTTCGGCTACCTACCAACAATCCTCTGACATCAGTGAGGAAATGAGAGAACGGGACAAGGACAATATTTATTTAGCAAGAGGACCTGTTAAAAGACTCAGTTCTGAAATGATTAGAGACAATGCGCTTGCGATTAGTGGGTTGATGGATCAAACATTGGGGGGGCCTTGGGTAAAGCCCTACCAACCAGCAGGTGTTTGGAAGGAACTTGCCAATCAGATCGGAGAGAATAAATACAGAGCTAGTAAAGGTTCAGGATTATATCGGAGAAGTTTATATTCATATTGGAAAAGAACTATTCCGCCTCCTTCTATGCTTACCTTCGATGCAGCAGAAAGAAGTGTTTGTGTAGTAAAAAGGCAAAGTACCAGTACCCCTTTGCAATCTCTTGTTCTCCTAAATGATCCTCAATATGTCGAGGCCTCACGTTTACTCGCGGCAAGAATGATGGAAGAAGAAGAACTGGATGAACAGCTTAGCAAAGGCTTTCGCTTGGCTACCTCGCGATCCCCAAAATCAGAAGAACTCAAGGTTCTTAGGTCATTGTTTCTGAGTGAAAAAGATCGCTTCAGCTCAGAATCAGATGCTGTAAATTCTTTTCTGAAAGTGGGGCAGTATCAACTTATGGATAAACTTGACCCGGTCGAGCATGCGGCCATGAGTATAGTTGCAAATACCATTCTGAACCTTGACGAAGCCAAAATGAAATCTTAGGCCTATGGCAAAGAAACCTATACATTATTCAGAGATAGAACATGAGGCAGCAATGCGGGTTAATCGCAGGCATTTCCTCTCTAAGCTCGGCATGGGAATAGGAGGAGCAGCCTTAGCTTCTTTGTTGCCTGGATGCGGAGGTGGGATAAATAGCCAGGAAGAAATGACAAATTATCTAATCTCTCATTATGCTCCCAAGGCAAAAAGGGTCATTTATTTATTTCAAAGTGGAAGTCCTTCCCAGATAGAACTTTTCGATTATAAACCCCTGATGTATGAGATGCATGGAAAGGAATTACCGGATTCTGTGCGTCAGGGACAAAGACTCACTGGTATGACCGCATATCAAAAGTCTTTCCCCCTCGTCAGTTCTATGTTTAAGTTTAAGCAGCATGGGAAAAGTGGAGCATGGATCAGTGAGTTATTGCCTTATACTTCAAAGATTTCGGATGAACTTTGCATCATCCGATCCATGCATACGGAAGCTATCAATCATGATCCGGCTATTACCTTTTTTCAAACCGGCTCACAACAACCAGGACGTCCCAGTATAGGAGCATGGGTGAGCTACGGATTAGGAAGTTTAAATAATAATCTTCCAACCTTCTGTGTATTACTTTCCAGAGGACTTATTCGTCCTCAACCAATTTATTCAAGACTCTGGGGAAATGGATTTCTGGCATCCTTACATCAAGGGGTTCAATTTCGATCAGGCAAGTCTCCTGTTTTATATATCAATAATCCTCCGGGTGTCAAAGATAAGGATAGGCGAAAAGCCCTTGACCATTTAGCTGAACTGAATGAAATGCGAATGGAAGAAGTTGGAGATTTAGAAATTCAATCTCGAATATCTCAATATGAAATGGCCTATAGAATGCAGACTTCAGTTCCGGAAACTATGGACATTTCTTCAGAACCCGACTATATCTTTGATATGTATGGGCCTGATTCAAGAAGACCAGGTTCTTATGCGGCCAATTGTATTTTAGCGAGACGCTTAATCGAAAGAGACGTACGCTTCGTTCAACTCTATCATCAAGGCTGGGACCAACATGTAGACTTACCCAAGGATATCCGCCTGCAATGCAAAGATACTGATCAGCCGAGTGCTGCTTTGGTAAGCGACCTCAAGCAAAGGGGATTGCTTGAAGATACCCTGGTCATATGGGGGGGAGAATTTGGTAGGACAATTTATTCCCAAGGAAGGCTAACTGAAGATAATTATGGCCGAGATCATCATCCGAGATGTTTTAGCATATGGATGGCTGGAGGAGGCATTAAACCGGGAATAACCTACGGAAAAACAGACGACTTTAGCTACAATATCGTGAAGGACCCGGTTCATGTCCATGACTTTCAGGCAACCCTACTACATCTAATGGGAATGGACCATGAAAAACTTACCTACAAACATCAGGGAAGAAGGTTTCGATTGACCGATGTTCATGGAAAACTTGTTGAAGATATTTTGGCCTGATCCCTCGCATTTTGTAATATTCGGAAGGGATGAAAAACGCTATTAACTACACAAGATCTGGATCAGGCAAAAAACTCCTATTTCACCATGGATTAGGAGCTGATCTTTCTCAAGCCCTACGACTTTTTGAGGGATTTGAAGAGATAGACCTTATCTGCCCGGATGCTTTAGGACATGGTGAATCTCTTTACTCCGAAAGCTTCCCCCCCTCCTTCACACAGTATTCAAATGACGTTATAGAAGTCCTCAACAAGGAAGGAATTGAAAATTGCATCCTCGGAGGTATCAGTATGGGCTCTGGGATTTCACTCAATATAGCTTTACGGTTTCCTGAAAGAGTAAAAGGTCTTATTCTGGTAAGGCCTGCCTGGTTGGATAAAGAAAAACCCGCTAATCTGGAAATCTTATTAAATATTGCAGAAATAATAAATCATCCTACCGGCAAAACCAGATTCGAAAATTCAGATGAGTTTTTAGCTATTCAAAAAGTATTACCCAGGGCAGCATCTTCCATAATGGGGCAATTCTCGCGAGTTCAAGGAAATCACACTTCGGAGGTTCTTAATCATATGGTTAATGATAAACCCTTTGATCAAATGAGTGATTTGGCGATCCTTAACATTCCCACTTTGGTCATTGGTAATGATGATGACCCTCTTCATCCCTGGGACATGGCAGAAGCAATCCATCAAGCAATTCCTACTAGTAAATTAGTAAAGGTAATCTCCAGATATAAAGATGACCTTCAACACAAAAAAGAAGCACAGGCAGCCATTGCTGCTTTTTTAGATACTCTATAACCCCTCAATAAATTAGCTTATGAAAAGTTCCTGGAAGGACAGTGAAGCACAAGCCCTCAATAATGACCTCTTAAAACTGAGGGTCTATACCTCAAGACTTCTGGGTTCAGATGAAGATCTGGTCCTACATGGTGGAGGGAACACCTCTGTGAAAATAAAAGAAACCAACATTTTCGGTGAGGAGGAGGAAATACTTTATGTTAAAGGAAGTGGTTGGGATTTGGCAACCATAGAAGAAGAAGGATTTGCACCCGTAAAATTGGACGCGCTTTATAAATTAGCTGAGTTGGATGAATTGAGTGATACCCAAATGGTCAAATACCAGCGCATGGCTATGACCAATCCTTCAGCACCAAATCCTTCAGTAGAAACCATTTTGCATGGGATCATACCATTTACTTTTGTAGATCACACCCATGCAGATGCGGTGGTAATCGTTACCAATACCGATAATGGAGAAGATCGCATCAAGGAAATTTATGGAGAGAGTGTCCTGATCGTACCCTATGTGATGCCGGGATTTATCTTGGCAAAGACTATTTATGAAATGACTCGCGGGATAGATTGGGAAAAACTGGAAGGGATGATACTCCTAAACCATGGTGTTTTTACTTTCAACCATGATCCCAAGAAGAGTTATGAAAAGATGATCGAAATTGTTTCGAAGGCTGAAGATTATATTAAAGATCAGGGTATCGGTCAAATTGATGATAGTTCTCACCAGGAAATAGATCATTTAAGACTTGCACAAATCAGGCAAAGTGTTTCAGATTTAGCAGGTAAGGCTTTCCTTTCTCATTTAAATGCTAGTCCTGCTTCGACTGCGTTCAGCAAGCTGAAAAATATTGATGATGTATGTAGTAGAGGTCCGCTTACACCTGACCATATCATCCGTACCAAAAGAATTCCAATTGTCATCCATGAGGATCATGTGAAGGATTTTGCTTCCTACGCCTCTGCATATGAAAGCTATTATAACGAATTTCAACAAGGAGAAACTATCCTTGACAAAGCTCCAAGATGGGGAGTTTTACCGGGTATTGGAACCCTTTCTTTTGGGCCAAGTACCAGGCACTTTAACATCATAGATGACATTACCCGTCATACCAAAAAGGCCATTTACCAGGGGGAAAATCTAGGCGGATGGGTCGCTCTTCCTCAAAAGGACTTATTTGAAGTAGAATATTGGGAATTAGAGCAGGCGAAATTGAAAAAGATGGGCAAGCCCAAAGCTATGCAGGGAAAGATTGCCATGGTAACCGGAGCGGCTAGTGGAATAGGGAAAGCTTGTGTTGAAAGCCTGTTAGATCAGGGAGCTGTAGTCGCTGCCCTGGATATCAATCCTGAGGTAACTTCCGTTTTCAGTACGCCCAATGTCATCGGTATTCCTTGTGATGTAACCGATAAAGAAGCAGTAAAAGCAGCTATCCATCAAACAGTTGAAACCTATGGAGGACTCGACTACCTCATCACCAATGCAGGTATCTTTCCCAAGAGTGCCAAAATAGCTGACATGGATGATAACAATTGGGATAAAAGTATGGATCTTAATGTGAGTAGTCATCGCCGTCTTATGACTCTTTGTATTCCATATTTAGAGTTGGGAATTGAGCCAGCGATTGTAATCATCGGTTCTAAAAATGTACCAGCCCCCGGACCTGGCGCATCTGCCTATTCTGTTGCTAAAGCGGGGCTCACCCAACTAGGCAGGGTTGCAGCTTTAGAATTAGGATCTAAAGGGATACGGGTCAACACCATTCATCCAAATGCTGTGTTCGACACAGGAATTTGGACAGAAGAAGTTCTCAAAACACGGGCAGCCAATTATGGCCTCAGTGTTCAGGAATATAAAACCAATAATGTACTACAAGTGGAGGTAACTTCCCGAGACGTAGCTGATCTTGCGGTACTTATGCTCGGACAAGCCTTCTCTAAAATCACCGGCTCTCAAGTTCCCATCGATGGCGGGAATGATCGAGTTATTTAATAAGACGTATTCTCGTGTTCAGGTGTTCTCGTGCTAAAGCTCAGTTTCCAGAACACATGAACACCTGAACACAAGAATACATTTCCCCTAACACGCTAACACATTTACACTATAACACTCTCCCTATGATAGTCCCACGTACCTCTCGTGAAGAAATAATGACCAAACTGAAAAAGAAGGTCGACAACAAAATTCCCATTTTTATTGCTAGTGCAGGAAGTGGATTGGTAGCAAGCTTGTTGGAAAAAGCAGGTGCTGATTGTATCAATACCTTTTCCGGTGCAAGGCTTAGAGCCAATGGAATGGGAACCATGTCTATGCTTTGGCCCATCCTGGATTCAAATAAGCAGACCTTTGATTATACCAGAGAAGATATCATGCCTGCTATCAAAGGGGATGCCTTTATTTGTGCCTGTATCAATGCTAATGATCCGTTGAAGGATATGCGTTGGTTTTTGGATGACCTGAAAAGAATAGGGGTTTTCTCCGTTTCTAATATTGGTCCTTCTATTAGCTATGTCGATAAGGATAGTGAGATTTTTAAAGTATTGACCAAAAGCGGGATAACCCTCGATAATGAGATCGAGATGTTGAAGCTAGCCAAAGAAATGGAAATGGTTTCTGTAGGTCTTGCGTTCAATATGGAAGATAGCATTCGCATGGTTGAAGAGTCTATGCCGGACATATTCTGTTTTCATGCGGGTACCACCAAAGGAGGCTTGAAAGGTTATGATTCAGGAGAAACAATTGAAGAAACCGCAGCACGTACTGAAGCTGCTAATAAGGAACTACGAAAGATTAAACCAGATCTTATGTTGATTGCTCATGGGGCAGCTTTGGAAAATCCGGTAGATGCTCAATACATATTGAATCACACCTCCTGCGATGGCATCTGGACGGGTTCTTCTACCGAAAGGATTCCGATTGAAAAAGCTGTATATTCTACTGCAAAGGAATTTGCTGATCTAAGATTCCCTGATAAAAAATAGATTATGTCCAAGACTATTGCACTACTAGTAACCCTTGATACCAAAGATCAGGAGGCAGGATTTTTGGTAGAGGAAATTGAAGCCAGAGGCGACAATGCTTTATTGATTGATATTGGCGTTGTAGGCAAACCCGGTATTGAAGCCAGTATTGGTAGAGAGGAAGTTATTAGAATTGGAGGAGGTGATTTAGGCGCACTCCTAAAAGACCCCACCCGTGAAAAATCCAATCCTTTTGTGGTTCAGGGATGTATCAATATCCTGAACTCACGAATTGTAAATGATGAGGTGCATGCAGTTTTAGGACTTGGAGGAACTCAAGGGACCTCGACTTGCTGTAATATCATGCAAGCCCTACCCTATGGTTTTCCCAAGATCATGGTTTCTACAATTGCCTCTGGAGATACCTCAGGTTTCGTTGGCATTAAAGATATCACGATGATGCCGTCAGTGAGTGATATTCTAAAACTCAATCCTTTCACCCGAAAGATACTCGCCAATGCTGCAGCGGCGGCTTGCGGAATGGCTTCCGTTGAAACCAAATTTAAAATGGAAAAAGCGGATAAGCCTCTTATTGGCATGTCCAATTTGGGAGTACTCACTAATGGAGCTATTGAGGCCATCAAATACATCGAATCCAAAGGCTACGAAGTTATCGTATTCCATGCCGTAGGAAGTGGCGGTCAGGCCATGGAGCAGATGATGAAAGAGGGCATCATTGGAGCAGTTTTTGATTATGCTATGGGGGAAATTGCAGATGATGTTTGGAGTGTTTTGCGGGCTGGTGGTCCGGAGCGTTTAACGGTTGCAGGAAAATTAGGATTGCCACAGGTACTATGTCCAGGGGGAGCCGAACACTTAGGAATTTTGGTGGAGCCGAATGTAGTTCCCGAGGAATTTAAGGATCATCAAATCGTATTTCATAGTCCAGTAGTTTTCGTGCCGCGACTGAATGAGGAAGAAATTGTTAGAGTAGCAAAAAGCATCATCGAACGATTACAACATACGACAGATAAGGCTTATTTCATGTTCCCCAAAAAGGGTGTGGGAAGGTATTCGATACCTGGTGGTGTGTTGGAAGATCCCGCCTCGGATAAGGCTTTCTTCGATTATCTCAGAGATAATTTGCCAAGCAATATTGAGGTAGTAGAAAGAGATACGCATGCAGAGGATCCCGCCTTCGTGAAAGAGGCTGTGGATTTGCTTATCGAGTTGATTGAGGAGCGGTCAAACTAAATGCCTTGCCTTACATACTTTTTTTGTAAAATGGCATTTCTTCGGGGATCACATACAGGTCTCCCCTACTGTCAATTTCCAGGACTTTAATCCCGGAGCCTCGCCTAATAAAACCACTATCGGAAAAAGCCTGGTATTCTACACCAAAGATATTTACGATTCCATAGGATTTAAGGTCCGTTTTGGCAAACCCGGATTGATACTTTAACCAAAAAAGATCCTTGGCTAATAAAGAAAGATTACTTTTAAATGAATTGTAATAAAGCTCATTCTTCCTTTTACTTCTTAAACTCTTTGCACTCTTAAGGAATAACTTTTTAGCAAAATTCTTCTTTTGTAAAACGCGAATCTCTTTTGACTGAAAAACTTCCCAATCAAAAAGTTCGCGGCCAATACAACCTTCTGGCCCATATTTTTTCTCTAAGAGATGGAAAAGAGTTGGAATATGTGAATTCAAAACTATTGCTGCCATAGTATGAGTTTAGTTTAGGAAATCAATAACCTAGAAAAATCATCTGCCGGAAAATCATTGGAATCTGGTAACCGGAAAATACGGTATACAACAAGTTCATTATTCAATACCCTTGCAACCAATCCTAATTTAAGGGGAGAACAGGGAACAATAATTCCGTAGCAACCTATAAGCGACTTACTAATTTCTAGCCATTTCGGTGGAAAATGAACCTCTGAACAGATCATGGTCAATTCAATTTCCACTTTCTGCTGCTCTGTTAGATTTAGGCTATTATAGTCTTGATAGAAACTATCAACGAAAGTGACATTTTTGATATTCATATTGATCTTCAGAATAAGTTAATGGGGGGGCTTCGGGCATCATTTGCATAATTTCCCGGATGGTTTTTGAACAATTCCTAGTAAGACATTTCTTAAAATGTCCATGAGTCATTAGATAATTCTGCGGTAATATTGTCATGATTATTTCAGTTTTTTACGTGATATATTATTTCATATCTCAAATTTGCGTGTTAGATCAAGCATTAAAAAGAGAATCCCTTTGATATACCTACATAGTATACCAAAGGGATTTATATATTTTTTAAAGTAAAACTATAAAACTTGGCCGAAGACTAAGTTTAATGGGACATTTAAACCATGATCGAATATTTTGAACAAAGTACTCAAGTTCATGTCAGCACCATTTTCAATTCGAGATATATATGATTTTTGGGTGCCGATTCTTTCTGCTAGTTGTTGTTGGGTAAGCTTAGCCTCAAGTCTTTTCATCCTAATTATCCTCCCAACTTTATGTGCCTTAGATATTGCCTGAAAATCAATATGTTCCAGCTCTTCAATGCTGCCATATTTATTACCGATGAGCTCGTCTAAATTTTTTGGGAAGTTAGGAGTTTCCATATTTTCTCTTATTCCAAGTATACTTGAATTTAGAGTTGTGTAATATTCATTATTGAGAAAATCCAATCGGCTTTTTAATAGGAAATTGATTTTCTAAAATCGATTGGCAAGTTATAACAAATATGAACAAAAACCAAACTCAAACTTCATTACTTCTATTGATAAAAATGGATATAAAACAAAAAATAGAAAGGAATGAATTAGGTGCTCAGTTGTAGCTCTTAATCCTACCTAAAATAGGCTTAAATAAGTTTAAAATCAAACATTTACGAATGTTTTTGTTAATAATACTCTGTTCTAAACGATTATATTTTATTGACCAGGTATACAAAAAATAATAATTCTATTCACTAATTGACAAAATATGGAGTATATATATATGTGAATCAGCTGGTTTAATTCGCAGTTATATTACATCACATTCGTTTCAAAACTGGAATCTTTTTTACTCAATAAGGAACTTTTTCCAGAAGAACCTGGTATCTATTTCCACCCTTATCAAATATACTCCCGATTTCAGGCCTTTTACATCAATTTGACTGGCTTGTTTACCTCCGATATCAGTCTTTAATACATGGATATCCATTTTGTTTGCCCTGATATCGAAAACCTGGACTGAGAAATCTCCAGAAAAAGAGGAGGCATGAGAAATATATAAGACATTGTGTGTTGGATTTGGGAAAATATTAATCTTATACCCTTCCCCTTCCCCTTCCCCTATCCCCACACTCATCACTGCTTCCACTTCAAATGAATCCAAAGTTGCATTACCAAAAGGGGAAGCATAACGAAGCCAATACTCGGTACTATCTTCTAATCCATCAAATTCTCCAAGACCGGAGAAACAGCTGATTTCAATTCCACTACAACTGTCCCAAAGTGAAAAATTATGGGCATTATTTCCGTTTCGTATGAACAGCTTGCCATCGAAAGGCATCATAAATCTATACCACAAATCCTGTTGACTAAAGGCCGAATCCTCACAGGCGGAAAGTTCACTTTGAGAAGCTTTTCGTGTATCGGCTACTATATTTTGAGCAGAATCAATCCGTAAAATTTCTATTGCATTTTCACAGAGGTCATGGGCAAGATTCCTAAAAGCCTGAACCCGAAAATCATCCACATTGGCCATCTGCTGAGTGGTGGCATAACGGAGAAAATAAGTCTGAGTAGAATTGAGATTATAAAAGACTCCGTTACTGCTAAAACACGCCATTTCATTTCCACCACAACTATCAAAAAGGGCCAACTTATTTACTCCGAATACTCCACTCACCTTCAATAAACCCTCAAAAGGCATATTGAATTTATACCAGAGATCCAAATTCTCGTCAGTATCCGTTTCGCAATTACTGTCCAGACTTTCACTCGCTGCGCGGGTATCCAAAGAAATGGTTTGTTCTTGATCAATATCAGGAATTAGAAAGGCATCTACGCATTCGTCATTGAGACCTGTAGGTATAGCTTGTAAATTAATTTGATCAAAATTTGATTGTTGGGTTACGGCCGCATAACGCAATAAATATCTTTGCCCGGAAACGAGATTTTCGAAAAAAGCTCCTGATGCTGAGCATTCCAACTCATTTCCTCCACAGCCATCGTATAAGGCAATTTTATTCACTCCAAAAACGCCTGTGATTTTGATATTTCCGAAAAAAGGCATGACAAACTCATACCAGAGGTCAAGATTGTCAGCAGAAGCAGTTTCACAAGAAGCATCCAAGCTTTCACTTGCAGAGCGGGTATCTAAGGAAACTGACCTTCCCAACTCCAAGCTGTCAAGGAAAGTAGCATTTGTGCATTCATCGTTTGAGGCTGTAGGTACTGCAAGTATGTTGATTTGATCATTGATTGCCTGATTGCGTAGAGAAGAATAGCGCATAAGATATACTTGTCCGGAATCCAAGCCTTGCCAAAAAGTAAGAGAGGTGTTGCATGCCAGTTCACTGCCCCCACATCCATCAAATAGACTCAAACGGTTTACCCCAAATACCCCCGTTATTTTCACATTGCCATCAAAAGGCATTTCAAATTCATACCATAGATCCAGGTATTCAAAACGGGCAGATTCGCAGGAAGCATTTAAACTCTCACTAGCTCCGCGATTATCCAGATTTAGATCTACAGGCATGCGTAAATCACCCAGTGAGATTGCATTATCACAAGAATCATTAGTAGGTGGGGAAAAGGCTTGTATACTTAAATTACTTGTTCCTGCACTATTGCTATTTGAAGCGAATCTTAAAAAATAAGTTTCATTGGAGTCAAGATTCAGGTAGAATCCTGTGCTGGTCAGGCATGCGATTTCAATTCCCCCACAAGCATCAAAAAGAGCCAGTTTATGACTGGCAGAAGAGCCTGATACTTTAACATTACCATCAAAAGGCATATCAAAGCTATACCAAATGTCAAAGTTTTCCTGATTATTAGGATCGCAGGCTAGTTCCAGACTTTCTGATGCACCCCGATTATCTACTTGAATGTTTTGCTTCTGAGAAATACCTGCGATGGGAATAGCATCAACACATTCCTCATTGGAGGGAGGAGGAAAGGCCTGTATAAATAAAGTATTGTTCCCACTAAATTGTGAGGCAGTTCCATACCGAAGTAAATAAGTTGTGCCACCAAGCAGTCCGGTCATAAATCCACTGGCAGACATACAAAATAGCTCTTGCCCGCCACAACTTTCGTATAGAGAGGTTTTATTGACTGTAGATAATCCCGTTAGGCGAATTTGGCCATTAAAGGGCATGGTGAAGCTGTACCAAAGATCCAAGTTTGTATTGGTAGAGTCTTCACAAGAAGCTATGAGGCTTTGGCTTGTATTAGAAAAAGTAATGGTAACACTCTGACGATTTTGTATAGAATCGATAGTAATAGCGTTGCTACACAGGTCATTGGGATTTTGGGCAAAGCAACAGTTCGCTAAAACTGCAACAAGAAACCCTATAGTCATCAGGCTTTTCATAAAGGAAGCATTTGGTATTCTTCGTAAATGAAAAGCACTATTTGAATAAAGTCATCACCCAATAGGGTGAGAAGGCTATTCTTCTATCGGTCTACAAATATATTCTCTGGGATTCATATCCAGTGGAAGCATATTTTGGAAGACGGCCTGGGTATCGTTTCTACCTTCGATCGATATTTCCCTTAATTCTATATTTTCAAATTCGTATGGGAGATGATCGAAGGAATGCTTGTAGATTTTTTCAAACAGCTTACTTTCCCTACCATGGGTCAAATAATCTAGCATAAATTCCAGATCAAAGATTGTAATATAAGACTGCTCGACATCTGAAGTCAGCAAAATCTTCTCCTGAGGATCTATATAAAAATTGAGGGCTCGATTCGGTGTGCCTTCTAACTCAATTTTTGTAAGAATCCTTTGGTCAACTAAATCATAAAAAATAATTTCTGGTATGTCATCAAAGCAAGTAGAAAAAATAAGAAACCTCTTATTCTTGCAAAGATACATTCCAGAGGATTCATTGCTTTTATAGGGAAATAATTCTTGTGTTTCTGAGGATAAATCCATCACTATCAACTGCTCAAGTGTAAGAACACCCAGGTTCTCCCCCTCAAAAAAGAAGTTCTTTATTTGTCCGGGTTGAAAATCTATTTTTCTTCTTTTCCGAACTTTCTTCCATCTTCCTCGCTCGGGAACATCCGGAATATTCCAGATAAAAATCTGGCCATTATCAAAGGAAGCAGCAAGTCTTTGGGATTCAGAATCGAAATCTAGTCCCAATAACTTTTTCCCACCAGGCCCATCCAGATTCATCCATTTTCTTGTGGGAAGATGCCAAATACGTACATTACTACCTTTCCAGTCAGCTGCCAAAAGTTCTCCATTTTTATGCAAAGCCATATGGACAGAATCTTCTGGCAAGGCAACTTTAAAAGGCTTTTTTTCTTCTTTTACATCAGTTTCCCAAACTCGCAACAAGGCAGAAGACTCACTCCCTATACTATTTGACAAGGAGCCTAATATAGGTGAGCTAAATATGGCGGCAATTATTCCATTTTGCGAAGCCTCAAAAGCAGAAATATAACTCCCTTTATATGCTTCCTCTGTCAATATCAGGCTTCCAATATGCTTTTTCTTGTGGAAATCCCATATTTTAACTCCTTCATATGTGGCTGTATATAAAGTTGAAAAATCATTCGTCATCGCCATAGCAGAAGGAGCTTCTCCCATTTCAAATACATTGAACTCTCCTCCATCATCTACTCGCCAGATATTCAGTTCGCCAGTAGATGAAAAAGTAAATAAGCGTCTACTATCTTCATGAAATCCCAATTTATCTATGTAGCCATCTTCTGATTTACATTCAATTTGAACCAAAAGCTTTGGAAAGCCGTCCTGAAGGTTAAATACATTGACCCGATCCAGTTCACCTTCGTTTTCTACACGGTAAGCCAGGAATCGTTCGTCTGGGGAAAAAGCAAGTTCTAAAATACCCCCAAAGTCTTCCAATTTAATTCCTCCAGACATAGAATACTCCATCGAAAATAGTTTGAGGATATCTACCGAAGAACTATTGGGATCACTTATTCGGACAGCCACATATTTTCCTGTATTACTTACCACTACTTCCTGGATCTTGTAGGCAGATATTTGACTTCCTTTTACCCCTTCAATTAAGATTTCTTCCTGAATATCGAGAAATAAAGGCTGGGGAGGGTATTTAATACTTTCATATTCTATTTGCTGACTCTCTTCATTCCATAAACGATACCAGTACAATTTTCCATTTGTATCCAAAAGGATGAGGTTTTTCCCATCTCCGGAGAATACGAGTTGTTCGATTTCAAACACATTCTCCATTTCATCTACAAGTGGGACAGCTAATGGAGCTTCATTAAGCTTTTTAATAAATAATTCCCGGGGAGTGCCAAATACAGCTAGCTTTAATTGAGGGTGGTGATGAATGAATAAATACCTACGCAACCAATGCCTATTGTATTCATTCATAATTTCTATAGAAAAAGTTTCCTGATACTCTTTCGTATTCACATCCATAAAAACCAACTGAATCCTATGCTCGCTTTCAATTCTGAGGAAAGCCATTTGGGTCATATCCAAAGAAAAAGATGTTTTTTGTGCGCTCCATTTCCAATTTCCCATATCTTCTGGTTCCAGAAAGCGATTAATTTTTCCATTCATCACATCAATCTTTCCGTAATAAAACCCTCCTTCACTGTTTTCCTTGAAGCTAAGGAACGAACAATCCGAAGAGAACTTTTCTAGCCACAATCTATGGTCATTCAAAAAGGCTGGAGATTTCCACAATCTTCTAAACGGCCCTGAGGCCAAATTGGTGGAAGTAATTCTGCTGAGGGTAGTAGGTAGAGATTTTTCTTTGGGAAATTCCTGATTTAAGGCGTGTAAACCATATAGCCAGGCCTTCTCATAAACCGCAGAATTTAAATTGTTATGCGATTCTATTTCTTCTATCATCCGAGTTGCCTGAACCTCAAAGGCCAAGGCAAGATTATATTTGCTCTGACCGATAGCTTTCTGAACCTCCTGCTTATGCTCTTCTATGATTCTCTCACTTTCTTGGAGCAAACGATTTTCCCATCTCGTTCTTTGCCTCATGCCATGCTCTCCGACTTTTATTGTTTCAATCTCATACTCACTCAGGTAGATTTGGGGAAGTTTTTCTTCGAAATCAGATTCAAGATGTTCAATTACATTATCCCAAAAATCATTGAATTCTAATTCACTACCAATTAAGGTTTTTCGTATGTTTTCTCTTAAAAAATCATAATTCTTATGTTTCTCAAAGAAGGTTTCCTTTAGCTTCTCGAGGGCCTTTACTTCTCTTACTTTTTCGCGGGGAAACCAATACCGAATATTCCTCATTTTCCCATACAATATCCTTCTAGCTCTTTGGCCGGGATAATCAGACTCCTCATTTGCTCGGCGTACAATAGGAGCTAATGTGTCATGAGCCAATAGCGTCACATGATTAGAATTGGATTGAACTTCTAAGCCCACAATCAAAAAACACTGTTTAAGCTCAATAAGTGCTTCCACGATTCTATCGTGATCTTGATCAAACAATTTTTCCAGCAAACGGCTTTGATAGCTAGTTGCTGTTCCCAGGCGAGTAGTGTGTAGGTAGAGGACTTCATACAGCCATCCATTCTCCACCAGATCGGCAAAGCCTTTATTCTTAAATATCTCTACTTGCGATTGGAAAAAATCTTCCATTGTGGTACTTATCCCACTTTGGTAAAAACCATCTTTTATGATGAGCAAATTCCGAGATGAGGGGGCTGGATGAGCGGCATATTCATCCCACAATTTCCGCATGATAATTTGCAGCATGGGAGCCACACTGGCATCAGAATCCGCTAAGATATCATGTGCAATTTTCTCTGGCAGATCTTCTTCGAATTCTATTTTGTAAAAGGACTTAAGACTGGAATTATTCTGAACTCCTTTGATAGCCCCAACGATCCCGTCTTTTTCAAGTGTCTTCAAATGAAAATCGACAAACGGGATATTCTTATCAGTAAAAATTTCTCGAATATCACTGAAATATTCTTTCCTAAAAGCAAAGACGGTTTTCCCTTTTATGCCTTCTTCTTCAAGGGAAAGAAAATAGTTGATCGCAAAAAGGAAGATATCGAGCTCTGAATCTGCAATAAAATTGGAGCTACCGGCTTTAGGCCGGGTAAAAATCTCCTCAACCTGGTCAATAATTAGTAATACAGGTTTTTGGGTAATCTTTTCCAATAAGCCCCAATTAGCCAAAATCTCTTGTCCAACTTTTTGAGCTATTCCCCATTCCTTTGCAGCAGTCAATCCTTCTTTCATATTATCGGCTATCATAGCAAAAGCTGATAAGAATCCTTCAAATTCTGAACCATTATCCTCCTCCTTATCCCCTGTGTTAAAAGCTTCAGATATAGAGGAAAATTGATCATATGCAGCAGCTATATCATCCCTGTATTCATCTATTTCTGAAACCTTTGTGATCTTCTCGACTTTATCAGGCAACTGCTCAGTAATCGCATCTAATAGACTCTGTAGTAAGCCTTTTTCCTGATTACGCCTGAAATAAATTGGATAATAGAGCTTAATTCTGGGGATCAATCCAGCAAATAGAAGAGAAGACTTCCCAACTCCGGATTTGCCATGTAGCAAAATGACTCGGTTGTCCTCCATGATGGTATTGTGGAGATTTCTAATCTCTGCTCCCCTACCAAAAAATATGGCGGCATCGTCTTCCCGAAAATAATTTAGACCTGTATATGGACTGGCAGGAAGTTTATTATAGTATTTATCCGGCAGGGGTAAATTATGCAGAGGATTTTTTGAAGCTTCAGGTAAGTTCCACCCTTTGAGCCCCTGATGATCAGCCCCTTTTCCAAATCTGATCTGCCAGGGAAATTGATCAGGAAGCTGATTTTCGCGATTAAAAATAACCGGACGATAAGTAGAACTAATATCCTCTTTAAAGTAGGACCGAATTTGTGCCTCAGCCATATTCCAGGATCGAAGTAGTGAATTTCCATTGCCCAAGCCCTTATAAAAGCGTTCAGACAAGTCTATCGCCATTGAGTCCTGGATAGACTTGGTAGTACCCAAAACTGCCGGGACACCTACACGCAGAAAACCATCTGTAATTTTTTGAGAAGAGCATCCATTCAAAAAGACAAACTTAAGCATACCTTGCTGCGTTTGCTCCTTGAACAAGGAAATAAGCCCCTCCGAATAAGCTCGACGTGTATTTCCTCCTCCCTGCTTAGATTCAAGAAGTAAAGCATCATCTCCAGCATGACCTGCGTAATGAAACACTGCTATCCTGCTATTGCCGCTCTTGTCTTTGTATTTCTTTTCTTCAAAAGCATCGATAATAGAATTTATACTTGCTTCCGACAAAATTACAACTTCACATAAATCAGTTGTGTACTCATTTTTTATATCCCCCTCTTCAAGTTCTTTTTCTTTAAGCTCACGTACCAAAGCTTTTACCAAGGCAATTTTTTCTTGGTGAATCTTTAAGGGATTTTGAGAAGCATTTGCGAATGCTAGGAGGAGGATAGGCTTTTCAGATTTGGCAGGGCTTGCCTGGGTCTCGGAACTCATAGCACAGAGGGTTAATTACCCCATAATTCAAAATGGCGTAATGTTCAAATTTATGTATTAGAAATTACGGGAAATTATTCAAAAAGAGAAAGGGAGGGCTTGGCCAATTTATTCTCCTTTCTTGAAGGAAGAAATTTACTTAGCCTCCATAAGATCTACTCCATCCCAATTCTCTGGAATACCCTTTGTAAGATTTTGAATTGCTTTACCTAATAAATGTTTCGCGCCTCGATCTCCCGGATTACTTGCAAGAATTTTTTTCAGCTCATTTATTGCAGGCTCAAATTCTCGATTAAAGTATAAATCCAGTGCTTTAGAGAATTGTATCTTACTCGCAATTTTCCCTTCAAGTAATTTCTTTTGATCGCCATCAAAAAACTCATAAATCGAAATCGATTCCTGCTTTCCTTTCACCTGCACCTTTCCCATAAAGCGATAATTATACTGATCAACATTCGGGATCTGACTAAGGCTTTGACCGCTTACTAGAATATTAGCACCATAATATTTGGTCAGACCCTCTACGCGGGCCGCTGAATTTACTGTATCAGAAATTGTAGCAGCATCATTCCTCTTGTGGTCGCCAATTATTCCCATAATTAGTGAGCCTGTATGCAAGCCCATTCCTACTCGGATACTTGGCTTATTGTTTTTTTGCTGCTGAAGGTTAAAAGCATGAATTGCTTTCTGCATTTCTATCGATGCTTTAAGACCATCTTCCGGGTTTTCCAAAAATATAGCCATAATACCATCTCCCAGGTATTGGTTGACAAAGCCTTTATTAGACTCAATAATAGGCCCCATGAGCTGGGAGTATTTATTAACAAAGAGAAAGTTTTCCTGCGGAGTCATAGTTTCGGAGAGGCTGGTATATCCGCGAATATCTGAGAAAAACACTGTTACTTCTTTCTCTTTATGGTCTCCTAAATAGACATCGGTGATTCGTTCATGGCCCAGGGCACGGATAAAAGCTGAAGGGACAAATCTTCCTGTTGCAATATTGATTTTGTGCAGATTAAGATGAGTCTCAAGTCGCGCCAGAAATTCTTCTTTATCGAATGGTTTGGATAGATAATCATTCGCACCCGAATTCAGTCCATTGACTTTATCTGAAATCTGGTCTTTGGCCGTTACCATCAAGACTGGCAATTCTGAGGGCAAATATTTTTCACGGATTCTTCGGCACACTTCGTATCCCGACATACGGGGCATCATCACATCCAATAAAACCATATCAAAATTGGGATCTTCCTCAAGAATCCGAAGTGCTTCCTCCCCATTCATAGCCGAAACAATCTCAAAATTCCGCACGATGAGCATGTTTTTTAGCACTTGCTGGTTGATAGGTTCATCATCTACCACCAAAATTCGTACAGAAGGAGAGTCTTCAGGTAAAAGAATAGCCTCATTCACATCGGGATGAATACTATCTGCATCAGAACTAAAATGTGTCTCTTGTGGAATGGAAGCATTTTCTTTTTGAGAAATTGGGGTATACTCTACATCTGCAATTGGAATACTAAAATAAAAGGTAGACCCTTTGCCAATTTCCGATTCCAACCACATTTCGCCTCCATGCATCTCCACCAGCCTTTTCGAAATAGAAAGGCCAAGACCTGTGCCGGCAAATTGTCGCTCCGTTCCTCCGTCTAATTGCTCAAACTCCTGAAAGATACTTTCTTGTTTTTCTTTCGGAATACCAGTGCCAGTATCCTGAACATAAACCACTACTTTGTCATTTTCTAATTTGGAGCCAACCTGAATTTTGCCAACCTCGGTAAACTTGATTGCATTACCTACCAAATTGTACAAAACTTGCTGGAGTCGGTTCTCATCTACAAACAAAAGTGGAAAATCAGGATTTGTTGCGTTAACGAGTTCCAAATCCTTTCCCTGAATCAGGGTATGGCAGGCCTGCATGACGATTTGAACGACAGGAAAGAGCCCGACTGGTTTTTGATGAAGGTTGAGGTCCCTGTTTTTAATTCGGGAAAAATCCAACAAATCATTAACCAGACTTGATAGTCTTTTGCCAGAGGAGACAATCATATCCAGGTTCTGTTGAAGAGCGGAATTCAATTCTCCAGCGGCACCATCTTGCAGCGATTCTGCAATTCCGATGATACCATGTAAGGGAGTACGTAATTCATGGGAAGTATTTGCGAGAAACTGATCCTTCAGTTTATCTATTGCGAGCAGTCGTTTCTGGGTTTCCCTCTCTCGCTCCAATTCCTTAGCTTGTTGGTCAAGCTTGTTCTTATTTTGATAATAATTATAAATGGAAAAAGCGATACCAAGTACAGCTAAAACATACAAGGTATAGGCCCACCAACTCCTGTACCAGGGAGGTTGAATGTAAAAGGAGAAGCTTACTACCTCTGATTCAACTCCATATATATTTCTTGCTTTTAATTTGAGGGTATAGCTTCCTTCTTCTAAATAGGGGAATTTTTGTTCGTGCTTATTTTCCCACTTCGACCAATAGGGATAATAGCCTTCCAGTAAATAGGAAAATTCTGTTTTCTTCGGGTATTCAAAACTGGTGGCCCCGAAACGAAAACTGATATTCTTGTATTTATAAGGTAAGTTCTTTTCAAATCCCGCTGGAGCTTCCAACTGATATCCATCTTCGGTTAATCCAAATAATCCACCAAAAATAATAGAATCCTTCTCTACATATTCCAGAGGTTTAGCAGCAGGGTTAATCTCAGTTTCATCGGCCTTTTTTGTATCAATAAAGGATATTTTCACTTCCTGGATAAGGCTGCGAAAAGGGATTCCATAATCTTTTTTGATAGTAGGATTATAATGATATAGTCCATCAGCTCCTGCAAACCAAATATTCTCTTTGTTCTCCGGATAAAAGGCCCAGATGTAGGGTAAGGGATTAAAAATAGAAGATTTCCAATCTTCTGAACCTGAGGGTAAATATTTATTGATTTCTGTATCTGATAACCAGAGCCCTCCTTGAAGATCTTCAATCACACTATAGGCAGATTTATCCCCAAACTTTTCATTCCAAAGCAACTTTTTTGAAGTTCGGTCATACTCAAGGACTCCAGCCATGCTACCAAAGTATAGCTTATTCTTATATCCAAAGACTTCTATTTGGTCAAAACGATCTTTTTCTTCTTCGGTCAATTCCAGTTTTTCGACCGAATCCACCCTCAAAGTTTTTGTATCGAAACGAAGCAGGCTCACTTCATTAAAACTAAGCCATAGTTCACCGCAAGGCATTTCTTCCATATCTCTGACTTCATGAGATACCCTTGCAAATTCCAGTTTCACCTTTATTTCATCACCTCTCGCATCTAACAATCCGATAAAGTAATCGCTTGGCTTATCAAGTGTCTGCCAGGCAAAGAAAACCAGATTACTATCGCAACTGGATCTATGCAGCTTATATACCCTACTGGGGGGGCCTAAATCCTTTGCCTCATTTTCTCCTTCCTCCAGCAAAAATATACCACGACCTGAAGCGATCAGCAAGCCTTGATCTACCCCAACTAGGTCCCAGACATCAAATACTTTTCTGGGAAATTTCACCGATTCAAATACAGGGGATTCGAATATATTTTTTTTATAAGGAGTGCTAAGCAATTCTCCCTCTAATGCCCCCACAAACAATCGATCTTTCCAGTGAAGGGTACTTAAGGTAAATCGATTAAGATCAAATGGCTCGGAAAATTTTTGAATAACCTGAGGATATGAAAGCCTTGCCATCCCATCATTCATTGCCAACCAGATCCCCTTCTCTTTATCCTGTCTCAATTTATAGATGATATTGCTGGCCAATCCTCCACGCTCCTGATGGATGTTATCCAAAACATTGAGCCTCTTATCAAGGATAAAGCATCCTTTATTCATGCTAGCCAATGCGTAATATCCATCATGCAAAGATCTAGCATCGTTTATATTAATTTCCTGAGGAAGCTGAAAAAAATCACCCTCAATTTTACGCCAGCTTCCATTTGCAACAACAAAAGCCTCAGATGTACCAATTGCTAATATTTCCCCGCTGTCTTCTCCCGGCAGCAAATGAATTTCAGAATCCAATACGCCTGGATATGGAGGAGTATTCTTTTTTGAGATATTACCCTCATCATAATTATAAAGGCTACCGTCTTCAGCAATAAAATTCAATTTATTTTCTATCAGCCCTGCCCCTTTTATCTCGGCTGAGGGTAAATCCAATGTACGAATTTCCTTTTTGTCCATATCCCATACCCACAAATTATTGTAGCCGAGGATTACTATCTCATTACCAACAGAAAATATATTGACAAAGGCTTGCTCAATAATTGTTTGAACTGGGAATTTATCATCCAGTGAAAAATAGGCAATAGACAGCTTCTCTGGATCGAAACCCAGATACCCAAATGATTTACCACTGATCACGTAGATAAGTCCATTTTTACCTTTGGAAAATTGACTCTTTTCCAACCTCAAGGTCTCAGCTATCAAGGACCATTTTTGCCCATCGTATACCAGGATGCCTTCGTATAAAGAAGTATATATGATTCCCAGATCATCCTGGATGATATCATAAGCTTGTTTTCCTAACTGAATTCCTTCCGGTTGATCAGCACTATAAACTTCATATGGGTAAGGACTTACATGAGGATTGCTGGGCTGAGTAAGACTCATGCCTGGAAAGCATAATTTCAAACATGAAATTATAAGTAGTACCCTTATGTAATTCATATTCCTAGGCTAGATGAGTCGTGTTAAATATTCTCCTACGATCATTCAATGTAATCTAAAGATATCGACCGTCAATCTTTTTAGATAAAGAAAATATTTCTAATTTATCGATTATTACAATCATTCATATCTTTAAAAAACCCGAACTAAATAGATGGCTTTCAAGGAAATAAATACTATGAAGTACCTCAAGGCTGCTCCATCCATCTATTTTTCGGCAAGAAAAATCTAATTTATGAAATTCTCCACAAAAAGTCTTTTCAGCGAATTCGATGAAAATGAAAAGATCAGGAAAGTCCTCGAGAAGATTCACTTTCCTCATTCCGTATCCATACATCCCCCCGTAGCGGAATTGAAGCCCTTTGGCATGATCACAAGAAGTGGGGATGATTATGAAACCACTCAGTTTGAGCTTAAGGACATCTTTACGACTCCTGCTCCTTTTAGTTTCAAAACAAAAAGAAGTTATTTAAATCTTCCACCCAATACACCACATACACCCTATTTATCTTCAGCTAAAGGGTTTCCTTACCTTGAAGGTTATTTACAGGAAATGGGTGCTTCAGATGTTCAGAAAATAATGGATTCCTTAAATGAAAATGAGGAGCTTGCATTTTCATTTTATTCCCTTCGAAAAATAGAAGCCAGAACTAGCTTTAGTGATCTTCAAAATTGGGTCGCCCGGCAAACGCCTGACTTTACACATAATTTGCTCCAAGACTTAAGGAATGGAAAACGTATATACATGGCCTTTACAACAGGTAGTGTATCACGCATCAGAATTGATTTTAAAGATACAGCCAAAGAAGATATAGAAAATTCGAGCGGAGATGTCCGTACAAGATTTAGTTATTTCCGAGAAGATAGAGCAGTCCAGTTTAGCTCCAGAAATAGACCTCATGTAGCCCTGGTACTAAAAGAAATTAAGGAAAAAGATGGCGGAGTAATTATTAAAGATCCAGATAAAGGAAATAAACCGGGTGTTGGTTCGCCTTAATCAGGATTTTTTCATCTTAATTTTGCAGATTATAGACACAAATTTCCTGGTTTCTGTAAGGACAGCTAGGCTTTTCAGAATTTCCCATACGCTACCAAATAGAAATCAGGAAATTCCTATTCTTTTCGTTTCTTAGCGAGAAAAATACCTAATAAAATAGACTAACTCCCAATAATACCTATGGATACTTGCTATGCCTTATTAGTCGGCATCAAAGATTACCCTAAAATCGAAGGCTTTGCAGATTTGGAAGGATGTGTAAAAGATGCTGAAAGGGTAAGAGACTATTTGGACCACTTTCTTGGAATCAAAGAAGAAGTGGGCAATAATAATAGTAAAAAGGCAGATGTCCTCATGCTCACGGATGAAGAGGCTACCAAAGAAGCCGTGGTCAATGGGATAAAAAATCATCTGGGCAAAGCTGGTCCAAAGGATATCGCTTTCTTTTTTTACTCAGGTCATGGAGCTCAAGAACCAGCTCCCCCCATCTTTACAGGGAATTCGGATGGGGAAATTTCAGTAAATCAGGAAGCAGACGGATTACTGGAATCCATTCTGTGTTATGACAGCCGTCCCTTTAATCTTGAGAACCGGAGCAATTTGGTTGGTACAGATTTATGCGATAAAGAATTGCGATACCTATTTCACGAAGTCTCTAAAAAGGGAGCTCAGATAGTTGCCTTATTTGATTGTTGTAATTCAGGAGATAATGTGAGAAGTGATTCTTCTGAAGGAGCTGCCAACATAAAATTCTATTCCAATCCCAAGAACCCGAGAAAATGGGAAGAATTTATTTTTGGGCATCACCCTGAGCCGACCAACACCAGGGAATTGGATAAGCTTTTACCGGAAGTAGAAATGATCCAGTTTTCAGCAAGCAGAAGTGATCAATTTGCCAAAGAGCTTGAATCGGCTGGTAGAACACTAAGGATGAAAAATAATTCTCCGGTCTGGGAAAAGGACGATAGTTACGGTGGAATTTTCATCAATGGTTTGCTGGATGTCCTGACAAGAGCTGAAGCAAAACTAAGCTATTATGATTTAGCACATAGAATCAGGATATATCTTGAAGAAGAAGAACAAACTCCTTTATTGTATGCCTCTGGAAAAGCTCAGGATTATCTGTTTGAGGGATTTTTAGGAGCGGACGTAAGTCAAAGTGAAACAAAAGGCAGGATTTTGTCAAAAATGGATGAGTCAACCTTTGATGACTATTGGGTTATGGACCTGGGGGTGGTTCATGGATTGCCTGCTGACGGAGTAGGGGCAAAAATTCTTATAAAGGATGAAGATGACAATGAAATGGGACTTGTGGGCTTAAGATCTGTTTCTGCGATCTCCAGTGTGCTCGAAATTGATTCAAATAGCAGGGTTAGTTTGGAGAGTGGTCAAAGTCAGAACCTGGATACTAGAAAAACTTATTCTGGATATATTCAGGAATTGGGGCACGCTGCCACCCTTTTTCAGCTAAAAAATTTACCGGACCAATCGGAGGATGCCCTTATGGAAGCCAAGAATACATTTAAACCCAAAAATGTAATCCTTAGCTCTACCCAAAAAGGACCCTATCAGATCGGAAAAAAGAACAATGAATATACCCTGAGTCGATCAGATAGCAGCAAATTTTTACCCATCATTAAGCCTGCCAAAGATGAAAAGCAAATGATGAAGTATATCGAACAGGTAGCTCATTGGGAAATGGTAAAAGATCTCAAAAACGTAAGTGAAAAGTTCAAGAAGAAATACAAAAAGCTTCCCCTGGATTTCCAAGTGTATAAGTACAGAGGGAAAACAAAAGACAGACTCAAAATAAAAGCTTCACATAATTCTACGATTCCTGGAGTGAATCAGGGAGACTTTATCCTAAAAGCCTTTAAGAAATATAAAGGCAGTAGCTACAATAATTATGGGGAATATGATATTGAGTTGACCAACAAATTGGAGGATATATCTGTATTTGTCGCTCCACTTATGCTAAATCTGGATTTTTCCATTAGTGCATTTCGATCCGGAGGGATTTCCTTTTATGAAATAGGACCAGAACAATCATTTACTCTTCCTATGGGAATCCTTTTTGATCAACCGAAACATCTTATTGCCTGGGAAAAGGATTATCAGCCAGCCCACCTGAAATTCCTCATTGCGACCCGAGAATTAAGCTTTGATGTACAAGCCCTCTTGCGTGATCCTCTTCCGGCACCTGATGATGGGGATACTCGTTATGACTGGGAGGATAAAAATAGCCCGGACATGGCCGAATGGACCAGTCAGTTGCTAACATTACAGCTAAAAAAGCTATAACCTATCTAAGATCTGATTATCAGAATCTTAGCGTACGCTTAACACAATATGAATAAGAAAAATTTCTAGTTGTCTAGAAGTTCTTTGATTTTCTGTGTATCGGGATGAATAATCCCAGCTTTTTCAAAGCTATTAAGGTCTTCCAGAAAAAGCTCTTTCATAAACTCATAATCATCTTCCTCATATTCTTCATCTTTCCATTGAAGATAAATTTTCTTTGCCTGTTTGTATTTCCCCTGAAATAGCAAGGAAGATGCGAGATTACTTATGGCAAGTTGATTCTTCTCATCCAGAGAACAAGCTTTACGTGCATGTTTTTCGGCTTCTTCGAATCGTTTAAGCATTATACAGTCATGGGAAAAATTAGCATAAGTTTTAACTATTTCATTGGCTATCATTTGGTCTGACGATTCTTCTTTCTGCAATTTCTTTAGAAAAGTGAGGTATTTCCCCCTAAGATCATATTTCCTTTCCTGAGTTATGCTAGTACTAATTGCCAATCTATTTGTTAGCAGAGAAACAAACTTTGAGGTATTTAAAATTATCTCCGGCGATAGTTTCTCCAACTCATCCAAAGCTCTCATGAAATAAATATTAGCAGAATCATTTTGGGGTATTTGAGAGAACATAAATGCCTTTTCAAATACACTATTAAATCTTGCTTCAGGTAGATCAATAAATTTTAGTCTGTCTAATGCACTTGCTTTGAGCCTAACAATTTCTTTTGTTTGAGGAATCAACGAATAGCATGAATCCGCGCGCTGAAAATATGCCCTTGCACTTTCAAAATTCAACTCGAGGATTTCCAACATTCCTAGATTGTAGCAAGTCCTCCCGAGAGCATCAGCGAATACTATTGAATCTCTAAGAGCTAGACTTTTTTTTATGGCATATGCTTCTAGTTGGATATCTTTAGCCTTAGAAAAATTACCCAAAGATCCATTTACCAAAGCTGCATTTGTTAAAGTTTTTGCCAATGAAGCTTGGTAAAGTTCTGGATCACGTTTAACGAGGTCACGCTTGATCGTTATCGCTCGTTGATAATTTCTCTCGGCAGCTTCATAATTATAGAGGTTTTCAAAAGTTATCCCAATTAAAGTATATAGATTCCCAAGATTCTCATTGTATCTTTCAGGATTATTCTTGGTCAATTTCTTATAAATTTCCAGGGATTTTTCATAATATGAAATGGCTGTGTCAAATTCTTTTAAGTCTGAATATACATTACCTAAATTGTAGAGATTAGTGGAATAGTTTGGTTCAAATCGTGCAGGATTTGCCTCTACAGCTTTCTGAAATGCTTCATTAGCTTCTTCATAATTCTGTTTTGATTTATCCAGGTCTGAGGCATTATAATAAGCAGTACCTAGATTGTTGAAAATAGAAGGGAGATATTCCAGGAAGGTAACCTCATCTTGCGCTACCAATTGTTCTATAATTTCTTTAGACTCTTCAAGGAAAGAAATAGCTGTATTATACTCCTTGATTTTCAAATAAGTCAGTCCAAGATTTTCCTTTACAAGCGCAATCCTTAGCTGATTTTCAGGATCATCTGATAGTTCTCCTACGTCGTATCTGGCCATAGCAGAATCATAATTGGCTATGGCTTCCTTGTATTGGTATAGCATATCATGCGAATTTGCTTTGTTTCCATAAGCAATTCCTAGATA
Source organism: Bacteroidota bacterium (assembly GCA_039819665.1). Taxonomy (GTDB): domain Bacteria; phylum Bacteroidota; class Bacteroidia; order J057; family J057; genus JAWPMV01. The sequence continues at coordinate 128,797 of JBCBRM010000008.1, forward strand.
AGTTTGATAACTAAGCTTTTTTTCTTTTTCTGCTTCTTTTAAAAGGGATATGGCGGATTTATATTTTGCAATTGCTTTTTCCGGCTGTCTCTGAAAATAAAAAGCGTCTCCAAGCCTTATAGAGGCAATACCTTCTTGCCCTTTCCCTTTAGCTTGCCGCAAATACATCCGGGCATAAGGAAGTAGCTCCTGCGATTTATTTTGGTCAAAAAGAAATTTGGTATAAAGCGCTAAAGACACAAACTTAGTAGTATCACTATCCACTGCAGCTTTATAATAAACCTCCGCTCTCGGGAAGTCCAAATTAGCCACAGCTAAATCTCCAGCTTTAACCAAAGATTGAATATCCTGATTGTTTGCAGCTTTTAACTCAGCTATCTTTGCATCTCTTGCCTGTATTCTAGCTTTTATTTTAATTGGATCAATTATTTTAAAAGCTTCCTCTAGTTCACCTTTTTCAAAATACTGCATGGCAAGCGTATGTTCCTTGCTTGCAAACTCAGGATCAAACTTTGCTAATCGAGCCGCCAAAGAGTCTATCATCTTTTCAGCTTGCTTTTTCTTTTGAGTGAGTTCTCCGATTTTCTCAAACTCCAGACGATCTGCCAATATTTTAGCTTCTTCCTTAAAATTTCGCTCAATCCTATTATCAACTCGAATCCTATAATGCTGTAAGGCCAGTTTATCTCTCTCCTCAGTTGGACACATATAAATATCCAGGGTTTCATTATCGCTGGAAGGAATTCTCGGTTTAAGAATTTCCCGATTTATAACAGCATATCCGTCTTTTAATAGCCCCAAATTAACTCGCGAGCCTTTTTCTTTACCAGGAAGCCGAACTACAAACTCTCCAAAATTATCACTTCTCGTCTGGGTATAACCTTTTATCCGAACAGCAACTCCGGGCAGAGGTTGTTCTCCAATGCCTGAATAAATTTTCCCATTCAGACTTTGGGCCTCCAGTGTAATAGATACAAGGAAAAAACAGATAAATGGTAAAGCTCTAATCATTTTTCTCTTTTTTCATGTAAACTGAATAATCAGCTAAGGTATCAGCTCGGTTTATTGGAAATAAAGCATCAATATATCCCTCTTTCTTTAGTTCCAGATTTAGCGTTAACTCAGAATAAAGTTCCTTCGGAAGCCTCAATACATAATCTCCATTCTTGTTGGAAATAGTTTTAGTTTTGCTTTGATTCAGGCTAATTTCGACTCCTTTAAGTGGAGCTCCCTCCATATCAGTTGCTTTTCCTCTTATTTGTTTAAACGGATCCTTCCAAAAAAGCCCAAGTCTGTCAGGATTCCTTTGAATAACTATTTCATGCTGGTTTAACGTCCAGAAAGGAGAATGCATACTTATAGGAACTGCCCCCAGGCTTCCATTTAAGGATCGAAATTCAACAAATCCCTCAGGATTGATCTGAGCTGAAATTATCTCGCTCCCTAAATCCAGCCTCAGTGAATGTAAAAAATCTTTGGGGAAATGTGAGTTGCCTACACCTTCAGGTAATTCAAGAGATATTCTCATATCAAATTCCTGGAAATAGGTTCGATAAGACCAGATCCCTATTGCAAATAGCATACAAATAGAAAGGGCTAAGCTCAGCTTAGGGAGCGGGAAGGGCACTTTTGTAGGTAAAGTCCATGTATTCTCTCGCGACTGAAAAAGTTCCCAGGGAATTGCCGAATCTCCAATAAATTCCTCTTCTCCGAAATTCAAACTTCTAAATAAACCCTCTTTTTGAGTTTGCAATTCAGCCTGCGCTTCCTCAAAAGAACGCCGTATTTCTCTGCCAGAAGCCAGGTTATCATAAAACTTGCGAGAAAATTCTTTTGCAGCCTTATCCCCAATTTCCCTATGTGTGAGGATCATACTAGGAATACCAGCGGCCTCTAAGGCTTCACGCTGAAGTAAGGTAGTACATCCATTCATAAAGCTAAGTTCCAGCCCTTTTTGTTGAGAAAGGTACTGGGCAAAAGCCTGTATATCCAGGGTCTCTCCAGAACTAGATAAGAGGAGGTCTAGGTCTTCCGCATGTCCCCCATAATGGAAGATACGGACCATGTCCTTATTCCGTCGAAAAGCATCAAATATATCTTCTATTCGTGCATCAGGAAGCTCAACCAATTTGATGAGACCTTTCTCCTGTAACTGCTGCAATGAAGATTTTATGCCTCTGTGCTCTTCTGCTATAGAGCGTAAAAATTTCCCTTTGCGATCATTGGCAAATGCCAATACAATGACGGTTTGCGAATCCATGTACTTGTTTGCAGCTTCAAATTAAGATGCCTTTAAATTAAGGATAAGCTTCGCAAATTCTAACTAATCGGAATAGAAAATATTCATTTTACACGAAGGGTCAAGAAATACAGATTATAGTTTCGGGATAAGGACAGGAGTATTCTCTTTATAGGATTTATAATCTTCTTGCTCTCCCCATTTTTTATCTGCCTTAGCTTCTAACATGGGAATACCACTTACTCTTGTCAACAATAGAGTTACAAAAATTGGCGAAATCAAGGCAATCCATTGCCAGCCTTGCAAAACGGGAATAGCAATGAGAGTAACTCCCAGCCAAAGGACAATTTCACCAAAATAATTGGGATGACGGGACTTTGACCACAAGCCGCTTTGGATGAATCGATCTTTATTTTCCGGATTATTTCTAAACTGGGTCTTTTGACGATCTGCAACCACTTCGATCAAGAAACCTATAAGCCAAAGTCCTATTCCGAAAATCCCTAAAATTCCCATTTCTTTACGCTCTATAGCAGTGATAGCAATTAGGGCAGGAGCAGCCGTCAAAACTGCCCATAGCGCTTGCAGCGTCCAGGTATTTAAAAATCTGAGAAAGTTGGGCTTGATCTTGTCAAAGCGATCGTCTTTGCCGGCTTTATGAATCCGTTGAAAAAGAAAACTGCCTAATCTTACAGCCCAAAGGATAACCATGGATCCCAATAAGATCGAACGTTGGTCAATGTTTTCGCTCATAAAAAGGGCAAAGAGCGTAAGCCCTATATAAGTTAAGCTCCCTGTTAAGTCGAAAAACTTCTCCGATTGTAGTCGAAAAGCAGGAATAAATGCTAGCCAATTGATCGCAAATCCTAGAATTACACAAAGTGCGTAAAGAGGAAATTCATTAAGCTCCTGACCGTTTTGTGATCCCGCCCAGGCAACGCATGCTGCCAAAAGGCTGGAGATCACCAGACTCCTTTGTACTTGTTTCTGGTTCATAGCGTAGTAGTTCGTTTTCTAATTAAAGCCTTTCCAGTAAAAGCGCTGCTCCTAATCCAGCTCCTCCACTGATACTTGCCAGGCCAAATTGCTCATCCCTTCGCTCCATTTCTTCTAATAAAGTTGTACTTATCATGGCTCCGCTTGCACCTTGTGCATGCCCCATAGTCATAGTTCCTCCATTCACATTAAAGCGCTCGGCTTCAACCTTTAAATCTCTCTGGTATTTAAGACATGTAGCAGAAAAAGCTTCCGCAAAATTATGTAATCCTATATCCGATATTGACAATTCTCCCTTTTTAATTGCATTCTGAGCAGAGTGTTGACCTCCTAACAGCATGATAATGGGTTCACATGCTGTACTATCAAAAGCCCGAATCTTCGCTCTAGGTGTCAATCCCAGGGCTTTACCTTTTTCCAAGCTACCCACCAATAACACACAGGCTCCATCCGCCATAGAAGGAGAATTTCCTAGGGTGTGTCTATGTTCCAGTTCGCGAACAGCAGGATATTTATCCTTGATTTTTTGCTTAATGGACCCAGATGTATATGCAGCAAAAATAGGCTCTAACTGATTGAGTCCTTCCAGACTGGTTTGAGGACGAATGCATTCATCAAATCCAAGCACAGTATTTCCTTCCTCATCTTTTATGGGGATTAAAGAATTTTTAAAGAAACCATTTTCAGTAGCTTTGGCTGCTCTTTGATGAGATTGAACCGCGTAAGCATTAAGTTCTTCTGGCTGAAAGCCCTCTATATTGGCAATCAAATCTGCAGAAACCCCCATCATGGTATAGCCTGTTTTTTCTGCAACCTCAGGATCAGCAAACCAGGACCCTTTATCTGAAAACATAGGTACTTGAGAAAGCATTTCAATTCCCCCAGCAACAACCATGTCAGATAATCCTGAGGCAATTTTTGCTGCAGCCAGACTTATCGCAGTCATGCCTGAAGAGCAGAAAGTATTGACGGTCATTCCCTCAATATGATCTCCCCAGCCATGATATAAAGTTGAGACCTTTGCGATGTCAGCTCCTTGTCCGCCCAATTGGCCGACACATCCCAAAATCACCGCATCGATTTCTTTGGAATCCAGTTCATTTCTTTTTTCTAATGCAGCATACAGCTGGGAAAGTAAGTCAATAGGTTTGACATCCTTTAAAGCCCCTTTTTTAGCACTACCTTTGCCTCGGGGACTTCTCACTGCATCAAATATATAAGCTTCCATAAATCATAGATTTAGCGAAACATCCGATCTCCGTTAACCCAACAAGCATGAAAGCCTAATGGAACTCTTTGGGGCAACAGAATCCTCGCCAGAGGCTCTTGTTCTATATTTTGGGCATCCAGGATAATAACCTCTGATTTTTCCTCGCGAGCATCGGTAATAAAACTGATCACATAACCATCATCCTCAGATTTCGCATTTTCTTTGGGAATGAAAGGTGATTCACTCCCATATTTGTATTGCCCGTACTCATAGGTCTGAGAGCTATTGTTTTCTGTATTGTATTTTACAATGCCGTCAAAGCGAAGGGTCTCCGAAAGGTCAAATCGCTGATTATATGCGAACTTAGATTTCCTGCCCAAATACTGGCTATTCATCAATGGAAATTCCGTAATCTGATCGTCAAGTCGGTACTCTTTGGTTTCGCCTGTTTTTAGATTGAAGCGGTAGCGATGTAAATAAGCCCTTAATCGTAGGTAGGCATTTAATTTTTCTGCTGCCGAAGCTCCTTTCGGTAATTCCTGTTGGGGAGTTGGACTATCATTTACACAGCAATCCATGATGATTTCATCTCCTTCTTCCCAGCAATTGATTGTATGGTAAATGTAGCAGGGATTGGCTTCAAACCATATTACCTCATCGGCAGTACCAAATCGAGGAATGATTCCAAATCGACTCGGCATGTCCTTTCTGAAAACCGGAACAGCTTTCCCCGATCTCGCCATAACATTCAAATCATAAATCAAAGGCAGATCCATGAGTATTGAGTAATTCTCTGTAATTCCCATATCATGGGGAATACGAGGTCCAGGTGTAGGGACTTTGGCAAAATGTTTTACTTCTCCCGTTCCATTGATTACTCCATATGCCAGGTAAGAACCTGTGAGTTCATAATCAAAGAACATCATTTCATTTCTCTGCTCATCCACCTTAACATGAGCCATAGCTTTAGAGCTAAGGGTATTTTTATAGTTCTGAACCCCTTTGGTCTCAAGCGTTATGGGATCTATTTCATATAAATCTCCACACATATACCAACCTGCCAGTAGTTTCCCATCGTGGAAAGCTACGGCTGTATTGGCTGTATCTTTCAAGGGTACTCCCCTATTCCAGGGTCGATTCATATTGGCAGCCAGCTTTCCCATTAGCCCTTGCCATAGAGATTCTCCAGCAGCTTCTTCCTCGAGGAAATTGTTGGTTCTCACCCAGCGATTTCTATATGTCGCTTTTCCATTTTCCAACTGAAGGGCATGCAACATAGCATCTCCATCAAACCAATGGTAATGACCTTTGGGCTCGAATTTAGGATTGGGACCATTCCGAACATATACTCCATTTATATCTTTTGGAATTTCGCCGATCACTTGTAGATCAGTAGCTACAATTTCATCAAAAACCGGAGCGTAGGGCCCCAAAAGATAAGGATTTGCCGCCTCGAGGGCGTAGTTCATGATATCGTTTTTCATCCTGCTTATGTTATTATTTTCCTACCACAAAACTGGCCACAGTTGTAAAACTGCCGCCTATATTGAGTAGGCCTATATTTTTTGCATTTTCAATTTGATATTCACCTGCTTTGCCAGCGACTTGCTTGTATCCATCTAGCAACATCCTGACTCCCGTCGCTCCCACCGGATGCCCCATACCAATCAAGCCTCCACTGGCATTCACTGGAAGTGTTCCATCAAAAGCTATTTCCCCTTCCTCAAGTACTTTCCATCCCTCTCCTGCTTGAGCCAATCCAAAATGTTCGAGGGCTACATATTCAGAAATGGTAAAGCAATCGTGGGTTTCGATGCCATCTAAATCCCTTGCTCCGCTGATTTTTGCCCGATTCATGGCATCTGAAATTGCTCCTTCTAAGTGGGGAAAAGTATAGCCCGTTTCCTGAGCATGTCTTAATTTATATTCCAGCTGAATAGGTGCTGTTCGGTGTCCCCAGCCTTTGATATAGGGAATATCTTCCACATCCAGGTTCCTTTTTTTTGCAAATTCTCTGGTGAATTTTTCTGAAGCTAAAAACAAGGTGGCACTTCCATCTGTTACCCTTCCACAATCTGATTTTCTCAGGCTCCCTTCTATAATGGGATTCCGCTCATCATTGTTACCAAAGTCTTTGTCAGTCATTTCCCAATTACGGGTCTGGGCGTTTGGATTGCGGCGTGCATTGGCATAATTGATTCTTGCAATTTCAGCCAGATGTTTATCATCTACTCCGTATCTTTCCTGGTAGAATTCTTTGATTTCTGAAAATAAATAAACCCAAGGATAAAGTGCTTCCTCTGCTTCATTTCCGATCCATGCAGCAGCGCCCAAATGTTGAGCAGCCAGTTTGCCATTTACATTTCGCATCATCTCTACTCCGGAAATTGCCACCAGATCGTGATGCCCGGCTTCGATTTCTCTCATGCCAGCAAAGGTAGCCATACTACCAGAGGCACAAGCAGCTTCATGTCGTGCTGTAGGAATACCTGCCAATTGAGGAAAATGCTGAATCATTACCCCTCCCAGTTGCCCCTGGCCGCAAAAGAGCTCTCCCACAAAATTTCCAATATGGATGCTCTCTATATCTCTGAGTTCGATCTGGCTCTCGACAATGGCTTTTTCAAAGCTGTCAGCCATCAACTCTCCAATGCTTTTTTCAGCTCGACCATAATTTTGAGCGAAATTTGTCTGGGCACCTCCGAGGATGTAAACGCGAGTATGATTCATCGTACAGGAATTAAAAATTGAACACAGTGTTCATATTTTTAAACAATATACATAAATTTGGAAACCAAGGTCAATTTTATTCTACATTTGAACCTATGAAAGCAGTGATAAAGGAAGGTCGAGCCGATCATTTCATCCAGCATGCGCAGGAGGTGTTCTTTAATAAGGGCTATGCGCGTACTACCATTTCTGATATTTGCAAAAAAGCAGATTGCAGTCGTACAACCCTTTATAGCTATTTTGAATCAAAAGAGAATCTTTACCTGGCTGTGATTGAAAGGGCATTTAGAAAGTTTCTGGCTTATTTTGGAAAATTGAGAGCTGAAGGAAATAGTGGGTTCAATCAGGTTCTTGTTCATAGTATGGGCTACATCCGTTTTTCTAAAGAGTTTCCCAAGTATTATGAAACGATCCATGATTTCTATGGGATCATGAGAAATGCTGACGAAGGTCTCTTACAAACAGAAGTTCAATCTCATATCAAGGACAGCAAAAACTTTGAAGGAGTGAAAGAGCTTTCCTTACTGCCGTTTAAATTACTGACCAAAGAGATCCAAAGAGGGCAGGATGAAGGTAATATCAACACCCGCCATTCTGCTGAAGAACATATGGTGAACATTTGGGCATATCTAAAAGGCATATCAGATATCTCTCCCAATATAGCATATGTGTTTTCTCCCCAGAAAGTCAATCTGGAGAAAAAGATCGAGCGATTTATTAGAGCTATGTTGGAAATATAAAGCCGAGAGCTAAATCCTTGGACTTAACTCTCGGCTTTAAAAAATCGAATCAGCTTTTATCTACTTCTTTTAAAAATAAAGCGGGTAATGAAAATCCCTTTGCCATCATTTTGGCCTTTATCTCCTTCCCTGGTTCCTGCATCACTTTCGACTCCACTTACCACAAAAGCAAGTTCCCAACCCTCTTCAGCCATTTGATTAAGTTTGGAAGTAATCAGAGCATCATTGGAAGCAATGTTTTGAAAGTTGATCCCGACCAGGCTATAAAAATTGAGTAATTTAGCTTCATTGAAATTATCAATTTTTGCATCCTTTCGCTTTACCTTACCCATCGAACTATTTTTTCCATTGGTCCGCTCAGTCGTAAAATCATCGATATTCAATTCCGTATTATTCTCGATCAAGCGAGACCTACCCAATCCTCCGGGTACTATGGATTCGACTACTGTTATGACTTTGAATTCTGTCCCCGATTGTGCTGAAGCGAATTGAAAACTAAAGAAAATGGCAGTTAGAAGGCTTAATTTTTTCATCATTGTTAAATTTTGTTGTGTGTTGATCCTAAACATAAGAAAGATCAGGTAAATACCTGATCAATAAATAAATAAGAAGATTCTTGACATTTATCAGGTTTTACCCAAAGCAGTAAGACGTCTTTTTTAAGATTGGGTAAACCCAAACCAACCCTTGGATTCAAGAAAAATTAGCATAGGATTTTCAGCTATTCCTGATTTTCCCTTTCTTACTAAATTATTGGAAATTTGATCCATGAATAAGAACTACCTTGCTACTAGCTTTGAACTCCCTTGTGGAACTGTTCTCAAAAATCGCCTGGTGAAGTCGGCCATGACTGAGAGAATTAGCGATACGGATTTAGCACCCACTGAGGAACATACCTATCTATATAAATTATGGGCGGGAACCGGGGCCGCATTGCTTATTACCGGTAATGTAATGGTGGATGCTATTCACAGAGAGTCGGCAGGGAATGTTTTCGCAGGAGAAGATGAGATCATTCCTAAAATGAAAGTATGGGCTGATGCTGCAAAAAGCAATCAGACAGAAGCCTGGGTCCAAATTTCTCATGCGGGAAGACAAACCAACAGATTTCTCACTGCACATCCTCAAGCTCCCTCCGCCATTCAACTACATAAGATGGGTCTTTTCGGAAAACCAAGAGCGATGTCTGAGAACTATATTTATGAGCTAATTCGGAAATTTGTTAGGACTTCGAAAATCTGTAAGGAGGCAGGATTTGGGGGAATTCAACTCCATTCTGCTCACGGTTATCTATTGAGTCAGTTCCTTTCCCCAAAAACCAATCAAAGAAGCGATCAATGGGGAGGAATTCTTGAGAATCGTAGCCGGCTTCTCATGACAATAATAGATGAGTGCAGGAAAGAGCTAGGTCCCACTTATCCTATTTCTGTCAAACTCAATTCTTCAGACTTTCAAAGAGGAGGATTTACAGAAGAAGAATCTCTGGAAGTAATAAAGATGTTGGATGGCAAAATTGATTTGCTAGAAATCTCAGGAGGAACCTATGAGAAATTGGCATTCTTTGGATTAGGGGAGGAAGTTAAGGAAAGTACCCGGAAACGGGAGGCCTATTTCCTTGAATTCTCCCGAAAAGTCAGAGAGATAAGTAGCCTTCCGCTACTAATTACGGGGGGATTCCGTTCCTTCAGTTTTTGTAACCAGGTATTGGAAAATAAGGAGTTGGATATGGTTGGGATAGCGAGACCTTTCATTATAAATGTTAATGAAATATCAGACTTTCTGAAGGGTGAAATAGAAAAATTGGAAAATCTCGTAGTAAAAACTGGCATCAAATCTATAGATGATTCTGCCGAGGGAGGATATTATGCGCGGCAGTTGATTCGGTTAGCAAAGGGCAAAGAACTGGATAAAAAGATAAAACCTATGCAAAGCTCTTTGTTTTTTGTTATACATGAACTGAAGAAGGCACTTCAACGGAGATTTAGGTAAATCTATCGATTCATTTAATAGTATTAAATAAATGCTTAGATTAGGGTATGAATCTAAGTAAAACCCGGCGAAAAGAGGATATAGAAAAGTTCAAGAAAATTGTGCTGGATACTGCAGTACAATTGATGAGAGAAAAAAAAGAATGGGGCCAAGTGTCAGTAAATAAAATCGCAAACATCATGCGATATACCCCACCCAATATTTACCACTATTTTGAGAATAAGGATGATATCTTATTTCATCTGTGCCAAAGAGGCTCCACGATTATCGGGCAAAAATTAAGAGCCGTAGAGGCTCATGATTTCGAAGACAATCGAGAGAAATTATACCAAATGGGGCTTCAATTTTGGAAATTTTCGATGGAGCATGAGGAACTCTATGATTTAATGTTTCATCTCAGGCAGAAAAAACTGGAGCTGGAGTTGATTTTGGAGAACATTAAAATTCTTAAGGAAACGATAAAAAAAATCAACCCTAACATCAAAACAGAAGAAGAAGCTTTCCAGGTATATCAGGGTTTTCATAGCTTGATTCACGGATTCATTTCCATCAAAATCAATAATAGAATACCCATTGGAGATCATATTTCTTATCAAAACCTATTTGGGAAATCTTTGAGGAAGTATATCAAGGATATCTAATTTTTTAATACTTTATTTAATACTATTAAATATTTTAATACCATTCATTTTTGTTTTATATTTAGATAGCCTCCTTAACTCTACTACTGGATATGCAAATGATGAAATTCAACTCCTTTCACATCAATAAATGTCTGGTACTCCTTATTTGGATCCTACCTTCAATCAGCTTTAGTCAGGACCAATTGCCCAATGTGATTCTCATTGTGGCTGACGATATGGGCTGGAAAGATGTGGGTTATCATGGAAGTGAAATCAATACCCCTACTCTTGACAGGCTTTCATCAGAAGGAGTGGAATTAAATCGATTTTATGTTCATCCCACTTGCTCTCCTACCCGAAGTTCCTTGATGACTGGTAAGGCAGCACTCAGATTGGGTTTCTTAAATCCATTAGGGAAGAATAATGTAAAAGGGCTACCATTGTCTGAAAAAATCTTGCCTCAATACTTCAAAGATGCCGGTTATCAAACAGCCTTGGTAGGAAAATGGCATTTGGGAAGATTTAAAAAAGAATACTGGCCTTCTAATCGCGGATTTGACCATTTCTATGGCTACCTAACTGGAGGGATCGGCCATTACGATCATGTACATGGAGGGGGTCTGGATTGGCAAAGAAATGGAGAAACTCTACGAGAAGAGGGGTATAGCACTCATTTATTAACAGCGGAGGCGATAAAGCTGATAGAAGAAAAGTCGGAGGACCAACCTCTTTTTCTCGAACTATGTTATGCAGCCCCTCACCTACCCAATGAAGCTCCGGCAGAAGCTATTCTTCCTTATAAGGAGCTGAAAGATGAAAACCGGAAATTGCATGCTGCCATGGTATCCGAAGTAGATAGAGGAATTCAGCAGATTTATGAGGTTCTGGAAAGGGATAGTCTCCTAGCAAATACCATTATTTGGTTTACGAGTGACAATGGAGGCCTGAATGCATCTGCTGTGCCTGCCGCTTTAAAAACTATTTTAAAGCAAATGGAGCATGTATTTGGAACGCCACTCCCTTTAGAATTCATGGAGTTCTTTAGACAAAATATGATCAATGGTGCTGCAGATAATAGTCCCTTTCAAAGAGGTAAGGCATCGATCAAAGAAGGTGGCGTTCGTGTACCTTCCTTTATTTATGCTCCGGCTTATCTGGCTTCCAGACAAATTGATGATCGCATAACCGTCAATGACGTAATGCCCACCTTGCTAAGCGCCATAGGAATTCAGGATCTTGGTCCATCTAATATGGATGGAGCAAATCAATGGGATTTTCTTTCGGGCAAAACAGGGGAAGCCGTAAAAACAAGCTATATAGTCCATGCCATAGATGCAGAAGCTTATTATAATGATGAGTGGAAATTGATCATTACAACAGATGGGGTGCAAGAATTGTATCAAATCTTCGATGATCCTACAGAAAATAATAATGTGATCGCTCAATACCCGCAGATTGCCAAAGAGCTATTTGAAGCATATACAGCTTTTCCAAGAGGGGAAATCGTAGATGATCCGCTGTGGAAAACCTTTATGGATATGGATAAATTTGGGGGGGAAGAGGATCGGCTTCCCTATGCAGGTATAGAAGGGCTCAATAAAGGTCCTTTGCATCCTATATATTTCATCTTACCCGGCTTTTTCCTCCTGTTATTCCTATTTATATGGTGGATAAGAAGGAGAAGAAAAAAACGAAAATTAGCCAAAAACACTTGAATTTAGCTCAAATCTACCTTAAGACTCATGAAAAAATCCTGGAAAATCATTTTAGCTACCTTATGCCTTCTCATAGGAGTAGGTATATGGTTTGTTGCGACACCTGTAGATTTAAGACCTGATTATTTAGGAGATAAGATCTCTGAAGAGAATTATGTAAAAGGAAAAGCTTTGCTTAAGAAAATGCAAGAGGCTTATGGGGGGCTGGATAATTGGTTGGCTTTTAAGGAAGGCAGATATGAGCAAGTTGCTGATTGGTATGACAATAAATTAGGAATAGCCGGATGGGACGAGTTGCCTCAGGAATTTCACATGAGGTCTTTCCTTGGGACAGATGACAGTGAGTTGACACTTTTAAACGGGCCCAATACTGGCAAAAGCTGGGGGACAGAGGATTGGGAATCTTACCAAATAGGTAAAAATGGTAAAAAGAACTTTAGCCCAAACGATAAATACCAGCATAAAATGATCTTCAAAAATTACTGGTTCCAATTTCCTTTTAGAATTGGAGAGGCTCCCATCATTGCCTATGCAGGAGAGGCTAAAGTTCATGATGAAACCTATGACTTATTGTATATCACCTGGGGAAGTGAAGCTCCTAATCGTACCTATGACCAGTATGTTTTGTACCTGGATAAAGAAACGCATTATGTCGAATGGCTACATTTTACGCTAAGAGAAAAAGTCAACTTCCTTCATATCGCAGCTCAATTTGCTGATTTCAAAAGCATTAATGGAATTGTATCTCCATTCACCCAGTATGTAAGATTTGGGAAGCCTGGATCTGAGGGCAGCAAGATGCATGAAAACCGCTATAAGTGGATACAGTTTGGGGAAGAAAAAGTGATGAGGTAATCAGCAAAACACCCATGTCAAAAATTAGGAAAGTAAGATCTATGGGAAAATTTAGTAAATACCTTAATAGAGCAAACTCCCCTATGCCTGAGGATCATAAAGCACTTCTACAGAAGGGGGAGGAAATGCAAGCCGCACAAATGTTGGATCGTAGAAAGGTTAATGCTTTATTGGATGAGGGATATCTGGACGGAGAGAACGGATACAAACGGCAGGAAGATGGAAGTACCTATGTCGCGGTATTAACTCAAATGCCCAAGGTAAGTGTAAATATGATAGACTGGTGGTTTTGGTGGCATGCGGCAGAAGGAGTTCGGTATCAGATATGGTATCCTGAAATGCATTTTGACATTGATTCAGACTTTGGAGGGTATTATGAAGATGAATCCAAAACATATAGAGAAAGGCTTCATCTAAGTTCTCATTTAGTTACCGAAGATGTAGGGATAGGTAAAGATAAAATCCTGATTGATTTTATGTCCCCGGCTAATTTTGGTTTTGATGAAACAAGGCTGGATCCTAAAATAGAAACCATCATTTGCGCTCGAGTAGGTTCACCAGAAAGAGGAGTTTGGGGAACAGAAATGTGTCACTATGTAAGGGTTAAAGAAACAGGCGTAGAAATGAGGAGTAGATTCTGGATTGGGCACGAAGTAAAACGCATGGGGGGGATAGCTCAAGGGTTTTTGAATTCTATTTTAAACACTGGTTTCGTCAAAAGAAAATTACTCCCGAAAGAACTGGGAAGGAGCATGTTTCACCATTGTTCGCAAGAGTACCATAATCTCGCCGATATTTTACCAGAATTGTATAGAGAAGAGCATACTTCCTAGAAATTATTCCTCTCTTTATATCTACTTCATAATCATTTTTTCTTTTAGGGTACCTTTAGAATCAACCAATTGATTATGAAAAATATTCATGCCTGCCTATTTCTGATGTTTCTGCTGATAGCTTCTTGTAGTCCTAATGCAAGGAGTATCAAAAACAATGTTGTCAATGATCAAGAGACTGATACGGTTTCTTATTCACTGATTGCGCATAGAGGAGGAATAGTTGAGAAACTCTATGAAGAATATGATCCGGCCTCTTTAGAAGCTGCTATAGATAGTGGGTACTGGATGCTAGAAATTGATGTACGGCCAACTGCTGATAAGCAAATAGTTATTCACCATGACGAAAGTTTAAATCGAATATATGGCCTGATGAAAATGGTCTCTGATATGAGTCTGGCAGAATTGAAGCAGTTGAAATCCAAAAAGTCGGGCTTCACCCCTATGACATTCGAAGAGGTAACAAAAATGTGTTCGGGGAAAGTACACTTTATGATGGATGTAAAGCCTCGCCATCCTGAAGAATGGTTTATTGAAGAATTGAAGAGGGTCCTGGAGAAATATGGGATGTTGGAGAATGCGTGGTTTATTAGAAATGACCTCAAACAGCATTTCACGAAAGGAAGATATGGGTTTAGGATGCGGGAATTAGATGAGATGAAGGAGAGAATGAAGAATGGGGAAGATATAGCCAAAAGCTATTACTTATTTGATCACGGGAATCGAATAAATTCTGAGACGACCCGCTGGTGCCAAAGGAATAATATTCAGGTTTGTGCATCCGTAAACTTTGGCCACTATAAATTGGAACCTCATTTTGAAGGAGCGAAAAGAGATATTGAATACCTGAAAAAAGCAGGTGTAAGCATTTTCCAGATTGATTCGCCCTATGACGAATTCTTTTAAGTTGGAGTTTTCAACAAGCCTAAGTTGCCTGCAAACGAGTCATCATTTTAAACAAAAGCCTCGGAACAAAGCGACGGGCATAGACAGCCATTTTTTCCTTGCCTTGGGCAATTAATAATTCAGGCGTTTCATTCTTGATCCCTTTGATAATCCTTCTTACACATTCTTCTACGGGAATCCCGTTAGCAATCAAAGGATCCGTAACATTGTGTTTCTTGCCATCCCCTTCCAGGGCATTAACGGAGATATTGGTTTGAACTGAGCCTGGAGTAACTACCATGACTTTTATATTATCCTTATGGACCTCTGCACGTAAAGAATCCATAAAACCAATCAATGCATGCTTCGCGGCACAATAGGCAGATCGCATGGGTGTCCCTACTTTCCCTGCCACACTACTGATAGCTATTATAAGACCGCTCTTCCTTTGGGTCATGTGAGGCAAGAGGGATTTCGTCAGGCTAACAATGGAGAAGTAATCCAATTCCATAATCCTTCTGTCCACATCGATCAGGGTATCTTTGACCAAGGATCGTTGAGAGACGCCGGCATTATTCACCAAAACATCTATCGCCCCCATTTTTGAAACTAGCTCTTCCACACTCGCGGGAATTTTATCTGCTTCCAATAAATCCATGGGAAATACCAAATGTCCTTCTCCGTCAAGGCTATCTTTGACCGCATTTAATTTCTCTATATTTCTGGCAGTCAGAACAATCTTTGCTCCTGCATTCGCCAATTGTATCGCCAGTTCTTTTCCTATGCCTTCAGATGCTCCGGTGATCCAGACGGTTTTATTTTTAAAGTCTTTCATTTATGTTCGTAGAAATTAGTTAGTAGCAACTTTCTCCCTCTTTGCCAAAGCTTTGGTAACCTTTTCCATCCATTCGTCTTCCTCTCCAGGTCCCGGCATTACGTAGCCCCCTTCCATTACCCATTTTGCATCAATTTCCAGCAAATTAATGTACACTTTATCTTCCGCAATCTGAAGAATTTTTGCACACTCAGTAGTCAGGGTTTCACGAAGCTTATTGATCGTATCTTTTGATCTTCCGGCTCTCACATTGGCGTGGATATAGAGCTGATTTTTCTCCCGAATTGGAATCCCATCTGAAAATAGCACATGCACAAATTGCTCAGGTGCTATCATGATGCTACAATGCACATCTGTTAACAGGTTTACAAGAGCCATTTTATTGTTCTCTGAGATTTTTTTATGGGAAGTCAGGCTGTATACTGGCATATCATATTAAGTTAAAGATTATGAAGAAATATTAGTAGCGCACCCTCAAACGCATAAACCCATTTGTAAATTTTGAAACAAGTGCCGTACTCATCATTTTAAACGTGATCCAGGGTCGATAAAAGCGGTGAATCCTCTTTCTTTGCGCACTAAAAAAGCTGTCAACCCAGGAAGAATTGGCTACTGTAATCACTGAGTCTAAAGGAGAAATTTTGAAGTTACTTAGAAGATACTGAGAGAAGAGACTCATCAATTCTTCCCGTTTGGTTTGGGGGATATTTTCATTAACCTCTACTACAATGACTGCAGCTTCTGAAGCTTTTCTTTCGGAATAGGCATATCCATCTGGTAAAATCATCCAAAGCATATTCAGCTTTTCATCGCTGTAGTTCTCTTTGTAGATTTTTCGAAAGCCCTCTTCCATTGTTTTTATCTCCTCTTTTGAGAACATATGTTTCTGGACGAGGCAGAGTACTTTTTTCATCGGAGTAGTATAGTAGTTAATTGATTTTCAGCTTAATCCTTTTATTGGTTTAGTTTGGAAAATTTGGCGGAGAATTAATTGGAATTTCTTTGCCACTTTTTAGAAAAGTGGCGCAAAATCGAAACGAACAAACCAAGGCCTACCCACATTTCCATCCCCGTCATGTTCGTTTCATCCCCAACCCTCCTTTTTCAAACGCTATCAAATCAGGACTAATTTTCAATCTAAATATAGATAAATATTGATTAAGAGAGTAAATACTTTCTTATTTTGAGGTTATAAATTGAAAGAGATGAAAAGATCAAGCCGAAATGCTGCCCGGACGAAACAGGAAATTATAGCAAAATCTGCTCCTGTATTTAATGTTCATGGGTATGCAGGAACCAAAATGCAAATGTTGGTAGATGCTACGGGTTTTCAGATGGGCGGTATCTATCGGCACTTTGAGACTAAGATGGATTTGGCAAAAGCAGTTTTTCAATACACCTATGAACATCAGGTCATGCCTAATCTGCAAGTAGAGGAGACGCTCAATCCAAAAGAGAAGATTCTGGCCATCCTGGAGAATTACAAGCAGATGATTATTAAACCGAAGATTGCAGGAGGTTGTCCCTTATTGAATTCCTCAACTGAAGTAGATGATACGGATGAAGCGTTCCGACAATTAACCCAGGATTCGGTTGATCAAGTTTTGGGGATTATGGAAGGGATATTGGAGGAAGGAAAAACAAGCGGGCACATTCTCCCAGGCATTGATAGTCAAAAAGAGGCAGAATTCATTTTCGCGACGGTTGAGGGGACGATTATGTTGAGGTCGCTGAAGAGGAGTCGGAAGCCGATGTTTAATATCTTTGATAAGATTGAGGAGTATTTTAAGGAGAAGGTGTTTGTAGGGGAAAAATAAATTAAGAACCCCTTTAAATCAGAAATAGCAAAAGCCACTCAAGTAATTGAGTGGCTTTATTTTGTGGAGACGGAGGGAGGAGAGGATTTTTGCATAAGTGGTTGATTATCAGATATAAATTATCTACGCACTTGTCTATTGTCTATCGGTGTAGACAAAAAACACTTTATTCTCCAGCTAATCTTATTGCTTCAGCTATTAACTGATTAGAAAGCCTAAAATTAGTCTTCTGAAGTTTTTCAAGAATAGGTTTAATAGAATCTATGATTCCCTGATTCTTAGACTTTATTATTATACCCAAAGTACCGGTTACTTCAAGGCCTAATTTTTCAGCAGCAATTCTCGCTTTATAATCATCCAGTATAATTGCATCTGCAGATATCTCAAGAGCAAGGGCAATAGCACTTGCCTCTCCCCTGTCAATTTGAAATTCCAGGAGTTGTTGTTTCTGTTTATCAGTAGGTGATAATACTTCTACCCAATCTGGAAGGCTTTCTCCAAATTCGTCAGCTACATCCTCGGTAGTAAATAAATGGGTATATAACTTTTGGAGGAGAGAAAGTTCTCCAATATTTGTGAGGGCGATAAAACAGCTTGTATCAGAGACTACGATCTTAGGCATTATTCACATCTCTACTTAAATCAGATGCAGGATAGTTGAATAGTGATACTCCGTACTTGCCTAGCAATTCTGCAAATGATCTTTTAGATATTCCTACTAACTCTGCTGCCTGGCCTAAAGAAAGTTTTCCACCTTCATAAAGCTTAGAAGCTAGGATCATGGTTATGTCCTTATCATCCAGGTTTACAAAGTCAGGGATATTTAAAGTTATTTGTCTCATCATTTGAAGTTACAGCATAACGAATCATTTTCCAAAGAGGTAAATATTCGAATTGTTTATTACTCTTTAATACGTACAAAATTAAATCTTGGATTAGGAATGTGTAATCTATTAATAGAAATAGCCCATTTGAATTACATCAAATGGGCTGAATTTTTAGTATTACCTGACTATTGACGTCTGATATCTCGTTAAAGAAAACATCATAACCAATTGATTGTCAAGTATTTACGTGGAGACGGAGGGAGTCGCATATTTTCTCCGACGGTTTCCCGCGGTATGGACTATATCTTTATCCAATCAGATTGGATATCGGACGCTCAAGCTGGTAATTAAGAACACTTGTTAAAAACAGTTCTCCAGTAGTCTCTGCACGTTTCCCGGGTGTACCCGGGACTTCGCTCAGGATTGCCTTATTTGCTTTCGCAAACGTAGGTTTCCCTGAATTCATCCGATTTATTACCCTGAAGTTACCTTCAGGGAGGTCCTGAACTGAACCCTCGTCCGGAGAAAGCACGAATAAGACCTTCTACATGCTTAGTTGCTCTATTATTTTCCGACCAGTACCCGAACAACAGGGCGCTCTAATCGGAGGGTGCCACCTTTATCTTTTGCGGGCATCATGGCAAGTGCCTGCAGCAAACTGTAAGGATGATGTGTCCTTTACAAAACATGTACAGCTAACATATTATGCAGAACATCTAGTTGTATAGTCTAACTATGCAGCTAGCGCAAAATTTCTTTCGCCAATTAAAAAAGTTGTAGACGTGGATTTAAGTGGTACCTCTACGAACCACCACATGCTTACATCTTAACGAGTCGATCCCGTCGATGCCGTGTCGTCCCCATTTCAAAAAACTATGCTTGTTATAGCAAGCTCCTTATTTACGTCCAAGCTACACAAAGGTTATGGACGAATTCTTAATTTCTAGTTGTTTCCGTTCGCAGGTCCTACTTCCTCTATGTGAAAAGGATTTTGCTCAACTTCTACCTTCAAGCGTAGAACCAACGTAGGCTGATCCGGATCATTGGTTTTTACCGTGATGGTTTTACTCTGAGGACCTTTACGACCTTTAGAGTTAAAGCTGGCTATAATCTCAGAACTCATACCAGCCTTGATCACATCATCTTTAGGAGCAGAAGCTGTACATCCGCAAGAAGCTTTTACGGAAAGTATCTTGAGATCGCTTTTACCAGTATTGGTGAACTTGTAAGCAACATCTACTTTTTCTCCTTCAATTACTACTCCCCCATCATACGCTACACGATCAAATTCGATATTGGGCATAGCTGCCAATTCTTCTGCTGAGAATACTTTATTTACTACACCGTTTATTGTCAATTTTTTCTCTCCTTGATCCTCATCTGTATAGAGATAAATATTTTTGGTAAATGATCCGTAGGTGATAAACTTTCCTCCATCAATGACTACAGAAATCGGCGTACTTTCGCCAGGATTTAAAGTAGTTTTGGCAATATTGGTGTTGATCATCATTTCCTGATCAACCTTTTCTTTAAAAGTGATCGGCTGAGGACCAATATTTTTAGCTTCAAAAACCAATGATTGCTTTTTATCGGAATCTAGTGTACCAATATTATCTACCAATTTGGTAAACCCTAATGATCCCTGCTTATAAGGAAATCGATCTGGAACTGTTTCCGTATTTTCTACTTCTCCTTTGATATACAAAATAATGGGTCTGGCCCCATCTCCATATCTCACTGTCACCGTTTTGGTAAAAGGTCCCACCCTGGCCGTATTGTATTTTACTGCGATCTCCCCGGTTTCTCCAGGTGCAACCGCCTCTTTCGTCCATGCAGGAGTCGTACACCCACAAGAAGCTTTAACTTGAGTAAGCTTAATAGGTTCTTCCGTTACATTTGTGAAAACAAAAGTATGCTCGGCAGGACCATTTTTCTTGATCTTCCCAAACTGATGCGTTGTTTCTTCAAATTTGATACTTGTTCCTTCTTGCGCTTGTAAAGCGAAAACAGATAAAAGCAGTATGCTTGCCAGAATTATTTTTTTCATATCCATGTTGAGCTTGAATATTGTAGAAGACAAATATAGGGAATAAGAAGGGAATTTCGACGTATTTGGGTATTAGTGTGTTAAAGTATTAGGGTATTTTTTAAGATTCACTAACACACATATACTCAAACACCCTAAGACCTAATTCCCCTACGGCCTCGGCCCGGGAACATCCAGTTCCATATTGTATTCTTTGATCGCACGGTAAATACTACTGGCGATATAAATCTGTCCTTCCTCTGAGGAAAGGTATTTTTCTTCTTCTCTATTTGAAATAAATCCCACCTCGGTAAGAATCGCTGGCATCCCACATTGGTAGAGAACGACAAAAGGAGCTTGCTTGACTCCACGGCTATGGCGTTCCAAACGAGTTTTGAATTGCCTTTCTACCTTTTCCGCCATTCGAACTGACTCAGAGCGGAACACATTTTTCAACAATTTAAAATAGATAAAACCTTCTGGGGAAGTTGGATCAAATCCTCCATACATATCCCCGTAGTTCTCTTCAAAGAGAATGGCTTCATTTTCTGCTATAATAGTAGCATAATTTTCTTGCCCATCATTTACTCCCAGCACATAAGTTTCTGTACCGAACTTGGCCCGGTTTTCCAAAGCATTGATATGTATACTAATGAAAAAATCGCCTCCGGCTTCTTTTGCAATCTCTCCCCTTCTGTGCAGTTCTATAAAGGTATCGTCCTCACGCGTCATAACTACCTTGATTTCAGGCATATTTTCCTGAACGATGCGGCGTAAATGTAAGGCTATGCTAAGTGCTAAATCTTTTTCGTAGTGATTCTTGCCCACGGCTCCAGGATCTTTCCCGCCGTGGCCAGGATCGATGACAAGGGTTTTAATGTTTCCCCCCACAGGCTTAATGAGATCGGGATGAAGCTCAGCCGATGAGAATGGCAATGGAAAGTAAGAGACCAAAGCCAAACAGGAAACTAGGCAAACTAAAAACAGTAATCTTCGCAATTCTAAAAACCTTTAACTAGAAACCAACCTTTTTAACCAGGTCAAGCACTATGTAAATGGACGCAAATTCTTAGGGATATTCCTGTATATTTGCACCCGAAAGAGCAAGAGAGCCAATTATTAGTGCAGCATTTCTACTACATATTGACTGTTATACCAAGAAAGGAAAAATTTCGAAAAAAAGTAATAACACTTTTCGCAATTTCCTTCATCTTCCTTTCAGGACTATCTGCACAGGTAAATCCCACTGCGAAAAAGGATACGGCACAAAGTTCTACGACCCCAAATTCAACTGTTCCGTCTTTCATAAATGGCGGAGGAATCCCCGGTTTAGACAGTCTGGTACAGGATACTAGCAAAAAAGATACCTTAAGTCCCGCTGACGCAAAAAAACAACAATATGTAGACTCGCTTAAGGCGACTTCGGACTTGGATGCAGAGGTAAAATATACCGCATCTGACTCGATCGTATTTGATGTAAAGAGTAAAAAACTTTTCCTATATCAGAATTCTACCCTGGATTATACAGACATTAACCTAAAGTCTAAACGCCTGGATATTTCCATGGATAATCAGACTTTGCATGCATTTGGGAAGGAGGATAGTACTCGAGGCACCTATGAGGGGCGTCCCGAATTTACGCAAGCCGGCGAGACCTATCAGGCCAAAGACATTGTATATAATTTCGCCACCCGAAAAGGTCGGATCAAGAATGGAAAGTTGGTTGAAGGGGATGGATTTGTACTTGCAGAAGTAGCAAAATACCAGCAGGATGGAACCTTTCATGGGTATTTTGGAAAATATACGACCTGTAATCTTGACCACCCTCACTATTACATTCAATCTCGGAAATTGAAGATGATTCCTGATAAAAAGCAGCTCATTAGTGGGCCTTTGAATCTGGTGATTGGAGATTTTCCTATTCCCATTGTGATTCCTTTTGGCTTCCTTCCTAACATGGAGTCTGAAGGTCGAAAAAATGGAATTATCTTTCCGACTTATGGAGAGGCCCAGGATAGAGGATTTTTCTTACGAAACCTCGGATACTATGTGGGATTAAATGACTATTTCGATTTACAGGTAGATGGAGATATATATACCCGAGGAGGATGGCGTTTAGGTGTAGCTACGAAATACAATATTAAATATAGGTTCAGTGGAAATCTTAGGTTTCAATATGGAGTACAAAGGTTCAACGAGCCTACAGACCCGGATTTCAGAAGAACTACCGCATGGTCCCTAACCTGGTCCCACAATCAACCTATTGACCCAACTTTTAGGATTTCTTCGTCGGTCAATATGTCGAGTTCAAATAGTTTCCAAAGAAGGATTAGCCAAAACCAAAGCGATTTTTTCACCAATAACCTGACCTCTTCAGTAAACATTTCCAAAAACTTTAACAACCTGCCTTTTTCCTTGAATGTAGGGCTTCGACACCAACAAGACCTAAACAAAGAAACGGTAAGTATGCAGTTGCCGGAATTGGCTTTCAATGTCCAAAGACAAACCCCTTTCAAATTCGTCAAAAATAAAAACCTCCGCTGGTTAAAGACATTGGGGATTACCTATAATATGAATGCAAGGAACTCTTTGGAAACAGTACCTGACACCTTGCTGGGCACCTTACTTTTTAATTGGCAAGATAGCATTGATTATTTCGAGGTATTTGCAGGCGATACAATTCCAACAAGAAGGGTGGGTTCCTCATTCTATCGTAATGGAATGCAACACAGATTGAGCTCAGGTACGACGATCAAACTTTTTAAAAATATAAATATAACCCCTTCATTTAGCTCAATAGGATACTGGTATACGAGCACTACAGAAAAATTCTGGAATGAAGCAGAAAACAGGATCGAAGACAGACAGGTACGAGGATTTGCTCAAGGATATGAATATTCTACCTCTGTTTCTGCCAGTACAAATTTCTATGGCATTTATGAGTTGACTAGTACCAAAAGAGAGTTGAAGTTCAGACAAAGATTTTCACCAAGCATCGGTTATAATTATCGACCGGATTTCTCAGAAGATCGATTTGGTTATTACAGAACCGTTCAGGCTGATAGTGCCGCTACACGTTTTGAGACGTATAGCATCTTTGAGGATGGTATTTACAGAGGGCCGGGGAAAGGTGAAAGTCAATCTATGAGTTTCAGTCTTTCCAGTGTAATTGAGATGAAATACCGGAAGAAAGAAAGCTTTGAGGATGATTTCGATGAAAAGGAAGATAAATACATTCGAACCAATCTGATTGATAATATCGGTTTGAGTGGAAGCTATAATTTTGCAGCTGACAGCTTTCAGCTTTCTACCATCAATGCCCGAGTCAGAACCAGCCTCTTTGAGAAGAAACTGAATATTACCACCAGTGCACGTCTTGATCCCTATTACTATGGATTTGACGATACGGATACGCCTTTCGAATTGCCCAATGCAAGAAGGATCAATGATTTTTTGATCAATCGTACCGGCCAATTGGCAAGACTTACGGCTGCTCAGGTGAGTTTGTCAACATCTCTTTCCTCCAAAAAGAGAAATGGCACCAAATCAAAGTCCAAGGATTTTGACGAGCAGGAATTTCAGCAAATTGCCAATACCCTCTACCAATACGTAGATTTCGATATCCCCTGGAGTTTACGCCTGAATTATAACCTCTCTTATTCTCGTCCGGGAATAGATCCGGGAAGGCTTACTTCTACAGCCAACATCAGCGGTAGTTTCTCATTTACTCCCAACTGGCAATTCCAGTTTCAAACGGGATATGACCTTGTAAATCGCAAGGCCAACCAGACGCGCTTGAGTGTGTTTAGGAATCTTCATTGCTGGGATATGTCCTTTTCCTGGGTACCTTTTGGACCGTTGCGTAGTTACAACCTGACCATAGCCGTGAGGAGTGCGACGCTTAGAGACTTGAAGCTTACGCGGAATAATTTCTGGCAGGATAGATTTTAGAACCTCCTTTTTAAATTAGCGTATCAAGATCGGGTTCGGGCATGTTATGCCTATGTTACTTTTTAAAAGACTTCTCTTTACCCTTCTTGTTTTGCTCGCATCACCTATACTCTGGGTGATTTTCATATTCTGGTTTATAATTCCTGAAGATTATGAAGCTGCCGGAAGTTTAATAAGGGATATAGGAACTGCTGGTCTGATTCTCACTCCTTTTATTGGAATTGTCTGTGCGCTGATTGCATGGTTTTCGTCAGAGGATTGGGAGGAGAATAAGAAGTAAAATTTATACAAGCTTCCTCGGCCCTATAGCCATCACGCTTGTAAGCCTCGGAATGACAGGACTGCTAGAGTCAAAGCGCAGTTGTCACCCTGACCAAAGTGGAAGGGTCTATAATACTTGCCTAATGCTTTGCCATCTATTCTTTTAAATGGATTATTGGTGCAAAAGGTGTAGTCCCTTGACAGGACTCGGGATGACAGCTTTAAATGGCTCGGAATGAAACTATTTATTTGAATGAATAGTTTATTTCTTCACCTTATCACGTCCTTCCAGAACTTTTACGACATCTTTCAAGCTCATATCCTTGGCTTCTAGCAGGATCATCATATGGTAAAGAAGATCGGCAGCCTCATTTACAAAAAGGTGATCATCATCATCTTTAGCTTCAATAACAAGTTCAACAGCTTCTTCTCCCACTTTTTGGGCGATTTTGTTAATCCCTCTCTTAAATAATTTTGAGGTATGAGAACCTTCAACGGGAGATACTCTTCTTTCATGAATGGTTTTCTCAAGACTTTTAAGAAAGGCTAATGGTTCTGTATTTTCTTCATCAAAGCAGGTATCACTACCTGTGTGACAAACCGGCCCCAAAGGTCTTGCCTGAATAAGGAGTGTGTCCTTATCGCAATCCACTTTTATATCTTCAACCATTAGAAAATTACCAGAGGTTTCTCCTTTGGTCCACAGTCGTTCTTTACTTCGGGAAAAAAAGGTAACCTTCCCTTCTTTTTTTGTTTTCTCAAAGGCTTTTTCATTCATATACCCTAGCATCAGCACCTTTTTCGTGTACACATCCTGTATTATGGCAGGGACTAGTCCATCACCCTTTTTATAGTTAATTTTCATTGTTCTAAATCCGTATTTGTAAGGCTAAGTTTTGATTAATTCTAAGGTCTAATATTTATTCCTTGCTGGTGAAGGTATTTTTTGAGCTTAGGAATGGGAATGGTACCAAAATGGAAAATACTCGCTGCTAAAGCGGCATCTGCTTTTCCCTCTTCAAAAGCTTCCACAAAATGAGCTTCTGTCCCAGCACCACCGGACGCAATAACGGGAATTTTCACAGATTCTGATACTGCTCTGGTAATATCTAGTGAAAATCCGGCTTTTGTTCCGTCTCCTTGCATGGATGTAAGTAATATTTCCCCTGCTCCCCGATTTTCCAGTTCTTTGGCCCAGGCTACTGTTTCCAGTACAGTCTCTCGTCTTCCTCCGTGGGTAAATACATGCCAGCTTTCGTCTAATAAATTTGTGTCTATTGCAACAACTACACATTGACTCCCAAATTCGTTGGCGAGTTCTTCAACCAATTCCGGTCTGCGAACTGCTGCGGAATTCACAGATATTTTATCGGCACCTGCCATCAATAATCGATTGACATCTTCTACACTTCTGATCCCCCCTCCTACTGTAAAGGGAATATCGATTTCCTTTCCGATTCGCTTTACCAATGCGGCCAGGGTATCTCTTTTTTCCACGGTAGCAGTTATGTCCAGAAAGCATAGCTCATCTGCTCCCTGCTTTGCGTATGCAGCTCCTAATTCTACCGGATCGCCTGCATCTCTTATATCAATAAAATTTACCCCTTTGACAGTTCGTCCATCTTTGATATCCAGGCAAGGGATGATTCTTTTCGTTAGCATATTAGCTTTCTATCAATTCTTCTAATTTGATTTTACCTTCATAAATCGCTTTGCCAATGATGATTCCGTAAATATTCATTTGCCGAAGTTCCTCAACATCTTCTTTTCCGCTTACTCCTCCACTAGCTACTAGGTTAAGTGCAGGGAATTGCTTCATCAACTTTTTATATAAGGGTATTGCTGGACCTTCTAGCATCCCATCTTTGGAAATATCCGTAACTACGGCAGTTTGAATACCAGCCTTCAGATTTTCACTGACAAAATCATATAAATCAATAGCTGTTTGGGTTTGCCATCCATGAATGGCAATTTTTTCCTCCCTCACATCAGCACTTAAAATGATCCTGTCATTCTGATATTCCTTTAGCCAGGAGTGAAACTTCTGAGGCTCTTTCGCAGCAGCACTTCCAACATTTATCTGCTTAGCACCCGCATTGAAAGCCGCTTCCAAATCTTCTTTTGCTTTAATCCCTCCTCCAAAGTCTACCTCTAGCGCAGTTTGAGAACTTATCTTTTCAAGAATAGTCAAGTTTACAGGCTTACCTGCCTTTGCTCCATCCAGGTCAACCAGATGTAAGTATTTGATCCCGGCAGCTTCAAATTCTTTAGCAACTTCCACAGGATCTTCATTATAAACCTTTTTCTTTCCATAGTCCCCTTTCTCTAATCGTACACATTTCCCCCCGATCAGGTCTATGGCAGGAATTATTTTTGTTTGGCTCATCAGATCTTTTCAATAAAATTTTTAAGGATTTGCGCACCAATCTTCCCACTCTTTTCCGGGTGAAACTGGGTAGCATAAAAATTGCCTTTGTGCATAGCCGCACTAAAACCCAAACCATAATCGCAGGAAGAAATTGTATAAGGGCCTTTTTCTACATAATAACTATGAACAAAATAGACATAGGGGGCTTCTCCAAGGTCTTCCAATAGCGGAGAATCCGTATTTTTTAATTCATTCCAGCCTATATGAGGCACTTTTAGCTCAGAGTCTGGAAACTTCTTTACCTCATGGTCAAATATACCAAGACAGGTAGTATCACGTTCTTCACTATAGCGACACATCAGTTGCATGCCTAAACAAACGCCCAAAACCGGTTGTTTCAAAGTAGGGATAATTTGATCTAAGCCCTTATTCTTTAAGTAGGCCATGGTACTAGCTGCCTCACCTACTCCCGGAAAAATGACTTTATCCGCATTTCTGATCTCAGATTCGTCATCGGACAAGGTATAGGGAACATTTAGGCGGTCTAATGCGTACATTACAGATTGGACATTACCTGCATTGTATTTTATGATTACTAGATGCATATTATCTTTGCAAAAGTGTAAATTAGCGTTTAATGGATTTTCAAGCAGCAAAAGCCTTTATACTCCAAAAGCTTCGTGAAGAGTTGCCCCGCAACCTTACTTATCATGGATTGCATCATACCCTGGATGTATGTCAATCTGCGAAAGAGATTGCCCGAGCTGAAGAAGTCGGAAGAGAGGACCTGATTTTGCTTGAAACTGCGGCTCTCTACCATGATTCGGGCTTTACCAGAACCTATCAAAACCATGAAGCTGCGGGTTGTGATATAGCCCGGGAAAGTCTTCGAAAATTTGGTTATAGCAAAATCCAGATCAGAAAGATTTGTGGAATGATCATGGCGACAAAAATTCCGCAGACCCCCACTACCCTTCTTGAACAAATCCTTTGTGATGCGGATCTCTTTTATTTGGGCAGAAAAGATTTCTACCACATCGGAGACACGCTTTATAGAGAGTTTCTTCTTCAGGGCATCGTAAAGAATGAAGTTGATTGGAACAAACTCCAGGTTAAATTCCTCACCAATCATAATTACTTTACTCCAACGGCCATCAATATGCGCCAAGCCAAAAAGAACAAACATCTTCAGGAAGTTAAAGAACTACTCAGGACGGCTTAATATCTCTTTATAGCATCCCTTTAGTTGTCGGCAAATCATTATTGCCCTCCTCTTTTTTAATAGCCAGTTTAATGGCTTTAGCCACTCCTTTAAAAGTCGCTTCGATCATATGATGAGCATTGCTACCTTGCATGCGGACATTCAGATTACATTTGGCCCCATCACAAAAAGATTTAAAAAAGTGCTCAAGCATTTCGACTGGAAATTCTCCTACTTTCTCCCGCATTATCTCACCAGCCCATACCAGCCAGGGTCTGCCAGAGAAATCAATCGCAACTTCCGTCAAGGCTTCGTCCATGGGTAGATTAAAACAGCCGTAACGGTTTATCCCTCGCTTATCTCCGAGAGCCTCAAGAAATGCTTCTCCAAGGGCAATTCCCGTATCTTCTATTGTATGGTGAGGATCTATGTGCAAATCTCCCTTAGCAGAAATATTGAGGTTTATACCGCTATGCTTACCCAGCTGGTCCAGCATATGATCAAAGAAGCCTATACCTGTTTGATTATTAGTTGTCCCGCTACCATCCAGATCCAGTTCGATTTTTATATCGGTTTCTTTTGTTTTTCGGTGAATGCTGGCACGACGACCAGCAGAAAGCAGGTAATCTCCGATTTCACGCCAGTTTTCTGTTTCAAGTACAAGGGTATCTTTTCTCAATTCTGTCAAATCCCATTCATCATCCAGCTCATCCACACTTCGACCAATCAAGATCCCTTTTGCACCCAGATTTTTTGCCAACTGAATATCACTAGGCCTATCCCCTACTACGTAAGAGTTCTCCAGGTCAAAGCTGCCGTCCATATAATGGGTCAGCAAAGCAGTGCCGGGTTTGCGAGTAGGTTTTCCTTCGGCTTTGAAGGTTCGGTCGATGAATACTTCATCAAAATGTATCCCTTCCCCTTCAAAAAGGGCCATCATCTGATTATGGGCGGCCCAAAATCCATCTTCGGGAAAGTCCTCTGTACCTAGCCCATCCTGATTGGTAATCATCACCCATACAAAATCGGCCCCTTCCGCAATCCGTACCATTTCTCGAATTACACCCGGGATATAGGCCAATTTTTCCAAACTATCTACCTGATAGTCTTCTGGCGGCTCTTTGATTAGGGTGCCATCCCGATCCAAAAATAAGACTCGTTTTTTCACTACAGCTTTTTTGAAATTCCGATGTGTTATTGAGGAAAATTCCCCATAACACCGTTAAATATTATTTCAATAATAAATTATTCAATATTTTTTTACCTGAGAGCGGAGAGGCTTTTTAACAATTCCTCATTTTCTTTACGGGTGCCTACGGTAATCCTTAGACAATCCTCACATAGTAATACCTTAGACCTATTCCTGACTACTACCTGCTGACCTATGAGTTCCTTATATCTCCTTTCAGCCTGGTCAAATCTGACCAAAATAAAATTGGCATCGCTGGGATAAATATGTTGAACCAATCCTTGCTTTTCTAGTTCAGTTTTGAGGTATTCTCTTTCTTCCAGTAGCTTCTCCACCATCTGATCCCGTAGTTCCACCCTACTCAATGCCTCCAGCGCCATTTGTTGACTTAACCCATTTACATTATAAGGCATTTTGACCTTATTAAGCATAGAAATGATATCCGGATTACTAAAGCCCATGCCTAAACGGAGGTTTGCCATTCCCCATGCTTTTGAAAAGGTCTGCAAAACCACCAATCGGGGATAATTCTCCAGGAGATTCAAAGACGAAGCTTCTGGAGCAAAATCTCCATAAGCCTCATCCACTACCACAAGGCCTGTAGATTTTCCCAATACTTCCTCAATCAGAGAGCGATCTATTAAGTTGCCTGTTGGATTATTGGGAGAACAAATGAAGACGATCTTCACTTTATCATCTAGTTGAGTTTCTATCCCTTCCAAATCTAATTGATATTGAGAGGTAAGTGGTACGCTAAGTACTTCAACCTGATTGATTCCAGCAGAAGCTTCATACATCCCAAAAGTTGGGGGGAAAGTCATCACGCGGTCTTCCATTGGCTCACAGAAAGTCCGATAAAGCAAATCAATGATCTCATCACTTCCATTTCCCAGGAAAATTTGTTCCTCCTTCAGCCCTTTAAGTTGGGCTAATTTGGATTTGAGTTTTCGTTGATAGGGATCCGGATAGCGATTGTATGAGCCTCCTGATACCGAACCAAAGGGATTTTCATTTGCATCCAGAAAGACTCCCTCCTTGCCTTTGTACTCATCTCGAGCCGAAGAATAGGGCTTGAGAGTTAATACATGCTTACGAACCAATTTTTTTATTTCTGGATTCATGATTTCAGGCTTTCTAATCTAATACTTACGGCTCTTTTGTGCGCCACCAATTCTTCGGCTTCGGCCATTTCCTCAACAGCCGGCCCAAGATTTTTGATTCCTTCTTCCGTTAGTTTTTGGAAGGTGATTTTCTTAACGAAAGAATCCAAGGAAACGCCACTATATGCTTTTGCAAATCCATTTGTCGGCAGCGTATGATTGGTTCCTGAGGCATAATCACCTACGCTTTCTGGAGTCAGGTGTCCCAGAAATACAGAGCCGGCATTAAAAATTTTCTCAGCCATTTCTTCATCATTTTTTACCGAAAGAATGAGGTGCTCGGGTGCGTACTCATTGATCAAATCAATTATGGCGTCTTCCTCCTCCAGGTAAATGCTCTTGCTATTGGCTATGGCAGCACGAGCTATTTCTTCCCGAGGAAGCTCTGCGACTTGCTTCTCAACTTCCTGCTCAACTTCCACGATCCTCTCTTTCGAATTTCCTACCAAAAGCACCTGACTATCAATCCCATGCTCTGCTTGTGAAAGTAAGTCTGCTGCCACAAAGCCCGCATTCGCACTTTCGTCTATCACAACTGCCACTTCAGAAGGACCTGCAGGCATATCGATGGCGACGCCCTCTTTACCAATCAATTGCTTGGCCATGGTTACATATTGGTTACCCGGACCAAAGATCTTATAAACCTGTGGAATACTCTCTGTTCCATAAGCCATTGCAGCCACTGCCTGGGCACCTCCAACTTTAAAGATGGAGTGTATACCAAGCAGATGAGCGGTATACAAAATAGCAGGATTTACCTTCCCGCTTTTTCCAGGAGGTGTACAAAGTACGACTTCTTTACAACCAGCAATAGCAGCCGGTACTCCCAACATCAGAATGGTAGAAAAGAGGGGAGCCGTACCTCCAGGAATATAAAGGCCTACTTTAGAAATGGCTACAGATTTTCTCCAGCATCTGATACCCGGCTGGGTTTCGACTATCTGTATCTCTTCTTTCTGGCTCCTGTGAAAGGTCTCTATGTTTTTTCGGGCCAATGCAATTGCTCTTTTGAGGCTTTCAGGAACCTCTGCAATTGCCTCTTCAATCTCAGAAGCCTTGACTCTCAAATCCTCCAGTTCTACCTGATCAAATTTGATAGAAAATTCTTTGAGGGCTTTATCACCTTCTTGCTTTACGGCTTCTATTATAGGCTGGACGCGTGATTCTAAATCTTTTTGTTCAAAGACGGGTCTTTTCAAAATCTCTGCCCATTCTTCTCTAGCGGGATTGACTATATATTGCATGACTACAGGATCATTTTTTCGATAGGAATAACCAAAATTCCTTCAGCTCCAACTTTCCTCAAATTCTCAATTACTTCCCAAAAATCATCTTCTTTCACCACCGTATGAACTGAACTCCATCCTTGTTCTTCCAAAGGAGTTACTGTTGGGCTGCGCATACCGGGTAAGATGCTCGCGATTTGCCCAATAGCAGAATTAGGAGCATTCATAAGAATGTATTTAAAATTCTGTGCACGCAGCGCTGATCTAACTCGGAAAAGGAGTTTATCCAGAATTTCCTGCTTTTCATCAGAAAGTCCAGGCGTAGCAATCATAACAGCTTCCGAGCGTAGAATTACTTCTACTTCTTTAAGTCCATTGCTTAGGAGGGTACTTCCAGTAGATACCAGGTCGCACACAGCATCTGCCAGACCGATACTGGGAGCAATCTCTACCGAGCCACTGATTTCATGGATTTCTGCTGAAACGCCTTGTTCTTCGAGGTGCTTCTGGAGGATAAAAGGATAAGAAGTCGCAATCTTTTTGCCGTTTAGATCGCTGATTCCATTATATTCAGCAGTTTGTGGTACTGCAAGAGAAAGTCGACAGCGAGAGAACCCCATTCTCTCTACCAAATCTACCTTTTTACCTTTCTCCACCATCACATTTTCACCAATGATGCCAATGTCAGCAACACCATCTGCTACGTATTTAGGGATATCATCATCCCGTAGAAAAAGCAGTTCCAGGGGGAAATTATAAGATTGAGTTCTTAGTTTGGCTTTGTTCCAGGCATAGGAAATCCCGCACTCTTTGATGAATTGTAAACTTTTCTCGCTCAATCTCCCTGATTTTTGTACCGCCAGTTTTAAGGTTTCCATTTATGTTTTTGATTGGATTAATGAATGATTCCTTTCAGGAATGCTGAAAAATATCGGATAAAAACCGCAAAGGGTGATATAAAAAATAATTCCTCCTACTGGGAGGAATGATGGATATGATGAACATGAAAAGCCACTGGCTGAATGGAAGCTTCAGCGATCGGGGTGAGACTATATGTGAATCGGCTATTCATTATGGTCGCAAATATAGTAGAGAGCATTTTACAATTGCAAACCTAATTGAGGATTAAATGGAATTTTTTCCAAATCCCCCCTAAGGATATAGTAGATATAGCCTTCTATCTCAGTATATCCAAGGTCAAGCACAGCCTGCATATATTCCTGCATTTGTTTTTGATATTTCCGATTAGGTTTACCACTCTTGTAGTCAACCAATAGGGCTTTCTTTTGTTTGATCATTACACGGTCCGGTCGAAAAACTTTGCCATTGGAAAGAATGATTTCGGCTTCGTTTTTTACTTCATAGTCCCCCTCAAACCAGTGTCTTACTTTATCATTGCTGATAATTTTGAGAAGTTCAGATTTAGTTTTTTCAAAATCCTCTTCCTTTACCATACCCCTAAGCACCAATTTTCTTACGGCTTTATCTAAATCCTCCTTTTCCTCTATGAATGCTAAACCTTCGTGTAGCAATTCACCCCGATTGATGATTTCATCCCGTTTTCTGATCTCCGTATTTAGGAACTGATTACTGCTAAAGCGAATGCGAAGCATATCATTCCAGTTTGGAATGCTTTCTTCATTTCGCTTCATATTCAAAGATTTCCCCAGGCTGGGTTCTTTACTTCCTTCTATCCGTCGAATTTCCTCACGCCCCATAGCCTTTCCGAAGCTAAAACGGAAATCTTCTTCCTCTTTTAAGTCCTGTAAAGGATCTTCTCTGAGCGTCCGGTACAAAAGTTTTGAAATACTTTTGAAGTCTGCAGGTATTTTGGCTTGTCCACTCTTTTTGTCAATGGAAGGAGCCTTACTCAAAAGATACAACCTGTACTTTGGTCGAGTCAAAGAAACGTACAGCAAATTGAGGTTGTCGAGATAAGAGCTCTGTTCTTCTTGTACATATTCATTCTTGAACCAGCTATTTTCCAATTGGCCCGAGAGTTTCATCGGAAAAAATTCAAAGCTCTCATAAGGTGCTTTGTCAGGCTTTACCCATAAGTAACCCCGAGCTTTCGGAGGCATTTCCCATTCTGCATATGGAAGAATTACAATAGGAAATTCCAGGCCTTTAGACTTATGAATGGTCATGATTTGGACGGCATCCCTACTGGCAGCACTCGCGATGGCTCGGCTATTTTTCTCTGTTTCCCACCATTCCAGAAAAGAACTAATACCTGGATCATTTTCGGCAGCATAACTCAAAGCAGCATCCTTGAAGCCTTGTATATAGGCATTTGCATCCAATAAGGGTGAGAATAGGTTACAGAGCCTCTCTATGCATTCATAAATAGACTTTCGCCTAAGTTCTTTTTTATGTTTCTCAAATTCAGGTAGAATCGCTTCCTCTGATTTCAGAAAAACAGCATGATGTGAAGCTTCTCCCTGAACTACCAGGTTATAATAGTATGAAAGTGCCGCTGAATTGACCTCATTGGATTCATAATTGAGGTATTGAAGTAGCGCATATAGAAATTGAACCTTAGGATCACTGGCAATCAATAAGGAGTCGGCGGAAACAACTTTTATAGGTTTCCCTTCCCTTGCACTTTCTCTTTGCAAATAAGTCGCCAGCCGGGTGCCGTGGATATTGTTTCGTACCAAAAGGGTGATCTCATGGGGATCAAATCCTTCTTCTCCCAGGGACCAAATCAGCTCCATACAGCGTTTCTCTGCTTGTTCTTCCCATTTCGGACCCGGATTGTCGCGGCGTTTAGACAAATCCTGCAGGAACTCCACAGATACATATCCGGGATATTTTTCTTTTTTGGGATGCTGTGCCACCCCACCATAGGCAGCGAGCATCATTTTCCCAAAATCAGGATCTTCCCGATCCCTGGCCAGATAATCTGCAGCTGAAAGGAATAACCAATTGTTAAACTCAACAATCTCGCGAGCAGTCCGCCAATTATTATCCAGATTTTCTGTTTTTACCTCCTGATTGACAACTGCTTTAATATCTTTTTCTACCTCATTCAACAATAGTTCCATATTGCCATTCCTCCAGCGGTAAATGGATTGTTTCGCATCCCCTACCAACATACTAAAATTGTCATAGGCAAGCGATTCTGCCAGCAAAGGCATCATGTTGCGCCATTGCATATTGGAAGTGTCCTGAAATTCATCAAGAAGAAAATGCTGGAAACGAGTACCTACTTTTTCATAAATAAAAGGAGCATTGAAAGGGTCTTTGATCACTTTTTGTAAAAGAAGACCGGTATCGGAAATAATCAATTGCCCATTTTCTTTCCGATACGCAGTTAGACGTTCCTTTAACTCTGTCAGCAGGCCGAAAGAGTAAATACTCATGGAGGCCTGTAAGGCTGTATTGTAGGTATCATACTCATTTTCATAGAGCATGATCATATTATCCAAAATATCCATCAGGCCAGCTTCTATGCAGGCCCTTAACTGATCCTGTTTGTCAGACTTTTTAGGAATCCAGGCTTCAATATCTTCTCTGGCTGCAAGTGTACGTTTGCTGGGCTCATATTTCTTGCTGACAGAAAGCTTATTATCCTGGACCTTGAAAAAGTGGTTAGCTACTCCTGATTTGCCGTAGGAAAAGTCTTCTTTTGCCAAACTATAAGATTGCATCAATTCCTGGCCTTGTCTTCCCAGCTCTTCCATGCCTCCTTCAAAACGCTGACGAATAGCACGAATTTTCTTGGCTAATTCGAGGGTTTTGTCAATATAGTTTTCCTCTTCAGGCTCACGCTTTTCACGTTCATTGTCGAGGTCCTGGTATTTTTCCTTGAAAATTTCGCTTCCCACTTCTCGGATATAGCCTTCTAAATTCCAGGTTTTTTCTTCTTCCAGATTTCTATCTATAAAGCTTTCTAATATTTTTCGGAGCTTCTCTTTCTTTCCCACATCCATCAGGATACCGTCTACCAGTTGATCCAGTACCAGGCTATTTTTGGTTTCTACATCATAGCCTAAAGGAATATTTAACTCCCGGGCGAAGGCTCGTAGAATCCGTTGAAAAAAGCTTTCAATGGTACTCACAGAAAAATTGGAGTAATCATTTAAAATAAGGCTTAACGCCTTTCGAGCATTTTTTTTGATGGAGAAAGACGGGGGTAATTTTTGATAAGTATTTAAAAAATGATCTTGTAATCCCAAAAACATGGGATTTTTGAGCAGGGCTTCATCGGATTGAGTGGAAAGATCAGAAAGGGAGGAAATAATTCTTCCTTTCATTTCATCAGTCGCCTTGTTGGTAAAGGTGACGGCCAGAATATTGCGGTAGATTTCAGGTCTTGCCAGCACAATCTTCAGGTACTCGAGTACCAAAGTATGGGTTTTCCCTGAGCCGGCGGAGGATTTATAAAGGCTTAACATGCATACCTAGCTAGCCATTTTAGCTGTGAGCATGTCCTTCAGGAGCTCTTCCTGACGTTCTGTTTGGCGTATAAAATGACCAATTACACTGCACTGTGCACTCATTGCCGGCTCTTCCAGCTCGGGCAATTTGGACTGCATACCTTCCACTATAGTTGCCGCTTGCGACATCAATTTGCGGAGCTCTTTTGCCTGATTCAATAATTCCTGCGTATGCATGTATTCTTTGAGTTAAGTAATAGGACTTATCTAACGTAAAGGTAAGTTATATGTTTTATTTTAACTAATACTGAATTCGGAACTATGGCTTTTCGGAAAGAATCATTTCAAAATGAGGAATGCCTGCTTCTTCAAATTCTTCCCCTTTTGATGAAAATCCCATACTTTTAAAGAATTCCTGATTGGTAGACTGCGCATGAACAAAGACTTCGAGGCCTTTGGGGGCATCGGCCATCATTTTTTTTACCAGAGCTTTCCCGACCCCCATTCTCCGGAATTCTTTCAAAACTGCAATTCGCTCAAGACGTATTCTATCTCCCGTTTGGGTAACTCTCCATCGTGCAGCTCCTGCTGGATCACTGTCCACGGTAGCGAGGTAGTGATTGGATAAATGGTCGAAACCGTCATATTCGTCTTCCTGGTCAACTTTTGACTCATCAACAAAGACTTCTGTTCGGATAATAAATACCGAATTGAACAACTCATCGGTATTTGCGTTAATTATCTCGATGGACTTGGCACCGCTTTTGGACATATTTTGAAAATTACTAACGAGAAGAGCCATTTGTCAGCTTCATCGGGGTGAAATTTAAGAATTAACAATCTTCTTTTCATAGATATTGTTATTATTGCAGCAAAATTTAGAGAATCCGCAGAGTTGGTTATGAGCAAAAACTTATTGATAGTCGAATCACCGGCAAAAGCAAAAACCATTGAAAAGTACCTGGGCAAGGAATTCACAGTCAAAGCCAGTTACGGACACGTAAGAGACTTGCCTAAGGGTGATGATGCCATTGATGTTGAAAATGGTTTCACGCCTAAATACGAGGTAATCCCTGATAAAAAGACTGTTATCAAGGAACTCAAGGACCTTATCAAGAAACATGAAACGGTTTGGTTAGCAACGGATGAAGACCGGGAAGGAGAAGCGATTTCCTGGCATCTGGCTAACGCCTTAAAATTGGATCTTGATACAACCCATCGCATTGTATTTAATGAGATTACTAAACCTGCCATTACCGCAGCGATAGAAAATCCAAGATCAATCAATCAGGACCTGGTAAATGCACAGCAGGCCCGAAGAATTCTCGATAGAATAGTTGGATTCCGACTTTCCCCTATTCTCTGGAGAAAGATCAAGACGGGGCTTTCTGCTGGGCGTGTGCAATCGGTAGCAGTACGTATCATCGTTGAGAGAGAAAGGGAAATTATAGCTTTCAAGCCAACAAGTACTTATAAGGTAAGTGCAATCTTTACATTGAAGTCGGGAACCAAGATTAAAGGTACCCTGGCAAGCAAGTTGCCTACTTTTGAAGATGCTAAGGCCTTTTTGGAGTCCTGCAAAGGAGCGTCCTACAGCATTAGCAATTTGGTTAAAAAGCCTTCCAAGAGAAATCCTTCAGCACCATTTACTACTTCTACCCTTCAGCAGGAAGCAAGTAGGAAGCTAAGTTTTTCTGTAGCTCAGACAATGCGTGTGGCCCAGACACTTTATGAAGCTGGTCACATTACCTATATGAGAACAGATGGAGTTAACCTCTCGGAATTGGCAAAAGATCAAGCCAAGGAGGTAATTCTAAAAACTTATGGTGAGGAATACAGCAAACCGCGCCAATTCAAAAACAAGAACAAGAAGGCACAGGAAGCTCATGAAGCTATCCGCCCTACCAATCTCGCGCTTACAGAGGTGTCAGAAATGGAACGCAACGAACAGCGCCTCTATGAACTGATCTGGAAAAGAACGCTAGCCTCTCAAATGTCAGAAGCGCAATTGGAGAAAACTACCGTAGATATCAAAGTGTCTACGAATGATGCCCTCTTTGTAGCTACTGGAGAAGTCTTGAAATTTGATGGTTTCCTTAAGGTTTATATGGAATCCACAGATGAGGAGCAAGAGGATGATGTCGAAGACGAAGACAGCAAGGTTCTGCCTCCTCTTTCAATTGGAGAAGAACTTGGTCTTTTTGAAATGGAAGCTTTGGAAAGGTACTCAAGACCTGCTCCTCGATATACAGAAGCCAGTCTGGTAAAGAAACTCGAAGAGTTGGGTATCGGTAGACCTTCGACCTATGCCCCCACTATTTCTACTATCCAGCGCAGACAATATGCCAGCAAAGAATCTCGTGAAGGAGTACTCCGTGATTTAAATAAATTTATTTTATCTGAAGGTGAAGTAAAGGAAGAGGTAGTTCAGGAAAGAACAGGTGCTGATAAAGCGAAACTTTTCCCAACTGATCTAGGGATCGTGGTAAATGATTTCCTGGTAAAATTCTTCCCGGAAATTCTGGATTATAAATTCACAGCTAAAGTTGAAGAGCAATTTGACAACATTGCTGATGGAAAGCAGGAATGGCAGAAAATGCTGGAGATTTTCTACAAAGACTTCGCTCCTTTGGCTCAGGATATTGCCAAAAATGCAGAACGAGCAGGTGGCGAAAGAGAGCTAGGAGTCGATCCTAAAAGTGGAAGAAGAGTAATTGCTCGTCTGGGTAAATTTGGTCCCATGATCCAGATTGGTAGCCAGGATGATGAAGAAAAGCCACGCTATGCAAAGCTGCGTTCTAATCAGCGATTGGAAACAATTAGCCTCGAAGAAGGACTTGAGCTCTTCAAGCTCCCTAGAGTTTTGGGTGAGTTCGAAGAACAGCCTGTAAAGGCAAATATTGGCCGATTTGGACCCTATGTCCAGCTAGGAGGTTTATTTGCTTCTCTGGAAGAAGGAGATGATCCTTATACAGTTCAATTGGATAGGGCTATCGAACTTATCCTTAAGAAAAGAGAGGCTGAGGCGAAAAAGGTCATCAAGAAATTTAATGATGATGCCGCTATCCTGCAGGGAAGATGGGGACCTTACATCAAGATTCATGGCAAAAATGTCAAGATCCCTAAAGATGTAGAGGCAGAGAATCTGACGTTGGAGGATTGTGAACGTTTACTGGAAGAAAGTAAAAACAAGCCCAAAAAAAAGCGGGCAAGTAAAAAGAAATAGGAAAAAAAGGCGCTGTAAAAACAGCGCCTTTTTTCATAAATCTCCAAATACTTTTTTACCTCGTACAAAATATTGCCAGATTACACTTTTGGGGTGATAGCCAATATTTTGTTGAATGGGCTTTTTTTCTTTATAAATTTCTTTCCTCCGCTTCAACCAAAAAGAAATTTTCCCATAGAAGTGAAAATGTGCCTTTAAAACTGAAAGTACTCCCTTGAAATCACCCCCCAAAATTGCCTTCACACTCCAGATGCCATCCAGGCACAATCGGCAGAAGATTTTTGGTAGCAGTTGAGCAGCCGGCAAGTTGAGCAACATCGTAGCGAGGCTGTTGCGCACGTTTAAATAGGTTTTAAACGGACTACTGGGAGGCAAGGCTCCTCCACCAACATGATATACTTTAGAAGCCGGTTCGCAGCCTACTTTATAGCCAAAGTTTTTCGCCCGCCAGCAAAAATCAATCTCTTCCATGTGAGCAAAAAACTCTCCCTGAAAAAGGCCAATTTTCTTTACATATTCTGTCCTTAGTATACAGCATGCCCCTGTAGCCCAAAATACTTCCTGAAAGCTATCATGCTGGCCCTGATCTTCTTCAACTGTATCAAAAATTCGCCCTCGACAAAATGGATAGGCGAAATAATCCATATAGCCACCACAAGCTCCCGCATATTCAAATAAAGTTTTCTTGTAATGGGCGAGGATTTTGGGTTGGACGGATATGAGCTCTTTATCAGATTCCATTCGCTCGACCAGGGGTTCTATCCATCCGGCTGGAACCTCCACATCGCTATTCAACAGAATAACATAGGGAGCATCTACATGATCAATTAGTTTATTGTAGCCTTCAGCAAAGCCATAGTTATCATCCCAAACCAACAGCTTCACCTCAGGATAGTTCTCTTTTAGAAAGGGAATACTATCATCGGTAGAAGCATTGTCAATCACGATGATCTCGTGATTGGGATAGCTACTTTTTTGAACAAAGGGCAGAAATTTTTCTAACCAGGGCTTGCCATTCCAGTTTAGGATGGCAATGCTGACTTTAGCTTGGCTCATGATAATCCGAAACGACCCAGATCAAGACCGGGAATATTTGGGAGCATTCCCTTGGTCGCAGCTTCCATTTCTTCCCTTCCGCGAATCTCTGCTTTCTCCAGAGCTTTGTTTACAGCTGCTGTAATCAAGTCGGTCATAATCTCCGGATCTTCCTTATCGATCACATCCGGATCAATGTGGATCTTCAATACCTTACGGTTGGCATTTGCGGTAACACGGACCATTCCTCCTCCGGCTTCCGATTCTACCATAATATCATCCAAACGCTCCTTCACTTCTTTCAGGCGGCTTTGCATGTCCTGAAATTTCCCCATCATATCCGACAAATTAAACATGGTCTTTTTCTTTAATTTATTTCGAAATTAAGCTTTAAATAAGGCGAAGACAAACGAATGTCCAATTCTTTCCTAATTCCGAATTCCACTCGCATTTTGAATGTTAAGCAGACTTTTCCACTGGGCATTACTTTTTTCTCCATATTTTGAGGAATGCAGGAGAAAATACTCCCCAGTAGTCAAGTCGCTTTCATAAAACACAAAGATCACATTTGTCTGAACCCCCAGTCGATCGTACTTCCAAATTTCATGCGGAAGCAAATTCTGGGAATCCGTCCGAACTTCAATATCGCTGGGAATGCCATATTTCAGGGTAATCCTTCCCCTATCCGTTTCCCAGCCTGCACGACTTTTAGAGGGATACTTACTGTTTACATATTTGAGGGTAAGCAAATGTTTTTCCCATAAGGCCAGTACACTCTGATCAGCTTTCCGCCGCTTTTCGAAGAAACTGTAGAGGTAATTTTTCTTCTGCTCATAATCATTGAGCACCTTGATGAAGTTTTTCTCCTGACTATTGGCATTGTGAACCAAAGTACTTAGAAAGTAATCCAGCTCTTCTTCATTATATTCATTAAAGATATCCGTTTCTCTACTAAAAGCTCCCAGTTCCAAATCGATACGAGAATTATGAACAAAAAACTTCTTTCTATATCGCTGCAAAGGAAGCCTATCTTCCTCATTTTCCAGAACTTCAACCTGAAGATAATAATAGCCAGTTTTCAGACTTCGAATATTTAATTGGTTAAGAAAGGCATTCGAAGAGCCTTTTCTACT
Source organism: Bacteroidota bacterium (assembly GCA_039819665.1). Lineage (GTDB taxonomy): Bacteria > Bacteroidota > Bacteroidia > J057 > J057 > JAWPMV01. The sequence continues at coordinate 170,249 of JBCBRM010000008.1, forward strand.
TTGTCCACGAATACTAAAAGGAAAAGGATTTCTCGATTGAATTTCAGCACGATAGCCCATTAAGTACTGATCATCTCTCATTAAGCGGCAGCGGATAAAGAATTTATTATTTCCTACCAGGGTGTTGATGTTGTAAAGCTGTTGAAAGAAAACCAGAGAGTCGGGATTTACAAAAATGTCATTATTAATAAGCGGTATCCCCCCCCTATCGCTACCAGAACCTCTTGCACTCGTCCTTGCTGAAATCCATTTGATATCACTAAAAGAAAAATCCAGGGGTGCATAATTGGGCACTTCGAAACTGTAGGTAGACATTTGGTAGGAGCGCTTATTAGAGTTTTTGTCCTCTGCAAAGCCTCTCAACACATATTGACCGGGCTCAAGTTTTTTCTGAAGAGTGAGGTAAAGTGAATTAGCCAAGGTGCTTTGAGAGGTATCCTGGGGCCATCTTCCATCTGGCCAATCCATGTTTACATTATCACCACCGATAGGAACAGAATCTCTTCCATTTACCTTTTGAAGGTAATAAGACAAATCAACGTTAGCATGAAAGTTTCCATCCGGGCCTTTCCTATTGATGATGGAATTGCCATCAATAGAAAAGTAAAGTTCGACAAGATTACCTTTAACCGTAATTTCCCGGAAGCGACAAATATCCATATAGAAATTGATCTTGCCAGAATTCTGGGCAAAGAATTGAGTGGGAAGAGCAAGAAAAAGGAACAGGATGTATTTGGGCATGTAGCAAATCCTCTAATCTTTCGTTTTGTGCAAAGGCTAATTTACTGCAAATCTGAATAATTATAGCTTATTTTACCCTTGCTTTTATTTGATAAGCCTCTAAAATAGCTACGAATTTCGGACCGAATGATTGTTCTCCCTGCTGCATATTTCCCACCTATCCCCTGGTTTGGAGCAATTTTAGAAGAAAAAGAGGCTTTGATCGAAATCTTCCAGCATTATCGAAAGCAACAATACACGAGTCGCATGTTTATCCGTTCGGCAAATCGTACCTTAGCTTTAAGCATTCCAGTAGCTAGAAGAGGAAGAAAGATGCCGATCAAGGATAAAAAGATTTCCTATCAGGAAGACTGGCAAAAGCAGCACTGGATCAGCCTTCAGAGTGCTTATCGAAATTCTCCCTATTTTCTCTATTATGAAGATGAACTAAAAAATCTTTATCAAAAAAAGCCGGCTTACTTGCTCGAGTTTCAGGAATACTGTCTCAATTTTCTTATAGAGAAACTCAGTATAAGCACGAAGTTCTCCTATACCTCTGAATATCAGGAGGAGAGTTTTTATGATGAAAAAGATTTTAGAAGAGAATTTGGCACCCACCCGACTGATGGTCCCGATTGGTATAAGGCAAGAAGATATCCTCAGGTATTTGAGGGGTTCGTTCCAGGGTTATCTGCCCTGGATGTCTTATTTAATGAGGGCCCGGAAAGTAAAAGGATCATCAAGGAAGGGATGATCAGTCTTCGATAACGTCCATGACCAATCCTATAACCTCTGAAATTGCTGAATGTCTTATAAAATAATAAGAATGCTTACCCTGCCTTTTTGATGCAAGGATACCGCGATCTTTCAAGATGCTAAGATGCTGGGAAGCTACTGCCTGCTCCAGATCAAGCGCCATATAGATTTGGGTAACATTCATCCTGCGACCATCTTTTAATAGATCGATCATAGCCAGACGAATGGGGTGAGCAATGGCTTTGAGGCTACTGGCCGTCTTCTCAAGTATTGCTTTATTAAATTGTGTACCAATTGTTGTCATAAGTTCGCAATTAGAACGACCATTTGTTAAACATTTTCCATCCTACTAAGGCAATGGATTACTCCTTTTACTCGATATTGCATTTTTTCTCAACAAAAAACAAATATTGTTTAACATAGAAAAAGCTTCATGTGTAGCTCAAATGGCCATTTTTTGAGAAAAAGAGCCCTTTGCTATGGATAGAGGGGGATTGTCCCTGAACCTTGTGAAATCCAAAGAATTTGAAAAAATATTCCAGCGACTGAAAAAAAGAGAAATTTCCTTACATATGGTCTTTTTTGAAACATTCATTACTTAAACGCATTATATAAGAGTAACCAAAATATTGCTTAATTTTGAGTAAGCTGAATCACATATGAAGGACATAAAAATTGACACTATCAGAGAAGCCATTGAAGACTATAGAAATGGCAAGATGGTCATAGTGGTAGATGATCAAAATCGGGAAAATGAGGGGGACTTTGTAATCGCGGCAAGATTTGCTACTCCTCAGGTCATAAATTTCATGGCAACGCATGGAAGGGGACTGATTTGTGTTCCTTTGGAAGAGAAAAGATGTTTAGATCTGGGTTTGACGATGATGGTAGGGAAAAATACAGATCCTCATCAAACGGCCTTTACAATCTCTGTTGACTATTTGAAAGATGGTGGCACAACAGGAATTTCCGCTGCAGATAGATCAAGAACTGTTCAGGCACTTTTGAATCCTGAAAGCAAAAAAGAAGATTTTGCAAAACCTGGTCATATTTTCCCCCTAAAAGCCAAAGATGGTGGAGTACTAAGAAGGGCCGGCCATACGGAAGCAGGAGTAGATTTATCCCGGATATGTGGCTTCGAGCCAGCAGCAGTGATCGTCGAGATCATGAATGAAGATGGAACCATGGCTCGTTTGCCAGAGCTGAGAGTTATTGCAGACAAATTTGACCTCAAACTGATTACGATTGAGGACCTTATTACCTATAGACTGGAAACTGAATCTCTAATTAAGCGTGAGATTGATGTCAAAATGCCTACAGAATTTGGGGATTTTGACATGGTAGCTTTTAAACAAATAGATACCGGAGAAATACACCTGGCAATGATTAAAGGAGAATGGGAGGAACATGAACCTATTCTGACTCGAGTACATTCTTCTTGTATTACCGGAGACATATTTGGTTCCTGTCGTTGCGATTGTGGCCCACAATTGGCGAAAGCCCTTGAAATGGTTGACAAAGAAGGCAGAGGCGTTGTCTTATATATGCAGCAAGAAGGAAGAGGAATAGGTCTGATCAATAAACTCAAGGCCTATAAGCTTCAGGAGATGGGAAGAGATACCGTCGAAGCCAATCTTGAACTAGGCTTCAAAAGCGATCAGAGAGACTATGGAGTCGGTGCCCAAATCCTCCGTAATCTTGGGGTTCGGAAACTCAAACTCATGACAAATAATCCTACCAAAAGGGCAGGCCTCATGGGATACGGACTGGAGATTGTTGAAAATGTACCCATTGAGATTACCCCCAATGAGCATAATGAAGCTTATTTGTGGACCAAGAAAATCAAAATGGGACACGATATCCTGAATCAGTAAGAAAAGCTCTCGGAAAAGCTTCGGGTATTCGCATTTTATATTTCATAAATGTGAATATTATTTGACCAATGCCGATTCATCTTGGCTTGTTGGCACTACCTTTGTGCCCTTCACCGAAAAAAATCGGGGACCGAATCAACCTTTTACACATTTCCTTGTCTATTTAAACGATCCTGAATTCCCCTCGACAAAAACGTAATGGTGAAGCATCCGTAATTAAATTTTGATCCGGTCGTAATTTTGTCTAGAATCTTAAGCTTGATAAATTACACCCTTTTGCTACTAATCCGTTAATTCCACACTCAAAAACGTTTCTTAGAACATGAGATTACCACATGCCGTATGCATTTTTATTCTGCTGATCTCAGCAGTTCTGGCAGAGGCACAACTCTCTCCTTTCTACCCTTATCAAGAGCTGTATGATGATGCAGTTGAACTCTTCGAAAAAGGGAAATATGGAGCAGCCCAGAAAAAGATAGAAGTCTTTCTGAATGCTGAGGAAGATATTCGTAATGCAACCTATAATGACCTCCACGCCAATGCTAAATATATGCAGGCATTGGGAGCTTATCATCTCGAAAGGGAAGATGCAGAGGTTTTGATGACAAACTACCTCCGTACCTATGGCGCAAATACCAAGTCAAATGTAATGCGCTATTACCTGGGAAAATTCTACTATGAAAGAAGAAATTACGGGGCAGCAATCTCCCCTTTAATTGAAGCTTACCAAAGTGGCAGCCTGGACCAGGAAAGATTTGACGAAGTGGTATTCATGTTGGGATATAGCTACTTTATGGATGGGAGAAACAGAGATGCGACTCGTTTCTTTCAAATGGCAGGAAGAAAGCCGGGAAAATACCAGGAAGATGCCAATTATTATGCTTCGGTAATCTTGTACAAAGAAAGAAACTGGGAAGAAGCAGTTATTGCCTTCAACGAACTCAAGTCTTCCAAAAAATATGCACAGGAAACGCGGGTGTATCTAGCAAACTCTCTCTTGAAACTCAAGAGATACAACGAACTCTTTGTACTGGCAGATGAATTGATCAGAGGCAGGATTTCCAATAAAGACGTTCAGGTTTTATATGTAGTAGCTAATGCTTCTTTTGAAAGAGAAGATTACAGAAGAACTTCTGAATATTTTGGTCGCTATACAAAAAGCAGAGGCCGAATGAATAAAACAGATTACTTTCGCTATGGATATAGCGAGTATAAGCAGAATCTTTTTGCAGAAGCTGTACCTCATTTTGAAAGGGCCCTGGGTTCCAAAGATTCTTTGGAACAAGTCGCTTCTTATTACCTCGGATTTTGTTTCCTGAAAAAGAATCCCAAGGATGAAGCCAGCGCCAAGTTTGCTTTCCAAAGAGCCTCTCAGGAAACTTCCTATGCCAATCCTGAGATTGTAGAAGATGCCTTATTCCAATCTGCCAAAGTTAGTTTTGCGACAGAAGATTACCAGGAAGCTCTCCAATCATTAACCCGTTTAACTCAGGATTTTCCCAGATCAGAAAACACCAATGAGGCTCGAGCCATGATCGGCGAAGCCTATTTATATACTCGGGATTATCCTCGATCTATTCAGTATTTTGAGAATTATCCTCCCAGAACTGAAAGGGCGCAAAAAGCCTATCAGACAGTAACTTATTTCTATGGGCTTGAGCTTTATGAAAGGCCTGATTTCCCAAAAGCGGGAAGATATTTCAGCAAGGCAATCAGTAATAATGTGGATCCCAATTTGAGCCTTAGTGCCAAATATTGGATGGCTGAGACTCAGTTTCGCCAGGGTGATTTCTCAGGAGCTCGCAACACCTTCCGAGATTTCTTGAGAACAAGAAATGTTAACCGTAATGAGTTTTATGCTGAGGCCTATTATGGAGTTGCCTGGACCTGGTTTAAAGAGAAAAATTATAGAAATGCCTTACAGGGATTTAAAGATTATATCAGCAATGCAGGAAGAAAAGGAAAGAAGGATCAGGTTGTTGATGCTTATCTCAGATCTGGAGATTGCCTCTTTCTATTGAAACAATACCGCGAGGCTAATACCTATTATAATCGCGTAATTGACTTTAAGTATAAAGGTGCGGATTATGCGATGTACCAAATGGGGGAATCCTTTTACCGCCAGAACAACTATCAAGGCTCCGTTGGGCAATTTGACAGATTGATTAGAAGCTTCCGCAAATCCAGTTACCGTGATGATGCCTTGGATAGAATCTCAGAGATCTACGGCACCTGGTTGGAAGACAACAATAAAGCCGCCTACTACGCCAAGAAATTGGTAGACGAATATCCAAAAAGTCCTTTAGCAGCTCCAGCTTATAACCGATTGGCTTTGGCTTCTTATAATTCTGGGGACGAAAAAGCAGCTATTCGCTATTTCAAAAGAGTAGTTACTGACTATCCACAAGATCAGGACAATGCTCAAATCGCATTAGATAATCTTTCTGCCCTTTTATCAGAAAGAGAATTTGACCGCATCCTAAGAGATTATAGAAATAGTAATCCCGATGTAGGCGGCAACCTTGCTACCCTGGTATTCAATACTGGGCAGGATAGATTCTTTGCCCAGAATTATCGCTCAGCCATTGAGCAGTTCACTACCTACATCAAAGACTATAAGAATGGCCCCAATTACTTTGAATCTTTCCTCTTCAGGGCAAGATGTTACCGAGAGTTGGGAGAATTCAATAAGGCCCTTAACGACTACCAAAGGGTTTATGAGACTCCTTCGAAAAATGACTTTACCATCCTTGCCTTGCAGGAAGCGGGTGAGATTCGATACAACCAAAGAGATTATCAAAGTAGCTTGGCACTGTATCAGGAACTGGAAACAGTTGCAGATGAGGTACAAAATAGAGTTACTGCCCAATTTGGAATCGCCAAGAATTACAGCGCGATGAAGGATTATGGTCTGGCAATCAATATTTACCGTAGCATTGCACAGAACCAGGAAGCATCCGCATATTCTAGAACAAAAGCTTTGGTAGGAATAGGAAACAGTCAGTATGAAGATGGTCAGCTAAATGCAGCTATGGATACATTCACCGATATAGAGGGCGAATTTAAAAACGCCTTTGGTGCTGAGTCTCAATATATGATTACCCGCATCATGTTGGAGCAGGGACAGACACTTTTTAGAAGAGCAGAGTCTCTGGATCGTCAAGGTAGTAGAGATGCTGACAGATACTTCCAGGATGCAGATGAAAAATTTACGCAAGTAACAGAGTCTGCTATCTATATGAAAAATAACTACCCAAGCTTTAATGAATGGAAAGCCAGAACCTTTTTAGTTGCGGCTGATGCTTACCTGGCTCTGGGAAATACCTTCCAGGCTAAAGGCACACTGGAAAGCTTGATTGCAGAGGATAGATTTCCGGATATTCAGAAAGCCGCCCAGGATCGCTTAGATCGAATTGAGGCCGAAGAGAATGACCTTGATTCAGGAGGTGTAGAAGACCTCGGTGGCAATAACAACAACAATTAATCCTCTACCCAAGCTTTAATCTATCAAAACCAGAAATCATGAATTTTCGAATTCTTAGCATATTTTTCCTATTCAGCTGCATAGGACTTAATCAAATGATTGCCCAGCCTGATCCCCTGGCTGGCAAGGACACCCTTACCCTGGAAAATGAAAGGGTTGAAGATGTGAAAGACAGCGACAAACCTTTTGTAGCACCTCCTTATCAGGAGATCAAAAAAGGACAATCAGGACCTCAAAATTACTTCTCAAAGGATTTTTATATCCAGACGGATTTTGAGCCGGCTCCACCACAGATCAAACCTCTACCCAGAAGCAGAAAAGAACAATTACTCAACAACTATCTGAAATTGGGACTGGGTAGATTTGTTACACCTTATGCCAAACTCTACCTAAACAATGGCCGGGATCAAAATGTAGATTACGGCTTCGATTTCACCCATATCTCTGCCCACAATGATACACAGATTCCACTACGGAGGTTCAGGCAGAATGAGGCCAATGCAAAACTGAAATATATTTCAGATGCCGCTACCGTAAATGGAGGGATTCATATTTACAATACGACTTATTTCAATTATGCTGATACTGCTGAATTCGCGTCGGAAGAATTGCAAGAGGATGCATTGAGAAATGGATTTACCCGAGTAAAAATTGGGGGAAATGTGGTTAACAATTATGATCCAAGGGCGGATTATGATTATGATATAGGGACGAATCTTAAATTTTTTAGTGGAAATAATGGCAACCGAGACCTTATTTTAAATTTATCTCCTAATGCCTCTTACTTTTTAGGGGAAAAGGCGAAAGTAGGGATAGAGACCAATATTGAATTTATGACGGGAAAGACAGAGGACCTAAACCAGTCCCGAATCTTTTTGGATGCCCTCCCCTATTTCTCTTTGCAAGGCGACCAGCTACAGCTTCGTATTGGTCCTCAACTCAACTTTTTTAACAACAATTCAGATACAAGCTCAGTCGGATTTGCAGGTATTGTAGCTGAAGTTAGTTACGAAATCGTACCAGATGGATTTGCAATTCAGGCAGGATATTTAAGCGGGATGACAAATCACACCTACTACGATTTGATCTATCAGAATCCGTATATGCAAAGGCTGATCAATCTGCGACCTAGCGTAGAAAGATTGAACGTATATGGAGGAATTAAAGGGAATATCGCCCGAGAAATTGATTTTTCTGGCCGAATCTATTACAGACGAATTACAGATCAACCCATCTTTTTGAACACGGCTCAGGGCTCAACTTTTGATGTAGTATATGATTCCCTGCTAACTGTATTTGGTTTCCACGCGGAGGTAAATTATGACCTGGAAGAAGACTTTAAAGCAGGTGCAGCTGTTACCATAAATAACTATACGACAAACACTTTGCCCAAATATTATAATGCGGCTCCATTGAGACTGGATGTATTTGCAAAATACCTGTACGAGGATCAATTGAGCGTAACAGCCAATCTTACTACCTATGGATCTCGTCCAATGGCTTTGTCAGATACTGGCGAAATATTACGCGATGGATTGTTTGTAGATATAAGTTTTGGTGCGGATTATAGAATAAATGAAAATTTCTCAGTATTTTTAAATTTGTATAATTTACTCAATAGTAATTACCAACGTTGGCATAATTATCCTGAGAGACAATTAGACTTCAGAGGGGGCATTACGCTCTCATTATAAAAAGATGGAAAAGTCGAAAAACATATTGAATAAAAGCTTTCACCTTTACGAGACTTTCGATTTTTCAAAAAAAAATGAGATCCCGATAATAATATCGGGATCTCTTCGTTCTCTCTAGATAATTTCCTTTGCTCTTATGAATATCAATATTGACATATATCTCAGAGGTGCCTTTCAGGAATTGTCTGCATTCTCAATCCCTGACATAGGAACATTTCGCAAGATAAACCGGAGCTCTTGGGTTGATGAATCTGGTCTTCATTTACATCCTCCGGGTACAGATATTGAGTTTAGCACGGAAATTGATCCTACAATATTATTATCGACTTACTTTACTGATAAGATAAGGTTGGAGGAGGAAGTTGCGGAACAAATCAGTACACAGATCAGACAAGTTATTTTACGTGAGCTTCGGCAGAAAGGAAAGTTTGAAATCGCGGAAATTGGCTTGTTAAAGAAAAGCGATAATCATATATTAACTTTTGAAAACTACGAGAATAAATCAAATAATTTATCAGAAGATTACTTTGGCCTGAGTCCGATCAACATTAAAGAACCCACTACTGAAATCGCGACTTATCGCAAAAACACAGACATGAAGAAACCAGACCGTCCTGAGTCCAAAAAAATTCTCAGTTTAACTGGACTAAAGTCTATCTTGCTCATTGCTCTTCTTACTGCCCTTTGTGCCTTCATTATTAGTGAAAGTCCAATTACTGTTCACCGCTCTAGCTTGAGTCAGGGTGTAAAAGTTCGATTCAATGCTCCTGAAAGCGTTGAGGATCGTCTTGCTGCACGCCGTCCAGTAGAGAAAAGAACAGATACAGAAGAGCTCCTAATCGCAGAATCAGATCAAGATTCTGCGCCTGAAGTTGATGGTGCCGGTTCAGCTCAATCTGAACCAATAAGTACCCAAACCCGCGAAATCCCTGAGAAGAAACCAAATCCTCAGGAAGAAGAAAATGTTCCTGCTATTGAAGATTTACTGGCAGAAGGTCCTGCTAATGAAAATCCGTCCCTTGGTAGAAGCCGTGGGCAAGATGACATACCAGCGGATGCCAATGCGAGACTTAGCAGAAGCGCTGAGGCAGAAGATGCCAGTATTCAATACCATTTGATCGTTGGAAGTTTTAAGTCCGTTAATTCAGCTAATAAAGCTGTTTCAAAATGGAGAGCCCAGGGATATGATGCAATCGTATTATTTCCAGCTGCAGGTTCGTCATTGACACACAGAGTATCTGTTTACAAGAGTTTTACTCGCTCGGATGTAGAGAGTTTTGCCAATAAGTTAAAGGCGAAAGGGAAAAAATCTACCTGGATTTTTGAGGACAAAAAACAGAATTAAAAAAATAGCGTATATTTACTGTGTCATGCACCGAAACATGACATCGAGCATAGGCTCCCTCCGAAAGTACATGATAGATATTGACAATCTATTAATAAACATTTATTACCATGAATGTACCGTTAAGCATGTTCGAAGGGAAGCAAATTTACCGCACTTTTGTTCTTAGCTGTCTTCTGGCCCTTCTGTCTGTGAGCGGCCTATTTGCCCAGAGTGGCAATTCATACTATCTGGTTGTTGGAAGCTTCAACAGTTATGAGTCTGCACTATCTGGTAAAGTTAGGATAGAAGCCAAATACAATCGTCCGGCTGAGCTCCTGCTTCCGGATTCCCGCGACAGATCTTCCCATTATCGTGTATCGATTTATCGTTCAAACAACCGCGCTGAAGTTAATCAAGTATCCAGTTCATTTAAAAGGAAAGGAATGGATGGTGGTTGGATTCTTTCTATGTCCAAACCTGCTGTTCCTTCGGCCGTCATGAGAGGGTCAGGTGCTACCCAAAGGCTGAGTGAAGGATCTGCAAGTAGAAATGGCCTCCCCACTTACTATGTAATCACGGGTAGTTTCAAAACCTATGAACAAGCGGATAGAGACCGTTTGAAAAAGATAGAGGACGGCTTTGATGCTGAAATTCTTTTTCCGGAAAAAGAAGGAGGTAGTTATAAAGTCTCGGTATTGCCATCTAGCACAAAGAAAATGGCCCAAACCTATAGTGCTCTCCTAAAACGAAGAGGCACCTCCAATTGGATATACACTTCCGAAAATGGAGCATATGCCGGCAAAAGCCCAGCTATGGTTAGCCGGTCAAATGATGCAGCCAAGATCATAAGCACTTCTTCACCAGAGATCAAAGACTTAAATAAAGCTATTCCTGTAGGTAACTTTTATATCATTGGAGGTAGCTTTAAAGAGTTTTCACAAGCAACCGACTTCAAAGAAAGTATGGCCCGCAAGGGGATCAATGCTGAAATCCTTTGGCCCAAAAAGGATGGAGCAAACTATAGAGTATCTGTATTCCGCGCAACCAGCAGAGCAGCTGTCTCAGAGAGAAATAAACAACTCAAGCAAAACGGTGTCCTGAAAAACGGGTGGATTCTGGCTCAGTAACCTTCCCCTACTCCTGTAATTAGCGGGACATTCGCTATTGGTAAAAGGAAAATCCTCAAAGTTTAGACTTTAGGATTTTCCTTGTTTTTTTAGTCCAAATTCTTACATCTTACCTTTTATTCAGAATTATTCTTTCATCAATTATTCAATATTTTTCACTTTTCGAACTAATCGACTAATTTTTGCAAATCTTCATCCTACGCTGTTTATCAAGCTTTTATCTTTAGACTTACTGACTTAATGGATAATACTAGGCCCGTTAATCCAGCTCTTTACTTGACAACTCCTATCCATATTTTCTGACTCATGTTTCTATAAAATTTGCCCGATGTTAGAAATTACGACTTTCCTTTGTAACTCAGATCAGCGGAATTCGTTTTATTTGTTCTATACTAAATCATTAAGGCATGTACTATATCAGAAAATTTGCAGAAAGCTGGGCGGTGCATAATAACTATACCGGTAAAAGTCGCCTACTCAATGAATCTGAGGTACAACAAATTCTGGTTGAGTTTCCCAATCTAAGAGACAACACCAGAAGTAAGTCCCTCACCTACTTTCGAAACAAGATCAATTCCATTGAAGATCTTCCATAGTGGAGAAATTCTGGAAAGAACAACAAGCAATCTAAGAATTTAAAAGCCTCATCCTCAGGGATGAGGCTTTTTTAGTTTATCTGGAAATTAAGCTCAGAAAATCCTCAAATCCGTGAAATATTCATTATTTTGGCTTATATTTAGCGCCACAACATTACAAGCAGAATATAAATGAAAATCCAAATTAAACGTCCGGTAGCCTTGCATGAAGCCGGTGGTAAATCTCTCAATGAGGATTTCATCTGGCCCACCAAGGACAAGGCATCCGTAGAAGAGGAATTGTTCATTGTTTGCGACGGGGAAGGAGGACCTAATGCTGGAGAAAATGCCTCGAAACTCATCGGGCTTTCCTTTGCTAAATTCTATGCCAGCACCCCTCCTGTTGAGAACACACAAAAAGCTTACCTGGAAGCAGCCTTGATGAAGGCTGAAGCTGCCTTGACGGCATACAAAGAAGACCACGAAGACAAAAAACAAATGAAGGCAACTCTTTCCTTATTGCATTTTGGGAAGAGTGAAGCATGCCTTGCCTGGGTAGGTGATTCACAAGCTTATTATTACAGTCATGCAAAATCTGAACTGATCGGTTCAAATAATTCAGGTCCTGGATCAGAAGACGATGAATTCATCGAAGGTTCACATAAACCTGCTACTATCAATTGCATAAGTATTCCCTACGATGAAATTTCAGAGAAGGATTACTTCTTTCTTGGCTCTAAAGGTATTGCCGAGCAAGTAGGGAGCACTACCCTTTCCGCTATGTTCAGCGCAAAGAATAAGCCTGAACCTGAATTTATCGCGGGTGAGATCAACAGTTTGAGCGAAGGATTTACCAAAGACAATTACTCCTGCTACCTCATCCAGGTGGAGAATGTCATGGGAGATGTGGTGGTAACAGAAGCTGGAGAAACTATAAACGTAGCGGATTCAAAGACTGAACCCGCTAAGGAAATGGCTGCCGCAGCAATGACCGCTTCAGAAAACATTTATGAAGAAAAAAGTAATAATAATTTCTGGACAAATGTTGTGATAGGAGTCCTTGCATTTGCTTTTGTTTGGGTACTTGTGGCACTATGGGTAGGTAATCAGGAGAACAAGTATGATGTCTATATGAATAATGCTGAACAGCTCATTAGCCAGAAAAACTATCTCAATGCGCTAGATCAGATTGATTCTGCTCTCAATCATATTGACAGGGAAATTGCCAGCAACAATTTAACGAGATCTGAGGCTTCTAGCTTGATTGCAGAAGCAAACAAAAGGAAAAAAGAAATCAGAAATCTGATAGCTCGCAATAGCGGAGTAGAAAGAAAATTTGACCTCGCTTCACTAGAGAGTACGCCAGAAGAATATCTCGAATGGGCGCATGAAGCCATGCGCCTGAAAAATTTCCAGTTGGCACTGGACAATTACGAAAAAGCTAAAATAAAGCGAGGAGAAGCTTCAGAACCTGCCATCCCAGAAGATAGCCTTGCTTTAGCCTATCTAATGTTGGGCAATGAACTTTTCGATGCAGAAGATAGAGATTGTAATAAAGTTCTGGCATATTTCAATAAGGCCTTTTCCTATACCGAAAGTAAAATTCTGGATCAAGGAAATAGTATTTACACCCAATCTCTAAGAAGGTCAGGGAGTTGTAATCTTGCTTTGGGTAGAACTGCGGGAGATCCGAATCAAATTACACAAAACTCAAGAGGTCTGGATTTAAATCCAGATGCCAATAAGAAAACAGCAGAAACCAATAAGGAATCTCCTAAGACTCCAGCAAAAAAGCAGGCTAGACCTGCTAAAAAGAGTCAGGGTACTAGCAGGTCTAATGAAAATAATTCGAATAAGCGCCTGGCCCCGACTTCAGGTATAAATTCTACTAACCTAAGCCCAGAAGATGAGAGTAGAATGCGTAAAGCGCTTTCTGATGGAAAACGTTTTTACAGCCAGGCAAAATCTCAGGATTCAGATTATCTATATCGCCAGAGTGCCATTCAGCTTGAGCAAGCAGCTACAGTGCTAGATGGGTCAGGAGCTTACCTCTTAGCCTATGTTTATCATATGGGGCTGGGAGTTGATGTAGACAATGCAAAAGCATTGAAATTTGCCCAAAAATCTGCTCTAAAGAATTGGCCTGCCGGGCATTATTTGTATGCTCACTTACTTCTATTGAGAAATAATCCTAGAGATACAATCACTGCAAGACAGAGCCTTAATCGTGCCGCAGAGCTCAATTATTTGGACGCATTTAAGCGTTTGGAAGAGTTGCAGTAAATAGAAGATATCCTGCATAAAGAAGCCCTCAAGAATCTTGAGGGCTTCTTTATTTTATAGATTTTTTCCCCTTACAAATCCTTCTTCTTCCTTTTTAGTCCTACAATCACTCGTTTAGAATGAATCTGCTCCAGGGTCTTATTGAGGTTATAAAGAGTAGTATCCAATTGCCTGCTTAGCTCTTCATCTGTCATAATCCGACCGACAATTGAGTTTTCATTAGTTAATTTACCCATAAGTTTGTTGACCTGATTCAAGCTTTGTTGGACCCCCTCCACCAATTTGGGTAAATCGTCAAGACTCTCTTCTATTTTAGGCAAACTTTCTTTTTCAATACGCTGAGTCATTTCGCTAGCCTGACTTAAAAGTTCATTGCCCTTATTTACTCCAGTTTTCAGCCCCCTCATTAGGGTATCAATGTCCCGAAAATCTACTTGAGTATTCATGTCTGCCAAGGTTTTATTAAGCCTGCTAAGGGCTAATTCTGTTTGGCTAAAGGTATTGTCAATTCTTTCCTTACTGACTCCCTCTAGCCTTTCTTCAAATCCTAATAGCAAACGATCTACTTTCAAGAGTAGATTTTCCATTTTATCTGCATCAATCCCTTCCATCAAATTTCCAAAACGAGAAAAGCTTGAACTAAAGTCCATAGATATTTGACCGGAAATTATGGCTCCATCTGCGAGAATTTGTCCCTCTCGACCTGTTTGGACGGCAATTTGCTTTCCACCCATGATCTCTTTGATCTGAATTTCCCCGAAAGCATCTTCAAACAATTTAATTTGAGAATCCAGGGAGATTTGTACTTCTACCTTATCAGATTGAGGAATAATATTCAACACCCTGCCAGAGGTATAGCCACGGATCAAGACCGGATCTCCTTCCAGCAAGCCATTGACATTATCAAAATGTAAGAGGTAATTCTTTTCCTCAGGAGCGAATAATTGGGTCCTGTTTAGCCAGGTCAATGCCAAATAAAACATCGCCAAAGCTGAAAGTAGGGTTAACCCAATTTTTACTTCTCTTTTCATACTGCCAAATTAGGCATTCCAAATGACCTCTGCTGCACCTGCTTCAGCGCTAAAACTCCGACTCAGCACAAACAGCCAGTCTGATAGGCGATTGAGATACATAAGAATTAGGGGATCCATCTCGCTTTGATCGTTTAATTCAACGACCCGTCGTTCGGCTCTACGACAGATACATCTCGCTACATGTGCAAGTGAATTGGCCATATGCCCTCCTGGTAAAATGAAGTTTTTCAATTCTGGTAATGCTTTAGTCATCACATCCATAGATTTTTCCAGAATATCTATATCACTTTGCTCAATTGAGGGAAGTTTAAACTTATTTTTCTCAGGATCAGCGGCCAGTATAGATCCTAAGCGAAAGAGCCTATCTTGTATGTTTCGTATAATCCCTATATGCTCAAGTGCCAATTCCTGATCTCCTATCAGGCCCATATATGCATTGAGCTCATCAACCGTCCCATATGCTTCAATACGCAGATCGTATTTGGGTACGCGAGTGCCTCCTAACAAAGAGGTCTTTCCCTTATCGCCTTTTTTCGTATAGATTTTCATGCTTTTCTTCCTAATACTGAAGGATAGCTATTGATTGGTATAAATTAATGGAACTAAGAAGTCTGGTAGATGTTTGACAAGCACTAGGGATTACCTGTGAAGTCCTTGTTTTCCAAACTATCGATGATCTGCCCGCTTTGGGTGTCAACAAAATTCATCAGGATATTTTTCTGGTCATTCCCGAGGGTAAGGCGCACTTCCATGCTACTGATGTAATTTTTACTGCAATTCCAGATATAATTTCCGTATTTCCCCGTCAGATTTTCTCTCCCATATAAAAGATTGAAATGGTCTTCAATCTCATTATAGAGCCTTGCAGTTTCAACTTCGGAAGTCAAATTCACATTAGCCACAATAGATGCAATTCTTCGAGATTCTGCACCACCACTTTTCATACTTTGGGGTAAATAATGGATCATCATTCTGCAATCTGGGGAAAGCTCAAGTTCGTATTTTAACCCAAAAGCATCCTGGTGAATCGGCCTTACTCCCTCTTCATGCTTCACCACCTCCCTCAAAGCTTCCCCCAAAAAGGTATGTCGGAAGGTGCTGGAATCATCGAGAAAAACACTGTAAAAAAGTTCACTTTTGGGAGGAATGCGATCGGCGCAACCCGATTGAAATAAGAGACTTATTCCGATCGTTAGCAAGGTAATTATATAAGCACCAGGTTTCTGCATCAATTTCAAATGTACATTAAAACAAACACTCTGCCAATTGCTTTTAGGAGGGATAATAAACCGTTTATGGAGAAATTAGACCAGCAGAAACAAAGTAGTAACAAATGTGCCAAATGATATGTAATTTAGCCTCAGTTTAAAGCGAGCTTAAAACCGGCTTATTCCTTCTTTAACACAAACAAATAATCTGCTTAGAAACCATATGCAAAGCTCAACTGCGCCCATGCTTGCAGACAAGTTAGAAAAAGTCAATCTCTTGGTTCAGGAACTGGATAAAGTAGTGGTAGGACAATATAAGATGGTTCACCGCCTCTTGATAGGTTTATTTACCAATGGTCATATACTGCTTGAGGGAGTTCCGGGTCTGGCAAAGACGCTTACAGTAAGTACTCTCGCCAGAGCCTTGCAAATGGATTTCACAAGGATTCAATTTACGCCGGACCTTTTACCAGCGGATTTGATCGGTACACTTATCTATAATCAGAAAAGCGGATCTTTTGAAGTAAAGAAGGGGCCTATTTTCTCCAATATTGTTTTGGCAGACGAAATCAACCGTTCTCCTGCCAAAGTCCAGTCTGCCTTGCTGGAAGCCATGCAGGAACAACAGGTTACTATTGGAGATTCTACATTTGATCTGGATGAGCCCTTTTTAGTATTGGCGACTCAGAACCCCATCGACCAGGAAGGAACCTATCCTTTGCCGGAGGCGCAGGTTGACCGTTTCATGATGAAAGTCTTCGTTTCTTATCCCACCAAGGCAGAAGAAAAGACCATCATGCGGAGAATGGCTAAAACTAAAAATGCCGTAGAGGTAAATCCAGTCTTAAGCCAAAGAGACATACTTGAAATCAGAGAAATCATCGATGAAATTCAGGTTTCTGAGAAAATCGAAGATTATATCATAGACATCATTATGGCAACGCGCCAGCCGCAAGATTATGGCATGCAGCGTATGTCTGAATATATCGAATACGGAGCTTCTCCTCGTGCAAGTTTGGCTTTGAATCTAGGTGCCCGTGCCCATGCATTCCTTGAAGGTAGAAACTATGTCTTACCCGAAGATGTAAAATCAATCGCTAGCGATGTCCTCAATCATCGCATCATTTTGAACTATGAAGCGGAAGCTGATGAGGTAACCACAGTAGACTGTGTGGACCTTATTTTAAGGCACGTTGAGATTTAATTGCGAAAAATTTAGATTTTAGAAAATCTCTATTATATTTGCATCCCTATACGAAAAAGCGATGCTTTTTCATGCACTGGTAGCTCAACTGGATAGAGCACCTGACTACGGATCAGGAGGTTGAGGGTTCGAATCCTTCCCAGTGTACTTCATCAAATCGAAAATTCCCATATATTTAACTATTAAATGTATGGGAATTTTTCTTTCAAGGATGGCTTAATATAACTTTTGGGGAAACAAAAAGATGATAGTATCTTATATGCATAAAAATATGAGTTGTGAGACTATCCAAATACTTATTCTGGGATTCTGAATACGAAAAAATAGATTGGGACAAAAAGGCCCGCTATGTAATTGAAAAAGTAGTTTCTCTGGGTACAATTGATGACTGGAAACAAATCAGGGAATTTTATGGCTTAGAGAAGATCAAAAAGGAAATGCTTGAAGTAAGGTCTTTAGATCCTAAAACACACAATTTTTTAAGCCACATATTAAATGTCCCTAAAGAGAAATTCAGATGCTACACCTGGAAACAGTCTATCCCGAAACACTTTCCCTTCTAAGGAAAATCATGGCGCTTCCTGAATTAGAGGCTTTTACTTTGGTAGGCGGTACAGCATTATCTCTTCAAATTGGCCACCGAATCTCTGTCGATTTAGATTTATTTGGAAAATCTGATTTACCACATCAGGAGATTATATTTTTACTATCTGATTTTTCATCACCACAAATAGTCAGTCAAACTAAAAATATTTTAATCCTAAATATTGCAGGAATCAAAGTCGACTTTGTCAATTATAGTTATCCATTTCTTAAATCTATTAATATAAGTGATAGGATTAGATTAAGCTCTCTTGAAGATATTGCAGCCATGAAATTAGCAGCCATTGCTGGTAGAGGTAGAATGAGGGACTTTACGGATATCTATTTTCTCTTGAAGCAATATACCTTAAGTGAGCTTATCCAGTTCTACAACAATAAATATCCAGATGGCTCTGAATTTATGGTAGCCAAAAGCCTCAGTTATTTTGAGGATGCTGAACAAGATGAGCCTCCAAATATGATAGTGGACGTAGATTGGGAAACGATAAAGGGGGAAATTACTGAAGAAGTAAACCGAATGTACAGGTGAGAAATAATGTTTCACCCATGTTTCACCACAAAAACAAAATCCATATCAATTGACTGACTAACAATTTATTAGATCAATTTATTCGAATCCTTCCCAGTGTACTTCCTAAATTGGAAATTCCATTATAGTAAAATATAATGGAATTTTTCATTTTCCTCTTCTGATGTACCTAGCCGAACATAAAGTTATTGTAAGGTTGTGCTTTCTTATTCTAAAAGACCTCATTGTTAAATTAAGCTATATCAAAACCATCTTTAAATTCGTACATTGAGATAGAATTTAGCAATCGGTATGTATGAAGTATCAGGAATTCATTTCAATCAACCCAAATATCAGATTTGGTAAGCCTTGTATAACAGGAACTCGTATTTCTGTTTATGATGTGCTGGGTTGGTTGGCAGCTGGTATGACTCAAGAGGAAATTATTCTTGATTTCCCTCAATTAAAAACAGAACAAATCCTGGCTTGTCTCGCCTATTCTGGTGACAAGGAAAGACGGGTTAAAGTTGCGGCATGAAGCTCCTGTTTGATGAAAACATATCCTATCGAATTCTTTCTTTCGTAAATCATCATTGTTAGCATCTATACCTCCGAGGAAGAGCCTTTGAAGGAATTTTTCGTATATTTATTTCATGGAACAATTGAAATCCTATATTCAGCACCTTCCGTTTACCGAGCAAGTGTCTCTTGCTGCATGGTTGTCCCAATTAATTGAGACAGAGGTAAAAGATAAAGTTGAAGCAGGAAGTATTAAAGATGACCAAACAGCAATCCCTGAACCTCCGGAATGGATGTGGAATACAGCAGAAAAACTTTATACCGAATTTAAAAAGTCAGGAGACATGGGATTAAGTTGGAAAGAAGTAAAGGCTAAAGGTGAAAAACGGAAGTCTGCCTAATGCATACGATTATTTTTTCTCCAAAGGCTGCTAATCAGTATGCAGATATTATAGAGATTCTTTCTCTCGGCACCCAAAAAATTGGCAATATTTGAAAAAGAAATAGAAACAGCTATTCGAAGACTTGAGCAAATGCCAGAAAGTTACCCACCTAAAGGGGAACTACGAGCTGCTCGTTTAGTCAAATCGGAATATTACATGTTCTACAGGATAGAAGACGTTTCTCAACGGGTAGTGGTGGTATTAGTAATATCACAAAAGGCAGATTCTTCAAAATGGCCAAAATAGAAAATCAATCACTCTTAATGATGGAGATTTTTGGGGTTTGAAACCACTTAAAAAATAGCACTTCAGTGCGTAATTTTGTGTTTCACCTATGTTTCACTTACTAGGACGAATTATACACAAATCCCTGATATTAAGCCTATTAAAAGAATACATACTAATCCTTCCCAGTGTACATTGATTAAAAGGCAATTATAGTAAATTTGTTGTAAGTGCTTTTTTTATTTCAATACATGTGTAATACAATAACTGATTAAACCTTAAAATTTTATGCTTTAGGAGGAGATGGAAACAAATCTATCCTATCGAAATGGAAATTGTAACTCTCCTTATTATTACCAAACATAAAATGGACTAATGGTAAAAGAAGATATTGAGATCTGGATCTATACGATTTATTTCCATCGATTGTCATTGAAGAACTAATCACCCACTTAAATATCTCCAATAAACTGAACTAGGAAAGCAGTAAAGAAACGCTTTTAATCCAACTCAAAACATTAAATAAGGGAATCCCATTTTTTAATACGAAATAAAAAATCAGAAAAGCGAATAGAGAAACTTATATTGCGAAATTGAAAGCTTGTTCTACTTGAAGGTGCTTTAAAATCCTAAGCCTTTAATCTCAATTCTAACTATAAAATGCCGTGAGGAATTTTCAATTAAAAAACCCAACTAAAATAATTTTTGGAAAAGGAGAGATAGCAAAAATAGCTACTGAATTACCAAAGGATGCTAATATTCTATTGCTCTATGGAGGTGGTAGCATCATGAAAAACGGAGTTTATGATCAGGTGATAGCTGCTCTGGAAGGATTTAAGGTAGAAGAATTTGGGGGGATTCCAGCCAATCCGGAATTTGCTATTTTGATGGAGGCTGTAAAAGTAATCAAGGAAAAAAACATCAATTACAGAACCCCCACCAACGGCAAGTAAATAATTGATGTTTTTTTC
>JBCBRM010000009.1:0-185884 GCA_039819665.1 Bacteroidota bacterium
TTGGCCAACCAATATTATAGTATTTATGTTTATACTCCAAATATTCCCAAAAAATGTATAAACCAAAATCAATCGAAAGCAATTAACTATCAACTAGGAGTAAAACTATCAATGAAGTTGGACAGGAAACAGCTTCCCAATAATATAATGTAGGTCGTTTAGGAAGATTACAACTTAAGGATACTGTGAATATATAGAGTATTTCCCTAATAACTCCTTCAAAAACTACGGTATGTAGCTTCAGCATGAAAATCTGGAGCTGTGCGGATATTTCTGATTCCCAAATCTATGATGGACCTGTTGAATCCATAATTGCAAGCAACATGGATCCCCACTATTATGTATTTCAAGGAAATAAGCCAAAAGCTCAAAACAATTCTATTTAAAAAAGTTTGTGAAAATTGCAGCCCATCAGAAATCAGACAGATCAGGACCATCAAAGTAATCAATGTGCTGCTTGCAGTTTTTTTACTTATTCGAGGAATTGATCTTCTTCAGCAAAGCTATTCATTTCACATCTGGCTAACTACCTACTTATTTGGACTGAATCTTGTGTCGCTATTATTAGTACAAAACTGGCATCCAAAATTTGCCAGCTATGTAAGTTTATTCTCTTTCCTTTCCATTACCCCTTTCTACGCATTTCTGGAAGGTGATACAACCATATCTTCCTTTATATTCCTGGTTGCCCCACTAGTATGTACTATACTTTTTGATAAGACATACTTTAAATACCTGGTATTAGCTATTTGTATTGTCCTATTTTTCTATTGCAATCATTTAGCAGGTTTCCCTGTATTCAAAGATTATGTACTAGTAGTGGGCTTGATCCCTACTGCTTTGGGCATGGTGTATTTTTATGATAAACTGATCTTTTTGGAAAACCGAAACCTGAAATATATCAAGGAATTGGAATTCCAACAGGAAGAGATGCTCCATTTTAACCATGTCATGAGCCATGACCTGAAAGCTCCATTGCGTTCAATCACCTCTTTCACCGGTTTTCTTAGTAAAGATATTCAGAACGAATTTGTCCAAACCAATCAAAAAATTTTCAATTACATATTGGATGCCTCAAGGTCTATGGCTGCGCTTATAGATGAATTACTGGAACTCTCCAAAGCAAGCTCAGAGAGTTATCCATTTAAGGAAGTTGATCTCAATGAGCTTTTGGCCAGGGTGAAGCTTAATTTATACGACAGCCTTAGCGAGACAAAAGCAATTATTAGCTATGAAGGTCTTCCCATCATAATTGGCAATGATGCAGCACTGCTGGTGGTTTTTCAGAACCTCATTTCCAATAGCATAAAATATCAACCCAAAGACATTGCGGATCACTTTCCTGAAATTGAGCTAAGTTTTAAGAGGGAGGATAAAACCCTACACCTTTTCATTAGAGATAATGGCATAGGTATTCCTCAGAAAAGGATCAATGACCTTTTTCAGCCATTCAGCCGATTTCATAGCAGTGAAGACTTTAGCGGTTCAGGATTGGGGCTAAGTATCTGCAAAAAAATCATGGAGAGACATGAAGGTACAATTAGGCTGGTGGAAACGAGTTCTTCGGGTAGTTGTTTTGAACTCATCTTTTCAACTTCTTTGAAAGAGAATAAAGACCTTAATATTGGTTAACCAATGCTCCATAAATGGCTACCCAATTCGACAACGGATCTAAGAAGTTTTTTAAAGAAATTTCCCTTGCAAAACCTTCCGATAAGATCATTGACCAGATCCGAAACCTGTTTAGAACGGGTCAATTAAAACCCGGAGATAAATTGCCAGCTGAACGGAAATTGGTTGAGCAGTTTGGTGTAGGAAGAGGGCATGTGAGAGATGCTTTCAAGAAACTGGAATTCTATGGGATTTTAAAAACTCTTCCTCAAAATGGAACGGTGGTATCAGGACTAGGAGTAAAGGCTTTGGAGGGATTGATTTCAAATATACTTCAAATTGAGGATCCGGATTTTCATTCACTAGTAGAAACCCGGACGGTGTTAGAGGTAGAGGTAAAGGCTGTGAGTTTGGCTGCTGAAAGAAGAAACGAGGAGGATATGATCCAGATTTCTAAAGCCTTATCCGAATTCAGAAAAAAGGTCGAGTCAGATGTAGCAGGAGTAGTTTCCTTCCTGGCAAGTAAGGATGCCTGTTTCATTACAGCAGAAACTATCCAAATCGGGGGAGGTCAGGCCCTCGGCTTTTAATTTAAAAATCTATTTAGCAGAGAATAATGAGTACACTTAGCGGAAAGGTAGCAGTAGTAACCGGAGGAGCCAGAGATATCGGAAGGGCCATATCTGTTTGTTTGGCAAAAGCAGGTGCGAAAGTAGTAGTGAACTATTACAATTCCGCCGACGGAGCCAAAGAAAATCTGGAAGAAATCAAATCTTTTGAGGACAAGCTATTGCAGTTAAAGCAGATGTATCTAATTTAACAGAGCTTAACAAGCTGAAGGCAAAAGTGGTAGAGGCATTTAGAGAGAAGAAAGTGCAGGAGAAGTCGCTGATCTGGGCGTCTATTTAGCTTCTGATAATAGCTCATTTGTAAACGGAGCGAATTTTGACATCAACGGTGGACTAGCCTTCTCCTAAGTAGATTTTTCAAATAAATTGCTATAAACAGATTATGAAAGTTGTAACCTTTGGAGAAATCATGTTGCGATTGTCTCCTCCCGGCTGGAAAAGATTCAGCCAGGCCAATTCCTTTGAGGTAATTTATGGAGGTGGCGAAAGTAATGTCGCTGTAAGCCTTGCTAATTACGGGATACCCGTAGAATTTGTCTCTCGAATCCCCCAAAATGATATCGGAGATTGTGCAGAAATGGAGATGAGAAAGAGAGGAGTAGGGACCCAGCATATGGTGCGTGGGGGAGATAGACTGGGGATTTATTTCCTCGAAACAGGAGCTGTTTCTCGAGGCAGCAAAGTAGTGTATGATCGTGCGCATTCTTCCATGTCTCAGATCGAAGCTGGGATGATTGACTGGGAGAAAGTTTTTGAAGGAGCTGACTGGTTTCATTGGACTGGTATTACGCCTGCTATTTCACAAGGAGCAGCAGACGCCTGCCTGGAGGCCATCCAAACAGCCAATAAAATGGGTGTAACGGTTTCCACGGACCTCAACTACCGCAAGAAACTGTGGAAATATGGAAAGGAGCCGGGCGAAATTATGCCTGATCTGGTAGCAGGTTGTGATGTGATTTTGGGAAATGAGGAAGATGCCGAGAAGCATTTTGGCTTACATCCGGAAAATGTAGACGTAACCCAGGGGGGTTCTGTTTCAGGAGAGGCATATCTATCCGTACTCAAGCAATTGATGGAGATGTTTCCTCGTGCAAAGAAAGTAATCACCACACTAAGAGGCTCGATTAGTGCTTCGCATAACAGTTGGTCAGGGGTATTATATGATGGAGAAACCCTCTATGAAGCTCCTACTTACCAGATTACCCACATAGTCGATAGAGTAGGGGGAGGAGATAGTTTTATGGGAGGCCTGATTTATGGATTGCTTACGTATCCTGATGATGATCAAAGAGCCCTGAACTTTGCAGTAGCTGCTTCCTGCCTCAAGCATACCATTTTTGGTGATGCAAATCTGGCAACGATAGAAGAAGTTGAAAAATTGATGTCCGGAGATGCATCCGGACGAGTATCTCGATAAGCATACCTATTATTTTGAGTTAGTTTTCGCAGGTTCAAGCCTTGCTTGAGCCTGCTATTTTTTTCTTATGGCTAGTACCAAGAAACATAATTGCCTGAACAGCATACGGGCACAAAAAATTATCCCCTTGTTTTACCATGCTGACCCAACTACGGCCCGGGAAATTTTGAAAGCCTGTTTTAAAGGTGGAACCCGAGTTATAGAATTTACCAATCGAGGAGATTTTGCCCAGGAGGTTTTTGCCGATCTGGTCAAATATGCTCAGAAAGAGCTCCCCGAAATGATATTGGGTATCGGCTCTGTTACAGATGCGGCAACGGCTGCTATGTACATACAGCTAGGCGCTAATTTCATCGTATCTGCTTCTCTTCGAAAAGATATAGCAATTGTGTGCAATCGAAGGAAGATTCCCTATTTACCGGGTTGTGGATCTTTGACTGAAATTGGAGAGGCTGAAGAACTCGGTTGCGACATTGTCAAACTCTTTCCCGGTTCTCTTTATGGTCCTGGTTTTATCAAGGCGATAAAAGGACCACAGGCCTGGACAGAAATCATGGTCACCGGAGGAGTAAGTCCAGATAAAGAAAACCTTTCGGCCTGGTTTGATAGCGGAGCAGTTGCTGTTGGGATGGGCTCCAAACTTATCAGAAAGGACTGGGTTCAGGAAAAACAATTTGATAAGATCTCAGAAGGAATTGCGAGTGCTCTGTCTATGATTAGAACCTATAATTAGTAAAATTCAGATTTATCTCCAGTATTCATAGAGTAGCAAGGACATACTCTTTATGCTACCCTTTTCCGTAGGATTCCTGGTCGGGAAAGGGTATTCTTCTTCCTGTGTATTAATGCTTGTTTGAGTATAGATAGAAAGGAGCCCATTGAGGCCTTTTGGCCTCTGTAGTATCCGGATCCTTAAAAGCTTTTTGGATCGAGTGGCAGCAAACTTTCTGTAAAATACTTAAGAGGCACATATGCAAATCAAACTCGTCCATATATACAGGGTAAGGATTCCCTTTTCCTTCTCTGTTGACCACAACCTAAAAAAACGAACTTGCTCAGAATCGCTTGTACTATCCCTCCATACTGAACATGCACAGATAGGATACGGAGAATGTACGCCGCGTACCTATGTAACCGGAGAGC
The DNA here is from genome assembly GCA_039819665.1 of Bacteroidota bacterium. Taxonomy (GTDB): domain Bacteria; phylum Bacteroidota; class Bacteroidia; order J057; family J057; genus JAWPMV01. Next base: position 4,801 of record JBCBRM010000009.1, read on the forward strand.
GTACAGAAGCTGTATGGAACAGTTTTCAGGAAATCATTCGGCACTGGCCCATGCCTCAAATCCGTAGGCTTGAGGATATATTTGATTTTTGTAAAAAACTGGAGGAAAACTTTGCTATGCCTTCTCTGGTCTGTGCCTGGGAAATGGCCTTACTAGATCTTTGGGGAAAGCATCAGGAATTACCAATGGCTACTTTATTGGGGGGGGAAGAAAATTTTGAACCTCAATATTCAGCTGTTCTTCCTATGCTTCCTCGATTGAAATTGGAGCATTGGTTGAAAAAGATCGCTTCCCTGAATTTGGCTCACATAAAAATTAAAGTGGGTCATAAAGGAGGTCTAGATGATCTTGCTTTGGCCCGAATGATCATGGGTCCGGATGTTGATATTCGGATTGATGCCAATCGTGCGTGGAGCCTGGAGGAAGCCAGCCAAAAACTGGAAGAATTTCAGCCCTTTCAAATCAGTTGTGTAGAAGAGCCCCTCCAAGCGGATGAAATCGGACTGCTATCGAAGCTAGCACAAAGAACCGATATACCCCTGCTTCTTGACGAATCCCTCTGCCATAAAGAAGAGCTCCTTTTTTACCTGAATGAGATGTCTCCCGATTCATTTTTGGTGAATCTGAAGATTTCCAAACTGGGTGGCTTAAGCAAGTGCTCCGAAATCTATCGCCTCGCTCATTCTCATGGCGTCAATTGTCAGTTGGGCTGCCATGTAGGAGAGACCGCTATCCTCAGTGCCGCCGGCAGAATTTTCGCCCAACACCATCAACTCAAATATCTCGAAGGTTCATTTGCCCCCTTCTTTATGGAAGATGACATTGCCCATCAGCCTATATTTTTCTCTTCTCGGGGAAAGGCTGATTGGATCGATGGCAACGGCCTGGGGATTGAGATAGATCCTGTGAAGCTCAAAAGATACAGCGAGTAACAAGCAGCTTTTCGTTCCTATTCTTTTCACTTACAAACACACAAAATCATGACCTCATCAATCACCCGCAAGAAGACCTTTGAAGAATTTAGCATCAAATTCAATGCTATTTCTGTACAGGAACTCTTTAGGCAATACGAAAAAATCGGATTTATTTATCCTGCCAAGAAAGCCTTGTTGGCTCCTCATATGAAAGAGATTACACACAATTGGGAAAGCCTGTACCGAAGCAAGGAAGAGTATCTCTGGATATTTACCAATGATCCTTCAAAGCTTAAAAACTTTGCATCTATCACTGCCTGGAAACAAAGCAATTACTGTCTGCAAGCCCAACATCTGGTTAGCGACGGTAATCCTTTTCTTTCCCTGAAAGTAATGTTAGCTGCCCAATTCAAAGCTGAGCATATACATGGTATGGATGAGATACGTGCAAGCCAAAACTGGTTTCGCCCCAATAACCGCTATGCCTATCGGGTATTTGCAAGTATGTTTGAAAAGCTGGGGACAGAAAAAGCAGCACTCAATTTATTCCAATTCCTCCAGCTGCCTTTGAAATTTATTATGGAAACAGGTAGCTATCCCTATTTGGTAGAAGAAGTGTTCCAGGGGGATGAGGAAATGAATCGATTTCTCTCAGATCGCTTTGGCCCTGCATTTATTCAGGCGGAGGAACTCAATGAAGAGGATATTTGTCTGGAAAGGATTGGAGAGGATTTTAAAAAATATGGATTGCATAGGTCAAGGAAGGTTCTGAAGATAAAGGGAAGAAGCGGAAGGCTACTGGCAGCAATGATTATGAATCGTGCGCCTCTGGGGATCAACTTTAGTTTCCTGGAAAATCGAGCCTACTATGTACTAGCTGGAAATCTAAGACTTGAGGAAAGACTGGAAGTCCTGCGATTTATGAATATTCAGGCGAAATCCTATTATCGGGACCTCAGATTGGGGGCTATTCCTATTGTAACGGGCAAAAAAAGCTCAGAAGCTTTGCAGAAGCTGGATGCCCGATGGCTAAGAGAATATTTACAGAGTATATGGTTAAGAGAAGGCTTCTCACAGTGGTATGAACATATTGCTACCTTCCTGCAAAGAATAGAAAGAAGAATGTAATCCCTGCTATGGAAAAAGCTAAATAAGTATAAGAAGGACATATCCTTAATGTTCCCCCTGTCCATGTAGGCAGGGGTTTTTTTGATGGATTTCGAATAAAAAACGAGTAATTCAGTTACAAAACTGAAATTATAGTTGATAAACTGAAATTTTAGTTATATACTTGTGACATGAAAGCTTTAACACGCAAAGAAGAAGAGATCATGCAGATCCTATGGGAGTTGGAAAAAGCCTTCGTGAAAGATATTCTCGAACGCATCCCGGAACCCAAGCCACATTATAATACCGTTTCCTCTATGGTTCGCTTTATGGTGGATAAGGGATATATCGGATACAAGGCTTATGGGAAGACCCATGAATACTTTCCCCTGATTAGCAAGGAAAGCTATAGTAAGCAATCTCTTTCAAACCTGGTCAATGGTTATTTCTCCAATTCCTATAAAAGCGTCATTTCATTTATGGCGAAAGAAGAGGAAATCAGCATTGACGAACTGAAGGAAATTATCTCCATGATTGAAAACGAAAAATCCGAGCACAATGAATGAAATCATCCTATACCTCTTTAAGAGCTCTCTCATTCTGACGGGCTTTTATCTGTTTTACAAATTCTTTCTGGACAATGATACCCATTATGGTATGCGGAGAGGATTTCTACTACTTTCCATGATTACAGCCATAGTGGTACCTATGATTCCTTTTGGCTATATGGAGTACCAAAGCTGGGAGAATGCCCTGGATGCCTTTATCATTACAGGTAGTGGGGGAGTAGAGGTAGTCGAAAAGATTGCTCCCCTTGTACAATCCTGGTCCTGGACAGACTATGCTGGTCTGATCTACGTACTGGGAGTTGCGGTAATGCTGATCCGTTTGATTTGGATAGGCATTCAGTTGGCAGGTTTATTTGCCAAAGCGGACTTTACAGAATTTGATGGTAGAATGATCACCTATTCTCCAGAGGTCGTGATTCCTTTTTCCTTCTTCAATTATATTTTTCTTCCCGCTTTTGAGGAAGGCGAATATCCTGATCCGGTAATCCTCACTCATGAAGGTTTACATATACAAAAAAGACACAGTTGGGACGTAATTCTCTCTGAAGTACTCTTGCTGGTCTTTTGGTTCAACCCAATAAGTTGGCTCTTTAAAAAAGCTTTGCAGGAAGTTCACGAATACCAGGTTGATGCGCAAATCCTGGATGCAGGCTTCGACAAAAAAGCTTACCAGTTGCTTTTGCTTAATTATAGTGTCGGCAAGCAAAAAGTGGCAATCGCCAACTCTTTTAATCAACTAACAACTAAAAAAAGAATTTCCATGATGAACAAAAGAAAGTCATCCAGACACGCAATGTTGAAATATTTAAGCTTTCTACCGATTGCTTTCCTAAGTCTTACCCTCATGTCTTCCAGCCCGGTTCCTGTCTTGCAATTGGAGCCTACTCCAAATGGAGAAAAATGGATTGTGGTAGGCAAAGTACTTGATCAGGAGGAAAATCCCCTTATCGGTGCGACTGTGGTTGCCCAGGGTTCTATGGCAGGAACAATTACCGATCAACACGGTATTTTTCAAATCGAAATCCCTAATGAACCACCCGCAACTTTAGAGATCAGCTATATCGGTTTCGAAAAGTATATGGTAGAGGTAGCGAAAAGTGGGGAGCTCAAAGTGAAGTTGGGCAAAACTAGTGGAAGTAGTAGCCATACCTTTAAAGAATTGAGCATAATGATCAAAAGTGGCAATAAAGGAAATCCTATTGATGGCGAACTTATCCTTAAAGCTAATAAAGGAAAGAACCCCCTTTATGTGGTTGATGGAGAAATCGTAGATGAGCCACTTACAAACCTTCAGCCCAAAGATATAGCCACGATAAATGTGCTGAAAGGGAAAGCAGCCAAGGATAAGTACGGTAAAGATGGCGAGAATGGAGTGATAGAAGTGACAATGAAAAAGAAATAATTAACATACGGGATAGACCTAGAAGCTCAGCCATTGATTTGGCTGGGCTTTTCTTTGAATAGAAAAATGCGGTGTCAAATTTAATGTTGTGAAAAAAGTTCTAGAGCAATTCTCAAGTTCTAGATCAGAGGGAAGAGCTTATTTTCTTTCCTCGACGACTTCTTGCGTTGAGAATCTGTACCTCATATTTCGGTAAACAGCTATGTCCGTGATGTCTTCCGGAGTGCCTGCAGGAATAGCTCTGCAATTGATTGAAATTCGATAGGGACCATGAACAGGTTTTACCCGATGCCAATTATGTCCGTGAAGCAACAAGAGACTGCCTTTTTGGGGAAACAATTCGATTTGCCCTTCCAGGTCTTCATTGGGCTCACCCATTGATATAGGACCTGCTTTGAAGGTTCCGGGCATCAGCAAGGTTTGACCCCCGCGCTTTGCATCTATATTATGGGTGTATACCAGCCGATTAAGGTTGAATTGCTGTTGATTTTCTGGAGGACAATCCTGGTGCCATGCCTGGCCTTTGGTACCTTGTTTTGAAAACATAGCCATAGTATATAGGTTTTGCCAACCTTCTCCCATAATTGCACTACTCAGTGAGAGCATACGAGGGTCTTTCTCCAATAGCTCAAATTTGAGATTCCCTTCCTGAATCGGAAACCAGGGAATTACCTCTGTGGCTGATTTCTCAATGAAATCAAGGGAATGCTCCCAATCCGGATTCAAGCCAAAGTGATCGAGAACTTCAGCATTAAGTTCGTCCATGAAGGCTTCTTCGAAAAAATCCTCTAGAAGGAGGTAACCTTGAGACCAGAACTCTTCTGCTTTTTCTTGCCAATTCATGTGATCAAATGTATTATTTTTTCATCATCGGTAAAGGATTGAGCGGATGCCGGATGAAGTGTCGGAAGAAAGCTGATAGGATGGTGAAATGAAAGTCCTTAAGGGGAAAGCGACGGTAATTTTCTTCGATGAATTGCCGCTTAATCCCAAAGCTGATTTTCCCCATAGAAAGGTCAAGCAGATCTGCTTTTCTAAACGCCTCGACATTTTCCCGGAAAGGTCCTTTGTAAGAAGTAATCTTGTGGTGCATATCGATCATGGTCGCGATCTCCTCATTCCAATCTGATTTGTTATTCTGAGAAAGGTAGGACGAGGCCATACGTCTGGAAGGGTCCAGGTAATCAAAGGTACTATCCGTCCATATGCCAATGTCATGATAGACTGCTGCGATAGCGATCTTTTCTACATCATCCGGATCAGAATTATGCTTCAGCGCCCAGCATAAATTTGCGACTCGATGTACATGGTTTCTGTAGGGAAGATAGTGTTTGCCTAAACGCCTTTCGAAAGGAGTAATCAAGGCTTCAATCTTTTCTTCAAATAAATGGGAATGGGTTCTGCGATCACTCATACAGGGAGGCCTTTCCCCAATATAAATTCTTTCCACCTAAAGCTCCCAGAAGAATCGTTTTTTATCCAGACTTTTTGCTCCTATTCGATTATAAAATCGAATGGCATTTATATTGGAAACAGGCGTTTGCCATTGGATCAGCCTACATCCCATTTCCTTCGCTGCTTGTTTGACTTCCTCCATGAGCTTTTGTCCCCAGCCTTGTCCGCGAGTCTTTTCAGACAAAAACAGGCAATCTATGTATAGATAATGGAAGGCATCCCAGGTTGAGTATTGTTTGGCGAAAGTCGTATAGCCATATAATCGCTTCTCATCGGCCAGCACTAAGCTATGGAGTAGGGGAGGATTGGCGAAAAGAGCTTTCTCCAAGGTCTCCTTTTTTCCTTTCCGGATCATAGTCGGCTTTCTCATATATAGCATGAGCTTCACAAAGTTCTAATAAATTATCCAAATCTCCGACTTCCACCTTTCTAATCAACAAGCTCATTTTTTCTCCTGAATATAGATATCTGCTAAATATGCATACCTATTCGGGGCATTTTGAAGTACATGTTGTATCCATGCTTTCCTTTCATGTAAAACTATCTCCAGTTCCCAAACACAGATTAAACCTCCTTCATGAGTAGCTGCTTTGATCTGCTCGTCTCTCGTATAGCCACAAAAATAGACATGGGTCTGCAACATTTCGCCTCCTGTCCACCAGTTAAGCAATATCCACATGCCCTCTCTTCCTTCATGGAAAACAAGGAAAGCGATTTGATAAACAGGAAGACCTGTCTTTTCTGCTTTTTCCAGCCATTGAGGGAGTTGTTCCAAAGCTTGAGTAAAGATTTCCTCAGATCGATTATGTGCAAAGTCTCCAATGCGATAGGTTTTGACTTGCCACGCATAAACCCTGATCAGCTCGTAATAAGCAATGGGACGGTCCACATAGGCTTCAACGGATAGTAAATCTACCATGCTAGAGGTAGCGTTCGCGGATGATTTTCATGTGCCAACGTTCGTGCCCAAGAATGATAAATGCCAGAGCTCGGGAGGAAACAGGAAATCCGCTAGCTTCCCCTATTTGTTCCAGATCTTCATCCAACAAACTGCCAAGGAGGGATTGGGTACTTTTTCGTAGGATTTGAAATTCTTCTATGAGTTCTGCCAGACTCTTTTTATTTGCCCCTGAAGGTTCTATATATAGATTTTGGTCAAAACCTGCCAAAGGGGTGGCATCTCCTCTTCCTATGCGAAACATGCGATAGGCAAATACTCGCTCTGTGTCGATGATGTGTTGAAGGATGTCTTTGATGGTCCATTTGCCTGCTTCATATCGATACTCCAATTTACCTTCAGGGATACGTTGGAAGAATTCTACTACTTCTTCAAGTGATGAACCAAATCCCACTCTTAGGGACAGATCGCTGGGAATCTGCTCAATGTAACGGTCATAGTACTCGTTATTTTCTTTGCGTGTAAGTATACTTCTATTCATAATCTCCTGTCTGGTTTATATGCGAAATTAGAAGATTTAGGGGAAAGCCGAATGGTCCGGTTTTTAGGAAGGGAGCCAGCCGGATGGAGGAAGAAGGTGTTAGCGTGTTTGGGTGTTAGTGTTGTGGTGTTGTAGTTCAGGATTTGCATTTGAACTTCTCTTTAAGTTCAAGCATCAAGCGCAAGTACATAAGCTTCCTCACTTCCTAAAAAATTTCATGACTTCCTGTTTGTAGCTGATGCCTATGGGAATTTCGTGTTCCTGAACTTCGATTTCATGGGCAGAATAGGCACTGACTTTTTTGGTATTGACGATGAAAGAGCGGTGCACCCGCAGAAAATGCGAAGGCAGCATATTGGCGAATTCGCTGATCTTTTCTTTGGTAGTGATGCTTTTGTCGGTCAGGTGTATGCGAATGTAATCCTTGAGGCTTTCGATGTAGAGGACTTCTTCGAATTTTACCTTGACGAATTTACGATTGGTATTTACGTAGAGGAATTCCTCCTCAGGGCTTTCTTGGGGCTTCTGAGGGTTTATCTCTATTTGCTGAGGCTCCCGGCTCATGTATTTGTTAACGGAGCGAAAAAAGCGTTCAAATGTGATGGGCTTGAGCAAATAATCGATGACGTCCAATTCATAGCCTTCCAGGGCGTACTCCCGATAAGCGGTAGTCAGGATGATTCCCGGTTTGTGGTGAAGAGATTTGATAAATTCGATTCCATTGAGTACGGGCATTTGAATATCCAGAAATAGTAAATCTATGGGCTCTTTTTTTAAGATGTCAAAAGCTTCCAGAGCATTCCAGCAACTGGCTACCCATTCCAAATGGGGAATTTTCTCTATGTGTTTTTGGATTAAACCTGCTGCTAGTGGTTCGTCATCTACCACCAGGCATCTTATGCGATCACTCATAGTTCTATGCTTAATTGAACCTCATAGGTATCTTCTTGTTCGTCTATATGCCAGCTATGTCTATCCGGATAGATGAGTTCCAATTGGCGTTTGACATTTTTTGTACCGATTCCCCCCTTATAATTTGCTCGATCTTCTTGAATCATGGGAGGCTTAGTATTGAAAACAGTGAAGTATAGTATGTAATCTTTTACTTCCAGATGGATTCGAATAATTGCTTCTCCAATGGCTCCACTCACGCCATGTTTGAAGGCATTTTCCACGATAGATAATAAGACCAGAGGAGAGATTGTAGCATCTTCATTTTCCACCTCCTTTTTAAAACTTAACCTCAATCGATTACCGTACCTCAAGGTTTCCAGATCAATAAAGTTTTGAATCAGATCTATCTCCTTTTGAATCGGGACTTTTTCCTGATTGCTTTTGTACAGCATATGATCCAGCATTTCAGAAAGCTTTTCAACTACTTCCGGAGCCTTGTCGGATTTATCTAAAGTGAGAGCATACAGATTGTTTAGGGTATTGAAGAGAAAATGAGGATGAATCTGGGCCTTTAGAAAATTGAGTTCGCTAATGGCTTTCTCTTTTTCCAGGACATTTAATTGATTCCTCTCTTCTGCTCTATTCTTGATCATTTTGACAAAAAGAAATACAAAGCTGAAGAAATACGCAGGCACCAGATATACTCCGATGGTAAAGGAGAGATCAGTCATGATTTCCCAGATCGGTTCCTGATAGTCCGATTGATTTGCTAAAGGTTCAGCTACGTAGACATTGATGGTCCTGTATAAAACCGTAAAGACGTATACGCTTAAAACCAGAGAAAGCCCGAATTGCAGATATTTCCCTTTCTGCAGGAACTTAGGGATTTGGTAGTAAACCAGTACATAGGTCGCCAGCATTTTGGTTGGTATACCTATGGCCCGATAAATATAAGGCAGGAGATTATCATCGCAAGGCCCTGAGTAGATGGGAGCAATGAGAAGAACTGCAAGCCAAAAAATCCCATGGGAAAGCACCCGATTCTGGATAATTTTGTCGATGAGACTCATTTCTTGATTCATGTCGTGGAAACTTATTCCAAATTACAGAATGTAGCTGATCCGCTGAGCTTAGTCGACCAATTTGAGACTTCTCCCCCTGAATATAGACTTTCGCCCCACAAATAATATTGAACGATCCAGCAAGGGTATCGGGCATGTGAAAGCCTTAGCCTGACGCTTTTCCACATATTATATAAACTTTACGCCCATACTTGTATCAAACATCAAAAAAATAAGCTCATGAAACGATTACTTATCATTTGCACGATACTATTGGCTGTTCAATCTCTAACAGCTTTCAACCCAACATCCAACCTGAGCCTCGTCGATACAAGTTTTACCGGAGAATCAGGAGTCACCGTAGCTGCTCAACTAGGCTACCTGGAAGTTCCCGAGAATAGAGAAAATCCTTCTTCACAAAAGATTTCTATTAAATTTATCAAACTAAAAAGCACAAATACCAATCCAGGTGCACCTACGATTTATCTGGAAGGAGGCCCTGGAAGTAGCTGTACCTGGCAGGCCGGACAGCCTTATTATCTGGACGGATGGATAAGGTATCTGGAATTGGGAGATGTAGTTTTGGTAGATCAAAGAGGAACAGGCGAAGCTTCTCAAAGACTTACCTATATCTGGATGAATGAATTGCCCGATGACATCTTTGTAAGTGCTGAAAATGCGCAGAATCATTTCGCCAAAGTTTATTCAGCAGCCATCAAAGCTTATGATGAAAGAGGGATAGATCTGAGAGGCTATACCACCAAGCAAAATGCAGAGGACATTGATGCTTTGAGAGAGGCATTAGGTTATGAGAAAGTAAATATCATGGGCTTTAGCTATGGAAGCCATCTAGGACTGGCTTATATACGATACTTCTCAGAGTATATTGAAAATGCTATTTTGATCGGAACGGAAGGTCCTAACCATACTTTTAAAATTCCGTCTTCTATGGATAGTCATTTGGGGAAAGTAGCCCTTATGGCCAAAGGCGATAAGGAACTTAGCCAGGATGTACCCGATTTGGTGGAACTCTACAAAGAGGTAGTCGCTCAACTGGAAGCAGAGCCAGCTGTAGTTACGGTTACCAATCCTCTGACAAGAAAAGATATGGAAGTGAAAGTTGGACCTTTCGGTTTACAAGTAGTCATGCGTCTGGATATTGGCGATGCCAGTGATCTCCCGGTATTCCCAAGGCTCCTTTACAGTATCAAACAGAAAGATTACTCCATGCTGGAATGGTTCGTTCGCAAGCGATTCAATATGGTTTTGGGTACGCAAGGAATGGCAACTACCATGGATTTGGCTTCCGGTGCGAGTGAAGACCGCATGAAGCGCATCTTGCAAGAAGAAAAAGGAAGCCTCTTTCCACAGGTCGCCAATATGCAGTTGTACTTGACCAAAAATATGGAAGGTGTTTGGCCCAATCCGGATTTAGGCAAGGAATTTCGCGCACCCCTGATCAGCGATATCAGAACCCTTTTCATGAGTGGAACCCTCGATTTCAATACACCTCCTTATCAGGCAGAAGAAGTTCGTTGGGGATTCTCCAATAGCAGTCATATCATTGTCAAGCATGCAGGCCATGAACAAGTGCTTACACATCCGGGAGCTGTACCTGCTGTCTTGAGCTTTTTGAAAGGCGAAAATGTAGATGAAATTGGTTTGGCATATCCGCCCCTGGAGTTTATTCCGGTGAAAGGGAAGGCGGAAGGGCATCCTTCGATAGAATAAGAACGTATTGGCGTGTTGGTGGGCGGGAGTTGTATCAAAGATTAACGCCAATACTCCAATACGCTAACACTCCAACACGTCTTAAAAATCCTCGATAATCCATCGAGGATTTTTTATTTCATATACCTCCGCTTCCATCCCTCTATCTCCTCCTCAAACTCGGGGATTAATTCCGGATATTTTTTGATTTTATTTTCTTGGGATTCTCTCAAAGACCCGGCATTGATAAGCAATTTCTCCCCAGTGGTGAGATTATTACTGTAAAACCATCCCTCTCTATTTCGGTGCCAATAACCTTCGATTTGTTTGCCCATCATGTCTTCTTCCGACCGCATCACATTGACTCTGCCAGAAATGGAAACACGCATATTTCCATGGGTTCCATTCAATAAGGTTCGATAGGAGGTGCCGAAATAATTTTCGGGAGCCTTGATACCTACATAGTCCAGGATGGTTGCGGGAATGTCTGCACTGTGAATAAGTGCATAGGATAAGCCTCCCGGATTTATCTTGCCGTACCAGGAGAAAATAATGGGTGTGTGAAAAGATTGGTCGTGCAAGGCGATCTTTCCTTTATCTCCTCCATTGTGCCACCGTAGCGAATCATGTCGAAATTCCTGCTCGGGGTCCTGTTCCCAGCCATTATCGTTGACGTAAATGAAAAGGGTATTCTTAAACTCTCCCTGCTTTCTCAGAAACATCTGCAATTCGCCTACCCCATCATCAAACCAGGTACAATTGGCATAATAGCGTTTGGCAGATTCGCTCATATCCTTATTCTTGTAGAGATTGTAGTACTTGTCTGGCGCATCGAAAGGGTAGTGGGGCAATTCAGGAGCATACCAGATAAAGAAAGGATCGTCCTTATTTTCGGAGATAAAATCATAGACCGGCTGCATCGTAGCTCTTGCCAAATTCAGTCCATCTCCGCCCATAAATTGCTTGAACCATTTACCGCCCTGCTTGCGATCTTCGGGAGTCCATCCAGTCGTCATGCCATGGGTAAAGCCCCCATTTTGGTAGTTGTATTCCCACCACTTTCCTCCTTGAAAGCTCTTGTATCCTTTCTGGGCTAATAATTTCGGAAGTGTCTCGAAGTATTGCATAGCATGGTGCTCAAATTCCCTGCGATCCTCCTCTTTGATTCCTTTTTCCACCATCAATTCTTCTACTCGTCTTTTGTACTCCACCGGTTGAATACCTGTCATCAAGGTTGCCAGAGAAGGGCGACAATGATTGTCTGGCACATAGCCCTCCTTAAAGAGCATACCGCTTCTGGCCAATTGATCCAGATGAGGTGTCTGGACATAATCTGCCCCCATAAATCCAAAATAGGGATAACCATGGTCATCGCCGATCAGGAGAACGATATTAGGAAGCTCTTTAGGAACTTCTTTGGGTTGGCAACTATAGGCAATGAAGAGAAGAGAAATGATCAGGAATAGCCTGAGAATGTGATTTTTCATGATAAACCAAAATAGGCAACTTATTTCAAACGCCCTACTTTGATCGCTGTGTTCCGGAGTTTTAGCTTGTCCCCTTTACTGTTGACCAACTCGAGTCCAACCGGTTCGAAATCTTCGGTATCCGTGATCACAATGGTTTCCCTCCCTTCTTCAAGCAGATAGGTATTCCCCCAATTCAAAAGAGAGATGATGACTTTGCCCAGATCTTTGCCTTTGCGAGTCAGGCGATATTCATGTCGGGTTCTTTCGCCGGGATTTTTGTAACTCACCTTTTGGAGCAACTCCAACTCCAGCATTTTATTGAGTTTGTTGGAAAGGACGGATTTTGAAACCTGGAGGTTTTCCTGAAACTCATCAAAGCGACGGGCACCAATAAAACTTTCTCTAAGAATCAGCAATATCCACTTGTCGCCTATCTCACTTATGGCGCTGACAATGGGACATAAATTGCGGTCCAAATCCTTAGGTTCCCTTAATTCCATGCCCAAAATTAAAAAATCGCCATCTGAGTTGCAAATAAGAACCTAGCCGCATATATTTGGGTTCTGAAAAAGAACTCAGCTTTTAAATAATATGAAACCCTTATTCAAATTACTTGATACGGTCGCGCCTGGATTTGCTGCCAAAGAAGTCTACAAGGTGATGTCCAATCCCCGCAAGCGCAGACTAAAAGATTTCGAAGAAGAAGTATTGGATCGGGCAAAGCAGGAACGCATCCCTTTTGGCAAATTTGAGATTCAAACCTATGCCTGGGGAAATCCTGAAAACAAATCGGTCTTTCTGATTCACGGTTGGGAAGGGCAGGCCGGTAATTTTGGAGCCCTGGTAGATATTCTCTTGGAAAAGGGATACTACGTGCAAGCTTTCGATGGGCCTTCGCATGGCAAGAGCACGATCGGCAAAACCAATATGTTTGAATTTGTGGATTTGGTGGAACTGCTGTTGCGGAAATACCAGCCCGAGACTGTGGTTAGCCATTCCTTTGGGAGCGTTACCTCTGTCATTGCTTTAGGAAGAAATCCTCAGATCAAGGTAAAGAAATGGCTGCTGGTTACCACGCCTCATAATTTCAGAAATCGCATCAAGCAAGTCTCAGAATTTCTGGGACTGACGGATCGTACGGTCTCAAAAGTCATAGATCAACTGGAATCCAACACCCAGATGAAGGTCGATGAAATGAATATGGCCTATTACGGACCTCAGGTCAGTCATATTGAGGAAATCACGATTGTTCATTCCCAGTCAGATAAAGTTATTCCCATTGAGTCTGCCCACTTTACCCATGAACATATGCCTCAATCGACTTTGTATGAACTGGACGGAATGGGGCATTATGCCATCCTTTGGTCCAAAGAGTTAAAAGATATTGTCATTAGTTGTCTATAGGAAAGCCCATCCCCTATACGGGGACGGGCTGACTCCTTTCAAGAATTCTAACTAACCTCTCACTTAAATTGCTACAATTCCTTGTGTATTGGTTGCGGGTAGGTCTCCTGTGATTTCTTCAATGAAACTGAGGCTACTACCATTTATTCCATAGACTCCGATGGTTCCTTCCAAACCGTAAAGTTGGTATAGGTGTCTGCCATCATCACTGATCCAGAGGTCAATCCATCCTTGCGTTCTTCCGAAAGCTTCTGCTGGATCAGTAGTTGTCCCTGCACCTGTTCCTTCTGCTGCCAGTTCGTTTAGTAATTGTACCTGACCGTTGTCAAAGCTAAAGGAAGCGAGACCAGCTTCTATGGCATTCGATACGAAAAACACATCTTCATCTTCATTAAAGTCGAGCCAACAAGCGGTTCTTCCAGATTCTGTGGCTCTGTTGCCAGAAGGTACATCCATGTTGATGGCACTCAATGAACCGTCTGCCAGAATTTGCCAGGTACTGATAGAACCAGATTGCAAAGCTGTAAATGCAGGAGGTGCACCATCTGGACGGAACTCACGTGCTTCTGTTACCACAACATAATTGTCTCCTACAATTTGAAATCCGATGGCTGAGGGTAGGTTGCGTCCTTCTGCATTATTGCGCAGGGTAGAAGTCGCTGCAGCTGTTGGAGCATTGCTTAAGGTGCCGTCTGAATTTACCTGATATACTACAAGTTCGTCTTCACTTCCACTGGCAAGGGCTGAGGATCCTGAGTTGATGGAGGCAACAACCAACCAATCACCATCGGGAGAAAATTGAACGGCTGAAGGGCGAGTTCCCAGATTACGTACACTGCTAGAAATAGGGCTAAGGCTGCCGTCATCGGCTACTTGAAATCCGTAAATATTTCCTTCCTGGTCGGGCTCTCCATTGAAGATACCGTCTGCATCAATATTCGAAACATAGAGGACACCATTGTGATATGCGAGGCTGTTTGGGCCGGTACCGCCGCTGTTTTGTTGATCTGCAAGGCTTAAAGAATAATCATCATTTACGAGAAAAGAAGTGATCGTATTACTTCCTGCATTAACGGCAAATACAAAGCGATTATCTGCAGATTTGGTCAGGGCATAAGCTGAGATTAGGGGATCAAGTCCTTCTCCTCCATCAAAGTCTCCGCCATCTCCGCCTGTCTGGAAGGTCCCAATATTGGTCAGGGTTCCATCTTCACTTCTTCCATACGCCACGATGCTGTTAGTTGGGTTCTGGTCCTGTCCGTTGCCATTGTTCATGGCATAAACTGCACCGATAAATTGATCTTCTATTGTGGGGGTATCATCTTCACAACTGATGAGGAAAAGGAGCAAAAGGGCTGCGGTGAAATTGGTAGTCAGGTGCTTGATTCTTTTGAGTTTTAAGTTCTCGGAGGCGATAGCAAATACCTCACTGTTTTGTTGTTGTCTTACCATTCGTTGATTAGTCATAGCACTGTTGTTATATTGTTTGTCGATTTGAGTAAAATGTTTGTTTGCTGTTGACAATTAATCGAACGGCGGATGCATGGGGCAGTTATCACGAGAGATTAAAACTTTTATCACAGAAAAATTGGCTTGAGAGCAGATAATGAAAGCTTTTCGGGGGAAAATAGAGCAAGCTTATTCCAAAGACCGTGATTTTTTGTGATAAATAGAGGGAAATTTTGGGAGGATAAAGACCTGAAATTCTGGGGACTGGGCAAAAAAAATCGAAAACCTTCTTCTCCAGATGTAAAAATACTTCTTGATCCGTTTGAAATATGCTCAGGCGCTTTTCCCGGGAATAAGCTCAAACACACACAAAACATTGTCGTCCTTAAAGTAGCCGAAGACTGCCTTTGGCCCCCTCATACTATTTTTTCAATTCACCAAAGACCATGACGTTTTTAAGAGCAGGCCTAATCCTGCTATTTGTCATTCCTAACCCTTTTTCAAATATTCAGGCTCAGGATCTGAAAATTGGCCTGAAAGGGGGAATCAATATTTCTACACTTTCCGGACCTCAAGCATCTACGGAAGATGTCAGTGCTCGTCTACTCTTCCATATTGGAGTTTTTGCTTCCCAAGAAGTCGCGGATAAAATCGAGGCCCAGGCAGAATTACTTTTTTCTGCACAGGGAGCTACGGAAGACAATGATTTCGCAGCATCTAAAATTCGCCTCAATTTCACCTACCTTAACATCCCCTTGATTGGCAAATACCAAGTGGCTGAGGGAATCTGTATTTATGCAGGTATTCAGCCGGGAATCAGGTTGACAGCTGAAGGCAAGATTCTGGAAGGGCAATTTCAGGGAACACAGGATGCAAAAGATGATACAAAAGCCTTTGATTTTGCCCTAATCTTTGGAGGATATTATCAGATTCAAGAAAATCTCTTTGTCGAGGCAAGGTTTGTTCCAGGCCTCGTAGATATTGAGCAAGATGCACCTATTTTCCGAAATCAACTTGTGCAATTATCAGTCGGATACGTATTAGTAGGTAATTAGGTAGGAAGACTCCGGGCACAAGCTTGTATATTGTAGAGCAATCATTGCCCTCATACAAAAAGCCTGTTATGCCCACTAGCCAAACCCAATCTGCCCCCTCTATTTTTCCAGTCCTTTTAGTCAATTTTATCGGAATGCTGGGTTATAGCATCGTAATCCCGATTCTGGTATTTCTGGTCAATCGATTTGGAGGAAATGAGTTTATCTACGGCTTATTAGGATCGATTTACCCGGCTTTCCAATTATTGGGAGCGCCGATCCTGGGGAGATGGTCAGATGAAGTTGGCCGAAAAAGAGTCTTGATCATCAGTCAGGCAGGAACTTTTCTTGCCTGGCTTGTTTTTATTATAGCCCTTCTTATTCCCAATCAGGCATTTATGGAAGTGGATTCCCCTTTCTTTGGAAGCTTTCTTATAAGTTTACCTTTGATCCTTTTATTTCTTGCCCGGGCATTGGATGGCCTGACAGGAGGAAATGTCTCAGTCGCCAATGCCTATCTTTCCGATGTGTCTACGGATGAAAATCGGAAGGCCAATTATGGAAAAATGGGTTCCTCTACAAGTTTGGGCTTTATCATTGGCCCGGTCCTGGCCGGGATATTGGGAGCTACTTTTTTGGGAGAGCTCTTGCCCGTGATAGTGGCTGCGGCAATTTCCATGATTGCTCTTGTTATTATCAATTTTTACCTTCCTGAATCGCGACCTGAACTTGTACCCTCTGATTGGAAAGACCTTCAAACGAAAAAACTCTTTCAAATTGAACATAAAGAATGCTATACAAGGGAGAAACACACAGATATGAGCCTTGGCTCATTGCTTCGAAATCCTCGCATAGGGCTTTTATATCTCATCTACTTTTTAACCTTTTTAGGATTTAGTTTCTTTTATTCGGGATTCCCGATTTATGCCAGTACAGATCTTGCTTGGGGGACGGGTCAATTGGGTATATTCTTCGCGGTATTCAGCGGAATTATGGTCATTTTTCAGGGACCTGTTCTTTCTTATTTATCTAGCCGAATAGATGGGTCCTGGTTGGTTCTGATTGGGAGCTTCCTCATCGGAATCAGCTTCTTTCTCTTTCCCTTAGGTTCGGAGCTAAGTGTCTGGATAGCTGTTTTCTTTTTGTCTTCAGGAAACGGTATCATGTGGCCCAGCTATATGGCTATTCTGGCGGAGACTGGTAGCAAAGAAAATCAAGGAACTATCCAGGGCTATGCCAATAGCATGGGAAGCCTGGCGAGTATTTTTGGTTTGGTCCTCGGTGGGATACTTTTTGGAGTGGTGGGTCCTCAAATCTTTTATATCGCTGGTTTCTTTCTCCTACTTATCTTTTTTCTTTCCTTTCGCCTGCTAAAACTATAAATAGATGTTGGAACATTAATTAATTTTTGCAGTTATACACAGTACATCTATTAACCCGGATAACAATCCGATACATGCAAGCAAAAATAAAAGAATACATTAAGGGAATACATCATGTTACTGCTACGGTAAATGATGCTCAGGAAGATTTCGACTTTTATACCAAGCTACTGGGACTGAGACTGGTTAAAAAAACAGTCAATTTTGATAATAATAAGGTCTATCACTTTTATTACGGTACTGAAGTTGGAGCTCCAGGCACTATCATGACGACTTTCCCCTATAAAGATCAGGGTGTGAGGATTGGTACGATAGGAACCGGACAGGCCTCCATTACAGGATTTTCTGTTCCCATGGGATCGCTCAATTTCTGGATGGATCGATTAGATAGAGGAGGAGTTGACTTCAATGCTATTTCAAAATTTGACAAGCACCTTATCCAATTTCGTGATCCTTCTGGTTTGATTTTAGAATTGATAGAAAATGATGAGGATGAACGGTCAGCTTGGCAATCACGAGATATTTCCCGGGAGTTTGCTATCCGCGGGATCTTTAATGTCACACTTCTGATTGCGGAAAAGCAGGACACGGAGGATTTCTTGATGCATGTGTTTGGATTTAGCAAAGGAGAAACGGAAGGAAGTATCACGCGTTTTATTGCCAAAGAAGGAGGAGCTGGTCAATATGTAGACATTCAGGAAGCGGTAGAGGGAGTGAGAGGGAAAAACGGATTGGGAACAGTTCATCATGTGGCCTGGCGGATTGAAACAGAAGAGGAGCAGGAAAAATTACGGGAGTTTCTGGTAGATCAATTAGGGATGAAAGTAACAGAGATTAAAGATCGTAAATACTTTCGCTCTATTTATTTCCGTATTCCAGGTGGAGTTCTTTTCGAAGTTGCTACCATCCCTCCGGGTTTCCAAGTAGATGAAAAAATGGAAGAACTGGGAGAGGATTTAAAACTTCCGGATTGGGAGGAAGGGAATCGAGCTGAAATTGAAGAGGCGCTTCCCAAAATTAACTAGCTACAATTTCTGTGATTTTTTGTTCACGAGCCAAATCCTCCTGCTTGTAAGTGGGATGGGGAATAGGCACATATTCCATGTAACAGGGATTGCTTCTCAGATAACTGATGATGGGATTATTATCCCCTTCCCCTTCTTCATAAAATGCTGTTTCAATCTCATTATAAATTTCTTCATCAATCTCTTTACTTACCCGCTGTAGGATCACTTTCCTCGAAATGGGCATGAAGGAATTAGACATAGAGATAGAAAAGCCCTTTAGCATATCCATAGCGGAGGAGTAAAAGGGAGGTAATTGGAAATGAGCGACGAAGTTGTCCCGAATCAGGGTATCACATTCCTGAAGCTGAATGGAAAAGATGTGATCATTAGGTACATGTCCCAAACCTTCATAGCGAGAAGGCCCCGTCTTATTTCCCTTCCTGACGATGTAATTGTCATCGAAAGATTTCCTCATGATAAGGAGAGGCTCTTTTTTGATCCGGTAGCCGAAAGTAGATAAGTAGTAGCAGGAATAAATCCCCTCTAGCATTTTCATGATGTCCTGCGGGACTTCTTCTTTTTTGTGTTTGTTTTTCTGATGAATCAACTGCTCTGGATTGCTTTTAAGCATCTGCAGACGCTCAATGTAGCGACCCATTCTTTGCCGGGTTTTCAGCTCCGAAATATTGTTTACCCCTTCAAATAACTTTCGGATTGCATCTGGCTTTACTGCCTCTTTTTGATCCAATTCAATGATCTTTTTCAAGACCTTATTGATAAAGTTTGAGAAAGCTGAAGGATACATTTCCAGTGCTGCAGAAATTTCCTTGTTTCTCATGCCCTGAAGCTGAAGCTCCTCATAAAGCTTCATTATCTGTCTGACCTGGTCAATTAATTTCCGGTCTTGTAGCATCAGCTTTTCAGTTTAAAAGGCGTGAATTGTAATACTATAAAGATGCTCCATAGGAGTTAATTCTATTAATTAATTCCATTAATTTATTATTAAAGATGACTTAACGCTTCTCTGAAATAGCCGTAATAAAGCCCCTCTATTTTGGACCCGAAATAAGGAAGATTACCATCTAATTTTTCGTTTGCTATCAATCCTCTTTAACAGGAAAACTTATGAAAACAGATGCTGTAAAATCTGAAGCCTTCAAGGTCCACGTCACTTCAATATCAATCAATTATACCATTTCGCTTTTCTGATTTTATCAGATCGGATAGGAACGTATTTCTAAAATTTAACCCTAGAACTTCTTTGAACATGAACGACATTAACATTAATTTTTCTGTATTCGGGAAGAGGATGCGCACGCTGCTATTTTTGTTAAGCGGGCTTTTCTTTTCTCTGAATATTTCTGCACAATCTACTATTAAAGGTAAAGTAGTAGATGCAGAAGGTTCTACTCCTTTAGAGGGAGTAAATGTAGTAGTAAAAGGTAGTACTAAAGGTGCTATCACAAATTCCGGGGGTGAGTTTAGCCTGGATGAAGTAAAAAGCTCAGACGTACTTGTATTCTCTTACCTGGGATACGGAACTATGGAGCAGGCAGTCGGTAACGAAACTTTCTTCAACATTTCTTTGGAAGAAGGAGGAATCAACCTCGACGAGGTAACGGTAACTGCATTGGGTATCAAGCGTGCCTCCAAGTCATTGGGATATGCTATACAGGAAGTAAGTGGAGAAGATCTTCAGGTTGTGAAGACTCCTAACTTACTCAACAACCTTACGGGTAAAGTAGCAGGTGTTACCATTACTCAGGGAGGATCAGGGGTAGGTTCTTCTGCCAGAATTGTAATTCGTGGAGAATCTTCTCTTTCTGGAGACAACCAGCCTCTTTTTGTTGTAAACGGGATTCCCATCAGCAATGCCAATGGTGGTAACGGAAGATCTCAGGGAAACCTGGAAGCTGACTATGGGAACGGGGCTGCAGACATTAGCCCGGACGACATTGAAAGCATCTCTATCCTGAGAGGAGCAAATGCAACAGCTCTTTATGGATCTCGTGCTGCAAATGGAGTAGTGCTGATCACTACAAAATCAGGAAGAGGAACCAAAGGAATCGGAGTAAGCATTAATTCTTCTACTACGATCGAAAATCCTTTGAGAATTCCTGAGTACCAAAATCAGTATGGACAGGGTGCTGGATTCAACTTTGAATTTGTAGATGGATTTGGTTCTGGAACAAATGACAATATTGATGAAAGCTGGGGTCCAGCTCTGGATGGTAGAATGCAGGTGCAGCATAATAGTCGTAATGCTGAAGGATTGAGAGCAGGAGACTTTGCCCTTCGTCCAGAGAACTACACGGATCAGTCTTCTTATGAATTGCTTCCCTGGGTACCACAGCCAGACAATATTGAAAACTTCTTTGAAACAGGGGTTACTACCAACAATAACATCTCTATCACTGCTGCTAACGAAACCAGCAACTTCAGACTTTCTTTCAGCAACCTGTACTCTGAAGGAATTCTCCCAAACACGGATTTGAGAAGAAATGGTGTAAACCTGGATTTGGGACATAATCTCCTGAACAACCGCCTTCACATCAACACCAATATCAATTACATCAACTCCGGCTCTAACAACCGTCCGAACAACTCTTACGGAACAGAAAACATCATGTACCTTTGGGTATGGTTTGGTCGTCAGATCCCTATGGAGACTTTGAGAGATTACTGGCAGCCTGGGCTGGATGGAATACAGCAGTTCAACTACAACTACAACTGGCATGACAACCCATACTTCACCATGTTTGAGAACACCAATGGTTTCTCTAAAGATCGTGTATTGGGTAATATCAACATCAGCTATGACATCACGGATAATCTGAAGTTCATGGTGAGAACCGGAACTGATGTATTCAATGATTTGAGAGAAGGTCGAAGAGCCTGGAGTACTCAGCGTTTCCCCTTGGGACAGTACAGAGAGGATCGCATTTTCTACCGTGAAATGAATACAGACTTCTTGTTGACCTATGATGACAGGATCAGCGACAATGTTTCATTAGTAGTTTCTGCCGGGGGGAACCAAATGACTCAAGAGAACAGATTCAATCAGGTTTCTGCTAATGAACTCGCTGTTCCGGGTATCTATAGCTTCAACAACTCTAATATTCCATTGCTGCAGTCTACTTTCAACAGCAAAAGAAGAATTAACTCTCTGTATGCAAATGCTTCTATCGGAATCAATGATGCGATCTACCTGGATCTGGCTGGACGTAATGACTGGTCTTCTACCCTTCCAGAAGCCAACAACTCTTACTTCTACCCATCTGCTTCTCTTTCCTTGATCCTGAATGAGATAATCTCTCTTCCTTCCACCGTAACCTTTGCCAAACTAAGGGTAGGGTATGGACAGGTAGGTAATGATACACGTCCTTATTCTTTACAGCCTTATTTCGAATTCCTTTCTACTCCTTATGGCACTCAGTTGCTGGGAACTGAAGGAAATATTCTTCCTAACCCTGACCTCAAACCTGAAAGACTGACTACTTTTGAAGTAGGTGCTGACCTGAGATTCTTTGACAACCGTTTAGGACTTGACGTAACCTGGTATCAAAACAATGCTACAGATCAGATCATCAGTATTCCGGTTTCTCAAACTTCTGGATTTGGATCTAAATTTATCAATGCAGGTGAGATCGAAAGTTCCGGCATCGAAGCTTTGGTGAATATCGGAGTAGTTCGTAATGATGATTTCAAATGGAATATTGGCATGAACTTCACTTCTGCTAGAAGTAAAGTGATCAGCCTGATTGATGATCTGGAAGTATATCAAATCTCCAACAACTACCTGAGTGTTCAGGCTCGTTTGGGAGGAAGAATGGGAGACGTTTACGGAACGGGATTCGTATTAGTTGATCCTGCTACTAACTCTACCGTTACAGTTGATGATATTGAAGATATCGAAGATGACTGGGGGCACCTTTATCAAAATGGTTTCCCAGTAAGAGATCCTAACCTTAGAAAATTGGGGAACTACAATCCTGATTTCATGCTTGGTATACAAAACCAATTCTCCTTCAAAGGTGTTAACCTGGGATTCCTGGTAGACTGGCGTCAGGGGGGAGTGGTTATGTCTAGAACTCTCCTTATCGGTGGAACTTCTGGTTTGATGGCTGAAACTGCAGAATTTGATCGCGAGGCAACCACTTTTGTTGGTGGCCAGACGCGTGTTGACGGAGTATCTACATTAGATCGTGATGGATACATCCAGGATGCAGACGGAAACTTTGTGACAAATGATGTCGCTGTTTCTGCCCGCGATTTCTACTGGTCTCACTTTAACAGAGGAAATGAAGAAGTAGGTATCTACGACGCATCTTTTGTAAAACTTCGCGAGCTAAGCATTGGATATACGTTCGGACCTGGCGTAGCAAATAAAATCGGTGCTCAAAGCATTTCTCTAAGCCTGATCGGAAGAAATCTCCTTCTTTTCACTGAAAACCCACACTTTGATCCAGAGCTCTTCTCCTATAATGGTAATACAATAGTACCAGGGGTAGAAGATATGGCTACTCCGAGCAGCCGTAGCTTTGGAGTAAATCTGGGCATCAAATTTTAATCTCTGTTCAACACCACTATAATTAGATAAAGATGAAATCTATTCATATAAAATTGATCGCTGTTTTCATGCTCATCTTCGGCTTACAGGCTTGTACAAATGAGTTTGAGGAGATCAATGACAACCCCAACTTCCCAACAGTTGATGAGGCTAACCCAGCCTTGATCCTGCCAAAGATTCTCTTTGAAACAGGCAATCATATGACCGCCCGCATTGGATGGAACCTTGGTAACATCATCGCTCAGTTAGTTGCTACCAACAACTTCACAGGTACTGACCGTTATCTGCTTGGTACCTACGAAAGTACCTGGAACCTCATGTACCGTAACATGAGAGATGCCAATAACCTCGAAGCACTAGGTGAATCTATTAACAATCCTGCTTATCAGGGGGCCGCAATCACTTTACGTGCCTGGATGTTGGCTCAGCTAACTGAAATGTGGGGAGATGTTCCGTATACTGAGGCTTTGCAAGGAAAGAACAATGAGTTCTTGCCGAAATATGATGCACAGGAAGATCTTTACCCTATCATCCTTGCTGACCTGGAAAGAGCTGCTGGACTTTCTGCAGAAGGAGGTTCTATGAGTGGCGATATCCTATTTGATGGAGATAACCTGAAATGGCAAAGACTGGCAAACTCTCTTCGCCTCCGTTACCTCATGAGACTGGAAAACAAATGGGGTGATCTGGGTATTAATGGTGCTCAGGAAATGCAAGCCATCGTAAACTCTGGAATCATCTTTACTGGAAATGAGGACAACGCAGCTGTTCCTTACTTAGCGGGTACCAACAGATGGCCTTTGAACACGGCTCGTGTAGGTTCTTTTGACGAAAAAAGAATGAGCCAAACTATTGAGACTGTATTGAAAGATCTCAATGATCCGCGTATGCCTATCCTATTCCGTCAGGTTGATAATCCTTCAAGCACTGACTTTGTCGGGGTACCAAATGGACTTTCTGAGGATGCTGCTTCAAACTTTAATGGAGGTGCTAACAATCAGTCAAGATTGGGAACTCGTTTCCGTGAAGAGCCAGCTGCTGTCGAAATGGTGATCATGCACTACTCTGAATTACAGTTTATCCTGGCTGAAGCCGCTCAAAAAGGATACATCAGTGGAGATGCTGCTTTCTACTACCAAAATGGTATCAATGGAAACATGAACTACCTCGGTATTACTGAAACAGCTGCTTATCTTGCTGAAGCTAATGTAGCTTTGACTACAAATGAGCTGGAGCGCATTGCTACCCAAAAGTGGTTATCTCTTTTCATGGTAGGAAATGAAGCCTGGTTCGATTACAGAAGAACTGGTTTGCCTGTTCTTTCTCCTGGACCTAATGCCGTACTGAATCAACTACCCGTAAGAATCCAATATCCTGGAAGTGAGCAGGTATTAAATGGCGGTAGCTATCAGGCTGCAGTTTCTAGCCAGGGAGCGGACGAAAACACCACCATGATGTGGTTACTTCAATAAGACGATTAGTAATTTGAATACAATTAAGTAGAAAGGCGAATTGTAAGCGTAGGGGACAGATCAGAATCTGTCCCCTATTTTTATATAAAGGATGAAACTTGCCATTCAGCCAAAAGAATGCTAACATGAAGTAAGCCTTAAACAATCCTCAAATGAAAAAGCTACTACTACTTCTCTTCCTATGGGTTTGGGCAATATCTCCAAGCCTTTCTCAAACTGATTTTCTCATTGAAGCCGAAAGTTTCCTGGACAAAGGAGGCTGGGTGAGCGATCCCCAATTTGTCGAGCAGATGGGGTCCCCTTATCTTATGGCCCACGGTATGGGAAAGCCTGTGAGGAACGCATCCACGGAAGTTGTCCTCAAAGAAAAAGGAACCTACCACATCTGGGCCCGAACCAAAAACTGGGTGCCAGGCAATTGGGAAGCGCCGGGTAGATTTCAGCTGGTGGTAGATGGAGAAAAAATGGATCAGGTATTAGGATTGGGGCCGGATTGGAATTGGGAGTATCTAGGGGAAAAGAAGCTCAGTTCGAAAAGCTTTAAGATAGAATTGATTGACCTTACCGGCTTTAATGGACGAGTAGATGCTATCTATTTTAATCAGGAGAAAAAAGTACCTCCGACAGATGTTGAAAAATTGAATGCCTGGAGACCAGATAAGCTGGGAGAAACGGCAGCACCTGGAGAGACCAAAGAATTTGACCTGGTCATTACGGGGGGAGGAATTGCCGGTTGTGCCGCAGCAATTGCAGCTGCTGAACAGGGCATGGAAGTAGCCTTGATTCACGATCGTGGATTGCTGGGAGGAAATGCGAGTAGCGAAATCCGTGTCCATACCCTGGGGATTTACGGAAAATTTGAGCGCATCCTTCGTATGATTGATACTGAGCATTACCCCAACGGATCAGAAGATGCCAAAAAGGATCAGCTTAAACGCGATAAAAATGTCAAAAGCTATAAAAACATTCATCTCTTCCTGAACTATAGAGCCTATGATGCAGTGGCCAAAGAAAGCGTCATCCAATACATAGATGCGCGTCATACTTCTAGTGGAGAGAGAATTCGCTTCACTTCGCCTTTGTTTGTCGATGCGACAGGTGATGGCTGGATTGGTTATTGGTCGGGTGCAGATTATAGCTATGGAAGAGAGGGGGTTGAGGAATATGGAGAAGCCTGGGACAAATGGGGCGAACTCTGGAGTCCTGAGGAGCCGGATAATGCAGTCATGGGTTCCTCTATTCTTTGGATCACAGATCTTACAACAGAAGCCCACAATTTCCCGGAGCTCGCCTGGGCCAAGGATGTAGCCAATGAACATGAAGCAACCGCTGGCGAATGGTACTGGGAGTTTTCAAGAAATGACTTGCATCAGATCGAAGATGGGGAAGAAATTCGGGACCATATGCTCAGAGCCATCTTTGGCTCCTTTTCCAATGCCAAGCAAAAACCCGAAAATGCCAACTACAAATTGAAGTGGGTTTCTTATCTACTGGGGAAAAGAGAATCGCGGAGACTGATGGGCGATCACATCTTTACCTTCAGAGACGTACTGGATCAGGTGAAATTTCCCGATTCAGTTGTGGTCGAAACCCGGGAAGTGGACATTCACTTTCAGCAAAATCTTCAGGACGAAAATAAACCGGATTTTCTTTCGACCGCCCTCTTCTATAAAACCGATGCCTACTACATTCCTTATCGCAGTCTTTACTCTCGAAATGTCAG
This sequence comes from Bacteroidota bacterium, assembly GCA_039819665.1. Lineage (GTDB taxonomy): Bacteria > Bacteroidota > Bacteroidia > J057 > J057 > JAWPMV01. Next base: position 30,862 of record JBCBRM010000009.1, read on the forward strand.
CAACCTCTTCATGGCGGGTCGCTGTTTCAGCTGTTCGCATGTGGGGCTGGGAGGACCTCGGGTAATGCGTACGACTGGTCAGATGGGAGCGGCAGTGGGTTTTGCAGCATCGCTATGCAAAAAGTATAAAGTAAATCCCCGAGACATCTATACGGATCATCTTGAGGAATACATGAAACTCATTATGGAGCAGCAATGGCGCGAGCGGTAGTTCTGGGATTCTTCTTTTTTTGCTCTTTCCTATTTTCTCTGGCTGATGGAGGAAAGGCCAAGCCCCTCTTTTTCGAAATGGGGGAGGAGTACAGGAAAGTAGCTCAGGAGCAGGAGGTATTTTTGTTTCGGGGGAAAGATTCGCTTCCCGAACATCAGATGCTCCTACTTTCAGACTCAGTGGGCAATCCTCTCCTCTTTTATGCAGACATCTATACACCCGTTTGCATAGACAATATTTGCAAACCCGTTCAGATTGAAATTTATTGGGATTTGCTGGGCGAATACGTAGGCTTTGCTCTCCAGAAAAATCAGCCTCTGACCAAGTTTGACCACGAAGAATTTGAGCCTGATGATTATGAAAAATTCCATGCCCTGATGCTGGATGATCATTCGGTTTTGGATAGAAGCAAGATGGAGGACTTGTTTGACAAAAATGCCAAAGTTGAGCCGGACAAAGAGCAGGTGGTTTACAATGGAGTAGAAGTAGATGCGGTTTCTGAGCCTACCAAGAAAGTGATCCGCGAATCCACAGTTGAGGGAGCCCTCTATTCCTGCTACACCTTATGGCATTTGGTTAATGGAGAATCCAGTCGAAAGATCAAGAATTATTTTTCGGAAATATATAATGATAGATTTTCCACCTATCTACTCGATTCACCTTACGAAAGCTACCAGCGCTTTGCCCTAAAAAAACTGACACCCGAAGCTTACCTCGACTTCCGCCCTCAAATCCTGCATATACTTGAAAGTGCTTCTCCCTTGACACGCTCTTATGTCTTGAAGAAATTACCGGATGAAGATTGGGCAGACGAAAAGCTCAGCGAGTTCCTGTATGAGAATTTTTCTAACTGGGATATGAATACGCAGACCTTGTTGTTGAAGCATCTGGAATTTGCGGATGAAAGGGCAGCGCTGTGGCTTTCTACTCAGCTTAGCTCGATGAAGAAAAGACAATTGGAGATGTACCTGACATTTTTGCCAAAGAGGCCTGCTGAACTTGACGAAAGGATTAGGCAAGCTTTGGAGGAGAAAGTTCAGTCTGATTATAACTATACTTATCTGATTAAGGCTTATTTGGGGTCATAAGGTTCCAAAATGAAGTGGGGGATATGTGATATACTTGAATTTTAGTAGCTTGAGCTATGGCAGAGAAGATTCATATAGATGGACAGGAAATATCAGTCAAAATTGTTAATGATCAGGATTATATCTCATTAACGGATATGTCCAATTGGGACAATTCTGAGAATTCGAGGAATAGGATTGCAAACTGGATGAGGCTCAAAAATACCCTTGCCTTTCTGGGTCTATGGGAGAATAAATACAATCCAGACTTTAAATACTTCGAATTCGAAGTATTTAAAAATCAAGCAGGTGAAAATTCATTCGCTATAAATCCAAAACAATGGATTGAAGGGACACAAGCTATCGGAATAGTTTCAAAGAAAGGTAGGTCTGGAGGTACATTTGCACATGTCGATATTGCCTTCGAGTTTGCTACCTGGCTAAGTCCTGAATTTAAATTTAACCTAATAACAGAGTTCAAAAGACTTAGATCTGAAGAAATGCAAAGGCAGCGTTTAGAGTGGAATGCAGGTCGAGAATTGGCCCGCCTTAATTATCCAATCCAGACAGCAGCAATTCAGGAATCTACCCAAAGCCTGGAAGACAAGAAAAAAGGGGGCATCTATGCTAGTGAAGCCGACCTCATCAATCGCATTGTTTTTGGTCTTACTGCAAAACAATGGAGAGCCGCAAATCCGAAAGCTAAAGGAAACATCCGGGACTATGCAAGTACCGCTCAAAATACCATAATCGGAAATCTTGAAAGTTTTAATTCTGAGCTTATTCGGAAAGGAGCAAGTTTTGAGGCCCGAGAGAAAGCCTTGGGAGACATGGCCACTTTTCAAGCTGAGATACTGAATAAAAAGTATTTGGCTGATTGAGTCCTTAAGTCAGGATAAAGGCGTTCCAGCACATAATTTGGCAGAAGTGTCTCCGAGAAAGGCATTTTTTAAAATACATATCTATTGCTTTCTACATCCCAAAGATCTGGAAATAGGTGCATGAGTACTAGCTTGACAATTCCATCATAGCTAAGACGTAAGTCTTTAAAATATAAGTTCACTTGATTCAGCTTCCGGCATAAGTCGAATTTTCCATGCAAAATATAAGAACTCTACTAGCTGTAACAGTTGCCAATTGCTTGTTGACTTTTTTGGGGAAAGCGCAAATTTCCCATTCTGAGCCAAATACAGGATTTCAGAAATCTCCCAATGTAATCCTGGTCATGACAGATGATCAGGGGATAGGGGATTTATCCGCCCATGGGAATCCCTGGCTAAAAACGCCCAATCTGGATGCCTTTTATCGGGAGTCTATACGCATGACAGACTTTCATGTGAGCCCGGTATGTACGCCCACTCGAAGTGCAATTATGACCGGTCGTTATCCGATCAACAATGGGGCCTGGGCAACCTACAAGGGTCGAGATGCACTTTCGGAGGGAGCCCTTACCCTGGCAGATATTTTTCAGCAAAATGGATACAGGACCGGGATTTTTGGCAAATGGCATTTGGGAGATAACTATCCGGTTCGTGCAACTGATTGTGGCTTTGAAGTGGCCATCCATCATAAAGCGGGTGGAGTAGGGGAGCTCTCCGATTATTGGGGGAATAGCTATTTTGATGATGTTTATTTTGTGAACAATGAGCCCAGGCAGTTTGAGGGCTATTGCACAGACGTCTGGTTTGAGGAAGCCATGAGATTTATCGAGGAAAGTAATGATCGTCCTTTCTTTGCCTACATACCTACCAATGCTCCTCATAGCCCCTTTATTGTAGATGAACGTTATGCTGCTCCCTATCAGGACCTCGTAGGAGAAAAAATTGTAGGTGCTGAGTTTTATGGAATGCTTGCCAATTTCGACGAGAACTTTGGGAAATTAACTCAGTTTTTAGAAGCCAAAGGATTGGCAGATAATACCATACTGATTTACATGACAGACAACGGCTCAGGAGGAGGAGTGAGTAAAGATGGAAAATTAGGGCATAACCAAGGATTCCGAGGAAGTAAAGGACATAAGACTGAAGGAGGCCATCGGGTACCCTTTTTCATTCGATGGCCTAAGGGAAATATTGAGGGGGGAATAGATATAGATGATCTCACAGCTCATGTAGATATGCTTCCTACACTGGCAAGTTTATGTAAGTTGGAAATTCCTGAAAAGCTGGAATGGGATGGCATTGATTTTTCTCCCTTACTTCTCAATAAAACCGGGATAATATCCCCGAGAATGGTATTTGTCCATCATCGTCAGGATTGGCGACCTCCTATGGATGTGGCCCAGACAGCTATTTTGACTGAAAAATGGAGGTTGGTGAATGGGAAAGAACTCTATGATATTGAAAAGGATCGGCATCAGGATCATGACCTCTCTAAAAAGTACCCGGAAGTGGTTGAACAATTGTTAAAGGCAAATGAACAATTTGTCGCTAGCGCCAAATCAAGAAGAGAATATCAGGAATTCCCTACCCATGTGATAGGGAATGAAGCTCAAAAGGAAATTAAACTTACCATTCAACATGCTATAGGGGAGGCTTCTGGTATATGGAAAGCAGAACAGGTAGCAGAAGGCATGAAAAATATCAACAATACCCATGCATTGAGAGTAGAAAAGGCAGGCTACTACCAAATTTCCTGCCGTCGATGGCCTAAAGAATGTCCGGGACCTGTATTGGGAACTCCTTCCATTAATCCCAAAGGAGGGATGTACGACTACCTACCTATTTCTCCTGAAAAAGTAAGAATACAAATTGCAAATCAAATCATTGAGAAGACCATAAAAGCGGAAGATATGTCCATAGATTTTCGAGTTTATCTTGAAAAAGGGAAAACCTTTCTCATTAATGACTTTATTGAAGGGAAAGAAAAGTATGGGGTTTATTATTCTTATATAGAATATCTGGGAAAGTCTTAGTCCTCAAATCTAATTAGACAGCCTTTCTTGAGAGCTCAGTAAGAAGATATCCAGAAAGTAGATCTATTTCAAAAGCCCAGCTAAATATAAGAAGTCGCAAACACATTTAAGATGAATAGCTGCCAATCTGGGGATATAATAGCTAAGGGGTAAAATACTGTTATAAATAGATAAGTTTAATCAATTCTATGTGGGGCTTATTCCTTTTCTCCGTGTGAGTATTCAGAAAGGTATATTTGTAACTGGTAAAATAACCTGCTATACAGGACATGTGGTTGGGGTGATGGCTATGGTCCTTCTAAACTCATCAAAGCCGGGACCAGCTATAAGGCCTGGCAGTGGCATCTGGTAGAAACTGTAGCCAAGCAGCTAGAACAATTCAAGAAAGACAAGAGATCAAACTAGCCAGAAACAACTGGGCAGCTTCTAGTTCGCTTACTCTGCGGATCGTGGTGTTATGTCTTATTTCAAGGCTGTGAAAATAAATACCTCCAAAGCCATGATTAGGCTCAAAATTCTATTTTTCATTTTTGTGGTTCTTTATTGTAATTGTTGCGGTCTTGCTTAAATGACTGCTACAAAGGTGTACGAAGGCTGTGACAGAAAAATCATAAGCCTTTGAACATTCATAATAACTTATGGCAAAAGTATCACGGCTAGTTACAATTGGTAAAGGTTCAGGATGTATGGTTTTGAAAGTGAAACCATAACAGGCGATGTGCATCGCCTGTTATGAAAAGAATTTACATTTTTTGAGGGTCTACCAATCCACAACAGAGCCGTCAGAATTGAGGTAAGTTTCCGGATTTTTCCAGTCATGACCCATCCTGTCAGCAAGGGCATCTTCGTCTAATTCGATTCCTAAACCTGGCTTTACCGGAAGGTCCACATGCCCATCTTTCACCTTGAAAGGCTCTTTGATATAGCCTTCTCCCAAAGTTACCTGTTCCTGGCAAAGGAAATTGGGAATACTGGCTGCGAGTTGTAGACCTGCTGCCAGTGAGATAGGACCTAGTGGATTGTGAGGAGCAATGGCTGCATAATAAGCCTCAGCCATACCCGCAATGATTCGACCCTCGAAAATTCCTCCTGCATGGCAGAGGTCAGGTTGCAAAATACTGGCAGCTCCTTTCTCCAAAATTTCCCGAAAGCCCCATTTGGTAAATATGCGTTCGCCCGTAGCTATGGGGATATGGGTTTGTTTTGCTAACTCAACCATCACGTCTACATTCTGGCAATTGATGGGCTCTTCGATGAACCAGGGTTGATAGGGCTCGAGCCCTTTGATAAGCAGAGATGCATTTTGAGGACTAATGGCTCCGTGGAAATCAATGCCGATGTCTGCATCCTTTCCTACTACCGTCTTTAATTCTGCGAAGGCTTCCACGGCCTCTTCGATAAATTGGGCATTTGCAACGATTCCGGATTGGCGCGAATTCTTTACACCGGTTTTAAATGCCGTATAACCTTCTGCTTTTGCAGCTCGAATACGTTCGGGGGTACGGGCGTGCGCATAAACGCGGATACGGTCTCGGGTAGGTCCTCCGAGGAGTTCATAAATAGGAACTTCCAGGGCCTTACCTTTGATGTCCCAAAGTGCCTGTTCGATTCCGCTCAGCGCACTGGTCAGGATGGGACCTCCTCTGTAGAAGGCATGCCGATAAATGGCCTGCCAGTGATGCATGATCCTTCGGGGATCCTTCCCTACCAAATAAGGAGAAATCTCCTGTATAGCGGAGGCACAGGTATCTGGCCTTCCTTCAGTTATAGGTTCTCCCAGGCCGATGATTCCCACATCTGTGTGAACCTTGAGAAAAAGGAAACGAGGCTTTACTTTGAAAGTCTCTAGTTTAGTGATTTTGATTTCGCCTTTCTTGTAGGGCTCTCTTTTGGGAGATGCGGAAAGGCTGGACATTCCCAGACCTGCGCCTAATGCTGAAGCAAAAGCTTTTTTGAAAAAGCCGCGGCGAGATCTGGCAGGTTTTTGTTTGACAGATTTCATAGTAGTAGTGTTTATATACCTAAATAATATACAAAGCATTTTTTGAGAGACCTTATTCGGGAATTGTGGAATGGTAAAATTTATAGCATTTGCCTTTAAGGCGCATTTAGTATCTTTGAGGCCTCACATTTGAATTAGATATGAAGAAGTCTTACCTATTATTAAACATATTTCTTTTCCTATTTTTTCTGGATTCCTTTTCTCAAAGTACAGGGGAAACCAATCCGTCGGTTTTCAAAAAAATGGAATGGCGTATTGGGGCGGGAGCATTCTGGCATGATGCAACTCCTGATATCAACTATAAGCCTGAGCGCTTTGGCATCTTTGAGGGATTCAATACGATAGGGGGGCAGCTCCTTTTTGATATAGAGCTGAATGATCGCCTGGGTTTTACAACAGGCTTCAAAATCTCTTCTGGAAACCTCTTTTCCGATTCTGTTAACTATCCCACAACCACCTATCCTGAGCAATGGACACGTATCAATTATGATTTTACGGAGATAGAAATTCCTCTGCGAGTTCGCTATTATATCTCGACCGGGAAAATCCGTCCTTTTGTGGACTTTTCAATTAGTTTGAACCGATTTTCTCAATTCACCTATTCCGGGACCAATTTTGTCCCCTTTTTCTTCCCACCTCCGGAGGGGCAGGACTTTAGCCAGGAAGGAGAACCTCGTAATAATGCTAGCTATGATATAGGCGGAGGACTCTATGTGGATTTGGGCGAAAATCTGTCTCTGATGCTGGATGCCCGTTATCAATTGGCCGAGCTTTACTGGGGATTTCGCAGGGAGATCGTAATGCAAAGACCAGTAATAGGCGCGGCAATATTCTGGCGGATTAAAGATACTGTTTGGAGGGAGTAAAGCTTTACTCATCCCCCTCTCTGAGCCAGCTTTCTTCAAATCGGATATACTTAATGCATTCCTGCTTCTTGTTTTGCTTTCGACGAGTGGTATAGCTGTATATCACATGAATCAAGCCGTCCTTGCTTTGTATGGCTGAAGGGTATCCAGCACGAATTCGATTTTGCCCGGGACCTGCGTCATATTCAATGTGTCGGAGGTAAGGCCAGCTTTTTCCCTCATCTTCCGAAATCGAAACAGCCAGGCTATACCTACCGTCCTCTGTATCATTATACGCCAATACCCAGTGGCCATTCTCCAATACAATCATATCAGCTCCCGATCCCGGATTGAGGATTTCTGAATCACGGACCTTTCCCCAGTTAAGTCCCTTATCCTTAGAAATACTCATTTGCATGCGTTGAGGAGGAGGACCATTGTCTCGCATATAGGCGACTAGATGACCGTTCGTTTTTTGAACGATACTGGCCTGAATGTTTTCTAGTCCTACCAGTGGGCTGCTAAACTGCCAGCTTTCTCCATCATTATCCGTGATCGCCATAATACTAAATCCCAAACCATCGGAATAAAGGGGTAGAATCAAACGTTGACCATCAAGTAGTATCGCTTTGTTTTTCGTCTGCCAACCGATTCGCCTGAAAAGTGGAAAACCCATTTTTTGTTTTGTGATTTCCTCATTCTCGCCATATAGATAGCCATTGTATTGCTGATCGTCTCCGCTTGCTTTTCCTAGTTTATCTTCTGCCCACACTCTGTAAGCCTGCAGCCATTCATCATTGCCTCCGAGGGTATCCATCAGATAGGCTTCATATTCTTTCATTTGCCTTTCCACAGAAAGAACAAAGGGATCTGCAGGTTGAATACCCCTTTCAGTACTTCCTCCAGGTTTGACATGCAATACCTCCTGCCACTTCCACTCAGGGCCCCCTTTTTTCATCATAAAGTTTTCGCTTATTCTATATTTAGGTAATGAAGTTTCCCAGAGATTTGCCAGCACGGTGTACCAGGCCAACCACAACCTTCCCTGACTATCTAAAAACAGACTGGGATTGATGTCTGGGAAATCTGGTACATCAGCCATGATAAAGGGTTCAGACCATGTCGAATCACCTTTTAAGAGGCGAGCACCTTTTATGGCTACATCATCAGCCCAGCGTTCTCCTGATCCCTGAAACCACGCACTTAGCAGGTCTCCATTAGGAAGTTCAACAATAGTGGCTCCATGACTATGAAGATCCTGGAGAGGAATGACATCTACTTTTAGAAACGGATTGCCGCTTGCGGGAGGAGGATTGTCTACACAGGAGGTAGAAAGGATAAGTAAGAAGAGCAGTAATCTTTGCATAACAGGCTATGAAGCTTAAACCAAGATACAAAAAGAAGAGAAACCGGCACAGGAAAGACTTCCTGCACCGGCAAAAAAGGATTCATCTATCTTGAAGGGTATCCCCTTTATTTCACTAATAGTTTTAAGGTTTCACTTGATAGTTCCGAAGTCAGTTGGATAAAATATGCGCCAGGGCTCCAATCTGTCAGTGAAATGAGTGCTACTGAAGGCTTGTCCTGATCCGAGATTTCAAGGCTATAGATAATTTGGCCAAGCATATTTCTAATTTGAAGGTTTTGCATGCCTTCCATAGGCATCCAGCTTACGGAGATTTGATCCTGCGAGGGGTTAGGATATACATTAAGGTCCATGGAGAAATTCGTTCCAAGTGTTAGTTCTACTACATTGCTGTATTCAAATCTTCCGTCAAAATCCAGTTGTCTCAGGCGATAGGAAATCTTATCTGTCCCGATTTGACGAAGACCTTTATCCATAAACTCATATTGCTGCATATGCATAGTCGTTCCGGCTGCTTCAACAGAACCGATGGGTTCGAAGAGAAGTCCATCTACTGATCTTTCAATCTCAAAACTGGCGGCATTCAATTCGGTGGCAGTAGCCCAATTGAGGATTGCATTCGGTCCGATCTGCTTTACGTCGAATCCCATCCATTCGACAGGAAAATTTACTGTATTGAGAACACCTGCATCTATACCTGTCAGATTGTCTCCAACAGAAGGAGTAATCGTAAAGGTATTGCCTGTACTGGGGTCAACGTCAGAGTCTTTTTCATCATCATTACCTTCTGACTGTGCCGTAAACTCATAGTTGTCAGGAAGATTGCTGAACTTGAGGAAATAGGTATTATTTGGCTCAACATTCAGGAAGATATAAGCACCCTTGTCATCGGTAACATCCATGTCTATGGCAACATTATTACCAACTTCAAATAGCTGTACCGTAATTCCTTCTACTCCAGTTTCTCCATCATCCAGAATTCCATTGAAGTTGGTATCATCGAAAACAAAGTCTCCGATGGTTGCGCAACCTCCCCCATCTGAAATGGTTACGTCTGAAAGGTCCAGGGGACATTCATCATTTCCCCAACGAACAAAAAGATCATAACTGCCAGCATCCAGTCCCGTGATGGTGGTAGATCCTGTATTGTCTGCAACATTGTAAGGGTAGCTAATCCCTCCGTCTATGCTAAATTCAATATTGGTTCTTCCGCTTTGATCCTGAAAGCTAAACGTAATAGTACCGTCATCTCCTCTGCAAGTTGCATGGGTAAAGGAACTGCTGACAACAGGAAGGGCATTTACTTCCACAGTAAACGTCTCCGTATTACTACAGCCAGAGGGATTGGTGTAAGTTACCGTATAGGTACCTCCTTCAGATGGACTGATATTGGGCAAAGGCAGTTGATCTGAATGTGTATTGCCGGTATTCGTTACAACAGAGCCATCTGGCAATTCATATTCGAATGTCCAGTAGCTATAGCCATAGCTTTCGAAATTCAGGATAACATCCTGACCTTCGCATACCTCAACCGAATTCATTAAGGTCCATGAGCCTCCGTCTACAGAAATGTACTGATCCAAATCAGGACTGCTACAAGGACCTACATAAACATCATAAGATTCATAAATAGAATTACATCCCACCCGGCGCGCACAAATTCTGTAATAACCGACTTCTGCAGGGCAATAAGTGAGTGAAGTTGAGGTGGAAAAAGGAGTCAGAGCAGTAATATTACCCCCCGAGTTTTTCGCCCACATAAACTCAACTTCGCCATAATAGCTGGTGGGAGCGCTCGAAAGTTCTGCGCAACTTCCATTGCTACTCAAACCTGGGAAATTTACATAGCATTGAGCCGAAACCTCCATCAAACCTAGGAAAAGGAAAGTGAAAATAGTGCTCAGCACAAAAAACTGGACTTTGTTAGATGCATTTACCGGCACAGATAAGCTAAGGGATCTACGTAGTGTACCGTTTATATTCATATTCTGCGTAATGATTATGAGTTCAATTGCACAATCGATGCAGAAGCTTAGGGGAAAGGGTTTTTTCTAATTTCTAAAACAAAGATACTTATCTTGTAATGTTTTTATTAAAAAAATTACATTATTTGGTAATAAATGCAGGATAATGGTTGATTATCAGCCATGAGTGGAAATAGGGACCTTTGTGCATAAGCGCTACGCAAATTAGATTTTTTCCTTTTCTGTCTTCTTTTTTCGATTCTTGAATAAAAAAAAGGCGAACCTAACATGGCCCGCCCGAAAATTTGGGATTCAAGATTCTTTTTATTTATCAGATAATATTTACCTGCTTTTGTCCGATGAATTCAGTTTCACTAAAAAACTTGACTTGGTAGGTACCGCTATTAAATCTCCCACCGGCCGGATCAAAAAACATATCAATTTTGATAGGGGTACCTTCATAGTCCACTTTCACCATACTCGAGTATGGGATATCCTGTCCTTTGAAGTTGAACCAACTGACACTTCTGCTTGCATCCTGAAGGGTTTGTTTGCCGGCAGACTCTATGATCATAAAGATTTGCTTGGAATTATTGGATACCGGCCCCATACCAATCAAATCAAATTCAACTTTGAGGGTTTGTATGCGATTCTTCTTAAAGGCATCGCCTGATTCCGTTTTATCACCTTTCAAACCTGTAAAGGCAATGTTCTCAGCTTTCAGCCAGGGTTTCAATCCCAATTCCTTTTCCTCCATCCGACAAAGACTATCCATGAGCATGATTTCGTCTTTAAGACTATCGCTAATCTGGCTCAGGTATATATTATCTGTGAAAAGAAGGTCAATTTCTTTTTTATAATTATCGACAAGGGCTGATTTTGCTTTCGCCAGTTTTTCCTTCAACTCTTTTATGAGTGTTTCATTTGCCTGATTATCTTTAGCCATTTGAGCGACTTTATCTTCAAGTTTATCTAGCTTAAAAGCCATTTCCTCCAATTGTTGTTTTTTTAGTTCGGCATTAATTTCTGCTCGTTTTTTTGCCAGGTCGCTGTGCATATTCATTTTATTTAGCTCTAGCAGGCTACCTTCCAGACTTGCGATTTCATGCTGAAGCTCTGCCTGAAGGGCTTCCTGATTAGAATCTTTCTTTATAGCCGTGTAAATAAAGACAGCCGGAATAAATAGAACTGAAATCAGACTTAGTGCAAGGAGGGGTTTACTTAGTTTCTGCTTCCTATCCATGAATGGGTGGTTGAATTAAGATTGATTGGGAGCTTTCATGAGGGAAGAAAAAGTTCAAAAGATTTGATTTTATATCTCTTGCGGTCTTTATGGACCTTGATTTCACAGTTAAAATTGTGGCGTAGTTTTGTTCCATTTCCATAGATAACATCCACATAAGATTTGATCTTATAGCTTCCTTTGTAAAGTACTATGTGATCTTTTTTGACAAGGGCACCAGGGAATTGAAATTCTCCTAAATCCTTCAACCTCTTTCTGACATACATGGCTGCAAAATTATAAGCCAACATCATATCTGCGGGTGCATGGCTATTCATATATGCTTGTGCTTCTTCTCGCTCCTGCAAAGTCTGAATCACATTAGAGTCAGACCCATTGAGTTCAGAAGCGATTTGCCTATGAAGGGTATCTATCAGTTTTCTATGCAGAGGCTCACGCGCAAATCCAGCTGCTTTATCAAGCGCCTTTTGTGCATCGTAGTATTTTTCCTCAGAGATGTAATGACTGGCTTTTTCCATAAAGCTCCAGAATTTCTCATCTCCTTCTTTATACATCTGACCATAGAAGTCGTCATGTATCTTTTCCACAGGCTTGCTGGATTCTTTACAAGCAGTGAAAAACCCAAGCGCAATAAACAGGTAGGTAAAGAGAGCGAAGGAAGGTCGATGATGGAGGGGAAATTGGTTCATCCGTTACATGTTGCCTGGCCTTCTCCTGATAGTTTCGGGAGCAGATGTTGAGATTTACATGCTATTTCAATACCCCTTGAAATAGCCACATTCCCTTGAGAGACTATAAAACTACAGGATAGGAAAATATTAAACCGGAATAAATCGAGGACTTTTTTGGAAGTCTGAAGATGGTTAAATAGAGCTAAAATAAGCTTGATGCTCTCCAGAAAGCTAATTTGGAAAAAAGATTTGTGAAATCGGGGGCTTAGCATAGAGAAAGTATGATCTGACCATTTGCGAAAAGTAGGGCAAATATCCTTTCTCCTAAATCTCCGTAAATAGAAAAGCACTTCAGTCTATCCCCTTTCTACTACATTTTTCACTATTTATTTTACCATTCGATGAATCACAAACTACTGATCCTGTGCCTGCTATTTCTGGGCATGAACCTCAAGCTATTCCCACAACAAAAGGAGTTTATTCAGATTGAAGTTAACAAAACCCTTTGCCTATTCAGTTTTCTTGAAACAGCCAGTGAAGCACCCGGAACTTCCCGTTCCTTTCATAAACTTATCCATGATAATCTGGCCGCTGAAGAAGCATTTGGTTCTCTTGTGGAAGCATACAAACAAATCAAATTCAACTATCACTTTCAAAGAGAAGAATTCCCCGAAAACAGACATTCATATAGAGAGATCAAAGATCTGATTTGGGTGGCTGCTTCCTATGCTGAAGATCTGGAAGATTTCAATCAGCGGATCGTTGGCTATTTACCTCATGCTTCCCATAAAAAACTACTTTCGATTATGAAAGGGGCAGAACCTTATTACGATCGTTTGGTCTGGAACAATGAACAGGAGAATATTGCCCGGATAAAAGAACAGTTATCAACCTATAAAGGACAAATAGAAGATCTCTTTCTGCGGGTAAGCAAATTTTATGGAACGGAATGGAGCAAGGAAGTTCCCTTTCGAATTCTCCTTTATCCTATTCCTTTGGATCGAGGCTATACCACAGCTATTCCCAAAGGCAATGCCCTGATTTGTTCCTTTCTTTCAAAAAATGAAAATGACTACGAAGGGCGTCTCGGGGTAATTATCCATGAGATGTGCCATATCCTTTTTGATGAACAAAGACAGCGATTGCAGCAGGACATTGATAAGTGGTTTATGAAGTCGGAATCTGATTGGAGTAAACTGGCTTATAGTTATTTGGATGAAGGTCTGGCAACGGCTATTGGCAATGGTTGGGCCTTTGAGCAGATCCATGGCAAGCTGGATTCTACCGATTGGTACAATGATAAGTATATCAATGGTTTTGCAAAGTCCTTATTTGCTGACTGTTCCGCTTATTTGAATCAGGGCAGAGAGATCGATAAGGATTTTATTGTGAAAGGGATCGCTCATTTCGAAAAAACTTTCCCCAAGGCCATATATGAACTGGAAATCCTGATGAATGAAATCACGCTTTTTGCCAATAGTGAAAAGAATGATGATGTAGAATATATCTCTTATGAGATGAGGCGAAATTTCAGGATTCGTTCGCAGTGGTTTTCTACTCCTATAGCTGATGAAAGGACCTTACGTTTGCTGGATAAAAAACAGACCACCAAGTTTTTTTTGATTGAGCAAAAGCACCAGGCAAGCATACAGTTAATTCGAGAACAATTTCAGGATTTAGATAAAGAGCTGGATCCTAATAAGAACTTTATCTATAGCTTCAAAGACCAAAAAACCAAGAGCCCGGTTATCATGCTAAACCTGCATGACCTGGATGACTTAGAGAAAGCCCTTAAGACTCTCCGGTCAGATCCTTATCTGGAATTTGGGGAGTTGGTGGTCTTTTAAGAAAGCTTGAGCCTCGGACTAGCCATTTAAGTCCGGGGCTTAATTTTTTGCTGAATAGTCTATATGTATGGCCTTATCAAAAGCTTCCCAGTGAGCGGGAGTCATTCTGTCTGGAGTAAATAGGCAGATACCTGTTGCTCCATTTTCCATAGAAGCTCTAATAGCAGTTTCTATTTCTTTAGGGAGTAGGCCGTGATTTTCTGGATCGTTTTCCTCAGTTTTATTTTCGGGATTAGGGCAGATGAATAAACCACTATAGAGTGGTCTTTTCCCTTCTACTGCTTCGACCCCTTCAGCTACCATTTCACCTACCCATTCCGGTTTTTCGAGGTAAAAATCATTGTAGTTCATGGGGTAAACCGCATCCAGCTTCCACTTATTCCATTCTTGCCGAACGATTTTTTTCGCCACAGAATGAGGACCGGGGAAAACAGCTGCATTGATTTTTTTCCCTTTGCTGTGTACATGATCGGCAAGGCGATTGACAATATTGGTAATTAAGTCATAGCGGAATTGCTTCCATTCTTCTACCTGAGAAGGATCTTCTTCTGCCAGAATATCAATCCCGGTCTTTTCCTTAAAGTTATGGACACATAGCGGGCTATAGCAATAGTCATACTCAGGATATTCACGATCCATCACAAGGCCATACTTATCCCAAAGTCCTCTGGCCAGAATCACATCCGGAAATCGAATATAATCCAGGTGAATAGCGTCGATCTCCGGAACCTCAGCTACCGCTCCGTACATATTGGCTAGAAATTCATAAACTCCTTCGTAACTGGGACATAGAAATTTGTAGTAATCCACATAGGCGGGTTTGGTGAGGGCTGATTCTCCTTTGCCATTTATGGCGTACCATTCATCCTTGATTCCTTCTTTTGGAGCTTGAACCATGGTAGGTATCCAGGCATGAAACTCCATGCCCAGAGATTTTACGATTTTCCCTACTCGACTATACGTAGCGGGATCCTGCCCTCCATTAAACATCAATCCATCGATTCCTTTGGCCTTCCAGTCTGCAAATTTTGCTTTGAGTTCCTCATCCGTGGCTTCTCCCGGTCCTCCGGTCCAACCGTAAACGGGGATTTTATATTGAACTATTTCCTTCGGCTGGCAACTTAGGACAAACAAAAACAAAAAGAGGATGTAGTAGTATTTCATATCAGCAGTATTATACATCCAAATTAAAAAAGCTCTGTAGCAATACCATGAAAAATCCTTTGAAAAAAATAAATAGCAATATGCTCATTGCGCTTTCGGCTGTATTAATTAGCGTCTGCGCTTTGGTGGTGTCTATTTATGAAGTACGCATCATGCGGTCTGAACAAAGACTTTCGGCCTTCCCTTATTTAAGCATCTCCATGTTTTACAACGGAAGGGGATTTGGCCTAAGAATAAAGAACAGTGGGACCGGTTTAGCTTTGATAAAGTCCTATAAAATTCATGTAGGAGAAACCTATTTCCAGGATTGGCAAGAGGTGGTCGATCATTATGCGCCCGAAGGGCATTCGATTGATTATGGTATTATGAGTACCAATGGACTGCAGGATGAAGTCATTACCCCCAATGAAGAGGTGGTGCTTTTTGAGGTACAGTGGAATGAGGAAACACGTGCCTTGTCTCAACAAGTAGATGGTTTGGAAATCAGCGTTTGCTATGCTTCCTTATTGGAAGATTATTGGATAATAAATATAGACAAAGGAAGAACCCAGCTTAATAGTCCCTGCAGAGCAAATCCCAAGCAAGAGTTTATGAACTAGCAAAAGGAATTCAAACTCCCGCAAATTGCAGGAGAATGAATCCGCCTTTGTGAAATCTAAAGTGAAAAAGGTCCCAGGAACTGATTTCCAGTTCCATTGGTATTTCCTCTTATCAGATACTTATCTCCTGTGCCATTGAAAAACAATTGGAAGCGCTCGTTGCCAATATAAAAGCCGATGCTGGCACCTACTTCTTCGAAAGGGAAACTGGTATTATTTACCCGCCAGTAGGATTTAATATTTCGAGTATCCGAGAATCCTTCCGGATTGTTTTTGTAATAGGTGGAGTTTATCCCATTCCCGTCAAACATGAATCTGGTACTTGGGCCCTGACTACTTTTGGTATAGAACATCATAGCACCTACTCCTGTGAGATTAAAGGGGCAACTCCCATTCGCTAGATTGGTGATGGGCTCAATATTTAACCACCGGCCATTGTCTAGCATATAGCTAAACTGGGTTCCTGTCTCGTCAAATACCATAATAGTCTGTGTATTAAACTTGTTTCCATTGATATTACTAGCAGCTCCGATTTTGGTAAAAGGGATGTTACCATCTCCTAACTGACTGATAGGGTAGGGGCCATCCAGGGTTCCGGTATTACTGATAAGGTATTCGGTTCCTTCTTTGTTGATCAGGATAAATTCTGTTCCGCTAGTCGAATATGCTGCACCGATTCCGCCAAAAGTAGATGCTAGCCCAGCCCAGTGAGCGGTATAGGGAGGAACTCCTACATTGCCGGTGGGAGTACAATCGGTTACATCGTATTCTGTATTGAGTTTGACACTTACGATTTGGTTATCATACACACTTCTTACGACATAGGAGATGGCCTTTCCACTCGTGATATCTGAACTTTCTGCCAAAAGATCTACAATCTGACTAAGGTCCGTTTCTCCAATAGTTCTCAAAGTTGAGCCGGCTTCCCCTCCAAAAGCAAAGACTCTTATCTTGATGTTAGTTAGCTCTTCCAATTTTCGATAATCTACCTGACCTGAACCTCCTGTGGTTAATCCGGAAAAAGATGCAGTCACACTAGCTTCCAAATCAGTTTTCGAAGAAGTGGTTTCGATTAGCATATAATATATCCGTCCATAAGTAACCGAAGATATGTATGCAGCTGGATTTCCGGGTCCAACGTAGCGTTCGAGATCTTGAGGGGTGACTTCAGGTGCAAAAATTTGATCAGTTGAAGTGGGGATGTCAAATCGCAGGGTATAGAAACTTTGATTTAGAGTAATGAGCATGCGATTGTAGGATCTGTCAGAGCTAAATTCCAGCTTGCCTTCTACTTCGGTGAATTTGGTTTCATATTCTGCCCGCATTTTCAGGGCCATTTCTCTTTTGCTCTGTACCAGGTCGTAGCTGAATTCGAAATTAGCAGGTACAACTCCCGTAGAATTTCGGATGATGCTATTGGCAGCTTCGGTGATGCTACTGATTTTGACTTCATCTACTTCAAAACTGGGAGCGATACTTCCGTCGAAAACATCCGTGGATATGGTTCCCCCGCTCCTTTTTACGGCAATGATATTAGGCGTGGCTTGATTTAGGCTGTTGCCCTGCAAGAGACTTCCGGGATAGACAACGGAACTATTAGGATTGAATAGAGGGAAACCGCTGTTTCCGCCAGCTGCGTCTTCTATTTTTAGGGTTTCTGTCGTACATACATATTCTTCTCCATCTTCTACGCTAAAGGACTCGGAACTTTCCAGAATTTCTTCAGATTTACTTACTTGCTCGAAGGTACCTCCAGTTGCAATGATTGCATCAAAATTTTCGGAGGGAACGGGCCCGGGAGTACTTTTCTCACAGGCCATAAGGGTGGCGGTTAGCAGCAGGGCTGCTAGTATTATCTTTTTCATAATCTTTAGAATTATTTAAGGCTTTTCAGGAAAAAGATCTGGCCAGATACTTTTTTGATTTCTTGAGCTCAAGATGGGGAAATCGGCCCCTGCTACCAAAAAAGAGGGGGGGACAAAGGGGGGACAGGTAAAAAATACTTATAAACGAAGGAGAAAATCCTGCAAATTCACCTCTGGTTCAATACCCAGTTTTTTCCGCAGACGATGTCTGGCCTTTTTTACCCCATCTGCTGAAATATTGAGCATGGCAGCAATCTCTTTACCCGATAGATTCATACGCATGAGGCTGGCAAGGCGAATCTCATTAGGTGTGATTCCCTCATATCTTTGGGTGAGGCTATAAGTAAATCCCGGATGAACTTGCGAAAAGGAATGGAGGAAGGATTCCCAATCTTGGTCGCCTTTAAGGTCGAGATCTATCTTGCGGATAAGGTTCTTAATCTCTCTCCCCTGCTTTTGCTCTTCCAGAGATTGCATATCACTTTTTAATCCTTGCAAAAATTCGTTTTTCCTACAAAAATTGAGAACCTGGGAATTGAGTTCCTGAGCCATTTGTTCTCGTTCTAAATGGGCGACCTGAAGTTTTTGTTCCTGAATTTCTTGTTTCTGGTCAAAGATTTCCCGGTCTTTCTCTCTTTTCATCCGCTGCTGATTCAATAAGAGAAAACCAATAAATACAAATACAACTAAGCCGGCTGACATGCCATAAATACGTATTTGAGAGAGAGCAGCGTCTTTTTCGAGTATGGCGATTTCCTTGTCTTTTTTCTCTGTCTCATAAACGGTTTGTAGTTCTGCGATTCTGCTATTTTTCTTTTCGGTCAAAAGGCTGTCTTTTTGACTCGCATAGTCTTTATAGGTATCTAATGCAGCACGATAGTCTGGGAGTTTCTCTAATAATTCGGATTTGATCTTGCTGATTTCGTGGAAATATTCGGCCATTCCTATCTCACGTGCCACTGACATCGCTTCATCCAGCAATTGCAATCCTTTCGCGTAATTTCCTTTTGCTTTTTCTGCCAGCGCCAACTCTGTTTTGATCCAGCAAATATGCTGATTGCTTTGCTGCATCTCAGCCATTTCAAAAGCTTTCCTCAAACTCATCTCCGCTTTCGCAGTCTTTCCCTGATAATTATAGAGGGTGCCCAACTTATACAGGATATGCATATGGGCTTGTGCATCCCCGATATTTTGTGAAATAATCAATGCCTCGCCCAGAAGCTTTTCTGCCTGGTCATATTCTTGCCAATTAAAATATGAGACACTTTTAGAACTCAGACTTCGAGCTAGGGAGGCACTGTCTTTTTCTGTTCGAAATATTTGCTCTGCCTGATCAAAATAAGTGTAAGCTGTAGAATCTTCCTCGCGCTGGTGGTATAGATTAGCGAGATTAAAGAGGGTGGTTCCTATTCCATTTTGCAATCCGATTTCCTCAAAAATTCGAATCGCTTCCAGGTAATAATCTACACTTTCAACATGCTTCCCTTCCATTTGAAAAAGGTTAGCAAGATTTGCATATCCGTCCGCGACTTTCTCCTTTCGGCCCAACTTTTCATTTAGTTTCAAAGCCTCCTTAAATCCTGCTACAGAAGCCTCCCAATCCCCTAGATAGTAATGAATGATTGCCAGATTGCCATGGTAGATAGCTTCCTGCTCTTTATCGCCAAAGTCTTTCGCATAATTGAGTCCTTTTTTATACAGTTTTCCGGCTTCAACAAATGACCCTTTCTTTTCATTCAGGCTAGTCAATCCATCTATACTAAGGAATATGCCAGCAAGGTAGCTTTCCTTTTCTGATAATTTGAGGGACTGGCTGAGGAGCTCTAATGCAGCTTCAGTTTCTGCAGATTTAGCTTCTTTGAGGAGATCATCAATCTTTTCAGTTTGGGCAAGGATCGATTGAAAGAGCAGAAGGAGTATTAGTAAAGAGATCTGGCGTTTCATTTCGTAAAAGAGCTTAGTCTTAGGTCCTGTTAAGTTAAGCAAATTTGGAAAAGTGGATACAAAGGGGAAGTTTCACTAGAAGAGATTATAGAAAAATTTACATATGTAGTAAATTATATATAACTTCTAAGACTGTCTGATCTATTTCTACTACTTAACCTATGAGAAAGGTATTACTGTTTATCCTTGGCTCCATTCTTTCTATATCTCTTTCTGCACAAGAAGCTTTAACTCAAGCAGATTTCGGCATCCAAAAAGATTCTGTGATAGGCTATGTCAAAAGTTGGAGAGGGCCTGAATTCATAGCCACCTCAAAAGAATACTGGATTTGGGATGATTGGTTGAAAGCGGAAAGAAAGATTCACCTCATTTGGGATCATACCAATGAGGACTGGAATCCCAACAGGAATGTACACTTCTCTTATCACAGCGGACATGGAAAAAAAACAGCTAGTTTTTCTCATACCTGGGATAAATCGACAGCAAGATGGTGGAAGACCCAAAGAGATACGACCATTTATCTCCATTCAGGGAAAAAGCAGGAAGTATATACCCATAAATTGACGATGGGTAGTTCTTTCTGGAAAAATCATAGAAAGCATGTCTATACTTATACTTCGGATCGCTCCTATTCTGTATTTAGCTATGATTGGGATCCTTCCTCAAAAAACTGGCAAGCCTATTCGCGTACGGATATCGGAGAAAATGAAGTCGGCAAGATTGATTATTTCCGCAACTACAGTTGGAATTCCTTAAGCAAATCCTGGAGCTTCACAGGTCGAGCGAAATACATATACAATGAGGAAGGGAAAATGATTGAGGAAATTCATTATGATGAACAGGATTTGAAATTAACTCGTTTCAGAAGTTTGTATAATGAGGAAGGCAATCTAAAAGAGCTTATTGAAGACAGTTCATATCCTCGGGGTTCCGAATGGTCAGAAGCTTACCGGATTACATTTCTTTATGATCAGGATGGTAAGCTCTTTCGGGAGGATACGGAATACAAAGATCCCACCACTAATAGTTGGGTGCTAAATGGTTATTCCCTCATTTATGGAAAGACGCATAGTGAGGCTTTACTCGAAGAAGTTGAATCCCATTCTCTCATCTGTAATTTTCCCAATCCTTATTCTCCAGGGACTCCATTTACTTGCTCTGAGATGCTTTCCGGGAAAAAATATACAATGGAACTGATAGATCTTAGTGGGAGACTGGTTGATAGCCAGAAGATAATAGGGGATGAAATTCTTTCTTTAAAGAAATGGCAGGTTCAAGGATTATATATCTTAATAATAAAAGATGAAGAAAAACTCCTGGCCAGGGAAAAGATTTTTATAAATAAACCCTGATTCATCTTCAGATAATCGTGAATATGTAGTTTGTTTTCAAGGCTTTTGAAAGGGTCTCAGCTGGAAATGATTTAAGTCATTTTCAGGAATGATACTTGAATCCCTTTCAGAAGCTCTGGCCCTGCATATTGGGACACATGATCTGGTAATTTCTGAGAGCACAAATTCTATCGACCCATGAGACTCTTATGGATAATTCTATGCTTTCTTCTTTTCTCCTGTGCTAATAGGCCAAGAGAGCGAATCGTCATTCGCGGATCTGATACGGAGGTAAACCTTGTTCTGCAAATGGCTGAAATCTTCATGGATAGAGATCCCGAAGTATCTATAGCAGTTACAGGTGGGGGATCTGGAACTGGCCTTGCCGCTCTAATCAATCGAAAGACAGATATCGCAAATTCTTCTCGTGATTTTTCCTCCTACGAACTTAGGCTTGCAAAAGAACGTGAAATCGAGGTTTTGGACTTCATTTTTGCAAGAGATGCCCTCTGCTTTATTGTCAATAAAGAACTTGAACTGGATAGCCTAAGTATTGAAAAAATAAGTGCTATCTATAAAGGGCAGTTGAAAAACTGGGAAGAAGCAGGAGCCCAAAACCTTCCCATATCTCTTTATGGGAGGCAGAGTAATTCAGGGACTTTTATCTATATCAGAGATTCTATTCTTAGAGGAGATTATTCTTTGGGCATGAAGCAAATGAATGGTAATGCTCAAATAATAGAAGGAGTCAGAAATGATCCTGCCGGGATAGGCTATGTAGGCATTGGATATGTTGTCAAAGAGGATGGTGAAGTTCTGGAAGGCTTGAAGATTCTAAGTTTGAAAATCTCAAGGAATGTAGCTGCTATATCACCGAATGAAAGTGAGAATATCCTGAATGGGAGTTATCCGGTTATTCGTCCCCTTTTCCAATTTCTTGATGGAAAACCTGATGGGAAGCTAAAAGATTTCCTACTTTTTGAAATAAGCGAAGAAGGTCAGAAAATGATAAAATATGGAGGGTATTTCCCTATTGATGACAGGCAAATGAAACACAATTTGAAATTGCTGCATAATGAATAAAGCTCAGTCAGATCGACTCGCCAAAATTGCTTTTTTTGTTTCTGGCATACTGGCAATCCTGATACTTGGAGGGATCTTTGGGATGTTGCTCAGCAATGGACTTCGTGCTTTCAGGGATATTTCTATTAGCGAATTTCTGGGCTCTTTTATATGGCAACCAAGTTCTTATGTAAAGTCTAGCTATGGTATTCTTACTATGGTATATAGCTCGTTACTACTTACATTCCTTGCTTTGCTTATAGCTGTCCCAATAGGAATTGGCTGTGCTGCCTTCCTCGCTGAGTTTTGTCCTCCAAAGCTGGCAAATATCCTTAAACCGGCCATTGAAATTCTTGCATCCGTTCCGTCCGTAACCCTTGGTTTTTTGGGATTGGTACTCTTTGGCCCATTCTTCGCGAGGGCTTTTGGTACCACCCACGGCCTTCATGCTTTTAATGGGGCAGTTCTTCTGGCAATTATGGCCCTACCTACAATTATCTCTATTTCTGAAGATGCAATTCAAGCTGTCCCTCTGGCTTATAAAGAAGGCTCTTATGCCCTAGGAGCTAATAAGTGGGAAACCCTAACAAAGGTAATTCTACCAGCCAGTGCATCGGGTATTATTGCGTCAGTCATGTTGGGCATGGGCCGAGTAATAGGGGAAACCATGGCTGTACTTATGGCTACTGGAAACTCCCTTGCCTGGCCAGAAAGTATATTTAGTCCGGTTCAACCCCTGACTGCAACTATTGCGATCGAAATGGGAGAGGTACCATTTGACACTCCTCATTACTATTCACTTTTTATGCTGGGGGTAATTCTATTTGTGATAACCCTCCTGATCAATTTCGCTTCCGATAAACTTAGTAGCAGATTCCAAATCAAATAGCTCCATGAAAAAAAGAATATATCTGGGATTAGGCGTGATTTTTATGCTGATATGTACTTTTCTTTGTGTGGCTATTTTGGGGCTGATCATTGGAGATATTGTCGGGAAAGGCTATTCTGCATTAAGTTGGGATTTCTTAATCTCTTTTCCCAGAAACGGTATGACAGAGGGAGGAATCTTTCCTGCCATTATCGGGACTTGTCTGCTTAGTATTATTACTGCTTTGTTTTCCATCCCTTTTGGGGTAGCTGCTGCGATCTATTTACAAGAGTATGCGCAGGAAAATTTTCTTACTCGACTATTGAGGGCTTCAATCAGGAATTTAGCTGGAGTTCCTTCTATTGTTTATGGTCTTTTTGGGGTTGCTTTATTTGTACAGGCTATGCAAATGGGCACTTCCTTATTGGCATCAGGGCTCACGCTGGGTCTGCTTTCTTTACCCTATATCATAACTGTAACAGAAGAAAGTCTGAAAACGGTCCCGAAAGGAATGAAGGAAGCTTCAATTGCACTGGGAGCTTCGAAATGGCAAACCCTTTATAAAGTAGTGCTTCCATTCTGTGTACCAGGGATTCTTACAGGGACGATTCTGGCACTTTCACGAGCTGCCGGGGAAACGGCTCCTATTCTGTTTACCGGAGTTTTTTTCTACCAAAGATACCTACCAGCTTCTCTATTTGATGAATTCATGGCCTTACCCTACCATCTGTTTATCCTATCGACTCAGCATCATGACATAGAAGGGGTCCGTCATTTAGCTTATGGGACGGCACTTATTCTGCTAATCCTGATATTTCTTATGAATCTTACTGCTTTTTATATCCGAGTTAAATACCGACGCAAAATCTAAGTTTGCCCAAAGCCATGAACAAAATCTCCATTAAAAATATCTCTCTATCTTTTGGAACGAAAGAGGTCTTAAAAGATATATCTTTAGAGGTTCCCGCTTATTCTATTACAGCAATGATTGGTCCATCCGGTTGTGGAAAGTCAACATTATTGAGGTCTGTAAATCGCATGCATGACATGAGCCCGGATGCAAAAATAACCGGAGATATTCTGCTGGAGGGGGATAGTATTTATCAGAATGGGATAGATGTAAATTTGATTCGCAGAAGGATCGGCATGGTTTTTCAAAAACCAAACCCTTTGCCAAAATCAATAAGAGAAAATGTGGCTTACGGAATGAAGATTAATAGTCTGCATAAAAGAGGGGGGCTGGAAGATGGAATAGAAAAAAGTCTGAGAGAGGCTTTTCTCTGGGAGGAAGTTAAAGATAAGTTGGATGAATCCGCTTTTTCACTTTCTGGGGGTCAACAACAAAGATTGTGTATAGCAAGATGTATAGCTGTTAAACCTGAGGTAATCCTGATGGATGAACCCACTTCGGCATTGGATCCTATTGCCACTCAAAAGATTGAGTCACTTATTCTGAAATTGAAAAAGGATTATACCATCATTATTGTTACCCACAATATGCAGCAAGCCAGGAGGATTGCAGATAAAGTAGCAATGCTTTATTTGGGAGAGCTGGTAGAATATACCCCAACCGACCAATTCTTTGATAACCCCCAAACAGAACTTGCGCATAAATATGTGAGTGGGGATTTTGGGTAATACTTGGCCTCTAATCTTTATCCTGCTTGACTTTAGAGATAGAAAAATCAAAAGGCCGGTCTACATACACAGACCGGACCTCTTCAAAAAAAGATGTCGACTAAACCAATCTTGCTTCGGCTAGCGATTCTGGAGTCCTTCTATTCTCAATCATTTTCTCTAGTAAATCGGGTAATTTTTCAAGGGCTGTATCCATGCCTGAATGCTTGGTGGCTCCCAGAAAATGAATATCGTCTGCTCTGGAAACAAGGAAGCCGATAGGTTCTATGCTCACGCCAGCACCAATAGCAGCTCCTTCTCCCTGGCCTTCATTTCCGGGACCTTTACCCTCGCCACCGCCGGTTCCAAAACCCATGCGAGCTCTGATGATAGGAACGCAGGTAAATTCTCCCAGTGAAAACTGTTTACCAATAATAGTGTCAGTCTTGGTTTCTGATTGAATAAATTCAGTAACCTGTGATAGCAATTCTTCGAAATTGATGTTCATACGATTTGTGTTTAATGTTGAAATTATTTTTTCATCCATGCCCAAAGTAGGCGGATGAGTCGATTGCTGATGATTAGCCGCAAAGAATTTTCTCCCCGAAAGTTTATTTCAAAATTCCCTTTACCTCTATCCAGGCCATAAACAATCGGAAACCATAGTCCATTCCAGCTGGGATCTTCGCTACTCACTTGAGCCTCCAATCTTTTTACTTTAAAGGAGGAAAGAATGCGGCGAAATTGCTTTCCAGAAATTTTGGGATATCGCTTTTTTCTTTTCTTCCTCTTTGGCGTTTTCCTTTTTTGGCTCAGTTTGCTAATAGGCCATTCGAGCTTCCTCCAAAACCAAAGTTCAAGCCGAAGGAATAAAAGCTCTTCTCTTTCCCATGCGGGTACGATACCTAGTTTTCCCAATCCTTCAATACTCAGCTGGTATAGCTGCTTTTTAGTATTTATCTCTAAAGTGAGCTGACTAAAAAGTATCCAACTCAGCAGTAGAGAAATCAGTACAAGGATGATCCAAAGAATAAGCATCGGTATTAAACTGTACCCCAACTTCCCTATTTACTTTCACATTTGGGATATAGGAGAGCACTGCCCTGGCTGATTTTTGGCTGTCCTTTACCAATGGAAAATCAATCTATGAGCTGACAATAGCTAGCCTGCTGGTATGAAAGGGCTTTTAATTTGGGGCAAAACCTTTTCGAGATGAAAAATCTGTTGAAAGCTTTGCTCGGGTTTGTCCTTTTGTGGGGCGTACTCAGTATTTGGGTAGAACTGCCTGGTTCCCAAATTGAATTGCGAATAAGGCCAGAACTGGATAAGCGGGCATTAATCGTTTATGATCCCGATCCTATCTATAATCTGGATTGGCAGGTGTGTAAATCTTTTGCCGAAGGACTGGACAGAGAAGAGTGGGGGGTAGATATCTTCAGTGTGTCAAAAGCCTCGAAGGAGAAGCAGACAGATTATGAACTATATGTCTTTTGTGCCAATACTTACAATTGGCAACCAGATTGGATTTTACGGTCATTTATAGAAAATATGGAAGGACTTGAAGGGGAAAGGGTAGTTGCACTTACTATCGGGAGTGGTTCTACGACTCGCGCTAAAAGAATCATGGAAAAGATATTGTTAAAGAAAGAAGTTGAACTCTTAGCTTCTGAAGAATACTGGTTGATGCGCCCGAACGATGAACAAAGACTAGAAGAACCCAATACATGGGTAGCTGCTGATAGGGCTCGCGAACTTGCTACACAACTTCCTTTATATTGAGCTTTTGTCTCTGCCAACTGCTTTCAGGTCTCTTTGATAATCCTTATTTTAAAGGATTAAAGCCCGGCTAGCTTATGGCACAATCCTACAATCCTACAGTCAGAATACTTTTTCGGGGAACACTGATCCTGTCTTTTTTCCTACTTTTTTCCCCGGCCCTCAACGCTCAGGATGCTCATATTGAACATCTGGAGAATTTGGTTGAAGATTTGGCGGGCCATGATAAACTGAATACTTATAATGAACTAGTTGAGTATTATCAAGACCGAAAATTAAATAAAGCCCAAAAGTACGCTCGGCAGGCTGTGAAATATGGGCGGCAACGCTATTCACTGGATGTCAGATCAAATGAATATGATGGCCAGTATCAGTGGTTCCTTTCCCATTATCTGCTAGGCGAAATTTATTTAAAAAAAGGGAACCTGCTTGAATCCTACAAAAGTTTTAAAGGGGCTGAAAAACTGGCAGCTGTACTGGATACAGATACCTATGAAGATGAAATAGAAGATTATCTGGATGAAATTGAGGATGATTTCGAAGGGGTTGAGGATTTAGCCGAACTGACCAATATAGGGGAGAGACTGGTTAAGAACCCTATTGGAGATCTTTTTTCCAGTGATAAGGTAGAGAATGCTAAAAAAGATTTCCTTATTCATGGAAAGCTTTTCGCAGCCAAAATCAACAAAGAAAATGAAGCATATGAAGAGGCTGTAGATGCCTACAAGGGAGCCGCAGAGTTATTAAAGGAAAAAGGAGATATAAATAAATTAAAAGAGGTAAATCTTCAATTGGCCTTTTTGCTGGATAGTTTAGATAAACACGAGGAGGCTCGCATTTTTCTCAATGATGTGATTGCAGAGGTAAAAGGCATTGATTCTATAAAGATTAGAGATCCAGAATTTGGAAATATGCCGATTCCCCCGAATACCCCCAAGCCTCCCTGGGTTCGAGGCTACACATTTAGGAATATAAATCCAGATTCTATACGAGAAGAAAAGAAGAACCTGAAAGACATTGCTGAAAGATTTGCCCGACAAAATAACTACAGAAAGTCCTTGGAATATTTCAAACTCTACCAGGAACTCACGGCCAGAATACTTGCTGATAGTCTGATTACATCTGCAGAGGAAGCCCAGAGAGAAAATGAACTCATCCAGCTGAAATTGCAAAAGGATAAGGTGGATGCGAAAGTGGAAGTTTTGGAAAAAGAAAGAGAGCAGGAAGTACTTAGAAGAAATGGTGCTTTTTTGATTGCATTTTTAATTTTATTGGGTGGGGGAATTACCTATTATTTATACCATACCAAAAAACGTGAACATAAAAAACTTACCATTGCTTACCGTGATCTGGATAAAACCCGGAAGAAATTGGTCGGAGCCGAACAGAAGATTGTGAAGCTACTCAAGCAACATGTTTCGGGGGATGTAGCAGCAGAGCTATTAAGCAGCAATTTCAATGAAGTAGTTGCACGAAAATTTGTCTGCATCATGTTTCTTGATATTCGGGACTTTACTCCTATGGCAGAAAAGATGACACCTGAAGAACTTATCGACTATCAGAATGAAGTCTTTGGCTTTATGATAGATGTGGTGCATAAGTACAACGGTAACATCAATCAGTTACTGGGGGATGGATTTATGGCAAGCTTTGGTGCACCGGTTTCTCATGGGAACGATTGCCAGAATGCTTACCACGCCGCCCATGAAATTTTGCAGGAAGTCAAAGAGCGAAATGAGGCCCAGATTATTCCAGAAACCAAAATCGGAATTGGTCTACATGCAGGCTTTGTCGTAACCGGCAATGTGGGTACGGAAGCGCGAAAGCAATATTCCATAACTGGCAATCCGGTGATCATTGCCAGTAGGGTAGAACAGCTCAATAAAACCTACAAATCTCAATTCATCATCACCGAAGAAGTCTTCAATAAACTCGAAGAGCAGGAGGCAATTAAACAACCTTTCCTCGAGGTTGAAGTGAAAGGACGTAGCAATCCCGTAAAAATCATGAAACTGGCCTAGATTTACGGGTAAATCATCCAGTAAAAAAGAGATACAGGCACTAAAGGTACCTGTATCTGGAATCGCTACTTTAGAAGTATTGAGATAGATGCTTATCGAGTGCCATAGGCTATATCAGTTACCTGAGGCATCGAAATTAAATAATTCGTCCAGGTAGTATTCTCGTGTTGCAGAGGTGTAATTGTCGAAGCAAGGTTCATTGCCGCTACGCATGATGCTGGCGCAAATATTTCTGTCCAGGACTTCTTCTCGATGGTCCTGTCCCAGATAGCAATGCCCCAGTTCATGGAAGATGATCATTTCGCGGAAATTGACGGAAGGGACCTCCTCCCAGAATTCTTCGTCTATGATGATGTGATTAGGTGCACGGAAATTGAACTGGCATTGGCCGGCCACATGTTCCTGCTCGATTTCTCTGATTTCTCCGGTGATGAAACGCGCCCGAATGTCGATATTATATCCTCTGTTTCGGCCTTCTTCCTCAAAGTCTGCAAAATAGGACCAGAGTCTTTGATCCACTCCCTGATAGGATTCTTCAGCATTGACATTGGCTGGATCAACTCCATCGGGCTGACAAGCGAATAGGAAAAAAAGGACAGCAAAAAGATAAGGGGATTTGTTACCTCCGAATAGGGCTTTCATACCTAAAGTTTTAATCTAAGAAATACGGAGGTAGAGCTACGGGCTATAGGATAGTGGCTTTTGAGATTTATTATTACTAACATCTTCCCAGGAAAAACCCTACATAAAGGAGAGGAGCTGTCAGCAATTTGACATACAATAATTAGAGGAAAAGAGATTTAATAGGTTACATGAGAAAGAGATTTTTTCTGGACCTAGCTATTAAGATGTTTATCTATTTTAATCTGAAGCTTCTCCAATTTATCCTTTAGATCCGCATAGTATTTGAGAATGAAGTTGCGGTTTAGGCTAATTTTCCAAAGGTAACTTAGGAGAAGTTTTCTCTCATTGGCGTTGAGTTTGAGGGGAACTTTGAGTCCGGTAATTTCACCCGTTTCGTTAAAGCTTAGATGTGGGGCAATGATTTTATTGATCTCTTCATAATAGGATCTATGAAATTGCATCTCCTGATACTCTTCTTCAAACTTCAACAAAATTTCATAATCATATTCATAGATTGAAATGATATCAAACCTCAGAGAATCATCTTCAATTAATTCTAGTCCTCTGGATTTAAGGGTTTCATAACCACTTACGTTCTGGATAGAGATAAAATCACGGGTCAGTGCAAAGTAATATTGGGTTAAGGTATCAAGGGAATTCGACTCATGATTAATCAGTCTTCTCCAGTAAGCACATGCTCTCAGCCCTCCCTTATGGCCCCTCATATTAAGGTTTACGTCCTCGATGTCTTTCTCAAGTCCATGCAGAATTTCTATCAGGATTTTATCCTCAGCTTTTCGCTCTCTCCGATTCTCCTGCCAATTGGTCAGGGCAAAAGCAGAAATTACTGCGATAAAGATCGACAGAAACTCAAATCCGTAGTTTTTCCAGTTCGTCTCTTTCATGTTCATACTGTATTCAGGTAAATCTCGTAAATTTTGGGGAAAGGATTTAATTCATCCATTTAGGCTTTATATTTAGAGGAGGTTTGCAAGACGTTGTAATTTTGGGCGAACAGGAACACAAACACCCAAACATGGAAAAAGCAGAAGACTTCATTTATTCTCAACCAGAAAAGGTGCAGAAACTCATGGAGTTTTTTCATCAAATGCTCTGTGAGGAGTTTGGGCTAACTTCAAAAGTCAGTTTTGGAAACCCTGCCTATTATCGCAAAAGCTGGATTTGCTATTTTAAACCCATAAAAGATAGCGCTTTCGAACTGGCTTTTTTCAGAGGAAATGAGCTCTCCGATGAACAAAGGATACTTGAAAGTAAGGGTCGAAAGCAGTTGCGGAGTGTGACCGTAAAGGAGCTGAATGAAAACCTGATTGAATCTTTGAAAGTAATTTTCTTTGAAGCCATAGATTTGGATGAGCATAAACCATATGAGTCCAAACGAAAAAAGAAATAAATAAGAAATCCAATCTTAGTTCCCTCTTCGTATATAGGCTGCTCCCATAAAGGAATTTTATATGAAAAAGCTATTCCTTATTGCTATCCTACTTTTGTCTGTTTGGATTCTTATTGATCTCTTTCGCCCGATAAAAAGGGATATTCACAAGTTTGATTCAAAAAAAAGGGCTCAACATGAAATCAGCATGTGGCGAAGCTATTATGAAAAGAAGCCTCTTAAACTTTTCTGGCAGCTGGCTTCTTCGCTGAGAGATCAATATGATCTTCCCTTTTGGCAATCCTTCCCCCTGGCATATCAGGCATCCAAAGCCGCTTTTGTATTTAAGCAGGGAACAGATCGATCCAGCTATATCGAGGCCCTCCCTTATCTACAGCATTTCTTTTCTGACATTCAAGCATTTTCGATTCAAAGCATTCCCGTGGAAGAAGTTTCTCGGCTCGAATTGGGGTGGTGGATCATCCGTAGGGAGACAGATAAATATGGCCCCAAAGACTGGGAATTAATCCTTCAGAAACAAGCTGCCCTGATGTATGAGATGCAACCCCAAGCCACCAAAAAATATGCTCAATTTCGCGTAGAAGCTATGCGGAAACGAGATGAATCTGGATTGGGCATATCAGAAAGCACCTGGATAGAATTAGAGGAAATATTGTTTAAAAGCTGGAATTCATTGGAAGCGGCATTGATGAAGAATTAATTCTTAACATTCTCGAATGCTTAGGCGTAAATCAAGGTAGATACAAGACTCATTAATTCTACTATCCTATGCTTTACCGGGAAATACTTTTCTTTTTCAGCGCTCTTGGTGTTTTCAATGTTCTTCTTCTTGCGCTTTATATATTGATTAAGCCCAAAAAGAATAAGTGGTCCGATCTGCTGCTGGCAAGCGTTTTAATGTGTATGGGAATAAGGGTGGGGGTTTCGTGCATCTACTTTTTTGAACATGAAATAGCAAGGAGTCTGATTCAACTGGGGCTTTCTACCCACATACTTATGGGCATATTTATGTTAGCCTTCCTTCAGCAGTCGGGGAAAAGTATTCGGAAATCAAGCCAAATCCACATAATCTTGGCCCTTCTGATTGTATCCATCGGAGGGATAGCCTATCCTTTCAAATTGCATCCGTTCATTTGGGATTTTTATATTCGGTATAGCCTGCATGGTATTTTGACCCTTTATCTGGTTGGGGGAGGATTTTTATTGAGAAAGAGCTGGTACAATATTCTCAGAGGAAGAAAACAATCTCAGGAAGAAAACAAGAAGGTATTGCTCTATATTGCCCTTTGTTTCAGCTGTATGGGTTTTGCCATTTCCTTATATACAAGCTATATCCTGGGGCCTATACTTTTCTCCTTTATTTTTTACTTCTCTGTCATTTGGTACTATTCCAGGATTCATCAAAAACCAAAAGAGAGCAAAAGATATAATGGGAAGAAGATTGAAGGACAGAAGGCAGATGAGTTAATTGAAAAACTAAAAGGAAAAGTTGAAGCAGAACAATTGTTTCTCCAGCCAAATCTGAAATTAGAAGAATTGGCTAGATCGCTCAACATTTCCCGTCATCAATTGTCTCAACTCCTCAATGATAATCTGGGCAAGAGTTACTCTCTTTTTATCAATGAGTATAGGATTGAGTATGCGAAAGGGCTGCTATTACAGGAGGAAAATTTAAGTATTGAAGCGATCGCCTATGAAGTGGGCTTTAACTCGAAATCTTCTTTCTACAGCATCTTTAAAAAACTCAGTGGGGAAACCCCTGCAAATTTCAAGGCTAGACAACTCCTTCAGCCTAGTACGAAATGATAATTCCGTACACGCATTTTATAATAAAAGACTAGCAGGACATATACTTCATCTTATCATTGTACAAAAACAATGATGATGAAAAGGAAACTATTTTTTAGCCTATTTTTACTCTTGTTTTTCTCCTTACATACCTATGCTCAGGAATCGGAGACAAACACCATTCGCCCAATTCGTATTGACAGGGCTGGCCTCTCGGGTTTGGGATTGAAGCAAATCGAACTGAAACAGGAACCCGACCGGGAATTCTACCAAAGAAATCTGTATAGAGGAGAAGAGATCAGTGTCTACATTGTCTCTAGTCAATCCTGGACTACACGTATGGAAAATTTTTCTATCGATGAGTACGTCTATATTTTCCACGGAAAATCAAGAGCAAAAGCTGACGGGGGAGAAGATCTCTATTTTAAAAGTGGAGAACATTTTGCCATACCAAAAGGCTTCACCGGAGAATGGGAGGTCAAAGCAGCAGATGATATTCATTACGAACTCTCTGTAATCACCACCCAAAGAGCTCCGGAAGTAAAGCGCTCAAAAGGACAGTTACCAAGGCTTTTTGATAAGAATGTACTGTCAGGCATTGAGATAAGCTGGGAGGGAAAAACTACCTATGAAGAAGAGGTATTTGCTGGAGATGAGCTACGGATTTCAGTCAAAGCAGAAAAGCCACAGACGGAGAAAATTGAGAGTCCGGCAAAAGAGCAACTCATCTCACTTCTATCGGGTCATCTCATCCTGAGAGACACTTCAGGCGAAGAACATAAATTCTACACGGGCGACCTATTCATCATTCCCAAGGGGTTTACAGGCATTTGGGAGAGTCAGGGACATACTTTGGCGAAGTATCTTGTGATTGAGCAGACGAATTGAATTGGTATTCTTTCTACAACTTTCCATCGCCATATTTCCAGCATTCGTCTAATTCTGATCATCTCAATCCCTAATCTTCCCAATTTGTGAATATAATTTCTATTCACTTTAGCATGTTAACATATGAGTCTTTCAAAAATTTGCACGGCCCTGGTAGTTTATATTTCCTGCCTAATAGGGACAAATGATTTATCCAAAAAGCATGATCTCGCAATTGTTGGAATAGATGTTTTCGATACTCAAACGAAGGAAATTCAAGAAGGGAAAACCGTCCTCATTGATGGAGATGAGATTACAGCAGTCATGGATGCTTCTGTACAGGTAAAAGCAAAAGAAATCATTGAGGGAAAGGGTAGATTGATGGTCCCTGGATTTATCGATACCCATGCCCACTTGAATCTTATCTTTGAAAATCAGAATGAATTTACCGCATGGCCTATCGATGAGGATTCTTTGATGCCTTACCGCAATAAGCTCAGGGATAACTACCTCAACTATGGCACCACAACCATCACCGGAATGGGTCAGCCCGAATCCTGGATGAGTACTAGCATAAATTGGCAGAAAGATCCCAGTCCAACACATCCCAATTTATTTATAGCAGGAGGAGCGATGATTTCCGATGAGACCAGACAAACTTATATGAATCATACCGAGATTATGGGGCCAGAAGATGGGAGAGAAAGAGTACGCACCTATGCAGAAATGGGCGTACGTCATATAAAATTGTACTGGCGTCTGCAAGAGCCTGAGATGGAAGCCATTATAAATGAGGCAGAAAAAACAGGCCTGATTCCTTTTGGCCATATCGATAATAATATCGTGTCCATACAAAGGGCCATGGATCTGGGGCTAAGAAACTTCGAGCATTTTTTCACTCTGGCAATTAGTGCGCTTAAAGATGATGATGGCTGGGGAGAAGTAAATGCAAAGTACAATATGCCTAGAATCAGAAGTACAGATGAGTTCGCAGCAGCCATGTCTTTTTTCTTTGGCTATGTCAAAGACCATCCGGAAAGCCATGCTAAAATGGTAGCACTTCTGGATAGAATGGCCAGAGAAGGAGCAAGCATTAGTACTACTATTCATATTCTCGCAGCTACAGCAGGCAAGACCCCTTTTTTTTCTTCTTTTGAGTATTTCCCCATTAGGAGGCGGCCTCATTTACCTGGCTTTTCAAAGGAGCAAAAGGATCAGATTGAACCGGCATTTGAAAGTATGATGTACTTCCTGAAAATGGCCCATGATAAAGGAGTGAAAATCAGGATTGGTACAGATTGCCGCTATGGAGGGAAAGCCCTGCTTTCAGAACTCCAACTTCTGCATGAAGCGGGATTTAGTATAGAAGACATTTTACAAATTGCCTGCTATAATGGTTATGAGAGTATGAAGTTGACGGAACAATATGGAAGTATTGAGGCAGGGAAAAAAGCAGACCTTGTGATCTTTAATGAGAGCCCATTTTCCGATCCAGTGAACTTTTTGTCTTCTAAGACCATCATAAAAGGAGGACGGGTTTTTATTAAGAGCGATAGAAAATTAATTAGAGATTGAGCCGGGAACCTAAATTCATTAACTTAAATAAAACACTTTACCCTATACGTTATGAAAACACCCATCACTTATCTTCTGCTGATTTTATTTACATGCCCTTTATTTTCTCAAAACGATAGCCTCAGGATCGAAGCCTCATTGACAGGTTTTGAAGAAGGCACCTATCTCTACCTTTGGACCACGGTAGGAGGAGTTGGAAGTATCCGAGACTCAGCC
Organism: Bacteroidota bacterium; assembly: GCA_039819665.1. GTDB lineage: Bacteria > Bacteroidota > Bacteroidia > J057 > J057 > JAWPMV01. The sequence goes on from JBCBRM010000009.1 coordinate 65,720, forward strand.
AAAATCAAAAACGATAGGTTTCAGATCTCTTATGCTTTGGAGGAAAGTCCGACCTCGATTTATCTGACGGGTAAAGGTTTTAATCCAAACCTTCGTTTTTATGCGGCAAATGAAAACATTGTTATTTCCGGAAGTAAAGAAAATTTTTCTAACGCTAGCGTTAAAGGAAGTCCTGTGAATGATGTCTATGTCCAGCTCAGAAAGTCGGAAGATAATCTGGAAGAACAGCTCTACGTAATTGAAGAGAATCTGGACATGGCGCCTGCCCTCACAGCCCTTTATTTTCTGAAGGATACCCTTTCTCCCGAAAAAATGGAGGAATTGTACCAAAGAATTCCTGAAGAAAAGAAGAGTCTCGACTACGCCAAACGAATTGCTAGTCATCTCAAGGCTCGAAAGACAAAAATCCCTGAAGTCGGAGATAAAATGATTGACTTTGAAGTATTTGATGAAAGCGGGAAAACCTACCGCTTTTCAGAACTTAATGATCGCTACCTCCTCATAGAATTTGGTTCTTCTTTTTGCGGGCCTTGTTATGCAGCGGCACCAGAATTATCTCAGCTGCAGGAAGAAGAAGCGGAAAAACTGAAAATCATCTCTTTCTCTCTGGATAGTCGTGAATCACTTTGGAAGCAGAGTCTGGAGAGATTACATGCGAAAGAAGGCCACGCCAAGCTCCTCCATTTATGGGATGGGGAAGGAGAAAACGGAATTATCCCTGCTTCTTATGGAGTAAATGGAATTCCACAGTTTTTCCTGATCGATCCAGAGGGGACAGTAGTCGCAAAATGGATGGGATATGCCGATGGACTCGTTAAGAAAAAATGGGAAGAAAGTCTGGGCCAATAATTAGAATTTATAAATAAGTCCACTGCTAAGGCTGAGACTTTGGGAGTGAATTTTCTTATTCCGTTTTACTTTGGTTTTGTCAAAATCTCGCTCATAAGTGGGTTGAATGACAAGGCCTAGTCTATCATTGAAATTGTATTCGATTCCCAGTCCAGCTGTCATGGCGGGCCTATAAGATACTCGGTCTTTTTTGCCGCCTCTAGGGCCTCTGCGATGCATTACGTCCAGGCTGCTGAAATCCTCGATTTCTAAAGAGAGAGCAGAGATATCTGTTTCATTGTCTAGTCGGAAACTATTGAGGATTCCGGCTCTCAGTCCTACTCTAAGTTTGTTAATATCAAAAGCATACTGGATAACAAGTGGTAACTGGAGATAGCTTTTGGTATTTTCAGTAAGGACTTCGATGGGGATGGAAGTATCCTCCGGGATGCTTTCTTCCTGAGCGCGACTGAGAACGAGTTCGCTGCTTTCTGTGCTTTCTATGCCGGGAAGCTCGAAAGAAAAACTACTTTCATACAGTCCATCTGGATTGAGGGTTTCCTGGTTTTGTTTGAATTTAAGCAGACGCAAAGAACGAGCTTCAATATTGAGTTGGAAATACTGAATCCCAAGCTCAATACTTAGGTTCTTGTTCAGGTTTCTCCCGACTTGTAGGCCCTTTATGTAGGAAAAATTCAAACGATTTCTATCGGGATTCAAAACAATCAAGTCCGAGCTTGCTAGTAGAGGACCGGCAAGCATGCGGACGTAATTGCGATTTCCTTTAACAGATTGCTTTCGGGTAATCTCAGCCTCTTCTTCGATTAAAAATTGAGGAGCTGAATGTAAAGTAAGTTGTGGTAGGTAAGTCGGATGAGCATTTAGCCCATCGGATGTATAATGAGTGTTAGTAGGTATTTGTTTTGTGGAAAGGGATCCAGTCGAAAGATTCTCTTCCATCTGATAAGTAGGATTTGTTACAGAAGAAAGGATTCCCCCCAAAATTTTGGAAGCAAAGACTTTGCGTACTTCACTTTTGGGTAAAGTTTCTATAGATGCCCCTCGCTTACCAATTCTTGGTATTTCTTCCTCTTTCGCTGCACGAGCTTCTGTACTTTTTGAAGTGCTTGCCAGTTCAGATTTTATCGTATTCAGGCTTTCTTCGTAGGTTTCCAGTCTATCACTCAGTTCGCCTATTTTGTTTTCCTGTTGATGGTTTTGGTAAAAAGTCAGGAATAGGAGTAAGAGGAGGAGCATAATAGCAGCCCTTTGGTAAAATACAGTCCTATTTAAGCTGCCAGGCTTGACTTCCTTATGAATTTGATTCCAAACTTCTGGAGAAGGCGTATTCCAGTCCTCGGCCAAACCCGATTGGCCCGCTTCTTCCAAACTTTTTCTGAAATAATTCTCCAGGTTTTCGTTATGTCCTTTTGGTTCCATTCTCTTAATTCAAAATGAAAGACTCCAACTTCTTTTTTAGTATTCGCTTAGCTTTAAATAGTTGAGTCTTCGACGTGCTTTCGCTAATTCCCAGCATTTCCGCTATTTCCTTGTGTGTATAGCCCTCGATTCCGTACAGGTTAAATACCGTTCGATATCCATCGGGCAATTGTTGGATCATGGCTGTGATTTCCTGAGCTGATAAGCGGGAAAAGGTAATGTCTTCGGATGGGGGAAAGGCGCTAGCGTCTTCTTCCTCGATAAAGGTGTATTTGCCCTTTCTTTTTCTGAGTTGATTGAGGGCCGTATGTACCATTACTTTTCTCATCCAGCCAGCTAGACTCCCTTTTCCGGAATATTGTTTTAGGTCTTTGTAAATCTTGATGAATCCTTCCTGCAATATGTCTTCAGCTTCCGAACGATCCCTGCTATAGCGAAGACAAATCATGAAAAGCCTGACCTTATGAGTTTCATAAAGTTTTCTGAGAGCAATGTCATTTCCTTCTAAACAGGCTTTCAGCAGTTGTTTTTCTTGCATACAGCAGAATGCAATTCGGGAATTTCTTATAAGGCACGGATGCCTGAAGAAAAGTTGCCTGGTCTCTAGTTTTTATCCAAAATAGGAAGAGTCTGGGCTTTCGCACCTCAGTTGTGAATGAATAGTATTTTTTTTTGAAAGTCGGGCAACTATTTCTGCTTGAGTATTGCCTTATGTATGATTATGCACCCTTTCACAAAAAACAACATGAGTAAGTTTATCATTATCCAAAAAGTAAGTGAAGATGTCCTCCTTAAAGGAATCATGGACCTGGACGATGTGGTCCTATGTGATGAAGCAGGAGAAATGAAATATTTCCCTACAAAGAATTTGGCGCAGAAATATCTGAAGGATAGTGAGTCTTATGGGCAAATAGTCAAAATAAATCTCAGTCGAGCTAACTTTAGCTAATAAACCACCAAAGCATAGATATAAGATTTACGAAAAAGGGTAAATTTTTTTAAGCGGCGATTCACTCGTCGCTTATTCTTTTTGGGGAAAGTGAAAGCTTGAAATAAAGTATTCAGTTTTTCATGAGACCCACGGGGGATTAAAGAAGGGAATCCGTTGGTTTTTCGCAACTCTCTATGTTGGAGGTATTGCCCTGCTCTATAGTCAAAGGGGTTGGGACAGGCTAGATGAAATCCTGAGAATTTCACTTGGCGAACTCATTATGGTATTCATGCTGGCCGCGATTGTATGGATTTTGATGAAAGTATGGATATTAGGTAGCAGAGCTTTGGGATTTAGCGGCAAGATGGCTCTGAATAGCCCGAAAGGTCAAATTTCGCCTGATTAAGCTGCAATAAAATAAAGCTAAAGACTCATACTAGCATGTATATTTCTAGGCTAATTGATCCCCAGGCTCATCAAACAGCGTGGCCAGAACTTCATCTTTATAAGTACCCCCTATAGGAAGGATGATATCTCCTAATTCAAGCTGATTCCCATTCAGGCTATTCACTCTGTTTTTAGCAACGATGTAGGATTTATGGATACGCATGAAGTCTGCTGAAGGTAGTTTTTCTTCCAGGCTTTTGAGAGAGCCCCAGGCCATGATCTTGCCGTGATCCGTAACATAGCTTACATATTCCTTCATACTCTGGATATATAGAATATCCTTTAAATACAGCCTATGCAATTTGTGGTCGGCATTGATGAGTAAAAATTCAAGAGGGCCCTGCTCGTTGGAGGGCTTTTGCGTAGGTACCTGATTTTTTGCTTTATACTTAAGCTCTATGAGTTCTGTTGCCTTATTTACTGCCTGCAAAAAACGGGTAAAACTGAAGGGTTTTAACAAATAATCAATAACTGATAGTTCATACCCCTCTAAAGCATATTCATCATAGGCTGTGGTAAAAATGATAGCTGGACTGCTGGAAAGTGTTTTCAAGAATTCAATGCCCGTCATGGCTGGCATCTGAATGTCGAGAAAAATTAAATCAACGGATTCTACTCTCATGCCAGCGAGTGCCTCAAGAGGGTTGATAAACTTTCCCAATAGCTCCAAATGCGGAATTCTTCCAATAAAATTCTCTAAAAGGTCTCTGCCAATCTCTTCGTCGTCAATAATGATACAAGAGTAGTTTCTCATGTGCAGTCAAGTTCCAGGTTTACTTTGAATGAAGCCTCTGTCTCTTTGATCTGTAAATCATGTTTATTAGGATAAAGAAGCTCGAGGCGCTGTTGAATATTTTTCAGACCAATACCTCCTATCTTATCCTTGCTATATGCTTCCTGAGGCTTACTATTATCTACTTCAAAAATAAGCCTATTTCCCTTACTATTGAGACGTATATGGATATAGCCATTTTTCAGGTCTTCAATTTGGCTGTGTTTGAAGGCATTTTCTACAAAGGGGATAAAAAGAAGTGGCGAAACGTTCAAATGTTCATTCACTTCCCCTACCTCAAAGCATATATCCATACCGCGACTATCCTTCAACTGTGCGAGTTCCATATAGTTTTTCAAATATTCTACTTCTCGTTTAAGCGGGACTTTTGCTTCATTGGAATCATACAGCATATACCTTAGTATGTTCGATAATTTTAGCACTTGATCAGAGGCTCGATCCGATTGGATGATGGTTAAGCCATAAATATTGTGTAAAGTATTGAACAGAAAGTGGGGGTTGATTTGGGACTTAAGGAATTTTATTTCGGTTTCTAATTTAGCTTTCTCCACTTGCATTAAGGCCTTCTCTTTTTCGCTGGCAAATCTACTAAAAGAAAGCAGGGAGCTACCAAGCAGGCTAATTAATAAGGGAGGGATGTTTCGGACCAACCAACGAAAACTGCTGTCAGCCTCCTGGTAATAGGTCTTTTCAAACTCCTCTTCAGCTTCTTTTTCTTTAAATCGTTCTATCCCTTGTTTTTCTTTTTGATTCCAGGGAACATCATCGGAGTGCATCCCCCATACAACGACCAAAATTATTGCAGCAGCAGATAGGAAGTAAGCTACTTTTTTCTTCTGGAAATATAGCTGGGGGAGAAGCCATTTTAGGTTTAAGAAAACGACAATAGAGGCTCCTAAAACCATAAGAATGGCCCGACGCCAGAAATTGGCACTAAATTCATCTCCATTTTTTAGGATTAACAAAATGAACAGCCAACCTAGCCCCCATATCAGTATTTGCGTGATGATATTCTTTGCCGAGGCGATTTCCATTATGCAATGTGTGTTGAATTTTTTGTATGCCCAATTCTATTCAACGAACAAGAGGGATTTTTCAATGAAACTTCCAGCTTGGATCGTACAAGAGCTTCAATTCCCAGAAAGTATCAAAGGCTCAAAATCGTTGAAAAAAATGCCCGCTTCGTTGAATATATTTTTGAGGCTGATTAGAGATGCACAGATTTACTTATCGTTTTAAATTGAAAGATTGTGATTCCGCCATAATAGGGTAGAGAACGGGTCCAGGAAAACCGCAAAAATATAATGGGAAAGTTACGACTTGTGCTTGGTTTGGTATTTCTGATAAGTCTTGCATGTAAAGATGCTAGCAACAGCTATGATGAGGTGAAAATTCCTCAATTCGACTTTGTCAAAAATCTTGTCTTTAAGCAAAAGCTATCCGCGTATAATATTTTCGAAGGGAATGCAGCTGATTTAATTCCTGCTCAGGATTACCATTTAGTAGAGCTAAGTTCTACTCTCTTTACGGACTATGCACATAAGCAACGACTAATAAAAGTTCCTCCAGGGGCAAAAATAAGCAGACTCAATGATGGGTCGATGGATTATCCTGATGGTACCATCCTGACCAAAACTTTCTTTTACCAAAAGGATGAAAGAGATACCAGCCTCGGCAAGCGAATCATCGAAACTCGTTTGGAGATCAAGGAGAATGGAAAATGGAATATCGCGACTTACCTATGGAATGAGGCTCAAACGGATGCGAGCCTGTCCTTAGATGGATTTGATACCCCGGTAAATTGGATTAATGCAGCGGGAATAGATAAATCAAGCTTTTATCATGTTCCAAGCCAAAATGAATGCATGACTTGCCATCAATCCTATTCGAAGATAAACCCAATAGGACCGAGTTTACGGAATCTAAATCGCCTAGTTGAACGAAACGGGACAGTGCTTAATCAGCTTAGCCATTTACAAACTGAAGGGGTTTTAAATGATTTTGACATAGCTCAGGTCTCACAGATAGTCGATTACAAGGACACAAGTGTTTCCTTATCCGAAAGAGCCAGGGCATATCTGGAAATGAATTGTGCACATTGCCACAATCCGAGTGGGTGGGACAAAGCAAATCAAAGACAATTTGATTTCAGATATGAAATCCCCTTAGAAGAAACGGGAATGTTATACAAGAAAGAAAAAATTTCAAGGACAATGCTGAATGGGAGAATGCCATTTATAGGTACGACTTTGCTAGATGAGGATGGGATTAGCTTAATAACTGATTATTTAAAAAGCCTTTGAGACATTCTAGATATAGGCATTTCATTTCAGTCTAACTCTAAAAAATATCAATGAACAAGACAGTGTATTGTATAATCGGATTTGTTTTTATAATAATAGTCGCCTGTAATCCAGATCAACTTAGGCCAAATAATGAAGTCAGGATTCCTGATTTCAACTTCCCCGAAACAACTGTTTTCGAAGAAAAGCTTTCCGCTTATAATATCTTCGAAGGAAATGCTGCTGACCTGATTCCATCCAGCGATTATCAGCTGGTGGAGCTGAGTTCTATACTCTTTACAGATTACTCTCACAAACAACGTCTGCTTAAAGTTCCTGCAGGGGAAAAAATGAAAAGGCGGAATGATGGGTCGATAGATTATCCGGATGGAACTATTTTGACCAAGACCTTCTTTTACCTAAATGATGAGAGGGATAACAGTCTGGGAAAACGGATCATCGAAACGCGGCTTGAGATCAAGGAAAATGGCAGATGGAATATCGCGACCTATCTATGGAACGAGGTACAAAGCGATGCGAGCTTGTCCTTAGAAGGCCTGGACACTCAAGTAAATTGGACCAATTCAGCAGGAATCAATCAATCGACCTTATATCATGTTCCGAGCCAAAATGAGTGCATGACTTGTCATCAATCCCAATCGGCGATACGTCCCATTGGGCCGAGTTTGCGAAACTTAAATCGCTTGGTTGAGCGAAATGGAACAGAGCTAAATCAGCTTAGCCATTTGCAAGCAGTAGGAGTTTTGAATGATTTTGACATAGCTCAGGTTTCACAGATTGTCGATTATACGAACACAAGTATTTCCTTGTCAGAAAGGGCTAGGGCATATCTGGATATGAACTGCGCACATTGTCACAATCCGAGTGGGTGGGACCAAGCCAATCAAAGACAATTTGATTTTAGATATGAAACGCCTCTGGAGCAAAGTGGAATCCTGTATGAAGAGGAGAAAATAAGTAATGCCTTATTAGATCGGGAAATGCCATTCATTGGAACCACGATACTTGACCAAGAGGGCGTTAAGCTAGTGATTGATTATTTAGAGAGTCTGTAAGCTATAAAGAAGGTCTAAAGATAAAGTCAATCAAGATCGAAGAAACTTTATTTTGACTACGGGCTTCATTTTTTTCGTGTTTTTATCAGCATAAGCGCTTATTTCGAAATAGGATCAGCGCGCAATACTTTGCACTTCCAGAGTTTGCATGGGAGCATTATTACAGCCTACCAGAATGAGGGTCTTATTATTGCTGCGAATCTCAGCAAGGCTTTTGACATCATAAGGTAAGTATATACCACTTTCACCCGGACTCACACTTGTGAACTTTCCTTTACCATCTCCTACTAACAAGACACCCATACCCGCATCGTTTCGGGTGGTTTCTACTTCTGCGTCAAAAAGATTCCCTGCCACTAGGACATCCAAATGATTGTCTTGATTCAGGTCTTTGATGATAATGTCGTTTACCGAAGAAAATTGAGCTTCGATTGGCAATTGATGGGTCTCAAAGCGTCCGTTTCCTTTATTTTCGATGTATAGGCTGGCGAAAGTATAAGCTTCGTAATGCAGCGAAGTTTCCAGATTATCCTCTCCATAAATTTGTACTAGATCAGATCCAGCAAAGAGGTCGTAAGTCTGGAATTTATCTTTGATCTCCGGTACTTGTTGAGAAGAACATTCTCTGCCTCGTAAAGGAAATTCTACGCCAAAATTATAATAGGAGAGGACGATATCTTTAGATCCGCTTTCGTCAAAATCATAATAATACACTCCGAAAGGTTCCTCTACTGAGGCTTTGTATTTATAGTTCAGGCCGAGATTCCCCACAATCATGTCCATGTCTCCATCCTGATCAATGTCAGCACTTTCCACACTGAACCACCAACCTTCACTAAACTCCAGGCCATTGCCTTCCAGCTTTTCAAAGCTTCCTTCTTTATTGCTGTAGATGCTGATGGGCATCCATTCCCCAACCAAGACCAAATCCTTCCAACCGTCTCCATCCTGATCCATCCAGCTGGCATCATTTACCATCCCGATTCCTTCTAAAGCTGGGAAAAGCTCAGCAGTCGCATCTGTAAATTTTCCTCCCTCATTTCGGAGAAGAACACTGCTGGCTGCTTCCGGATAAGCTCCCGGAATATGTCTCCCAGCTACGAAAAGATCGATGTCTCCATCCTTGTCAAAATCTTCAGGATAGACTTTGGAACCACTAATCCTCATGTCTGGAAGTAAATCTGCAGATCGGCTGAATATGCCTTTCCCATTATTGAGGTAGAGCCTGTCCTGGTAGTATTTCGATTCCAGGGGAAATTCATTCCCCCCACTGACTACATAAAGGTCCTGATCATTGTCCCCATCAACGTCTACAAAATAAGCTCCGAGATCTTCATGTATTCTGTCGGCGGCAAGAAAATCCTGGGGTAGCGAGAGAAAGCTGCCATTTCCCATTTGAGTATACAGGCTTCCGGGGCTACCAGCAGCGCCTCCCACAAAAAAATCTTCCAGGCCATCATTATTGATATCTCCAGTCGCTATACAAGGTCCCATACCCGACATCTTGTGGGGAAGAAGCACCTGCATTTCATAGTCATCAAAAGGATTTTCGCGGTGGACGAAATTGAGGCCGAATTTGCCACTGATATTTTTTAGCAGAGTTTCTGTATTTCTACTGGCTTCTTGCGCCATTTTTTTCTCCGACTTATAGGAAACACCAAGTTCTTGATTGGCTTTTATATCTTTAATCAGGCTTTCACTTCCATCCATCCAAAGAATGTGCAGCTCTTCTATCTCAGTATCATTTCCCAATCCAAAATGAGCGAGTCGCTCACTGCTGGAATACATGCCGCGAGAGCCAGCGATCTCTGTATATTGCTTTCCGGAGGAGGTTTTGATCCAAATTTTGCTTCCTTCCAGACTCAGGCCTTTCTCTGTTTTAAGGCGAATGCGGAGGTAATTATTGTTTAGAGAATTGCTCGCCTGATTTTCGTAGACGAAAGCTTTGTCATTCACATTACTCACCACCAAATCCAAATCGCCATCATTGTCGAGGTCACCATAAGCCGCTCCATTGGAGAAGCTTTTTTGGTCCAGACCCCAGGCTTGCATTTTTTTGTCGAAAGTCAGGTCTCCCTGATTCTGGTAGATGTAATTGGAGAGTTTTTCGGAAGGGACCAAAGCCAGGGTTTCGTTGATATCCACGATGTCCCAGACTGACTTTCCTTCCAGGTCCTGGTTCTTCTGGATGTACTTGTATAAAGAGGATTCTACATGATTCTTGAAGAGTTTGGCTGCATCATTATTTCGTATGTCACGCATGAGGCCATTGGTGACATAGATGTCTTTCCATCCATCATTATCAAAATCGGCTATCAGATTGGCCCAGCTCCAGTCGGTATTAGAAATACCTGCCAATTGGGCAATATCACTAAAGGCTGAGCCGGTGCGATTGAGTTGGAGGGTGTTGAACATGTATTGATGGTGGCCACCATCATTGACGACTTTCCAGAAAGCCTGGGGATTCATGCCACTCATATTGGCCTTGGAACGGTAATTATCTTCTGCCGCCATATCCAGCACCATGATATCTGTCAATCCGTCATTGTTGATGTCGGCAGCATCAACCCCCATGCTACTAAATGAGATGTGCTTCACAGCATCATCGATGACATTTTCGAAGCTGCCATTTCCTTTATTCAGAAACATCCAATCGCCAGCCCAAAAATCATTGGCTACGTATAGATCGATCCATCCGTCATTATTGATATCTGTTGCTGAGACGCTGTTTGGAAAACCGGTTTTCTTCAGTCCTGCTTTCTCTGTAACGTCTAAAAATTTATCGCCTGTGTTTTCATATAGCCTGACGCTGTATTGTTCAAGCAAGAGTTCGGTTTTGTAAAATTTGGAGTAATCTCCAGGGTTTGGAGGTTGATTACAGAGGAAAAGATCGAGGTCCCCGTCTTTATCGTAATCGAGGAAAGTAGCATTTCGGGTTCTTTGGCTATCCGCAACACCATAGGCAGCTGCTAATTCTTTGAACTGGTTGTTTCCCTGATTGAGGTAGAGGAGATTTCTTCTGAGTTCAGGTTTATCATCATAAAGCTCACGGGTAACGTAAATATCCTGCCATCCGTCTTGGTTTACATCTCCAAAAATCACAGAAGAAGACCATGCTCCGTCATCAAGAATCCCTGCCCTTTCTGTGATGTCTTCAAATTGCATATTGCCTTTATTCAGGTAAAGTTTATCTGCTACCTGATTACCCGCAAAGAAAATATCGAGTAAGCCATCATTATTGATATCGCCCAGACCGACGCCGGCTCCGCCATAGAAATTTGAGTAAATAAGTATGTTATCTGTGGGTGTATCCTTGAGATCATTGCTAAAGTGAATGCCTGTTTTCTTCGGACTGAGTAAGTCAAAGAGTTTTCCTTTGCTCCCTTGTGCCCACAGGGTAGGGGAGGAGCATAAAAACAACGACACGAAGATCAATTTCTCAAACATCTTTGATTCCAATTTTTGCTGCTCTGGACAGGATGATCAGTTACTATGAAATTAAGGCTTTTTTTTGAATTAGCCCTGTCAACCAGGATGGTCGACAGGGCCATGAAACTAATTAATTACTGACTTAGACTTATGAGTCCCACCAGATTCTGGTGGTAAAAACATCTTCACCCTGACGGGCATTTGCCGCGTTGATATTCACCTCATTTACTCCATACTCACTAGTTGGATATCTGAGTCTTCTTGGGATTTGCCCGTTAGATTCATTTCCAGGATAATTTGTAGGAACAAGTTCGGGGAAACCGGTACGGCGGTAGTTAGCGTAGGCTTCATATTCATTCAGGAAAGTAGCGGCCCAGTATTGTTCGCCAATCATTTTAAGAGCATCAGCACCACCTGCTGTATAATTCAATCCTGCGATATAAGCGTCAGTATCAGCTCCGTCTACAGCCAATGACCCATCAAAAGCGGCCCACTGATCAATGGCAGCTCTTACTCCGTTTTCGAAGTGAGTTTTAGCATCTCCGCTGTGCCATCCACGCTCAGAGGCTTCTGCCAAAAGCAATTCAACTTCTGCATAGGTTTGGAATAGCATAGGAGATTCTCTCAGAACTACTAAATGCGTGATCCGGTCATAAGCTTCCAGATCAGACCCACCAGGAGCTGTTTGGATTGAGGTTGCATCCAGTCCATTAGGCAATCCCATATGTGGGCCACCATTTGCAACTACTCCTAATTTGTCCAATCTTGGATCATTGTTGTCAAGCATCCAGTTAACGAAGAACTCACTCAGACGAGGACTATCGTCAGTTGCGAATCTTGTTCCGTTCCAGTTGAATACTTCCCCTATTCCATTTCTATTAATACCCCCGGGTCCGTCGGTATGAGGAACAAGTGCACTTTCAGAAATATCACTCATTACTCCACCTGCTATCGCTTTTCCTACCCATTGCTGAGCAGCAGCAGCGTCAACTTTACTCATTCTCATTCCCAAACGGAGCATGAGAGAGTAAGCATACTTTTTCCAAAGATTTACATCACCTCCAAACATGAAGTCTCCAGTTACGACATCTCCCCCTCCATTCAGAGCTCCGGCAGCTGTTTCCAATTTGGCCAGCATATCAGCATAAATGTCAGATTGAGCATCGTACTGAGGACGGAAGTTTCCATCTATAAACCCTTTACCTGCTTCAGAATAAGGAACATCCCCGTACATATCAGTCAATCTGTGCATAGTCGCTACCCACCAGATCAGGGTGACATTGTAGATGTTGCTTGAAGGTTCCGTTTTGTCAAGGATGTCAACCATAGACTTTACGGTAGAAGGATAATTTCTATCAAAAAGAGAAGAAGAATATCCAGCATTATATAGATACTTATCTCCACTCCAGTATCCAGGCAAAGTTGCAAAATGCTGGATCATAGTTGAGGAGTAGATCAGACCTGCGCGCCAGTTTTCATATCGCCCACCGGAAGTTTCCAGCATTGCATGAGTCAGGAGCGTATTGTAATCAATTTCATTGATCACATTTGGATTCGTGTTGGTCACATCGAAGTCATTATCACAGGATGACATCGGCATTGCAAGGATTGCAAGGGTAGCCAACAGTATATTGAATTGTTTTTTCATTTTCTTTTTTGATTAAAAAAAGTTCTCAGAAGGAACAGCATTAAAATTTAATGTTAAGGTTAAAACCATAACTTCTGGTCGTTGGTACACCAAACATTTCCAATCCTTGTCCATTTCCAGTTGAATAGAGAGATTCAGGATCGATGTTGGTCGTCTTTCTCCAAAGGATAGCCAGGTTACGTCCTACTGCAGAAACAGTAATCTGATTCAGAGGCAGTTTTGACATAATGCTTTGTGGCAAGGTGTAACCAATAGTGATCTGACGTAGTTTGGCAAAGTCAGCATCTTCTACGAATTGCTCAGAAACGTTGAAAGCAATACGCTGATAGTAATCCTGAGGATCAACGGTAGTATTGATAGACTCTCCATTTGCATTTACTCCTACTACATTTACTCCCCCTTCGCGTCCATTGAGAGTTTCACTGTGAAGACCTCTCAAGTAGCTATATGCATTGGTAGCATTGTAGATAAATGCACCTGTTTTGATGTCAACCAAAGCAGAAAGGCTAATTCCTTTCCAGTTGATATTGTTCATGATACCCATAGTCAGGTCATGTACACCGGTTCCAAGAGGACCAAAGTTCTCATTGTCTCTCTGAGGAAGGTTGTTGTCATCCAGGATCAATTGACCCGCATCATTTCTTAAGTATGGGAAGCCCATGATCTGGCTATAAGGAAGACCAGCCACCTGGTGGATATATGCATTTCTGGTACGAGACTCAGCTACACGAATACCTGTTTCACCGATATCCGGACCTAAGCTCTCAACAGTATTGGTGTTTTTCGCAAGGTTGAAAGAAAGATCCCAGTTGAAATCGTTTCCTCTAACCAGGTTTGCGTTGATCAAAAGCTCAACTCCTTTGTTGGACATACCGCCTACTTTCTGGAAAGCCGATCCATATCCCGAAGTACCTGAGATGGTACCTGGAAGCAAGTCATCTTCTGTTCTGTTGTTATAGTAGGTGAAATCTACTCCCAGTCTGTTTTCGAAGAAACGGACATCCAAACCAATTTCATATTCTGTGAAGGTAGGAGGCGTAGGAGCAATCGGAGGAATACGTCCACCGGAAATGTTTCCTATCGGAGCTCCCAGATGTGAACCGTTCAATGCATAAGGAAGTACCAAAGCATAAGGTCCTACCGCACCAGAGTTGGCAGTCTGTGCCCAGGAAGCACGAAGCTTACCGAAGGTGATGAAAGAAGGCATATCCAATGCTTCTGAGAATACAAAACTTGCACCTATTGAAGGATAGAGTTCTGAGTTGGAAACATCCAAATCTGGAGCAGAAGTAGGAGCAGTCAATACAGAGAACCAGTCCTGGCGAGCAGTTGCTGTAAGGTAAATGAATTCTCCATAAGAAAGTTCTACCGAACCGTACAAAGAGTTGATTCCTAATTCACTGAATCCAAATCCACCATTTCTTTGAGGAACATTACCCAAGCTGTGTACAAAAGGTGCGATCAGGGGACCACCTCCTACACTCAGGCTTTCGCTCTTACGGAACATTTGGTTTCCACCTACAAAGGCGTCGATTCCAAAACCATTACCAAATTGCTTTCTCACACCTAACATGAGGTCCTGGTTGGTTTCGTAGAATCTGCTAAAGCTTTCGTTGATTCCACCCAAAGAACTGTAGGCAGTACCATAAGGAGTGTACGACTTGTTCTTACGAGTAAATCCGTCGATACCTACACGTCCCTGAAGGTAGAGCCAATCTGTGAACTCATAGTTCAACAAGATCGATCCCATGAGGCGCTCTTTAAAGTTGTTCTGGAAGAACTGGTGAGCGGCCCAGTAAGGATTGGTCACAAAGATGTTGTCATTGAACTGAAGCTCAAGTCCTTCTTCATTAGCCCCCAGTTTGTTAGGATCACCCATCATGTCTTCTACATTGATAGAAGGAGGAAGAGATCCAACGGTATAGTTCGCATTACCGGGAGAGTCAGAAAGACGTGGGCGGTTGTCAACATTTTCACGTACATAGGTTGCGGAAATTCTGGAGGTCAGTTTTCCGAAAGCACCACCCACGTTTGCCGTAAAGGTCTTTCTATTTAAACCAGCGTTAGGAACGATATCGTCATTGTCCAGATTAGAAGCAGAGAAGCGGAAGTTAGCCGTCTCATTTCCTCCTGACAATGATAGCGTATTAGTAAAAGTTGTACCCGTTTCGTAGAATCTAGCGAGGTTATCTCCCTGATTCGAGTACGGACGGCTTTGGCCATCAAATTGGATAACATTTGATCCATTGAGTCTTCCTCCCCATGCGTAGAGGCCAAATTGTTGGGCTTCTTCAGCAGTAGTAGGTGCAGCTCCACGGTTACCATGACCGTACTGATCCTGGAAATCATAGAGGTTGAATACGTCATCCAAAACGAAGTTGGAGTTCAATTCAACGCCAATTCCTTGTCTTGACTTACCAGTCTTGGTAGTGATAAGGAGTACCCCGTTAGAAGCACGTGATCCATAAAGAGCAGCTGCAGTCGCACCTTTCAATACAGAAATACTTGCTACATCATCCGGGTTGATACTGGAAATACCATCTCCCTGGTCAGATCCACCCCACATACCGGCGGATCCCAGGTTGGAGTTGTCGATCGGAATACCATCAACTACGATCAGAGGTTGGTTATTACCAGAAATAGAGGCATTACCTCGAATTACAATCCTTGCAGATCCGGCTTTACCGGTAGCAGGATTTGCGATGTTTACCCCAGCTACTTGCCCTGCAAGAGAGTTGGCGATATTGATCTCACGTGCTTTGGTGAAATTGGAACCATCAACCTCGGTTACAGAGTAAGCAAGGGCTTTGGTCTTTCTTTCAACCCCCAAAGCGGTAATCACTACATCGTCCAAAACGATATTTGAACTTACCATAGATACATCGATGGTACTTTGTCCAGCGACTGTGATTTTTTGGGTTTCGTAGCCAATGAAGTTAAAGAGCAATACAGATTCATCACTGGGAGCAGTAATGGTGTATTCTCCACGCTCATTGGTCAAAGCACCAGTAGTGGTGCCTTCTACAACGATAGATACCCCGGTCAATGGGGTCTTGGTTGTAGACTCAATCACCGTACCCGAAACAGTTCGGGATTGGGCAAACAGGCTGTGGTTCATCAGCATCATACCGAGAAACGGTAAGAGAACCAAAACCCGTCGGATCGAGTTGCCCGAGACGAATTTTTGAGTTAGTCTATTTTTCATAAGAGAAACTTAAAGGTTAGCTATCTAATAGATGTGAAAATGTTGCAGTAATTAAAGAGGTCTGAGAGACCTGATATTAGTGAAAGCTAATGAGCATAAAGAGCCCGTGAATCAGGTACTTTACCGTTCAAAAGCTGAGGATGTGGTCTTATAATTTATAATGGGAAGCATATGTGTAGTAGTTAGTTTTATTATGGGTATTTTATACATGTTGGTCGTGTACTCCGCTTATCTAGTGTGGCGCGTATTTTACAGAAGTCCGCCCAAAGGACTCGACTTCTTTTACAATTATACTAAATCCTTTTGAAATGTGCACGTGCACATAGAGATAAAATTGGCGAATTATTATGAATTTTCTATTAAGAAATTGATTCAGAGGGCAAACGGAGATAAAACTTATAGAGAAAACTGCATATATTTTTAATGAAAGGCATAAACAATGTTTACACATTTATTTTTTTCGTTTCTTTTCAACAGCATATTAGTACACCAGAGAACACGGGAGACAACGTTATTTGAACCCAAAGAATTACCCGTTCTTTTCTATGAAGGAAAGAAATTCAATTTTTACACAAACTTTTCTAAAGAGTAGGAGGAATCCAATCAACTTTTTTTCCATTCTCAGCAATTTTGAGGAAGACTTCAGTACCCTGGACATAACTTGTTTCAACCTCAATAATAAGCTGGTGAAAAAATTGCTGAAAATTTATTGGTTCTCTTCCTTAATCTTCCGGATCATCATCTCTGCATTTTTATTCTTTTTATCCAGTTTAAGGGATGTTTGATAATGGGATAAAGCCTGGTCGAATTTTTTTAGAATAAAGTAGTATTCCCCCAAACTATCAAAGGCATTGGAGGAAGAGGGATGGCTTTCTGTATTTTGTTTCAACACATAGAAGGCTTTTTCCATGTCTCCTTTATTCATCAACTGATAGCCCAAAGAGTTCATCCCTCCTTCGAGGTACTTTGGATCCATGCTCGCATAAATTTTTCTTGCGGCAGCTATTCCTTCATTTTCCAAACTGAGGGTAAAATCTGCGAAGTCTGCATTTAACTTCAATCCTAATTCGGCATCGGGATTTCGGCTATAATCATTTTCAAGGAAAATCTTTTCGGCATAATCTGTTATCAATTCCTTATAGCTGGAGATTTGATTGGTCATGATAAAAATGCCAAAGCCCTCATCAGGTTTAAGGGCCATGCGAGAATTCATCCCATCTATGGAACCATTGTGTCCCAAAGTTCTTTTGCCCTGTTTATAGTAGCCTCCGATTCCTGCATTGTAGTACCAAAATTCGTCCGGAGCTCGAAAGCCCACATTATCCCCCGGCATCATTACATAATCAAAGGCTGCTTTAGACAGAAATTTATTCCCGGCAAAACTTCCTTCATTGAGCAACATTCTCAACCAATTGCCCATATCTTCCGGAGTCGAACTTATTGCACCTGTCGGAGCTACACTTGTCACATCAACAGAAATCTCTTTTGTCTTCCCATCTCCCTTATACCCGATCGCTCGTTGATCCGAACTCATAAACTCATTAAAAGTCGCATAAGAATTGTTCATCTTTAAGGGCCTCAGAATCTCATCCTTGACTAAATCCTCCCAGGATTTTCCTGTAACCCGTTCTTGAGCCACCCCAACGACTGTATACATAAGGTTGTTGTAGCCATAACTTGTTCGGTAGCTATCTGTAAAATCCAAGTCTTTGAGCTGAGATAATAAGTCTTTGCGGCTAAAGGTCTTGTATTTCCAAATTTCATCATAGCGCCCAAGACCTGTTCCATGTCTTAAAGCATCGGCCATATTCACCGTTCTCGTTATATACTCTTCCTTTAACTCAAATTCAGGGATATACGTTTTCAGGGGTTCATCCCAATCCATGAGTTCCTGATCAACCAACTTAGCGGCTAGTATACCCGTAAAAGCTTTCGTATTGGAGCCGATGGAAAAAAGTGTATGCTTTTCAACGGGGATTTGATTTTCTACCTCCCGAAATCCAAGGCCTCCGGTGTAAAGGATTTCTTGATTGAAAACGATGGCAATACCCACTCCCGGAACTTTCCCGACGATTCTAAGACTGTCTGCCAGTTTTATAAAATAGTTGAGTTTTTCTTGAGGTGTTTTTTCTGTAAAGGAATTTGATTTCCCCCCAATCGCTTGTCCATTGCATAAGGGTAATAATAGGAAAAGTCCCAGGGCAAAGGTGATAAGGTTCTTGTGCTTCATTTTGTTTCAGGTAATATTGTTGTGATTGTGTAAAGGGGGATTCATGGGAAAAATTTCCTATCTGGAATAAATAGAATATGCATCCACCTAAGTGGATACTTCGACTTTTGCCAAACGTTTCAGTAAGGGAAGGGGAGATATAATTAATCACTGAGAAGAATTAACCTAATATGTCGGTCAAAGTATATAATCAATTTATAATCTTTAGTTCACGATGAGGTTATAGGTCAACTTTAATTTCTACCCATCACATTCATTAATCCTTCAACCCTAAGATTCTACTACCATGTATGACAAGCTCTACCTTGTGGTCAACACTTCCTCTATTAGACATGCAGGAACAAAATCAGAAATCGTTCTTATCCTAACCGACAATAATTGGGATACCATCCATCATACCTTTGATATTCCCGAGGGTCTTGCTGAGGGCTCAACCAAGGTATTAAGTATCGACGTAAGCAATCGAAATTTGCCTAATCAATTTGATCATGCCCGGGTGGGTATTCGTGGAGCCGATGCCTGGTCTCCGGGACATATCCTATTGTGGGGAGAGAAAAAACCTGAACAAGGAAAAGTATTCACTCCTTTGGCATTGAGATTATGGGGGACAAAAATCAGTACAGATGAGCAGGAGGGGCGCCTTTCTTTACCCCTGAGCCGTGCCTATGAGTCAGGTAACTGGGTGCAAATGAATCGCATTGCGCTCGTAATAAACAATAGCAAAAGACGTCATGCCGGCACAAAAAATACGATAAAAATAGAAGTAAGCCTCAAAAATGATATCTCATTTACTATTGATATTCCGGAAGGCGCATTAGGGGAAGATGGGGGAACCTTTTTGGATATCAGCTACGCCAGGAACAATACCTTTAGGTCCACAGATCTTCGTTCCATTACGATGGAAATCATGGGAGATGACGCATGGATGCCAGATAGTCTGTTTTTCTTCGGACTTGATAATCGTTCGGATGAAAGAGAATACCTTGTCCCTTTTGCGTATATCCCGGATTGGAAAGAAGCGGGCCTACCTCAGATGAGCACAGATGAGAAAGAAGGCTCTGCCAAAGTAGATTTATATCGCGCATATTTATAAATATACTTGAATAAGTAGCATCGGAGTAGTTATCGATGCTACTTATTTCCTCTTTTAACTTAACATAATCGGTACTACCACAAAAATTGCAAGTCCAAACAGGCAAAATAGAAATCCAGAAGGAATAAAACCAAGATTATTCATCAGGTGTTCAGTCGAAGAATTTGTTGCACCTAATTCACTAATGAAATTGTGAATTGGGTCATATTCAGTTTTCAAAAAACCACAGAATAGGGATACAGAAGTAAAGAGGATCGACCCTACTATTCCGCTTAAGGATAATTGTTTTCATCACATTTGAATTTCATTTCTAATTGAGGATATGCTGAGTGCATCCGCCATTGTAGCGCGTATTGACCATATACATAAGCTTTTTACCTAGCTTAAAACCAAGGTATTCGGCTAACTGACTTGTGAGAATTCAAGTCATTGAAAGTTAGGAATTTAAGACATGCCGTTCAATAGGGGGTTTCGGCCACCCTTTGAAGCGGTGGATTTGTATCCTTCCGTGGCCGGACCTCTTTTAGTGCATGGTGTGTATTACATCAGCAAAAAGTGAAACGGTTAGCTAGTTGTGTTTTGAGGTGTGTTTTTTCATAAAGCTAGCAAGCCGAAGAATCTACCCTGATGAATTTCTTAAAGTATTGACTAACATAGGTTTCCAGTCCTTCTTGGAGAACTGTATCAGTCTATTCCATAAAAAAAACAACCCAAGCAACAGAGAAGATTATAAGTAGTCATTATATTACAGCTATCCCTCAGGAAAAATGGAATTCTGCAACTCATTTAAGTTTGGTAGATAAATATGTTAAGTCCAAATCATAACCTCCATGAGCAGGAAAACAATCATGAAATTTTGTATTTGTTTGAAATGCTAACCCCTGCCAAGAGGACAAGAGAATACAAAAAAGATGAGACAATAATCTCAATTGGGGAGATTAGTAATAAGTTTGTGTTTGTTCAAAAGGGAATCCTAAGGACCTTTCAAATTGATGAAAAGTCTGAGGAAATTACATCCGGCTTTACCTTTCCGGGAGATTTTGACATTGTTGCCTACTCTTTTTTCTCACGACATAGCTCCCGGGAAGCTATAGTTGCATTGACAGATTGTAGCTTAGATGAATACTTTTATGATGACATAATTGATATCCTCGCTGATGATCCCAAAATCTCAAAGTTGGTATTTAGCTTACTTTCTCTATATATAGAAACCCTGGAGATTCGGCTGTACGAAATGCGAAACAAAAATGCCGCTCAGCGCTATCAAACGCTTAAGGTAAATCATCCCCTTCATGTTGCTCAAATTCCTGATTATTTGATAGCCTCCTACCTCGGCATTTCAAAAGAACAAATGAGCAGGATAAAAAATAACAAGTAGTTGATAAATATCAACTTATCACTCAACTCATCAATCTATTTTTACGGAAAAGGTTTTTGCAGTTTCTCTTGATGGGTTAATTAAAGAGTATGAAATATCTTATTTTTGTAGGCCTATCCCTTACTTTTTGTAATTCTCTAGTTGCTCAGTCGAAACTCAGACTTGGATTGGGATATTATGGTGAAACAATTTTTCATCCGGGAATAATTGTACATGCCGAATCTGACCTCCTACAGAAACAGAAATTGTCAGTACCTATTCGGGTAGGTATGGGATACTATTTTCATAGGTATAATCATCAAGCATTATTCGCCGATCTTGTACTAGGGATTCGATGGCATTTAGGGTCACGTATATATACGGGCCTTTCAGGAGGAATTGGGCTAATGAATTCCTGGCACCATTCTGATCATGGGGTGTTTAAGGTTGGCGAGAACGGAGATATACAAAGAATTTCCAGCTTTGCAGGGATTGATTTCATGCCCTCTATTAACGCGGAGATTGCGTATAAACTGAAAAGAGATTCTGTTCACAAAAGCATATGGCTCAGACCCATAGTATTTTTCCAGAACAAGGTAAATGATACCGTATTGCTTCATTTTGCAATGGCCCTGGGGTATACTTTCTAATTTTAATCCCTAAAATCTTGGATAACATGAAACGATTCTTGTTTATCATCTTGACGGCTATGATTATTGGATGTGGCCAAAATGACTGGTATCGCGAAGGGGAAACTTTTTATTTAGAAAACCATGGAGCAGTTATGCCTGTATGGGTTACCGGCAATCTTAGTTCTGGTATCTTCATCATTGCTAACCATGGGGGGCCTGGCTTTTCATCGGGACTTGAGTTTCATAGACCTACGTATGGCTTCAAAGAATTGGAGAAAAAATATGCACTGGTTTACTGGGACCAAAGAATGAGTGGTTCTGCAAAAGGAGACCCTAAATTTGAAGATATGAGTGTGGACATTCATGTCGAAGACTTAGAAAAACTAGTAACACTGATTCAAAGTCGATATAATCCGGGATCTTTGTTTCTTTATGGGCATAGTTGGGGAGGAGGATTGTCTTTGGAATTTATGGGAAAAGGCATCAACCAATTACCATTTAACGGAATGATCATTGAAGATGGGTCTATTCAGGATAGGTATGAAATGATTGTAAGAAGAGCCTGGGTTGTTCCGAGGGCTGAAGCCAAGCTTACCGAAACAGGCGATGAATATTGGAAAGAGGTACTTGCCTGGTGGGAAAATAATCCCAATCCTACCGAAGCTGACTTAGAGCCCTATGAACATATTCGAGAATTAGGAGGATATGTATACGACCCGGAGGCATCTAAACAAATAAACCCAACTTCAGAATTTGACTATTTGTTCTTTTCTCCCATGTCCTTCTTTTGGTATACTGCAAACCATGCCAATACAGACTACATGGCAAATTATGATTTCATGCCGAATGCCAAAAACATAGATCGACCTACCCTGATTGTCTGGGGGGTAGAAGATGGAGCCGTGCCAGTTATTCTGAGCGATACTATTTTTAGTTTGATCGCAACTCCTACAGAAGATAAGTTTCAAGTTAAATATGAAGCATGTGGACACAGTCCGCATTTCGAGAAGCCTTTTGACTTTTACAATGAGGTGACTGCGTTTATTGAAAAATATAAATGATCTAATCCCCTCTTCCTTTTGTTTGTGTTTCAGCAGATAAGCTTCAAAAGATATGCCCTTCATCAGGGCTGAATTTTTTTGAAACGTCCCCTTGTCTCTAACTTTTCATAGCGTATTACCAAACCGTTGAGGCGGTATGGATAGGTAAGGTGGCGAAATCCCCAAAATCGACTACAGTGTGTCCATCATTCCTCGGCGACCTCTTGTCCCCATGCCAAATCCGGCACCACATTTTAGTAGAGTTTCCAATTTAGGGGACGAGACTTTACTTAACATAATGCTGATTATGTTGTCGGAAATTATTTCGTGTCACGTACCAATTTAGCTTGACAGTTTTACCTTTTGAAAATCCCGTTTAATTTATAGAAGAAACGCTCCATAAGCCTTAGATCTTCGGTAATAATCTTTGCATGGCCGCGCATCTCGTGCCTGAAGGCTATGGTTTTCTTGTAGGAGGTTATAAGCTTTCTGGGTAAGGATACAGTCACTTTATAAAAGCCCTTTTCATCTGCAAGTAAAGATATGTGTTCTATTTGTCCTTTTAAGGTGCCAAATTCGCTCTCCGGATAATTCTCCAGTTTAATATTGACCGTTTGTCCTACTTTCAGTTTTCCAGAGTTTCTGGGTGGGGAAGCCAATTTTGCTAAATATGCTGAATTTTCAGAAGGAATGATGGTGAACAAAAACTCTCCCTGACTGATGGTTTGATGTTTACCCCAATCCCTGGAGTACACTACTTTCCCATTGATATCCGAACGAATCGTATACTTCATTTCCCATTCCTTAATCGCCTTTTTTAACTGGGTAAATGACTGAATCACATTTTTTAAAAGGCTTATCTCTTCTCTTGTTTTATTAATTGCCGTGTTTCTCGCATGGGTTTTAGCGTTTCCAATGGCTTCCTTTAATTGTGCAATAGATGCATTCATATTGGCATAACTGCGCCTTGATTGTAAATAGCTTAGCTCGGCAGTTTCAAGGGCCTGCTTGGAGATTACTCCTTCGGCAAATAATTGCTGTTGGCGTTCTAAATCTTTCTTCTGATAAGAAAGCTCTGCATCTTGAATTTCTTTTTGTGCACGTAGGGTTTGTAGGCGGGATTGGAGTTGAATATTTGAATTTTGGTTTCCCTGGGCTTCATTAGCAAATGGCTGAAGTTGTTTATTGAGCTGATATTGAAGATAGTTATTTTCAAAAATGGCATAGGGGGCATCTATTTCTCCCAAGAATAAAACAGGCATCCTATCTAGCGGAAAAGAGAAACTGGTATTGTTCAAACTTGTGCTATCCACTATAGACTTCAAGAACTGGATGTGTTCATAATTAGCCGTATTTTCTATAAGCGCGATAATGCTGCCTTCTCTTATAATTGAATTATCCTGAATGAAGATGGAATCTAATTTGCCTCCTATGAGCGCATACTTTTTCTGAGGGGCAAGCTTTGTAGTAACCAGGGCATCTGCATCAATAATATCCGGGTACTTGATAAACCAGGATAAGCTCAGGAACATAAGAATGAATGTTAGTATGAGTAAATTCCCATAGCGGATCATCCAGGTAGGAACTGCATGTAATAGTTCTTGAATGTTCTCACTCCTGAGTTCTATATTATCCGGCTGATTCATACTTTGCATAAATTAAAATGAAGGTGCTACGCTTAGGTAGCACCTTCACACTTCATTAATTTCCTCCCCCTAGCCCTAATGGGAAACCACCATCTAAAGGAATCTGATCACAACCGTCAGCAAAATATGCCTCCGTATCACAGCGGTTACACTCTGCATTCCAGGTGCCTCCTTCATAATAGCATTGGCATTGGGGTGTACCAATTCCAAATACCTGGCAAGGCCCATTGGGTCCTACATCGGGAAGACCAGAGTCACCAAAATCACCTCCTAAAATTTGCTTTTGTTCTGCTTTGCTTAGGCTTTTTCCGAGTTTTGAGAATTTTTTCATTTTTTTAATAGTTCAATTATTGACGTTTAGCTTTGATCATTTTTAGACACTCAAAGCGTGTGTCCGTTCTTCGCGAGAGAATATCTTTACTTACCAAGCTCTAGTTGGTTTTTAACCAGCTTATAGTAATTGCTTCTATTTTTTATGAGTTCTTCATGGGTTCCTATTTCAACTATTTTCCCTTCATCCAATACCACGATTTGATGGGCATTTTTCACAGTACTCAGTCTATGGGCGATGACTACCGCCGTTCTATCCTTGAAAAAGGTATTGAGGTTTTTCATGATGATGGTTTCGTTCTTTGCATCCAAAGCAGAAGTAGCCTCATCAAAGAATAGGAATTGGGGATTTTTGTAGACAGCCCTTGCTATCAGTAAGCGTTGTTTTTGCCCAGTACTCAGTCCCGTACCTTCACTGCCGATTTTGGTATTATAAGTGAGTGGTAATTGCTCAATAAATTCTCCGATGTTTGCCGTATTTATGGCATTTAGCAATCTATACTTATCTATGTGCTCCTCCCCTACCGCAATGTTGTTTGCAATGGTATCATTAAAAATATAACCCTCTTGCATGACCACTCCGCAGTTTGCTCTCCAACTACGCTGTGATATATGGGTCAAATTGGTTTTACCTAAATGTATATCTCCTTTATCTATCTCATAAAATCTCAAAAGTAGTTTCATGAGGGTTGTTTTCCCACTACCGCTTGTACCTACAATTGCAGTGGTTTTATTGGTCGGAATGCTGAGCGATAAATCTTTCAGAACAGGATCTATTCCGCCTTTATAGGTAAACGTGATATGCCTCAATGTTAAATCCTGCGCAAGGGGCAAGTCTTTAATTTTAGGAATATGAGGAGCTTCTTCATCCTCCATATTGTGGATCTCTCCCAAACGTTCTACCGCTATTTTTGCATCCTGAAGCTGTCTTAGAAAGCTGATAAGTTGTACAATTGGTCCATTCAATTGCCCAACCATATAGCTGATCGCCATCATCATACCTAGCGAAATATTTCCTTCTACAACTAAGCTTGCTGAGAGAATAGTAATGAGCATATTTTTAAGCTCATTGATGAGATTAGATCCTACACTTTGGGTTTGTTCCAGCGCCAGGTTTTTGGTAGCTATCTTGAATAGTTTGGCTTGAACATATTCCCAGTTCCACCGCATTTGACGCTCGGCATTGTGCAGTTTTATCTCTTGCATGCCATTTATGAGCTCAATTACCTTACTTTGTTCCTCGCTTACTTTTGAAAAGCGCTTGTAATCCAGTTCTTTGCGTTTTTTAAAAAAGAACAATACCCAGGCCATGTACAGGCTGCTACCAAAAGCAAAAACCGTAAATATTTCTAAGCTATAGTAGGCTAATACCAGACTAAAAATGATGAGATTGATAAATGAAAATAGGATGGTAAGCGATGAGGTGGTGAGTATGCGCTCAATTCGTTTGTGGTCATTGATACGCTGTAGCAAATCACCTGTCATTCGTACATCAAAATACGCTATGGGTAGCTTCATTAATTTGATGAAAAAGTCCGATATCAAGGAAATATTAATCCGGGTACTTAGATGTAATAAAATCCAGCTTCGAATGATTTCCAGAGATGCTTTCCCAACAAATAATGCGAGTTGTGCAAAGAGGATGAGATAGATAAAGTCCAGATCTTGATTTTGGATACCAATATCAACAATACTTTGGGTGAGAAATGGCAGGCTTAATTGCAATAGACTGCCAGCAAGTAAGCCGAGGATTAACTGGACAAGGAATTTTTTATACTTATATAAATACTTTATGATAAACCAGAAGCCAAATTTTTCATCCTCATCAAAATCCGTATTATAAAAATTGGGACTAGGTTCTATCAGGAGTGCAATGCCTTCTTCTGTAGTTTCTGTAGCATTTTGACCAATCCAGGACTTAATAAACTCAGTTTTACTATAACTAATGAGTCCGTGTGCAGGATCTGAGATATAAACCCTCTCCTTTTTTATCTTATATAGTACTACGTAATGATTATTATTCCAGTGAAGAATGCAGGGTAAAGGTGCTTCCTCTAGTTTGCTGTAGGATAGCCTTAAACTTAGGGTCCTAAACCCCATTGATTCTGCCGCTTCGCTAATTCCCATTAGACTGGAACCTACACGAGTAGTCTCACTCAAATCCCTTAGCGTTTGTGTACTTATGGCTTTCCCATAATGCTTCGCTATGATCTTTAAGCAGGTAGGTCCGCAGTCTTTGGATTCCGTTTGTTGATATGTTGGGAATTTAGCTTTCAATCTGAATTTTTATTACTGTTTCGTCGTATTTTTTGAGTTAGTCCGAGGATAATTTCTCCCTTAAGCAAGCCAGAAACGATCGAGATCGCGATGACTTCCTGAGCGAATTTGATTTCTAATGTTGTGTACTTCCTTAGCTTATAGGGACAGCAGCTTCTACAGGATTTGGTTCACTTTCTGATAATTCTTCTATAAAATAAATGAGGTCTTTTCTGTTATAAAGCTTTGGATATGAATGGCCATTTACGAGAATCTCCGGTGTGAAATTGATGCTATTTTCAAAACACCAATAGAATGATTTTTCCAGGGCTGAAATATAGGTTTCTGAAGATGCTGGATAACCCCACTTATTTAGCCATTGCTTAGGCAAATAATCACCGTAGATGTCATGCATAGCTTCAAGACATTTTCTTTGCCCTTCTAAATGATATATTTCCAGTAAACGAGCGCATATCTTTATTGCTGATCCACCCTTATGCTGAGGATTTACATTAAACCTGATCGTTAACTTAATATCTTCCCCATAGCTATGCAGTACTTGATTGGTAAGTTCATGTACAGCTTTACAATGCCCACAAAGTGGATTTGTGATAAAGACAATCTCCAACTTGCTCCTACGATTGCCAAATATGATATCCTCAGTACCTAAAATGTCAGTATTGACAGCTTTTCGTGTAAGTAGCTGGCTGTTAAATAAGTCAAAGTTTCTCACGAACTTATAGTGCTCAAGTTTAATTTTTACTAGATCGAGCTTCTCTTTTTTAAGTTTGGAATAAACCAACCAAATTGCGCTGCTAGCTGCAAAAGAGAATAAGCTCAATAAGACACTATACAGGCTTACTTCAACAGTAAAAGTAAGTATCGATAAAAAGGCTTGAGCCCATAATATGCCAACAAGACTCAAGCATAAAAAGCACCATTTTCTAATTACCCACGCTTGATAGTATATAGAGTAAAGCGTAACGGCTACAGCTCCTACACTTATAAGCTTTGGCAAGAATAAACTAAAATTATTTATGCTAAGTAACCATGAGCTCATGGTCAAGCCGAGGAAATACATCATGCTTAGATCACTTAACTTTAGCGATTTAGTAAGCCTTGCCCCATTTGATGTCAAAACTGCATGACAATTTTTCTTCTCTGTTTTGCTTGAGCAGAATGCATCTCCTAAGACAGATGATTCCCCTTGCTCCTGAAGCAAAATGGTCTTGGTAAGGTATATACCCAGTAATGATAAAGCGAGAAATATTATATCAATTAAGTCATAGGAAGATCTTGCCAATAATCCCAAACTGCTCAATCCTACCGTAATAGCTAATAGCTTTCGCAAGTCGAACTTTGAGGAGGAGGGAAGTTCTACGCCCGAATTCTCAACATCTACGATTAGAACAATTCCTGTAAATATTTCCAGGAAATTTTGGTAAGAAACGGTATCGCTCTTCTTCTCATGATAGATGAGCTTGAGAGCTGTTTTCGTTCTCTTAACGACCACAAATTGTTTTTGCGCATCTTTTTCTATCTGCGCTAAAAAGCTATGAGGTAATTCTTCAAAAATATCCAGATGTACGGAAATTTCTAACGCTACATGTTCAATATTAAAATGATCCAGCACACCCGTCATGGAATGGAGGCTTGGATATGAGGGGTGAGTCTGGACTTGAAAAGTTAACTCTTCAACATCAACAGAGATTCGGTTGAACTTTAAAAGGGAAGTAAGTAAGTAGCTTAATGAATCTTTCACGACGAAAAAGGTTGTTAATTTCCTTCTTGTTCATCGTAGGTGGAGTTTGTTACCCAAAAAATTATTTTTTCTTAAAAAAAAAGATGTAACCCAGAATTATTAGTGCAAAAAGGGCGATTAGATAGTATAGGTAAGTATGATTATTGGGTAAGTCTATCTTACCAGTGTCTCCAATCAGAATGAAGGATGCCCAATAATAGGGAGAGGCCTCAGTGAGAGATGCCTGATTGAGATAAGTCAACTTCGCATTATGTAACGCCAAAGATTTATTCTGTCCTTCATCCAAATTCTCATAATAGGCATTAATAACTTGCATGGAAGACTTATCATTAATTTCCCAGAGCGTAGTCAACACACTTTGAGAACCACTATTAAAAAAACCACGCGACAGGCTCATTACACCCTCTCCTTTGTAAACTTCACCCAGTGAGGTATTACAGGCACTTAGTATGACCAAATCTGCTGCAGTGCTATGATTGTAAAGCTCGTTAAGGTTCAATTTTTCATCATAAAATGAAATCCAGGGACTTATATTATCACTTGCATCAGCATGTGAAGCGATATGAATAATTTTAGCGTCTTTGCTCGAAGTGAAAAAATTAGGCTTAGTTGCTTCTTCATATAAGAAGGCATCCATAGAAGTGATTTGATCTATGGCATCCAGTTCAGTTTTGGTGTTTGGTAATGTAGCTAACTCATCCTTAAAGTTTACGGGTGCATAAGCCACAATCCGATTTTTGTTCGATTTCTTAAGCTTCTTATTTTCAATCAAAAAGGTCAATGAGTAGGCATAATTTATCTGGTGCTGTGAAATCAGATAACTCTTGCTATCATTTTCTATAGTTAATAAAGCTTCGAAGGGAATATTTTGTAAAAAATAATCTGGAATTATGCTGAGCTCTCTTCCCTTGATGAACTCCTGAATTTCATCTGGAAACAAGAATTTATATAAGTTATATGCGGTATGGGTGTAGCCTGCTAAGCTTTGTTTATCAGAAAGGGGTTTGTTAACATAGTTTCGATAAGCTATAGCTAACTTCTTAAGTTCTTCTATATCATCAATCTTAAATAGCTTTATTCTTTCATTGCTGATCACCAGGCCAAAACCATCCTCTTCATCCAACATATACTCTATATAGACTTTATCGGCTTGTAGGTATTTGCTTTTTATGCTGTCTATAGAAATTACCTCTGCCGGCTTTTCCAGCTTATACAGAAACTTTATATCAGGAGCTAAAGAATCAATAAATCTGCCATAATTGTTTTTGGCAATGATCAAGTCTCTGTTTGTTTCCTCAAGTTTGGATGAAGTATCTCTATTTTCCAAGTCAATGATTTTTGCCTTGAGAGCTTGTTCCCTTTGTGAAATTAACACTGGAATTTGCGTATTAGCTCTTGCTGATTTTAGATTAACATCCTCAAGCAATTGTAAGGCCTTATTTTTCTCCATAAAATAAAAGGCATCTTCCGCTTGCTTGCTTTCATAAGCCACTTCTACCCCTTTTAGGTATAAAGCGCTTCCGGTTTTTCGCCAGAATAATTTAGATTGATACTCGCTAGACCGTTTAGCTACATCAATGAGCCAATCTGCCAACTTAATGCTTCTAAGGGCCTGCTCATATTCATCTTTTTTATCTGCTTTAGATTTTGCCAGACGCAACCATATCTCAGCTTTTCGACTCAAGCTCTCGATAATTTGATTTTTTGATTTAAGATTAATTAAATCCTCCTTTGCAGGGAGATCAGTTACATCTTGAGAATTCTTGAATGTAATAACATCCAGAGATTTCTGAATGTATTGAAGAGCTTCTCCAAATTCCTTTTGGTCCAGGTAGAATTGAGCCAGATTTCGATAGATAATACAGAGAATTACCTGGTTGGATTTATAGGCTAATCCTTTCTCAAAAAATAACTTAGCTTCTGGTCTTTTATCTTTTAAATAAATGAGCCCTATGTCGTTATTGATCTTGCTAACTTCTTCGTAGTCATTATTTTTTAAAGCAATCTCCAGAGCTTTATCAAAATATTGGGTGGCAACTTCAAAATTATAATCCCGTCTATCAGAATGTAAATTGCCTAAAGATTTATATAATAAAAGATAATAATAACTATGAACATTGGCTTGAGGGGAGCTTTCTAAATGATTAAGGGTAGCCGTGCTAATTTCTATTGCCTCGCTCAGGGATTTTTTGGAATTGATTTGTAAGCATGATCTCGCAATTCCCAGGCTTGCAAGGGCCAAACGTGTATCGTCTTTAAACTTTTGAGAGAGCTGCCTGTAAAGCTTAAAATAGGTCAGCGAATTATAATTATCGCCCTCTGCAGAATAAATTTCTGCTATGATATTAGAACTTTTTAAGGCAAATTCATCAGCTTCTTGATAGTTGATTAAGCGTTTGAGGCTTTGAAGTGCGTCTTTGGTTTTCCCATCTTTATTTTGGTAAAAGCCTAGACTGTAGATATTACGTCTATAAAATATGCTATCATCATAATTTATAGAATCCATGAGCACTAAATTTTTTTGGTTTAGGGCTATCGCTTTCTTTAATCTCCCGACTTCATAATTCCATTTTATGACCTCATAGGTCTCTTTGAGAAGAGAGTCTATCTTATTCTCAGCGGTATAACGTTGGAGTAATGCCTCAAACTCCTGGTCTTTTTGGGTATCTGTGAGGCGCTCGTTTGTAGTAATCGAACTGAAATTATTTTGAGAAAACAAACTACTGCAACAGACAAGAAAGCCTATAAAAACTAACTTCATACGTATATATAAAAAAACGGATAGACAATATCTACCCGTTCTTTTATTTATATTTTTACAGATTAAAAACAAGCTTGAAAGGTAATAGGGATGGGAATCCCAGTTGGCGTATCATCCGGAGCGTCTGGCCGGTTGGGACGGCTGGGTGCTTGGCTACTCACGTTTCCATTTGGATCTCCCCAACCAGCGGGAGGGTTAGAAGTAGAGCTAGCAGGACTATTAGCCGAAGATGTATTATCATTTCCTTCATCTATATCTACAGGAATTACGCCATCAGTAAGACTCGTACCCGCATAGTTTTCATATTCCAATTTATTCACAAACCAACGTTCAACATTTCCACATGATGAATTCCCATAATCTACAGAGTAAATGGTAAAATGTGTGGACATTTCATTTCTGTAATGCTGACTAAAAGATCCTGAAAAACTGTTGGGGTAGTTGGATTGAATAACATCCATATCCAGGTATAAGACAATTGCTTCTACTCCTGAAGGAACCCCATTCTCATCAACGATGACATTAGCTGTGTTTAAGCCACTCTTCTGATTATTTGATAGAGCAGGCTTTCCTTGCGGCTTTGAATTAGTGAGTGCTAATTTTTTATTGCCTGTAGGAATTGAGTTGCTTTCAAGCGAAGGATTAATTAAGACTTCCTTCTCACAGCCCATCATCATTCCCATTAGAGCAATACATAATAAATAAAATATTTTTTTCATTATCCGTATTATTTATTTTTATATCCTCCTGTGATTAAATATATGGATATGTTACCCATAACAAAACTATTTTTTTTCAATAGATGCTAAATCCCACTTATTTTTTAGATGGACTAGTCACTAATAATGAAACTATTGTTAGGGAAATTTACCGGGAATCGTTTCAAAATGTGGTCAGTTTCGTTTTAAAAAATAAAGGATATCAGGAAGATGCTGAGGATGTTTTTCAAAAAGCATTACTCCAAATAGCAGTCCGTTACAAAAAAGAAAAATTTGAGATTAAAAATACCTTTGAGTCTTATTTGTTTGTGGTATGTAGAAATTTATGGAGGCGAGAATTAAATAAGCAAAAAAATAAGGTAACAATTGAGGGGCTTTCGGAACTAAAGGATGATAAAGATGATATTGCGCTTTCTCTTTTAGAGCAAAAGCGTTGGGAATTGTTTAATGATTGTTTAGAACAAATATCTGAGAACTGTAAGCAAATTTTAAAACACTATTTCGCTAAGAT
Source organism: Bacteroidota bacterium (assembly GCA_039819665.1). Classification (GTDB taxonomy): domain Bacteria; phylum Bacteroidota; class Bacteroidia; order J057; family J057; genus JAWPMV01. The sequence goes on from JBCBRM010000009.1 coordinate 98,136, forward strand.
TCCTTACGCTAAAATTGCGGAACAATTAAATTATAACTCTGAGAATGTGGTAAGGCAGCGTGTCTTTAAGTGCAAGAGCAAACTCAAAGACTTGGTTAATAAAGACAAACGCTTTTCATCTTTAACTAGGCTATAAGTTATGGAAGACGATATTTTAATAGAAAAATATCTCAAGGGCTTGCTATCTGAATCTGAAATAGAAGATTTTGAGAAACGACTAAAAGTAGACGCTGCTTTTAAACAATCTGTTGAATTGGAGGGGCAGCTTTCTAAAATGCTGAGTGAAGATGAATGGTATTATGTAAAAGAGGAAGAGGCTGATATTGATGATTATAAAAGCATCTTAGCGTCTGATGAAATACAAGAGTTGGAAAAAACTTTGGTTAAGGTTAATAAATCTTATGAGCGTAAAAAGAGCAGGGCAATAAAATCAATCTACTATTATATAGCTGCAGCCTCCGTAGTTTTGTTTTTAGTTGTTCAGCTATTTTTTTCAAAAAGGGATTCTCATGATACGCTCTATGCTAAATATTCGGCAATAGAGGACCTACCATCCTTTGTCTCTCGTAGCGATGAAGAATCACAATTAAGCAAAGCACAAATTCTTTTTGAAAATAAAGAATATGAAAAAGCACTTCAATTATTTGAAGAGGGTAAAGGCGCTAATAATGAAGGCTTAATTTTGATATATAAAGGATTAGCCCAAATAGAACTGGAGGCTTATGAAGCAGCCGAAAAGTCCTTTGACACCTTAATTAATAGTGATCTTCTTGATGCCGAAAAAGGCTATTGGTACAAAGCCCTTCTATTTATAAAGAGAAATAAAATCAGGGAATCCAGGCCAGTATTGGAAAAAATCGTCTCAGAATCTTTATATAATCATCCCAAAGCAGCTGAATTACTTCGAGATTTGGATTAGTAAAAAATCCCTACTGGCAGAATAAATCAAGCAAATTCACTCCTCTTTCGCTTCCTGCACAAACTCCACAACATTCCTATCCGGATCTTCAACCATCACAATCTGTGCGCCATTTCCAAGAGTGGTTAGAGGAAGGGCGATAGGTATATTTGCCTGTTCTATCCTCTCCATCATCGCATCCATATCGGTGATCATCAAGGTGATGTATCTATACCCTAAAGCCGAGGAAAGTCCAGTGGGGCTGGTCTTAGATGGAGGCTGTTCCATTTCAACGAGTTTGATAAGAGAGGCTCCGTGCTGGAGCTGAACCATGCGTCCTTTGCCGATCAGAGAAGTGGTGATTTCTGCAATTAGAGGCAATCCGATCAGATCACGATAGAAGGCAAGGGACTCATCCATGTTGGCAACCAGTAGCCCGGCGTCGACCGCTATTCGAGGAGCTATTGGCAGAGTAGATGCTTGCATCTGCTCAGTCTTAGAAATTTGCTGCTTGTTTGATTCCTGGGGACTGCAAGCCGAAAGGGCTAGTAGGATAAACCAGAAAAAAAGGAGATGGGAAATTGGTATTCGCATAGTAGGCTTTGTATAGGGGTAAGTCCCTTTTCCAGAAGACTTTTTAGTTTTCTATTACCACCGTTCTTTTTGTACCTCTAGAATCTTCAATTTCTACGGATATTGCATCTTTGGGCAAAAAGAGGCGACGCGTCGATTGTGAAAGAAAGCTATTACCATACGGTAATTCTTCCCGATATGACTTTCCTCCTTTTAACTGTATCGTGGCAACGCAGTCCAGATGGTCAAGGGAGATTACTTTTCTATGATCAAGACTTTGACTAAAAGCCTTCAATGGACCTTGATTTTGCCCAGCAAGGAGGATAAGATTATCTGTTTGGGTGAAAAGCTTCACCAAACTTTTACCATCTCCCGGAATTGAAATGCCGCTTTCCTCCATAGAAAGAGGGGTAAATTTGGCGTTTCCATCATTGATCAGGACCAAGCCATTGAGGGCATCATACCTTCCCATACCCAATTCTGTTCCGTAATCATTTCCTGTAAGGAGTATGTCTGGGAGATTATCTTGATTAAAATCACCCGTAACCATTGCATAAACAGGGGCAAGTTGGGCCTCTTGAGGCAGACTCCTTAGCTCAAACCTTCCATTTCCCAAATTCTCTACGTAAGCACTTTGTAAATAAGCCGCTTTAAATACTAGCGGTTCAATCTCTGGAAATTGCTTAAGGATTTCTGACATACTTGCCAGGGCATACTCTCTATGATACAGATATAATTTTTTGATGCTTATGAGCTGCTTTTCCATGTCTGTCTTTCCGAAGTAGGGGAATTCAGTAAGCTCACCTTGCGTATTGGGGAAATAGGCAGTGGGGATGGCTTCAAGCCCTGTCCCTCGTGTTCGATTATCATTGGCATCGAAGTCTGCAACATAAATGGAAATTGGATTTTTAGAGTTGGCTTTTAACAAACTGTTTGTTCCTAAATTACCGGCGACATAATCTATATCTCCATCCATATCGAAGTCAGCGGCTGTCAGACTGTTCCAAAAACCAGTAGAAAGCTCAAGCGCTGGCGTAGAATGCTTCTTTAAAACTCCTTCTTCATTCCGGAGAAATGTCAGGGGCATCCATTCCCCCGCAAGCATGAGATCCATCCAACCATCGTTGTCAAAGTCTGTCCATAATGCATCGCTAATAAGGCCTATGTCAATAAGGTCTGTTGCATACGCTTCATTGCCTATGCTGAACGTACCTGAACCATCATTTATCAAAAGATGGCTTGATACTGAACGGGGATACTGAGCAGGTAAAACTCGACCACCTACAAACAAATCCAGATCCCCATCTCTATCAAAGTCACTTGCCTTTACACAAGATCCACTACTCAAAAAATCGGGAAGAGATTCATCTTTAGAAATGAAATTTCCACCTTCATTGAAAAAAAGCCGATCCTTATACATCGTATCTAACTGCCGGGATTCATAGCTCCCACTGACACAATACAAATCCTGATCTCCATCATTATCTGCATCGAAAAATAAAAGGCCGAGTTCTTCTTTACTATTATTATCAGAAGTTCCAGCAATCAAGTCCTGGGATTGGAAACTTCCATCTGCTTGCTGAATAAAGAATTTTCCTGATTTTCGAGAGGATCCTCCCTTATATATATCGTCTAAACCATCTCCATTTACATCCCCCACGGCCAATCCTGGGCCGTATTGAGAAAATTTATGGAGTAGAAGTCTTTGTATATTAAAATCTATAAAGTCATTTTCTTTATGGATATGGTTTAATCCGCGGCTATTGGTGATATCTTTAAAAAGGGGAGTTGAATTCGCAGGATTTTGAGTTGTCTTTTCTACGGGTAGGGCTTCATCAAAAGAAAGTTCTATCTCCTGCTTGGCATTCAGCTTGTAAAGGATTTGTTTCCTGCCTTCTTGCCATATTACCACCAAACTATCAACTATGGTAGTAGCTCCTAATCCAAAATGGGCTCCGATTTCTACAGAGGAAAGATAGCCTCTATAGGGAGTATTCTCCCATGTCTGGGTTTTCCCATGTGAATAGAAGATGTCAACGATAGCACCTAGGCCCTGAAGATTATTAGGACTTCCTGCAAATTTTATCTTCAGCCAATTGCTTTCTGCGGTGTTTTGCTCAACGAGTGTATTCCTGTAAATGAAAGCACTGTCATTGATATTATTGGAAATAAAATCCAAGTCCCCATCATTATCCAAATCAGCATATACAGCTCCATTAGAGAAAGAAGGCTGATCTAGTCCCCAATTTTTAGTAACATTCTCAAAAGAAGGAATCCCTCCAACTGTGCCTAAGCTATTTCGGAAAGCATAATTACTGATCTTGACTGATGGGATCATTTTCTCAAGTCTTTCACGTTCTATCAGCGCAGAATTCTTTCCACTAAATTCCATAAAGTCCCGATCTGTCACATCTTTGGGAAAGCCATTGGTAATGATAAGATCCCGCATTCCATCATGGTCAAAGTCCGCAATCAGAGGGGTCCAGCTCCAATCCGTTGAGGATACTCCGGCCAACATACTGATTTCACTAAAAACAGGTTCTCTTGTGTCCGGTCTATTTCCCTGATTCAGTTGAAGCGTATTCCGCACATACTGATATTGATAGCCATATCGCTCATTGTTGACGTAAAACATGTAATTATTTGGCCCCAACATGGACTTACGCCTGAGATTGTCCTCAGGAAGCATATCCAACGCAACAATTTCTGGCAAGCCATCATTATTAAGGTCTGCAATATTATTCCCCATAGCTGAGTAGGAAGTATGCTTCATATAAGAAGAAGCTTTGTTCTCAAATCCTGGGAGGCTGCCTTTTTTAGATCCCTTATTGATCCAAAGGAGATCATTGGTCAGGTAGTCATTGCTTACATAAATATCTTTCCAGCCATCTCGATTAAGGTCGCTGATATTTATGCCGAGACCGTAACCTTCAATTGAAATTCCGGCCTTTTCCGATATATCCGTAAAAACAGCATGCCCCAATTCCTCATCGAAATCATTTCTGAAAAGTTTGTCTGTACGCCGGGAAGTACCATCCGAAACAATTTTACGGAAATGTGAGGGTACGGCATTCTCATCCATTTGGTTGATCAAAAGATACAAGTCCAGATCTCCATCATTGTCATAATCGAAAAATGCGGCATGTGTTGTATGTGATTCGTCGGCAATTCCATATGCCGCAGCTTCTTCCTTAAAGGAGATAGAGGTATTATCACCTGATTTTTGCAATCCCTGGTTGATAAAGAGTCTGTTCCGTCTGCGCGATCCCGGTTCATAGGTAGTCGCACAAACATAGAGGTCAAGCCAACCGTCATTGTTAATATCTACCACTGCTACGCCTGAATTCCAATGATCCTTAGATCTGATACCCGCCTGGGTGGAAATATCTTTAAACTTGAAATCCCCTTGATTGAGGTAAAGTTTGTTGCCGACCATATTTCCCGTAAAGAACAGATCCTCCAGCCCATCTGCATTAAAATCTCCTACTCCTACTCCACCCCCATTGTACACATATTCAAATGAAATGATATTGAAGGTATCGTTTTCTGTAATTCTGTTAGAAAAATCTATCCCTGTCTGAGAAACAGGTATTTGTTCGAATAGCGTTTGCTTTTTTTGACAAGCACTTAGGAAAAGTGTGTGAATTAATACAAGATAAATAAGAGATCGGCTGTACATATTAAGCAAGACTAAGTAGTAGGAGTTCAGATGGGAATCTATATAGAAATAAACATAAATACCCCCTGTGCTTTGTTAAAATTCAAATTTGCACAGGGGGTAATTTATCTATTCTCAACAAGAATAGTTTCTCATTTGAGATTAGTTATAAGCGGGATCCTGGGTCAAGGTGGCTACCCCATCTTTGAATGATCTATCGATAGCTTCCGTAGGAATAGGATAGAATTCATTTTTGTTCGGGGTAAAAGATCTCCCCTGAAGGTAAACACGAGTTCTGGATTCGCTTTGTATGTAAGCGTTGAGTACCTCTGCCTGAACCCCCCAACGTTGAAGGTCAAAGAATCTGTGGCCTTCCATGGCGAATTCCAGACGACTTTCAAAGCGAACAGCCTTACGTGCAGTAGCCTGATCTGTCCATGGCTCATTGTACTCACCTATGGTATAGTTAGCTGCATCCTCATTTGTGAGGGTAAAGCTCTGACGATTGTCTGTACCTTGGATGGCTTTGGGTACAAAGTCTTCTGGATTAGAAGCACGCTCGCGAATTTGATTAACCAAATCTCTTGCAACTTCCAGGTTACCTAATTCAACTTCAACTTCCGCCAACCAAAGAATAACCATAGAAAGACGCATCATCCGGTAGTTATTTGCTGTTAGGTTCCCCCAACCCCCAATTCCGAAGGCTTCAGGCTCTCCTACGTGTTTCATAGGAGAATAAGGACCTGCATAAGATAAATCGCGAATAAAATCTGTTTGGTGGATTTGGAATTCTTTATACAAAATTCCAGGTCTTCCCAGCGTATGGTCGATACGCGGATCTATAGGGCCTGTGTACTCAGTTTCAAAAGGAATATCTTCATCATTAAAGTTATCCAATAAAGGTAATCCTGAGGCATCGGTTCTAAAGGCATTTACCAGGTTTTGAGAGGCCTGATAAAATCCACAGCATCCCCAGGGAGCTATATAAGGGTGAGCCAGACCAATTCCTGAGTTAGCGTTATCGGTAGATGCAGAGTTCACTGCAAACTGCACTTCCCAAATAGATTCAGAATTGTTATTGGTTCTTACAAAAAAGTTCTCGGAGAATTTCTCAGTAAGGCTATACCTTCCAGAATTGATAACCTCTTCCAACAAAGGTTTAGCTTGTTGTAATTTAGTCGTATTTGCATTCCCGTTTTCGTCCCAACCCTGATACATGATGGCCTTAGCCTGAAAAGCTTTAGCCGCCCAGCTAGTAGGTCTACCAACGAGCGCCTGCTCTGCGGGAAGAACACTTGCAGCAGCTGCGAAATCAGCTTCAATTCTGTCCCAAATTTTCCCTTCATTCGGTACTTTGGTACTTTCTACATCATTAATGTCGTAAACGGCATCGTCAATGTAGGGAGGGTTTTTCCACATCTTTTGAGCTTCAAAATGGAAAAGGCCACGAAGGAACCTTGCTTCTGCAATGATTTGAGCTTTTCTATCGGGATCAAGATCCTCAACAGAGTTTGCCGTAACTATTGCATCATTACAGCGAGCGATTCCTTTATAAACTCCCCGCCATTTGTTTCTGATATGGTTATTAAAGGAGTTGAAATCGTAGGCTTCAATAAAAGATTGTTCCGGTTGGTCACCAGCATCCGTTCCCTTGAGAGCATTGTCTGAAGAAATTCCTCCAAATACCCAGTTATGGATATCATTTTCCCAGGGAGCCTGTCCATCCAGACCGCTTCCATCAACCATGTTATAGGCTCCTAATAAAATTCCCTCTACTCCTTCCGGAGTCTGGAGTCCTACGGTACTAAATTGAGCCTGGGGAGTCTTGTCAAGAAACTCCTCCGTACAAGCAAAGGAGATTGACGCGACTAGTAGTGCTATAGATATTACTTTAAATTTCATCTGTGGTTTATGTTAATATATCCAAAGAAAATTTCGCTTACTATCCTTAATAAGTATGGGATTTCGATGAGATTTTTCTGTTGAATGTCATATGTTAATTATAAACTAAGATTTAGGCCAATAATAATAGTTCTTGCTACAGGCATATAACCACCATCAAAACCTAATGTTCTATCATTTCCTGTTTGGATCTCAGGATTCAGTCCTGTATAGTCTGTAATCGTAAGAACATTTTGTCCTTGAAGATATACCTGACCAGACCTCATTCCTAATTTTTCAGCAAGACCATCCGGGAAGTTATAGGTCAATTGAACATTTCTCAAACGGAAGAAACTTCCATCTTCAATCAGGTAAGTAGAAACCCGGCTACTGATTTGGTCGTTTGCATCCATGATAGGAGAAGTCGCATTAGGATTAGCAGCCACCCATTGCTCTCTTGGAGCTGTAGGATTAGTTGGTTGCCATGCTTCATATAAGGCTCTTGTAGACCTATTACCCTGGAAAGAGTTGAAGTCTGCAAAGAAACGTACATAGTTGAAGATGTCATTCCCCTGAGATCCGTTTCCGAATAGGGTAAGTTCGAAATCTTTGTAGCCAACGCTCAAATTCAATCCATAAGTGAAGTCCGGGTGAGGATTACCAATGATGGTTCTGTCATCATCGTTGATCTGCCCGTCTCCGTTTACGTCTTCTACTTTGAATTTTCCAGGTGCATTATAAGAACCATATTCAGGCCATGCAGCAGCTTCTTCTACAGATTGGAATATACCTACAACATTAAACCCAAAGAAAGAAGAAATAGGACTTCCAACCTGCGTAACTGTCATAGAAGGTACGCGTGAACTATTTCCAAATATTCTGGAATCGTCAGTGTTCAATGCGTCGATGTTATTTCTATAGGTAGAAAAATTACCATCGATGCTGTAGTAGAAATCTCCTCTACGGTCTGAAAATCCAATACCGAGGTCGATCCCTTTATTGGTTACCTGCCCTACGTTAAATGAAGGTGCCCTGGCATCCCCAGCAGAGAAAGTAATCGGTACTTGCAACAACATGTCTGTGGTGACACGATTCCATATGTCAAACTCTACCGTCAACTTGTTATTGAGCAACGATGCGTCAAATCCCAGGTTGTTTGAAGTTGTTGTCTCCCATCTTGCATCGGGATTACCAAAAGACGCGGCATCAAATCCGATAGTCGGGCTACTATTACTTCCATCAATGGGATAACCTGCATGGAATATACTAGAGCGATAGGTAGTAAAGGCGTTATAGTCTCCAATCTCCTGGTTCCCGGTTTGTCCCCAACCATACCTAATTTTGAAATCATTAAAGAATGGAAAAGCATTGTAAAAGAACGGCTCCTCAGAAATCCGCCATCCCAAACTGAAGGCAGGGAATACTGCACTCCTTGCCGCCTGTCTAAATCTGGATGAGGCATCGTTCCTGACAGTAAACTGTACCAGGTATTTTTGGTCATAGCTATAGTTAAACTGACCGAACTGAGAGAAAAGTGAAAAGTCCCGAGATACATTACCAAAATTAGATGAGGTAGTTGCATCACCCAGATCCAGATAGCTGATGATTTCATTAGTTTCAAAAGCAAACCTTTGTCTTGCCGCACCAAAAAATTCTGCAAACTGCTCAATTGCCTCAACACCCACGTTTGCATTTACGACATGAACCTGATTAAATGTCTTATTATAATTTAAGGTATTAGACCAGACCCATTGGTAGTCGTAGTTGCTACTTGCATTAGAGCTGTTTATGAAATTTCCTTCTACATACTCAGGCTGAGGGCGTCCAATGTCGCGACGACGGCCAGCATTCAGGTCGATTCCAAAGCTGGTTCTTACAGATAAATCCTTTACGATTTCGAGTTCTGCATATACGTTACCGAAAGCACGAAGATTATAGGTTCTGTCATCCTGATTTCTTGACAGGGATGCATAAGGGTTGAAGTTATTACCCAGGTTTGCACCCCGGCTTCCTGCAAAATTACCAGCAATGTCAAATACAGGTAGAAGTGGGTGGTGCTTGTATGAACCAGAAACAGCGTTTTGCTCTCCATTGTTTCCAAAGCCCCCTTGTCTGTTACCTAAAGCAACGGTAAAGTTTTCTCCTACTTTTAATCTTCCATTCGCAACATCAAATTCCGTATTTGCGCGAAGTGATACCCGGTCATAACTCACAAATCTGGTAATCGCATCTTGCTTAAAGTAGTTTACACTGAAAGCGTATCTGGCATTTTCGGAAGCTCCTGTAGCAGCCAGTTGATGACTCATGATTGGAGCATTGTCTCGAGTAACTTCCTCCCACCAGTCAGTATCAGCAGATCGGGTAATGGCGAAAATATTATCAGGCGTCAAAGAATATAGACCTTCATCCACTGAATTAGCGCCACTTGGAAATACATAAGTAGGAATGGTAACTTCTCCATTGGGTCCAAAGGAATATTGACCATGCGAAGGCGTTTTTCCAGCATACAAATCAGCCAGGTATAAGTATTCACCTAGTTCTGCTGCATTGAGCGCTTCAACATCATTCGTTCCTGATTGGAAACCATAATATCCATTATAACTCAAAGTAGGTTTTCCCAATTTCCCTTTACGCGTAGTAACGATAATTACCCCGTTCGCAGCACGAGACCCATAAATAGAGGCAGCAGATGCATCTTTCAGTACCTGTATAGTCTCGATATCATTGGGGTTCAAAGTGTTCTGGCTGGTTGAGGGTACTCCATCGATGATGTAGAGGGGATTGTTGTTACCTACTGTACCAAATCCTCTAATACGTACAGTAGCCTCTCCACCGGGAGTTGCATCATTGATAATGGTAAGACCTGAAGCCCTACCTTGAAGTTGTTGAGCGAAGGTTGTCGCTGGTACAGCCAATAATTCTTTGCTATCCACAGTTGCAACGGCCCCTGTAATATCCCGTTTACTTTGTGCTGTATATCCTGTAATTACAACCTCATCAAGTACTTGATCTGATGCCATTTCTACATTTACAACTGATCGGCCATTTACCGGCACCTCAATTTTTGTATAGGTAATATAAGAGAATACAAGTACAGCATCAGTACCTGCATCTAAGGAGAATGCTCCTTTGTCGTCTGTCAGAGTCCCCGTCGTTGTTCCTTTAATAACAACAGAAACTCCCGTAAGCGGATCGCCTGATTCAGAATCAGTCACCACTCCCGTTACCTGTGCCATGGCTATATTAGAAAGGAATAAAAATGACAGGGCGAAAACAGACAATCTTATTACATTAAGATTACAAATTCTCATAGTGAATTAGTTTTAGTAGTAGGTTAGTTTTTAAATTGGTTCTCTCAAATACGATCCTCTATCTAATTCTACTGGGTTATCCCAAATCCTTAGAGAATCTATTCGAGGAAATCCTATCCCAAAAACTCATTGCGTTCCTTACTCATCTTATCATTGCAAATTCTTATAAGATTATGCTCGTTTGAGAATAAGCAAAAAGAAGAAACTGTAGGAAGGAATTAAGAAATGGTTTCCGGTGTCTTGGGACACTCAATCTTGAAGAGTCAAATAAGATATACCTCAAGTAGTAAGTAAGTCCATGTTCAATAGCTCGCAAAAATACCTGGCTTGGCTTAAAAATATGCGAGAAGCGTTACACTAGTCTAATTATCTAACAATGAAACTAGAAGATGTGATTAAGCGAGATTATTTACTTAATAGGTAATGTTATAATTCGATAGTTAGTTTTTGGTTTATGAACGATTTTATTTAATAAAGATATAAATTCCTTAATTAAAATCGGATTAAAATAATTATTTATAAAGACAACAGATAAGCCTAAAATTTCTCAAGCGTGTATTCCCTTTTTTCAATTGAAAAATTAAACCAGAAGACCTAATAATACTTCACCTGAGGGTGTATAAGGATCAGAGACCTGAAATTTTTTGTACACACCTCAAGAAAAAATGGCAAATGACACGAATTTGCTTTTTATTCCTTGAGATTATTTCTATTTCATTTGGCTTAGAAGAGGCTTTGCTTCACAAACTTCTGACTTGCCCATTTGTCTCCAGATTGAATGTAAAGGAAGTAGATACCATCAGATAATTCCGAAAGATTCAGTAAAGAGCTTGAGAGCCTTTCTTCCAGAACCTCTTCGCCTACCATATTTATTATCTTCAGATTTCCTTGACTCAAACCAATAAGTTTAATATTACCTGAACTTGGATTTGGGTAAATAGAAACCTCAACTCTATTATAATCATCTAGGCCTACTAAAGAAGCACAGGCAGTCTCGATTTGTGTCCGATTGCTACACCCCATGGCATTTCCCCCTAAAAAAGCATCATTTGTAGCCGTGGATAAATAATCACAGATACTTTTTATGCCGCAGATGGACAATCTTGGACAGCCCGAAATACTTAGGTCTGTAATCGTATTCCCATCAAGTTCAGCTAAGCCATACAAGCTACTGAGCGAATTATTATCAAACACCCGTAAGGGCCCATTCATCGTCATGAGAGTTCCCAAACTATTGACGTCCAGGAGGCTATTATTATCCATTATCCGCAAGCCTCTTCCAATAGCATTCAACTTGTCCAGACCATTCAGGTTTTGTAAACTTTGATTCGCCTGTATCAGCAAATTATCTCCTACACTCATCAGGTTTTCCAGGCCCCTTAAGTTTATTATGGATGCATTTTCACTGATGGCTAAATAGTTTCCAACGGAATCCAAATTGCTCAATCCTCCTAAGTCCAGGAGTGCATCATTAGAAAATATGGATAAAGATCCTCCTACTGATTTTAGGCTTCTCAAACCGTTCAAGCTGGATAAAGAGGGATTTGTGATCAAGGAAAGGGCCCCTCCTACAAACTCTAACTGCTGCAAGCCTTTCAAACTATTCAATGTATTATTATATCGGATGGCCAGGTTGCCACTGATAGAATCTAGTTGTGCCAGGCTATCCAAATTCGTAATGGCTCCGAAACGAACCTCTTCTATAAATACATTTCCGAGTATATGACTGCAGCCTGGATAATTTGCGGGAAAGGCATCAATCTGAGCCTGAGATTCAAACGTAAATCCTGTAGGGAGACAGCTCTGGGCTGTGATTTGGCTATAAAAGTAAAAGGTCGTAAAGAGTAGAAGTAGGATAGACTTTTTCATAGGGAGTAGTTTTTCAAGATCTATACAGCTCATCAGATTTCTCCTTCATAATCTTTAAAATAAATTAATGAGAACATTCTCATGTCTGCTTGCTTACAAAACAACCTTTAGTTCGTCTTGTTATTGAAAGAATTAAAGATAAGAATTTGTCTTGTCGTGTCCCCTCCCGGATTTGGTTGAGAAGAAAATCCGCTCGTATTAATTCAAAGAGAAGTAAACAAACATTTAGCATATCCCGCACTTTTGCAGGCCAATCTCAAGCAAAATTCATTTTTTTTACATCCCCTAGCTTGAGATTTTGTAATTTGAAATTCATATAAAAACAGCCCTAATGAAACGGAGAAAAATCCGGTGGTTTTTTTTCTTTGCCTTTCTTATCCCCCTTAGCCTGCTGGGATTCACTTTGGTATATGTTTCCCAGAATCAACAAGCCATAGTACAAGCCGAAATAGATGCCTTAAACCAGGGGTTTCAAGGTAAAATCAGCGTGGGTGAAACCCATTTGGCCCCTTTTGAGAACTTTCCCTATATCTCCATTAAGGTAGATAGTGTTAAGATATTTGAGTCTAAAGAAGAAAATGCATATAGCCTTTTAGAAGTCGCTGGCATTTATGTAGGCCTGGATATATCGGATATTATTCAGGGGAAAATTGACATCAAAAAACTCCTAATAGAAGATGGGTTTTTTGACGTCGTACTTCATAAAGATGGAACGAATAATTTAAGCAATGCCTTAGCCACTCAAGGTGAAGAAACGGAATCAGAGCCTTTACACATTCACCTACAAAACATTGAGCTAAGAAATCTGGACGTCCATAAAATAAATGAAAGTACGGGCTTAGATGTCGAAGCTTATATTTATTGGGCAGAGGGAGGATTTAAAAGTACAGAGGGCCATATAGCTGCTCACATCGATACGGGATTTGACGTGAATATCATGGTCGATGGCGATACCACCTTTGTAAAACATAAGCATATTGAATTCCATACGGATATTGATTTTGATGAACATACGGGTCAGCTGAGCATAGCTCCTTCAGACATTGTAACTGAGTATGCCGATTTTGATTTGAGAGGCACGGTCAATACCAAGAACAAGATGGATTTGGACCTGGAAATAAAAGGAACAAAGCCCAATTTTGATCTTTTTATCGCCTTTGCCCCAGCTGAGATTATTCCTATCCTCGAACGTTATAAAAATGCTGGGAAGATTTACTTTAATTCCACTATTCAGGGGCCCGCAGCATTTGGCTATAGTCCCTTCGTTAATATTGACTTTGGAGCGAGTGAGGCATTTTTGGAAAACACCCGCTTTGGCCGCCGGGTAGAAGACATGGGATTTGAAGGTCATTTTACCAATGGGGGAAAAAGAGACCTTGCCACTATGGAATTCTCTATGAGCAATATGACCGCCAATCTGGAAAAAGGGAAATTCATCGGCAATGTAGAAGTCAAAAATTTCGAAGAGCCAGATATAAAAATGGAAGTAGATGCGAAATTTGACTTAGATTTTATTGCAGAATTTCTCAACCTAACCGAATACGAAGATGCTGCAGGAACAGTCGATCTTAAAATGAATTTTCATGACATCATTGATCTCGACAATCCTGAAGAAGTCCTGAACAATCTGGATCAGGCTTACTATAGCGAACTGACCTTAATAGACCTGAGCATAAACGCGGCTCAATTACCTGCCCCCTTGAAGAATCTTAATGCCCACATGATTATACAGGGAAAAAGAGCAGAATTAGATCAATTTGAAGTCGAATTTGGCGAATCCGACTTGTCCATGAAGGGCTATCTTACAGATTTGCCTGCCATTATTCATCACAGCGATGAGCCGGTTTTCACCCATCTGGAAATACAATCCGATGTTCTGGATCTTGCTGAGATTAGTTCTTTTTCAGCAGAAGATAGCACGGGCTTTGACGAGAAAATAAGCGACTTGCGATTAGCGTTGTCATTTGAAGCTTCGGCTCGTGATTTTACCGAATCTAAATATCTTCCGACTGGGGAGTTTTTCATAGACAGCTTGCATGCCCAACTCAAGCACTATCCGCATGAATTACATGATTTTCATGTGGACCTCCTTATTAATGAGCATGACATCAAAATCAAGGACTTTACTGGCTATATAGATGATTCCGATTTTCATGTAGACGGAGAAATACATGAGTATGCCTTTTGGATGAAAGATACTCTGAATGGGGATGTCGATCTAGATATTGGGATTAAATCAAAACTTCTTCGCCTGGAAGACATTTTTACCTATCAAGGAGAGAATTTTGTGCCCAAGGATTATCGACATGAAGAATTTGATAATCTGGCCTTACATTTTGCTTCCAGCATGCATTACAAGGATTCGGAATTAGAATCTATCGATATCGATCTGGATAAATTCGATGCAAAAATGCACCTGCACCCTATGCGTTTCAAGGATTTCAACGGACGCATACACTACGAAAATGAACATCTCCTCCTGGAAAATTTTCATGCAGAAATGGGGAGAAGTATTTTCAATGTGAACATGGATTACTTTCTGGGAGAGGACCCCACCATCAGAAAGCGAGAAAACTACCTGAGCTTGAAAACCAATTACATCGATTTCGATCAACTCATCAATTATAATCTTGCTCCTCCTCAGGAAAACAAAGCAATAGCACAGGAAAAAAATACTATCAAGGCAGATACATCAGACGTAGCCGAACATGCAGAAGCCTTTAATTTATACGAACTGCCTTTTACTGATATGCGTTTTGATGTAGACATCGGTCATTTCATTTACCATCGCCTGGATCTTCAGAATATAAATGCAGATTTACGAATTACACAGGACCATTTTGTTTATGTTGATACCTTAAGCTTAAATGCTGCAGGTGGAGAGTTGCGCATGAAGGGGTATTTCAACGGAAGCGATCCTAAGCACATTTACCTGAAACCCAATATTGAAATTCAGGGTATGAACCTGGATAAGCTCTTATTCAAATTTGAGAATTTCGGTCAGGATGTGATTGTCTCCGAAAATTTACACGGCCAACTCTCCGCGGACATTACGGGTAATATTCGCGTTTATCCTGATTTTGTTCCTGATCTGGATCAATCAGAAGTCCACATGGACGTAGTAGCAGTCAATGGAAGATTAGAGAATTATGATTATATGTTGATGCTATCGGATTATTTTGGGGATAAGGATTTATCTAATGTTCGCTTTGACACCTTGAAAAATCATCTGGACGTAACCAATGGCGTGCTATCCATTCCCAATATGACCATAGAATCCACCCTCGGACATATGGATATTTCGGGTAGGCAGGATATGAATGATAATATCGAATACTACATGCGCATTCCCTGGAAATTGATCAAGCAGGGAGCACGCAATCGTATATTTGGAACTAAGAAAAATAACGAGGATTCGACGACTGAAGAAGAAATCATAGAAGTAGATCCCAATAAGAAAGTCCGCTATTTGAACGTAAAAATTAAGGGGACCATCGATGATTATGATATAAAGCTTGGGAAGAAGAAGGAATGAGTTATTGCAAATCATTCATATACTAAATGAACTAATCTAGAGACTAATTTTTCCCATTTTCATCTGGTAAAGCTCGACAAAAATCATCTAGACTTATTATTCCCCAAATGCTCAGTACAACAAATAATTCCTCTTTTTCAGGAAGGATGGACATTTAGTTACAGAATCTGGAGCTCATCGATTCCTATCAGCTCACTTTTCCGGCATAATTCCTCTTTCAGCCTTTTCTGCTGCCTGACCACTGGGATCTGTAAGTCCATGACCTCCTCTCCTAAAATACCTGGGACTACTTTCTCGATATGCTAAATATTCATCCCAGTGATGATAGAGATAGTAGAGATGGCCAAATTCATGGGATAGGATCGCACCTGATACTCCCTTTCGTAGATGTACAGATAAGGCATTTTTCTTCCCGATCAAAACAGGATAGCTTTGGAGAAAATCTGGAGAGGCAGAAGTAAACAATCCTTGATAGGTAGCAAACAAAGCCAGACCTGCTACTGAACGACCTGTTCCCGAAAACACTTTAGGATAGGAAATCACATATACCGGCAAATCCGTGCTATCCATATTCTTCAATGAATTCATATAACAATACAGTTCTGGAAGGTGTTTTTTTTGTTCTTGGATTACTCGTTCTGTTGATAATATCAATTCCAGCTGGCTCTTATATAGTTTAAAAGCCCTCCCTAATTTCAACCTCCGCTGAAAAAAGAAACTCCAAACTTTTCCTTTCCCTTTCTGCTTTTTTGGCACGCTTTTCCATTTTTGAAAAAATTCTTTCCTGCTTATATCCATCGGGAGGTCAAGAGAATCACTCAAATGCATAAATCGCTTCAACAAGAACTGATACTGACTACTTACTTCCTCCGCCTGGTCAAGATTTCCGTTCCGAATTAGGTTTGCAGAATTCCTCATTCTGATTTTCTGTAAAAAGCGGAGGGGGGTCTCCGAAACACGATAAGGAGAAATAGAGTCATTGAGGTATTGGTCAATTTCCTGCATTTCGATCAGGCTATCCTGCTCGAGAGGGATATCAGAAACTTTCTCAAAAAAGAAAGCTCCCAGATCAACATGCCTGGCTCCCTTTTTATTAGATAGGTAAATGGATATTAGCAAGAGAATACCCAGTATTATAAACAGGGCAAGGTAAGGCTTACGTTTTTTCATTTAGACAGCTATTAAAAATGAACAATCAATGCTTATTCAGCTTTTCGTCTGTCTTCAGTTATGATGCAAAGCGTAGTACACAGGCTATTGCCTTTAAAGTATAGAAAAACGTTAGAATGGGATGGGATAGCAAGGGGACTTCTAAAGATGGATTAGACTAATATTTATCTGTCTCTTATGTTTAAATTATTTGCAGGTTAGAGCTTGCATCAAAACTAAATTCAAACATCTTCATCTTCATAAAAAAGGGGCTAGAAAGACTGCTGTTGCTTAATGTTAAATTGCTCTTTTCCCCTATTTTTTCAAAACGATTTGCAGATGAAAAGGAGGCATACATATTAAAAGAGACCTAATTAGAAGAAGCAGAGAAAAGAAGGCTATTATATAGATCAGAAGTATAACCAATGCCCCTGTAGCTTACCTAAACCATCTATCTCAAAAGTAGGTGCAGGTATTTTGATAAAGTTACTAGCCTGAAATACTCCCTTAAGGAATTTGGATCTGGAGATATTGTGGTCCGTTCGATATCTAGTAGACGCATTATTGTATATTTCACCAAAATTTAATTTCGCGAAAGCATAAGCCTTTTCATTCCCAATTTTTATAACTTCCCACTAATTCATAAAGTCGTCTACTCAAAAACACTCTTTGTCATGCGGTCTATAAAGGACAAACTAATAGCATTCGGACTAATTCTTTCCCTAGCGTTTATGATCTCTTGCGAAGGAGAAGAGCCTGTAAACCCGAATCCTCCTCCCCCACCCCCGCCACCTGTTGAAGATCCGGAAGGCTCAGGTATTGGTGAAGCGCGCGATATCAGTTCTTTTGATCTGGTAGCTGAAATGGGAGTCGGTTGGAATCTGGGAAACAGTTTTGATGTTACTTCAAGGGATAAAACTTTTTGGGGAAATCCTTTACCTTCAGTAGCAGTAATCAACGCCGTGAAGCTTATGGGTTTCAAAACCCTGCGTATCCCCATCACCTGGGGCTATAATCAAAGTGGAGCTGCCCCTTATACCATAGAATCAAATTACTTAAACGAAATCAAAAAGGTCGTTGATTATGGCTTTAAAAACAGTATGCATGTAATCATCAATGTGCACCATGATAATGACTGGGTAAAACCTAATTCAGGGGAGGCTGAAAGGACCAAAGATCGTTTGGGTAGCCTTTGGACCCAGGTGTCAGAGTATTTCAAAGAATACAATGATTCTCTCATATTTGAGACCTTAAATGAGCCCAGGCTAGAAGGGATCCCTCAGGAATGGTCTGGTGGAACTTCTGAAGGCCGTGCTTTCATCAATGAATTCAACAAAGTTGCCGTGGATGCCATTCGCGCTACCGGAGGAAATAATGAGAAAAGGCATATCATGATTCCTACCTGGGCTGCAAGTACGGTTCCAGATGCCATGAATGATCTAGTTATCCCGAATAATGATCCCAAAATTATCATCTCATTGCATAGCTATTTCCCCTGGCCTTTTGCAGGAGAAGCTTCTATATCCTGGGGTTCAGATCAGGACAAAGCAGCCCTGGAAGGAGAACTTGATCGCATTCGCCAAAAGTGGATTGTGGAAGAAAACAGACCGGTTATCCTGGGAGAGTGGGGAAGTATCGATCAGAATCCCCTCCAAACTCGTATAGCTTATGCAGAATTTTATGCACGTGAAGCTGCAGAGAGAGATTTGCTGACTGTAGTTTGGGATGATGGAGGAATGTTCCGCTTATTTGATCGCAGGAATTTGACTTGGCCTTTTAGCGGAATTGCTACTACCATTGTGAATGCATCGCAGAAATAACAGAAGCGTAAAGAAAAGCTTATTTGTTTAGACTAAAACTTCTTCTCCTACTCTGCCTAGTCTGCTATTGAGAAAGAGTTGCTGGCACTGCTTTTCCATTTCTTTGAGGAAGGTATTATTATGATCCGGATCATAATGGGTAATAAATGATTGCCCGACATTGGCTTTTTTGGCTACTTCAACCGCCTGGCCATAACTATATGCCCCTCTCGTGTGATTATTGCGGAAGTAGCTAAAGGTCACACTCATATCCAGACTGAGGATACTTTGAAATTCTTCGGAGGTATAAAAGCGCATATTCGCTTTGCATCTGATGGGCAAAGACCTCTTTCAATTTGCGAGATTCTTGCTCATGAGAGTGCGGAGAATACAAGGCAATTTTTTGATCTGGTATGTAGGCAGCTGCGAAAAAGGGAAAGCCCTGTATGGGGTCCCAGTGAAAATGACTGAAATGGAGCAGTATATATTCCGCACAAATAACCTTACCAGAAAGAATGTCCTTCCCCAATTGGCGAATCCCCATTCCGGCCTCAAAGATTACCGTTACATAGTCATGCCCCTGATTAGCTAGAAGTTCAACAAAGAAGCAGGTCGTGTTTCCTCCAAACCTAAAATCTTCTCAAGGATTAATAATTTTCTCTGCCTGGTACCTCGCACTTCTAATTGCCCCTTCCATATAGCCGGGAAAAGCAGTTGCTGTTTCCGTCCCTGCAATCCACAACTTTCCTTCCATATAGGCTTCCTGATAGATCGCGTGTCCATTGTGCTGATGGGGTAAAACATGATTCATATATGGCGCATAAGTAAAAGCTTCTTGCTGCCAAACAAGCTCCTCATAAGAGCTGTAATCTTTCACCTTATTTCCATAATATTTCCCCAATTGCTGCAGAACCATTTTCAATCGCTCTTCTTTTGAGACCGAATGATAAGAACCATTGAAAAAGCCTTTCAATGCATGAAATTCCCCTTCCGCATCACTATGGTCATACATCTCAGGTATAGGCCCAACACTACTAAAAATTGTGGCGCTGGATTTACCTTTCTCCCAGAAAGCTTTATCAAATCGAAGTCCAACTTTAATTGATTCTCCCATCCAGGTATGGGTTTCATCTGCAATCTCAGTAAAAGAGTGCGGCAAGGCAGGTTGACATTGGATATTCGCAGAGAAAAGCCGGGGAGGTAAGGTAGAAATCACCTGTTTACTAAAAAAGTGTTGATCTTCACATACTACCTTTATTACATCTTCCTGCTCTTCTATCCGCTGTACAATTTTTCCGGTATGGATTTGATCGGCCGAAAGTTTTGCTGCCAGGGTTTCAATCAACAAAGAAGAGCCTCCTTTAATCCGAAAACTGGGATCATGATTGGGAGGAAGGCTTACCACTTGAGGAGGGCTTGTAGAAATAGGTTCATAGATTGCTCGTTCCCCCAGCGTTTGCTCAAATATTTCCAAACCCAAGTCTTCCAGTAACTCAAGTAAAAAAGAATGCTGTTTGCCCAACCAGGTTGCCCCCATTTCTATAGGTGCGCCGGATTCAGCATAAACTGTATGTATTCTCCCCCCTAGCCTCTCTCGGGCCTCAAGGATTTTTACAGAAAGGTTTTGCTCCTTTAGAAAATAGGCCAGAGTCAGCCCCGTTAGTCCTCCTCCAATAATCAGGACATCTGCATGGATATCATTCATCCTCAAAATTAGCTAGAATCAAGTTCGATACAATGGCGTTTGCCCGACTAAAAAGAAATTTAACCGCTTTTACAATCCCGTCATTTGTTCCAAGCTATCGGGATAGCGATTGCCAAATACTTTAACCCTTGAAGCTGCATCTTCTATTTCCTGCATATCATCAGCGCTTAGTTGCAGGCTGGCAGCTGCTATATTTTCTTCCAGACGATGCAATTTGGTAGTTCCGGGTATGGGTACGATCCAGGGCTTTTTGGTAAGTGCCCAGGCCAAAGCTATTTGAGCTGCCGTAGCTCTTCGAGATTTCGCTAATTCTTCCAGCAATTGTACAAGCACCTGATTAGCCTTAAGAGCTTCGGGACTAAAGCGAGGTAAACCGCTCCTGAAATCCGTTTTTTCAAAAGTTGTTTCCACCGACATTTTACCCGTCAGATATCCTCTCCCTAATGGACTATAACCAACCAATCCTATCCCCATTTCCTCCAAAGCAGGAATCACTGTCTTTTCATGATCACGCATCCAAATGGAAAATTCATTTTGCAAGACCGATACGCTTTGCTCCGCATGAGCTTTTCGAATGGTATCCACTCCCGCCTCGGACAATCCAAAGTAGCGCACCTTCCCTTCCTGAATCAGATCTCTCACTGTCCCTGCTACCTCTTCAATTGGCACATGGGGATCAACCCTATGCTGATAAAAGACATCTATGCATTCTCGATTCAGTCGCTTAAGAGAAGCCTCTGCTACTTTTCGAATATTATCAGGCCGACTATTGACACCCTCAATCTTTCCACTATTAGAATTGATTTGAAAACCAAACTTGGTAGCTACTACTACTTCATCCTTAAATATAGCCAGACCCTCCCCTACCAATGTTTCATTTGTAAAAGGGCCATAAACCTCCGCCGTATCAAAGAAATTGAGACCATGATCCACAGCTGCATGCATGAGCTTAATCATTTCTTCTTTATCCTTGGCCGGCCCATAGGCAAAGCTCATACCCATGCAGCCGAGTCCTAAAGCAGATACTTCAAGACCTGCAGTTCCTAGTTTGCGTTTTTCCATCTAACTCTATTTTTGTGTCTATTAAATGTAGGAAGTCTGAGCCAACTAATCCAGTTGCCCTATCGCCACGAGAGTCTCACCTTCATTTACCGGAGGAGTTCCCAGCATATACAAAATGATTCCGGACTCTTTGGCATATACGTCCTCCAGTTTTCTATTAAAGAAATCAGTTATATATCCAATTTTCATTCCCTTGGAGATATAATCCCCACTTGATTTCAGGGGATAGAAAAAGCCTGTATGAGAGCTACTCATATACGCCCTGTTTTCGATAAATATAGCACCCGAAGAGGTAAGGGGAACTCCCTCTATCATCTTGAGTTCTTTCCCCACACTTATTACTGCATCGACCACCTTTTCGACCAAATCATCTTCAATTATCCCCAACTTCCCACATTCAATGTCAAGAGACGGAATTCCTTGTTTGAAGGCTTCTGCGGAACAATATAAACTGGGATTACCTTCCTTTATATAGTCCTTGGAGGTAGTATTGAATATGATGATATGATCAAAGCCCATGCCCTTGGCCAGTTTCCGTCCCTGTTCTGAGATTTCTTTTTTATCATCATGATGATAATAGGCACAATATGGCATGAGATCTTCCGGTGCATCTCCACTGTGCATGTCTAAAAAGTAATCACAACGAGCAATTACTTTCTGAGAAATATAATCCGCGATTCTTTCTGTAATAGACCCCTCCGCGCTTCCGGGAAAGACACGGTTCAGGTTTTTTTGATCAAGCGGATTTACATAAGGAGATCGGCCAAGAAATGATTCCACATTAGCAATTTGAACCAGGATAATCGTGCCCTTTAGTTGCTCTGTATCTATTCGGTCAATTAGTTTTTGCCCGGCTAAGATAGGCGCATACTCATAGCCATGAACTCCCGCAACAATTCCAAATACAGCCCCTGCTTCCTTTCCATGAAAAATGGTAATAGGAAGAGTCGTTTTTTGATTGCCATCGGATATTTCTACCGATATATGAGCCTTACTTCCTGGGTTCACCCTCTGCCCATGAAACTCAAAGCTTGTTTGAGCAGAAAGGAAATAACCAAAGGTTATTGTCAGAAAAAAAACAGTAAGCTTCTTCATACTTATTCCATTAAAACTGGCGGATATAAGTCAGTTTCGAGATGAATTGCTGGTTTAAAAAGGGGACATCCAATTGATTGACCTGCGTTTCATTAAATACCAGGTACAAAAAAGATAGAGGCTGATACTCCCAACTCATCCGTACATTCCATCGCCCTTGTTTATCCAGACTATTGTATTGGTAGAATGAAGATAATTGCAAAGTTGGATTTAATGCAAAACGAGCCCCAACTGTTGTGAGGTGTGTTTCCAGATCCTGATTGTCTATTCCCAAACCGTCAATGTCATTGTATTCATAATTTACAGTCAGCGCAATATGGGGAATGGGCGCAAATCTGGCAGCTGCCTCGATGCTATTACGACGGCCATTGTAAAATTGTCCAAAGTCATAGCCCAAATCTGCAGACCATTTCTTAGAGAGGTCTGTATTGTACTGAATTAAAAATCGGGTATAATAATATCTGTCTCTGGCAATCGGCACCCCCAAAGGAGCAAAGTCGAAATTGATATTTTGCCAGGTGGGAGTGAAAGAGGCTTCCAGAAAACTATTGTCCTTGAACCAAAGGAAAAGCGGGAAGATATATAGACTGGCTTGTTGGAATCGGGAAGGATCCGCTGCGTCATGGTTGAAGTTAGCAAAAACTCCCGGATCCCATCTCCTGATCCAGGGCATTTTCTTGGGTCGAATAATAAAATATCCTCCTGGATTATGACGGATTACATTATTCTGCCGAACAAAGCCCATGCGAGGATTGTAATTTTCATCCGTATATTCTGTAACCCAACCTGCATAGAATTTATTGGTGCTTTTACCTGCAAAGATTCTCCCTGCCAAACCTGTCTCACCGCTTTCTTCGTCAAATGAAGCACTAAAAAGGTATTGGATATCCCATTCACTACTAGGCCTGATCTGGCCATCCAATGTAAGGGTGGTGTTTTGATTAGAGGCCAATTGTAAATCAGCATTTTCACCATCAAATCTATGAGTCAACATAACTCCCACATTATTCTCTCGGCCATAATTACGGAGATACCGGAGTACGCCAAAATTTGATACGGGAGAATTTTCCGTTTCTCCTTGCCGAACATACAATCCAGCCAGGGCTTGCTTTTCTGTTCTTTGGGTAAAACGGCTTCCCACATCTATGGGAGCAGGTCTCGCATTAAAGGCCCCTTGCAAGCCAATTCTTCGACTAAAAAATGGACGAATTGATTGTTGTAATCCCCCTGCCCATATGCCGGAATTTTCTAGAAAGAATTGACGTTGTTCAGGAAAAAAGATATTGAAACGCTCGAGGTTATTTACTGCCCTATCCAAATTAGCCTGAGCAAAATCTGTATTGAAAGTTAGGTCCAGAACCGTTCTGGGATTCAGCGCCCATTTGACATCTCCCCCAACTTTGAAATCATCTAGACTACTAACTATCCCATCCCTTTCAGTCCGTTCATATTGATAGAGACCATAAGGTTCCACCCGTACGCTTGCGGAGGGAGGAGGTGCTTGTATTCCTTTCAGCTTTGCAGCATAAGTCATGCGGTAAGGAGTAAATGATTGCGGAATAGCCGGGAAGCTGGAAACCTCTACCTCTCTCCTTGCATATCGAATCAGCGTTAATCCCCATTCCAATTCTTGTCCTTCCTCAGGCAGGTCATATCTGAGGGACTTGAATGGAATAGAAAATTCTGCAAAATAGCCCTCATCTGTTCGTTGAGTTTTTACCCGCCAGAGTGTATTCCATCCTGTATCAAAGTTATTACCGTTAAAATTCTGGAGATCCCTTTGGTTACCATAAGGAGTAGTTTGAAAGGCTTGAGCATACTGCCTGAGGTTTTGGGGGTCAAGTGCAATTCCAAAAATATCATTTTCCCCCCAACTAAAATCTCTTCTTAAATCCTGGACACGGATGCCAGATAGTCCCATGGAATCTGCACAGAATGCGCCAACATATATGTTCTTTTCATCGTAAAGAATTCGAACTTCAGTCGGATAGCTAATTTTTCCTCCTTGTCGGGGTTCTCTCCTGAAAAAATCTTTTATAATAGGAGTGTTTCCCCAATCAGACTCATCCAGTTTACCATCTATTTTAATAGGAGAATTTGCCTTGCTCGCCCAAACTTCAACTGATTTTTCAGGAGGAGGAAAATTATCCTCTGACTGGGCTAAGGAAATCTTACCTAACAAAAATAAAGACGAAAGCAGCAATAGATACTTCATGAGTTTGGATTTACAAGCCAATAGTTATCTAATCAGGTACTATTTTTCAGTACCTGTAATAAGTAAATACCAGCGTGCTTATTTACTTATTAAAACGGCATCCGTAAGGATAAAGGTAAGATGGTCCAGGTCCCTTTCGTTGAGTTTTAACCTACCTTTTACATGAACGATCTGATCCAAACTAAAGTGAGGAGGTGTACGAATAAACTGAATTTCAGCTACGGTTTCTGCCCCTACATCACCACCACAGAAAAAGCAGGATGAGTAAGGCATTTTTGAGATCACAATGTTATTGCTCCCCATCTCTAAGGGTAGAAAGAAACCAGATAGTTCCATTTCTAGACCCTCTATGCTAGTTACTTTTGCGGGGAAAGTGGGTAGTTGGATCTCAGCTCCTTCAGCCTCGACATATTCCCACCTGAAGCTGGTACCTTCAAATTTAGACCAACCTATCAGTTGCAAAGTTGTCAAGCCTAGAATGAATAATTTCAATATCATGATCAGATTTATCCTTGGGATGTCAAGGTATTGCTTTAGGAGTGATCTAACAAAATATTCGTGCTACATTTTTGCAACACTGTTGCAAGTATAGCATTTTTTTCACTTATTGCAACTGTGTTGCACAACCAGGCATATTTAAATTGAATAGAGATTTATTAGTGTTTGCGAGCCTGCAAACGGTTCGCATAATTAGCAATTGAATTGGGAAAGGGAGCTGTTTTACAGGCCCTTTTCTTTTTTATAGGGCATAGTACTTATCCTTTATTAATACCTTCCAACTATCCATTCTGGTTCACCATGATAAGCGTCTACTATCGTAAGTTGTCGCTCATTTTTTCCATCAATATCCATAATATAAATGTGATCCTTCCCTCCCCTTTTGCCATGAAAAGCAATTTTATCTCCTTTGGGCGAAACGGCTATTTCCTGGTAAAATTTTAGATCATCGGTGATCTGAGTGATTTCTCTACTTTCGATATCAATCGAAAAAATATCATTATGTTCTTTATCCTTTTCATCCGAGTAATGATAGGTATAAAAGATGCGTTTCCCATCCGGATGCCAGGAGGTATATTTCTCTCTTTTCTCACTCTCCGTTAGCCGCGTGATTTCGCCACTTTCCATCCTGTATATATAAAGCTCTGTATTTCCTGACCTATCTGAAAGAAAGCTAAAATTTCGAGAATCCGGGGACCAGCTGGGCCGTCCATTATAGGAAGGATCCTGGACCAGGACTTCTCTACTACCATCAATAATCCTGAAAATTGAGATATAACGGAATTCACCCTGGCTATGGGTGTACAATACTTTTTGTCCATCAGGGGAAAGGATAAACTCATCTAAATCAACTGCTTCATAGGGTAGTGCTTTCCCCTTAATAGTCATCATCCGAATGCTAAAGTTACGCAGGCTATCATTGGAATAGTACAGTATCGATTTTAAACCAGGGATCCACTTAGGGTTCCAATCCCAACTCGGATTATTTGTGAGTCTGTGTTCTTTCGTCTCTCCCTCTTCCATAATATAGATATCAAAATTCCCTCCTTGATTGCTTAGGAAAGCGATCCGTTCCTGGGCAAATATAGATAGAGGAATAAAGCAACCTATTAGTAGGCAAAAGAATTTCATAACACTCGTTTACCTATAAATTTCGGGCTAGGACCGGCGCCAATTAAATGTATTTTCCATATATAAATAAAATACTATGTCATACAAAGGAGAGATACTCGCTAGCCATCAACTGTCGCCTTTTCTTCAAACCACAATTGCATCTTACGGACGATATGAGGGAGCTGTATAGGTTTGGAAAGATAATCTTGCATTCCAGCCTCCAGACATTTTCGTTTATCTTCCTCCGAAGCATTTGCTGTCATAGCAATTATGATTGGCTGCTTGTCTAACTTTTCTCTTATTTGCCGTGTCGCCTCCAAACCATCCATTACCGGCATTTGCATATCCATAAATACCAAGTCATAGGAAATGATCCGCAAAGCATCCAAGGCTTCCTGCCCATTACCCGCAATATCGGCTTGATAACCTATTTTTTGCAACATACGTGATGCTACCTTCTGGTTTATTGCATTATCCTCGACCAGGAGAATTTTTAAAGGGGGAAGCTGCTGGGCAATGTTCTCATAAAGCTGCTGTGTCTTTTCTGGCGACTCATTTTGATAAGCTTGTACCTGAAAAAGTCTGCACATAGCTCGGATCAATTCTTTGTGTCGAGCAGGTTTGCATAAAGAGAATTGAAATAGATCCTTTTCTTCTTTATTCAAGACCTCTCCTACCGAGCTTAAGAGAATGAGGGGTAAATCTCGCGCATAGGTAGACTTTCTCATTATTTGAGCCAGTTCAACTCCATCAATATGGGGCATCTGCATATCCAGTATGGCAAAGTCCCAGGATTGCTTGCTATCGAAAAGCGCCACACATTCCCGAGGATCATTATAAGTCTCGGTCCTTAGCCCTAATGCCTTACACTGCTTTTCCAAAATCTTGATATTCGTGAGATTATCATCTACAATCAATACTTCTTTGCCGGACAAATGCGCGAGGTTTGACAAAGCAGGAACTTTCTTTGCTTTCTGTACTTTGAGAGTAAATGAAAAAATTGATCCCTGACCAACTGTACTTTCTACCCAAATCTCTCCTCCCAGTAACTCGACAATTTTCTTAGAAATGGCGAGTCCCAGGCCAGTTCCTCCATACTTACGGGTAGTAGAAGCATCAACCTGAGAGAATGATTTAAAAAGGCGATTCAGACGTTCTTCAGGAATACCAATTCCTGTATCCTTAACGGAAACTTTGATATAATAATTCTCCCCAATTTTTTCAGCCAATGAAACCCTAACCAATATTTCCCCTTCAGCAGTAAACTTAATGGCATTGTTAACAAGATTCACCACGACTTGCCTGATCTTGGCGAGATCCGAGATGATGTATTCTGGCACCTCTTCTTCTACTTCACATAAGAGTTCCAAATCCTTCTCCTTTGCCTTAAGGCTCAAGAGATCGAGGGTATCCTCTATGGGTTCCAGGAGTGTCATTTCCTGCATTTCTACCTCCATTTTCCCTGACTCAATTTTGGAATAATCCAAAATATCATTAATCACCGAAAGGAGATTCTCACCGCTTATTCGAATGGTTTCTGCAAAATCCTTTTGCTCCTCATCGAGTTGGGTCCCCATCAAAAGCCCAGACATGCCGATCACCGCATTCAAAGGAGTTCTGATTTCATGGCTCATGGTAGATAGAAACTCAGACTTAGCCAAAGCTGCTGACTCTGCATCTAGCTTAGCCTGGATCAATTCCTGAGAAACTCGCTTCCGTTCTTCTATCTCTTGACTTAATGCTTCATTTCTCAGCTTTAGATCTTTGGTTTTGAGATCTACCTGCTTTTGTAAATCTGCATTCATTTTCTGCACTTTGTCCTGCTTAACCCCTAATAGATAAGCTAGCCAACCCAAAATAAATGGGGCCAAATCAATCACCAGATGAAGGACCTGGGTTTGCTGTACCCTTACGATATTTGTGAGCGAAAATTCCAAGTCCTGATTCCATGTATCGATCAGTATGGAAACTATGGGAAAAGCCATGCCAAAAAGGACCCCTAAAATGGTGTACCTTGATTTCGTGGACGAAAAGAATTGTTTTAGCAAAACTTCTGAGATTTCAGTCTGTACGTGAGATTACTCAGAATAAAAATGCTAATAACAAACAGATTTTTCAGATCAATATAAGGAGGGGACTTACATACTTTATGTATTAAAAATATTTACCCTAATATTTTTTCATAAATACGTAATACCATATCACTTGCCGCAGCTTTTCGCCAGCAACTTCATGGCCGCAACCATAGCTCGGGCAGATTCAATATCTGAGCAAAGGATCTTGAAGCTCTTTTCGTAATCATCCACCTCACCATTCTCAGCAACTTCGATCAAATCCTTCTTTCCTTTGGTCTCACCACTTACAAAGACCTCCTTTCCTTTGGTACTAAAACTGATCTTGCTGGGATTGATGTCTTGCCAATTAAATAAATAACCCGTGGTCTCTCCTTTATCAATGTTCTCAACTTCTATTTCCGCCAGGCACTCTCCTTCCTCTCCCACTTCATAGGTCTGTCCAAAACTCTTGTCATCAATGGCAATTTTTTTGATGTTGCCTTTGCAATAGGCTATAGCATCTCCGATTTCAGCATCGGGATAGCTCAACTCAAAATTATTGGTTCGGTTTTCCCGGTAGTACTTAACGGCCTGGTATAAATTGGCTTGAAGGGCA
The DNA here is from genome assembly GCA_039819665.1 of Bacteroidota bacterium. Classification (GTDB taxonomy): domain Bacteria; phylum Bacteroidota; class Bacteroidia; order J057; family J057; genus JAWPMV01. The sequence continues at coordinate 127,167 of JBCBRM010000009.1, forward strand.
CGCGCTGATTCTATATCGCTTACCCGAATGGATAGATTATTTCTGAAACCCGCGAGGGCGTTGTTTTTCTCTTCACGAATCAAACGATCGTTTCCTGAGGTTTTAGCAGTTACAAAAACAGCATTTCTTTTTACATCGAAATCTACTGAAGAAGGATCCATATCAGAAAGATTCAGCTGAAAATTCTGTACATCCTCAGAGCCTTCTTCCTGAAACTCATAATTCACGATATAAGGGAGGTCCGAATCCTGGCTAAAGGATTGATCATATCCATCTTCATTAATGATTACTTTCTCTACATTTTCTCCTAAATATTCCAGAGCAGCCTCTGGACTAGTATCAGATCTCAGGGTAGCTATATTGCCTTGCTCATCTTCACTGATACGAGCCAAATCTTTGAGTACCAAAGTCAGGTTTCTGGCACTCTCAATATCAGGAGCAAGGAAGCGCATCTTATTGGCAAAATTTTTCAACTCCCCATTTTCTTCTACCTGTACCAGATTTCTTTTCCCTTTGATCTCGGTATCAATCACTACTTGCTTCTTATCTGTATCAAAGTCTATCCGAGCTACATTGAAATCCATGGCATTGAGTTTATACACCATGACCTTATCATCTGCAATATCACTCAGGGTATACGTGATCAGGGAACTATTATCTCTATCATAAGTAAATTTCTGATCGAAACGATCATCATTGATCTGAACTTCTCCAATATTTTCCTCTAAATAGGCAAGTACCTGATCTTTATCAGGATCCTCTCCCAGACCTGAATTTGTATCCATTCTCTCCCCACAGGAAGCTGCCAGGCTTTTCAATTCCTCGACCAGTTTTCTGGCATCCTCAACAGAAGAAGCATACATTTCAACTTCATCCGTGTAGCCTGTTACTTCTCCATTCTCATAAGTTCTGATCAAATCTTTCTTTCCTTTAGCGGCAGCAGTAAGGATTACCAGATCTTTACGAGTATTAAATTGAATGCGGTTTTCGTTCAGGTCAGCAGCATTGAAAGTAAAACGTTCTTCGTCCCCTTTTCCAAAAGGAGTCTTCTGGTACCAAACCATACAGGCTTCATCCGCTCCATCCTGCATACCAAAGCTCTGACCAAATTCAGATTTCTTGGTTTGGATTTTGCCCAGGTTGGATGAAAGGTAATCTATGTGATCGGAAATGTCCTGAGCATTTACTCCCAGGGAAACAAAAATGAGTAAAAACAGAACTGTAAGGTGACGTAACATAGTTTATTCAGGTTTTAAGAGTTCGTGTTAAGGGAAGACTCCGTTTTTGCAAGAAACGATTATCTGGACGCTTTTCCAGAGAAAACGGTAGAAATTAAAGAAAATTGGGGAAAGGGCTAGATGGATAATAATTATTTACCTAAGGGTTTTCCTAAGTATTCTTTCTCCGAAACCATGTACTAAAATGAAAATTAAGGTGCTTAATATTAATTAAACCTTATCTTCATATGGTTATAGATTAAACACACATGATATAAACGCGCCATGAGTACAAACTTAGGACTACATGACCCCACAAAAGTACGTGTATTCAAACTCGCATCTATGGATACTGCCCATCAGGATTCAAAACTTTTTAGCAGGACATATTTCCCTGATCATTTTAGGCGATTTTGACCAGAGCGACCTACATATTACCTCTGCCAACAGACTCTGTCTTGAGGGCCTTGATACACAGGCTGCCATATGGATTAGAGATTCCGCCATTTTGAATCTGGTGAAACCCTATCTTGAAGCCCAATTAGCCTGATACAGCCCGAGCCTCAGAAATGGGGAAAGGAAGAACTGGAATTTGTTCGGGGAGAATACAAAGCTTATGTAGATACGGCTCAGAGCAACATTTCCAATATCCACTCTTTTATGGAGAATCTGCGCAATGCCATTCGCCCTTTCCGAAAAGCCTATTTGGAAAATGAAGCCTTTGGTAATCAGGTGAAAAGATATAAACTGGGCGAAATTCCGATATAGGGCTAATTGAATTGCTCTATATCGGCTCAAGAAATCCCGGAGATGAAATTCTAATTAAAGCGAGTCTGGAAATAGGGACCAATCAAAACGATCCCAATTTTGAAAGCAAACAGCTATACCGGAAGGTCTTGAAAATCCAACGCATCAATCCGTACATCCGAATGAGTAGTTCCTTCATTCTAGCTAATCCATATACCCGGGATAAAATTCCAGCCATTGACCTGGAAAACAATTTCCAATTTGTACCCACCTATGGAATTATCCTGAAATGGGGCAGTCGAAAGAATAATTTCTACAATAATTTTGTCAACCTGGGATTGGGTTTCGCCTTTTCTTCCCCCGATTTCAATACCGATGGAACGCCGGAGTTTGGCGCAGGAGTGATGGCTACGGCTTTTCGGGACATCCTTAGCGCAGGTTGGGGGTGGAACTTTGGAATAGATGCTCCCTGTAGTTTTGTGGGCTTTAATATTCCCTTTAGTATAGGAGGGTTACCGTCCGGGAATAATAAAGATAGATTTGGGAATTAGGAAAAGAAGCAGAGGAAGTGTGAGCCTCTTCATAGTTAAACATTTACGATGAATTTCGTAATTATGTATTTCAAAATGATGATAAGCCTAGCAGGCGTACTTCTCATTCGCATTATGTTATTGCAAAGAAAAAGGCAGAGCAAATTCTGCTCTGCCTTTAGTAATAAAATCACTAAACATCTTATCCCTAATTCTGAACTCTGAAGTTAAAAGGAATAGTAACCCAGGAAGCTTTTCTCACTCCTTTCAGACTTGCAGGTCGAAAGGCTAATCCCCCAATTCTTGCTTCTACAGCCTGGGTAAGTTTTTGATGTGGCGAACTTAACACCAGGTGCTTGCTATAGCTTCCGGTTTCGTCTACAAAAACTCTCAGTTGGACCTGTCCCTCAATCCCCGCATCTCTGATCGCAGAGGGATATTGGATGGATTCGACTACTTCCTGATAATTCAGGGGTGATGCTTCTTGCTGTCCTTGTACAAATTCAAAGGGCGAAGGTTCTCCTACAATCCTGTTTTGATTCTGGAATTGTGCATGACAGGTAAAGGGAATCACTAATAAGATTACGATTGTGAGTTTGGTAATGGAACTAATTAACTTGTTCATGGCTTTTGGTATTTGATTGTTGATTTAATTGTTGACTATTTTCCTAACACATCCTTTCGGCTTCCTCCCGCTATTCGCTCAACCTCTTTTATCAAGCCTTCTCCTACTTTCATCTCCCGCAAGGTTGACAGGAGGTGATTCATAACGGCATCAAAGTGTTTATCATTGAGGCCATATTTGACAAGGTGCGCATGAGCTTCCCTCATCGAGCGGCCTGTGTATGCTGTAGGTGCGCCAAAGGCAAATGCAAGAAATGCCTTTTGTTTTTTGATCTGTGAGCTCATGTCCAGCCAGCGAAAAAAATGAGCAATTTCTTCGTCAGCGAGTACTTTAGCATAGAAAATCTCGACAGCTGCATCTACAGCTTCTAATCCTCCAATCCTCTCAAAGAGGCTACTTGACTTGATATCCGATTCCATAGGTATTTAATATTGAGCGATTACATGAGGGCGTTTATTTGTGTCCCTCGAACAATAGCAAAGCTCAGCCTATTTATTCAGATACTGTAACAGCTTAGTCCCAATGACTGACAGATTCGTAACAAAGAGAAACCCCTCCAAAATTTTCTCAGAGGGGTTTGAATAAGTATTAACACGTATTGCACAAAGGATGACAGATATGTATCAGATCATAAATTAGCCTGGCATTCCTTTGCGTTGGAAGGAATTTAAAAGGGAGATTTTATGAGAGTTAAAGCAATTAATTTAGATTTCTAAAAGCTCCCGGGCTCATGCCTGTTTTGCTCTTAAAAAGCTTGCTGAAGTGCTGAGAATATTCAAAGCCCAGACTATAAGCAATTTCACTAATGGTTTGAGGAGTTCCCAATAACAAGGTCTTCGCTTTTGAGATTAGGGCTCTATAGATATGGTCCTGAGCACTGCTTCCCGTTTCCTTCTTTAACAGATCACTCAGATAATGGGAAGACATATTTAACTCAGCCGCGCAAAACTTAACTGTCAGTAAGCCTTGCTCAGAGGCTAAGTCAGAGTCGAAATACGTTGTCACTAATCGTTCAAACCTTGTGACGACATCTTTATTCAAATTGCTTCGCGTATAAAATTGGCGATCGTAATAGCGGGTACAATAATCCAGGAGTAACCCAATATTTGCTACAATGAGGGTTTGGCTGTGACGGTCTATATTCATCCGACATTCCTCATCTATCTTTTCAATCAAAACAGAAACACTTTCCCTTTCTCTTTCAGATAAATGCAATGCCTCACTGACTTCATAGGAGAAAAAGGAATACTGCTCTATCTTTCTTCCCAGTTCTGATTTGAGAAGTAGATCTGGATGGAAAAGTAAACTCCAACCTGATCTGCCGGGTACATTTTCTTCATTCATGACCCTTAGCACCTGATAAGGCTTACTGAAAAGCATGCTTCCTTCTTCAAAGTCATAAGAGTTTCTCCCATATCCCAGCCTACCTGAAATTCCCACCTTTAGGCTAATCATATAGAGATTCATGCTATAACCAGCATCTCCATAATCAAAGGTTTCCTCCGTAATAGGCAGAACGGAAACCAAGGGATGGCTGGGTTTTTCTATCCCATAAAATTCGTGCACATCAGTAATGCTTTCCAGTTTAATGATTTCAGCCATGCTCTCTTTTTATTTTATTTCTGTTACTCTCTTTTTCAAGGCATCAGCCAATTTTGCATAAGCTTTCTCAACTCCACTGGGATCCCAAAAGGGAACCATCAATCCTCTGTATTCTTCATGGATGGTCAGCTTTGTCCCACCTTCAACTTCCTCCAACATGTATTTATGGTCAAAGGTGATAACCAAAGGCAATCCTCCCTTTTGGTTCAACAGTTCCTCTTTTAGCATTTTTGCTACCGTAGCATCCATAATGGCCGGCTCTTTTCCTTCCTGACGAAATTCATACTTGATTTTATTTCCCTCCGCATAAGTGCCTTCTAATGGGATTAGGATAGTATTCCACTCTTTGACTGCTGAAGCATCTGTTAATACATTCCATATTTTCTCTTTGGTAGCAGGAATCATGATTTCAGCATGGGCTGACTTTCGTCCGACAGCATAGACGACAATCAAAATCAGGAGGAGGATTCCCAGCCCTATCATCCATTTTGAACTAAGTATAGACATAAGCTTTCTATTTTGTGTGAAAGTAAATCTGAAAGACTCCCTTTCATTTAAGTGAGATTTCTGTTCTCATGCAAATCTCTTCTGTATTTTGAATGAGCAGAAAGCCGGATTGAACTGACCTTCTGCTCTCAAGTGATCTTAGACTTTATTGATGTGTATCAAACCATTCTATCATTTGCTCAGGATGCTCCGAGAAATACGTATACCCATGAAATCTCCAGGGAGTTTCTTCCACATAAAAGATTTTCTTGTCTTCAACGGGTGTGTTGTCATACATCTCCTGTACATCTGTCCATCGGGAATTCATATCATTTCTCACTTGTAGATAGAAGGTGGGTATTTTGATAAATGCGGCCTTGGGAATGATGTTATGGTCTTCAACCTTCAGTCCAGTAATTCCTGTATAAATGGGCTCAAAGGCTCCTACCCCTTCTTTTGTATCAATTCCCATATTTTCGCAATTTCTCTCGATGGTAGTCTTTCCTTTTAGCGGAGCAATGGCTAGCAAGCTTTTGACTCCCTCGAAAGCTGCAGGATCTTTTTCCATCGCATTGAGGGTTGCATTGGCACCCATACACATACTCATCAGGGAAATATCCATTTCAGATGTCTCGGACCTTTTCCTGACATAATCCAGCGAAGCCAGCACTTCCTGCCATTCGAAATAACCTACACCTGTGATCCCTTTTTCACCTCCTTCACTTTTCCCATGACACCTAAGGTCATATGCCAGTACATTGTATCCAGCATCATGCAGGGCTTTATATCTGGGCAGGAAATTTACTTCAAAACCTCCCGCATAGGTAAAGGGTTCCTGATGGCCAGCAAATCCATAGCGATTGGCGGGAGAAAAGTGATTACTGATAATGATTTTATTTGAATCGGCAGGAATGTACCAGCCTTCTATTTTTACTCCATCAGCCGTTGTAAAGGAAATTTCTTCATACTCCATCCCATATTCCTCAGGGGTACGGAGGATAGGGGTTCTTGGGGGAACTGACAGCCCTTGTGCAAGCATGTTCAGCATTTGCATTTGTTGTTCGTTTATCATTTTGTTTAAAAATTTTGCAGAAAACTAGTCCATGTATTTATCGAACCATCCTAAAATCTCTGTAGGATGTGTGGTCAGATAATCATATGCGGCTGCGCGTTTCTTGCCAATCCCCGAAAGCCACATCATTTCTTTTTCTACCTTCAATTCAGAGTAGAACTTCTCAATGGTATCCTTATTCAGGTATTCATCCTGATCATTTTGGACCAATAAAGTAGGAACAGGGATATCTTTTACATTGGGGATAAAGGAGGTATGAACCATATCGATTTGGGTCCGCTTGTTATTCTCCTTATTCACCCAATTTGCCAGGAAGCCCGGCAAACCCAATGCATTTACAAAATCTGGATAGATCATCGGCTGAATTGCCACCATAGCTTTGATGTTCTTATACTTTTTCAAGCCATCATCTTGCCCAAATGCATAAGTGGTGGAAGCAGCTCCCATACAAATACTCAGAAGTCCAATTTGGGCATCTTTATAGGTTTCATGTTTGGAAATGTAGTCTACCGCCGCCAATACATCCTTAGCTTCTTCAGGCCCCCAAGTCACCCATTCGCAACTACCGCTTGAGCTATTTCCATGATTCCGAAAATCATACATCAAGACAGAATAACCTTTGTCAACCAAATGCTTTACATGTTTGAGGAAATTGATTTCCTCATTCCATAGCTTTACCATTCCTTTTCCTTCCGGAGTAAAGCCAGCTCGACAAGCTTGTACCCCAAAATGAGATTGAAGGATAATTTTATCACTTCCTCCCTTCACCAGCCAGCCGGAAATTTCCACCCCATCCGAAGCCTTAAAGCTCACATCTTCATAAGACATTCCATAGTTTTCAGGATTGTCAAAGAGAGGAGAAACACCTCCCTTTACGATAGTATTGGATAAAAATTTTGTGATCATTTTTCTACTGTTTTAGCTAAGAGCAATTATTGTATGATGCAAAGCTAGGAGCAAAACAGGCCTCGGGCTGTATACATCTTCCTGATTGATGTATACATCCTCCGCATTCGAAAAATATCGAGAGTTTAACGATTACCTAAGCATGGGATTCCTTATAGACTGAGGGTACACTACCAAATTCCTCCTTGAAGCACTTGGCGAAATAGGAAAGATGATTGAAGCCTACACGATAAGCCACATCTGCTACTTGAGACCCCGGGTGCTTCAACAATTCAGCTGCACGTTGCAATCGAATATAGCGGATAAATTCACTGCTCGATTTCCCACTCAAGGCTTTGAGTTTTCTATGGAGCTGCATTCGACTCATACCGATCTCTTCCTGCATATCAGACACAGAAAACTCAGAATCATCCATATGATTTTCGACGACTTCCATAGCCCTTTCCAGAAAACGAGCTTCATGATCTTCAATCTCTAATTCCGTGGGTTTGAGGAATATCGATTTGCTGTATTTTTCCTGCAAACGCTGAGATTGCTGAACCACACTTTTGATTCGAGCATGGAGCTCCTGGGTATCAAAAGGTTTGGATAAATATTGATCAGCCCCCAAATCGAAGCCTTCTCTTCGGGTATTTGGATCGTCTTTGGCAGTAAGGAGAATGATAGGGATATGACTGGTTAAAGGATCATTTTTCAAATGTTGAGTCATTTCTATACCATCCATTTCTGGCATCATCACATCACTAATAATAACGTCAGGCAGCTTTTCCTTTGCCGTATCCAGACCGTCCTTTCCATTTGCTGCTTCCATGCTACGATATTGCTCTCCCAATTGCTTTTTGAGGTATTGTCGCAACTCCTGATGGTCCTCTACCAGCAAAATCTGGATCATATCCTCAGTTGGGGGAATTTGTTCCTCGATAGCTGAGCTAGCAAAGGGGCTCTCTGAAATAGGGGCCGAAAGCTGCATGCTTTTCTCCAGTTCCAATTTGGGATCATAGGGAAGTAGTGGAAGAAGCAGGGTGAATCGACAACCTCTATTTTCTTCGCTTTCCAGTTGAATGCTGCCCCCATATAGTTCTGTTAGTTCTTTCGTGAGCGAAAGCCCGATACCTGTTCCCTCAAATGCCCTTGTAGTAGAGCCATCTACCTGATAGAATCTTTCAAATATCTTTCCCTGTAAATGTTGAGGGATTCCCAAGCCACTATCTGAAACTGCCATACGTAGTTGATTATTGGGTTCCAGCGCAGCGTAGAAACCTACCTTTCCTCCCTGAGGAGTAAATTTAAAGGCATTTGACAGGAGGTTGTAAATGATGTGTTCCAGTTTTTCGACATCAACCTGCATCAGTTTATTGCCTGGGGGAATGTCGATGTGGTACTGGATACTTTTCAGATCGGCTTGTGATTGGAACGCTTCTGCCAGTTCCTGAAGAAAAGCATAGATGTCCGTATTTTCGTAGTGCATCTGCATTTCCCCTACCTCCAGTTTAGAAAGGTCCAGCATCTGATTGATCAAACGCAACAGTCTCTCTGCATTTCGCTGCATCATCCCCAATTCCATCGGGGGAATAGGACCCTGTTTATCTCTCAACGGGCCAAGGATCAAGTTTAAAGGGGTTCTGAATTCATGAGAGATATTGGTAAAGAAACGGGTCTTCACCTTATCCATAGCCTCAATTTCGGCTTTTTGATTCAGGATTAGTTCGTTTTGAAATTCCAAATCCTTGGCGAGTTTCTGACTCCGCTTATATCTCTGGAAATAAAGAATCCCTCCTAGAAAAAGGATAATACTAGCAATCCCCAAGGTCCATTTCCAACGATTTTCCAATGAAACCTTATCCTCTAAAAGGTGTAATTGAGCGGCTTGAGATTTTATTTCCTGTTCCCGAATGTAAACCTCTCTCTGAGTTTGCAGATTTTGGTAAAAGCTTTTTTCCTCTTGTGTATCCATGCTATCCACCAGATCTATGCGATCCTGAAAATTATAGAGCGCCTGTTGATAGTCCTCCATACTTTCATAGATAAAAGACTTCAGGGCTTTTGAATCTGCAAGATTTCCTATGACTCCAGATTCCTTAGCAACTTTGTCTGCTTCACTTGCAAGTTCCAATGCTTCAGAAAAGTTTTTCTCTTTTGTTAGCATTTCGGCCAGATTGTACAGGGCAAAAAAGCTGACATTTCTGAGTCCTATTTCATTTGCGATCTGCCTCGCTTTAGTTAAATAATCTTTCGCTTTACTTATTTCCCCCTTTTCCTTGTATAGATTTCCCAGAGAATTATAGGTTATCGCTATCTCTGATTTCAAGTCAGATTCCAGATAGTATTGCAAAGCACTATCCAGCAGTATTTCTGCCTCAGCAAGCCTCCCCAATCCTGTATAAAATCCTCCCAGATTGAGTTGAGCATTTACGTAACCAGGACTGTGTCCCAGGTCTTTATAGGCTTTCATCGCTTTCAGATACTGCTGTTCTGCTTGCTCAAATTGACCTTTATTCTTAAAAAGGTTGCCCAGATTATTACTTGTCCTTGCCATTCCGATAAAATAATCTGAAGCATCGTAGGCCTTTTCGGCTTCAAGATATGCCTCCAGACTGGCAGCATAATCCCCAATCCGCTTATAAACATTGCCCATATTATTGTTTATCTCCCCCACCAATCTTATGTGCCCTGCTTCACGAGCAAATGCTAATGCTTTTCGAAAACTGGCCAAAGACTCCGCATACATATTTTGAGGAGTATAGGTAATACCGAGAATATTGTAGACTTTTGCCTGCAATTTCACATAAGCCTTTTCATCAACCAATTCTTTTGCTTCAAGCATATAGGCAAGGGCTACTTTCGGCTCCCTGAATTTTAATTTCGTACCCAACCTCATAAGAGAATAAACATAGTTTGTGTCTTGCCTGGAGTATTGGGAAAGGCTTTGCTTGAGGCTATCTATTTCAGCCTCGATCGGGCTTTTCTGGGCCCATAAACTAGAGGTGGGATTTCCTAAAACAATGAAGATCGCCAAGGCATATAAGGCTATCGTTTTCATGTATTGACATATGATATTAGCCCTGAAGGCTAACAGGTTAAAATGAATAGCTACCAGCGTCAATAGCAAGCTAAGAAAAATCCGTCAATCATTGGTGGTTCCTAAGGCTTAGCTACCCACTTATTTATGTCAAATCTCCTCTTAGATCCCTTTGGCCAAATCCTTTGATATTCTGGCAATTATGTTGATCTTTCAATGACACATTATTCCCTTGCCATGAAAATTTTAGTGTACAATGATATTTCCTGTCATGTAGGCGGGGCAGAGACTTTCGCATACAACCTCATGGAAGGTGCCCAAGATAGAGGGCATGAGCTAAAGTTTATCTCTTTTCATTCCAAACCACTTTCCCGTAAAAGGCTCAAAGACAAAGTATATTATGTAGCCTGTAATCAAATCAAGTATCCCCGTATACAAAAAGCCTTCTCCCGCTTTGTCAGGGAATTTAAGCCGGATGTTATTCACTGCCACAACAACTATTATTATACTTCCAGTATTTGCGATGCAATAGTAAAATGCGGCATACCAGCAGTAGCGACTATACACGATTATGACCTGATTTCCCCCTTCTTTACCCCCTCGAACTCTCCTCTATTGGAACTAAAAAGAAGGCAATTCCGCCGCATCATGAAGGCCTCTCAACGGATCACCTCCCCTACCCGAAAACTGATCCATGAACTTTCTTTCCTGGATAAAGAGAAGTTTTCCTATCTCCCTTTGTATGTAGACTTGAATTGCTGGAAATATAATCCTCATACCTATAAGAATCCTCCCAGAATCAGTTTTTTAGGAAGGCTTATTGAAGATAAAGGAATATATATTTTGCTCGAAGCTTTTCGCCTCCTGAGCAAAGAATTTCCGGATGCCGAATTGGTGTATATCGGAAAAGGGAATCAGGAAGAAAATCTCCGAAAAAAAATCCAGGCTTATGGTCTGGAGAAACGAATTGAGCTTAGTGGATATATTTCTCTGAAAAAAGTTCATAAGATCATGCACAGCTCCAGAATACATGTCCTAAGCTCGATTTATGAAGAGTTATTTGGCTTAGTAGGTATCGAAGCACAAGCCATAGGGCTTCCTGTTCTAGCAGCGGATGTTGGAGGGGTTTCCGAATGGTGTAAAGAAGGAGAAACCGGCTATTTATATGAAGCCCAAAACCCCAAAATACTCGCAAAAAAACTGGCCCAACTTCTACGGCATCCCCTTGAAGGAAAACGCATCGCTCATAATGCGTATCAACACATTCGGCAAGAATATCATAAGGAGAAAAGCATCGAACTTCTTTTGTCTACCTATAAAGAGAGCATAAATGCCTGAGGAATTTACCCCATATGAGGGATTTCCTGAGCTACACAATACCTAGAACTTTGAGTTCAATTCAATACTAATTCTATGAACTCAAATTTTACTTTATCTCAGTTATCTTCCTTGCGACTCATTTTGATGCTGGGCTTGCTCACAACAGCTAGTACTCTTTCTTCACAGATCATTATAAGTGAAAATATTGTCACAGATAATTTCAATAAACGCTATAGAAATGTGCTTTATGAGACTAATCTAAATATTGACGCCCAACTACAAACGATCCTGGCTGATACAGGCCCCAGCAAGACCTGGGATTTTTCTAAGCTGAACTATATAGATTCTACCATTGTCATTGAGGAATATATGTCCACGGATCCTAATGATCCTCTTTTGCAAGACCCAAATTTCTCAACTTCAACATTCCTTAGAAAGGCAACCCTATATCCTATTGATGGAGGAAATTCCGATACAAGCTTTCTCTATGAATATGCCCGCTTGGACAATGGCACTTGGACTACAAATGGTACCCTAAGTATTTCTGATATAGATTTGGATGGAATGAGAGACACCTTTCTGCAGTGGTTCTCACCCCCACGTCTGGAAGTTCCTTTCCCTGTCAGCAACAGTTCTCAATGGTTTGACTCGACGGATCTGGTTCAGGAATTTCAGGGAATGACCTTTGTTTCGTCTACCTTTTTGGATTCAAATTGGGTCGAAGGTTGGGGTACACTTATTACTCCCCGGGGGAGTGCTCCAGCTCTAAGAGTCAGAAATAAACTGGTAACCAAAAATCCGGCTTTACCTAATGACGATGTTGGTACAGATATAGATTTTGTCACGGAAATGGATGAAATAGGAGCTTCAATTGTAGTCGAAGATGGACGAGCCTTTCATTCGGTCAGAACTTTACTTGATGGCGCTACCTCTATATATGATCTGGAAGTATTTGACTTTAGCTTACGGCAAAACTATCCCAATCCCTTTCTAGCAGAAACTGTTATCCATTTTGATCTTGATAAGCAGGCAGAAATTGATATTCAGATTCTAGATATTCAAGGGAAAAGTCTTAAAGTATTTCCAGGACAAAATTATCCTCCAGGCACTCATGAAGTCATTCTCGAAGCGGGTGAATTAAGTGCTGGATTATACCTTATTCAAATGAGATTGGGAAACCAAATTCAGGTCAGACGCATGCAAAAATTGTAGAAAGATCTTTAGAATTCAGGACCACTTAGGTTCTGAATTTTTTTTGTATTGACTTATTCCCAGCGGGCTGATCCCTGATATTTCTCCAGAAGCCCTGAAATTTTTAGCCGATAAATCTGAGTAGTAGTACTGGCCAAACTATCGCTGCTGGCGTAGTACAGATATTCACCTGAAAACTCGGGACTCAAATCACTACCTGTGCTATTGATTTCCTGTATGTTTTGGGGAAAGCTCCATTGAGAATTTCTCCGGAAACTGATGTAAAGGTCTCCATAGGGACTTTTGTTTTCTGGTCTTTCAGAAGCTTCGAAAATCATGATATCCCCGCTTTCGTTAAACCCAAGATTCCATTCGCCTTTCTGCGAATTTATCCTTGGCCCTACATTGATTACAGAATCTCCTCCTACAAGAAAGTCAGGAACCCTGTAGATATCTCCCTGTCCCAAGCCTCCTTCACGATCAGAAACAAAATATAAATCTCCGTCCCGATTGATTTTCGGGCTGTATTCTCTTGCAGGGGAATTGATACCTTCAGGCAAGGGTACAGCTTTCCCCCAATTACCTTCCTCATCCCTAAGCACCATCCAAATATCCTGAGAAGCTTCTTCCTCCTCTATCTGGCGTTTGGAAGTAAAAAAGAGACTATCTCCTCCCCTACTCAAAAAAGGTTCTCCATCATCAAATTCGCCAGAAAAAGAGGCGATTTTGGGTGGTGTCCAGCTTTCACATTCTGTGGTGCTCTTATTAATGCGACCTATTACTGGCCCCTTACCCCATACCCCTTCACTTCGGGTAAAATAAAGCTCCTCCCCATCGGCAGAAATGTCCAGGGCATAGTCAATGAGGGGACCTGATATCTTACCTTCCTCAAATAGCAAGGGAAGCTGTTCTTCCCGGCCTGGAATTGGTCCTGTACAAGCTACACTGGAATAAATCAGTAGAGCTGTAATATGCAGGATTATGAATTTTCTGCTCATAAAAAATCTTTGGCTAAATGGCGTCATTACCAACCATAAGATAATTTATTAGAGGGCACTCCTACATCACTTTGTAGAGAAAATTCATGGAAAGGATGGAAAAAGACTCAGCTCTCCTTTTCAAGAAAGTAAATAGCTTCAAGCCCTTTGGAGAAAAGATCATTGAGTATCGCAAATAGTAGGCAAATGAATATGATCTGATTAGTATTGGTTTACCTATAAATAGAGCTTGTATCTATAAAAATGTTCTTTCTTCCCGCTTATTAATATAAATCATTTTTGAAACGACTAAGCAAACTAATGTTCTGCCTTACCACTTAACTCTAAGTGAATGAGTTTCTCAGAAATCTCCAGAATCTGGGTTTCTGGTATAGGGACTACGAACTTTCCTCCCCAATCATAAATAACAGACCATTGGTCAATTATTTCATTCCTCAGATTCCAAGGCAGAATGAGCACATAATCTGGCTGGGTTTCCAGAATCCTCTCCGGAGCATAAATGGGGATATGCGTCCCAGGTAAGAACTTCCCAATTTTAACCTCACTCCTATCAACTACATACTTAAGTAAATCCTCGCGTATGCCGCAATAATTAAGCAAGGTATTTCCTTTAGCTGCTGCCCCATAGCCCACCACGGTTTTTCCATCCTGCGCAGCTTGAATCAAAAAGCTCAGTAGTTTTCTTTTGCACGCTTCTACCTGCTCCCCGAAATCAGCATAAAATTGTAAACTATTCATGCCCAGCTCTCTTTCGCGAATCAGCAGAGAAGTATACCTTTCAGAAACAGAATGCATCTGGGATTCGCTATGACAGGCATATATACGCAAGGAACCACCATGAGTGGAAAGTTCCTCTACATCAAACAACCTGAGCCCTTGCTTCAAGAATATTTGGGCCACGGAAATCAGAGATAGATAACTAAAATGTTCGTGATAAATGGTATCAAACTGATTGTCCTCAACTAATCTTTGCAAATGGGGAAACTCCATAGTTATAACTCCATCTTTCGCCAGCAATATCTTCATCCCTGCAACAAAATCATTGATATCCGGGACATGGGCCAATACATTATTTCCCAAGAGAAGATCTGCCTCCCCATATTGTCCCAGAAGAAAGCTTGCGGAAGCTGTACCAAAGTAAAGTACCTCTGTTGGTATGCCTTTTTCAATAGCTACAGTCGAGCAAGTTTCCGAAGGCTCTATGCCCAATACAGGGATATTTTTTCCCTGAAACCACTGGAGTAAATAACCATCATTACTGGCGATTTCCACTACTAGCTTATTCTCATCGAGTGAAAATCTCTCAGTAACTAAATCTGTATAATGCCTTGCATGCTGTACCCAGGAATCTGAGTAAGAGGATAAATAGAGATATTCTCCTTCAAAAATCTCCCTTCCACTGACAAACTCTTCCAATTGCACCAACCAGCAATCTGTACAGACATAGGTATGAAGAGGATAAAAAGTTTCCGGTTGATTTAGCTTGTCCGCAGATAGGAAGTTTTGACTCAAGGGCGACATCCCAAGGTCAACGATACTTTCTAAATTTTGAGACTTACAAAAACGACAGCTTGGAGCTGGTTTCCTTGATTGTGAGTACTTTTTCTGATCTACCATAATACCAAGAATATTCCCCTAATCCTTGAGGGAGACTAGGCAACATCTTATTGACATCCAGTAATTCGAGAATAGGTAATAAAATTATCATCCTAAATCTAACCAATTATTCAATCAAAATAAAAGACTGTCTTGCATAGCTTCCAAGCGTGATCAGAGAAATAAAATTTCGAGGGAAAAGACCATAGGCTATATGTCAAAATTTATATATTTTAAGAACTTTATTTCTGGCCAAATGATCGCAGCTTATGAATACCTAAAACATGAAACTCAGGATCTTATTACTACTGCTCTTTGTCAGTTTTTTTTATCTGTCTTGCGAAAAGAACACAACGGACTTCCCCCCAGATAAAACCGCTGATTTAAACGATTTTACACAAAAAGTCCGTGCTCAGGATTCCGTCCTAGATTTGCAGAAAGTACTTGCAATTGTACCCCCTCAATATTTGGAAGAGGTTAATCTATTGGATAGAGCCTTGAAGCAGGAATTGACCTATAAAGCGCTGGCGCTGGAATTTCTTTTTGACATTTGGAAGGATTCAAGTACGTTAGACATAGGCAATAGCTCTCTGATTTTTGAATGTAAAGATGGATACAGTCCTGCCATGCCACTGGAAGAAATGTATGGAAAAGGAGGCTATATTACATTAGGGATAAAGAATGCTGATGGAGGATATACTTGGCCAGACAGCATTGAAGAAAAGTTCGCGCCCTTGTATCTGGTCTGGAAAGAATTGGAAAATGGAGTACGTGGTTTTCCCTGGCCTTATGGTTTGACAAAAATGAAACTGCGGAACACCCAGAATACCTTTGCAGCAGCTCTACCACAGGCAGATTCAGATTTTGAAAAGGGCTATAAGAGCTTTAAGCTTTATTGTATGAAATGTCATCAGATCAATAAAGTTGGTGGGGAAATGGGACCTGACTTAAACTACCCCAAAAGCATCACAGAGTATATGAAAAAGGAGGATATCTGGGGCTTTATTAAAGATCCACAATCCTATCGCTACAATAGTAAGATGCCTCCTATGGTACCGCTAAGCAGAGAGGAATATGAAGAGATATATAAATACTTAGTCCATATGAAAGGGCGGGTGAAGTCCTCCTGAAGGCCCAGCTAGAGTAATTTAATCCGCTCGAAGAATTTTTTCTTGTAACTGGCTCCGATTGGTATTTCCTCTTCTCCCAATTTTAAGGTATTGCCTCTGATGGTATGGACATGATCCATATTTATGATATACGATCTGTGAACCCTCATAAAGCGATCTCCAGCCAATTCCTCTTCCATTTTATTGAGGGTTTGGTTGATGAGAAATTTACGAGCAGCTGTATGAACGGAGACATATTCCCTTTCCCCTTTCACATAAAGAATCTGGACCGGGTCCACCTTTTCCATCTTATAATTTGTCCGCAAGAAAAGTTGTCCTTTATTCTCAGAAACTACTGCTATCTCTGAATTCGGAACAGGTTTTTCTATGGGTTGGATAAGGGCAAGGGCCCTATTTACAGCTTGCATAAATCGCTCGAAAGAAAATGGCTTGAGCAGGTAGTCTGTCACATCCAATTCGAAGCCTTCTACCGCAAAATCCCGGTAGGCAGTGGTGAGGATTACCTGAGGCCTTTTTCGCAATGACCTTAATAATTCAAGCCCTGTTAACTCTGGCATCTGAATATCCAAAAAGAACAAATCTATTTCTTCCTGCTGAAGAACTGCGAGGGCCTCAAGGCCACTTTCACAGGCAGCCTTTAGCTCCAAATGAGGAAGCTTCTTTATATAAGCTTCCAGCAATTTCAACGCAGGTCGTTCATCATCTACTATCAAACAAGAATAAGGCATATTTACATCTTTATACTCAGGTCCACACGATAAATATTTTCATGTTGCTGAATGTGCAGCTCGTGCTGCTCGGGAAACAGAAGTGCCAGTCTTTCACGTATATTCTCCAGACCGACCCCACCCTTCTGGTCTTCTTTTTGACCCGGACAATAGCTATTGCTCATATGAAATTTCAATTCTTCTTTCTCAATCTGTAAGTGCCCATTCATCCATCCATTTTCCAGGTCCTCCAGATTTCCATGTTTAAAGGAATTTTCAAAGAAAGGAATAAACAACATAGGGGTAATTAATAAGCCTCCCGGATCACCTTTCACCTTAAAGTCGATGTTCAGCTCACCATCCTTTTTCAATTGCTGCAACTCTATGTAGTTCTTGAGATAAGCCAATTCAGCACTCAGCAGAACTTGCTCACTTTTGCAATCATACAGCATATAGCTCATCATATCAGACAGCTTTAAGATCATTTCTGGGGCTTTCTCTGATCCGGTAAAGGAAAGGGAATAAATATTATTTAGTGCATTGAACAGGAAATGCGGATTCACCTGCGCTTTCAGAAACCTAAGCTCTGCTTCCAATTGCTGTGTTTTAATTTCCTGTTCCAATTCTTTTCTTGTTAACCAGGTTCCAACCATCCGCAAGGGGATACTAACAAATAATAGGAAGGCTCCATTGAGGATTAATGAGCCAAAAAACTCTGGCTTAAATTCATCTACTAATTTTGATCCTAACCAACTCACAGCTCCCCAGCCCACATAAAAGCGTAAGGCAGCAGATATGAGCAAAAGGAAAATGAGCCAACACCCATATTTCCAGTAAAGTTCTTTATCAAAAAAACGGGGTAGTAAAACATAAAGGTTTCCATATACCAACAAAGCAAAGCCGGCAAGATTTATAATAACAGCCCAAATCAAGACCTTCGGATCTTCTACAAATCCATTAATGATAAAGGTGATAAGAATGGTCCACATCACCCAAAAACTCAGGTGTATACTTAGAATCCAGGGATTATATGTTCTCTGCTCTGTCAATAAGGAATCGTATGGGCCAATTTTACCCTTCGGACATTAAGATCAACATATTTGGAGAAAATTGGTAAGAAAAGCTGTAAATAAAGGATTGGGTTTCACCAATCCCAATATTTTTCCTGTGAACCTATTTTGACGCATAGAAGGCTATTCGTAGGAAAATTTAGGGGATTCACTCTACTAAAATAGAGTTTCGTAAAAAAAATTGGGCTATTCTTCAGGAAGAAAATAATATGTGATCATATTCCTGACAATCTACATCATTCTAAAAGGAAAACGCTCCTATGGGAATAAAAGCTAAATAATTTAACCTCTTTTTACATACACAAAACGCAAATAGCCATGCGCCAGAATCCTAAGAAACTGTTGGTCCTGATTGTCGGGATGATGATCTTATTGGGCTTGCAGAGCTTCGTCGCTTATCGATCCTTTGAAACCTCCATTTTACCAAAACATGAAAATGCCTGGACCACCACATTTGATGGTCCGGCAGATATTGAAAAGCTTATTCATTATTCAGAAGAATTAGTAGCCGAAATATTCCGTATCGAAATGACGATTATTCTTCCTCTGTTAATGATGAGTGCTGCATTTGTTTTCCTTTTGGGAATAGGCATCATTCTATTGATGCACCCCAGGAAAGGAGGAAAGTTTTAGGCTTAATTGGGGCGAATCCCAATGGTATCAAGCAGCCGCGCATTGATGCCCCAGCCCCCCATACTTTCACTTAATGCAAAAACTATTTCATTTTCCCCTGCTTCCAGTTCCACAAAAATGCTGTCAAAAAATCCTATGGTCCCCAGATATCTATAGTCTCTGGATCTAAAATTTCGTTGACCGGCATATAGGGCTTTACCTTTTGAAAAAGCGAGTAGTCTGTCGCTATAGGCAAGCTCCAGTTTTTTTAGCTGTTTTCGATCTGAATAAATACGGGTTCTGACCAGGACGGTATTCTTCTCCTTTGTTGCCTCATGCGCACTGGATATATTGACCAAACCTGTGTATTCCTGATCCAATTGTATCCAGTTAGCTTCTGTATAAGGGGCCAATTGGTCAAGGCTGCTTATCCCCTCTAACTCTTTCTCTGAAAAGGGGGAACTTATTTCCCAGCCTTTGAGGATATTATTTCCCATTTCGGGTAATTCTTTGATTTCACTAAGCAGTCTGGGCTGGTCTAATTCCTGATAGCTGAGATTGGCATACCAGGCAGGTCCCCGAAAGGTACTAAAACCGACTCTTCCGCTTTTTTCTTCTTGCTTCAGATCATGTACATGGATAAAAGGTTTGGACATATCGTTGATAAAAACGTCCATACGATCACCGGCCACTATCAGACGAACATGTATCCACTCACCAAAGTTGAAATTATAAGGATTGGCATACCCCTCTCCATGATACAATTGCCAACCTGCTGATCCGTTGAAAACAGGGGTATATTGAGTTGCATCAGGATTGCCTGACTGATGAGGCCTCAGATAAAACTCTTCATAGTTTTTATTTTCCGTAATCCTAAAATGGAAACTGAGGAATTTACGACCTTCTTCAAAATTGATATCATAATCAATGATACCGTTTTTAAATTGAGATCCTTTTAAGCGTGCAACACCATCTTTCAGCAAGAGGGCTTCTTTTCCTTTATAGGTGTTGAATTCATGGGCTTCAGCTGATACTTCCCAAGCTTCGGGAGTAAATTTGGCCTGTACTGTTGATTGGGCGAAAGTCTGCAAATAGCACAGACTCAAGATTAAAAAAACTGTGATTCGATTAAGCATAGGTTTGTTATGAATAAATGATATTCAAAACACCTAATTCCTCCTCAATCCAGCTTAGACAAAGCTAAACAAGCTCGAACAAGTCTGTACAAGGCATTAAGACTGGCTTAATTCCAGCAATTTGAGGACAGTTTTCCAGTTGCGGGTGGTGGCACCTACTTTCAGTTTTTTTTCGAAGAAGGTATTGCTCAACTTTGATTTGTGGTATTTCCCCTCACAATACACAAATACTTCCTGCCCATTCAACACATACTCATCAGGTTCATAATTATAAGCAAGCAGCACTTCCTTATTTTCCTGTGAGGGCTCTTCTTTGAGAAAGGTCAGGTGCAATTGACCGATGTCTCTTCCTTCCTGGTAAAAGGAATTTTGTTTGACAGCTTTTGAGAGTTCTGCAGCAGTTCGAATGATTACAGGCACTTCAAAACCATAGCTATCGAAGATGGCCTTCTCTAGTTTAGCTTCCAGTTCAGCTTGAGGATTGCCTTTAGCATCCTCAAAAATGACATTCCCACTCTGAATGTAGGTCTGGGAATTCTCAAAGCCCTGCTTTTCACACAAGGCTTTGAGATCTTTCATCAGGATTTTTCGCTTTCCTCCCACATTAATCCCTCTCAGAATGGCTATTTTCTTTTCCATATGAATTGTGGTACAAACGTATGGCGAAGTTATACAAGTTTCGACAGAAGCTATTCTTTAAACCACTCTACAGTCTTACTCATAAAGCCAGCACTCACTGTAATGGATAGCTTATTATCTTTTTCTTTAAGCTCAGCATTCATCCATTCTCCTTTTTGGGCAGCAAATAATTTCCCTTTGTATCCTTTGCGAACGGACTTGATATCCTTAAGAATAAGCTTTCCTATTTTGGCTTTATCATTATCAGAGGAAAGGATTTTACCCTGGTAAAGACCATCTACTTCGGTGATTTCAATTTTGGTGTTTTCTTTTCCTGTATTCCAGATTCCTGCTATGGATTGCTGAGCACTCATACTCAGGCTAGAAATAAGTAGGAAGCACATTACGATAATTTTCATCTTGATTTATTTTTAATGCTTATATACATGAGGGGTATTCTTTCCTGAATGGTAAATCTCATTCCTTACCAATTCCAGTTTCTATTTCTTCGTTTTTCTCCTCGCTCCCGTCTGTCTTCTCTACGTTCTCTGCGGTCTTCTGCTACTTCTCTTTTGTCTTCTGCAATTTCTGCCTGGGTCGTAGCGATGTCTCTCTCCATGGTTTCCGCAAATTCCCGGAATAAGGCTTTATTGGCTATTACTTTTTCTCGAAGAGAAGCTTCAAAAGAAAAGCTAAAGGCCTGAAGCTTTGTATAAATCTGCTTTTGGCGATTTGTTCTAGCTATCTGCTCCTCCAGATCAGCTTTGTCGTCCATCGCGTCTCTTTGATCATCTCTTTTATCCCGGCGATCATCTCTAAGATCACGGCCATCTTTTCTGTCATTATCAGGAGTTCTCACATCGCGTCGGCTGCGTCTGCTCTCTCTGTTGGAAGCCGCTACTTCGGATTTGCTTTGCGCCAGCTCTTGTTGGTCTTGAGCAATTTTCCTTTCACTTTGCTCAATCTCCCTTTCCATCATACGGGTCAGTTCTGATTTTAAGGCCATCACTTTTGATCCGTTTCTGTTTGCAAAAGCCGTTTCAAATTCTACCAATACTCCTTTATAAATCCCCAACTCCTTCAGGTCTCTTTCCAATTGTGCTTCATTTGCGGCCAATGCCTTTTGGTTTTGACTGGCTTCTGCTGCATTTCTCCCCCTTTGGGCTTGGAGAAAATTGCTCATAAGGAGCAAACTTATTAAGAAGATCATGTTCTTTTTCATACCAATGGATTTGTGTTTGTTTAAGCGTGGTAGTGCTTTCAACTTGCACTACCACTTTTGTAATTGATTTACTTATTCAACAATTTTCTGATAACTATTTGCTAATTCATCTTGAATGACAATGGCGATCCCATCTGCAACTAAGATTAAATCCGAAGACAATACTTCTGCTTGATAGGTCCAGCCGGAAGGCAGATCCAGGCTTGCTCCCAGTGATGCCAAATCGTCTATCGCCAAATCGGGATTTATTGTTCTGCTATAAGACTGCATGATATACTCCTCCCCATCTGGATTGACTAATTTGTATACTTCATTGCCTGCCTGGAAAGTATAGGTAGTAGAACGCTCAACTTGATTTTCGGCAAAAGGTGTTTCGTCAATTTCTCCGCTAATTTGTGCCCGCATTTGCATTTGTAGGGTACCAAAAGTGCTGATCTTTTGATTTCCACTACCGCCACTGCTCCCATTGTCTACCGTTTGATTCACCAGCCAATGTCTGGGTCCGTTCATATTTATTCCTACAGCTCCCAATTGACTCTGTAATTCATTTCCGTCTATCATATACCATTGATCTTCGGGACAGTCATTGAAGCCCATGCTAACGTAGACTTCTGTTATTAATCCTCCATCACATTCAAATGTGGGAATCACTTCGCCATATCTAAAATTTCGCAAATCTGAGGGCGGGATTAAGGTTTGTGTTCTGCTCTCATTTGGAACAGGACTGTCAAAATTTTCGCAATCCCCTACATTCTCCCAATCGGTCGTGTAAAAATCTACCAATCGATTGGCTATTTCTACCCCCTGATCATCTTGCAGGAAGTGTCCAGCTTCAGCTAGTCTCACATGAGGTTTTCCTGCAGCACCTGGCACATTTTCAACAAAGTTCTGTTGAGCTTCACATGTGCCCAGACTACCTGCATCATTGGCTCCCCATATTGTAAGGAATGGTTTTTCATAGGCCATGAGTCCAGCCCAGGCCTGATCATTTACTCCTGCTAATTCATTCACCAGGGAAGGAAATGTCCGTGTACCTGCCATATACGCTCTGCTTGGAAAAGGAGCATCATAGGCCTCCTCTACTTCTGTGGAAAGATCAAACCAGGTCAAGGCTTCCAGTATTTCAGAGGCTTTATAAGAGGCTCCTTTCATTGAGTAATTGGCCCACTTGCTAAACTCTGTAGGATCTGCTGCTTCAATCAAGTCGCAATCCTCATAAAAGGGGACCTGTTGTGCAGGTATATCAGCAAAAGGAGAAGTTAAATCTAGCGTTTCATTAGGATTCTGAATAGGATCCAAAGGCTGTACGCCTGCAGGCAAAACCGGAAGCTGACCGTTTCCGACACTAATGGAAGCAAACCACTCAGGATTTAGTCCAGCGACTCTTAATCCAATGAGGCTTCCCCAGTCCTGTACGAACAAATTAATATCACTCAATCCCAATTGTTGAATGAATTGTTCCAGACGGTCGCCGTGCCCCAAATAGCTGTAATCACTAATATCAATGGGTTTGTCAGAACGTCCCATTCCTAAATGGTCCATGGCAATGACTCTGTAGCCAGCATCAGCTAGTACCGGGATCATGTTTCGGTATAAATAAGACCAACTGGGTTGCCCATGAAGCAATAAGACCACTTCACCACTTGCGGGTCCAGCTTCTGCATAGGCCTGTCGCAGTCCATCTATTTCTACATATTCGTAGGCATAAGGCCAATCGAGCAGATCCTCAAAGCATTCATCAGGAGTACGGACGAATTGCACTCCATCAGATGTGGTAAGGGTGTCAATACGCGCATCCTCGAGATTGTGATTATCTACAAGAATATCTTCATCCTTATCACATGCTATTAACAGAAAGCTTGAAAGAATGAGTGTTGTTAAGAAAAATCGAGACATCATTTTATTCATTTGTGTTGGTTTGAAATCCTGTACAAACAAACGATGATTTCGACCTATCTAAGGAGAGTATTCAAGTGGAATGAACAAAATGAAAGTTGTATTGAACATGCCAAATTTAAAAGAACAATTATCAAGGGATCAGAATAATTTGAAGTTTTACTATTCTCCCAGGAGTTCTTTCATCATCGGTATCACCATTGCCTTCCAACCTTCGCGAGATTCTTCATAACGCTGCTTAGCATTTTCCCCAGAAGAAAAATCTCCCTGTATAATTTTAAGCAAAGTACCTTCTACATTACTTTCCACTTCATAGCTGAGTTTTACATAATTTTCCGGAACATCAGCCATACCTGCATGTGGATCGAAAGTTGTGGAGACCACCTTTTTGCCCGCTTCATATTCCAAGACCTCCCCTTTTACATAGACCATTTCTTGCCCGTCTTCGGTTTTCCCTTTCCACAAAACTGGACTCCCAATCTTCCAATCAGAAATCAACTCGCAGCCAAACATATACTTTGGGGTCATAACAGGATTGGTGAGGAGGTCCCAGACTTTTTCGGCTGAAGCCTTAAATTGTACTTCTTCTCTAATGATCATGGATTCTTTCATCTTTATAGGATTAGGTCAAAATCCAAAGATGAAAAAGAGGCTATTTATCGAATTGCAGAATCCGGATTTTTTCTCACACTATTGGGAGTTACCCCAAAGGTTTTTTTGAAGGCTGTCGAAAAGTGCTGAGGTGAGCTATAACCAGTTTCATAGGCAATTTCTTTGGCAGATTTGCTGCTACCCAGTAGGAGCTTCTTTGCAAGTTCCATTCTTTGTGCATGGATATAGCCAAAAATCGTTGTGCCAAAGAGTTCCTTAAAACCTCGCTTCAATTTGTACTCATTGACCCCCATAATCTTCGATAGCTCGATAATGGTTGGCGGATTATCTAGCCTAGCAGAAAGTACCTCTTTTGCCTCGATAAATTTCTTGCGGTCTTTTTCTGATTTGATGAAAAGATCTTGCTGTTCTTCTTCATATAATTTAGCCTGCAAGACGAGGAGCTCAATGCTTTTAGATAAGAGAAATAGCTCTTGTAGATTTTCGGAATAGGGAGAGTATATAATATCTTGAATGACTTGCTGCATGTAGAGATTCGTCGTCTTCCATGTAGGAGAGAGGATGCTATTTTCTCCATCTATTACTTTCTCCGAAAATCGCTTTAGAAGCTCATTTCCGTTTTGCCCAATCTTTAAAAAAGCCTCTTTATCAAAATTTATCCCAAAAGACTCAATATGTTGGCTGGTATTTAGGATTTCCAGTTCAAGGCCTTTTGAGTACATGATATTATTGTGGTGCCCGGAAAGCGAATAAGAGGTAGCCAGCTGAGCATAGCTAAAGGTATAGCTGCCTTTTAATCCAAAATGTAAGCGAACAAAGTCCGTATCATTAACGGCTTTCTGCCTTTGGTGGGAATGAAAATCAAGTAAATCATGGGAAATATAGATCCCATCAAGCTCCCATTTCTGGCTGGTCCTCTGTATGATGTTCTGATCCTGCATCTCTTCTTCTTACGTATATCCCTATTAAACACAATTTAGGCAGGAAGGCAAAGACAATTCTTTATTTCAAGCTACCCTCATAGTAAACCTTGCCCTCAGACTCAAGCTTGAGATCTCTAACTTCTCCAGTTCCGTGAAACTGGTATCGGATACCTGCAATTCTTCCAGGATCACGAATAAGTTTATGTTCAAACACCTGTTCCCCATTTATCCAAACCTGTATTTGCCTATCCTTCATTTCAATTTCCATCTTAGTCCACTGACTAACTTCACGGCCAAATCCTGACAAGTCAGTAGATGAGCCTTCCAGCAATTCTCCCGGAAGAAATAATTCCAATTCACTTACACAGCCTTTGATGGAAAAAGGCATAATGATCGGCCCTCGGGAACAAATCAGGTGAACCCTGCCTTTCTGACAAATCGCTTCTCCCTCTTTCAAACTGTGTCTAAATTCCGTTTCAAAGCGAAAATTACTAGCGGATAGGTCTTCAAATTCCTTTACAAAATGCATTTCTGCAATGGGAATGCTTTCAGTAAGCTCAAAGCCTGCATCCAACAAATGCCTTCTTCGGATACCTAAAGAAGAATCACTCAGCATTTCCTCCCTTTCGAGATATACAGGAATAGGCTCTTTATCTATGGTCCCCATCCAACCATTAGAAGGAATATGTAGGTCTTTCTCTAAGAGGATTTTATCATTGAGGATCAATTTCGCCTGATAGAATCCGGGGTAATAATAAGTACTCGCGAAATAGTCTTGGTCTTTTGCCACACGATTACGGAGTCGAGGGTCCCAGGATTGTTGAATAAAAACAGAATCAGCTTGAGTTTGGGAAGCATTATAGCGAAATATGACTGTATTGGGAATCCCTGTTGTCAGCGGTTCAAAATCAAAGCTCACCCCACTACTATCTATCTTGGGGACTTCTGTTTTTACTACCGATTTTTCTGGCCAAAGCATATAAGAAAGAAGGACCAGTGAGACTAACAGAAGTGAGGGGATTAATATTCTTTTAAGGGGGAAGGAGGTAGTTGCCTCAGGGGGTGTTTTTGCCTTGACAGATTTTCTTTCGCCTTCATATTTTTCAAACTCGATCCAGTTTTTGTAGCCGATAAATTGAGCCAGGGTATCCAATGTGTTTTGAGAAGGCAGCGAATGATATTGAACTTTCCCCCAAACTCGCTTCAAGGTCATTGTGCTTAACTGTACACGAGTTTCTTCCCAGATCTCTTGAGCTAGTTCTTCAAAATGGCTATTCCTCCAGCCGGCAGAATCCGGCCAGTCCATTTTTTGCTCGATGGATGCGAGACAGCGCTTCAGCAATAACTCCTGATCTATCATAACAAATTGAGGGCCTGTGATGCAAAGATACACAAGCCCTCTCGAACCGCCTTATATTCTTATAGATTATCCCTTATTCCTCCTGATCAGAAAGAAGTCCCAGGCTGTAAATACTTTCAATCTCAGCTTTGCGATTCTTTACCAGGATATCCAGATATTTTACTTGAGCCTGCACATAACTACTTTCTCGTGAGTTAACCAGAAAGAGGGAGCTTTCTCCTGCACGAAACATTCTCCTTTCAGCTTCCAATAGGCGTGAATAGCCATCTACCCTATCGCGAGCCAGGCTACTTTGACGAAAGCTGTTATTGACTTTATTGATAGCAATCTGGGCTTTGGTAGAAATGCTTTCCTGCTTGCCGGAAATATCATAGCGAAGGGCATCCATCTTAAGTCGGTTGAGATTAATGGCTGCTCTTTCCTTTCTCAAAAACAACGGTAGACTGAAGCTAAATCCCCAGGCATAGTTGTTTGTATTGAAATCTGAGATCCAGCTATTTCCGACTGGCTCTGTGAGGAAATTATACTTCAAATCCAGTTTAGGTTTCAACTGCTCGCGTTTCAATCTTTGGTCTATTCCCAATTGCTCAAGCTTAAATCTGGATTGAGCTAAATTGGGATGTAGATAGGCTAAAGAATCAATTTGCTGGCTAAAGCGTTGGTCGGGAAGCCTTGCATCTACATCCTCATTTGCCATGGGAATAGTTTCATTTGCCAGTTCCAAAGGAATGATTCCATCCCGCCACAGAAAAAGTTCCAGCAAGGTTCTGGCATTTTCCAGTTCCAGTAAAGCTTCCTGAGCACTTAGTTCTCGATTCTGAACCTGAATTTCAGCTTCCAGGGTATCAATAAAAGCGCGATCTCCCAATTCAGCTCCTTGTTGTACAGCTCTCAATCGAACCTCAGCAAGCCTTTGCGCATCCTGATAAACCCCTAATACATGATAGGCCTTGAACCAGTCCCAATAGGCTTTAGCAGCCTCATAGAAAAGTTGGTTGCGAAGTTCGCGTCTTTCTTCCAGACTACTTCTTTGGGCAATCTGGGCTTTTCTCAGACTGGCTCTACGTTTATCAATAAACAGGCCTCGTCCCACCGGCAAGGAAACTCCTGCATGAGCAAGTCCCCCATCCGGAACGGTACGCTCTGGATTCAGAAAGACTCCCTGGTTTTGCTCGAAACCTCCATAAAACTCAAGGCCAAACCAGGTAGGTATTTTCATCCCTCCTTCAAAGACATCATAATAGTTTTTGCCATCGAAGTTCTTATTGGCCAGGTCGGAAATCAGTTTGGGATCAAAAGCTCCTTTGGCATGCTTAACTCCCTGACGTCCTTGCTCTGGAAATAGCTCTGCCTGAAGGGAAAGTGGATGATGTTCTTCAACAATTTCCATAAAGGTATCGAAGTCCATGATTTTATTTTCCTGTCCTATCAGGCAAGGACCCAGTCTCACATTGAGCAGTATGTATAATAAGATGACTTTAGTCAGCTTCATCATTTTA
The DNA here is from genome assembly GCA_039819665.1 of Bacteroidota bacterium. Classification (GTDB taxonomy): domain Bacteria; phylum Bacteroidota; class Bacteroidia; order J057; family J057; genus JAWPMV01. The sequence goes on from JBCBRM010000009.1 coordinate 155,261, forward strand.
GTTTGATCGGTGCTTTTACTTTTTCTCTTTTCTTTTTGTCAACATCATAGAAATCCGGTGGGAAGTCATTGATCTGACGCCAGAGCTCATACCAGACGGGAACTTCATTCAGAAGAACCATACTCTGGGTACCCGCCCCTACTCTCAATGCATTTGGCCAGGTATGCTCACTTTCATCCGGAGCAACAAGAACCCGATACATGCCATTATCACTGATGAAATTGTCTATAGCGAATACCTTTCCTCCATAGGTCCCCACGCTGGTATTGGGCCAACCAGAGAAAACGATAGCTGGCCATCCATCAAACATGATCCGGACTTCTTGTTCTTTATTGAGCAATGGAAGATCAAGCGGTTTGACATACATCTCTACAGCCAGTTCATATTTAGCTGGCATGATACTCATCATCTCTTCCCCTGCTTTTACCGTCTCTCCTAATCCTGACTGTATCGCTTTGGTAATAAATCCATTCTGGGGCGCCGTGATATAGTACAGACCTTGTCTCACACTGTAGTTGGCGTACTGATTCTGTAGCTTACTCAAGGTAGCCTCTGCATCATACTTGCCGGAAAGGGCGCTGAATTTATCGGATTCAGATTTAGCGATTTTGTCCTGATATTGTGCCTCGATGGAAGAGAGTTCAACCTGAGAATTGATCACCTCATTCCGGCTGGCCAGGACCTTATTTTCAGCAGAGATTTTTTCTGCCTGGGCTTTCTGCCACTTCAGTTTTCGGCTTTCATACTCAGTCAATGATTTCAAGCCATCTTTATACAAAGAATCAATTCGATCCAACTGCCGTTGAGCAATTTCCAGATTAATCCTTTTGGCCACCAAATCAATGCTGTCTGTCTTTAATTTGAATCGAGACTGCTGGAGTTTGTTCTCGGCCTGCTGCAATTTCAGCCGAGAGGTTTCACCCAGCACCTTAATCTGATTATTCAGGGCACCCACTTTTCCATCATAAGAGCGGATGGCAGATGCTTTAGCATTTACCTGTTCCTGTGTTCTTTGGAGGAGTTCCGGGTCCCAATAGGCATCCTTGATCTCGGAAATAAAGAGAATGGTATCTCCTTTTTCCACGAAATCACCCTCTCTCACATACCAGGCCTCTATCCGACCATCTATGATAGAATGAATGGTTTGTGGCCTTTGGTCCGGCTTCAGAGTGGTGATGTAACCTTCCGAACGGATATTCTGTGTCCAGGGTAAAAACATCAGGGCAAAAAGCAGGACAAGAAATATCAGGATCAAGCGAATCAAGCCTCGGCCCGATTCCCAGTTCTCCACCTGGGAAAGGGCCTCAAACTTATCGAAGTCGATTTCCTTACTTACACTTTTAGGAGAAATATTCAACATGATTATACGCTTAAAGGTGCTGATTGAGAAAATTGATTGTCTGCATTATCATCCACAATCCGGCCATCTTCCATGATGAGGATGCGGTCAAGTTTTTGAGCGAAATAGGGATCAGAGGATACCGCGATCAAGGTCCAGGGATTTGCTGAATCCGTAAGGAAATCAATGATCTTTTTCCGCTCGATAATATCCAATTGCTCCAGAGCATTTTCCAGAAGGAGAATACGAGGTCTATGGGCAATACTTCTTGCAAGCAAAAGGCGTTGGATGATTCCTCTCGAAAGTTTCTTTCCCAGCGGATCGAGCATGCTGTCGTATCCTTTGGGTTGAGTACGGATGAAGTTTTCAAGCCCCATGGCTTTAGCCGCCCATTGAACGTTTTCGAAATTGGCTGCCTCTCTACCGATGCCAATGTTTTCCAAAATTGTCCCCTGAAAAATTTGCTCATCCGACATGTAATCTCCGGTCAGATCTCTCAGGGAAGTCATAGTCAAGTTCCCTTTTGGCAAACCATTATAGCTGACGTTACCTGTTTTAACATCGTATAGACCTGCGATTACTTGTAAAAGCGTGCTTTTTCCAGCTCCATTTGGCCCAGCCACTAGTACCTTTTCACCTGGCCCTATTCTCAAATCCAGATCCGATAGGGTATTTCGGGGATAATCCGGGTAGGCGAAAGCGACTTTCTCCAGGGTTATTTCTATTCCTCCGTCATCACAGGCATCCAGCAGTTCGATGCCTTCTCTTTTCTCCATATTCATATCCGTTACCTGTCCGATCTTTTCCAGAGAAGTGAGTACATCGTAAATTGTTTCCAGGCTCATGATCATTTTTTCTACCGAGCCCATAATCAACAGAATGATAATCTCTGCGGCCACGAACTGTCCAATATTCATTTGCTGTTGCATCACAAGAATTCCCCCAATGGCCAGGAGTCCCATGGCCATCAGAACTTTGAATGCGATCATCCAGCCAAACTGATTGACCACGATGCGAAAGTGCTTGTTTCTTGCCGCTAGATAATTACCGACCTCTTGATCGGTCCGCTCCAGATGAAGATCGGTTCTGCCAGCCAGTTTGAAAGTCATATTCGTTCTGGCGAGCTCTTCCAGCCAGTGGGCTACTTTGTATTTGTATTTGGATTCATCCAGGCTGGTATCCAATCCCCTTCTACCCAGAAATAAGAAAATCACATAAACCAACAGGATTAGGGCTACACTAAAGAGGATAAAAAAGGAGTGATAAAAGGAGAGGAGCAGGAGTCCAAAAATCAATTGGATGGCTGCCGTTGAAAAATCGATAAGGATCTTTGACATTCCTTTTTGTAGGGAAATGGTATCAAAGAATCGGTTCATCAATTCCGGCGCATAGTGCTTATACAGGGTTTCCATGCGTATGCGAGGAACCCGATATGCAAACTCAAAGGCTGCTCTGGAAAAAATCTTCTGTTGAAGATTTTCCACGATGTACATCTGATAAATTTGAAGTACACCAGAGAAAGCTATCCCCAGTAAAACAATGCTTACTAGTATCACCCAGGAAGAGTTGATCTGCCCTCCCTGTATCAGGTTCACAATAGCCTGAATACCTAAAGGAAGAGAGAGTCCTATGAGGCCATTGAAAATGGCATAGATATATACATTTCTAATCTCGGTCTTGTCTGGTTTAAGCATGCGCCAGAAGCGTTTGACCGGAGTCAGTGTTGTTGTCATGAGAATTTGTATTACTTAGTCTGTTAAAACAGAATAAAGGATAATTGACTAGGATGCTTATGATCCGTAAATGCGTGTATAAATATTTGGAGGAAGATTATTAGATACGCTCAGGTGGTGGATCAATACTGTTAAGTTCTCGAGCTGTCAGCGCAATTTTTTTCCTATTCCAATAGGCTAATTTTTTTTGCAAAAACTCCAGCTTTATACCTATTTCCACATAATCCTTTTCCAATTCATTTTCTATCTGCTCCTCTGTTTCCTGCTCGGATTCAAGGCTTTCTAGTTCTTCTGCAAGGTCCGCGTTCAGCTGTGTATCCTGGGCATGAAGCATTCCTGTTCCATTTATTCCTAACATGGAAATGATTAAAAGTGAGAGTAAGGAATTCGATATGCTATATAGCGAAGAAACTTTCATCTCGATAGCTATTGAAGGGCGTTAAAAACCATTTCTCTATAAAAATCAGATATAGAATCTTCCCCTTTAATTGTATCAGTAAGTCGAGGAAGGTGCTCAGCAAAATATCGTTGATGATGCGCTCCTTCGATTACTGTCGATACCATCATACGCGGATATTTAAAAGAAGGATCTATTTCCCGGATAATTTCACTTACCCTTAATACCAACTGCTTATAGCCGAGAAACATCCCTTCCTTATTATCTGCATCCACTTCCTTGGTCAGGTAGGCTTTTGAGGATTCGGAGATAATGATTCTGTGTAGTTTAATCTCATTGATATGGGTAAATGCATTATCCTCTTGCACCTTTTTGGTCAGGAGAGCTAATGCTTTCTCCAAACGCTCTACTGGGGAAGCAATATTGGCCAATGCAAAAACAAGCTGGTATTCCATCCAAGCCCAATACCAGGAACTCAGGTATAGCAACAATTTGTGCTTGTTTTCGAAATAGCGATAAATAGAAGCCTCGGTTGAAGAAATCTCCTTTGCAAGCTTGCGGAAAGTGAAATCTTCAAAGCCCATGGACTCGATCATATCTATGCTATTAGAAATGATCTTCTGTCCCAGATCACTGGATTCAGGATGCTTGAGGTATATTTTCTCATGAACCTGAAGGCTGATATTTGAAAGAAGTCTTTGCACCTAATTGATTGTTACAAGCATTTATAATAGTATTACTATTGTTCTTGCTATGAAAACGTTCATAGTTGCATAGTGTTTCGATCTTTATTGACTTCTAATGAACTTCTAATATTCTTTTAATCTCTCTATGAGGATGGGCTCTGCTGGCCAGGTCGGATTAGCTAAATATGGGCCTTAAAGAAAAAACCGGGAGCCTTCAATTCCCGGTTTGTTATTATCGGTATGACTTAATCGCAACGCTTAACTTATCTCTAAATACTTCAAATTTAATCGTAAAGCGCTACTCATCTAAACACCAAAAATACCTAGACTAAATCATCTAATTATTTACCACATATGTATGATTTTTAAGGCTGAAAAGAATCGGTCTGAGGAATCATATCCAGACCGATTAAATTATATTCACTCTTAAAATCACGATAAAGGTCAGAAATAATTTTTATAAATTTTTATTTATATTTGTTATGCTATTCATAAATTTTATTTATGTTTTTTACCCTTCATCAGCTACAAATTTTTTTACAGATCAGTGAGAGCGGCAGCATCACCAAAGCAGCCGAAGCATTACATCTTACCCAACCTGCTGTCTCTATTCAATTGAGAAATCTTCAGGATCAATTTGAAGTTCCCTTGACAGAGGTGATTGGCAGAAAACTATATATCACAGACTTTGGGAAGGAGGTAGCAGAGGCTGCAAATAAAATACTGGATGAAGCCAAGTCCTTAGAAGATTTGGCCTTATCCTATAAGGGAATTTTAACGGGTACTTTAAAAATCTCAGTCGTATCTACAGGTAAATATGTAATGCCTTATTTCCTCTCAGGCTTCACCCAGCAAAACAAGGGAGTGGAACTCATTATGGATGTGACTAATCGGACCTATGTAATCAGAAGCCTGGAAGCCAATGATATTGATCTGGCACTAGTTTCGGTGCTACCTAAAAATATTTCTGTAGAAAGGGAGGAGTTGATGGAGAATCAACTTTATCTGGTTGGAAGCCCTTCATTACTCGACTTTGATCTGGAATTTCCTATTTCCAGTTTGGCGGATTACCCCCTTATTTTTCGGGAAAATGGATCTGCAACCCGTATGGCTATGGAGGCCTTTCTTTCCCAAAATAAACTAGAAGTACGCAAAAAACTGGAACTGACTTCTAATGAAGCTGTAAAACAAGCCTTAATCGCCGGGCTGGGATTATCTGTTATGCCTATTATTGGAATTCGGCATGAACTAAGTCAAGGAACCCTGAAAATTATTGCTATCAAAGGCTTGCCCAAAATCACCAACTGGAACCTGATCTGGCTAAAAGGAAAGAAACACAATCCCGCGGTAAGTGCCTTTCTCGATTTCGTCAGAAAAGAGAAGGCCAATATTATCAGGGAAAAATTCCGAGACTTTGTAATCTGAAATTTCCTACTGGATCACCCGAAAAATCATATCCTCCAGAAATGACGCTACTTTGGATTTTTCACGCTTACTTACTTCTGTCAAAGAAGGAAGGTGCTCTGAGAAATACTTCTGATGATGAGCGGCTTCGACCGCAGTAGATATGAGCGCAGTTGGATAAGCATAATCCGAATTGATTTCCTTGACGAAGCTGGCTACTACCCGACAAAAGCGCTTATAGGCGAGGAAAGATCCTTCCTTATTATCTGCATCAACTTCTTTGGTGAGATAAGCCTTGGGAGATTCATTATTAACGATTTGCTGCAACTTCTGTAGATCGAGAGGAGTACGGGTATTGGGTAAAGGTCCCAGGGTATGGCAAAAGAGTTCTATACCAATCTTAAGCTTTTCTTTAGGATCTTCAATACGCAAAGTCTCTATCCCCAAGCGATAAGATAACCAATTCCAATACCAGGAAATCAGATATATGAGCAGCTTGTGCTTGTTTTCAAAATATCGATAGACCGAAGCCTCTGTAGAAGAAATCTCTTTGGCCAGTTTCTTAAAGGTGAACTGTTCAAAGCCCATACCCGAAATCATATGGACACTTTGCAAAACGATTTTCTGGCCTAATTCTGAAGATTGGGGATCTCTGAGGTAGAGCTGTTCATTGATCTTCAATTGAACCATGATCGCCCTATCTGACTTACTTTCTCTCATGATAGTAAAGCTATCAAATTTCCTCAGCTTTACCAATGAGATTTCCTGCGAAACTTCCTCAATGTATCGAACCCAAGCTTTGCCACCAGTAATTCAGCTTCAATTCAAACCTGTCATATTCTTCTCTTCGTAAACTCTGCCCCTCTATTTGTCTTACCCTATGACATATTCCACCAAGACCTAATAGCAACTCTCTACAGGATTCCCGGATATGATTAATCTCAGCAGTCTGCCACTTATCTCTTCTCTTAGTCCTTTGTAAACCTTCACAAATCAGCGACAGAGAAACGATGAGTTGGGCTTTGACATCATATTGTGTCAGGACCGCGAGATCCCGAGCTGCAGTTATAAGAAGTTGCTCAGAGGCTTTCAGGAAATTATCTAATTCTATTTTCACCTGTTCCTCCCGTTTTAATTCGGCTAATACATACATAAGCAGCTGTAGTTATTTGGAAGAAAGCAGCCACAAATCTGTGGCTGCTCAGAATTAGTCCGGCTCCTAATTGTTTTCTTTTGCATCAATCAACAAGGGAGCTTTTCCATCGGTAATTATCAGTTTAGAATTTGCTGAAGAGGAGAGCTTTCGAAAGGCGTCTATGGTTTGCCATTTAATGATCTTATCAGACAGACCTTCGCCTATGATTTTTTGAGCATCTCTGATTCCTCCAGCTTCAATTACTTTTCGTTTGGCTTCCATTTCCTCTCGCTGCAATTCAAATTGCATACGTTGGGCCAATTGTTCTGCTTCAAGTTTATCTTCAATGGCTCTCGCTAATCCGGTAGGTAATTGAATACTCTTCAGGAGTACTGACTCCATAATAAATCCTCGGGGTTTGAGTATCCCATCCATCCTCTCCATGATCTCTGATTCTATCTGGGCACGACTTTCTGTGTACATATCTTTTGCCAGGAATCGTGAACAGACATCCGCAGCTGCAGATCGAAAAACACTCAGGATTAACACATTTTCGTAACTAGGGCCTATATCTTCAATAACCGTTTTTGCACTATTGGGATTGATCCGATACAGGATTGAAATTTCTGATTTTACATTTAGTCCATCTTTGGAAGGGAGATTCAATTTTACTTCTACATTCTCAGTCCGAGTCGGGAGCTTGATAACCCGTGTGATAAATGGGTTATAACCAATAAGTCCCGGTTCATAAACCCCTGCTTTCAGTTTTCCCAATCGCTGCTTCATGCCTACTTCACCAGGCCTGATCGTCGCACAACTGCTTACTACCATTAATAGAACCAAATAAGAAAACCATCGGAATTTTTTCATGTGAATAGGTTAAAAGTGGAACTTATAATGTAGTACGACATTAATTAATAATAGTTTTACTATCACCAAAGAAATTATTACTTCTTAGTAGTAATTATAGCATTGAGAGCATCATAAGGCCGATTTCCCCTAAACAAAAAAATTTAAACAAGTGTTATTAAAGTAAAATACTATATAATGATAGCAACACTATCATGCAACTTAAGCGTATACAGAAGCAAACAAACAAAGTCGAATGCTTTATGAAACATAAACCACTTATACTAAATAGCCTTCTAGTTCTGCTTAGCTTTTTCTTTTTCGGATATAGCATATCTGAATTGCCAGATTCACAACTAAGAAGTTCATCAAAAGGAGACTTAATCTCATTGGTGTCTGAGCAGGAAAAAATTCCCCTTTCTTTTACTTCAGACTCTCAAGTCTATCTCAGCGAACAATTGAATGCAAAATTTCAAAGCCTAAGTATTCCGCAAGCTGATGAATTGGGATTGATTGGTGGGGCAAAGCTGATAAGCCTTTCTGAAGGTATTTTGCAGGAGCAGAGCAGTATAAAGGAGGGGTTTGTTATTACGAAGGTAAATGGCAAAAAAATCTATTCAGCAGAGCATCTTTTTACAGAGTTGGCAAAGTTAGAGTCTTCTCTGATCCTGGAAGGTATTTATGATGATCTTGCACAGGTACACGATGATTTACCGGGCACATTCTCGTACGAAATTATCCTTAGTCGTCAAATGTAGAATCTAGATTAAAAGGCAATCTTAGTGATTGCCTTTTCTTTTATCTGAATACGGTAACTGTTCCTGCTCGCTGAAAAATTTTCTGGTAATCAGGATGAGTCCCATTATACCGAACGATCCAGGTATAGACTCCTTCCTGAACTTGCTGACCTTTAAATCGCCCATCCCAAAAAGCAGCCGGGTCTCGGGTCTCATATAGTAACATTCCCCAACGACTAAAAATCTGCATTTGAAAATCAGCGAGGTAATCTCCCCCCCAGGCAAATTCTTCATTTACCCCATCACCATTTGGACTAAAGGCCGTGGGTACATAGAGTAAAGGAGGACAGGCATCTATCACAGCCGTACTATCTAGGACACTACATCTGAATTCATTGAAAACTTCCACATAATAAGTATCAGCTGCCACTACTTCGACAAACCGACTACTTTCCCCCGTATGCAACCAGTTATACTCAAAAGCATCTCCTGCATCCAGGGTCACAAACTGACCTTTATAGACACAATTGAGTTGCTCCTCGTAAATATTGCTTTCGGGTAAAGGATTGAAAAATATTTCTGCTCCAAACTCAGAGAGACATCCTCTTAAATAATAAGCCAATTCATAACTACCCTCTTCAGTAACTGAAATCACAGGTCCCAGATTCCCAAGGGGCTCCTGATCTTTCCACCAAAAGAACGTAGCACTTGGATCCTGGATATTGGGAGGTGTTGCATCCAGTAATAAGGTATCTCCCAAACATAGCGGATCATAGGATAGATCAATTTCTGGATAAGGAATTACCGTAACAAAGAGGCTATCTTCAGCGGGACAATTATTCTGATCTCTCACTTCTACCCGCACTTCTTCACTTTGGCCTAAAGCAATTCTCAAGGAATCAGGACCTCCGCTTCCGAGATTATTGAAATTCCAGTTGATGATATTGAGGGTATTGGGGGTTTCTGCATAAAGCAAGAGGGTATCTCCTTCACAAAGCTCTACCGGCCCTTCAATATTGACGACAGGATTAGGCTGAACGATCAGTTCTACTTCATCCGTATTGCTGCAACCAGTTCCCGGATAAGAAATAACTACCCTAAAAATTCCACTTTGATTGGCCGAAATGGAAGGAGTAGTTTCTCCAGTATTCCATCGATACTCCGCCCCGGTCTCAAAGACATCAAATACCGCTACCCCCCCTTCGCAGAAAGATGTATCAGCAGGCATATTGAGAGGAGGTATGGGATTAACGATTAGGGTATCCGAAATACTCACTGAGCAGGTCCCGGTAGAGTCCTCTAAAATCAAAGTGGGGATATTAAGCCCAGCTTCATTATAAGGATGGGTAACTACCCTTCCTACACCAATGGTACCATCTCCAAAGTCCCACGTATAAGAACCGGCATTAGGAGAATTGGCGGTAAAAAGGATGGAGTCGAAAGCACAAATGACATTGGTATTCATTGTAAATCCACCCTGTACTCCTGTCAGCTGAACCAGATCTGGAATGACGAAAGAGTTGCTACATCCCAATGAATCTGTAACAATAAGGGATATATCATAGGAATCGAAATCTGAGAAAATTTTTATGGGATTCTGCAGGCGGGATTGTGTTCCATCTCCAAAGTCCCATAGCCATTCTGTGATCGGTGCATTACCTGGCTGACTCAAATCTGTAAAATTCACCACTAAAGGAGGGCAAACCGCTCCTGTGGGAAAGGCTTCAAAATTTGCAGTCGGAAGGTCAGGAACCACATCGAAAGTATCTATTCTACGATCAGCACATCCCAGAGAATCGGTAACTGTAAGGCGAACACTCAGATCCGTCCCAGCCCCAAAGAAAGAAATCACCTCTTCCCCGTTAGCTGTATTCGGGTTTGCTCCAATAAATTCCCAGTTGTATGTGAGGCTACTTATGGCCAGGCTATCTCCGCCCAATCCCGTTAGGAATAGACTATCTCCCTGACATATGGAAACCGTATCTGTAAGATACGAGGCTATGGGTTGAATCAGGCGTAAATAGGCTGTATCACTGGCACTACATCCCGTTGAATCTGTTAAGGTCAGGATGACAGGTATCCCATCCAGCTGGAATTGAGGTTCTACCAGCATGCTATCATACAAGTGAGTTAGAACAGAATCATTCCCACTTATCACTGTTCCATCTCCCAATTCCCAAACGCGACTGACAATAGGTGCAGTATGACTAGATTGATCTGAGAGGGTTAAATTCAGAGGGAGGCAAGCGATATCCTGACTGAGATCTATTCTTGGGACAATCCCATTCACTTGGATAGCATCTGGCCGAAAAACCGTATCCTTACATCCACCTGCATTCGATACGATCAAAGAAACATCATAACTCCCCAGACTATCGAGATTAAAGACCGGATTGGGATCAGTAGAGGTAATCCCTCCTCCCAGGTTCCATTGCCAACTACTGACATTGGTAGTCGGACCGGTAAAACTGACCTCCAAAGGAGAACATCCAGCAGGAGGCATCAGCATAAAAGTTGTATCTGGCTGAGCAATGATTTGCAGAATTTGTTCTCCCGATGTCCTACACGAACATCCATTATCATAATTCCAGACCGTAACTCCTATCCAATAGGCACCGGTATCCGGAAAAGTGAAGCTTGGGTAAAATTCATTTGAAGTGACACCTCCTGGAAAGGTCCATTCCACACTATCTATATAAGCAGTATCTAGCAGGTATAAGGTATTGCTAGTATCAAAAATTACGGTACCTCCCGGAGGCCAGTTGGTTTCACATGGAAAGAAATCTATTCCACCCGAAGCATAGGGTGGCCGTAACATGGTCCATTTATCCAAATAAAAACTATCTACACATCCTTTATTATAGGTATAAAACATGGTGCTCACGAACTGCCCGGAGTCTCTAAAAACCGGAACCGTAGAGCCAAAATCCCAATTGCCATTGGAGGTATCATTTACCTCAAAACCATCCCAGTCTCCAGTAGTAACCGAGTACCATACATAATCATGGGTATTGGGATCGGTAGCATTTTGGAAAAGGGTAGATGCACTACAACACTGCAACAAAGGATAAGCGGAAGTATCCAATAATGCTGTGGGTTTGTTTCCCGCTCTAATACAAGAGTCACAACTAACCGTACTCACACATCCATCAAGGGTAGTGATAGTAAGGCTAACAGTAAACTCCCCCTCCATTGTATAGGTATGTTGTGGATTTGCATCTGTACCATTAAGCGTATTCCCATCTCCAAAATTCCATTCCCAACTTACTATTGGCGTAGGCGCATAAGATTGATCCGTAAAATCTATCGGTAAAGGCAAACAACCTCCCCGAATCACAGAAGGATCACGTCCATCCCAGAGATCCGGAAAGACAGTAAAATCATTGAGGTTATGGGCAAATGCCGCCTGTGCCTCTTCTACCAAAATGAAATCATCTTTTTGAATGGTATTGGTACATCCATTGGCATCTGTGATGGTCAGGCTTACATCGTATCGACCAAGTGCCATATAAGTATGTTGAGGATTCGCCAGAGTAGAGGTATTTCCATCCCCAAAATCCCATTGCCAGCTTACTGCCCTGAGGGCAGTCGAAGTAAAATTGACTGTCAGGGGAGCTGTACAAGCTGTTTGATTATCTGCCCCAAAGTCTACAGCCGGAGCGCCTTCCACCAAAACCGGATTAGGTAGCGTAAACGTTTCTATGCATACCCCATTTCCCATGTCCAATTTAAGAGAGATGTTATAAGATCCGGACTGGGCGTAGGTATGAACCGGATTAAGGATGGAAGGAGCCATGGCGAGACCTCGAAGGGAATCTCCATCTCCAAAGTACCAGGTTGCGATGAAATCTGGCTGAAGGATTGTGCTGAGATTACTCAATTGAACGGAAGGATTACAACCCTGGCCTGGAGTCAGTCCTATATCCAAATCCGTATCAATCAATCGGATATAGTCTGCTTCTGTATAGGTATTAGAACAGCCTGTACTTTGGTCTGCTACAGTAAGGCTTACAGAATATAGACCATAAGCCGTATAGGTCTTATTGGGTTGAGCATCTGTAGATGTAGTCCCATCCCCAAAATCCCATAGATAAGTAAAAGGACCCGTTCCACTAGTCTGCACATCCGGGATAAATTGAGTGCTTAAAGTCGGATCACAGCTAAGTCTTGATCCATTGATACTTATACCTAAATTTAGCTCAGCTTCAACCTCTACTAAACCCGGGTAAACCTGTATATCGGTACAGCCATTGGCATCTTTGACGATAAGTGAAACAGGATAGGTTCCTGAAGGGTAGGTGTGGTTGGGGTTTTCAAGGGTTGAACTATTCCCATCGCCAAAATCCCAAATCCACTCGATAATGTTCCCAGTGCCAGAAGCTGACTGGTCTGTAAACTGAACCGTCAATGGAGGACAACCTATATTATTTGTTGCCAGGAAATCAGCATCGGGATTGGGATAAACTGTTATGCTTGCAAAAACAGTTGAAGAAGCATTTCCGTTTGCATCTACCACCCGAAGGCTTGCCTGGTAGGTTCCTGGTAGAGAATAAATAGCTCCAGGAGCCTGCTGGTTTGACCCACTACTCGTATTGCCGTTTCCAAAATCCCATTCATAGCTGAGTGGTCCCTGACCTGTTGAAGCCGTACCATCAAAAGTCACTAATAAAGGACTACAGCCAGCATTTACAGATGCAGATATGCTCGCCGATTGGCTAAAGCTAAACAGGCTAAAAGCAAGACATAAAAGCGTAAAGAAGAGCCTCATCGCTTATCTCTTTGCGATTGTTAAATTTTCCCCATTAGAAAGAGCTTGCAGCTAAGCTATCGGATCAAAATCAGTACCAATAGTAATTTTTATATATCCTCCATCAAGGTGGAGTCAATAAATCATCCAAATCATAATTTCGCCCTATTATCCCTAATGGTTGATATTCAAGCAAATGAAAGCAGGATTTTAACGCTGAGAAATGATTCCTTTACTATAGGCGCAGAATAATTTTCAGAAATAATCAATGCTTCGATATGGCAGATTGCTTCTCTTTAAGATTTTATCTACAGTTGAGGAAAATAAGCTGTGAAAGATTATTTTGAATAAAATTTCTGCTCATGCACGCTGACTTTATGCCGAAGATCTACATCCTTCATGAAAATCCCGAATGGCTAAAACCCATTACAGCAGGTCTTTCACGGATGAAAGTTCCCTATGAAGATTGGGACCTAAGTGAAGGCTCTATTCCCTTAAATTCTCATCCCCCAGCTGGAGTATTTTATAATAAAATGAGTGCCTCAAGTTTTAGTCGGGGCCATCTTCATGCGAAAGACCTTACGGCCCCTATACTTGCCTGGCTGGAAATGCATGGCAGGAGAGTCGTGAATAAAAGAAGGGCCTTGCAATTGGAAGTGAGCAAAGCTGAGCAGCAAATCGCCTTGCAGAAAGTTGGCCTCAAAACTCCAGAAAGTTATATCACACATGGGAAAACAGCATTACTGAATGCTGCCCATAAATTTTTACCACAGCCATTTATTTTAAAACCAAATCAAGGAGGCAAAGGCCTGGGAGTAGGTTTATTCTCTTCTATAGAGGAACTGGAAACTCAGGTAGAAATAATTGGATTAGAAAATATGACTGTGGATGGGACACTAATTGTACAAGAATATATTAAACCCAAGAATCAGGAGGTGATACGAATGGAATTTATTGGTGGAAAGTTCTTCTATGCAGTAAAAGTTCAAACTGGCGGCGGCTTTGAGTTATGCCCAGCAGATGCCTGCGAAATTGATCCTCAAAATCCCGGACAAAGCCTTCCGGAATTTCAGATTCTGGAAGATTTCTATATACCTGAGATTAGCCTTTGTGAGTCTTTTTTGTTGGAGAATAAAATCGAAATTGCAGGGATAGAGTTTATGGAAAATGAGGAAGGAGATAGGTTTTTTTATGATGTAAATACCAATACCAACTATAATTCTGACGCAGAATCCAAAAGTAGCACAGGAAAAACAGGTATAGAGGAAGTTTGTAAATTTCTAGCAGGAGAACTGGCAAAACTACACCCGACCAGCATCCAAGGCTGATACATTTGTGATAGCAGCCCTCTTTATTTTTGCCTTCTTTGGCGCCCAACCTAAGAAATTTACTTCGGCGAATAGGCTAATGACATATGAAAAGATTTATCGATAAGAGCTAAAAGGCTCTACTTTCCCATTTGCACTCGAATAAAAATTGACAAGGCAGCTAACACGTCAAAGAATTTATTCTTTTAATCATTCTGTGCCCCTGGAGGGGAAAAGCCCAGGGGCCTTTTATAACAGCTCAATATCTTCTTTCACATAGCTAATATCCTCCTTCACATAAAATGAACTTCTATATATAGAGGTTTGCCGTGATCTTAGGGGAAAAGATATTCACGCTATGAACTTCATTAATAAATTTTCCTTTTCCCTCATCCTTTTCATCTTCGCAGTTTCTACTGCCTTTCCCCAAAACAAACACAAAGTCCTTATACTGGGAAGTTATCACATGAACAATCCGGGCATGGATGTGCATAATATCGAAGCTGATGATGTGCTCGCTCAAAAACGCCAAGAAGAAATCAAGGAGTTAGTCAATATACTGGCAAAATTTCGCCCTACAAAAATCGCAATCGAAAGGCGTTGGCAAACAAAAAGCGATACACTTGCCCGCCAAAGATACGCCGAGTACCTAAAGGGCGAACATGAACTCAGCCGAAGTGAAAGTCAGCAAATAGGCTTCCGACTGGCCAAACAGATGGGACATGCAAAGATCTATCCCATTGATGCTCCCGGAAATTTTCCTTTTAATGAAATGGTCCAGTACGCCAATGAAAACGGTCAGGGGAAACTTGTAGCCGAAACCAATGCCTGGATGCAAGAATTTATCAAGGAAGAGCAAATCTTTATGCAAAACCATACGATAGCCGAGATCCTCGCCAGACATAATGATCCAGAGAGACTCAAAGCTGGGCATGGGATGTATATCAGCATGCTTCAGATTGGTAAAGGCAAGGATTATCCAGGCGCAAAGCTGGTTGCCGAATGGTATGAGCGTAACCTGAAAATTCATGCAAATCTTACCCGCATTGTAGATCAGGAGGAAGAACGAATCCTGGTCATCTTTGGATCCGGTCATGCTCCGATTTTGAGGGAGATGATAAACTATGATCCCGAATTTGAATTGGTCGAATACAGTACTTACGTAAAATAAGGCCCATGCTTAAGATCAATTTAAGCTTCAAAACTCTCTTTGCCTTTCTCGTCCTTATATTATTGCTTGGGGAGGCGCATGAACTGGTCCACATTTTCACAGGTTATGGATTTTGTGGTTGTTGGGGAAAAAGAGATTTTAATGTATGGGGGCTATGCGAGGGATGCAGAGACTCAAACCCATGGGCGATCATTGCAACCTTAATGGGACCGATCTTTACCTTTTCTTTGATTTGGTTAGGTAGGCATTTTTTACTGAGGGGAAAGGCAGATAAAAGGAGCCTGGGCTTTGTACTTATTTTCGCCAATATGCCGTTCGCACGCATATTTACAGCAGCGCTTGGAGGCGGGGATGAGGTTTATGCCCTACGAGTCATCTTTGAAAATGAATACAACTATACCCTGATTTGGATGATTGGTCTTGCGCTCATTCTTTCGGCTTCCGTTCCTCCCCTAATCACAGCATGGAAATCTTTGGCAAAGAAGGGCCGTCTTTGGTACTTCCTCGGCTTTTTTCTGGCCCCCATGATTGTTGCAACTCTCATTGTTCTTGTTGGCTTGAATGGTTTACTGGAGAAAGGGGTTTGGGCAGATTCTCTTATTTGGGGTACGCCATTGTTGGTAACAATCCATACTTTTATAGTAGCTGTACTGGTAGCTATTTCCTTTTGCTGGAACTACCAAATGGCAAGACCTCTTTAAATAAGAAGCAATATGTTCAAAGCAGAACAAGGTTTGGTCCGTCTAATTATCCCTTTTGCGATAGGGGCAATGTTGTACACCCTTGTATTCATTCTCCATTATTTCAACGAGATGGATGCTGACTGGCTAGGCTTTCTTATCCTTACTCTGCCAGTAGTCCTGGTATTTGAAATCGATCATCAAATCACCGCTTACTTCCAGCGTAAATACTCCCGACCGCAAGGGTTTTTCAAGAGCATATTACTTCCCTTTCTCCTGAGTCTGGCCACTTGCCTACTTGTGATTTTTGCCATGTATATACCTTTTAAAAATTGGGAAATCAGAAATGGCTCAGTGGATACGATTGGCTTGTATCATGTAGTTTCCTTAGGCATTCAGATATTTATCATTGTTGCCATAGCTAATACCCTTCATCAGATTATCTTTTTGGTAAGGCGCTGGAAGGAAGAAGCGGTAAAAAGTGAGCAGTTGGAGAAGGAGAATGTAAAGGCTCGCCTCCGAACTTTGCGAAACCAAATATCTCCGCATTTCCTCTTCAACAATTTCAACACCTTATATGGTTTGATTGATCAGGAACCCCAGCAAGCCAAAGCTTATCTACATAAGTTATCGGAATTGTATAGGCAGGTCCTGGCAAAAAGAAATGAAGAATTGATCAGTCTGGAAGAGGAGATTGAAACCCTGGAAGCTTATCTCTACCTAATCCGGGTACGCTTTCCACAGGATATAGAAATAGAACTCTCTCTGGAAAAAGAAACTGAGGCCTATCATATCCCCCCTATGTGTTTACAGATGCTGGTGGAAAATGCGATCAAACACAATGCTTTTAATGAGGACCACCCACTGAAAATCCAAATTCTCCAGGAAGGCGATCAAATCGTTGTCAACAATTCCAGGCAAGATAAAGAAGATCAGGTGCCTTCTATGGGCATAGGATTGGAAAACATCGATGATCGCTATCGCCTTTTGTCAGATCGTAGTATCCGTATTGAAGAAAAACCTGCATCCTATCAAGTAATTATTCCCCTCCTAAAGATTTCTGGTATACATGAATCCAGCCTTGCATATACTCATCATTGAGGATGAAGCCATAGCCGCTCGAAATTTGCAGCAAATCCTTAAGGACTATCCGGATCCGCTAAGGGTAGTAGAGACCTTAAGGAGTATTGCTAAAGCAGTAGCCTGGCTAAAAACTCAACAGGAAGAAGTGGACCTCATCCTTATGGACATCCAGCTGACAGATGGCATCAGTTTTGACATTTTCGATAAGGTAGAAGTCCGAAAACCTATTATTTTTACTACTGCTTTTGACGAATATGCCATACGTGCTTTCAAACTCAATAGTATTGACTATTTGCTGAAACCGGTGCTTTCTGAAGAACTATTCTCCGCTCTGGACAAATGGAAACTTATGAATCCGGCACCTCCGAGAATTGATTACCGAAAATTGGCAGAGCAAATTCAGCTTTATCAACCCAAATATAAACATCGTTTTCTCGTAAAAAGGGGCGCTTCCTTATTTTCCATCCCCACTTCTGAAATCGCCTATTTTCATGCGGATGGGAATCATGTTTTACTCCGCACCCTGGATAATAAAAATTATCCTGTGAGTTACTCCCTGGAACAACTAGGACATGAACTGGATCCAGAATTCTTTTTTCGTATTACCCGCAATGTGCTCATCCATTTCCCAGCCATCAAAAAGGTCAATAGTTATTTCAAAGGGAGATTGAGCCTGGAAGTTGATCCTCCAGCCAAAGAAACCCTGGTAATCAGTAGTAAAAAGGCTGCGGCTTTCAAGGAGTGGTTGGATAGATAAGCAGAAGTCAGGGATTTTTCTTGCTTGAAGAAGGCCCGGGGAAGTTCAAAAGCAAGTGTAGTAAAATTGAATATCCTCTTGAATCGTGCTGGTACATATTTTTTAACCTTCTAATTAAAAGAAGCAACCCGCGCACATGGCGCGGGCTGACTGAAACGTGGAAATCTATATCTAAATGCAAAATAAAAAGCCGTTAATATTGGATTTCCAGACACATTGCTCCTTGTTTAGGAATTAACTCTACTCTGATCTCAAAACTAGTCGATTGACTTTCTCTCTGAAATGACAATAGTCACTCCCCTACCCTACTTTAGGCAGTAATATTTGGGATAATATTTCTGTATTTGGTCTTGGACTATATATTAAATGCACATGAAAAAGGAATCATTATCCTGTTATCACTGTGGAGAGGATTGCCCAGATGAAAGCATCTATCTGGGGGAAAAACACTTTTGCTGTGAAGGGTGTAAAACGGTCTATGAAATTCTTGATGCCAAAGGGATGGAGGCGTATTATGAGCTAGAAGTTCAACCAGGAATATCAGCTCGCAACAAGAAGAGAAAAGAAAATTATTCCTTTTTGGATACTGAGGAGGCTTTTGAAAAACTGATTAAGTTTCGACAGGATAATCAAGTCCACATTGAGTTTCGTATCCCACAGATTCATTGTGCATCATGTGTATGGCTATTGGAAAACCTTTATAAGCTGCATCCGGGTATATTAAGAGCAGAGGTTCGTTTTCTGGAGAAAAAGTTAACCCTCCGTTTTGACCTAGAAAAAATCCAGCTTTCTGAGATTGCCCAACTTATTGCAAATCTAGGATATGCTCCTGATATCAATTTGCAGGATTTAGACGAAAAAAATCACCTACCTAAAGATAGGTCCTTTTACTACAAACTGGGAGTTGCAGGCTTTTGTACCGGAAATATCATGCTGATGAGTTTTCCAGAATATCTCGGACTACAAGACCTCAATTTCCAGCACTTTTTTTCCTGGATAAATCTGGGATTAGCCCTGCCCGTCTTACTTTTCTCAGCCACTATATTTTTTAAATCTGCCTGGCAAGGACTAAAACTGGGTAATCTCAACATTGATGTACCTGTTAGCCTGGGGATTCTGGCATTATTCTCACAAAGTCTATACGAAATCATCAGTCAAACAGGGCCTGGTTATCTGGACTCTTTGGCAGGCCTGGTCTTTTTTCTTTTATTGGGAAAATGGTTTCAACAGAAAAGCTACGATCAACTCTATTTCGATCGGGATTACCGCTCCTATTTTCCTCTTTCGGCAAAAAAACTATATAAGGGAAAAGAAGAACAAGTCCTTTTGTCCAAACTAAAGAAAGGAGATATACTCCTTATCCGAAATGAGGAAATCATACCTGCGGACGCTATCCTGCTGGATTCCGGAGCTTATCTGGATTATAGTTTTGTGAGCGGGGAATCGGTTCCGCTATTTCTACAAAAAGGAGAAAGGGTATATGCAGGAGCTAAAGTAGTCGGGAAAGGGGCAACAGTCAGTCTGTTAAAGGCTGTTTCAGAAAGTTATTTGAGCCAACTCTGGAAGAAATACAAAAGCAGTACAGACAAGAAAACAGGAATCCGAAAATTGACGGATCAGTTGGCGCGCTACTTCACCTATATAATTCTAGGTATCGCCATTCTGGCTGGCAGCTATTGGCTCATTGCTGAAAGTCTTTCTTTCGCCCTACAAGTAAGTATTGCTGTTTTGATTGTGGCCTGTCCTTGTGGACTGGCTCTCTCCTCTCCTATCGTATTTGGAAATGCGATGCGTATCCTGGGAAGAAACGGATTTTTCCTAAAAGATAGTGAGGTTCTGGAAGGTATTGCAGAGATAGATAGCTGGATATTTGACAAAACCGGTACCCTTACTCAAACAAGGGCTGATCGTTCATTTCAACAACTTCATCAACTGAGCCAGGAAGAAAAATCCCTCGTGTTGGCTTTGGCGAATGAGTCTAACCACCCTTTGAGTAAAGAAATCAGCAAAGAATTACTGGCTGTACCTATGGCTATTCTGGAGGAAAGCCAGGAACATCCGGGAGCAGGAATGAAAGGGATTAGTAATAATCATCGAATAGCTATAGGAAATGACAAACTTATGGCTTCAGAGATCGATGAGGAAGTAGCAGAAGGAATAACCGCTATCGCCATTGATGGTAAGTTGGTCGCAGGTATAAATCGAGAGGAAGTTCCCAGAGAAGGTTTAAAAGAGGTGCTAGGCGAATTAGGAGGAAGTTATGAGTTATCTCTCCTTACTGGTGATACAAAAAAGAGGGCCATTAAGCTCCATGCGCACTTCCCCAAAAGCAGTAAATTCTACTGGAAGCAATTGCCAGATGAAAAACTGGAGCATGTAAAAAGTCTTCAGGAAGCGGGAAGAAAAGTCATCATGATGGGAGACGGGCTCAATGATGCTGGCGCTCTTATGCAAGCGGATCTCGGCATTGTCCTGAGTGAGCAATTGGAATCCTTTAGTCCTGCTTCAGATATTATCCTGGATTCAGAGCGCTTTACCCAGCTCCCTCGATTGATGAAATATGCCGTAGGCTCCCAAAAGCTTCTGAAAGGAGCACTTATTATCTCCCTGGTCTACAATGTCATAGGCCTGGCATTTGCCGTACAAGGGCTCCTGAGCCCTCTTGTGGCCGCTATTTTGATGCCGCTAAGCTCTATTTCAGTGATTTTATGGGGAATGAGCTCAACCTATTTTATAGCGAGAAAATTGGGGCTAGCCCAGGCATAATCGTTATGCTCTGCTAAGAAATAGTAGTATAGGTAGCGATTTCCAAAAAAGAAATGACGCGCTAAGTTACATATCGCAGGAGGGGCAGATACTTATCTGTCCCTCCTTTTATTTCAATACCCTCTATCATATCCCCAACTGACAAAAGTCAGTTCCTCCCCTATCTCATGTTCTCTCTTGGGCAGACCTTCCCCTCTACCTTAGCCTTATCAAACGGAACAAAATATGAGTAGCATTTTCGTCCTCATCATTTTAGGCTTTATCGTCGCGGTGGCATTTCTGGCTGCCTGTATTTGGGCCATTCGATCCGGGCAGTTTGAAGATGCCTACACGCCAGCTATGCGCATCCTGTTTGACGACAAAATTACTTCCACCGAAAAAACAGATTCTCAACATGATTAGTACAGTCAGGACGGACGACCCGAGTTCATCGGGAGCATCCCTTGAGCGATTTAGCTATGACAACACCATTGTCAAGTATTTCGCCATTGCAACTGCTTTCTGGGGACTGGCCGGTATGCTGGTTGGTCTTATAGTAGCACTGGAGATGGTACTTCCAGAATTATTTCTATGGGACGGCATTCCCATCCTTTCTTTTGGCCGAGTAAGACCCCTGCATACCAATGCAGCGATCTTTGCCTTTGTAGGAAATGGAATTTATATGGGGGTTTATTATTCCCTACAGCGCCTGTGTAAGGCAAGAATGTGGAGTGATAGGGCCAGTTGGATCCATTTCTGGGGATGGCAATTGATCATTCTTTCGGCTTTGATCTCCCTACCTATGGGATTTTCAACCGGAAAAGAATATGCCGAACTCGAATGGCCGATAGACATTGCCATAGCACTGATATGGATTGTTTTTGGACTGAATATGTTCATGACCATTTTCAAACGGAGAGAAAAACACCTCTACGTGGCCATCTGGTTCTATATCGGAACCTGGGTAACCGTTACGGTACTTCATGTAGTCAACAGCCTGGAGCTTCCCTATAGTATGATGCATAGTTACTCCATCTTTGCAGGGGTTCAGGATGCTTTGGTTCAATGGTGGTACGGACACAATGCCGTTGCCTTCTTTCTGACCACTCCCTATTTGGGGCTGATGTATTATTTTATTCCGAAAGCAGCCAATCGTCCGGTATATTCTTACCGCCTTTCGATCGTTCACTTTTGGGCATTGATTTTTATCTACATCTGGGCGGGTCCCCACCACTTGCTATATACAGCTCTTCCTGACTGGGCACAATCTTTGGGAACCGTATTCTCCCTTATGTTGATTGCTCCAAGTTGGGGCGGTATGCTAAATGGCCTACTTACTTTGAGGGGGGCCTGGGATAAAGTTCGTACAGATCCTGTACTCAAGTTCATGGTGGTAGCGGTAACTGCCTATGGTATGGCAACTTTCGAAGGACCTTTGCTTTCCATCAAAACTTTTAATGCAATTACCCACTTTACAGACTGGACCATTGGACATGTGCATGTAGGTACCCTCGGATGGAATGGGTTCCTAACCTTTGGAGTACTTTACTGGCTCATGCCCCGACTTTGGAGAACTAAGCTTCACTCGATCAAGCTTGCCAATTTCCATTTCTGGATTGGTACCCTGGGTATATTCTTCTATTGTGTGCCTTTATACTGGGCCGGGCTTACGCAGAGTTTGATGTGGAAAGAATTTGATGGTGATGGATTCCTCGTCTATAAAAACTTCCTCGAAACTGTTGTACAAATTCTGCCTATGTACTGGATGCGTGCATTAGGAGGAACTCTGTATATCATCGGAGTCTTCGTAATGATCTATAACATAATCCGAACAACTCAGGCCGGAGATTTTCTCGCCAATGAAGAAGCAGAAGCAGCTCCTTTGGTAAAAGAGGAGAAAAGCGGAAACAAAGAGTACTGGCACAAACGAATTGAGAGAAAGCCTGCTCAAATGTTATTCTGGGCATTAATTCTCATCCTGATCGGTGGAATCGTTGAGATGGTACCCACCTTTATGGTTCAATCCAATGTACCTACTATCGCTTCTGTACAACCTTACACGCCTTTGGAACTAGAAGGAAGGGACCTATACATACGAGAGGGCTGTGCAACTTGTCATTCTCAAATGGTTCGTCCGTTCCGCTCCGAGTCTGAGCGTTATGGGGAGTACTCCAAAGCTGGTGAATTTGTATATGATCACCCCTTCCAATGGGGCTCAAAAAGAACAGGGCCAGACCTGGCAAGAGAGGGAACGCCAAAACTTAAGAAATCAGATGCCTGGCATTATCAGCATATGCTAGACCCACGCTCTACCTCTGCGGGTTCTATCATGCCTTCTTACGAATGGTTGATTGAAAACCGACTCGACCTAAGTATGACCGCTGACAAAATAGAAGCCATGCAGACTCTGGGAGTACCTTATCCAGAGGGATATGCTGAAAAAGCTACAGATGACCTCCGGAAACAAGCCGAAGAGATTGCAAATAACATCGCCTCTGAACTTGAGGAAGAGGAACTCAAAGCGCTCAAAGATCGAGAGGTAGTAGCCATAATTGCTTATCTCCAACGACTTGGAACTGATATCATGGTTGACAAAAAATAATAAAAAAAAGCATGTATAAAGAAACATTAAGAAGCATAGACGGAGTAAGCCTTTTTCCAGTAATCGCTATCCTGATCTTCGTCATCTTTTTCCTTATCGTCCTCTATTTCGTCATTCGAATGGATAAGAAAAGAGTCCAGGAATTTTCGGCTCTGCCGCTGGAAAATGAAACGAATACCTCTACCCGCCTAAAACAAGTAATAAATCATGTATAAAAAGTTCGTCTATATATTCAGTACGCTTATCCTGCTTTTTGCTTCAGGCATTGCTTTGGGGCAGGCAGGGGAAGCCTCTCCTCAGGAATCATTACTCTGGATTTTGATGAGTGTGGTTGTGGGGATGAGTGTAGTTTGTATTGTACTAGCATTTACGATCCTTGCTCTTATAGCTAAAGTGCGAGAAGCGAAAGCAGAAACTTCAGTAGAAGGACAAGCAGCCACTCAACAAGAAGCGGTCGATTTATGGAAAAAACTCAAAGCCAGACTGACGGCCGCGGTTCCTGTTGCACAAGAAGCAAAGATCGATTTGGGCCATAGTTTTGATGGAATCCGAGAGCTGGATAATAAGCTACCTCCCTGGTGGCTGTACGGCTTTTATTTTACCATTGTCTTTGCCTTTGTCTACATGTATATCTACCATATCGACGGTGATTGGTCTTCCGATCAGGAATATCGAATTGAGATGGCAGAAGCTCAGAAGGTCAAGGATGCCTACCTCGCCAAAGTAGCAAATATGGTAAATGAGGAAACCGTTGAAAGCCTGACAGCTTCTCAGGACATTTCTGAAGGAAAGTCCATATTCAAAACCAATTGTGTTGCCTGTCATGGAAATGAAGGCCAGGGAATCAGTGGTCCTAACCTCACCGACCAATACTGGCTGCATGGAGGCGGTATCAAGAATGTATTTAAATCTATCAAGTACGGAATTCCAGAAAGAGGTATGGCTCCCTGGCAAAGTATTTTGAAACCTCTAGAAATCCAACAGGTAGCTAGTTTCATCATGAGTATGGAAGGGAGCAATCCTGTCGGGGCAAAAGCACCTCAGGGCGAGGAATGGGTACCCGAAGAAATGGCCCTCGATACGCTGCAAGCAATTAGCATGAATCCCTAGAAAACATGGTAGACAAAACCTCTGAATATATTGATGATCCATTTTTGACTGAGTTGGAATCAGACGCTTTCCGCGATAGTATCGCTACAGTGGATAAGAGCGGAAAGCGTCAATGGATCTACCCAAAGAAACCCCAGGGAAGTTTATACAAGGGCAGAACCTGGTTAAGTGTATTATTAATCGGATTATTCTTCATCGGTCCTTTTCTTAAATGGAATGGACAGCCATTGCTGTTATTCAATCTTCTGGAACGGAAATTCATCGTTTTTGGTCTGACTTTCTGGCCGCAGGACTTTCATCTATTTGTCCTGGCAATGATCACTTTCTTTGTATTCATTGTTCTCTTTACGGTAATCTTTGGGCGGGTCTGGTGCGGTTGGGCTTGCCCGCAAACGATCTTCATGGAGATGTTTTTCCGTAAGATCGAATACTGGATCGAAGGGGACTACCGCCAGCAAATAAAACTGAATCAGGCTCCCTGGAATTTAGAGAAGGTCATGAAGAAAACAGCCAAGTTTTCGATTTTTGCCCTCTTTTCCTTTTTGATTGGGAATACGGTTATGGCTTATCTGGTCGGAATTGATCAACTCAGTGTCCTGATCACTAGTCCACCTGCCGAAAACTGGGGTCTTTTTACCTTTGTCATGATCTTTTCTGGCATCTTCTATTTTGTCTTTTCCTGGTTCAGAGAACAAGCCTGTATCGCAGTATGCCCTTATGGAAGGCTGCAGGGAGTTTTACTGGGGAAAGACTCTATCGTTGTAGCCTATGATTGGTTGAGAGGGGAACCCAGAGGAAAGCGCAAGCGAAATGAAGACCCAGGCACAAAGGGAGATTGCATCGATTGCAAACTTTGCATAGCTGTTTGCCCTACGGGTATCGATATCCGTAATGGCACTCAAATGGAGTGTGTGAATTGTACGGCTTGTATCGACGCCTGTGATCAGGTTATGGAAAAAGTTAAGAAACCCAAAGGTCTTATCCGTTTCGATTCCTACAATGGTATCGCCAATGGGATTCCTTTCCGATTCAATACCCGGATCATTGCCTACTCAGTAGTTTTAGTTGCCTTGCTCTCTGTCCTTGGATTTTCTCTGAGCAGTCGCTCCGATATTGAAACTACTTTATTGCGAGTACCTGGCACGCTCTATCAGAAAACAGAGGATGGACAGATCAGCAATATGTACAACATTGATCTGGTCAATAAGACCAAAGAGGAATTGAATCTGGACATTAAACTGACTTCACATGAGGGCGAGATTCAGGTTATAGGACAGGAATTCGTGGTTGCCCCTCAAGACATCAGTCAGGGAATCATTTTGATCAAGATCCCACGGGATCTATTGGAAGGAAGAAAAAACGAAATCAAGATAGAACTTTGGTCCGGAGATCAACTGGTGGATAAAGCGAGTAGCAATTTCCTTGGACCGGTAACCTTAAAATAATCATCATGAGCTGGGGAAAAAAAATCGCCATTTTTTATACCGTATTCGCAGTGAGCATGCTTTCTGCAGTCATATTCGCCAGTATGCAAACCCTCCATCTCGTGAGTGAAGACTACTATCAGGAGGAGATTGCATATGAAGAGCGGATACAGGAAATCAAAAATACACAGGAACTAGATGCACTTGTGGAAATAGCAAAAGTACACGAATCAACATTTGCGTTCCATTTTCCAGAATCTGCTCATCAGGCCATTGGAGTCATCCAGTTTTACCGTCCATCAGATGCAGAGCTTGACCAGGCTTTCCCCATAAAACTCGCCGATGGAAAACAACTTATTTCCGTGGATAAATTGGCTGGGGGAAACTGGCAAGTTCAAATCAGATGGGCGATGAATGGGAAGGCTTATTATCAGGAAGTGAATCTAAGTTTGTAACCCATGATCCACCTTACAATCTGTCATTGCTTCGCTCATCGTTTGGGGACGCAATGACATGCTGTTTAGAGTCTCAACTATAGTAAACTAAACATGTATCTGCTTTCCGCACTAAGTCTGGGATTTCTGGGAAGTTTGCACTGCGTAGGCATGTGCGGACCAATTAGCCTTGCATTGACTGCTGGTAAGGGGAAGCGGCAATTCTGGATCAGTCGTTTGCTATACAACCTGGGACGAACTACCACCTATGTACTGTTGGGCTTAGTCGTTGGAATCTTCGGGCAAAGTCTAAGCATGGTGGGGTTTCAGCAAAGTCTATCAATCATTCTAGGAGTAGGCTGGTTGCTGGTTTTATTCTTGTTACCCAATTGGGAGAATCGTTTGCTTAAACTCCCTTTCCTCAGAAAATTCCTTATTAAAATCAAAGGAGCTCTTTCTGGCCATATTCAAAGACCTACGATCCATCTGATGTATAATGCAGGAATTGTGAATGGTTTTCTTCCCTGTGGCCTGGTGTATGTAGCTCTTTCTGGAGCCATGGCAAGTAATAGCCTGGCAGATTCACTCGCTTTTATGGCGCTGTTTGGTTTTGGTACTATTCCTGCCATGCTAGCCCTAAGTTTTTTCAGTTACGTTCGGAAAGATTTGATCCAGTATATCAAGCCCATCCTGTACACAGCTTCTTTTATATTTGCCTGTCTCCTCATCTTGCGGGGAATGAACTTGGACATAGCTTTCCTGAGCCCATCTATGGGAGCAGAATTAGAAGCCCATTGTCAATAAAATCCAAAATAGTCACTGTGACGTTTTTCGTTTATGTTTATTGTTTAATAGTTTATGCCTAGCATAACTAGTTCATAATCAATTTCTTGGCATGTATTTCGGCGAGTAGAATGGGGATTAAAACGAGTAGATTGGGGCTTAAAGCGAGTATACTGGGGTTTATTGCGAGTAGTCTGGGGAACTAAAGCGAGTAAAGTGGGAAGATAGACGAGTAAATTGGGGAGAACTTCTCTTATTACTTCAGAAAAAGTTATCCACATAAATTCTAGTGAAAGCGAGTAAAGTGGGGCTAAAAGCGAGAATAATGGGGCATAAAGCGAGTGTTTTGGGGCTTGCCATTCTAAAAAACCACAAATCCCCTTCCTTCTGAAGGCTAAATGTATACGCAGAGCTTATAAAGACGAGTATTTTGGGGATTAAAAGCGAGAATATTGGGGAATTGGCCCTGAAAAATGGCTGCCTTTGATTATCAGAGCTTTATAAAGCGAGTAAAATGGGGCATATGTGGGCCCTAGTCGCCCTAAAAGCGAGTATTTTGGGGGAAACCCCCTCCTTCTCTGTGGATAAAGCGAGCAAAATGGGGATATCGGCGAGTAAATTGGGGAAAGTGTAAAGCGAGTAAAATGGGGGTATGGCGAGTAATTTGGAAATACTCGCTTTTTTCCGAACTTGCTAATAATCAAAAAGGTATAGTCTTATGGCAGTAGCTACCAGGTCTAATCCTCACCTGGTCGTTAAGAGTAATGAACTCATTAACGCCCGGATGAATGGCTTCACAGTGGCCCAAGTACGTTTGTTTGAAATGCTCATTGCTCAACTGGATAAAGATCTGGATGAGTTTCAAACACAGCGTGTGTATTTGGCAGATTTCATTTCTGAAACAGGGACCAAACATAAAGGCGAGTTTGAGCGTGCGAGGGAAGTTACTAAATCCCTGATGGGACAGGTGATTGAAATCTGGGATGGAGATAAGCTCAAGCAGCGAAATATTCTCTACCGAGCCGACTATGATAAGAAGAAGCCTTATGTAGAAATCGTCTTCCATCCGGATTTGAGGCCTTACCTCTTGCAGCTGAAGGAGCGTTTTACCTCTTATGATGTCCGAAATATTCTGGCCCTAAAGAAAATTCACTCCATTCGCCTGTATCAATTACTGAAACAATATCTATTTACAGGAAGCTGTACATTTGAAGTGGACCGACTCAAATACATTCTTGGAGTTGAGAATAAATACAAAAAGTATAATGACTTCAAGAAATATGCTGTACTGGCAGCTCAAAAGGAGTTGAAGGAAAAGTGTGATATTAGTTTTGAGTTCGAAGAAATTAAAAAGGGAAAGAAAGTCGAATTGCTCAAATTCACCATTACCCGACAAAAATCTAAGTACTCAATAGGTGCACGTAAGGAAAATGAGGTAGAACTTCAGGCTGAACCTGAAGTTATGGATATACTCTGTAAACTGGGAATTTCTGAAGAAAGAAGTCGCTATTACATAAATACTCTTGAAGAACGGGATATTAATGCTGCTATCGAATATACTCGTAAGCAATTTGAAGCAGGCCGTATTAAATCCAGTGCTACAGCTTATCTGATCAAACTTCTGGATTCCGGCTTCAAAGAATCCCCCCGCAGTGAGTTTGCCGTTCCGCCAAAAGAACGTAGTAAGCGCAAGCGTACAGAGCGTCAGGAGGAAGTTCGTTTGATTGAGCAATTGGAAGCTGAATTCGGTGCCTACCGTAAACAGCAGGTTGACAAGCTGTATGAAAATGCAAAGGAAGAAGACTGGATCCTATTTCAGGCCTGGGCACAGCAACAGCTTTTTATCAACAACAAGATTTTCGATAATGGGAGATTTCTTCGAGACCATCCAGATACAGAAAATTATTTTAGGATTTTCATCTCAGATCGATTGCCGGAAAGAAGCCAGGCCTTTATTGATTGGGCTGCGGTAAGAGGATATCGAATTGGATTGGAGTCTGGGAGTTTTTGGTTAATCCGTGACTGATCTAAAACGCTAATTCTTTTTAACGTTTAATCGTTTTAACTCTTAAAATTGATTATCAAATAGTTATGTGGCATTTTATGTTTTTGCCTTGAATCCGACTTTCATCTTTCCTGGATTAGCTTAGAAACACAAAACTTTCCTTACCATAACAAATGAGATTGATAGGATCTCTGGCTAGTAATTGAACAGGCGAAAGATCCCAGCTCATTTGCTGCGTCTGGCATGACAATTATTTTGAATAAAGTTGAGTTATGGAAGGAATTTGTATCTGGCTACTCCCCTACACTTTGGACCGATCTATTCGGATTTTTGTTTCGCCTTTGCTTTGGTAATTTTGAATATTTCTGATTTGATACCTTTTCTCTTTTTTGACGAAAGGCGAGTTGTGGACTAAACCAAAATTCCAATTAAAGTATCGAGTTCAAGAGCAAACCTAAGTGAATGGATTTGGAACTTTTGAAAGCAGTGAAAATTTTTCCCACCTTATTTGAAATCGAAATCACTTTGATGCGATGGTCCTGAAAATCGAATCCTAGTTTCCATAGCTGTCATCTCAGAAAGATTGGCTGGAGTTGAAGAGATTTGCTGGAATAGGTCTCATGTGAAAAAGAAGTAATGGGTTCTGGTGAAACTCAGAAATACGGCAAGCTAACTGGTGAAATTTTATTTTGTCGTTTAATCGTTTAAACTCTTAAAATTGATAGTCAGTTAGTTGTGCTGATTTTTGGTCCTATCTCTATGTGGCAGTCGTCTCCAGATAATGAAGTAGAGCTGCATTTACAAAAGCATCTTGCGTCTTGAATTTCCCTTCATGACTGGTCAGCATGGCGATGGATACCTTGCGTTTGGTTTCGAAGGGAACCATCGCACAAAGCTTGACATAATGCTTATCCGGATCCTTATCTGAAGGCCTTCCAATTTTTCCAGCTGGTTTTTTTACAACAGGTTTTTGCATGCGAGGAACATGCGACTGCTTGGGCTTTTTGGTAAATTTTGCTAATCGATTTTTCTTCTCGTCACTCATAATTTAGATCTGTTTCTTGGATAAAAGGGAATAGTTAGCCTACGTCCACAAGATTGATGATTTCATTGCCAATAGCTTCGATCTCACTGATGGCTTTGGGGTTTTCTGTGCTGTAAATGGCTTTGTCTGTATCCAGGGATCGTGCATAATCCACCCGCATTTTCATCACTGAACTCAAAACCGGCAAGCCATATTCCTTGACCGCAAGTCGGGCATCTCGGTTGAATCCCGTGGAGTGAATCCCCTGGGTGAGGACGATACAGGCCCGTAGAGCGTCGTTCTCCTTCTTGGCGGATTCCACTAGCCCAACGGTGGCATTAAGCGCTAAGATGTCAAATGCGGCCGCCCTAAAGGGGATTACCACAATATCTGACAATGCAAAAATAGCGGGCAGATCAGATGCGAGGTACGGAGGGGTGTCTATGATGATCACGTCTGCATCCTCTATTTC
>JBCBRM010000010.1:0-178903 GCA_039819665.1 Bacteroidota bacterium
CTAGATCTATTTTTATCTACTGAATCTAGATCTATTGGCGTAATCTGGGCGTCCGGGATTGGTGGACTGGGAAGTCTTGAAGCGGAGGTGATAAATTTCTCTGAAAACGGACAAGTTCCAAGATTCAATCCTTTCTTTATTCCCAAAATGATTGCTGATATCGCTGCAGGCCATATCTCTATCAAATATGGATTCAGAGGTCCCAATTTTGCTACCGTCTCTGCTTGTGCATCTTCTACAAATGCAATAGCAGATGCCTTCAACTATATCAGGCTGGGAAAAGCAAATATGATTCTGACAGGTGGTTCTGAAGCTAGTATTACCCATTCAGGAGTAGGTGGTTTCAATGCCATGAAAGCCCTTTCTCAGAATAATGAGAATGCAAGTGGTGCTTCAAGGCCTTTTGATGCAAATCGAGATGGTTTCGTACTCGGTGAAGGGGCAGGAGCTCTAATCCTGGAAGAACTAGAACATGCGAAAGCCAGAGGTGCTAAAATATATGGGGAAGTGGTTGGTTCTGGTCTTGCTGCCGATGCCCACCATATCACAGCTACACATCCTGAAGGATTAGGAGCTATGCTGGCTATGCAAAACGCACTGGAAGACGCTGGATTGAATAAAGAGGACATTGATTACCTCAACGTTCATGCCACCTCTACTCCTGTTGGAGATATCAGCGAGGCCAAAGCTATTGAGGAATTTTTCGGAGACCATGTGGATTCGCTCCATATCAGTGCTACCAAATCTATGACGGGACACCTTCTGGGTGCCGCAGGCGCCATTGAATCAATAGCAGCACTCCTGGCTATCAACAAAGGAATTATACCTCCGACTATCAATCTCGAAAACAGGGATGAGAGAATCAGTGAAAGACTGAATCTAACTCCCAATAGGAGCATCAAAGCCGAAGTAAATATTGCTATGTCAAACACCTTTGGCTTTGGAGGACATAATGCTATTGCTATTTTCAAGAAATACGCAGAATAAACAAATAACTCAGATCTAATATAACAGGGATAAGGATACATACCTCCTTATCCCTGTGTCATTAACTAAAGTCCCAATGGAAAGCAGATCGGTTTTTAAGGTAGGAGGAGTCCCTGAGCATTTCAATCTTCCCTGGCATTTGGCGGGAGAAGAGGGAGACTTCGAAAAGATGGGAGTTTCTGTCGAATATAATGACTATCCAGGAGGTACTGGAGCCATGACAAAAGCACTGGCCTCAGGAGAATTGGATTTGGCTATTGTGCTTACAGAAGGAATTATTTCAGCCATACATCAAGGTAATCCTTCGCGGATTATCAAAAGCTATATAGATTCTCCTCTTATCTGGGGAATCCATGTTGCTGCAAACGGCGATCTTCAGGAAGAAGAAGACATCGAAGGCAAAAGATTTGCTATCAGTCGTTTTGGATCTGGTTCTCATCTCATGGCAATTGTAGATGCCATGAACAGAGGCTGGGATCACGATAAGCTTCTCTTTGAAAAAGTAGGTAACCTTGATGGAGCGATAGAGGCGCTTCCTGCAGATAAGGCAGATGTTTTTCTTTGGGAAAGATTTTCTACTCAACCTTTTGTTGATAATGGAATTTTCCGCCGGATAGGAGACATCCCTACCCCCTGGCCCTCCTTTATGATTGCTGTTCGGGAAGAGGTATTTCAAAACCGAGCCAAAGATCTTCAGAAGTTGCTTGACGTAATTAATCGAAAGTGTAAAGAGTTGATGAGAGATCCGGATGCAGTAAAAACCATTGCAAGTCGATATGATCTGGAGCCTGAACAAGTCGCCATCTGGTTTGAACTTACCACATGGAGCACAGACCTCTCTATCCCAACCCAATCTTTACTAAAGACACAGGAAGCTTTACTCAAAGCGGGAATTGTAGAGAAAAGGATGAGGCTCAATGAGCTCTGTTTTGTAGGCTAAATTCAATTCCGTATTTTCAGGTTTACGTAAAAATCCTGTATAATATTCTCCCGTTTTCAAGAGTTATATTTCGGGATATCCCTAGGATTTCCTCTTAATCAAGCAGAGAAATGGGCATAGAAATTCGCGATATCAAGAAGGCTTTCGGAGATAAGGAAGTTCTGAAAGGGGTTAGCTTTGATTTTGAGCAGGGAAAAGTAAATATGATTATTGGTGCGAGTGGAAGTGGCAAGAGTGTTATGCTCAAATCTATAGTAGGACTCCACAAGCCAGATGAAGGACTGGTGCTCTATGATGGGCAGGATTTCCACAATAAAAATCCCAAAGAGCAGAAAGAGATACGGAAAAATATAGGCATGCTTTTCCAGAGTTCTGCTTTATTTGACTCTATGAATGTAGAAGAAAACGTGAGTTTTCCTCTGAAAATGTTCACTTCCCAATCAGCAGAAGAAATAAAAGAGCGGGTAGATTTTTGCCTGCAAAGGGTCAACTTGGTTGACTCAAATAAACTTTATCCTTCAGAACTTTCAGGAGGTATGCAAAAAAGGGTGGGGATTGCGCGTGCGATTGCCTTGAATCCTAAATACCTCTTTGTGGATGAACCCAATTCCGGTTTGGATCCCCTTACTGCTTCTGTCGTTGACAAATTGATCCAGGAATTGACCGTTGAGTTCGAAATGACTACCATCGTTGTATCACATGATATGAATTCTGTTATGAATATTGGCGACAAGATTATGTTTTTGTACCATGGGAAAAAGGAATGGGAAGGAACCAATAAGGAGATTCTTTATTCCAACAACAAAGCACTGGAAGAATTCATTTTTGTTTCGGACCTGATCAAAAGATAGCAATATACAGCAGAGATTAACACGATAGAAAAAGCCTATGAGCCCCCAGGAAAGGATAAAGGCCCTTAGTAAAGAACTTGCTCAACACAATTACAATTACTACGTGCTCGACAAACCGAGCATTTCCGATTATGAGTTTGACATGAAACTCAAGGAATTAGAAGGTCTGGAGGAGCAATATCCCCAATTTCAACAAGTAGACTCCCCAACCTTGAGAGTTGGCGGCGAAATCACCAAAAATTTTGAGAGTTTCCAGCACATCCGACCGATGCTGAGTTTAAATAATAGTTATTCTCAGGCAGAAATTGGAGACTTTGATGAGCAAGTGGACAAGCTGGCTGGGGGTAAAGCTTATACCTACTTACTGGAACATAAATTTGACGGGGTTTCTTTGAGTCTGCATTATGAAAATGGGTTGTTGGTAAGAGGAGTTACCCGAGGAGATGGCGTGAGCGGTGATGATATTACCGCAAATGTAAAAACCATCAGATCTATTCCTCTAAGACTAAGAGGAGATGATTTTCCAGCCCAACTCGAGGTAAGAGGAGAAGTAATCATGCCTTTGGATGCCTTTCAGCGACTCAATGAAAAAAGAGCTTCTGAAGGCCTGGAATTGCGTGCAAATCCAAGAAATACGACTTCAGGGACGTTAAAAAACCAGGATTCTGGCATAGTAGCTGAACGGGGTCTGGTATTTTTTGCTTTCTACCTCGCCGGAGATGGTTTTGACTTTCAAACTGAGGAAGAGAATATGAATTGGCTCATCAAACATGGGTTCAAAGTAAGTGGGACGCATCGAGTAGTCCCGGATAAAAATGAGTTGTTCAAATATCTGGATGAATGGGAAGGCAAACGTAAGGCCTTGAATTATGAAATTGATGGGATTGTTATCAAAGTCAATGAGTTACAATTGCGAGAAGAAATCGGATTTACTTCCAAAGCTCCTCGATGGGCCATTGCCTATAAATACAAAGCTGAAGAAACTCGTACTACCCTGGAATCTGTATCTTTTCAGGTGGGTAGAACCGGTAAGATCACGCCCGTAGCTAATCTGAAGCCTGTATTACTAGCGGGAACTACGGTAAAAAGAGCCTCCATCCACAATGCTGATGAAATTGAAAGACTGGATTTGCATGAGGGTGATACGGTTACGATTGAAAAAGGAGGCGAAATCATTCCTAAAATCACTTCAGTCGTAAAACATGAGCGCGTAAGAGGTGCGCATGCCATTTATTTCTTACATAATTGTCCTGCCTGTAATACGCCATTAATTAGAACCGAAGGAGATGCCAATCATTATTGTCCGAATGAAATTTCCTGTCCTCCTCAGGTAAAAGGGCGGATCATTCACTTTGCCTCAAGAAAGGCGATGGACATAGACGGATTAGGTACAGAAATTGTGAATCAATTGGTAGATGAAGGCTTGATTCGGACGTATGCCGATCTATACAAACTGACCTACGGGGAGTTAATAAAGCTGGAGCGCTTTGCAGATTTATCTGTTCAGAATTTGCTCCAGGGAATCGAAAATAGTAAGGAGATTCCATTTGAGCGGGTTTTATTTGGCTTAGGGATCAGATTTGTAGGAGCGACAGTTGCAAAGAAACTGGCCAGACACTTTGAAAGCATTGATGCATTATCAGCAGCTGATGAAGAAAGCCTGGTGAATGTTCCGGATATTGGAACCAGAATTGCAGAGTCTGTTTATGAATTTTTCAGGAATCCGGACAATCAGGAGCTGGTGGATAGCCTCAAACAGTCAGGATTACAGCTTGAAGTAGCAGAAAAAAGCACCCGTCTGGATATACTTAATGGAAAAAGTTTCGTAATTTCAGGGGTGTTTTCTAACATGAGCAGAGATGAATTGAAACAATTGATCGAGGACTGCGGCGGAGACGTAAAAAGCTCGGTTTCAAGTAAAACCACTTTTTTGCTAGCTGGAGATAATGCAGGACCCTCAAAATTGACAAAAGCAGAAAAACTCAACGTGTCAATCATTTCAGAAGCTGAATTTATGCAAATGATTAATGGAGTGGCTTAACGACCTAAAAGAAAAATTTAGTAAGCGCCGTATTCGCAATCTGGATCGTAGCAAAGAATACATCCGAGACTTTGTCGATATAGAAAGTGCGAATAAAATCGGGGTGATCGTCAACATGAATCACCTGGAGGGAAAAGATCTTGCTCTTGTCACTGAGTATCTCGAAACACTGAAAAGAAGAAATAAGAAGATTCTTATTATTGAACTGAACTTTAACAAAAAGGAAGTTCCACATTTTACTTCTTATACCAACCATATCTTTATCAGTCCCACCAAACTCAACTGGTTGGACTACCCTACCCCCGCGATCGAAAATGAGATCCGCCAGCACGAATTGGATATCCTGATGGATTTTGATTATTCCAGCAGGATGACTTCCAAATACGTCTGTAGCATGGCCAAAGCAAAAACACGTACCGGTGTTCATCATGAAGGTTATGAAAGTTGCTATGAACTTATGATCTATCACGACGAAGAATCAGGTATGAAGGGACTTATCAAGGAGTTTGATTACTTCTTGAATATGATCGATAACGGCCAAAAAGTTAAGGCATAAAACCAAGCTCTAAGCATCATGAATCCTTTTAGTGGTACGGGAGTTGCCCTTATAACTCCTTTTTTAGAAGATTTACAGGTCGATGTATCTGCTCTTCGACGTGTAACCCGCAATATGATTCAGGGAAAAATCGAATACCTGGTCATCCTCGGGACAACAGGTGAGTCTGCCACCTTAACAGCAGAAGAACAAAATTTGGTTATAGAAACTATTCTGGAAGAAAATGATGGCGAATTGCCCATTGTTTTGGGAATAGGAGGAAACAACACGGCTTCTGTCTGCAAAAAGGCGGAAGCCTGGAGTAAACGGTATAAACCCTCAGCTGTCCTTTCGGTCAGCCCTTACTATAATAAACCCTCTCAGGAAGGGATTTATCAACACTACAAAGCCCTGGCATCTTCAACCGATGCATCTATTATCCTCTACAATGTACCGGGCAGAACCGCTTCTAATGTAAGCGCTGAAACATGTCTGAGACTGGCTCATGATATAAACAATGTCGTGGCAATGAAAGAGGCCTCTGGAGATATTGATCAGGTAATGAAAATTATCGCAGGAAGACCAGAAGGCTTTAGTTTGCTTTCCGGAGACGATCATATGGTCCTGCCATACGTTGCTTTAGGTGGAGATGGGATAATTTCTGTCACAGCTAATGCTTTTCCAGACAAGTTTAGCCAAATGGTAAGAGCCTCTTTATCAGGAGATTGGGATCAGGCAAGGAAGTTTCATTACGAAATGATGCCTCTCACTAAACTCAATTTCGCAGAAGGTAATCCTGTCGGAGTAAAATGCCTGATGAATTTACTGGGTGTGTGTAAGTCCGAGGTGAGATTGCCATTGGTACAGGCAACTAAAGAATTAGGAGAAAAAATGCGTGCAGAACTCAGCCTGGCCTGATTTCTTACTTAAGCATATAAAAAATTAAAGCCGACACCCTTTGGGTATCGGCTTTAATTATATTCTTGGTCTGGGTTTATCAGGTCTTAGAAGCCTGAATGTCCTTCCGAATCTCTTGCGCGAGAACTTTCAGTTCTTGCATTGCTTTGCGAGCGCGAGTTCCGGCAGCCTTGTTGCCTTTGTCATAAAACTTAGAGAAATCATCTTCGATTCCGATGACAAGGCTTTTTAGTTTTGCGTATTTATCCATTTTGTTTACTTTTTGAATATAGAGGCAATGTTACAACAAAAAACGTTCATTGTCAACAGGAAAGCCCATTTTAACGCATGTAAACCCAGTTTATCGCATCTGTGCAGCGTAAGGAGTCACGTCTCTGTAAGCCCCTCTATCCAGATTTTCACGGATTTTTTCGAAGGCTTCTAAAGTGTACTCAACGTCTTCCATCCGGTGAGCAGCAGTCGGAATAAGACGAAGTAAAACGACCCCTCTTTCCACTACCGGATAGGCAACTCCCGAAGCAAAAATCTTGTGATTTTCACGAAGGTCAACCATGATTCCAATAGCTTCCTGAGGTTCTCCAGAAAGATAGACAGGTGTCACCGGAGATTTTGTATTTCCGATGCTAAATCCTCTTTCCTTAAGACCATTTTGCAGCGCATTAACGATCTTCCACAAATTGCTTCTCAATTCAGGCATAGTACGAAGCATCTCAAGACGCTTTATCGCTCCTACTGTCATAGGCATGCAGAGAGATTTTGCATAAATCTGACTTCTCATATTGTATTTGAGATAGGTAATCACCTTTTCATCTCCACATACAAATGCTCCAAAGCCGGCCATAGACTTAGCGAACGTATTGAAGAGGACATCAATTTTGTCCTGAACCCCAAAATGTTCGCCGGTTCCGATACCCGTAGCTCCCATAACACCGAAGCCATGAGCATCATCCACAAACAATCTCGCCCCATACTTTTCTTTCAATGCACAGATTTCATCCAGTTTTCCAAGGGTTCCGGTCATACCGAATACTCCTTCTGTTATAATCAGGATACCTCCTCCAGTCTTCTCAACCATTTTCTTCGCTCTTTTCAAACGTGCTTCCAACTGCTCCATATCGTTGTGCTTGAAAACCAGTCTTTTTGCAAGACTCAGATTCATCCCGTCCATGATACAGGCATGAGAAAGCTGATCATAAACGATCACATCCCTCCTGTCTGTCAGGGTTTGCACAATTGATACACAGCCCTGGTAACCGAAATTCATTAGGAAAGCATCTTCCTTCTGCATGAATTCGGCCGCTTGAGCTTCAAAATGTTCGTGATTATCAGAGTTACCGGTAAGCATCCGAGAGCCCATAGGATAGGCTAGACCGTAATCGCCAGCTGCCTGACGGTCAATTTCTCTAATCTCCGGATGATTAGCGAGTCCAAGGTAGGAATTAAGGGACCACACGAGTACGTCTTTTCCACGATACTTCATCCATGGACCAACGTCTCCTTCCAACTTAGGGAAAGCTACATATCCGTGTCCAATTGCTGCAAACTGCCCTAGGTCAGTCTGCATGTTGCGGTCGATTTTGTCAAAAATATCCAAACTCTTAGTTTTTAGTTGTAAGTAGTGGTTTGAGGCAGAGTAGATTTCCCAAAGTGAAAAAGGATATAGACAAATATGATAAAGAACTTTTTGCTTTTACGCTCTGGTACTCATGCATCTTCATTCACCAGAGGGCAAATTTAAGACTATTTCCTAAATATGAAAACAAACTTATTCATAGGGATGACTTGGATTCACCCCCTCAAAATGGAAGAAAAGCTGCAAAAAAAGACGTGAAAGGAGGATTTCAATTCCAAATCAGGCACCAAAGCGAGAAAATATTTTCGGTTGATTTTTTCCCGGCTTACAGCTTTCAGGTAAGCTTAGAAAAGGGAACCATTTACTCTGAGGAGAATAGTTGCTGCACATTTTGCTGAGATCATCTTCCTGACCGGGCAAAAGAAAGCCCAATCCATTCGCTTCACGGTCTATGATCTTGAGCACCTTTTTATAGAATCTGGGGCGCTTATATTTGAGGCTTTGCTTCAGGAGTGGACTCAAATCTGGAGATCCTGCCAATTTCCAAGCCGTGTACCAATAAGCACCTGTGCGCAAAAT
Organism: Bacteroidota bacterium; assembly: GCA_039819665.1. Classification (GTDB taxonomy): domain Bacteria; phylum Bacteroidota; class Bacteroidia; order J057; family J057; genus JAWPMV01. The sequence goes on from JBCBRM010000010.1 coordinate 8,425, forward strand.
GGCCTTCTTCATTCTCCTTTCGACCATACCATCCAACATTTCATGATACGCTTGAGAATATTCTCGGGAATAAGCACGAACTACAATATTGTTTCTGCTTTCGTATCCGTATTTCTTATCACTAGGGAATTCAATATTTAAGTTGGCTTCAAAACTTAAAACAGAATCCAAAGCAGCATGACTTTCCAATACAGCATCCCAGCCCTCCAACAGGATATCCTCAATGAAATAGGCCCCTCCGACAAAAAAATCATAATCTGTAGCAAATAATTCAGGTAAACGAGATTCCCAAAATCCATGTATTCCTTTTTGCCCGGTCATTTGCCCATTGTAATTCTCGGTGGTGTGAAGAGGTACATGAGCATCTCCTACGTAATGTCCGATATCTGAAGATATTTTCAGAATCTTCAAGAGGTTTTCTTCTTCAAAGGCCTTTTTCAGCCTAAAAATATCCTCGGGCAGATGATAGGGAAGATTTCCATAAGCCATCAGAGTATCTTCACTAAATTTAGCGACCGCCTCATTCCATTTTCTGGGCACATTAGGGAAAGGAAATTCTCCGTAATGGTCTATATCAATAAAATGTCTGGCTGCTTCACCATCCACTGCATATCTACGCTTGTCCGGATCTACTGCATGCTCTGTTATAAAGTCTAAATGGGTTTTGTACAAAACCAGCATTTCTTCCGGTAGCGTAAATACTGCCAATCGATTTATCCGCTGATGGGCCCAAAAGCCCCAGGAGAAGGCAAAAGTTTGTGGTAGAAAAATCAGCAGGAGGAAAATCGGTAAAAACCTGTTCATGTATCTTCAGAATTACGGCTGAGAATTTATTCTTTTTTTTAACGGAAAAAATCAAATTTGAGTATCCATTTGCTTAGTCAAAGCATAAAAAATCAGATTCTCCCCATTCTTGTGTCTTTATTATATTGAAATTTTGGTACTATTTGAAAAGAAACATTTATGGCTCTGCTTGAATCATGGAAAACAAACTACTCATCGTCATTTTTATCCTGGAAATTCTGGCAGGAGATCCATTATACCATACAAGCCCTTTGAAAAAGGGAGAAGCAATTTCTGTCGTCATCTTCTGTATAGCCTTTTTAACTTGAGTCTTCGGCTTTGGCCTTAATAAAAGGTCTGTTTTATATTTGGTTTCATGAGTTGTTGCCGGAATGGGCGGTTCCGCTGTTTTGAATACAAATGATACATTTATCTATTTGAGTACCTTTTATGTAGCAACAGCTTTTGTGGCTTATCGTTTGGCCCAATACAGCTTTACGGCCTAGATATCTCCCAAGGAAGCTATGGAAATATTTATCCAAATAGGCAATAATTATGACAATTAAACATTCTTAATACAGCTCTCCCAAGATTTTCTTATATTTGCACCCAATAATACAAACAAGTAAAAGACTCATGAAAGAGTTGATTTGGAATAATATTCTAATCAAGGAAGCCGAGCTTGTAAAAGAAAACATAGACACAGACAAACCATCCGTACTAGTTGTCTGGAATGATAATGTGAACACCTTCGAGTGGGTCATTCAATCTCTGGTTGAGGTTTGCGAGCATAAACACGATCAGGCAGAACAATGCGCCTGGATCATCCACACCAAAGGAAAGTATGCCGTAAAGCATGGTCCTAAAAAGAAAATCAACCATATGCGTCAGGCCCTGGTAGACAGAGGCATTGGAGCTACCGTTGAAGAGAAGGTATAAGCTAATCCTTTATTTCTATTGCCGATTTTGGCAGCCTTAAAATCCCACATCATCTGGGACATGCCTATTTTTGCCTTAAATGAAGAGATTTTTTTTCCGCCTCCCTATCTGGCAAATCCAGATGGAATACTCGCGGTTGGAGGTGATCTTCGTTCAGAAAGGTTGATACTGGCATATAAAATGGGGATTTTTCCCTGGTATTCGCCAGGAGAGCCCATCATCTGGTGGTCCCCGGACCCTCGCTTTGTACTGTATCCTGAGGACCTCAGGGTTTCTAAAAGTATGCGTCCCTATTTAAATGGCAATCGATTTCGGGTAAGCTTTGACGAGGCATTTCGAGAAGTAGTAGCTAATTGTCAGAAAATCTACAGACCCGGACAGCAAGGAACCTGGATTACAGGAGAGATGATGGATGCCTATTGTCATTTACATGAGCTGGGACTGGCACATTCGGTAGAAGTTTGGCAGGAAGATAAACTGGTGGGAGGGCTTTATGGCATTTCAATGGGCCGTTGCTTTTTTGGTGAATCCATGTTCAGCAAAGTCAGCAATGCTTCTAAGACCGGATTTATTCGTCTGATCAGGAAGTTGGAGGAAAAAGGCTTTAATTTGATCGATTGTCAGGTTCATACCCCACATCTGGAAAGCCTAGGTGCCCAACATATTCCTAGAGTGCTTTTCCTGAAGCAATTGGCGGAGGGACTGAAAGAACCAGACTTAAAAGGTAACTGGTCAGTCTTATTATCTGACAGCTGAGACGAAATAACTCTTTCATAAATCGGATTTTCCCTAATTTTGGAACATGTTACGAGCAAGCGTCCTCAGAACCCTCCTGTATCTTGGCTTGTTTTTATCGTCCACTTTATTCATAAATACTGTTTCTGCCCAGCATCAACTCTTTTTAGAGTTGGGGGGATTTAGTAAATCTTACTCGGCCAACCTTGGCCTTCAAATTTCCGACAATCATAGTTCTAAATCCTACCTCAGAGTAGGAGCTGCAATCGAGCAGAACCGTCTGGTAGTACCTGCAGGAATTATGTTTCTCAAAGGAAACCGCTCTCACTTTTTAGAACTGAGTACAGGTATCACTTTCCGTTCAGATGGAATCCGCTTTTGGGACAGAAATCGCTCAGATATTATCCTAAAAGTGAATACAGGCATTGCATATCGTTATCAGCCCTACAGAGGCTCATATTTTGTAACCTTTGGTCTGTATCCCTTTGGGAGATTGGATCCAAGTCCTCGCGGTCTTGAGTTAAACAGGGTTGCCTTTGGCTACCAGCCGGGTTTTAGCATTGGGATGAATTTGGATTAGGGGGAAAGGGAAGTGAAAAGTTTAAGTTCAAAATAATATATATCCCGGCCTTAATTAAAGAGCCGGGATCTCTCTTTAGCATATTTCCAAGAGTAAAAGATCACAGGGCGATACATATTTTCATCTAGTCATCAGAAAGAGGGAGCTGAGAAATCCTGTATCCTGTTGAAATTGAAAATTAAATTTTTTAGCAGGTAAAGCCTTAGGCTAACCAATGATCAAGCTGGTGCCTTTAAGTCGGCATTTTAAAAAGCGGATTGATCTCCTCGATATAATTACCCAACTCATTCATCCCTCTACCATTTACAGCTGAGGTGTAGATCATATGAGGCAATTCTTCCCAGGTCTCTAATAGAGTATGTTTATAGTTTTTGAGGTTGCGGGAAAATTCCTTCTGATTGAGTTTATCGATTTTGGTGAAAAGAATACTAAAGGGAATGCCCTTTACTCCAAGAAACTCCATAAACTCCAAATCATTGGCTTGGGGCTTGAGTCGGCTATCTATGAGCACAAAGACATTCATCATATTTCTGCGCGTCATGAGGTAGTCAAAAATCATATCCCCGAAATTGGCTCTTTTCTTTTTTGAAACGGAGGCGTAGCCATAACCAGGGAGGTCTACCAGATACCAGGCCTCATTGATGAGGAAATGATTGATTAGTTGGGTTTTACCGGGAGTGGAACTGGTCTTAGCCAGACTCTTTCGACCGCAAAGTTTATTGATTAAAGAGGACTTACCTACATTAGAGCGTCCAACAAAAGCATACTCCGGGTAGTTATGAGGAGGTAGTTGTGCCATTGTATGACTGCTTTTGACAAATTCAGCCGTTTTAATTTGCATAGGTAAGAAAAGAAAAATGTAAGTTTAGGGGCGAAATTACGGAATTCTCATTTAAAACCGATTCATTGCACGATCACATAACTCCTTATCAGGACACAGAAGCTTCAAAAAAGGCACAGGTTACGGAGATGTTTGACAACATTGCTCCGAAATATGATCTGCTAAACCATTCGCTTTCCCTCGGCATTGACATCCTTTGGAGGAGAAAGGCCATAAAAATGCTTGGAGAATACCATCCCAAAACGGTAGTAGACATCGCTACTGGAACGGGAGATTTTGCGGTAGAGGCTACAAAACTTAAACCTAACAAAATCATTGGCATCGACATTTCCCCAAAAATGCTGGAGGTTGGACGGGTAAAAATGAAAAAGAAAGGCCTGGATGAGTTGATTGAAATGCGAGTCGGAGATTCTGAGGCCCTTGACATCGACACAGGATGTATAGATGCCGTAACTGTAGGATTTGGGGTTAGGAACTTTGAAAACCTGAAAAAAGGCCTCGGGGAAATCCTGAGAATTTTGCGTCCGGGAGGAGCCGTTGCCATCCTTGAGCCATCCTACCCTACCCGATTTCCCCTCAAGCAATTATTCCACATCCACTTTCGTTATATTACTCCTTTCATAGGTAAACTGGTCTCTGGAGACAATGCAGCTTACACCTATTTGCCCGAAAGCGTAAAAGCCTTTCCAAATGGAAAAGAATTTACAGATATTTGTAGGGAAGTTGGCTTCAAGAAGGTATTATATAAGCCACTGACATTTGGAATTTGTTCCTTGTATCTCTTAGAAAAATAATATTCTCTGAAAAAATTCTACCTCTTTACGTACTGATCAACCCGGCCCAGGAGACGTATTTTTCTCTCCTGAAGAGGGAAAATCTATTTATGTTTAGAAAAGAAAGATATTGAGTTATTTAATTCGAATTACTTTATTAAATAGCTTATCCAAAAATCTAGGGTTAATTAAATTATCTAAGGTAGGATCGATCTATGTCACTGAATCAATTCAAAGTTCTCGCTTTATTTTGTTTGATCTCCTCTTTTTGTATGAGCTCCGTATTTGCTCAAAAGTACGGCATACATCCTTTTGATTCGAAAAAGAAGCCATTCAACCTCGGTTTCCAAATCGGATTGAATTACAATATGTACAACCTCAAAGAACAGATCAACATCTGCGAAGATGGTTCTTGCGTGAATAATATAGAAGTGATCCCCAAGCTGGGATTACGTTTGGGCATGATCGCCAATCTTCGACTGGCTGACTTCCTGAGTTTGCGAGCGGTACCAGGCGTTTCTCTGGAACAAAGAGATTTCAATTACAACTTTGCGGGCTTGGAAGGCGATTCCCTCGTTCAGCGGAAAATTGAAGCCTCTTACTTCAATCTTCCGATCATGCTGCAGTGGAAAACCAAATACTGGAAACGAACCCGGCTTTACGTCCTCACAGGGGTCCAGGCAGGCATCAACCTAAATCCCAGTAAAAAAGTACAAGACGATAAAAACCTCCTCAAGATCACCTCACAAGATGTAAGTCTGGTGCTCGGAGTAGGTCTGAATATCTATGGGGAACGCGTGAAGCTTTCACCTGAACTCAAATACACAGCAGGGATTTTCAATGTGTATGAACCTCTCTTCACCTCCCATGCAAATGCTATTTCGACTTTGCACAGTCAGGTCTTGACCTTGATTGTGAATTTTGAGTAATAAAGAAACGTGTTGGGGTATTGGAGTGTTCGAGTCTAACTAGAATTAGAAACTCCAATACGCCAACACTCCAATACGTTTTCTCCTATTCCATTTCTACAACCAAATCATCCTGTTCCACCATCACACCTTCCTTCAGGTGAATGCGTTTAACCTTGCCTTCAATCGGTGAAGTAACGGTAGACTCCATTTTCATAGCTTCTATGACGAAAAGTGGTTGATTCTTTTTGATCTCATCTCCTTCTGCCACCTTGATCTTGGTAAGTCGACCTTGAAGCGGACAACCAATCTCATGATCAGCTTCTGCTTTTCTGTGTACAACTTTGTCTACTTTGATGGATCGATCCCGAATCGGTATAGATCGGGTTTGTCCATTGATCTTGAAGTAAACCAGGCGATTACCATCTTCATCTGCTTCTGATTTGTACATATACTGAATGAGCAGTTTTTTACCAGGAGCTATGCGAACGAGAATTTCCTCATTGGGTTCCATCGGATAGAAAAATGCCGAGGTAGGAATCTTCATCACCTCGTCATAAGTCTGAAGATGAGTATAATAGGAGTCAAATACTTTGGGGTAAAGTTTGGAAGAAATGAAATCCAAGAAGTCCATACGTTCATCCGGATACTCTTTTTTGAATTGTTCAAACTCTCTGTCAAAATCGACGGGTGCGAGATGAGCATTTGGTCGGTCTGTATAAGGCGTTTCTGCTCCCAGGATAATTTTCTGAAGTTGCTCAGGAAAGCCTTTGTACGGCTGCCCTAAATCTCCTCTGAAAAAGCTTTTTACAGATTCGGGGAAAGCGAGATCTTCTCCCCTTTCCAATACATCCTCCGGACTCAAATCATTGGAAGTCATGAAAAGGGCCATATCTCCTACCACTTTGGAGGAAGGCGTTACCTTGACAATGTTTCCAAACATTTGATTGACCCGGGCATAATTCTCTTTGATCAATTCAAATTTATCTTCTAGTCCCAGAGAACGGGCCTGTGGCAAAAGGTTGGAATACTGTCCTCCGGGAATTTCATGCTTGTACACTTCAGCCGTACCCGCACGCAATTCTGATTCGAAAGGATAGTAGTATTCGCGCATGATTTCCCAATAGTTGGAAAAAGAGTTCAGGCTTTCCAAGTCCATCTGCAATTCTCGCTCATGCCCTTCCATCATAGCAACGAAAGAGTTGAAATTGGGCTGGGATGTCAGACCTGACATAGAGGCCAATGCCAAATCGACTACATCTACCCCTGCATCAACTGCTTTGAAATAGGTGGTCAATTGATTGGAAGAAGTATCATGTGTATGCAAATGAATCGGAAGATCCACTGCCTTCTTAAGCTCCTTAATCAGGATCTCCGCGGCTCTGGGCTTAAGGAGACCTGCCATATCCTTAATGGCCAGTATATGCGCTCCAGCGTCCTCTAAACTTCTTGCAAGGTCTAGGTAGTATTGGAGATCATACTTTTTGAGATTCGGATTGCTGATATCTCCGGTATAGCAAATACAAACTTCTGCCAAAGCTTCCGTTCTTTCTCTAACCGTATTAATACTCACTTTCATGGCTTCCAGCCAGTTGAGAGAGTCGAAGATTCTGAACACATCGATACCGGTTTCCCAGGCTTTTTCGATAAATTTCTCTACTAGATTATCCGGATAAGCTTTATAACCAACCGCATTCGATCCTCTCAAAAGCATTTGCAAGAGGATATTAGGAATTTTCTGACGAAAAAGTCTGAGCCTTTCCCAGGGACTTTCCTTGAGAAAACGCATACAGACATCAAATGTAGCTCCTCCCCAAACCTCCATGGAAAAGAGATTGGGTTGATTTCGAGCGAAAGATTCTGCTACCGCGAACATATCGATGGTCCGCATACGAGTAGCCAGCAGGGATTGATGTGCGTCCCTGAAAGTGGTATCCGTATATTGGATGCTTTTCTGACCTTTTAGCCAGGTTGTAAATTTATCCCTACCCATTTCAGTCAGCATATCCTTGCTTCCTTTAGGATAAGGCTCCGTCCTGTTAAATGCGGGAACAATAGGCTCACGGAACAACTTCCGCTTATCAATGTATTTTACATCTGGATTTCCATTTACGAGGACATTTGCGAGAAATTTGACCGTTTTGGTACCTCTGTCAAGTCCGGTTGAAGTTTGAAGGAGGTCCGGATTTTCTTTAATAAAATTTACCGTTACCTTTCCGGCCTGAAAAACCGGATGTCTTACGACATTCTGCAAGAAGGCAATATTGGTCTTTACCCCTCTAACTCTAAATTCTCTTAAAGCTCTGTCGATTCGTTGCGTAGCCCCTTTCAAGGTTCTACCTGAGCCAGTAATCTTCACTAGCATCGAATCAAAAAATGGCGAAATCTGAGAACCTACATAGGCATTTCCGGCATCCAGCCTTATCCCAAAACCTGATGCACTTCTATAAGCAATGATCTCTCCATAATCAGGCTTAAAACCTTCTTCAGGATCCTCAGTAGTAATTCGACACTGAACCGCGAATCCATTGACCTTTACATCCTCTTGCTTAAGGATATAAATCTGAGGATCGGTCAACTTGGCTCCAGCAGCAATCAGGATCTGGGAGCGAACAATGTCGATTCCGGTCACCTCTTCCGTTACAGTATGCTCAACCTGAATCCGTGGGTTTACTTCAATGAAGTAAATAGAACCATCGTCATCTACCAGAAATTCTACCGTACCGGCATTATTATAGTTGACATGACGGGCTATTGCCAGTGCATATGTGTACAACTTTTCACGGGTTTCCTGGGGTAAAGTAGAAGGGGCCATTTCGACTACCTTCTGAAAGCGCCTTTGAACTGAACAATCTCGCTCATACAGGTGAACGATATTGCCATAATTATCCCCCAGAATCTGGACCTCGATGTGCTTGGGATTGGCGATAAATTTCTCAATAAAAACCGTGTCATTACCAAAGGCAGTGAGGGCTTCATTTTTCGCCTCAAAAAAAGCTTTACTGAGTTCCTCCTCGGATCTTACGACCCGCATTCCCCTTCCTCCGCCTCCAAAGGCTGCTTTTAACATAATAGGATATCCTATTCTTTCAGCTTCTGTAACTGCCTGAGACAGTTTATCCAGGTTTACATCGCTATCTGGAATAAGCGGTACGTCCACAGCGTCTGCGACTTCTTTCGCAGCTACCTTATCCCCGAGCGCATCCATCGCTTCAGGTCTGGGACCAATAAATACGATCCCATTCTCTGCACACTTTCGGGCAAACTCAACATTCTCTGACAAAAAGCCATAGCCGGGATGGATAGCCTCCACCCCTTTCTGCTTTGCCAGATTGATGATGGTTTCAATATTGAGGTAAGGTTTTAAGGGTTCGTCCTTCCCTCCGATCATATAGGCTTCATCAGCCTTGTAACGGTGTAGTGAATAGCGATCTTCATAGGAGTAAATCGCAACAGTCTGAATTCTCAGCTCTGAGAGAGCTCTTAGTACGCGAATAGCAATCTCTCCTCGGTTAGCTACTAAAATCTTAGTGAATTTTCTGATTTGAGCGGGCATGATTGCATATGTTAGAGTGGTTCAGCCGCGAATGTAATCAATCGTCCTTCAAGGTAAAAACCAAGAAGGAAAATATCTTAATATCTACTTAACACAGATTACTGATATGCTTTGCGACCTTTCTTAAAATCTTCAAAACGAAAACCGAGGCCTACTCTAAATATGTGGAGTTGATCATTGCCAATTTTTGTCCCCAGATTCCCGATATTATCCAGGTAATCAGTTCCCAGGGTTTTGAGGGTATAACCAAGCTGTAGATTGATAGATGTGCTTAATTGAAAATCAATCCCTCCGGAAATAGGGAAGTACAGCATAAAGGAAGCATACTCTAGTTCATCTGGGGCACGTGTTGATCTTTTTCGAAAAAGAAGAATTCCGTCCTGAGCTCTTGGGAAGAAACTTTGCCCTCCTATCCCCGCTTCCAGGAAGGGTTTTAATCGTAAGCTTTTAGGGAAAGGAGAAAAGCGCAATCCCACCTCGCCGTAGATAAGGACACTTTCTGCATAAGAATTGGGAGTAATAACACTCAGATTTCCCTCGTATTCATAAGAAACAGGATCTATCCCATCACTTTGGGCGGAATATTTCCCATAACCCAGGCGAAATACAGGTAAGAGCGGTTTGGCAGCATCTTTACGAAAACTCAGGTCAAAGCCAGGATGCAAGGCAAATTGAGTAACACTTCCTCCTGCGCTTCGATCAAAGTTGAGATCACCAATATAACCCGTCGCTGTAAAACCGAGCGTAAGCACTCTCCAATTGGAGATGAGATTTCTTGATTCTTCTATTGCTTCTGGGCTTTCAACTGCAACATCATTTAAGTCAAAATCAATGTCTTCCCTCTTGAACAGTTCCGGATTTGGGGGCATGGGACGTGTGCCTTTTCTCTTTAGGATTGTTTGCTGAGCCTTAATCTTATCAATTTGTACCCTTTCTGACATACCTAGTTTTTCTGAATTAGTAGTATTACCTGGAGGCTTTAATTGTGCATTTGCCCTTAGGGAATAAACTAAAACAAGAAATATTAGTAATATATACTTAGAAAGGGTCATAGGGTATTAATTGACCAAAAAACGTCCGTATCTGTCTGTTTATTCTAATTTCCGAATATGCCGACGAAAAAGAATTGTAGCTTTTATCAATTCCTTACCTAGTGGGGGATTTGTTTCAGATTGGGTTGTGATTCTAAACAGATGTGAGTAATTTATGTTAATAGAAGAATATGGCGATGTCTAAGATTTTCACATACCTGCTCTCCGCATTGATCCTGATCAGTTTTGCAGGATGCGATAATGAACCGGTTTTCCCTATAGAACCTCAAATCGAGTTTATCGACATCACACCCAAAAGGGTACAATCCCTTGATTTAGACCAACCTATACAAATTACGTTCCGATTTCAGGATGGGGATGGTAATTTGGGAGCTTTAGACTCAACAGACATTAATCTTGAAATCATTGATTCACGAATTAATAGCAGTTTGACTCCCGACAAAGCTATATCCAGGTATAGCATCCCAAATCTCACTCCAGATGCAAGGAAGCCTTCTATTCAGGGAGAAATCACAGTGAACATCCCTTTTACCATAGTAGTTGATCCTTTAGCTCAGGAAGAAGAAATTCGTTTCCAGATCAAAATGTGGGACCGTGAAGGAAATCTTGCTACCCCGATTACTGACAACCCTGACAACTCCATTTATACCGACTTCATTACGGTATTCCGCTAATTTATTTTTTAAGCTCTGCTCCCCTAAACATTTCCTTTGTGCGGGAATCCGTACACTTGAGGCTATTTTTTAAGGACTCAAACCCTTTCCACGGATCGACACTATCTCCACAGGTAAATATATCTACAGCCGCATATCCCTGATCCGGCCAGGTATGGATCGTCAGGTGGCTTTCCTGGATAATAATTACCCCTGAAACTCCTATAGGATCGAACTTGTGGAAATTAACGGAGCGAATGTGAGCTCCAGCAGCTAGGGCCGCCTCCTTCATTAATTCTTCTATCAAGTCGGTATTGTCGAGTATCTCTCCAGGACAATTATAGTACTCAACGATCAAATGTCTACCAATCGGCTGGATCATGCCTGCAAATATAGGGAGCTTATCTTCATTTTTTGCATGGGCTTTTACAGGGATAAAAAAACTAATCAGCCTAGCTGGCATTTCTAAGCCGTATGACAGCTGAAGCAATCCCCTTGAATCCAGATAATCTTTTGCAGTCAGTATGATTGCTTCGCTCTTTTTAAGAACTCCCAATGACAAGCGTATGTTGTGCCAAGACTCACCTCTAAAATTCTCCCCTTTATATTCCCTTTTTTTTGGGCACGAATTATCCTTCTTTTGCGTTTACTAATTGAGTTTGGGCAATGAACAAATTCCATTTTCACCTCACTTTAGCCGTATTGCATAATCGCGGTTTTTGATTTGTGATTTCAGAAGAATGTCCCAAACTTGTATTCACGATTCATTTAATTGTATCGATTTGAAGTCTATTCGTTTACCTTACCTGCTCTTAATTCTCTCTGCACTCCTTTTCCTCCAATGTGAAAGGATCAAAGAGAATATACTTCCTCATACAGAGCTGATCTTTCCCCTGGAAGAAGGAAAATTCAGGATTAGTGTTGTGTATGATACGACCTTTACTACAGCAGGAATAAATAATCCCTCTACAGAAGCTTATTATAAAAAAGAAACCAACGGTAAAAAGGAAGAAGACCTGCTGGGCCGCGAGGTAACCTTACTTCAGGTAGAAAGATCTGACTTTGACAGAGGAACCGATTTTGATTTTACGCCTACACGAGTTTGGTCTCAATATACTCCTACAGAGGAAGAAGACAGTTTTTTTGCAGAAAGAATAGAAGAGAACCAACGCATCCTGGTCTTGAAATTTCCCGTCTTCACCAATATCAGTTGGAATGGAAATCAGTTCAATACCGTAGGAACAGAGGAATATTATTATGCCCATGTAGATACAACGGTAACTGTGCAGGGCCAGACCTTTGAAAATTGTGTGATGGTTATGCAGGAAAATGTGGATGGGCTAATCCGAAAATCTCTCAAGTACGAGATTTATGCCCCCAATGTCGGCCTGATCAAAAAATACATCAATACCATTGTCAATGATGGCCCTCCCGGAGAAGAATTCAATCCTGATGAAAGTCGCATATATCTGGAAGAGATTGTAGAGCACAATTAATTTTTTTCAAAGAAGGCATTTCTTTTCCTTCACAATTGACGTTTCTTTACAAGAAAGCACAATGTGAATATTATCCGCCTATAATTTAATCTCTTCTGTATGTACCGATCTATACTTTTTTTGCTGGCAATCGTCTTTAGCCTACATATTCAAGCTCAGGAAATCGACAAAAGCAAAAGTAATTACGGCCTGTTTATCAGTAGTAAGAATTTCAGTTATTCGGAAGATTTCTACAAAGAGATCAGCCAATTTCTTACCATAGATGATGACAGGTCCTGGGTGGGTAAGATGAAGCAGGAATTCATCATTCGTATGGGATGGCTGCTTCAAGAACAAATCCAGAAACTTGAGAAGGCTGATACCCTATACTTTCTCAATGCCGAACCTGCCTTGGGTCGCGCCTTCCTGGATACCTATAATTTTGAAACTTTTCGGTATACAAATTCTTCGTCAGAGTTCGAGGGATTGAAAAAAATCTATGTCCTCAATTCCTTTGAAATTGATATGCGGAAGCATCGTTCGGTTTATATTCGTAGCAATAAAATGTATACCGAATACATACCCATTATGATTCTTTCCTTCAATATGGGAATAGTTGATTTGGAAAATGGGGGCAAGACCATCCAGACAGAGGTTTGTTTCGATGCTCAAAAATCAACCACCAATGCCAAATATTTTGATCTTTACTCCAATAGATCGGAAGTAGGGAAATTACTAAGTAAATCCTATTCTCAGTGGTGGTCCCAGGTATTAAATGGCATCCCCAGCAATTGTGTAGAGTAGCGAAAATCCGTATTTTGTAAATAGCTGCTCCACAACTCATAATTCTCTATGCGTTGCTTATTCTTAATCTGGCAGATATTCTTATGGAATATCAGCCTTTCTGCTTCTCCTTTACCTGAACCTGTTTCAGAAAATGATTGCCAGATCATCCATGAATTCCTGGAAATTCTGGATAATAATCATGTTGATCCCCCGGAAAAAGATTTAGCCTGGGCAGACAGGATGAGTGCACTCCTGATCGAAGGATTAGATCCCAGGGCCCTTTATCTCAGTCAACAAGATGAGAAAAAGATCAGGAACTTGAATAAGGCTCTGATTCTGGACCTTGAAAATAATAGCTGCAATTATCTGGCAAAGCTTAAAGAACTTTTCGAACAAAGGCTCACGGCATTAAATCAAAGTTTATTGGAGTGGGAAAAGAAGGCCTTAGTTTATTCCTCAAAAGATACAATCAGCTGGGTTCCAGGGGCTAAAGCCTATCGACCCTTTGATTTCACCTCCCTTAAATCAAGCTGGAAAAATCGAATCAAGTACCTGGTGCTCTACAGTATCGCGGAATCTGAAAAGGGGAGTAGATCTCTAAATTTTGGGCAAAATCACTTTGACTTACAAATCAAAGAAATCAGAAGAGCTCGTTGTGAAATAGAGCAAATCCAGCAGGCAGAAAACGGATTTGAAGAATATTTTCTGGGAAAATTTATGGATGCATTAAGTGCATCCTATGACCCACATAGTGGCTATTTTTCCTTGAGCGAAAAAGAGCTTTGGGACCTGGCCCTCTCTACAGAAGCATTTAGCTTTGGGCTGGAGTTTGAAAAAAGCAGAGAAGGTCAATTGCAAGTTTCAAAACTCAATCCCGGCGGGCCTGCATGGAAATCTCAACTGTTACACAAGGGAGATGAAATCCTCGAATTGGAATATCCTAAAGGCAGCCCGCTTGATTTGAATTGTCTGAGCATTTCCCAAATCGCAAATCAACTCAAAGATTCCAGGTCTCGATCTATGGCCCTAAAGATTAAGAAGCGAAATGGAGAGATCAGGAAATTGAGTTTGCAAAAAGAAAAATTAGAAACGGAGGAGAATATTATCAACAGCTTTTTATTGGAGGGAGATAAAAAGCTGGGTTACATTTATTTACCTGCCTTTTATACGGACTCAGAAGATGAGATTTCCAAAGGATGTGCGGAGGATGTTGCCCGTGAACTTTTACGCTTGCAGGCAGAAGGTATATCCGGCCTTATCCTGGACCTGAGATTCAATGGAGGTGGATCCATGAAAGAAGCCATTGATTTGGCAGGAATTTTCATTGATCGGGGCCCAATGGCCATTTTTGAGTCCCGGGAAAAAGATGCTACTCTACTTAGGGATATGAATCGGGGCAGTTTCTATGAAGGGCCCTTGGTAGTTCTGATCAACGGGCATAGTGCATCTGCTTCTGAGATTCTGGCATCGGCCCTTCAGGACTATGAACGTGCAGTAATCGTAGGAAGTCAGAGTTTCGGAAAATCCTCCGGACAGATCATGCTGCCAGTTGTAGGTTCAGGATTAGGCATGGCGAAAGTAAGTATACAGAAATACTACCGCATCAATGGGGATAGTTACCAGCTCAATGGAGTGGTTCCAGACGTAGTTTTACCTACTATTGATCAGGTGTTGGGACAAAAGGAGAGAGACTATCTCAGCCCACTGACTCACAAAAGAATTGAAAAAAAGACTTTCTATGAAAAAGCGGGTTCCCTACCCTATGCTTACCTGGAAGGCCAAAGTGAAAGCCGGATCGACGATCATGAAGGATTCCGATCTTTGAATAGACTCCTCAATCAGCTAAGAGCCTATCAGGAAAAAGGGCTTTCATTCATACTTGCACCTCGTGAATTTAAACAAGCCTGGACCCAACAAATGGAGGTCTTTCAGATGTTAAGTAATAGTCCCCAGAAAAAAACAGATGCCTTTATTGTCCGAAATAATCGATTTGTGGAATCCTTGCTTAAATTGGAACCGGATAAAGTAAACTTAAACACCGAACAAAAGGATAAGATCTACCGGGATATGTATATCGAAGAAGCCTATTTCATTCTCAGCGATCTGATTCAACAAGAAAAACCTTAATCATCTTTACCATGAAGAAAATCTACTACCTGTGTGTATTGATATTCATCTCGCTTTTTTTCATGAAACCTCAAGCCTCCCAGGCTCAAACTTTTGAGCATGCAGGTGCTTACATGACTCATATCTCTGAGCAATATGCTTCTTTCAACAAAGAACTTTGGAACTATATAAAGGCTAGTGCCCATGGTAGAAATGCCAAGGTAATAGAAAGTAAAAGGAAGACCCTCTTGGGTACGACCCGTATCGTTCAGAAAAGAATCCAGAATATGCCGGATTATGAAGGAGATGCAAGTTTACGAGACTCAGCCTCCGCGTACTTGAGTCTGATTTACCATGTACTCAATGACGATTATGCCAAAATCGTCGACATGGAGGAGATAGCTGAGCAATCCTATGACTTGATGGAAGCTTATATCCTTACCAAAGAAGCTGCTAACTATAAAATGGATGTTGCCTCTAAAATGCTTTCAGAACAGCAGGATATTTTTGCCCATAATCATAGCGTAAATCTGGTCAGGGGAAAAAGTGCAAAGACAGATCAGAATCTGGCTACTGCGGGTGAAGTGTACCAATACTACAATGAGATTTATTTAATCTTCTTCAAAAGTAATATTCAGGAAAGCTATGTCATGGATGCGATCAAAAATAATGACCTCAATGCTTTGGTCCAAAGTAAAAATGCTTTATTGAAATACTCGGAAGAAGGCCTTGTAAAACTGGATACTTTTCGGCTGTACAAAGCAGATAAAAGCATGATTGAAATTTCCAGAAAAATGCTTCAGTTCTATGTCATGGAAGCCCAAGAAAAACTACCCGTACTTACAGACTTTTACTTAAAAAAAGACAGCTTCCAACGGATCAAAAAAGTGATTGATGGAAAAGAGGCCGATCAACGTACAGAGGAAGATGTAAATACTTACAACAAGGCTGTTGCGGAGTATAATGCAGCCGTCAATGAATTCAATTCAACCAATGATTTCCTAAATAAAGAGAGGAGCATCCTGATCAGACGATGGAATCAAACCTCAGATAACTTCATTGACAGGCACGTTCCTTAAACCCGTATAAGTCAAAGGGCAAAGTTTTTCCCTAAATTCAGTGTTGAAAAAATAAGATTTTGACTACTAGTACTATAATCATTGGCGCGGGTCCGGCAGGTCTGGCTTGCGCTGGAAGGCTAACAAAAGCCGGTATTCCCTATATTATGTTGGAAAAAAGTGATCAGTTGGGCCATGCCTGGCACAATCACTATGACAGACTACACCTGCATACAGTTAAAGAGCTTTCTCATCTCCCACATTTGGAATTTCCGGAGGATTACCCTCGCTATGTTCCCCGCCAAAAGCTTGTGGACTACTTTGAGCTTTATGCTCAGCATTTTGATATCAAGCCGCAATTTGGGCAGGAGGTAAGTTCCATCAAAAAGACAGATAAAGCGTTATGGGAAGTCAGCACAACAAATGGACAGAACTTCCAATCTGACCATGTAATCATAGCAACAGGGGTAAATCGGATTCCCAATGTGCCGAAGTGGAAAGGACAGGATTCCTATACGGGAGAAATTACCCATAGCAGGACCTATAAGAATCCGCAGCCATTTTTAGGAAAAAGGGTTTTGGTGATTGGCATGGGAAATACAGGAGCCGAAATTGCCCTAGATCTGGCAGAGTATGAAGTAGAAACTTATATCTCGGTTCGAAGTCCTATTTCTGTGGTCCCCCGTGATCTCAACGGACGTCCAGTACAGGTTACTTCCAAACAATTGGCTAAGCTGCCCTTTGGCTTTGGCGACTGGTTAGGCACGCAGATTAGAAAGGTTTATTTCGGCAACCTCAACAAATACAATCTGGAATCCTCAAAGATGCATCCAGCTGTCCAGCTTCGTGAAACAGGCAAAACTCCTGTTGTCGATATTGGTACCATTCAGGCCATCAAAGAAGGTAAAATTACTGTTCTCAGGGATATTAGTCATTTTACAGAAAAGGGTATTCAGTTTAAGAATGGAGAACATCAGGAATTCGATGCTGTTATTCTTGCGACAGGTTATTCGGCAAATGTTGAAGACTTTGTAGAAAGGGGAGCCGAACTTCTGGATAAATACGGCTGTCCCAAACAGCCCATTTCTGAAGGACATCATGAGGGATTGTATTTTGTTGGTTTTGACAACTATAAGTTGGGAGGAATACTGGGGACGATTTTTACAGATTCGGAAACAGTGGTAAAAAAAATTCAGGAGTTGAGTCCAGAAAAACTCCCCTCCTGAATCAAAAATGAGATTGCTGATAAATTATTTTAGTTGTATGCTTCGACTGATCAGTCCGCTATTGCTATCGAGCTGCAGAAAATACATTCCTGATTCCAGCCGACTGAGATCTAAATTCATAACTTGACTTGAGCCTTGAGGGCTTTTCTTGATTAAAGCTTGCCCAAGCAAGTTTTTTATACTGACTTGAAAGACTTCATCTGTACCTGACCAGCTCACCTCAAGCATATCTTGAACGGGATTTGGCCCATAAATGATCTCTATATTTGGGATGGCATTCAGTTTCAATTCCATAATCGAACTGAAGGAAAATTCCCCATCCAAATCTACCTGCCTCAAACGATAATAAACCTTTTGTGATGCCATGGCTTCCAGTTGGTGGTCCAGGAAACGATATTTTTGAATCTGATCAGAATTCCCGGTAGCTTCCACCCTCCCCAGACTCTCAAACAAAACCAGGTCACCAGATCGCTCAATTACAAAGTGGCTACTGCCCAACTCGCTTATGGTACTCCATTCGACAAGGGCACGTCCTCGATCTTCTTTTACCCCCAAATCCAACCACTCAACAGGAAAAATAGTAGATGAAGGATCATCAGGAATGAAATACATCCGATGCACCTCTCCCCCTTGCGTCATTGTAAAACTCTTACCAATAAGCTGTCCATCGATATTATTGGAGTTGTTTTTTGTGATATCAGCAAATGGAGCAAAGATCGTTGCATAAACGGTTCGCCCATTATTTATATTGACAACTGATGAGTTTGAGAAATTGAGCAATATATATTGAGCCTCAGTGCTTCCAACTCCTGCGAATCCAAAATTGATCCAGTTCAAGCTGCCCGGACTATCAATATTTATGATTACATATTTGGATGCACTAGGTTTTTCGCGGAAAGTAATGCTCGTGATTTTATTTAGGTTGATGCCTGTAAGGTTCAAAATATTCTCCCCATCACTCAGGCTATTGATATACACCTGACTGTTGGTAGGTATATTGTCCGGATCAATGGGATTTCCGTTTGCATTTGTAATATTCAGATTTGCGTTTAAGGCTGCCACTCGAGTAGAACGACCTTCAAAATTGGAGAATGCACTTCCAAAATTAATAGGGCTGCTTTGATATATAGCTTCATTTTGTATATGATCCAGGCTGATATTTGGAGTAGAGCTGTAACTCCCAGACGCACTCACAATACGCGTATTGGAAGGATTGCCATTTTCCAGTGAAAGGGCCTGAGTGCCTGTATTCGATCCAATGGAGATATTTCCTCCGGAGAGTAAACGTAGGCCACCAGCATTTAAAAACACCTGATTACCAACTAGTAAGGCAGTTGAAACAGAGGCTCCCCCTATCTTATAACTTCCAGCTTCATGTATAGCAAACTGGCCGATATTATTTTGAAGCGTGAGGTTATTTCCAACCGCGACAGCTCCTTCAACATCACCTCCACCGAAAACAAGATCACCAGAGACAAAAATATTGAAGCCCTCAGCTTCTTGAGTGAAACTTTGCGCCTGAAGTTGAATTGAATTAAAGAAATGGGTTAAAAAAAAGACAGAAATGACTAGGGTGGGGATTCTGAATTTAAAGGGCATCGAAGTATAATTGGGCAATAAAAGAACGCTTGCTTACAATTTTAACGTGTCAACAAAACAAATTTAGAAAGGAGAAACTTTGCTTAGAATAGGCTGAGTTTATTTGGTATAAATGGCTAATTGTTCCGCTTAATGCTCTTCGTAAATGGTAAAATTCCGGCATTTGGTAAAATCACCTATCCCAAAATTGATTATCATAAAAGCATTTCTTTTATTTAAGAGTTCTTTCGGTTTTACTCTGGCTTGATTTCCCTGGCACTCATTTCTCGTCTAAGAATACTAATTCAACAACATAAATTAGCATGGATAGAAATTGATCAATTCTATCCGAATTGAGCTTTGCTTATCAATTTGAGGAGAAGAGAACCTGAAGTTTGCTCGTACTTAACACATATTGCTCATGCTTGCTAAGACCTCAATTCCACGCCTTTGGGTAGGCCTTTTCTGTTATTTTTTTATTTCCTCACAGCTTTTTTCCCAGAATCAGGTAAGTATTCTTAGCGCTCCGGCAGAAGGCTATGTCTTTCCGGTTGATTCAGATCAGGGAAGTATTCGTTATGGCATAGGGGAAAGCAGAATCGATAATCAGAGTGGAAATCTGGCCGAAATTCAAATGATTATCTCTGGAAATGGCTTTCTGGATACTACCTTTCATAATATTTCAACGGGTATACATGATGTAGAGGTGGACATCCCTCAATTTATGTCCAATCCATATGCGACCTACTCCCTAAAAATAAAAACGCCTACCGAGGAAATCGAAATAAACAATCTGAGTGTTGGGATACACCTGGCCGCAGTGGGGCATTCACTTATGGCCGGTGCTGGGAATGATACCAGTATCGTTCAGGACAAAGTATGGGTTTCCCACTTAGATAATCAGGGAAATTGGACCTATGTTCCCGCTCAAGCTAATAACTCTTCAAATCCCGGTTACATAGGAGGAACAGGCCTGATCCTGGCCATGGCAGCTGCTGATTCGCTAAATGCCAATATCCTGCTCAATAATAAGGCAGTTTCTTCGAGTTTGATTCAGGATTGTATAGGACAAATCAATCAGTTGGCTACCATACCCAACTTTTTCCCAAGCTGGATCATGGTGTGGACTGGAGGAAATGATATAGCTGTTGCAATTGGAAATAAAAGTCGGGACCAGTTGGAGAGTGAAATGAGTAGTGATTATAGCAATCTTTATGACCATATAGTTGCGACGTATCCAGAAGCAGAACATCTGTATTTCGCAGATAATTTTCCTGCAGGGGAGCAGGAGCTGGGCATGCAAAATATTGATTGGGTGGCTCTTAATACAAAAATTATCGAAGAATTGCCTAGTCAAAAAGGTCCAAAAGCCAAATACATAAGTTCCACCCAATTAGGGAAAATGCAGGATGATCTTAGACACTGGGAAAGTGAGGCTATTCTTGACTTTGCCCCGCGTTTGGGTCAAAGTTTGCGTGCTCACTATCTGGGTCAATCTGCGCTAATCGAACCAATTCGAATTCAGGGAACTAGTTGGGATGCGCTCCAGAGCCAGGCTAGATTAACTCTTAGCGATCCGGTTGTATTCCGAAAAGGGATTCCCAATCGAGCATTCTATGGTAGAACAAGCAATGGTACAATCATCGTAGCCAATCAAGTGAGCTTACATAATGGAAATGAAATTCGATTAAGTTTCAACTCCCGCCCTGATGATATCATTTTTGTTGGGCAGCAGGTTTTTAAAATAAATGGTACGCCCTACTATCCTATCGCCAATGTCTATGGAGGAGGAAGAAGCCTCGCAGTTAGTTGGTGGGAATCAATTGATGTAATCTTTCCTATTGAAATCCTGAATTTTGAGGCCAAGGATCATAAACTTTACTGGGACCTTATTTCTGATTTTGAAAATGAAAGAGCTTTCCTGGAGCGCTCAGTTGACAATCAGCACTTTGAAGAAGTGCAGGAGATATTTTTCATTGATAAGCTGTCAAATGGTTCCTATGAAGAAAAAGAATGGCCCGCGAGAGAGCTTTTCTTTCGCCTTAAAATGCAGGATCAAAATGGGCAAATCACCTATAGTGGTAGCAGGACGATGAAACTACGTTCAATAGATCAAATTACCTTTGGCCCCAATCCCATTAAACCTAAGCGGGAAGTTCAATTAAATCAGGAGGCCCATGTACGCATATATGACCTCCGAGCAAAATTGCTCTATAAAAGCACGGAAGCCATCAGGTTTTTCCCAAGTCCTGAGGAAGCAGGCATGTATTTCTTACAATTTGATGGAAAGGATTTCCAAAAATTATGGGTAAAGTAGGAAGAGGAGATTTATTAGGGAGTTGGAGTTGAGAATGGCTTAGCTATTCTCTAATCCTTGTTCTCTGTTTATTCTGGACGCAATTGTGTTGTAGTTCTTTACCCCAGATCTCATTTACACCAGAACACTTCCCATCATTCCTCCCCATACGGATCAATGGCCTGAATATACCCCTCCTCATCATAGGAAAGTTCAGTCATTTTCATCGAACGTAGATGGGTAATTCCTTTTGAAAGGCTGGAATCGTGGTAGAACAAATACCATTTATCTCCGACCTGGATAATAGAATGATGATTGGTCCAGCCTATGACCGGATTCAAGACCTTACCCGCATAGGTAAAAGGCCCGTAGGGGTTATCACCTATCGCATAACAGATAAAATGGGTATCTCCTGTAGAATAGGATAAATAATACTTGTCATTGTATTTGTGAATCCAGGGAGCTTCAAAAAATCTTCTGTCATTATCTC
This sequence comes from Bacteroidota bacterium, assembly GCA_039819665.1. GTDB lineage: Bacteria > Bacteroidota > Bacteroidia > J057 > J057 > JAWPMV01. The sequence continues at coordinate 30,260 of JBCBRM010000010.1, forward strand.
CAGCCAAAATAGGATGGCCTTCCTCATCCAGGATTTGGAGCTCTTTGGGTTCTTCAGCAAATCCCTTCATATCATCCGTAAGTTTTGCCATTACAGGTCCCAAAGCTGCTTCCTCTGGAGCCGGTTCCTTGTAATCCTCACTATAGCTGTTGTTACGGTAACTTTGTAATTGACCACCCCATATTCCTCCGAAGTACAGATAATAGTCGCCATTTTCTTCGAAAACAGCCGGATCAATGGAATAACTCCCTTCTATAGCTTCTGCTTCAGGTTCAAAGGGGCCATATGGGCTTTCTGAGATCGCTACACCTATTTTAAAGATTCCTTCTGATGTTTTCGCAGGAAAGTAAAGGAAATATTTCCCGTCCTTAAATGCAGCATCTGGAGCCCACATCTGCCGTTCAGCCCAAGGCACCTCATCCACATCCAAAGCCACTCCATGATCCACAGGTTTTGAATCAGGTGCCTCCATTGAAAACACATGATAATCTCTCATCCCGAAGTGATCTCCGAGATCGTTTTCCGGAATACCAGCATCATAATCGTGAGAAGGATAAATAAATATCTTGCCATTAAATACATGCGCAGAGGGGTCCGCCGTATACATATGATCCACTAGCGGCAGAGAAATTGCGTGTTGAATCATTTTCTCCATTTCTGAGAGTTCCGCCTGAACTTCCTGCTTATGTCCTTCAGTGGGAGGGGAACAAGAATAAAATAGCAATCCCAGTATGTATAGGATCAAAAAGTAAGCAGAAGCTTTCATCAATTTTTATTTAGGGTAAACACGAGTACTAATAGTTAAAATGACAATAAGTATACGTAAATCCTAATCTTCCTAAAATTTAGGACTGGCCCTGGATAAAAAATCTATTGAACTTTCTCTAACCGAAGTCTCCCAGCAGGCGGCACACGTAATTCGAAGAGGCCTTTCCCTAATCTTAATTTCTCACTCAGCTTCAAATTTCCCCTACAGTCCCAGCTTCGAAGCAAGAATATATGTTCCAAACCTTCATACCGGATAGCCAGATTTGCTGAACTTTTTGCATTGATCAGGTCAATGATATGGGCATCGCCTACGGGTGTCAGCATTTCATCATAAACACCTATGATTCGGTGGCCTCCTTTTTCCGCTTCCAGTATGGGGTAATTTCCTAAAGGATTGTGAGGAATGAAATTGCCATCCATAATAAGCTCTGCATGCTGTTTCCAAAAGGAGGTATAATGAGTAATCATTTGTAAATACTCCTCAGGCGTGTTTCGAAGATGTACGGACATCTGAGGCACTCCGAAAAATGCGTTGAGGAGCTGTAATGCGGCTACTTCCACCTCTTCCTCTGGATGCCAAATAAGCATATCAGAATGAACGGCTGAATTTCCGCAAAGTAATTTGACATCCGTAATCCTGATCCTATTGGAAACCGGATCAATGGGACAATCAAATGCGCGAAACATATTGCCAAACTTTCGCATAACAGGCCCTATGTATTGCTGCCGAAATTCAATGGCTATATCTGGTCGAATTTCGGTGAGAGCTTTTTTTGCATCACTGAGCAGACGATCTACTCCTTCATTTACATTAGCATAATCTCTTCCATTTTCACGGGTCAATACAGTTTCCGGATAAACCTTAAAATCGTCTATGAAATCCAGTTTCAAGGCATCCAGCTTCCAACTCCTCACGGCATGGGTGTAAAGGCCGATCAGGTGTTCACGCACCTCGGGATACCGCGGATCAAAAACAGGAGCCCAACGGTGGTTTTCAGTTAGAAATTTACCGTGAAACTTTTTATAGGCCTGGGACTTCTTTCCGCAAAATGGAACAGAATACCAAATCCCTATTTTCATCCCTGTCTCATGCACTTTTTCTACAAAACCCGCCATATCCGGAAAGCGATCCGGTTGCCAGTCTCCTGTATAGTCATAGCCTCGATTCGTATCCAAGGTCTGCCATCCATCATCCAGAATGATCAACTCATATCCCATATCTTTGGCTATGCGACATTCTTTGAGTAAAATCTCCTCATTCAAATCCTGATGAAAATTGTACCAGGTAGAGTAAAGGGGCAATTTTGCCAGAGGAGGCACTGTTGCCGGTTTAGAAGCATCAAAGCTTTCCCACCATAGAGAGCAATCCTTTAAGCTTTGATGAAAGCTTTGCTTACGTACATCTATTCGAAGCTCAGCAGAATATTCAAAAATCTCTGGATGTCTTTCTGTAAACAAAGCCAGGTGACAATATAAATGCTGATCTTCCTCGCGTAGAAGGGCATTCATTTCCAAAAGGTTTATCGCATCAGAACACGCAAAGGTGATCACATTACGATCATCATGACCAAAAACGGAAAGGACAGGAGCATTTACTGAGATGCGAGATTTGACATGCTCTAGTTCCCAGTCATATTGCAAGCGTTTGTCATGCAATCCCCCGGGCTTCCATACTCCATTTACATGTTTAGAAGGTAATTTCCATCTCAGGCTTATCGGTTTAGGGGAACTCTTGCTTTCGGATTTCAGGTGGATGCTATAAACAAAAAGATTTCTTTCTTCTTCCCTTTTATCAATTTTTAATTCAAAAGGCCCAGCATCCCCGAATTGCATCAATTCCGGAAACTCGCTAATTGCTATTGTTCTATCCATATAAACAGGGAGCTGAGTTTGAAAATCCTCAAGCTCATTCACATTACACTCTTTCTAATTTGATCGGGTAGGTTTTATTTGCATTCCACTGACATACATAGATGTTTTTATCCTCATCAATACAAACATCATGGCAGTGATTGAAAATATTTTGCTCCTGAACCATCATTTGTAATTCTCCTTTCCGGTATTTGGGTTTTGTTCCCCCGGGGTTTGAAATCACTTTATTGTCTCCATCCAGAATTGTTACAAAACCACTATCAGGCGTGCGATTGTAATATCTTTTTCTGGACCAACAAACCCCTGCGTAGAGATTATCATCATCAATTACAGCTCGACAAACAAATGCTCCAGGCAAAAAGATGGTACTCAGGTATTTTCCGTCCAGGCTAAATCTTTTAAATGCATTGTGTGCCCGGGAAGTACACAGCAGAGTGGGATTGTTGGGATCACGCGTATCCAGGGTTACTCCATGTGCCGTAGCAAATTGCTCATCTTTATCTCCTCTACCCCCAAACTTGCGAATAAACTCTCCTTTGCTGTTGTATTGGAGAATGTACTGAGAGCCGTAACCATCCGCTACATAAATATCTCCATTAGGACCGACTGCGGTCTCGGTAGGACTAAAAGCCCAGTCATTTTCGTATTCACCGATGGTTTTAGGATGCTCGATGGTAAGCAGAACTTTCCCATCTATACTGGTTTTAAACACCTTATCCAGACCCGGATCACAAATAAACAAGCGATCTTCCCCTCCTTCATCCCAAAGAGTCAAGCCATGTCCTCCGGGATATTCATGTCCCCAGGAATCCAGAAGCTTGCCAGATTTATCGTAAACCAAAATATTGTTTTTGATTTCGTCCGTAACCATGATCAATCGCCCTTTGGAATCCATAACCATTTCATGACAATTGTTAACTGGCGTATTGGAAGGATTTAAATCACCCCAGGCCTTGTGAACCCTGTAACGATATTTGCCGTGCCCAATAATCTCCTCAGACAATTGTGGTTTGGCTTTAAGGATGGTAAATGTTGATGGAATAAAGGTAGCCGCAGCTAAACCTGTTCCTGCTTTTTTCAGGAAAGCCCTGCGAGAATTAGTAGACATGTGGTGTCAGTATTAAATCGTGAAAATCTAAGGTCTTATGGTTCTGTTGACTAACATACAAAATATCAGGGAAAAAATAGTCCTCAAAATAAGACCAGAACTATTTTCGCTGGATTAATACCGAAAAGGAGCAATTAATACATTTAAATTATAATACAGTTGCAATAATTTACTATATTTAGTAACATTTTACTTACTTATCTAACGCATGAAAAACCTTTACCTAGTCTTTTCATTGCTCATCTTTAGCTTACTTACAAACCTTACTAATTCTGTTTTTGCCCAATCTACCTTATCTGCAGGAGATGTTGCTGTTATTAAAATCAATACAGACAATGATGATCAATTTGCCATTGTCTTATTAGCTGATATTGCGGCTAACACGGAAATCAATTTTACAGACAAGGCCTGGCTTCCCAATTCTGCTGCTTTGCGAAATGGCGAAGGAGCCTTTGAATGGACAGCAGACATTGCTTATTCTGCGGGCACGGTACTGCAGTTCACAAGAACAGGTACGAATGCCTGGGACATCACTTTCGGAGACGGAACCGGATCACCGGGTAGCATAGTTGTCACTGATGATGGCATGTCGCTTGCTAACAATGGCGACCAGATTCTGGTCTTTCAGGGTACCTTGGCAAGCCCGACTTTCATTTATGCTGCCCAATCTAATAGTACAGCCTGGCAGACAGGTAATGCTGCTGATGATCCCAACCGCTCCGGTCTTCCTCCTGGCTTAACCAATGGTACACATGCAATTGCCTATGGTGCAGGGAGTGGAAACGAACAAGAGATCGATAATATCTCCTACGATATGTCCACTACCTCTGGATCTAAAGCTACGGTACTTGCAGCTATCGGGAATACCGCAAATTGGTCTGGCAGCAATAGTTCTCGATTTACGGCAAGCATTTCCAACTTCACGGTCACTATTTTCCCGGTTGAGCTTAGCCATTTCAGTGTAAGCCTTAAGGAAGGGAAAGCAGTTCTGGACTGGACGACTGCTATGGAGCTTAACAATGATTATTTTCAGATTGAAAGATCAGGTGAGGACAAATTGTTTCTCCCTATCGGCCAAATATCAGGAGCTGGGAATAGTAACAATAGCCTTGATTATGAATTTGTAGATGAAAATCCCCTGAAAGGAAGCAACTATTACAGACTCCGTCAGGTCGATTTTAATGGAGAGTTTGAGATATTCCAGACGATAGAAGTCAGTTTCGACTCCGAAGGTGAATTATCCTTTCGTAGTCAATACAGTCCACGGGAAGATCTACTCAGCATCTGGATTTCGAATCCTGGAAAGGAAGTTTACCATACAGAAGTTCTCTCTCTCAGTGGTCAGCTTGTTTTCTCTAAAGAGGGCAGTCCCGCTTTGGAAAGTGAAAGCTTACAGATTCCACTGAGCCATGCCGCCGCAGGTATGTACTTGATCAGATTGAGAAGTAAAAACGGTAACATTCAATACCGTAAATTCCTCAAATAAGTCAATAAACATCTGAATTTCGCATAAAGGGTCGACCATGTGTCGGCCTTTTTTTTTGTATACAAAAAGCCGGACTATGCTCAAATGCACAGCCCGGCTTTTTCCTATGAAATATTTTTAGAGGAAGAATTCTTCCTGTTCTCTTTCGTAAATACGCTGAAGCCTGATATACTCATTTTTCAGAGCGATAACTGCCATTACTGTCATCATCATAACTTCATTATAAGATCGGTTATGATTGCCGAAATTGGATTCCAGGATTCCTGACAAGACATAATACAGGATCAGAGATACAAACACCAGCCCCACCTTGTAGCCTCGTTTATAAAGGAATAGGCCATTATTCATCGCCAATAAAAGAGAGCCGAGGAAAATAATGATCCCCAGATATCCTATATCGAAGAAACATTGGAAGAAAAGGTTATGGGTAACGATCAGGGTATATCCTTCAGGATATCCAGATCCGAAAATAGGCGCATAACGTGCTGCCACTCCAGAAGGAGATTCTCCATGTTCTCCCCATCCGACCAAGTGGATAGGTTTAGGCTTGGCCACCTCTTTCATACATTCGTCCCAAATCAAAGTCCTCGCAGACATGGTAGCCACGTTATCAGCATTACCAGTACGGGACATTTCTGCTGCCGCATCCGAGGATCCTACTACTCCCATTAGGCTCACAAAAGCAAATGGCAATAAAGGAACTGTCAGGACGAAAGCGCGCAGGAAGCCGGTCATTTTGAAGTGATAGGCCATGACCGAAAACATTCCCCCAAAGAATACCATCAAAAAAGTACCCCTTGAATCTGCTACCAACATAAAGGCCAGGCAAACCAGAATAATTGCAATTACCAGCGTACGCGTTCTCCCTTTTTGCTTTGTAAGATAAAAGAGGACTGCTCCCATCGTAAATGTTGCTCCTGCAAAAATCCCGATGGTATTGGGGTGCATCCCCCAGGTATAGGGTACTGCCTTTTTTATAAATTTTATCCCTACAAGCTTTAAAACAACCGCTAATTCTCCGCCCCTTTGCAGCATGGCTGAAGGGTGATTATATCCAATGGCATAGATTATTACATACCATAAAATAACGGCAGCGGGTATGGCAATTATCCAAATCGCTGTTGCATTCAATACTTTCTCAAAGTCACCCGTTTTCCGGACCTGACTCCCCACATACCCAAATACCAATAGATTGATCAGGAAAATGGATACAAAGTCATTGAAGGTACCAATTGCAGTTGCGGAGGGATAGGCTGTCCGGAGGAGACTGATCACAAAGATAGTGAGAAACAGCATCCAGGAATGAAAATGGGATTCACGGAATACTTTGGGGAAAAAGAGTTTTCCTTTACCGATTACAAAATACCGTAAGGCCCCATACAGCAGGATGGCATTAGGCAGGAATTTCAGTAAAACTCCTGTCCCACTGGCACCTACTAGTGGCCTCAGATTGATCAGAAAGAAATATATTAAAACATAAACCATAGGGCCTATTGGATAATCTTAATCAAAAATCAGATTAAAAGGTTTCTTCTCTTTCAACTTTTGACTGGCAAGTTTTGTCAAAGGTTTCAGGGGGATATGAGAATAATAGAAATTATAAATCGGATCCCAACTACCCGCCATTCGCATGACGTCTTCTCTTCTCGCTAAATGAATATCTCCTCCTTCTACCTGATGTACGACATTCATTTCAAAAGGAACCAGGCTCCTTCCAAAACTCATGATGGGATTGTCAACCGGAACCTGGGTAAGGACATAGTTCTCAGAGTATTGGTCCAAAGGTTTGATACCATACAAGTCTACGATAAAATCGTATTCCGCCAGTTGCGGCGCCATACGTTTCAATCGATCTGGTAGAATGTCATAAAATATATCGTACACACTCAGGGACTCCTCAAAGGTGCTGAACTTAGGCTCAGTTCTTCCCATCTGCATATTAACTTGAAAGTAAGTCTCTAACTGAGAGAAATTTTCCCCTACTTCTCCAAAATTTGTAGAATAGGAAAGTTGAGGATATACAAAGAACTTATTGGTTTCGATGATATACTGGGTAAAGATTTTCACCCAGGAAGAATCTTTCCAGTTAATGATACTTTGGGGTAAAGGAAGATCAGTTCTTACGGTGGTATAGTTCTTATCCCACGCTCTAAATCCTCTCCACATTTTTGCTGTCCATGCTTGTCCCCATGAACAAACCATACGGCTGAAGTACACATCATTTCCATCCTGTAAACTAAAGAAGGGAAGTTTCTGTGCATTATTGTTCAAACGAGCTTTGTAGAGGGCTATTCCTGCTACCTGCTCACTTTCGCTATAAAAATTGAGGGCCTTCTGACTAAATTCATAGTACCAGGGGGAAACGAAAAGATCGTCCTCCAACATAATGATGGAGCCAAATCTTTCACTCAAATCACCACAGGTACGGATGTGATTTTTCAGTCCCAGGTTCTCCTCCCGATAAATAACTTCTTTGGGGCCGTACTCCCACTCAAATTGCTCTGCGATGGCCAATACTTCAGGATCTCCTCCATTGTCAATACTGATCACCATAGGTACTTCCTCTTCGTAGAAGGCACGACTAACGGATCCGAGGAGTCTTTCCAGGGACCTTGGGCGATTATAAGCTACAATCACCAAAGCAGGTGTAAATGTCGCAGTTTCCTGCATGTTGTTCAGGTCTATCTTTTGAGCCTCTTAAAAATATCTACAAGTAGTATGGCACGACTTTGCATTCGGAACACATACCAAAATTTCGGAAAGAACAAATATGCCAGATAGGAGGCCACGGCTTGTGAAGCCAGAGTTGCATATGCAGCCCCGATGATCCCGTATCTGGGTATTAATAAATAGTTTGCTACTACATTGAAAGCAGCACCGATCATGGTACGGTTGAGTTCCATTCTTTGCTGGTTCTCGGCAACTAAATGACGGCTACTTGCTGTACCCAGGAACACAAACACCAGGGTCCATATGTGAATCACCAGAACCGGTCCGGCTTCAGCATACCTTTCCCCAAATAAAAAGGGAAGGGTAAGTACCCAGGGGCCAAAAATGACCATAGGAATGGTTATAGCTAATGCAGCCCAAACCATCAGATTATAATAGTTTTGAAGTCGATTTTTGTATAGTTCCGGGTCTTTTTTCTGAGCATTGATGATAGCAGGGAAAAGGGAGCCTGTCAAAATTGGACCTATGAAATACCAGACTGAGGAAAAGCGTAGTGCAGCAGAATATTGGCCTACAGCAGAGTCCCCCAACATAAATTTCAGCATGATGGTATCTACCGTCATGTATAAGATCACCACCAAATCAGAAAAGATCAGCGGCCAGGAATCTTTCAATAATCCGACAGCATATTTCGGATCAACACTCAGGCCTTTTATGCTTCCAAATTGCGCAAAGTATATTCCCGCAAGTCCAATCCCCATCAAAGTGGTTCTCAGCAAAATGGCTACTCCAAACCAAACAAGCGGAGCTTCCATATAAATCAGGACCAGTTGGAAAGCCGCCATACAAAGGACAGAGGCAATCCGAACCTGTACCGTATATTGAGATTTTACTTCGCTTTGGTAGAAATAGTCAAAGACGTCAAATGATTGAAAGATGGTTCCCGTAATGACGAGAATTACTAATACATTGGTTTGATAGTCGTGTGGAATCCAGGGCAATGCGAGGAAGTAACCGAGGATACCTACAGAAGACGCTATCATCCTCATGATAATAGCCGTTCCGATTATTTTCCCTCTTTTCTCTTTATCCTTTACCATATTTCGGATAAGGATACTTTGCATACCTAAAGCCGCAAACATGACAAAGAAGGTCCCTAGACGCTCAGCATAATTGAGGAGCCCAAAGCCATCATCGTCAAGATATCTGGCCACATAGGCTGTTATGAGAAAGGTCATTCCCATTTGGATGATCTTTCCCCAAAAGAGCCAGGAAGTGTTTTTAAAATAGCGTTTGAAGCCTTCTGAGCTAACAAACTTGTTTAATTCTCCAATCAACTTAGCCAAGACAATTACCGCTTAGTCATACAATCCACACAAATACTAATGATGTAGCACGCTTACCTTTAACCCCAAAAAAGAATAAAGTAAGTTGCTAAAGAACGGCTGGCTTACGGTATGCTTTCAATACCGATTTCTCCCAGAGGTATGGCATCAAGGATACCCATGCATCCTTGCCTGCATTATACTGTACTGCATTTCCGAGGATTACTCCTTCGATCTGCTTTCTTACTTTGGCTGAATCAACCACATCCGAGTTGCTAAAGTCAGACGAGGCTACCATATCGAGCAGATACTCTTTCCAGGCCCCTTTCATCCACTCAGCAAATGGAGTATTGAATCCGATTTTGCTCTTTCTCCAAATGACCTCTTTCGGTACATAGGGATCCATGGCCTGACGAAGTACAGATTTTGTATATCCTCCTCTGAGTTTGCTATGCCAGGGAAGAGAGAAACAGTAACTAACGAGTCTGTGATCCATAAATGGCATACGAATCTCAACACTTGCTGCCATAGAATAGCGGTCGTAGTTTCTCAGGAGAGTAGGCAATACTTTTTCGTGAAATTCAGCATAGAGATATTTGTTGAAATGTCCCAACTTATCTCTTTCCGGATCACCACTCTTATTTCCATCTCTCAGGAAGAGGTTTCTATATCTTACAGCGACCTGCTTATAGGCACGCTGGTACAATTCCATTTTCTTGGACAGGGTTCCTTCTTCTTCAAAATCCATATAGTCAACAAAAGTGCTGACCAGATTCTGGATTTTTGAGAAGTTGAAAGGTGAATCCATGACCGCGTCAAACATATTTCCTCCGTATCCAGCAATCAATTCATCCGCACCATGTCCATCAATACTTACCGTTACTCCATTTTCCTTGATCGTCTTGTAAATCTCGATCATTGGAATAGGGCTGGTGAGGTACATTTCTTCGAAGAGCCAGAGATATTCTTCCAGATTATCTAATCCTTTTACTGGATTGATTTCTTTAAAAACAGCATTGATGCCCAGATGATCCGTTACCATTTTTGCATAGCGACTTTCATCCAGCATAGTATTGGGGAAAGTAGCACAAAAAGCATTTTGCCAGTCATTGGCTACCCGGCTATCCCCTGCTCGGTTGATGTTTGCCATGGCACAGATGACCGCACTGGAATCCACTCCCCCACTCAAAGCTGTACCAATACGCACATCTGAACGCATACGTATTTTAATTGCGTCAAAGAATAGCTCTCTGAAACGCTCTACATGTTCATCATAATTGTCCCCTACTTCATAAATACTTTCCAGGGTATTCCACCAACGAATAGGAGCCAAGGAACTCACATTGTCCATGGCAACAACCGCATAATGTCCGGCAGGGAAACGCTTGATTCCTTCTACCAGGCATTTATCCGTGGTTTCATAATCAAACATATTTCGCTTACAGAATTCGAAATCCTTTGAAACTCTTAATTGAGGGAGAAAAGGAAAAATCGATTTCATTTCGGAAGCAAATACCAATTGCTGTCCGATGATTGCATAGTATAGAGGTTTGATCCCGAATCTGTCCCGAGAAAGGAAAAGTTCTCTTTTCTCCCTATCCCAAATGGCAAAAGCCCACATTCCGTTGAACTTTCGCAGACAGTCAGCACCCCACTCCATATAGGCAGCTAGAATCACCTCTGTATCTGAATCTGAGCGAAACTGGTAGCCTTTGCTTTCCAGTTCGATCTTAATTTCTGTAAAGTTGAATACCTCTCCGTTGAAGGTGATCACATAGCGATCGTAAAACATGGGTTGCTTCCCATTTTCCGAGAGGTCAAGTATGGACAGACGTCTATGGCCCAAACTTACCTGATTGGATTCATCGTGCCAGGTTCCAAAACCATCTGGTCCCCTGTGTTCCATTAAATTCAGAGCATGAAGAAAAGTGGTTTCGTCTTGTTTAGGTATTGCGCCTAGTATTCCACACATAAAGGATGAAAATCTCTGTTATTTTGATTGTTTTTAAAGGATTACCTCTAATACCTGAATAATATCAATTTTCGGTCCAAATAACCGATTGTTTCTTATCCAAAAAGTAGAGCTAAATCTACTTTTTCCATTCGCAAATTATTCAAAAAGCTAACAGGCTTAATATATGACAGTTGAACGGACAAAAATACATCCTGAATAGGTCATACAGTGCATATTCAGTCTTTTGTTTGGAACGCCTTTATTTTTAGCAGTGAAAATAATCGAGCTCTTTATCTATAAGAATCAAAAACTATGTATATGCCTGAATTTTTCTTTCCTCTGCTTAATTTATCCCCACTTTAAATTCGGCAGAATATTTGCTATTTTGATTCTGTTTCCTGACTTTATGCTTAACATATACGTCTACAATATCTATTCCCCCAAGCTCCTATTTTCTATTATCCCTTTCTGTTTAGCCGCATTTTTGAGCTGCTAAGGCTATTTCTTATGGAAGAATTCGCACCAATTGTTTTATTTGTCTACAATAGACCCGAACACAGTTTGGCGACGCTAAAGGCACTCAAAGAGAACCTTGAAGCTTCCTCCTCTGTCCTGTATATATATGCAGACGGCCCAAGAGAAAGTGCGTCACAAAAAGAGTTGGAGAAGATTCAAGCCTTGCGAAAAGCTATACGTTCAGAGCAGTGGTGCAAGGAGGTTGTCATCAGAGAATCCGATACGAATCGAGGACTTGCGAAGTCCATTGTCAAGGGGGTTGGAGAGGTACTGGAGGTACATGGAAAAGTTATCGTATTAGAAGATGACATTGTTGCCTCGAAAGGATTTCTAGCCTATATGAATGAGGCGCTGTATACGTATGAATCAATAGATAAGGTCATGCATATTTCAGCCTACATGCCAGACATCGATCGCCAGGGACTTCCGGATACTTTTTTCCTGAAGTTCATGAGCTGTTGGGGATGGGGCACCTGGAAATCTTCCTGGAAAAAGTATGAATCTGATTCTCTCTATTTGCTGCAGAGGCTGTTGGATGAAAAAGCACTCGAGGATTTTAATCTTGGAGGCTCTATAAAATTTCACAACTACCTAAAAGGAAACCTCAATGGCACCCATAATTCCTGGGCCATCAAGTGGTTTAGCAGCATCTACTTCCATCATGGACTCTGCCTTTCGCCCCGGCAATCCCTGATCCAAAACATAGGATTTGATGGAAGTGGGACCCATTATAACTCTGAAAACAATAAAAGAGATCCCATGCTAGTAGAAAAACTAGCAAACAGCCTGAAAATAATAGTTCCTGAGACTATTGAGGAACATGAAGGTGCACGTAAAGCGCTCGCCTACTTTTACAAGTACCAGAATGACTTTTCGACCAAGAACGTTATTCGTTCAAATTTGCGTTGGTTAAAGCAACGCGCACTTTTTCTAAAAGATTATTATCAGAAAGACAAGTTTTCACTGTATGAAAATTCTTCACGTATCCACCCTTGATTGGGGAGGTGCCGCAAATGCTGGCATCCGTCTCCATATGGGATTGCTCAAACAAAACGTAGACTCCAAGCTACTGGTCATGCGGCAACAGAATCCGCAAATTCCGCATAGTTATGAGTTCTATTCGGATACCTATGGTACAGGGTTGAAAAGAAAAACCATCGACGTGATGGAGCGGGCGCACAATAAGCGTAATCAACTCAAGCTTAAAGGGCGAGCCAGCAATTTCCAACCCTTCAATTTTTCCCGACAATTCTGCGATATCACCAATAGCCGTTTGTATAAAGAAGCAGACCTCATCAATTTTCATTGGGTGGCTCGTTTTCTGGACTACAGCAGCTTTTTCAAAAAGAATAAGAAGCCGATTGTCTGGACCCTACATGATATGGAGCCTTTCGGAGGGGGAAATCACTATGAGAAAGAATTTCTCTTTGATTCCTATGCTGATCTACTCAAGGATCAACTTTCCCTCAAGAAGAAAGCTGTTCAGGGACAAAATATGAATATAGTTGGTCCTTCGAAATGGCTGATGGAGTGTTCAAAAAACAGTGAGGTGCTGGGTCAATTTCCGCACCACAATATTCCTTATGGGCTGGATACGAGCATTTTCAGAAAATACGATCCTCTGGAAGCAAAACAGGCATTTGGAATACCCGCTGATAAAAAGGCGATTCTTTTTGTTTCCGAAGTAATAACCAATCGCAGAAAGGGATTTCATTTGCTTTTGGAGGCCTTAGAGATTCTGAAAAGAGATGATTTTTACCTATGTGCAGTGGGTAAGGTAGAAGAAGGACATGCTTTGCATAACATCCCCAATTTCTACCACCTTGGAACGATTAAAGATCAGGAAAAAATGGCCATGGCCTATGCTGCTGCTGATGTATTTGTAATTCCTTCCATTGAGGATAATCTGCCCAACACAGTTTTGGAAAGTATCTGTACAGGTACACCCGTAATTGGGTATGAAATCGGTGGAGTGCCTGACATGATTCAGCATGAGCAAAATGGCTTGATTTGCTCAGATGTTTCCGGAGCTTGTCTCGCAGATGCTATGGATGAGTTCTTAAGCCTGGGAAATAGATTTGATCGTGACTGGATTATAAAAGATGCTCATGAGCGCTATCATGAGGATTTACAGGCGAAACGCTATCGGGAACTTTATGATACAGTTCTTACTGTCAGGCAATAAGCAAGAAAAGATATAAGAGAAAGCCTTTCATCCTGTATGAAAGGCTTTTTTTTGCTTTATACGTAGTCTTGGAGAAATAAGGAGGTTAAGCACAAATCCAAGTATCAAGTTCAAGCGTATAGCTAGTCTTCATTAGATTTTGCTCCTGATACATGCCCTTCAACTTTTCTCTTCTCATCCCCTTCAGAAGTTTAGTCTTCAATTCCTCCAAAAGAAAAATCCCCCACCTTGCGGTGGGGAATGATCTATTTCAATAAGTAGCCTTGACTTCTTTTTATTGGATCAGCAATCTTTTTCCGAGGGTTGCGTCAAAAGATTTAAGCTGAACAAAGTATAAACCTGTATTGAGATTGTCTGGCAAGACAATTGTGCTTACGGTCTCTGTTGGTTTATAGGAATACACCTGTTTCCCAGTGATATCAATGATTGAAATTTCATCCACATCTTCTACCGGAAGACCACTAATCTCAACATTTAGGTTTCCGTCTTCCAGAGGATTAGGATAAATTTCCATTTCCGCAGTAAAGCTTCCTTTATTGAGTATCTCTATCTGCCCCAAGTATTCGAAGGTACCGTCAAAATCTGTTTGCTTCAAGCGGTAAGTCATCGTACCCAGCACAGGATCAGTATCCAGGAAAGCATAGTCGCTTCTTCTGGTTGTTGTACCTGCTCCCATCACTTCACCAATTCTTTGGAAAGCACTACCGTCTACAGATCGCTCGATGGTGTACATGTGGTTATTGCTTTCTCTGGCAGTACTCCATTCAAGGTTTGTTCCTCTACCTGTCAGTACTCCTTTGAAATCCAGTAATTCTACTGGGAAGTTTGTATTAGAAGCTGCCGTTATATCGATTTCCTTGAAGGCTCCGATGTTCAGTGCAGAATTATCGTGGCTGGTAAGGGCCAATCCAACATAGATGATGTCAGCTAGTTCCATGGTAACTGCGCCAACGAGGGTCCAATCATTACCATCTGGAGATATATATCCGGCAAAGTCATTGCCTGTACGCTCAAGTTTTACCCAGTATGGATGTTGGATATTTTCTCCTAACCAGCTACCCGATTCAGGACCGGTTATTCCATTTTCTTCCATTCTATACTGGAAGGCTCTCTGCGTCTGATTCAGGACCAGCATAGCATGTCGTGATCCGGCATCCAGTTTCTCACGGATCATTACACCTCCTTTTGCAAACTGGTGTGTTTGCTCAATGTCATCAATTTTGGCTATAATGACTCCATTTCCATCCAATTCCTGATAGAGGTAGTGGAAACTATCTTCATTGCCCCAGATGTCCTCACCAGAAGCTGCAATAGCGAAAGTTTCTGTTGAATCATCGTAGCAGGAAGCTCCAGGCAAACCAACATTTCCAATATCCTGGCTGTTCCATCCATTTGGAAGACTACAGAATCCGGGGTTCCCCCCACCACCACCACCACCGCCACCGGTGCTGCCAGTTGTTACGGACACGTTATCAAAGCTTGAGGTATTTGACTGGATATTATCATGAGCTGTCAGTGCTACCCCGATGTACACACTGGCTTGCATGGACAGATCTATTCCGTCAACTTCGGTCCAGTTGGTTCCATCTTCAGAAATATAGCCTGTCAACCTACTACCTGAGCGAGTTAGCTTCAGATAAGTCGGGTGATCAATATTATTATAAATCCAGCTTCCAGAAGTTGACTGAGCGAATCCATTGGGATCGGTACGGTATTCAAAGGCATAATTGTTTTGATTTACCGCAATCATAGCGTACCTACTGGATTCTCCCAGATCTTCACGGATCATAAGTCCACCTTTTGCATAGTCATCTGTATGTTCGATGTTAAGTACACGGGTAACGATTTCTGCATCTCCACTTAAGGGTTGATAAAGGTAGTGGAAAGCATCTTGTGTACCCCAGATATCTTCCCCCGAAGCTGTGATGGAATAGGTATTGGTTACATCATCGAAACAAGCTTCGCCGACATAACCAACATTACCAACATCTGTACTAGACCATCCGCTTTCTAAATCTCCACATGCTGTACCTGGTTCATTACCATTTACCTGAATGACCATATTATCTGTGGTTCTGGCTCCATCATTATCTGTAACCGTAAGGCTAGCAGTATAATTACCAGGAGTTGTATAGGTATGAAGAGGATTGACCGCTGTTGACTGATTGCCATCACCGAAATCCCAGCTATAAGAAGCTATGGTTCCATCTGGATCATAAGAATCAGCCCCATTGAACTCAACTGCCAAAGGAGCTTGCCCTGAAGTTACATTAGAAGAACCTCTGGCTACAGGACTTGCATTTGAAGGAGCTCCTCCGCCGGGCTTTCGATCCCAAACCTCAACATATTTGTATTGAATATCGCCGTTTGTTCTTGATCTCCAGGAATTTGAGTTTCCTCCGAAAAAGTTTCCGAAAGTTGTCTCAAAGTTAGAGACTCCCGCATCTGTGAAGCGGAAATCCTGGCGGTTGTATGTTAATTGATCGTCAATCCAAATCTGTACCTTCCCATTATTTTGACCAGGATCATTTAGGGTAATCTGCATTCCAAATTTGATCCAACGACCTTTTTCAATCGTAGCATAGATTTGGCGGTCAGGCCAGTTTGAAGTCTGACCTGCATGATATATGTAGGCATCCATAGTCCCCCCGCCTCTCCACATCGTAGTAATCGAAAAATTACCAAGTCCAGGATTGGCACCTACGGGTATGCTTCCTGCTTTAAAACCAGCCCCAAACTTACCACCTCTGTATTGTTCACCATCATATCCCCAGTCAAAATTACTACTGAATTTAACCTCAAATTCTACGTAGATTGATGATCCCGTATGACTTGGTTGCGAGGAATAAATGATGGCACCTGTGTTTTGCCATCCAGCTCCGCCCCAATCTCCAACAGAGAATGGGATAGTAAGGATGCCATTATTAGAAGTGATGGGTTTACTGGTATATTGTGCGCCACTATTGTTGATACGTCCGAGACCATAATCGTCCCAAAAATGACGCCATTCGTCCTTGCTGTTCAATGTGGCACTGGCAGGAAAGCTGGTCTTTGCAAGTTGTGTTTGCGACCATCCAGTAAGGACAAACGATAATAGAACAAGTAATAGGGAAATCCGCTTAGTGAGCAAATGTGTCGTCTGCATTAGCATTGTTATAACCTTTACCATGAAGTATTGAAACCCCAAAAAAAATGCTGAATTCGAACGGTAATTAATTTTGATTACAAGAGTACAAGTTTGGTAAAGTGTCGATCTTGATGGTGTTGCTTTCTAGCAGGTAACACACAAGGTTTTGTAAAGAATGATCGATTCACTTTAATCAACCGTTTTGGTCAAAATTTCATACCACTGTCTGGGTGTACCAATCAGTTTGTTCGGATTATTAAAAAAATGAAAAAGGAATCAATATGATTTTTAACCCCAAACCTTTTTCAATGCTATATGAGTTTTACACCATTTCGATGTCTAACGCATATGTGCTTTAGAACAAGGGTTTTAATCAAGGAATGTACAAGAGTGAGGGAATCAAAAGTTGTCGAGTAATTTGTTTCCATTTCTGAACTTTTGATGATCCAAATATATGGGATTCTCATTTACATTTTCAAATTCCCAAAATATAAGGGGGCCCTATTTGTGTAAGCTTTTCCGACAAAATGTAACAAATATTCCCAAACAGTTTGTTTCGCATTTGATCAAAACCCGCGCATTTTATGGCATTTCACACATAATTTTGTGCAATTTAGGCATTTATTACGATTTTTGGTATTATTTCCCCGCAATAATTCTTGCTGTTTAGGGCCTGTTTACTTTTCCCGAATGATAGAAATAAGGCCAAAGTGTAAGAGATTGCATGTCGATTTTAAGGAAAAGGATTAGCAAAAGTTTAATAAATGTGAGAAAGACTCCTATTTTTTACATAGGGATACCCGTTTTTCTGATATAATTCTAATCCAGTGAAGTAAAAAGGGCCTATTGGAGGAATTCCAGGGCTCCAGAGAGATAAACAAAGGGGGCATTCCAGTTTAAACAGACCTCATTGGTAGAGTAGGAGCACCAATCATCTACATAAAAAGCAGCAGGAAAGCTACTGGGATAGGTACATCCGTCGTAATTTTTCTCTCCCTGAGGCCCCCCAACTAGAAATCCGGGTATGGGTTCGTCAATTCCATCGGCATTAGAAGGGCGATGGTGGATATTCATGGGTCTGATTGTGCCAGCCCCTGTCAGGAAGGAATAGCCTGTAGCATTTCTCCCAAGGAGGTAATCCATGACATCCTGAGCTGCTTCTTTATAGGGACCTTTTTTTGTAATGGTATATGCATGGATTAAACTCATCCCCGCACTTGCAGCAATTCCATTACTTCCCCAGATGAAGTCGTATTTATCTCTGCCTAAAACGAATTGGTAGGGATTCTTTTCTCTTTCTTTAAGATAAGCATCAGCGATCACCTGAAAATATGCATTTGCCTCATTTTTGAGCGCCTTATCTGAATCTTGAGATATTCCCATGCTCATCCAGGCCAAAGGTAAGGTAGCGTTCCATCCAGGCGCCTTATATTGGTATTTGAGAAATTCTAATTTCAGGGGTTTGAATTGATCATCGAGGTTAGATAGATATATTTCTGTTTTCGCCCAAATGTACTCATCTCCATAATTCCCATCCTTGTATTGACCCGTATGTATGTCTGGAGGATTTTGGAAATACATATTGGGGTTTTCCTCAGCCCATTTCCAGGCAGCTAGTGAGAAAGTAAGACATGAATCAGCCAGACCGGGCAATTCTTTCTCAAAGTCTTTAAATATTCGGTTCGCTTTAGCCATTAAAGCAGCAAAGGCATAGGTAGTCCCTGTGCTTTCGCCTATCATATACCTTTCAGCCTTGTCATCCTCCGGCATTTTATTAGGGGGATGTCTAAGGCCAGTCAGTTTATGGTACACCTTTCCACTTTCAGGATCTTGCATAGCCATAATCCAGCGGAGGCTATATAAGGCTTCATCGAGAACATCCGGAATCTTATTGGATGACTCTGGAAGCTGATAGTTGAGTGTTTTGAGTTGCTGAGGAAATTGTTCGTAGAAATGCAGCATAATCCAGGTAGCATAAGCAGCATTAGCGGTATATTTCCCATAATCTCCGGCATCATACCAGCCACCCGGAGCAGAGACCAAGCTACCCGATTTTCTTTCTGGACTTTCGACTGAACGATGAATTTTCACCTTAGAATCAGGATGTCCCATACCTCTCGCCCAAATTCCGGCTACAGATTTGTCCAATTCAGAGGAAGCTCTTTGGTAGTAAAAAGATTTAAGGCTGGATTTATGAACATCCTCAAGGACATTATCTTTGATCTCAAAGTAATGCGATCGCTCAGTTTCACCTACTTTAATATAATAGGTACCCTGATCTTTCAGAGACGAGAAATCAGCCAGTCGAACTCTTTCGCCTGAATACTCCCAATACTGAGGTTCTCCTAAAATCCCACTAAAGGCCTCCTTATGATCATCGGCATGGAAGACGGCAAAATTTTCCCCCAGGCTATCCAGAACAATAGCGTACTTGGGGCTGGAAGGATAAAAACCCACCTGGTTAAGACGAATATTGTCTGAACCTGGTGGGTATATATTTTTTAGCACCCCGGCCTCACCCGTGGTACATGTATAGCAAATGCTAATACACAGGCTAAGTATGAACCACGCGAATACCCGCGACATACTTATCCTGATTATCGAGAAAATCCTGATACACGTGCTCAATGCCTTCCCTCAATTCGATCTTGGCTTTAAAACCGGCCTCATTAAGGCGGCCGACATTCATGAGCTTACGAGGAGTTCCAGAAGGCTTAGAAGTATCAAACTCCAGTTCTCCTTCGAATCCGACCACATCTTTGACCATCAAGGCCAAGTCTTTGATGCTAATGTCATCCCCTACTCCGATGTTGACGAATTGCTTTCCGTCATAACTTTCCATCAGGTATAGACATGCTTCGGCGAGATCATCTACATGCATGAATTCTCTTTTGGGACTTCCATCTCCCCAAATGGGTACACTAGGCTTTCCCTCTACCTTTGCTTCATGAAATTTGCGGATCAAAGCTGGCAATACATGAGATTTTTGCAGATCATAATTGTCATTAGGACCATACAAATTGGTAGGCATACCAGAAATAAAATTGCATCCGTACTGATCGCGATAGGCTTCACACAATTTAATGCCGGCAATTTTTGCAATCGCATAAGGCTCATTGGTGGGCTCCAGGCTACCGGTCAGCAAATCATCCTCTGTCATGGGTTGCGGAGCAAATTTAGGATAGATACATGAGCTACCCAGAAACAGCAATTTTTTTACTCCGTGGACATAGGATTGATGGATGATGTTCAATTCTATTGCCAGGTTATCGTGCAGGAATTCTGCACG
Organism: Bacteroidota bacterium; assembly: GCA_039819665.1. GTDB lineage: Bacteria > Bacteroidota > Bacteroidia > J057 > J057 > JAWPMV01. Next base: position 50,560 of record JBCBRM010000010.1, read on the forward strand.
ATAGGTATTATTGGCAACGATCCCTCCTACTTTAGCAGCAGCGAGGTAAACGTACTCTGGTTTTTCTGTAGCAAAAAATTCTGCAACAGCGGCCTGATCTCTCAGATCAAGCTCTTTGGAGGTGCGCATAACAAGGTTGTCGTAGCCTTCTTTAAGTAGCTTACGAACTATAGCGGATCCGACCATTCCTCGATGGCCAGCCACATAAATTTTAGCTGTTTTGTCCATGCAAAACTTTTGCTTTAGCTTCTTTTAAATCGTTAGTCATCATAATCTCAACCAGCTCGTCGATTTCGACTTTAGGAACCCAGCCGAGTTTTTCCTTAGCTTTGGTAGGATCACCGATTAGCAATTCTACTTCTGCCGGACGGAAGTATTTAGGATCAACTTCAACGATCAATTTGCCCGTTTTGGCATCATAACCTTTTTCGTCAACTCCTTCTCCTTTCCAGACAATTTCATATCCAGCATGTACAGCTGCTTTTTCAACGAACTCACGTACTGTGTACATTTTACCCGTTGCTACTACAAAATCTTCTGCTTCTTCCTGTTGTAGCATGAGCCACATCATTTCCACATATTCTTTGGCATATCCCCAGTCACGCTGAGCATCCATATTACCCAATCTCAGTACATCTCTTAATCCAACAGAAATCTCTGCCAAATTGGTAGTGATTTTACGGGTAACGAAGGTTTTACCTCTTCTCTCAGATTCATGGTTAAACAGGATACCATTGCACGCATATAGTCCATAAGACTCGCGGAAGTTTTTGGTAATCCAGAATCCATAAAGTTTAGCAACGCCATAAGGGCTCCTAGGATAGAAAGGAGTAGTTTCCGTTTGTGGAATCTCCTGCACTTTTCCATAAAGCTCTGAAGTCGAAGCCTGGTAAAAGCGTGCTTCCGGACACTGGTTGATCATGGCATCCAGAATTCTCAAAGTCCCTACTGCGTCAACCTGAGCAGTGTATTCAGGTACGTCGAAAGATACCTTTACATGTGATTGTGCGCCCAGGTTATAAATTTCGTCAGGCTTGATCTGACGGAGAAGTTTATTCAGGTTGGCACTATCAGAAAGGTCTCCGTGATGCAGGTGAAGCTGCTTGTGTCCCATCAGGTGATCAATTCGGCTGGTATTAAAGGTACTAGCACGACGAATGATCCCATGAACCTCATATCCTTTCTCAATAAGGAACTCAGCCAGAAAAGAGCCATCCTGACCTGTGATTCCTGTAATAAATGCTGTTTTCATATGTGATTTAATAAGTAAATAAACGCTTCATTCAAATTATGCTCTTTCTAAAAAAGAAGAACATAAATTACTCGGGATAGCTTACAAAGCTAATTGTAAGAAACAAGGGAGGCGTAAAAGGGCGAACCTTTTGCGGCAACAAAGAAAGCTATATTTCTTTGCCGCCGCAATATTTTCATTCCCAAATATTAATCACCATAACCATAGTGATTATTGATATAACCGTAGGCAGCAACGGACTTAACGTCATTGATGACCATAGCTATATTTTTGATTTTGTCGTTGTCATATAATTCATTGATCCACTTGAGTGAATCAATGCTGGTTGTACTATCTCTAACGACATAAATGTTGAAATCTGTCAATTTCATGATAACCAGGTAATCAGATACCAAACCGACTGGAGGAGTATCCAGTACGATATGGTCATATTCCTGACGGAAGGTTTCCATGAGAGCAGTCATTTTATCTGTAGAGATCAGGTCCAAAGGATTTGTACAAACCGGGCCTGAGTGTATTACATCGAGATTTTCGATATGTGTCTGGTGAACGATGTAACGGTAATCATCGATATCTCCTGCAAGGTAGGAGGAAAGTCCGCTACCATCTCCGTTCTCGAAGTAACGAGTAACCCGGGGACGTCTCAAATCCACATCGATCAGCAGGGTTCTTTTACCCGCCTGAGCCATTATAGCTGCCAGATTAGTAGAACAGAAGGTCTTACCTTCCCCAGAAGAGGAAGAAGTCAAACCCACTACCTGCTGATGAACATTATCGTTGAGGTATTGCATTTTGATCCGAATAGACCGGAAAGACTCGGCAAGAGCCGTTCTTGAATCTTTCGGAACAATGTAATTGCTATTTCTATCATGGCGCGCTACGAAACCGAGCACAGGAATATTAGTACTACTCTCGATATCCGCTCTTCCCACAATTTTATCCTGGAAGAAATCCTGCACGAGGATCAAGCCTACGGGCAGAGCCATTCCGAGGAACAATGCTACCAACATGATCAAAGGCTTTTTGGGAGAAATCGGTTTATTCTCCTCCAAACGAGCGCTTTCAATCACCTCAATATCCACGCTATTTACAGAAGTTACAGCGATCATGGCCTCCGTATGCTTTTGAGTCAGCTTGGTATATTCTTCTTGAATCAGCTCGAGCGCATTAGCATTTTTCTCAATTCTTGCTGAAGCACGCGGGAGATTTTGTGCGTCTTTATTAAGCGTAGATAAGCGCTTTTCAATTCCTCTCAACTCTGTTTCAGCAGCTTTTAAACTACCGTTGATATTCATAATGATATCTCTGCGGCTATTTTCAATCGCCAGACGATTAACCTCCATATCAGGAGCACCTTCAAGCACCGTATATGCCATCTTTTCACGCTCATCGTAGAGTTCAGACAATTTCGTAATAGCATTTGTCAGAACTTGATCCTGAATTCCCAAAGCTGCAGGAGCAGGCAATTCGAGTCTTACGTCAGGAGGCGTGTTATTAAGATTACTAGCAGCTCCTTTATAGTATTCGACTGTATTATTTACCCTTAACCTCTCTCTTTCTAATTCTCCTAATTCCCTATCTACCGTGGTAGCTTTTAGGGAAGGGTCTAAGGTTTTGGCATTTATCCTGGACGATTGAAGTCTGTTACGTTCCCTCTCCATTCTACTGGTAACATCTGCCAACATAGAATCAAGATAGTTTACTGTCGTATAACCGAGAGTCCTCATTTCTCTCAATTCCTTCCGCTTATAGGTCTCGAGGAGTTTATTGATGAAACTTTTTTCAATCTCAACAACTGGACCTTCTGAAGTAATATCCAGAATGTTAGAAGTACCACTAGCTCCGATTTCCAGACCTCCCTGAAAACTTTCTGCTAATCCATCGAGGGTATTGACTTTAAAGAAATAGGCATCCTTGGTATAGGTTTCATAATCCTCTCTGAAGAAAACATCAAACTTTAGCAAACTACTTTCATAGCCTGTCCCAATCGCCATTTTCTCATCAATATTGAACTCATCCAATTCACGGACGATCTCATTCCCTCTTCTATTATACACCTTAACTTTAGTACCCTCTGCCTTTATTCCATACTCACTATCACTCAATTTCTCGATATAGATTTCCAAATCAACCAATTGACTATGAGTAGTATCTAGCTGGACATAGAAAGGAGCGTCCTTATAGGCTTGTCTCACTTTCAGTCCATCTTTTGAGTAATAGAATACCTCCAGAGGAAGTTGCTCTATGGTCGAACGGATGAGGTTGAAAGAAGATAAAACCTGGGCTTTATCTTCAACCGTTGACTTATCATATAGCATGCCCAGTTCTTTCATGAACTGTTCAGAAGCAAGGTCTTTCGCATTTTGATTGTCCAGGATTACCTTGGACTGCACCCGATAGATATTCGGGGAAAACTGCAGAAAAAGATAGCCCAGAGCGCCAAATAAGATGACGCCGATCACGAAATAGTACCAGCGGCTGGTAAAGCGGCGCAGGATACCTTTCACATCAATCGTATCGTCTCCGTAATGGTTGCTAAGGCCTCTATTTGTCTGAAACATCTATCCTATTTGTTGTAATGGTTCTTCTTTAAATTCCTTATTCTTCATTATTCGCTCGTCTATTATCGATGAGCGTTAGAATGGCAATTGTTGCACTGATTGTGCTAACAACTGTATTTACAATCACCAAAGTTGAGAGATTGGATCTTTGATTCTTCTCTTCAAGCGTTGGGACATATAAAACATCATTAGGTAACAGGTAATAATAAGGAGAGGTGAGAAAATCTGCTTTCATCATGTCAATCTTGATGACATCTTCTCCTCTGGGGGTCTGTCGAATCAGGTGAACCTGACTACGGTCAGCAAAATCATCAAAACCTCCTACTCTGGAAATTGCTTCCATAAGGCTTACCTGGTTATTGTAGACGAAAAATTGGCCGGGATTCGCTACTTCTCCCAGAATTGAGATTCTGAAACTGACAAGATTTACAAAAACCGAAGCATCTTTCAGTGCGGATGCTCGGACAAGAGATTGAATGCGCTCACGCGCTTTGTTGACAGTCATGCCTCCTACTTTCACTTCGCCTATCGCAGGAAGACTGATATACCCTGAATCGGAAACAGAATAACCTCCGAGGAAGGTACTCAGCTGATTAATATTAAAGGTATTATCCTGTAAGGTCAGGTATTTAGCTTGTTCTTCGTTAAGTGTCTTAATCTTAACAGCCAGAACATCATTGGGTTGAAGCCTATAATCTGGCGGCTTATTGGCCAATGAAGTGACTTCGGTTTTGCTAAAATTACCCTCCTGAAGGAGAAGTGTTTTCTTGTTTGAGATGCAAGAGGTGAAAGTCAGGCATAAAACGCCCAACAACATTGTTAATACTTGTTTTGACATGTTCAACAAGGTCGATCTTTTCTTTTGTGTCAAAGAATTACAGTGCATGGTTTGTATAATTTGGTGCAATAAAAAGTGATGTACCAAACCCCTTTATCGAAGCAATTTATGCAAAAACCTTACCTGAGATTTTGCAATGCGCCGAACCGTAAATATTATCTCCTTAACGGAGACTTGAAATATCTGAAACGCGAAAGAACTATTCTTCGAAGAACCGGGTGTGAGATGTTTGGAATTTTATTTTCAAGAATTTAACGAACAAAAAGGGGGAATTAGCCCCTTTTTGTTCAATTTCTTTCTTTACAAGATCATTCCCGCTGCAACAGTTTCATTAGTGAATTCATCGATGAGAATCACACTACCTGTATTGCGGTTTCTGTTGTAAGAGTCCTTCATAAGTGGCACCGTAGTACGAATTAATACTCGTCCGATGTCATTTAAGCCTAAGGTTTTATCATCCTCTACTCTGTGAAGGCTGTTTACATCAACTTTATACTTAACGTCTTTTACAATACATCTTGCATCACGTGAAGTATGTCTTAATTTATATTTTCCTCTTTCCTGAAGAGGTTTTTCATTCATCCAACATAGCATAAGTTCGATATCCTGACTCACATCTGCCTGATTTTCAGGTTTTGCAATCATATCTCCCCTGCTAATATCAATATCATCTTCCAGGGTAATGGTTACAGACATAGGAGCGAAGGCTTCTTGCACCTGGCCATCGTAGGTATCGATGGATTTAATTTTGGAAGTGAAGCCAGAAGGGAGTACCACAACTTCATCTCCAGGTTTAAAAACTCCCCCAGCTACTCTACCTGCATATCCTCTATAATCTGGATATTCATCAGAATGAGGTCGAATCACATATTGAACCGGGAAGCGGCTGTCTACATGATTGTGATCGTTGCCTACATGTACGGTCTCCAGGGTGTAAAGCAAAGGAGAACCTTTGTACCAAGGCATATTATCTCCTCTATCTACCACATTATCTCCTTTCAAGGCGCTTATAGGGATATAACGGATATCTGGAATGCTTAATTTTGAAGAGAATTTTTCGTACTCTTCTCGCACTTTATTATAAGCTTCTTCAGAGTAATCGACCAAATCCATCTTATTGATCGCTACGATGACGTGCTTGATCTGTAGGAGAGAGGCGATGAAGGAATGACGACGGGTTTGCTCTACTACCCCATGACGAGCATCCACAAGGATAATCGCGAGGTTTACTGTAGATGCACCTGTCACCATATTTCGGGTGTATTGGATATGTCCGGGCGTATCAGCCAGGATGAATTTCCTTCTGGGAGTTGCGAAATAGCGATAGGCAACATCAATGGTAATTCCCTGCTCACGCTCCGCTTTCAAACCATCTGTCAGCAAGGCTAAATCCAGGTATTCATCTCCTCTTTGCTCACTGGTCTTTTCAATAGACTCAAGCTGGTCCTGGAAAATGGATTTTGTATCGTACAACAGCCTTCCGATCAAGGTACTTTTTCCGTCATCTACGCTACCGGCTGTGGAAAATCTTAATAAGTCCATGTATATCTTATGAAATTGATTTAGAAGTATTAAAAAGATGTCTGCTAGAAATAACCCTGCTTTTTACGGTCTTCCATTGCACTATCAGAACGTTTGTCATCAGATCTGCCTCCACGCTCTGTGGTGCGGGTAGTAGCGATTTCATCAATGATAGCTGGAATAGAATCCGCCTCTGACAAAACAGCTCCTGTACAGGTAGCATCACCTATGGTACGGAATCTTACCATTCTCTCTTCAAACTGCTCACCCTCCATAAGTGTGATATAAGGAGTATCAGCCAGGTACACACCATCTCTTTTGACTACTTTGCGCTTATGAGCAAAGTAAAGGTTTGGAAGAGGCACTTTTTCTTCTTGCAGGTACATCCAAACATCCAATTCTGTCCAGTTGGAAATCGGGAAAACACGGAAGTTTTCTCCCGGATGCTTATATCCATTAAAAAGGTCCCACAATTCAGGACGCTGATTTTTAGGCTCCCATTGTCCAAACTCATCTCTGTGAGAGAAGAAACGCTCTTTAGCACGTGCTTTCTCCTCATCTCTTCTCGCTCCTCCTAAACAAGCATCAAACTTATTTTCTTCAATTGCATCCAAAAGGGTGATACTCTGAAGCGAGTTTCTACTTGGATTGGGTCCCTTTTCTTCTACCGCTCTTCCTTTATCTATAGATTCCTGAACAGAAGCCACGATCAGACGTGCGCCCATGTCAGAAATGAATTTATCTCTAAATGAAATCGTTTCATCGAAATTATGACCGGTGTCGACATGCATCATTGGGAAAGGAAGTTTCCCCGGAAAAAATGCCTTACGAGCAAGCCAGGCCATAGTGATAGAGTCCTTACCCCCGGAAAATAGCAAACAAGGTCGCTCAAACTGAGCCGCCGTTTCCCTGATAATGTAAATTGCTTCGGATTCAAGCTGTTTTAGATGACTAAGTCTATAATCCATTACAAAAAAATTTTCGGATGTATTTTTATCCTTATTGAAAGTTGACTTTTTCCTTAACGAGTGTAAATAGTTTCTCGGCTGAGGTTTCTAGCTCTTCTTCGTGTGTTTTGATTTCTGCAAAAGGGTTTTCAGGAGCCTCAAAAGGGGAGTCGATACCCGTAAATCCTTTGATCTCTCCTGCTCGGGCCTTTTTATACAAACCCTTTACATCTCTTGCCTCACATACTTCCAGAGGTGCATTGACATAAACCTCCAAAAAATCCTGCTCCCCAATAATTTCTCGCGCCATATCGCGAATCTCTCTAGTTGGACTCACAAAAGAGCAGATGGTAACAATTCCTCCGTCCAAAAAGAGCCTAGCCGCCTCCGAAATTCTTCGGATATTTTCTTTTCTGTCTTCCAGGGAAAAACCTAGATTATTGTTCAGACCGCTTCGGATATTATCTCCGTCAAGAAGTTTACTGAAAAAACCAGCATCCTGCAATTTGCGTTCCAGTGCTTTAGCAAGGGTAGATTTCCCCGACCCTGATAGGCCGGTTAACCACAACACTACGGATTTTTGTTTTAGGAAACCTTCCTTTTCTTCCCGTGAAATGATCTGATCAAAAATTGGATGTATGTTCTCTACCATTATGGAGAATTCCGTTTATAAATAAATCTTACGAGGGTGAAAGCTTAGGGTGGCAAATAAATTCAGCCGACAAAGAACGATAATTAGCCTAATTAGTACAAATGAACCTTCTAAAGGAAAGTATGCTTATGATTGTATTGCTCAATTCAGGCGGCTGAAAAATACCAAAGAGGTATCATTATTCGCACGCAAAGTAAATAAATTCCTTGCTTATGTAGAATTTAAAAAGTGAACGGATAAAATATCATGTTGAATCGTCCTCAAGTGCTTTTGGATATTTATTTCTCAAAAACTTTCAGGCCCTCATTTTACCAAAGACGCAATAAATAGCCATAAGGATTCGTCAAAAAGGGGAAAGAGATTCATTGACAGGCTTTTAACAAGGAATATCCCGCTCAATTAGAGGCCGAATCTGTCGATTCTTACAACAGCCTTAAAAGATTTCCTTTCAAAATACTCCATTCAGGCATACAATTTGCCTTTGCTTTTGCACAAGAGTCAAACAAGGTTACCATTTCTGAAATGCTGGGGCATTCAGAAATCCATGAGAATCTGCTTTACAATCATTTTCCGCATACCAGCAACGGATAGTGCACTATCCTAAAGAAATCTATATGCACATGAGTAAGCATTTGTCCTACATAGCGACGAGATTAATTCTTTCCTTACTTATATCCTTCACGAGCCTTTTGTCTTTTCAGGGGGTTTATGGACAAAGTTTTGGATTAAGCAGGTTAGATCTGAACGGTGCATCCCTTACACATCCCACTAGTCTGGACTTCGGGCCCGATGGAAAACTGTATGTAGCAGTTGAAAACGGCCAAATTTATGCCCTCGAAATTGAAAGATTATCCGCCAACGATTATTCCGTAAAGCATATCACAAATATTCACCTGGTACAAGAAATTCCTAATCATCATGAAGATGGAAGTCCTGCACCAGAAATTAACAATAGAAAAGTCAATGGACTCCTCCTGGCCGGTACGCCCGAAAAGCCAGTGATCTATGTGAGTTCTTATGATCCCAGAGACGGAGTAAGTGGAAATGGAGATATGAACCTGGATACCAATTCAGGAATCATCTCTAAGCTAAACTGGACAGGAGAAAAATGGGAAATCCTTCATTTAGTACGGGGTCTTCCACGAGGGAAGGAAAAGCATGGAAGTAACGGACTTTCCCTTTCTTTGAATGGAAAAACCCTGTATGTAGCACAAGCGGGGCACACCAATGCAGGTGCTCCTTCACAAGCTTTTGCCCTCAGTTCAGAATATGCCCTCTCAGCAGGCATCCTTTCCCTCGACTTGAAAATGATTGAAAGTCTTCCGACCAAAAGAGATGAGGAAGGCCAACGATTTAAATATGATCTCCCAACAGTACAACATACCGACTTGATGGGAGGAGGCGATATTAGTAGTAGCAGAGCTCCCTGGGGAGGCTTGGATGGATTAAATCAATCTCGCCTTATATTAGGAGGTCCTGTTCAGGTGTTCGCTCCAGGTTTCAGAGATCCCTACGATATTCTGATCAGTTCTAAAGGTTTTATGTACACAACTGATAATGGAGCAAAACTCAATCAGGGGGGATATCCAGTAGGTGCCGGCAAACCCAATTTTGATGGACAAAGACTGAGTTCAAATATCAGCAATGAGCTGGCTTCAGCATCTGTGGCAGAAAATAATGCCTCAAGTACTGCACGAATATCTGACAATGATATTCTAGATACAGAAAATAGTTTACACCTGGTAAGCCCGGGTTATTTTGCCGGCCATCCAAACCCGATTAGGGCCAATCCCTCTGGTGCGGGCCTATACCTTGAAGGCTCCTTCAAACGCATGGCAGAAGAAAGTAAGCCCAAAGGATGGCCCCCCGTAGATCTCTCTTTGGCCAATCCATCAGAAGCCAATTTCAGGAGAGCAGAAACCAAAGAAAGCGGCGTACTTTTTCAAATGCCGGTCGAACTAAAAGGCATTACTGAATATACAGCCAGCAATTTTCAAAATGCGCTCCGGGGAGACATCCTGGTTAGCACCTTTGATCAGGCTGGAAAGATTCAAAAAATAAGCCCTTCTCCGAATGATGGAAAAGGCTATCCCGGCACTACCTTGATCTCCGGACTCGGAAATGGAGCGATCGACTTGGTCGCACTTGGAGATAAGGAAGTTTTCCCTGGTACCATTTGGGCGCTTATTTACCACGAAAATAAAATCACCATCCTCGAACCTGCAGACTATAAAAAAGTAGGTGCAAGCACTTCCGGATGTACAGGTAAAAATGCTTTTGATCTGGATGATGACGGAGATGGGTATTCCAATGCCGATGAACTGGATCCAAGGAATGCCACCGATCCCTGCTCGGCAGAAAGTATGCCCTTGGACAGTGATGGAACACATATTAATGGCTTCAAAGTTTCCGATTGGAATGACCCGGACGATGATGACGATGGAATTCCCGATACCGAGGACGCTTTTCCATGGGATCCAGCTAATGGTCAAGCCAACAACAAATTTCCTGTCCATCTTTCCTTTAAAGAAGGAAATCGCGCCAAAGATCCTTTTCAAGCGGGCCTTACGGGTATCATGGCCAATGGCCAGCTTGATTATCAGAGCATCAAGGCAGAAGCTCTATTGCTGGATGGAAATGGAAGAAATAATGCCTTTATCATTGAATCCAATCAGGGAAGTGCTTTAGGCAATAAAAACAACGACCAGAATTCTTATCAAACAGGCCTAAATGTATGTGGGGCTAATGATATCATATGGGTAAGAAGCCGCATTCAGGGACCTTTCTTTAATGGAGGAAGCGACAAAGCATATCTACAGGGCATGTATCTCGGTACAGGAGATCAGGACAATTTCCTTTTCCTCGGATTGAATGGTGATGGAAATGGAGGCGGAGGTTTTAGCATCCTGGAAGAAGCTGAAGGAGAAGGAGTAGCTACCTTTTACCCGGTTGATCTTATTTTGGCCGAAACCCAGATTGATCTATACTGGGAAATTGATCCCTTCGAAAATACAGCACAGGCATATTTTTCTGCAGGTGCTTCTACCGACCTTTTTCCAATCGGCCCAAGTATTAGAGTAAGTGGAAAGTTGCTTTCAGCGATGAATTGTAGCTACCAAATAGATGGTGTACCTTCTTCATTGGCTGTAGGCTTAATGACCGAAAGTGGTACAGCTCCAGCTTTTGCTGCACAATATGATTTCCTCGAAATTTATGGAGACCGTCAAAGTTGCGCCCTTAATATCAGGGAAACAGAAATAGATTTTCAGGCCATTTCAGAGAACACAAACAAAAGCTACAACCTAAATTTAAAGAATCCCTTGATGTTTGACATGGATGTAAGCCATGTACAAATCGTAGGGAAAGATGCAGCATCATTTAGCATCGACCAAAGAAGCTTCGCCGATTTAAACACGCAAAAAGAAGCAAGTCTCCAAATCAATTTTCAACCCAAAAATAGTGGAGCAAAAGAAGCAGTATTACAGATTTTTACTACTTGCTCCTCTAAAGCGATTGAAATTCCACTAAAAGGAATCGGTGCGACTTTCTCTGAAGTTTTATATCGTGTGAACGTAGGAGGGACGGAAATCCCTGCCACGGATGGAGCTTTAGACTGGATGGCAGACCAAGGCCAGGCAGAAATGCCCTATCTCAAAAGAGGAGGAGAAACGATTACGGGAGGAAGTGCTGTTGCAAACCTGTCCTATGATCCTTCTGTTCCTGGGTTGACGCCTCCCGAGCTTTTTGAAAGAGGAAGAAAAAGTATTGCTAAGGAAATGAAATGGTCCTTTCCCCTCAATCAAAAAGAAAATGGATTGTATCAACTATGTCTCTACCTCCTGAATCCTACAGATCAGCATGCCTTTGAGATTTGGATTGAAGGAGAAAAAGTAAGCACCTCTTTTAGCCAGCAGGAAAAAGGGGGTGCTCAAAAAGCAATTACTCTTTGTTTTCCCGTCCAGCTAAAGGAGGATGGGAATCTTGATATCGTATTTTATGACGGTACAGAAAGTCCAAAACTCAATGCACTTGAGATCAGGGCTACAGAAGAAAAGACCAGAGGCCTCAATACCCCAGTCAACGCATTTCGGGCAGAGGTTCAGAATAAAAATGTAAATCTAAGCTGGGGAAGTACTTTTACAGAAGAATCTCAAGGCTTTGTTATTCAGATGATGCAAGCAAGAGATGGAAGTGCAGCTCTTTTTCAGGATATCGCTTTTATTGCTGAAAGTGGGATTGCTGGACACGAACAAGCCTATATGTTTCAGGTGGAAGATCTAGTTCCGGATCATTATGTATTCAGGATCAAAAAGCTGGATAAAAGTGGGAATTATACTTACGGCCCTCGTATAAATACGAGTATATTGTCTGATGGAATGGGATTGTATACCTATCCCAATCCCAGCAAAGGGATGTTGAATATCGTTTTGACCACCAATCATGAACAAAACATCAGCATCAAGCTATTGGATGTAAATGGTAAGCTGGTTAAAAATCTGCATGCAGGAAGTATGCATGCGGGTAGCCACAAAATGGGATTCAATATCGGAGGATTACCCAATGGCATCTACATGCTGGAAGCTCAAGGCGCAAACAAGCGTGAGCTCAGCAAAGTGATCCTCAGTAAATAGACTAATGAATTTTTATGTTCATATGAGAAGGTCCCGGCAGTTGCCGGGCCTTTTGTTTTTTAAGCCTTAAACTCAGCAATGGTCCAACCAGATCCCCCAAATTCTACAGGGGCATCCTTTACACTTTTCACAAAATTCAGGTCCAGCAAGCGTTTGCGGATTACTTCACGAAGCACACCGGTTCCTTTGCCATGTAAAATTCGAATCTGACTCAAGCCGGCATATCGAGCATCATCTATCACCTTATCCAGCAAGGGTAGGGCTTCTTCCACACGCATTCCCATCATATCTACCTCTGTTTTCGCGTGTTTGCTTCCGCTGGTTAACACACTGCTTTTGATCTGTTTCTTTTTCTTGCTTTTGGGAACGAATAACTTCGTTATTTGATCGCTTTTCAGGGTCATCCGGAGTTCTCCTACCTCGACCACAGCATGTTTGCCTTTTTTCTCTGCAAGGATTCCTTTTGTCTGAGAGCTTTTTATGATGACCCAGTCGCCTGGTTTAGCCTCTTCCCCATGCAAGACTTTCACCTGATCCTCCTGAGAGATTTTTGCAGCGACTTTGGCTTCCTCCTCCTCAATCAATTCCTGTTTCGCCAGTTTCGGCTTGGCTTCCTCTAATGCCTTGCGAAGCTTTTTGGTTTTCTGCTTATCAGCTTTGGCTTCCTGAATCTCTCGGATGGTACGTTCGATATCTTTATTTGCCTTATCAATGATAGCCTCAGCCTCCCGCTTTGCATCCCTAATGATCTGCTTCTTATTCTTACTTAAGCCGCTTTGGAGAATATCATTTTCCTTTATCAATCGATTGAGGTTCTTTTCCTTCTTCTCGTTTTCCTTCAATAAGCGATTGAGTTTTGAATTCTTACGCTCCAGTTCTTTTAGCAATTTCTCCGAATCCATTTCATCTCCCCCCATTTTCTCCTTGGCATTACGGATGATAACCTTATGCACCCCTACCCTATTGGCCATTTCAAAAGCGTAGCTTCGACCAGGCATACCTTCAATCAATCGATAGGTAGGTTTCAGTTCGCGGGTGTCGAATTGCATGGCCGCATTGGCAGTACCGGGATTTACTTCTGCGAAGTCTTTTAGATTGCCATAATGGGTGGTAATTATTCCATAAGCTCCTACCCTCACAAATCTTTCCAAAAAGGACTCAGCAATAGCCGCTCCCTGACGGGGATCTGTTCCACTACCAAACTCATCTATCAAAAAAAGAGAGGTATGCTTCATCTGATCTCCCATACGCCTCCACTGATATAGATGGGAGGTATAGGTACTCAAATCATTATCAACGGATTGTTCATCTCCAATATCCAAATACAATTCTTTGAAAAGGATAAAACGAGAATCGGGATGGACAGGAATCAACATACCACTCTGTAACATAAGCTGTAGTAAACCCACTGCTTTTAAAGCTACAGATTTCCCACCGGCATTAGGGCCAGAGATGATAATGATTCGCTTATTTTTATTAAAGGAAATGTCCAGTGGAACGACCTCTATTTCTTCCTGTTTGGATTTGAGCTGCAGGGGCGGATAGTATCCCTGCATGATTTTCATGCTTCGTCCTTCCTGCTCAATGGACGGCAATACCGCTTCCAGGCTAATGGCCTGCATGGCTTTAGCCTTTATCAAAGCCAAATCAATGATCCGATTTCTGAAGCCTTTTAAGCTAGGTACTACCTCTCGAATTTTCAGACTTAGGTTCTGCAGGATACGAACTATCTCATTGTGCTCTGAAATCTGAAGCTCGCGTACCTTATTATTCAAGGGAAGAACTTCTGCCGGTTCGACAAAAACAGTACCTCCACTTTGAGATATGTCTTGAACAAAGCCCGGTACTTTTCCTTTGAAGTCTGTCTTTACCGGTATCACCAAACGATCATTTCGCATGGTGATCTCTTCTCCACCATTCCATTTTTGCTCCTTGGCTGTTTTGAGAATGCGATACAGGGCGTTTCTCAAACCAGAAGATGCCTTATTCATCTCCTTCCTAATACGCGCCAACTCCGGGGAAGCATTATCCCTCAATTGCCCCCTTTCATTTACTACCTTCTCTATGTCTTTAATAAGGCGTGCATCAAACTCTTGTTCATGGAGCAACTTATATAGGAGAGGCGCTTCTTCCTCTTTCTTTTTGATGAATTTTCTGGCGTCATCTACAAAACTCATCCAGTTATGAAGGTTCCAGATTTCTTCCAGGCTCAACCAGTTTCCTTTCACCCGCAATTTTTCCATTAGGGGCTTTATGCGGATATGCCCTCCATTCGGAAATTTTGCGTCACTTTCCTCCAAAGCCACATACTCCTCTACCTTTTTCAATTCTGGTAGCAGTTGGGCATAATCCGAAATAGGATTCAGTTTATCCACCCGTTCTTTTGCTTCCGGGTGTAATATGCGGGATTTCAGATCCTCGAGTACCTGATCAAATCCCAGCTTTTCATACGTATTTGGATGCTTGCATTTCATGATCCCGTTCCTACCGTGCGTCCGGCTTCCTCTTTCTGCTGTAATTTTTTTTCTACTTCTCTTTGTTTATTCTTCTTCTTGTCCTTATCCCACTTGTCTTTATCTTTTTCTTTTTCGTAGTCTATATCTCTGGCTACTTGCATTCGTTTTTCTATATCTTTGATCATCCGCACATAGATGGTATCCATGACTTCTGGCTCATTGAGGTAATAGGTGTAATTACGAAAGAATTCCTCCCGGCTGATCTCAAATACTTCAAGTACTTCATCATAGCTTTCATTTCTCAATTCTTTCCTGTAGCCCAAACTTTTACCATGTGCCTCTGCCAGGACATCTGCCATATGTAACTCCCGAAGGATTTCCAGCATCCTTTCTTCAGAAAGGTAAGGCGGTTCTTTATCCCCACATCCCGTAAGCATAACAGCTCCGAGTAGGAACCAAAAAATCATACGTAGAAAAACAGCTCTCATATCAGCTTTAGTGCTTATTTAAGCAAAGATACATCAAAAGTCCGAAGGGTTGTATACAAATATGTTGGAGCCTTGCTCCTTCCGACTTAATTTTGCCGGAATTCATGTATAGCTTTTAGATCAGGATATCTTTCTATGGATCAAATCATATCTGCCATATACGCAGTTTCTGAAAATGGGGTTATCGGTGTAAACAATGACCTACCCTGGCGACTACCCAATGACCTCAAATTTTTCAAGTCAAAAACAGTCGGCAAGCCCATCATCATGGGAAGAAAGTCGTTTGAATCCATAGGAAAAGCTTTGCCCAAACGAAGAAATATCGTCCTTACGCGTAACAAGGATTTTCAGGCTGAAGGTATAGAAGTCTACCAAAGCCTGGAATCTGCCCTACAAGCATGCAAAGATGAACCGGAAGTTTGTATCACCGGTGGAGCGGGCGTTTATGAAAAAGCCATCAATGAAGGCTATGTCAATCTCATCTATGAGACCCTGGTACATGCTGAAGTAGAAGGTGATACTTTTTTTAAACTCGCCAATCCTCAGAACTGGAAGATAGTAGAAGTAGATGCCAGGCAAGCGGACGACAATCATGAATATGCCTATACCTTCCGTACCTTAAAGAAAGCCTGATGAGTAGGCATAAATTTCTTATCTTTATACGTGCTAAACTATCCTAAAATATAAAATTGAAGCAATTAATATGATCAAAACCCCTTCGCACATCAGCTCTGAGCAGGCCATGCAGTTGGAGGATCGTCATGGAGCCCACAACTACCATCCACTTCCAGTTGTTTTATCTAAAGGAGAAGGTGTATTTCTCTTCGATCCCGAAGGAAATCGCTACTATGACTTTCTGTCTGCGTATAGTGCGGTGAATCAAGGACATTGTCATCCCAAAATTCTTCAGGCCCTCTATGAACAGGCGGCTAAACTGACCCTGACTTCCCGAGCCTTTTACAATGATGTGCTCGGACCCTATGAAAAATATATCACAGAACTTTTAGGCTATGATAAAGTGCTTCCCATGAATACAGGGGTGGAAGGTGGAGAAACAGCCTTAAAACTCTGTCGTAAATGGGCATACTCGGTTAAAGGGGTTCCAGAAAATCAGGCAAAAATTCTCTTTGCCAATGGAAACTTCTGGGGACGAACCCTGGCTGCGGTTTCCAGTTCAACCGATCCTAGTAGTTATGCAGGTTTTGGCCCTTATATGCCGGGATTCGAATTGATTGAATACAATGACCTGGATGCTTTGGCTAAAGCATTAGAAGATCCCAATGTTGCAGGATTTATGGTTGAGCCAATTCAAGGGGAGGCCGGAGTTGTTGTTCCTGATGAAGGGTATTTGGCGAAAGCGGCGGCTATGTGTAAAGAAAAGCAGGTACTTTTCATCGCTGATGAAGTGCAGACGGGATTGGCGAGAACCGGAAAAATGCTGGCTTGCGATCATGAGAATGTTCGCCCTGATATTCTGATTTTGGGGAAAGCGCTTTCTGGAGGAGTAATGCCTGTATCAGCTATCCTGTGCGATGATGAGGTAATGTTGAGTATCAAACCGGGGGAGCATGGTTCTACCTATGGAGGAAATCCTGTAGCTTGTGCAGTAGCAATGGCAGCTCTTCAAGTGCTGGTAGATGAAAATCTTTCTGAAAGGGCAGATCATCTGGGTATTATCTTCCGTACACGCATGCAAAAGCTGGTGGATGAAAATCCTGATCTTCTGGTATTGGTTCGAGGAAAAGGATTGCTAAATGCCATTGTGATCAATGATACCGAAGATAGTAGTACGGCCTGGGATATTTGCCTGAAATTGCGAGACAATGGTTTGCTAGCCAAACCTACGCACGGCAACATCATTCGCTTTGCCCCTCCCCTCGTGATGACGGAAGAACAATTAGAGGAGTGCTGTAATATAATTGAAAGGACTATCGTAGCGTTTAAGAAATAACATAATTCCTCAAATCTTGTAATTAACGTTCTTTCAAGCTTAAGCTTTGCTTGAAAAAATAATCCAATACTTTTAATATTTTCCCCGGTTTGTTAGTTTCGGGAAAATGAGGATCTTAATTCGCCAAGTTAAGCAGGAATGAGTTCAGCCTCGAAAGGCATATTCTCCCAATTCTTCATTTCCAGCGATCCAGGTGTGCTGAAATGGTTACTGATTCTGGGAGGTGCCAGTTTTATCGGAATAGGACTCTTGCTCAATGTCTTGTTTCCAACTTTTGTTTGTCCCAAAGGAATCTATTTTTCTTTGGGGATAGTCTCTATTTGGCTTGGCGTACTAGAAGGAATGGTGCCTCATATTCGTAAATACCTCTACGAATATGCTTTCTGGATTTATGTGGGGATGTATCTCTTTGTGATATTCCTTGCCTATTCTAATAACCTGCATATTGGATTTTCACTGGCACTTATAGCTGTCCATATTCTATTTTCGGTCTCTTTCAGAACAATGACTGAATATACCGTCTTTGCTGTGGCTAGCCTGATTTTCTTTTCAATCTGTACTTTCTTCCGCCCGAATCTATCTATTTCTCCCCTTTTATTTCTTTCTATTATTTGTGCTACTAGCCTATTGTCAGGTATCTATGTCTGGCTCAGGGAGCATAGAGATGTGGATATGATGGAAGGGGGAGAAATGCTAGCCAATATGTTGGACAATTCTTCTTATTCGATCTTCCTCCTTGATCTTCCGAAAGAAGAATTGATTTACACCAATCAGCAGGCAAAACAAATGCTGATGGGAATAGGAGGTGGTTCGGAAAGAAATGTGGAAGAAATTTTATCCTTCTTTGGAGTTGATAAAAAGGTCGCTCAGGGCATGTACGAAAAACTGTCCTACAATGAACTTTTGCCTTCAACCTATACCGTAAAAGATAATCCTGGCAAACCCATGGAACTGGAGCTCAAAATGGGTAAAGTTCATAGCAATGTAGGGGATGCCTTTTTTATAAAAGCCCGGGATATTAGTATAAACAAGCAGCAGGAAAGAAGTCTGGAGAGAAGTGTTGCACTCAATGACTCCCTGATGCAGGCTTTCCCGGATTCTTTGGTTGTCATAGATGCAGCAGGAGAAATCAGGTCTGTTCGCATGGATAAAAGGAATCCAAATTTGCCCAACCTGGCGCAATACATGGGGGATACTTTTGAGGTAATGGCTTCACAAATTATGACAGCCAGCAAACAGGATGAAGCCTCTTTACTCCTGCAAAAAACCCGAGAAGTAGGAAAGGTTCAGCAATTGGAGTTCCTTTCCGCTATGGATAATCAAAGTAGACATTTCGATCTACGATTTACCCCTCTATCAAACTCAGGTGAGATTCTGGCCATCATCAGGGATATTTCAGAAGAACGGGAAACTGCCTTACATCTAGAACAATCGGAGAGAAATTATCGAGAAATATTTGATAGCGTAGGGGAAGGAATTCTCATCCTCCATCCGGAGAATTTGGAGCTTATTGACCTCAACCAGGCTGCTAGTAAGCTATTGGGCTATTCCAAGCAGGACAAAGCAGGCCTCCCACTTCACTCGATGAGCAAGGATCCTGACCCGGAAGACTTCATGCGCTTCCTGAAAGCAGCGACACAAGGAGTACAGAATAGACTAGAGTGTATTCTGATTGCTAAAGATGGGAATGAGGTATTGGTAGAAATAGCGGGTAAGCTGGTGATATTAGGTGGAGAGTTTCGCTTATTAATTAGCCTCATTAATATTGAAGAGAGGACCAAGTTTTTACGGGAGGTGCAGTCTCAGGCCCTCTTGGTCAATACGGTTTCAGAAGCTATTATTTCAACAGATACAGATTTCAGAATTCTTAGTTGGAATCCAGCAGCTGAAAGGATTTATGGCTGGAAAAATGAAGAAAGTATAGGGAATAATCTTTTCGAATTGCTCCCCACCAAAGTATTGGGATCTTCTCAGGAAAGAGCGCGGAAAGAACTATTTGCACAGGGTGCCTGGAAAGGTGAGCTTGAACAGCAAAACAAGCAGAATAAACTTGTACGAGTCCGTTCCTCCTTTACCCTCATCCCCCCCATAAAAGATGAATCGCCTCGCATCGTTCTCTTGAATCGGGATATTAGTGCCGAGCAAGACAGAATCACAAAGCTGAGGCGTAGTGAGCAGAAGTTTAAAGACCTTTTCAACAGTTCTCCAGAGCCCATTTTAGTTCAAAATCTCAATGGAGAAGTATTAGATGCCAATCCGGCTGCCTGTGAATTATTTAAAATGGAAAGGAAAGCTTTGATTGGCAAAGGCTTTAACCAGCTAATCCCTTCCAAACAAAGAGAAATGACGGAAGGGGTTTATGCTGCTATGACGATGGGCCAACTGAAATACTCAGAGAGTGCTATACGAAGTCGCGACGGCCTGGAAATTCCGGTAGAAATTCGTTCCAGTTCTTTTGAGCTGGATGGAGAAAAGCGAATGATCTTACATATTTCAGATGTCAGTCAAAGGAAAGTATCGGAGCAAAGGCTGGGTTTATTCAACCGCCTTATCAATCAATCAGGTGATGCCATTTTCCTCCTGGATTCAGAAAGTGGAGAATTGGTTGATGCCAATAGCCAGACCTACCAAATCCTGCAAAACGATTCTAAATTAGCTCAAAAATCAACCCAGGAAGGTGGTAAACACCTCTTATATGATAACATTCCTTCGGATGTCATGGAAGAAGTCAGAAGAACTGGCTCTGCCATATACACAGATAAATATCCAGGCAGATCTGGAAATTATCTTCCGGTAGAGGTGAACTTAGGCTATATTAAATCGGATTCGAATGCCTATCTAGTAGGAGTAGCCCGCGATATCACCGAGCGTTTGTATCAGCAAAATGCCCTGCATCAAAGCGAGCAAAAATATAGGACACTCGTTGAGAAAATGAATGAAGGCCTACTTATGACAGATAATGAGGAAACCATTCTTTTTGTCAATAGCTCTGCCTGCAGTATCCTTAGAAGAGACAAAACAGAACTCATTGGGAAGCGTTCTTACGAGGCATTGGGAGGAGAGGATAGCAGTAAGATTATCAAAGAAAAATCAGCATTACGGAGAAAGGGAATATCGGATCAATACGAGCTTTACCTCCAACATAAAAACGGAGACGACCTCTGGCTGTTGGTTGCGGGATCGCCATATGTAGATAGTAATGGAGATACCATTGGTACAATTGCTATTCTGACAGACATTACTACGCGCAAGATCGCTGAGATCAAACTTCAGGAGAAAAATGACGAACTGGATGCCTTCGTTTACAGAGCTTCGCACGATCTCAAAGGGCCATTGACCAGCATTATCGGAGTAACCAATATCGCAAGAGACGAAGTAAACGATCCCGGGGCTCTACGCTATTTCGATATGATCTCCAAAAGTACGGAACGGCTGGACCTGACACTCTCGGAACTGATAGAGGCTACACGGGTGAACAATGCCACTGTCAAGCTTGAGCCCCTCAATGTCAACGACTTACTAGAAGATATTATTGGAAGTCTGAAACATTTACCCAAATCCCGAAACATCGATTTCCAAACAGAAGTCAAACTTAATAATGGCTTTGTTTCGGATCGAAAACTCCTCAGTTCTATTCTCCAAAACCTTATCGTAAACAGCATCAATTACCATAATCTGGACCATCAGCAGCCATTTGTAAAAGTTTCGGTTGAGGAAAATGCAGAGAAAGTGAAATTCAAGGTAGAAGACAATGGGCAGGGCATACCGGAACGCCTGCAGAAAAAGGTATTTGAAATGTTCTACAGAGGAAATACTCAGTCCAAAGGCTCAGGTTTGGGGCTTTACATTGTGAAGAATTCAATATCAAGGTTAGATGGTAGTTGTGAGCTAAATTCCGAATTAGGGGAAGGAACAACCATTTCTTTTAGCCTTCCTCAGCATGAATTAGCTTGATAGAATTAGGCTCACATTATCCTGCATTTTTGTACTATTTGACGGAATCTTGCGTTAAAATCCAAAAAAGGTTATTTTCGAAGAACTTGTTTCTGTCGATCTTTGGATTGCTAAGCCAGCTATATGCTAGATAAAGCAGAATTCACCTTTACTCATTCTCAAAAAAAGGGCATTCTTCTTTTGGTACTAATCCTGCTGGTGGCTATGAGCGCCCTCTTTGTCTTCAAACACTTCATTGCTCAGCGCCCCTATGACCAGCCGGTGATGGCCCAAAATTTCGCCCAACCTGTTATTGTACAAGACTCGACCCTCCGACTTGATATAAATCTCGCGGACAGTTCTCAATGGAGCCAACTCAAAGGAATTGGTCCCAAACTCAGTCAACGTATCATCCGATATAGAAACTCTATTGGAGGTTTCCGCAATGTTGAACAGGTAGCAAGCGTGTATGGAATTAATCAAGACCTTTTTTCTTCCATCGAGTCTAATCTATATTACAACCGCTTTAGCGCTCCACCTTCTCCTAGCAGCAGCACTAGCAAAGCACAAAAAAGATCCTATCCTAAACTTGATATAAATACTGCCACAGCCGAAGATTTTGAAGCACTTCCGGGAATTGGAAAAACATTGTCCAAGCGGATCGTCAAATATAGAAATACACTAGGCGGATTTTCCAGCACAGATCAACTCAAGCGTGTATATTATCTGGAGCCAGAGATATTTCAGCAGATAAAACCCTATCTCTATCTGGAAGTACCTGCTTCTATATTTGCGAAAGAAGAAAACCAAGAAAATGAAGAACTGAAAAAGTTTTTTGCCACTGCAAATGAAAGCAAAGTCGAGGACGTTAATGGTCAAAGCAGAGGAGCAGAGAAAACTAAAAAAAGCGCAGCTGCCCCAAAACCTTCTGAAGCCAGCACACCTATTCCTATTATAGACCTTAATAAAGCGGATTCTACGAGTCTTGCCCTCTTACCAGAGCTGAAGAAAAAATTGGTCTTACGTATTCTGAAATACCGAAAGCTGTTGGGATTCTTTTATGATGTGGACCAGCTCAAGCAAGTATATGGGCTATCTCCCACTACTTTTGCCCGCATTTCTCCTTATCTCAAAGTGGAAAGTGTAGACAAGTTCCCGAAAAAAGACCTCAATATTGTTTTTGCTAGAAATCTGGCTTTCTATCCTTTCATAGATAAAACCATTGCAGAAGCCATTATTAGTGAAAGAAAAGCATTAGGGCACTTTAAAAACTGGGAAGAAGTTTTGGCTGTCCCCGGGGTGAGTTCAGAGATTTTGCAGAAGCTTCGCATATATTTTGAAATTTAGGAAAAAAGGGATAGCGTATTTCTGTATTCTCCTTTTAGGATATCCAAGAAACCCTCTTACCTATCAAAACACCAGAACATATACTCTCTTGTTCCTTGTTTTTAGTTCTTTCACTCGTATTATCATCCACATTTTCCTACCTTCGCGGCATGAGTTTAGCAGAGAAAATCCAAGCGCATATTAGAGAAGTAGCCGACTTCCCCATTCCCGGTGTACTTTTCAAAGACATCTCCCCTATTTTCCTCTCTCCTGAGCTTATGAAGGAGTGTAAGATGGAATTGGCAAATCAATGGAGAGAATCAGGTGTGAACAAGATTTTGGGTATTGATAGTCGCGGATTTCTCTTTGGTCCCCAAATGGCGGAAGAATTGGATGCTGGATTCGTAATGATTCGTAAAAAAGGGAAGCTCCCACCAGAGACCATAGAAATGAGCTATTCGCTGGAATATGGAGAAGCTACTCTGGAAGCGGTAAAAGAAGCCCTGCAACCCGGAGACAGAGTTGTTATTCATGATGACCTGCTTGCAACCGGCGGAACAGCTGCCGCCACAGCAGAGTTAGCAAAAAAATTGGGGGCGGAAGTCTTGGGTTTTAGTTTTATCATTTCCCTTTCTTTTCTACATGGAGAGGAAAAGCTCCTCAACCATTCCTCCAATATCCACGCCCTCTTAGACTACGCTGAATAACTAGATAGGTCTATGAATATCTCCATTTATTTATGGGGAAAAGACTTTCTGAAAAAAACTAAGTAGAAAAAACCCAATCCAAACAGCACCAGAATTAAAAGAAGAGGTATTGGAGTTTTTTTAGCCTTTAGTTCAAGTGCTTCTGGATCACCGATATAGATAAAGGCTGCCCAATGCGCCGGGTGAGCCTGGATTTCATTTGCCTCCTCCAGAAACTTCAATTTAGCTTTCCTTAAAGCAGTCGCCATATTTTCTTCCCTAGCTACAGATGTAAAAAAACTATGAATGAGCTCTTGGGTACTTTTATCATCTGCCTGCCAAAGAGTTGAGATGACATTTGGGCAGCCAGCATACTTAAAGGCTCTTGACAGCGACATAATTCCCTCACCCCTAGCCAATTTACCACTTCCCGTATGACAGGCACTCAAAATAGCTAGCTTGGCCCTTAGTTTCATGCCATAGAGTTCGTGAGCATGCAAAATCCCGTCATTTAGACTATCCGTCTGTGGACTAAATATGAGGCCAGATTCAAGGGGCCTTTCCTCATGGGTAAAGCCATGCATCGCTAAATGGAGAATATCGAATTTGGGAGCCTCTTTTTTAAAGCTACTCTCAGTAGCTAAAGGGCCGATATACCTACTTCCAGTCATCATTTCAGCAATTTGATCCACTTCGGCTCGATTATACCTTAAGTCTGAAAACTGGAAATTTTCCCCATCCATAGATTGCCCCAAACGGGATTGATAGTTGGATAGAAAGTTTGTGGAATAAAGGGGAGCAAATCCTGCATACTTCAATTTCTTAGTCTTTGGGTACTTATAGGGATAGAGTAAAAGGGAGCTGGAATACTCATAGCTAAGGGAATATTTTTTAAGCAAAAATGGAAACTTCTTATAGGACTTTTTGATTTCAACTTTATGAGTCAAAAGAGTTTCGAAAGGAAGGTATCCCAGTAAACCATCTGAAATAAGTAAGAGCTCATGCTTATTTTCAAATTGATTCAAGCTTGAATCAAGTAGCAGTTGAAATAGCTGTTGTCCTAATTGAGCAAACTTCTCCTTCCCAAGCATAAACAAGCGTTCATCTCGTACATACCTTTCTTTATTATTCAGCTCGATAAATTGCAAGACCTCCTTTTCCAGCAAACTATCAATAGAGAAGGATCGGTAATCGATTTTATCCTCTGATATAGCGAAAATAAAACAGCTACTTTCTCCCCAGAAAAATTCGAGCAGGAGCTTTTGGGGATGTCTGGAAAGATAGGCCTGAACTTCCTCCAACTTTACAAGAGGAAATTCATATTTAAACGCAAAGTAATCCGGAAAATCTCTGGCGATAAGTTCGGCCAAAGAATCTCTTTCGGCCTCGATACGGACCACTTTCTTCAGCAATGTCTGGACCTCCTTATTCTCACCTTCCACCAAACGCTGCTGGAGTTCTTTGAGGTGAAATGCATGCTTGAGTTTTAAATCTTCTTCCTTAGAAGAAATTGATTCTGGAATGATGGGCCTACCAGAATTTTGCCGCAAATTCAGATCCCTACTTAACAAATAAGCCTTGCTTTGCTCCATCAAAGAAAAAGCGGCTTCCAGAAATTCTTCCTTCCCATTTGCCTCATACAGATCCAATTTTGAGGAAATAGCTAGTTCAAAAAGGGGTAAGACCAATTTTTGCAGGTGAAGCTCAGTTTCTTCGTGCTGATAACTTTTCCGAAGGTATTGCAACAGACTTAGGGCAAGCGAAAGGGTTTGGTCTGCTTTGGATAAATAGGCATTATCCTCTTCGGCATACTCCCTTTCGCTCAATGCTTTTGAAAATAGGATTTCCAGTGCGATGAGCTCATTTAACAGCCCCTTAAAAACTTCTTCCTCCTGCAAAGTCTCCCTCATGCCAATAGCCCTTAATCCCTGCGCCAGGTGTTCGATTGCCTCCAGGTGATTTCCTTCCTTTAGAGCAATTAATCCTAACTGCATCCAGCACAAGCCTATATCGGTGTGAGTCGGGCCAAAATTTGCCTGATAAATCTGCTGAACTTTTTCATATATGAGTCGAGCCTTTGCATACTGTCCTCCATCAGCAAATACCTTGGCCATATTAAAATAGCTTTGGGCAACCGCTGGGCTATCCTCTCCAAAAATTTCTTTCCGAAGGACCAGGCTTTTCTCAATCAAAATTACCGCCTGTCTTTCCATACCCAGTTTGAGCGCAACAACTCCCCTGTTGAGGTACATATCTGCGATCCGAGGATGTTTGGGTCCCAAATTTTCCTGATAAATATCCCAGGCTTTTGCTAGATACTCGTCTGCCTTTGAGTAGTTTTCCAAGCCTTCCTCTACGACTCCCAGGTTTCCATAAGTATCTCCGAGGGAAGGATGAGAAGCTGGTAAGATTCCCAGTTGGATATCGAGGGTTTTGAGTAAATAATTCCTGGCTTCGCTAAAATTGCCTTTTTGAATATATAATAGGGCCAGGTTATTGTATTGCTTGGCAATTTCCGGATGCTCTTCTCCCAGAATTTCCCGTTCCAGGATTATAGCCTTTTTTTGGTAAGCTTCCGCAGTTTCTCTATCCCCGATTTTGTGGATAACCGAACTCAAATTGTGATAAATGGCACCGATTAGTAATTCTTTGTTTTCAGGCTCCTCCAAAAGTAAATCCAGGGCCTTTCTTAAATACTTTTCCGCATCAAAGTAGTCTCCCTTCTGGAAATAAACACTCCCAATATTCAGGTAACTACTGGCTACATTCAGAGGCTTTTCTTCAAAATTATTATTCTTGATTTGCAGTGCCATAAAATTATAAGCTAACGCCTTTTCATAATCACCTGCGCCTTGATAGGCATTGGCCATATTGTTGTAGAGAAAGCTAAAATAATGGTGATCTAAAGGGATCGATACCTTAAAACTTTTTTCAGCCTGTAAAAAATGAAAGAAAGCCGAATCATGATTACCTAGCTGGGTAAAGCAAATGCCCAGGTTAACATGTGCGGTGGCAATTTCTTTGTCCTGCTTAGAAGGGAGTGATTGGCGAATGGAAAGGGCTTGCCTGAAATAGGAAATGGAGTTCAGGTATTCACCTTTTCCCAAGGCAATATTTCCCAGATTGTGTCGACTTTGAGCTACCTCCCCATGAAAACTCCCATAAAGTTCTTCCCTGATTTCTAGCGCTCGCGTATGAAGATCTAAGGCCTCATCGTAATTTTGAAGCTCATCCTGTATGCGTCCAAGAAGATTATAGGCTTTTCCCAGGGTCTCATGCCTCTCCCCAAATAAGGTTTTGGCTTTTTGTAGCGTCTTCATTCCAAGAGCTAAAGCAGAATCAGTCTGAGTTTGGATTTGATAAATTCTTCCCAGAGCGATGTTGGCGTGAAAATTCCCTACCCAATAGACCGAATCAGCTTTATCATGAATGAGTTTTTCATAGGTGTTTGCAGCATTTTGATACTGCAGCTTAGCTTCTTCCAGTTTATCCAGATCCTCAGCCCTCTTGCCTTTCTCCATAAATGCTGCAGCTTCAGTAAGCAGAGTTTCATCAGCATCCTGAGCGTGCAGAAGGAGGCCTGCAAGGGAAAAAAGACAAAAGAAAACTATTGTATAGCTGCGCATCTTAGATGAATCTTAGGGCTTTTTAAGCTCTTCAAGAATTTCCTTCGCTTCTTCTTGTTTATAGTGTTGGGAATTTTCTGCTATGGCCTGAAGTTCTCCAATAGCCAGTTCCAATCGATTGCCTTTCAACAAGGCCAGACTACGATACCATTGAATCTGGTCTATATAGGGATTATCGGAATTGACTTGATCAAAAAATTTAAGGGCTTCCTCGCTGCGCTCATTTTCCATCAAAGCTATCCCTGCATAAAGGCTGGCCTGCCCTCCATAGCTCAAGCTGAAACTGCTATCCTGGAGGAGAGAGTTTATGATGGTAAATGATTCCGTATAAGCAGAGTCCTGAAATTTCTGCAAGGCCTCTTCCCATTTCACGGACAAGGAATCAGGCTCTGTAGAGCGAAAGTTGGGAATCCGCGGCTCTTCCATATAAGCAGCATATAAGTCTTGCGTTCCAATTGTTGACTGCTGATTAGGTAACAGAAACCAAAACCCCAGCAAAAGCACAATTATCGCAGCTGCCAGATAGGGCCAGAGAGGTCGGGGATTTTTATGGGGTATTGAGGAATCAGGACCAAGCGTAAATCGCTCCTTTAGCTCAGATCTCAATTTCTCCTGCCCGAACAATGTTATTTCTGATAAAGATCGAAGGTACATTTGAACTTCCTCGGCAAAAGCAGAATCCGTTTCGCACTTACGTTCAAATTCAACTTTCTCTTCTGGAGAAAGCTCATCTGCCAGATACGCTTCGGTTTGTCCATATATATCTTCCCAGGGCATGCTCAACTCAATTTTTTAATATTCAACAACTCTCTCAATTTTTTCAAGCATTTATATTTTAAGCTTTTAGCACTCTGCGGATTTTTCAGATTTCTTCTTTCAGCGATTTCCTCCATGCTATATCCATAATATCCCCAATCCAATAATACATGCTGACAATTCTCGCCCATTTTTGAAAGCGCTGACTTTAGCTGTTTAAGCTCGTCTTTTACCTCCATTAAATCCCATAAATTTCCTACGGCATCTTCCATTTCTAGCTGAGGTTCTACCAGGGTAATCTGATTAGACTTTTTTCTCCGGGAAAGGTCAACGCATTTATTAAAAAAAATTGAATAAAGGTAGGTAGAGAGCTTACTATCACCACGAAATTTCCCCAAAGTGATCTGATTCCCGACTTTTAAAATGGAATCAACGTAGGCATCTTGCAGCTCTTCTTCAGATAAAAAAAGTTTCCGTTTTATTTTAAACAGAAACCCTCGATGCAAATCAAATAGGATGGTGATTGCTTCCTCTCGCTTTTTTCCCCCAGACTGGATGGACTCAATCAGATGTTGGTCGGTATATACAGGTTTTTTCCTCAGCATGGGAGCAAAGATGAGTACTTCCTAAAACTACTGTTATTTGCTTAAAATTTCTACTGCCCGGTTTTTTGAGGCACTTAAATTACCCATTCCACAAAATACATATCCATTTTGCCTTTGTGCTTGACATCAATTTGTCCACGATGCTTGCATAGGAAATCATTTTGAACGATCTCATATGTAGCCTGAGAGATATTCACTTTGCCTACGGCTCCATGATCCTCCATCCGAGCGGCCATATTGACAGTATCTCCCCAAACATCATAGGAGAATTTGCGAATGCCGACAATACCTGCCACAACAGGGCCGGAATGAATCCCAATCCGGGCTTCAAAGAATGGAATTTTCTGTTCCAATCGCTTCTTTTTGTAATTGGTGAGAAATTCCTGCATTTCCAGACCTGCTTTGACCATGTTGACAGCATGTTGGGTGCTATTGGCAGGGAGACCTGATACACACATATAGGCATCACCGATGGTCTTTATTTTCTCCACTCCATATTTCTCTATAATCCGATCAAAGGCTTCAAAACAATGGTGGAGTTCAGTGACCAGTTCGTGAGGCGTAAGTTCTTCACTGAGTTTCGTAAAGCCAACAAAGTCAGAAAAGAGGACTGATACTTCGTCATGGCTTCTGGCTTTAGCTTTGCCATGCATCATCAGTTCATCAGCTGTTTCTTTAGGTAGGATATTAAGTAATAATTCTTCTGAACGATGTTTCTCGATCTCAATAATCCGATTTTTCCTGGAGAGCTCCTTATTCAATTTTGATTGCAATCGGGAACGACTTATCATCCAGATTAAAAATACTAGTGAGAGGAGCAAAGCTGTAAGCAACAGAAATCCTAGTAATTGGTTTCTGGAAGAATTCAGTTCCAGTAATTTCAATTTCTGAGCACGAGTTTCTTCCTCATGATCCTTTACCAACTCAGCTATAGCTTGATTTTTTTTCTGATCAAGAATAGAGTCTTTGACCTCCATCAACTTACGCTGATAGAAATAGGCATTTTGATAATCCCCTACCGAATCATAAACTGCAGATAAACTTGCATAGGCATACCTGACATCGTCTTTTAGTCCTGTTCTTTGCGAAATGTCCAGGGCTTTCTTTAAATAGGTTATTGACTCATCGAAAGATCCCTTTTGCATATAGGTAGTTCCGATGTCATTGTATCCATCAGCGATCCCTTCCTGATCGTTGAGTTTTTCCTGGATCTCCAATGCTCGAAAGAAATACTTGAGGGCCTCGTCATAGTTTTTCTCACGCCTGTAAATACTTCCTACGTTGTTGAAATAGTCTGATACTCCGAGACTATCTCCTAACTCCCGGTAATAGCCCAGAGATTCGTTATGAGCTTCCAGGGCTCTTCCATACTCTTCTTGCTTTCGCCAGGCTCGGCCGATAAAGTTTAGGCTATTGGCTGTACGCTGTTTATCCTCATAGGATTTGGCAATTCGCAGGGATCTTCTGAGGTAATCCAGTGCTTCTTCAAAATGGGTCAGATCTGTATGAAAGATTCCAAGCCAGTAATAAGAATCTGCCATCAAAAGACTATCTCCATTTCTTTCTCGTATCATCAGGGCTTTGAATTCTTGTTCCAAAGCTTTGGGAAAGTTCCCAAATCTCCAGTCAACTATTGCAAAACCATGGCGGGTGGATGCTATACCCAGACTATCTCCAAGTTCTTCAAATGCAGTTTTTCCTTCCTCATAAAAGGTATAGGCTTCCTTATAATATCCCTGGTTCCATTTGCTATCTCCCATAATGACCAAAGAAGAAGCTGTTCCTTCTTGTACTTTTTTTATTTGAGAAAGCTCATAGGCCTGCTTGCCATACCGAAAAGCAGATTTAGGATAATTACGTTTAAGATTTTCTGCAAGCTCGTTTAAGACGCGTATCCGGTCTTCTGAGGAAAGATTTTGCTCAAGCTGTTGTTCAAGCGACTCTAATTTTGTCTGCGCAAACAAACCGGACCGTTGAAAGCCCAGGATAAATAGGAGAATAGTTGCGTAGTTCAGTAGGTTCTTCATGATGCGTTCCCCGCTTAAAATTACATAATAATTCGCTAGAAAACGCATAGGCCCGGATTCTTTCCATAAATCGGACTAAATCCGGGCTAAATATTTATATCTAATAAGGATCTGCTCTATTCTTCTACCTCTGCTTTTTCGTCATCCCTGACCTGTAACCATTCACTTACCCGGGTTTCATCAGTAGAAAGCACCATCAAATAATCTCCTTCTCCCCAAATACTCGCATCCAATTTCCTCCGCCTTGCATTGAATCCAACATCTATTTTTTCCTCATACAATACCTTGCCTTCTTTGGTCATTACCTGGAATAAAGCTTCGCAGGCCTCATCTGCAACATAGGCGAGGGTAATGATCCCATCCTCTATGGTGTCAACCTTAATATATAATCCCAAATTTAGGGGGATGCTGTGCTCATAAATCTGGCTTTGTGAAACCCGCTTATCCAATCCTATTTGTTTGATTCGGTAGTAAATTCGTGGGAAACCAATCATCATGAGGCCCGGGTCAACAAAACTATACTCTTGATCGAGGAAATCTCCGACACCAGCTCCCGACACTTTTCCTATGCGATTAAATGATTTCTGGTCAATCGATCGCTCAATTTCAAAATAAGCCGTATTACTTTCGGAGAAAGTAGACCAGTTTAAAACCGCCTGATTTGCTTCAATTTGCAAAGCCATATTCGCCCAGCTTATAGATGAAGGTGCTGGAAGCCCCGAACTCTTGTTTACAGGATTCTTGGGGGCGGGGGCGGGAGTTTTTTCAAGCTCTGTATCAGGAGTGATGGTTGGTTTACTTTCTTCTTCTTCTAATTTTTCTTCTTCTGCGGGATTCTTTTCTGGTATTTGAGCTTCTTTTTCAACTTCAGTATTAAACTTTTCTTCCCTTACCGCTAAAGCAGGGTCCTGATTTTGCAAACTGAAGGTACCTATAATAAGCAGGCATAAGGCAAGAATAGCAGCAGCTATTCCCATTCTGCGATTCGTTAAACGAGAGGACTGCCGGGTGGATGTATTCGGTCTATGTTGTTTCGCCATAAAGCGCTAAATCTGGCTAAATTGAATAAAGAGTACCTGATCCATTGTGGATCATGGCATGAATTTATAAGACCGAAAAAAGAAAATTCAGGAACTTAGTGGGAGTTCCTTACGATGTAATCCAAAGACCAGAAATGAAAAAAAAACAGCCTTATCGAAACATAGATTTTATGCTTCCCCAGGTACGCTGTATTGAGGTAGGATTATGAGATTGGCTGGCAAAATATTTGAAAGTCTTTTTGTCTGTAACGATATGCAGCTCATAGTGGACAACCCTGCCCTCTGTTTTGAACATATCATCATCTAAATAATTGTACTTCATCAGCCCTTTTACCGGCATGGTAACCAGATGAGCAAGGCTGGGCTCATCATTAAATCTGCGGAATACCCGAAATTCTTTTACCCCAATCTCAGATTGTAGTTCCCACTCGAGCAGAATTTGAGCTCCATCAACCTTTAGATTGAAGTAGTTCAAAAGAACTGTTTGAGCCTGAACCTTTTGAGGAAGGATGCTGAGTGCAGCAGCAAAAATTAAATATGTCAGGATGCGCTTTAACATATAAATTTCAGGTGTGAACAAAAATATCAAAATCTATATTAAGTCCAAAGGTAATCTAAATTACCCATTGGCTGCTTAACCACATCTTTACCTTTATGTTTAATTTTATGTAAGCCAATTTAAAATCCTTATAAATTCCTGGATGATCTGTTTGCGAAAAGGATATTTTGCTGTATATTTGCACTCCAAAATATTAAAATCATGAAAGAAGGAATTCATCCGGAATATAGAGAAGTAATCTTCAAAGACATTTCTACTGATTACGCATTTAAAACGCGTTCTACGATCAAGACTAAAGATACGATTACTTGGGAAGATGGAAATGAGTATCCGTTGGTGAAGCTAGAGATTTCTAGTGATTCTCATCCTTTCTTCACAGGTAAGCAGAAACTTGTGGATACTGCCGGTCGTGTAGACAGATTCTACAAGCGCTACGGAAACAAAGGAAAATAGTCAGGCATACTTGTCTGAATTATATAAAAAAACAATTGGAGCAGTTCTTTGGAACTGCTTTTTTTGTAGGAGCTGAATAAGAAGATAAGGGATATTTTATTAGGCCATTTTCTACCTATATGTAAAAGCAGCTCAGGATTTTATATGGAAAAGATTCTTTTCGAAGACAAAAGTCATTTCAACCTCCTTCCTCTTACCTTCACCCGGCCATTGTATGAATTGAGAGCCGGAATTTTTACTTGTAAAGAACGATGGACCCATATCTATGGCGAGGAAATGTATGCCTATGCCTATGATTACCTGGGTTCCGCTTTCAACAAACTTCCCAACCATAATAAACCCTGCATCTGGATCAATGGAAAGTTTATTCCAGATGAGGACTTGCTAAAAGAAATTGAAAATTTAGGACCTTCCACATATCTCAGTAACGGAAAAGAGGAAGTAATTGCAGCTCAATTTCCCCTCAGTATGCTTCCAGTTGAGTTCTCCGGTATATTAGATAAAAATCTTTTGGAAGCTCTTGGACTTAAGGAGATGCAAAGCTCAAATGATTCTCTCGCAATCAGGCAGGCTCCGGATATGTTTCTTAACAATGAGAAACTAATAGCCTATGACTTCGAATTGATCACAAAGACCAGGACTTCTCAGAAGATCACCGATCCCTATACACGAATCTACGGAGCAGATAATATTTTTGTAGAAGAAGGAGTAAAAGTAAAAGCAGCTATCCTGAATGCAGAAGATGGCCCTATGTATATCGGGAAAGGAGCAAACCTTCAGGAAGGCTGTATTATCAGGCGTTCCCATGCTATTTGCAACAATGCGCAAATCAGTGTAGGGGCAAAATTGAGAGGAGATACGACGGTTGGACCCTATTGTAAAGCAGGAGGCGAAATCGGAAATTCGGTGATCATGGGATATTCCAGTAAGGCCCACGAAGGATATTTGGGGAATTCGGTGATGGGTTTTTGGTGTAATATCGGTGCTGATACCAATAGCTCCAATCTCAAGAACAACTATGCAAATGTGAGAATCTGGAACTATCAAAGTGAAAGATTTGCAGATACAGGCTTACAATTTTGTGGCCTCATCATGGGAGATCATAGCAAAACAGCCATTAACACCATGTTCAATACAGGGACGGTAGTGGGTGTATTTGCCAATATTTTCGGCTCTGGATTCCCTCGTAACTTTATTCCTTCTTTTTCCTGGGGAGGTGCACAAGGGTTTAGTACTTATCAAACCCGTAAAGCCTTTGAAGTGGCTGAAAAAGTTATGGCGCGAAGAAAAATAGACTTTGGTGAGGTAGACAAACAAATTCTCACTAAAGTATTTGAACTCAGCGCTCCATACAGAAGGTGGGAAATGGAAAAGGTCTGAAAAATTTCCTCAATATTTTCAGAGATAAATAATTCGTATTAAGTTAGGCGCTTCGATTGCAAGGATACTACTACGCCCATTTTTAACCTATACATCACATACAATGCGTAAACAAATTGCTGCCGGCAACTGGAAAATGAACCTTAGCGCTCAGGAAGCTCAAAGCCTGGCCAGCGAGGTCGTAAATATGGCGAAAGATGAATATTCAGGAGATGCAGAAGTTATCTTCGGCGTTCCTTTTCCTTACCTCTCTCTCGTACAGCATATCACCAAGGATCATCCCAACATGCATCTTGCAGCTCAAAACCTTCATCAAGCAGATAAAGGAGCTTATACCGGTGAAGTTTCTGCGACCATGTTGACTTCCATTGGAGTTACCCATGTGATCATTGGCCACTCAGAAAGAAGAGAATACCAGGGAGAGAACAACGATCTCCTGGCTGATAAAATTGACAAAGCATTGGAAAATGGATTAGTGCCTATTTATTGCTTTGGCGAAAAATTGGAAGAAAGAGAGGGAGGAAATACACTTGCCGTAATTGAGGAGCAAGTAAGCGAAGGGTCATTTCATTTAGATGCTGAAAATTTTTCAAAATGTATTCTGGCTTATGAGCCCGTATGGGCAATTGGTACAGGAAAAACAGCTAGCCCTGAGCAGGCGCAGGAAGTACATGCCTTTATTAGAAAACTGATCACCGATAAATACGGAGCAGAAGTAGCAGAGGGAACTACCATTCTTTATGGAGGTAGTGTAAAGCCTGCCAATGCCAACGACCTTTTCGCCCAGCCGGACATTGACGGTGGACTGGTAGGAGGTGCGAGTTTGAAATCCCGCGACTTCACAGATATTCTCAAAGCTTTGTAGATTTTCTCATTCGCATGTTGACATAGCTCCCCTTTTCGGGGTCTAACATATTAACAGAGCCTTTTTGATCTAATCAAGGAGGCTCTGATGCTATTTTTGTATCTTTAATATGTGAAGAAAGTGATAACAGATATCAACGATCTCGATTTTGGGAAGAAATACACCTATGCCGACTACCTCAATTGGCAGTTTGAGGAAATGGTAGAGCTGATTAAGGGAAAAGTATTTCGTATGTCGCCAGCTCCAGGAACTTCTCATCAATGGGTGTCCGGAAGTCTATTTTATCAAATTTATAATTACCTAAAAGACCGATCTTGCAAGGTATTTCCAGCTCCTTTTGATGTCAGGTTACCCCTTCCTCCTACACATCGGGATGAAAATAAGATCGATACCGTAGTTCAGCCAGATATTTGTGTGATATGTGATTTGGAGAAATTGGATGAAAAGGGCTGTAAAGGTTCTCCAGATTGGATCATCGAAATATTATCCAACTCGACAGCGAGCAAAGACCTCAATGAGAAATTTGAGCTCTATCAACATGCTGGAGTAAAAGAGTATTGGATCGTCTCTCCTAAAGAACAAAGTGTAAACGCATTTACCCTCGATGGAAAAGGGAAATATCAGCCGCAACGCCCTACCCCATTCTCCAAAAGCGAGAAAATCCCCGTAGGGATTTTCTCTGATCTCATTATTGATTTAGAAGAAATCTTTGAAGACTGATTATTCCTTCCAGATTTTTCTACTGATACTCTTTCCACTTCCATCTATCAAACGGAGGAAATAAGTTCCTCTGGGAGCGTCCTGGATATCTATGCTTTCATCCAACAAAATAGAAGGAGGCAAGGCTTTCTCATACATCCGCTGTCCCATCATATCAAAAACCTCCAGGCGTAAAGCTCCAACAGTTTCCATTTCGCCTTTGAGAGTAAAGGTTCCCTGGTTGGGGTTCGGATATAGCTTGAGATCTATGGCCAATTCATCCTCGATCGAAGTAGCATTCACAAGCGTAAATTCAAACCAGTTCATATTGAACAAGGATCGTGTGATCACTACCCGCAAGGTGTATTTTCCCTTTGGCAGATCAACAGGCTGACTAAAAGTCCTCCATGTTTGCCATCCTCCTGTTGCCTGAAAGTCTGCGCGGTGCAAAACGCTGTCCCAACCTGAATCATCCCTTAAGTGCAATTCAACTCCTCCATTCTCACTTTCCGCGGCAATACGATAATCTACCAAATATTCACCGGCAGTTTTAATATCTATGGAATAATCCATATAATCGCCAACATCCGTGTAACCAATATTTAAGCCACCCCCATCATCAGTTGTAGCCTCTGTTTGTATACCGATTTGATTGAAATAAGCTTCCGCCTGTATTTTACCCGGTAGTTCATGAATTTGTGGAATGAGATTCTGCACCTCTTGATTAGAGAAGTTTTGGAGATTGCTTCCGTCAGTAGCTGTCAAAGCTGAACCTGAATAGGATATTTTCACCAAATCAGAAAAGATTAACTCCTGGCTTATTGTGAGGAGCATATTACGAGGATTGTTTGAATCCTGAACCACATTAGTAATGCTCAGGGGATTTCCATTTGCAGTTAAGGTAAATAAGGAAGTCAGAGATCCGGAAGGTGCCTGCAGTTCCTTATTAAGGGTTAAAAGAATTTCTGTTTTATCCAGAGTTTTGGCTGAAAGGTAGCGTGTATTTACACTTGTACTTGCCCCCTGATAGGTGAATTCCAAACTACTTAAATTGAATCCTTCATTATCTGCAAAAACTCGTACTTTCTGCGGCCCCTGATCTAAAACAACATCATTAAAGACAACGCTTGTCCACCCCTGCCAGCTTCCAGTTCCTGGGACCGTCTTTCTACTACTCAAATCAGCATTCTCAATCATCAAATGTAAGGGTCCTCCTCCATTGAGTGAAGCCAGTCTGAGCATGACATCATATACTCCTCCTGTCTGTACATCCACTTCATATTGAAGCCATTCTCCACTTCCTATAAAGCCAACATTAAATCCATTGGTATTGATATTATCCTCACAGATTTCAATATCAACCCCATCGTTTCGATAATTCCAGCCCTGATTCCATGCTTGGTAAGCTCCTGTCGAAACATGATAGGTAGCTACATCTAAATCGAAATAGGCACTTCCATTTGGCCCCAGATCATAATCTACAGCATAAACCACACCGGGAGCTACATTATTTACATAAGGTTTGGTATCACTCGAATTGATCTGACGAAACATCGCATCTACCACATCTCTTCGGATATCGGCATTTTCAATTTTAAGCCACTCAGCCATTTGCATCAAAGCTGCTGTTGCATCACCAGCTGAGGGTTTGGCTCCATTTCCACTCCAGTAGTCCAATAAATCCTGATAGCCCTGATTTTTGGGCACAGAGATCGTACCTGCAATTGCATCAATCTTTTTCCAGGGCCACCATGCCCATCCAATATTGATTCCTTCCATCTTTTTGATGGCGTCTGTAAACCAGGTATTGGAATTCTCACCAGACTCTCCCATCCAAACCGGGCGATTATTTCGATTGCCTATTTCCCGCATCCACTGAACGCCCTCATCATCATTAAAATTCCAGTATTTGTGGGGGCTGTAGACCATATTGGCATCCCAGGGATTATCAAGATTCGTGAAGTCATTAGCAAACCAGTTTCCTTCTATGAAGATGATATGATTGGTATCAACTGTCCGGATGCTATCTGTGATTTCTATGTAGAGATTCCTAAGCATTGCATTATTGGGCAATTGCCAATTGGTCTCATTGATAAGGTCATATCCTCCCATCCAGGGCTCATTTGCGTAACGCTCTGCAAGCTTTTTCCAAAGCGCAACCGTCTTATTCCGATTTTCGACAGACTCCCATAAGGAAGGTTTTGTAGGATCATAATCAGAAATCCCCGCTTCTGCCCCCTGACCTCCGGGAGCCGCATGCAGATCCAAAATCAGGTACATCTGATTCGAAGAGCACCAGGCAAGTAAACTATCGGTCAATTCAAATCCTTTGGTAAGCCAAGTTTGCTCTCCGGCAACCGGTTCATCCTCAATGGGAAGCGTATATAGATTATAATGCATGGGAAGTCTGACTGAATTAAAGCCCCAGACTTTCATGGAGTCGACATCCCGTTTTTGGATATAGTTCTCTAGCCAGGCATCATAAAAGGTATTCATAGCTGAAGTACCTATAACCTCCTCAATCTTTTCTTTAATTTGGTATTGGGCATTGGCGAAAGAAGCCGTTTGCATCATGTAGCCCTCCTGCAACATCCAGCCTCCCAGTCCCATTCCTCTTAGCAAAACAGGATTATTATTTCCATCAACAATTTCCATTCCCTGCACGTGGAGATAGTTCTGAGAAAAGAGGGAATTAACCGGAATTAGAAGCGTAAAACTGAGGGTGAGATAAAGTAGATAACGCATTGCGCAATAGTAATTTAATTATAGACCAACCCGTAGAGAAATCCTGCATACGGGTACTTTGTTCCTTTTAGGAATCCTCTTTTTTAAATAACTTGCGTGAATATTCAAAGCTAACACTAAATCTCTAATATATACTCAAGCCAATGAGAAAATATATAAGTTTTTTCATATTTGTTTTGCTTGCGTCAGCTAATTTCGGTCAAAACAGTGCAGAAGATGTAGAAAGAGTCTATGCAGAGACCATTAAAGCTGAAGACTTCAAGGCACATATTGGCTTCCTCGCAGATGACTTATTAGAAGGGAGAGAAACCGGGACCCGTGGGCAGAGGCTGGCAGCAGCTTATATAAGAACTCAATTCCAACGCATTGGATTAGCTCCGGGTAATCCCGATGGGACTTATTTCCAATACTATTACCTCAATCGGTCAGAAATAAAATCAGCCAGTATAGATTTCGGAGGGAAGTCCTACGAATACACAAAAGACTTCTTTAATTACAGAAGAGGTTTTCCAGATAGCCTCAACGGAGAACTTGTTTTTGCCGGATATGGAATCAGCAATGATGAGTATGACAATTTGGAAGGCCTGGATTTGGACGGAAAAATTGCAGTTGTACTTGGGGGTTCTCCCAATAATTCAGAGGAGAAAAAACAAAGTAGAATTGAACGGGTCAGAAGTTGGGCTGCACGGCAGGAAGCTATTGAGGAAAGAGGAGCAAAGGCCATGATAATGATCCTGCCCGCTGATATGGATAAAACAATCAGAAGGTATGCACGTAAACGCAGCTTTCAAATTTCAGCTTCTCCCGATATAGGAATGCCTGAGATTTTTATGGGATCTGCTATGGGGTCAGATTTATTGAAACTGGCGAAAGGGAAATTAAATAAATTGGAAGAAGCGCTTTCAAAAAGTGCCACACCTCCCAATTTAAAGCTAGATAAAGTAGCTGATTTTAAATTGAGCTCTGACATTGATTTCAACTCCACAGCCGCTTCCAATGTATTAGGATATCTGGAAGGAACGGACAAAAAAGAGGAAGTTGTCATTTTGACGGCTCATTACGATCACATTGGTATCAGTAGAAATGGTGAGATCAACAATGGCGCAGATGATGATGGTTCCGGGACTTCGGCCATACTCGAATTGGCGGAGGCATTTGCTATGGCTGCAAAAAATGGAAACCCTCCACGTCGTAGCATGATTTTCATGACTGTATCCGGGGAAGAAAAAGGCCTGCTTGGTTCTCGTTTTTATACCGATTATCCACTTTATCCGCTAGCAAATACAGTCGCGAATTTAAATATAGACATGATCGGAAGGATTGATAAGAAATACCAGGAAAGAGAAGATTCAACCAATTATGTTTACATTATCGGGTCGGATAAATTAAGTACGGACCTCCACAATCTAGGAGAGGATGCCAATAATACCCATACTGGTATCACGCTTGATTATACCTATAATGACGAAAAAGACCCCAATCGCTTTTACTATAGAAGTGATCATTACAATTTCGCCAAAAATAATATCCCCGTCATCTTCTATTTTACCGGAGTTCATATAGATTACCACAAACCTGGTGATGACGCGCACAAAATTCGCTACGAAAAAACAGCTAAGATCACAAAGCTGGTGTACCATACAGCATGGGAACTAGCCAACCGCCAAGATCGAATCGTAGTAGATAAAGCGGAAGAAGAGTAAGAAAGAATTTCTATCAAAAAAAGCCCTGCTATTTGAGTGGGGCTTTTGTCATTTAAAATAGAGGCTTTTCTATTTCTCTCATATTATAGGCAGGGGGAAAAGCTTTTTGATCAAAAAAGCATCGAGCCAGAAGAAGTGCATCTTCCAGGGCCATCAGATCATTTTTTTGGATTTGAGTAGTAACCGTCCCAAAACTAAAAGTCAGCGCTTCTTCGTCGCGCTTGGAAAGGCTAAGCACATAATGACTTAATTGATTATCAATCCTTCTTCCATGGCAGATAGCCAGTAAGTCTTTGCGGCCCAGCATCCTCACATAGCCTCCCTCATCTTCAGTGAGCAAAACACGAGCATGCTGCTCTCCATCAAGTTTGAGAAGTGCCTCCTCAATAGGATCAAAATCGGAGACCCTTTGCATGGATTTCCCTTGCTGGCTCAAAATGATTTCTCTTTGATTGATTTGTGAAAACATGATTAAACGGGTGCTTGTGTTAGTTCTTTTGTAATAAAAAAGCCATCGGCTCCCTGCTGCTGATACAAGGGCATCAACATTATCCCTCCTAATGGCGCATATATGGTTCCATTTTTATCGTGTGCCAGAGCCTCTCCTTCTTCTATTCGTGAAAAGTTCCGGTAGCCGGGATTCATGATAAATTCGTCCTGAGCGCCAATATTATGCCTGTACCTGAAATCGAGATAAGTAGGTAATTTGGAGGCATTAGCTTCCAGGATAGCCATATAATTTTCATAATAGCCTGGAATCTGATCTTTGCTTATGCATCCACACCCCTCCAATAAGACCCAGATCGCTGCTTCATGTAAATCTATGGAGGTAGGATCATTGTGCTGACCGGCTTCAAAAGTGAGATTGGTTATGCCTTTGCGGTCGAAATAATTGCTGGTCGTAACCTGAAGTTCATCGACAAGATTGAAAATAATAGGAGCTTTCAGGAACTCTGCTAAAACGCGATTTTCTTTTTTCTGAGTAATGATGGTAAAGAAACCTCCGACGCCTGATGTGGTATGCAGATCGATAAAAATAATCCTCTCGGCCTGGCTATTAATAGCCAATTCAAAGTGAGCAAGCAGATCAATTAACTCT
Source organism: Bacteroidota bacterium (assembly GCA_039819665.1). GTDB lineage: Bacteria > Bacteroidota > Bacteroidia > J057 > J057 > JAWPMV01. The sequence goes on from JBCBRM010000010.1 coordinate 91,359, forward strand.
CGTTCTTCATTATTGCGTTGCTCCTCATCCTTGCTTTTTATCCTCGCAATCTCCCTATGTCCCCACAACCGATTAAGATCCTGATCAATATATCGCCGGCCCTCTGACATTGCACGGCAATTTCCACAAAGTCCCAGCATCTTACCTTTAAATTCAGATGTAAGATGGTCCAGTTTATCAAAGACTCTTTCAAGGGCGCGGACTCCAGCGGGTTCATTCCCATGGATCCCAGCCAAAAAGACCAATAAGCTTCCTGATTTTCCCTCTTCGTATGAGCCTATAACACGCCCTGGATCTGCAGACATAAATTCTAGTAATCAAATAGAATCGTAAGTTAGTACATGCCAGGAAAATTTGCCTTAAATTTATTCCCCAATAAATACATCAGACATGAGAAACTACTTCTTCTTACTTCTAAGCATCTGTTTTTCTTTTCAATTACAAGCGCAAGAGAGTAGTCCCCCGTCCCGTGACTCCCGTCTTGTTGATATAGTAAATGCAGTTTCAGAAGAAAGAATTGAGCACGATATACGCAAATTGGTTGATTTCGGAACTCGTCATACTCTTTCAGATACCGTTTCAACGACACGAGGAATAGGGGCCGCAAGACGTTGGATTAAGTCTGAGTTCGAAAAGATCTCTGAGGAATGCGGGGGATGCCTGAAGGTCTCCTATCAATTTTATCATATCAAAGGCAATCCCAAAAGCAGAATCAAGGAAGATGCAGTTGTTGTGAATGTACTTGCTACCCTCAAAGGTACTCGTTATCCCAATCGCTATGTAATCATGAGTGGAGACATAGATTCGCGTGTTTCAAATGTAATGGATGCGACCAGTGAATCTCCGGGTGCCAATGACAATGCTACCGGCATGGCAGGCGTACTTGAAGCGGCACGTGTACTTTCCAAATACAAATTCCCAACGTCGGTAATCTTTGTGGGTTTGTCTGGTGAGGAACAAGGCCTATTTGGAGGAAAACATATGGCGAAAGTTGCTAAGGATGAGGGCTGGGATATTGTAGGTGTTTTGAATAATGATATGATTGGCAATATCGAAGGCATAGATGGGGTGATTCAGAATAATTCCTTTCGGGTATTCTCAGAGATACGGTCGTCCCAGGAAAATGAAAACAGGGCATGGCGTACAAGATTTTATGGAGGGGAGGTAGATGGGCTTTCACGGCAATTAGCACGCTACGTAGATCGAATGACAGACCAGTACATCCCCAATCTGGATGCAATGATGATATATCGGCTGGATCGTTTTGGGAGAGGTGGCCATCATCGCCCATTCAACGAAGAGGGGTTTGCAGGGGTAAGAATCATGGAAACCCATGAAAATTACAATCGACAGCATCAGGATTTACGGACCGAAAATGGGATTGAGTATGGAGATGTCATAGAAGGGGTAAATTTCCCATACTGTGCCAAACTTACAGCAGTGAATGCCATAGTGCTTGCGGGACTTGCCTGGGCTCCTCCTCAACCCAAACGAGTGAGAATAGGTGGCATAGTAAAGGCTTCTACGGTTTTAAGTTGGGAGAAACAGGACGATCCGGACATTCTTGGATACAAAGTTTACTGGAGACTTACTACAGATGCCCAATGGACAAATTCTGTTTTCGTAGGAAATAAAAGCCGGCATACGTTAAAAAATATAGTGATAGATAACTATTTCTTTGGCGTAGCGACCGTAGGGAAAGATGGAAATGAAAGTGTGGTTTCCTTTCCTCAAGGGCTGATCCTAAGGGGCCAATAAGTTTATCGGGCGATGATCAGTCTCTTACTAACCTGCACATCCTGATTACCGGCAATCACAACGTAGTGTCCAACCGCTAGATTGCTTACATTTATCTCCAGATCTGATGACCCTTGCAGGGCATCATCATGCACACTCTGCCCTAGCATGTTTACAATTTTCAAACGAGCATTGAGAGCAGCACGTCCGGTATACCTTACTCGTAGTTTATCAATCACTGGATTGGGATATATCACAAGATCAATTTCCTCTTCAACTTCCCCGAATACCAGCTCCTCAACATGAGAGTAAACAAATCGTCCATCCAAATCAACTTGACGGATTCTATAGAATACCCTTTCTAAATCTTTCAGCGCAATTCCTTCATCCCAGAAATCATAATTCTGGATAGTATCCGTATTTCCTCCTGCCTGAACCTGACCAAACTTTTCAAAAATGACGGCATCTACAGACCTTTCTACATCGAAATAAAAACTATTGATTTCTCTCGTGGTGGACCAAGTCAGATATCCATCATCTCCCTTTTGCACCGCATCAAAAGTCAAATATACTACCGGTTTATAGGCAGGATTCATTTTCCCCAGGGCAAAAGCTTCGTAATCGTCTGGTACAAGCGAACGAGAAGTCGCCTTGCCTTTCAAAAGATTTCCTTCTGTATAAAGATTTCCCAGATTCATCCATTTATTATCCTTCCAACCAACTACAATAACTGAATCTTTGGAGCCTGCCCATGATTGAATATCAGAAGTCTGGTCCCAGGGCAATACAATCTGAGTAAGACTATTTCCCTCAATATGCCAGAATTCTTCGTCATGGACATAGGAAACTTCTGTGATTTCGTAGTCTTTAGTAAAAAAAGGTCCTCCAGCGTATAAAGAACCGTTATTAGGATCGGAATGGTAATAAGCAGCTTTGAAGAATGAACTTTGTGCACTTCCTGTAATCATCACAGGCATGAGACGGCTTCCATCTCCAGTAGGTAGACTAAAGTCCCCTTTGCCTGTTTTAGCTACGTATCCATCTATATGCTCCTTATCGTCTGCACTTACTACTATAGATCCTGGCTGAAAGTGGACAAAGGCAGTTCCTCCCTGATCCCTATCCGTGCGTATGATCCCTTTGACGAAATCCATGCTATTGGTGACTTGCCACTCAATCTCTAAATCAATCCCCCCCTCATTTTCAATGATTACGTCCTGCATTTGAACGACTCCTTCACCAGCGATGGTTTGAAAACTTCCCCAATCACTTCTTACATAATTGCTCCCGGAAAGGCAGGTTCCGCAATTAAATTTCCCTAAGGTATTGATGTGGCCGGTATAGACAACGGTCCCTTCATTGATAAAATCTCCTGCTTCCTGATTCTCAAAATCACTTCCCATAAAGAAAATCTCATTTTCATTGATCTTCATTAGGTCATTATTTATCAAACTACTATTGGTGGTAGTCATCACAAGGGCTGCCAGTATCAATAAGCCAGCAGCACCCCATTGGAGCTTTTGTTTCTGACTAAGTTCAATTCTTCCTTTCCGAGAATTTTTCATGGGAATTCTTCTTGCTCAGCATGAAGTTTTATCTGCCCTATTACCCCAAAGCAGCTCTCCAATAATTTACAGTAAAAATATTTTACAATTTAAAATAATATATTCTTTGCCGGACAAAAAAAGGGGCTTGAAAGGATATATTACATCCAGGGAGGAAGGTAAGGTATGAGCCAAAAAAATCCCCCAGCCATAGGACTGGGGGATTTCAAGTTTCTTTAGAAGAATTATCTGGCCATAGCAGCTTGCTTGTTTAGCGAAAGCTCATTCTTGGTCAGAATTTCCTTTGCCAGGTTCATGTAATTCAACGCACCTTTACATTTAGCATCGAAGGCCAAAACAGGCTGCCCATAAGAAGGCGCCTCACTTAGTCTTGTATTTCTATGGACAATGGTCTGGAAAACCAAATGTTGGAAATGCTTCCTCACTTCATCTATGACCTGTGATCCAATTTTCAGGCGTTGATCATACATGGTCAAAAGGATGCCTTCAATGGCAAGACTTTTATTCAAACCGCTTTGAACGATTCTAATTGTATTTAGGAGTTTTGCCAATCCTTCCAGTGCAAAATACTCACATTGAACCGGGATAAGTACAGAGTCGGTAGCAGTGAGGGCGTTGATTGTAATTAGCCCAAGAGAAGGAGAACAATCCAAAATGATGAAATCATAATGATCCCTGAAGCGATCAAGAGCTTCTTTCATCATAAATTCTCGATTTTCTTCTTCAACTATTTCAACTTCTGCACCTGCCAGGTTATCGTGTGAGGCAACTACATGAAGGTTAGGAAATTCTGTCTCCATGACCACCTTTTCCACAGTCAGATCCTCATCAATCATAGCGGAATAAATGCTATACTCAGCGGCGTCAAGCTCTAAGCCCAGACCCACTGTTGCATTTCCTTGAGGATCAGTATCGACCAGGAGGGTTTTATATTCCAAAGCTGCCAAACTCGCAGCCAGGTTTATAGCTGTTGTGGTTTTACCCACCCCACCCTTTTGATTGGCGAGACAAATGATCTTACCCATATTCTGTTATCTTTGTTTGTACAAATATACGATTTTGAAAGACATGCTCGGCCACAGATTTCAAAACTTAATGTGCATAAGTCTCTTATTTTTTCCACTCTTGTGGATAAGTTGTGGACAGACCGTGGATAAGCCTGTGGATAAAGCTGTTTTTCGCATGAATCTGTCAGAAACGCTCAATTCCCTTGATCCTGCTTTCGCAAGTGCACGAACCAAAATATGGATGACTGCACAAATATTTAACGGTCTCGTAACATTAGATTCTGTTTTAAATATTCAATCTGCTATTTCTGACTCGGTACATATATCCGACGACAAAAAAACCTATACTTTTTACCTGAAAAAAGGAGTCTATTTTCATAAGGATCCCCTCTTTGGCAAAGATAGTAGCAGGCAGGTGATAGCAGATGATTTTGTCTATAGCTTCACACGAATTTGCGACCCAGACCTGGGCTCCTCTGGTTCCTGGATTTTCCGCGACAAAATTTTAGGGGTTGATGAATTTAGAGAAGGAAAGCTTGATTATGTAGCAGGTTTTAAGGCTCTTGATAATCATACCCTGGAAATTAGTTTGAGCAAAGCTTTCCCTGCCTTTTTAAGTCTACTAGCCATGCCTTTTGCCTATGTGGTCCCTAGGGAAGTCGCCGAGCACTATGGCAAGAACTTCTCTTCTCATCCTATCGGAACAGGACCTTTTAGGTTTTACAGATGGCAGGAAGGACAACGACTCATTCTCCATAAAAACCCCAACTATTTTGAACACTCCGATGAGGGAGAGAAACTTCCCTATCTTGATGCAGTTGATGTAAGTTTCATCAATAGCCGACTATCAGCTTTTATAGAATTTGTTCAGGGAAATATGGATTTTATTGGAGACCTTGATAATTCCTACAAGGATGAAGTATTGTATCCGGATGGTAGGGTGAAAGAGGAGTATGGAGAAAAATATCAACTGATCCTGGCCCCTCAACTCAACATAGAATTTCTATGCTTTTTGGTCGATCCGGAAGCAGAGGCCTATCAGGGACATCCCTTAGCAAATTCGAAGATTAGAAAAGCGATCAATTACGCTATAGATAGAGATAAATTGGTCAAATATCTCCTGAATGGAATGGGATATCCTGCTCATGCTGGCATAGTCCCCCGTGGAATGCCGGGATTTAGTGATCAAGTACTTGGGTATACGTATGACCTGGAGAAAGCAAAATCACTCCTTATAGAAGCTGGCTATCCCAATGGCAAGGGCCTGCCTCCCATCACCCTAAACTCAACTTCCAAGTATGCCCATATCTCAGAATTTGTACAGAAAGCTTGTGAGAATATTGGAGTAGTGCTCGATGTACAGAATATGGAAGGAGGAGCTTTACGGACTGAATCCATTTCTTCCCGTCTAAATTTTTGGCGAGCCAGTTGGATCGCTGATTATCCAGATCCAGAAAATTATCTGGGTCTTCTATATGGGAAAAACTTTGCTCCCAATGGCCCCAACCGAACCCATTATAAGAACGAGGATTTTGACCGTCTATATAAGGAAGCCCTCGAAATTCCCAATGATTCTCTGAGGTTTGAACTTTATCAGCAAATGGATCAGATAGCGATGGAGGATGCGCCTATTATTCCCCTCTATTACGATAAAAGCTTTCGAATCCTTCAAAAAGGAATTTCGGGTATGGTAGGTAATCCGATGAATCACCTATATCTGAAAACCGTAAGGAAAGCCCAGAATCCCTAAAAGTTTAATCTGGTAAGTGAGCTACAGCGGAATTATTTCTGAGCCAGAAGAGGTTGTTATCTAAAGCATTTACCGTTGCATCCAGATTGAAATTGGATTTGGCATTCCTATATTGGTAAACACCTCCATTTTCCTGCCTCTAAAATAAATTTCTATCAATTGCTTTTATCCCCCCATCAGCATTTGCATCACCAGCAGTAAGCATTCGCTTCCCATCCTTTATTACCCCGGCATTATTTCCTCCATAAAGCCCCACACTGGTGTTGCTGAAATCTATAAGTTGGGGCTTCTAGAAATCGATAGCTTGTTGTGTGGATAGTGTTAAATGATTCCTGTGAGATATTAGGACGAAATATGTTCCACTTGTCAGCTACTCAAAAATCAATGTATTTTCATTACAAAGAAGGAATCGCAGAGCCTCTATAAACATACCCTCCTTTAATAGAATTGGCTTCGGCTCTAGGGAAAGCAACTAAGGGAAGTTCATGAGCTATATTGAGAACTAATTGACTGATGCATAAAATCTTCGAACAGGCCCTTCCCAAACCGGCTAACCAGAATTTCCACCACGTTTGAAAAAAAAATCCCCGGATAGACCGGGGACCGATTTTAATAGACTACTACTACTCGCGTGCTGCAGGAGAAGGAATCGAACCTTCTTGAGGCGGTTAGGCCCCCCAATTAAGGGGGGCTTTGTCCCTAACCCTCGCCCCCGAGACAAAAGGGTATGTCTTCCATTTTCATCATCCTGCAGTGAACTGAAAGTATCAATAACTTTCTTATACCAAAGGTAGTATATTTTATTTACTATTCAAATATTTCCAAAAAAATATTGCATTTGTTTAATTTTTCACAAAAATGAGCCAGATTTTTACAAAAAATAAAATACCTCCTATATAAAAAGAAAAACCCCGACAAGGGATGTCGGGGACCAATTAAAAAGGACTACTACTACTCGTGTGTTACAGAAGAAGGATTCGAACCTTCTGCCAAGTATTTTTCAAACCCTTCAAGAAAAGATCTCAAAAATTTTAGCCTTCCAAGACAATCAAGACTGATTATCTGCACATTCTGTAATATTATTTCATATATCTCCTTGATTCTTTAGTAAAGATAGAACTTTATCTATCATTTTCAAAAATTATTAAAATAAATCTAATATTTTTTAAATAATTAAAAATATCAAGGAAAAATTATGGATTTATTAACGGTGGTTTCATAAAAAGGTTACCTGAAAACAAAAAAAATCCCCGGATATTCCGGGGACCGATTATAAAGGACTACTACTACTCGCGTAGGCACAGAGAAAGGAATCGAACCTTTCATTAACCTCTAAACAGCTTCAATAAACTGCTGTATCTGTAAAAGGATTTTTTAAGAAGAGCGCTCCCTAAAACCTGCTGCAAAGATAGGGGGATGGGAATACTAAGCAAACAATTTTTACAAGATTTTTCGATTTTAATGATGCCTTAACAAAGCCTTGATAATTTGATTTTACTCAGGCCTAGAATCCCTCTGGAGGAGCTTATCCAGCTTTTCATCCATCTCCTCAATTTTCAAGATAAGGTCATCATTATTATCCCGAACCATCTCCTCAACGAAGATGGCATTCACGATAGAAAGACCAAATAAGCCGCCCGTTACGACGATAATTATAAAATAGATTTTTGTCCAAAAAGCTTCCTGTCCAGTCCATCCTGCACTTTCAATAATTTTCTCGGGTACATCAAACCAACCCTCTATAGTAAACACCTTGAAAATGTTATAAAAAGAGATGACCGGATCGCCAAACATTTCAGGCGCAACTTCTCCAAAAATCTTATTGCTGATCATTGAAATCACAAAACCAAAGATCACGAAGGCCAGAACGACAAAGACAGAAGCTTTAAACGCCCTTCTTATCCCTGCCAGGAGCTCTTCCATGTTTGGGATAAATTTAAGAAACTTGAAAAAGCGGACTACGCGTACGATACGGAAAAGAAATACCAGGGAAAAGTCTGATTCCTGGATATTGCCAAATATTAGGGCAAAAATAGTTGGCATACTAAGGACGAGGATCACAAAATCAAAGCGGTTCCAGCCCAATTTGATGTAATCCTTCCAACCACTTTCGCGAATCTTAAAAACTGCCTCCAGCAAAAAGTAGATAATAAATACAAAGTCCAGCCACTCGAGAATGTGTACGGTCTGATTATCTAAATCGAAAGCCAGAGCACAAAGGAGTATTGCATTTAAAAGGATGACCACGAAAACGATCTTATCATCCGTAAAAAAGTGGCTGAGACGCTTAAGCATGGAGGTTATGTATCTGTTGTGCGTTATTAAGGTCTGATCTTAACAAAACGTTCCGGCAAAGGTAATTCTTTGAAGGGACATTCTAAAGACTCGGATTTTTAAAAGGGGTCCAAAGGTAAAAATGGATAGGGTGGCCGAAAAATAATCGAAACAAACATCTGATGCGGTGCCATTGCAAGTACTTTCCAAGTACGAAACAATTCCCTGAGCTCAAATTGTTTATAGGAATCGAAAGGACTGATTCCTCCGAGTTTCTGGCTCGCAATGAAAAGGCTGTTTAAGTTTTAGAAGACCTCAACTCAGCAGCTCCATCAAGGCATCCTTCTTCATTCTACTAATAGGTAGCGCTTCTCCATTTTGCATAAGCACTTGCCCTCCTTCTTTCCGGAGAATGGATTGAATGTACTGAGTATTGATAAGGTAGGATTGATGTACTCGGAAGAAATCAAAATCGCGAAGTAATCGCTCGTAGGTCTTAAGGGTTTGGGAGGCCATGATTTTTCGTTCATTTTTCAGGTAAAAAATCGTGTAGTTATTATCGCTTTGACAATACACAATCTCTGAAAGTTTGATAAAATCAATTCTATCCGAACTGGTAACGGCGATCTTCTTTTCCTGATGGTCACGTTTTAGGTTCGCGATCATATTTTCCATCTGCTCCTTGCGCTGGCTTTCTTCCTGTTTTTGGCTCAATTTCTCAACCGCTTTCACCAACTCTTCCACCCGAATAGGCTTGAGCAAATAATCCAGGGCAGAAAATCTTATCGCATCTATGGCATATTGGTGGAAGGCTGTAACGAAAATGACTTCGAAATCCCGCTCAACTCCTATTTCCTCTAATAACTCAAACCCATTGTGTCCAGGCATTTCTACATCCAGAAAAAGTACATTGGGTTGATGCAGGGCAATGGCTTCAAGGGCTGAAGTCTTATTCATAGCGGACCCCAAAATATCGACCTGCGGACAGTGTTTTTCCAACAATATCCGCAGGTTTTCCAAATTTGGAGCTTCATCGTCTATTAAAATGGCTCGAATACCCATCTGAATTTAATAGGTCAAGGGTATATCTAAGGTAACACGTGTTCCATTTTCCTCCTCCTGAAGGTCAAGCCTTCTATCCTTGATATCTATTTTCAATTTAATACCTTTCTTTTTGAGGAGTTTGATTTTTTCGTGAATAAGTTCGAGCCCCTTGTGGGTTTTTCTAATGGTCAGATTTGCTGAAGGCCTATGCTCCTCATTGTGTATGCCCGGTCCATTGTCCAGGATGCTTATTCGTAGTAATTGCTTGAGTTTCTGAAGGCGGATATTCAAAATGGGAGTATCTGTGAACCTTAAGCCATGCTTTATCGCATTTTCAACCACTATCTGAAGGATTTGATTAGGAATCTCAATCTGCTGTGTATCCAGCTGAGTATCTACTTCTATTTCAAGCTGAAATGGGCTTCTAAGTTGCTCTAATTGACAATAATGTTGCAGAGCGGCCAATTCTTCTGACAGCAAGACCAAATCCTCAGCCCCTTCATCTAAATGATATCTCAACAAATCAGAGAAATCATTCAGATAAGTATTGGCTTCCTCCGTTTTTCCTTGATTCATCAAGCTTTGAATGGAAGAAATACTATTGAAAAGGAAGTGAGGATTAAGCTGTGATTTGATGCCCTCCAGTTGTACCTGAGAAAGTCGCTGTTTGAGTTTGCGGGGGAGAAGAAACAAGCGATAAAAAATTAGTAGAGCTAATAGGAAAATAACCAAAAAAATAATACCCTGCCCGATTATCAACCCAAACACAGACCAAAATGACTCAAAACGATAAGACTCTCGACCAAGCCCTATATCAATAGTAGTCTCCTCATTGAATTTTTGGATCATTACGATCTTCTTAGTATGGTTTAGCGGATCTTCAATTTCTATAAACAGGCTGTAGTACTCATTCTTGGTCAGCTCTTCAGGAAATTCATACATATCTGTAACCTTCCAGCTCTTTCCTAAAATTTCAAAGGTACCCTCTGGGCTTAGACGTGCAGTTTTATTAAAATTATGTAAGCGATCATAAAGGACAGGGAGATAATAGGTATTAAAGAAATTCTTTTCTACTTCTTCTACATTCATTCCATCATTACTCAGCTTTTTTAGGGAAGAAATGAAAGATAGGTGCCTATCCAGAATGGCAAAAGAAAACTTTTGTATGTGTAAGAATTCCCCATCCTTTTTCATAATGATTAGCATTCTATTGCTACTTCCTTCCTCGCCTGCTTCAATTTGGAAAAAGTCCCCCTTTTGGTAAATCTTCTTTAGTTTATAGATATGGAACCAGTGATTAATCTGATTAGGATAGATGGTTTGCATATGCTTATTATCGGCCCAATATCCTTGTATTTCTTCTGGAAGGGAATGGATCAGCTTAAAACCCTCGGAGAAGGTTTCATTAAAAAAATCTTCCGACCAAATCTCTTTGTCTAAGGTTATTTCGAAATTGAATAAGGAAGAATAATTTATTGGCTGCCCAAGCACTTTCTCAAATCGAATCCATTTAGAATTATCGAATCGAAGCATGGCTTCTTTATCAGATTGATAAACATACTTCATATGCAGCTTAGACCAACTACTTTTTCGATAGAACTTTATAGTTACAGTATCCCCCTTTGCACCCATACTTTCCAACTGCCAAAAATTGCCATCGGGTATAGTCTTTATATCGAAAGCCAGACTTGCGGGATCAGTGGATTCCAACTTAAGCCCATTTGGATAAAAAAATATCTTTACGGCTTTAGTTTGCCAGAAACCCTGAATATCCTCAGGAATTTGGGTAGCTAGAATTTCACTCGACAGCAAGGCCAAGGAGGCAAGTAATAATATTGCTCTTTTCATGATTTTTAAATTTTCCTCAAACTAGCTGAGCTTAATTATAGATGCTCGGCCTTTGAGGAAATGGTAGGTTGTGCTGAGAATCCTGCCAATCTTACTGAGAATATGTGCTCTCCTTTATTCTTTCGGCAATACAATCCAGGGCAAATCCATACCCTCCACTTTATCCGTAAAGAATTTCAACTCATTATCCACGATTTCCTGTAGCTCATCCAGATAAGGCTGTAGTTCCTTTTTCAGGTCTTCAAAGCGTTCATAACAACCCAGAGTTGGTGAAGCGTCCTGCGCATTTACCACACTATATAAATAAGCGATTTGGTCATCAATCTGTGAAGGATAATTGATGGGATCTTGCCCGCTCTCATTTTTGGTTTGAATGAGCTTATTCTCCAAAGCGGTCAACTTTTCGCCCATATATTTGGCATCGCTCATGAGTTCCGAGCTAAACCCTGCTGTTTCAGCTCTGACCGCTAGCTCCATACTTTGCTCGCGTATGCTGCGAATTTTCCTAATCGCATTGTGGGCGGTATTTAAAAGACTTTTTACTTCTAGAGCCAGGTCATATTGTTCCTTCAAGTCACTTTCCGTTGACTCCCATCTCGGATCTTTTTTAATCTGAAAACTTTGGGCATCACTTTCGCCCATTGCCAGTAATACTAACTGATAGGTATCGGGAGGTAATTTTGGCCCACGAGTATCAGCCAATGACATAAAGGAGCCTTTTATCAAATTAGGCCTTTCCCCTCGCATATTATACACGATTCTATTCAAGCCTTTCTTCAGCTTCAATTTACTTTCCCCCTTTTTAGGATGAGTAGACATCCGACTCAGAGTTTCTCCAAACTTATTCAAAACGATCAGAGAAACTGTGTCTTTCTTTCCTGGCTTACTTATGAGGTTTATGTGGAATATAGCTCCATTAGGAGCAGACTTGGGTGCATTCCCTCCACGAAATCCTCTAATTTGACTTCTATAAGCAGGCCGTGGGCTATAAAGATGAGCAATCTTATCTTCAACAGATAGATCAAATTGCTGCAAGGGACTTAAGTCATCCATAATCCAAAAAGCCCTTCCCTGAGTAGCGAGAACCAGATCATTGTTTTTGATCTGCATATCCGTGATGGGAGTAGTTGGAAGATTTTGCTGAAAGGCTTGCCAGTTCAGCCCCTCATCAAAGGAAATGTACATGCCATACTCAGTTCCCGCATAGAGAAGCCCTTTTCTGATAGGATCTTCTCGTACTACTCGCACAAAATGAGTTTCAGGTATTCCATTTTTCCCATCCGTCAGGAGCTCCCAGCTTTCGCCATAATCATCCGTCTTATAGATATAGGGTAAAAAATCATTATCTCTGTAGCGATATACGGCCATAAAAGCTCTTCCATTTTCGTGGGGCGAAAGATCGATCATATTGACCGTTCCATACAGCGGCATACTGGCTGGGGTGATTTCCTCCCAACTTTCACCCCCATCCACACTCAAATGCACCCGGCCATCATCCGTTCCCGCCCAGAGTTCTCCTTCATTTTGGGGAGATTCTTCGAAAGCAAATATGGTGGTATATAATTCTACTCCTGTATGATCATGCTGAACAGGACCTCCGGGGATATTTTGCCATTCGTCTATATTAGTTGTTAAATCCGGGCTGATGACTTCCCAGCTTTTTCCTCCATCCATCGAAACATGTACATATTGAGAACAGTGATAGAGTTTGTCGGGATTATGGGGCGAAAGTCGAATGGGTGCATTCCATTGAAAGCGGTATTTGATATCACGGCCCGCTTGCCCATCATGCATTTGAGGATAGTGGGTAACATTTCGGCTGTAGCCTTTGCTCAAATCTGTTCGGTCGATCCTCCCGATATAATTCCCTGCATAAATGAGATTAGGATTACGAGGATCTACAGCTATATGCCCACTTTCGCCCCCACCTACACTTTTCCAATGTTGCAAAGGAGTAATACCTCCGGGACTATTGGAAGGAACAGAGATGGTAGAATTATCCTGTTGCGCAGCATAAAGTCGGTAAGGATATTGATTATCTACAGTTAGGCGGTAAAACTCTGAGGTAGGCTGATTGTACTGGGTGGACCAGCTCTTCCCACCATTATAACTCACATTGGCTCCTCCATCATTGGATTCAATCATGATGTCTGTGTCGTAGGGATTGATCCAGAGGCAGTGATTGTCACCATGAGGAGTTGAGATTCGGGAGAAAGTTTTACCGCCGTCAATGGATTTGTACATGCCTGTATTCAAGACGTAAACCGTATTTTCATCCTTTGGGTCAGCGAAGATTCTGGAATAGTACCACGCCCTTTGTCGGAGTTTATGTTCGCGGTTTATTTTGGTCCAGCTTCTCCCTCCATTATCTGATCGGTAGATTCCTCCTTTGCTTTCTTCTTTCATTTCACGAATCATCCATACTCGCTTAGAATTTACAGGGGAAACTGCCACTCCTACCCTACCTCCTACTCCTTCGGGTAAACCTCCTTTCAACTTGATCCAATTATCTCCCCCATCGATAGATTTATACAAGCCACCTTCTTTTGAGCCGTCTATCATGGTCCAGGGTTTCCTTTCGGCCCTCCACATACCGGCGTAGAGAATTCGTGGGTTATTAGGATCCATCACCAAATCTATGGCTCCTACACTATCGCTGTGGAAAAGTACTTGTTCCCAAAAAGCACCGCCATCTTTGGAACGATAGACTCCGCGCATCTCATTTTTTCCAAATATATTTCCCAATACAGCGACATAAACTAAATCAGGATTTTTGGGATGCACCTGTATCTTTCCGATCTGGCCAGCATCTTCTAAACCGATGGATCGCCAGCTTTCACCCCCGTCTTCCGAACGAAACATGCCGATGCCCGCAGATATATTACCTCGCGCACTGGCAGAACCCGTACCTACGTACATGATTTGCGGGTCAGAAGGTGCTACTTCTACCGAACCAATCGAGCCACATTTGATGTATTTATCTGAAATATTTTGCCAGCTTCCCCCTCCATCATCGGTCCTCCATACTCCGCCTCCGGTAGTACCCATAAAAAAAGTATGTTTTTGATCAGGTATACCCGTTACAGCCGTGACACGACCTCCTCGGTATGGCCCTGCAAAGCGATATTTCATATCAGCATAGATACTTTCGTCTACCTGGGCTGAAAGATCACTGAAACTAAACATACAAATGAAAAGAAAAACTCTTAGGCTAGTAGGAATAGATGGGTTCATACGTCAGATTTATTTTAATACAAAATAGGAAATCCATCAGGCTATCTAAGAAAAAAGGGTATAGAAATTTGCAGCTTTTGTATATTTAGGAAACACAAATCCAATACTATGCTACGCTACTACTTTTTTTTCCTCTTAATTAGCCTTCTACCATTCGCTCAGGCTCAAAATTTACCTGAAGGATATAAACTCCTTTATGCGGAAGACTTTGAAAATGTCTCCAATACAAATGCATTCTCTATGAGCGATGCCAATGCCTGGCGATTGCATGAAACTTCTAAGAATAACAGCCTCGAACTTTTTCAACAGAGTAAATACAAGACCCGTGTAAGATCACCATTCAATATAGCCCTGATTGACGATCTTATTGTCGGAGATTTTATTCTCGAAGTGGAACTTATACAGACGGGCAAGGAATATGGACATAGAGATATGTGCGTTTTTTTCGGGGTAAAAGATCCAAGCAATTTTTACTATGTACACTTTGCCAGTAAGACCGATGACCATGCACATAACATATTTATTGTAAATGATGAGCCTCGCACCAAAATATCGCATAGGACGAGTTCAGGAATCAAGTGGGGGACTACCGAACAGCCTCACAAAATCCGAATAGAGCGCACCCTGGAGGATGGTATGATCAAAGTTTATTTTGATGATATGAACGCACCTATAATGGAAGCCGAAGACCATCACTTTGATTATGGAAAAATTGGGTTCGGCTCTTTCGATGACACGGGTAGGGTCGACAATATCAAGGTTTGGGGAAAAGGAAGTAAGTCTGACTTCAAGAGTTTTGTGGACAGATAGGGCTTAAAAATTATTTGGAATAATTTTCGTGCACTTTTCTTGAATTTCCCGTCTTAGTGACATCTCATGGTGTCATTAAAGGAGAAAAAGAGCTACATTAGCCAAAAATATTAGAATGAAAGATTTTTTTGATAAAATTTTTCGCAAAATAGTTTGGATCCCTTCTATTTTACTATTTTTTTTAGTATATTGGATTCAAGTTCCATTTAGTAGTAGGAAAAAGGAATCTCAGTTGGCTGTCTTAAAAAAGGATAAGCCGAAAGCAAAATCCTTTGACCGAAAAAAGCAGTTGGAGAAGTATGTACTTCGCCCCAAACGATCTTTTAAATTTTCGAAGAAATGGTTGCTTATCCCTGTTGGATTTGTGGCCTTTCTGATTTCGGCGAATTTCCTATATGAGGTATATTTGGCTTATAGTATACCGGAACCAGAAGTTGTCGAAGAGTTGTACTTGATTGACGAGGCAGCGGTATATGTTGGGAACAAGGATCTTTTTGAAGCAGGGGTAAAAGATGTAGCCAAAAAGTTGGATATCGCTCCAGAATGGCTGATGGCAGTCATGTACATGGAATCGCGTTTCAATCCGGCTATAGAAAATCACAGAGGAAGTGGAGCGGTAGGTTTGATCCAGTTTATGGTTCCGACCGTTCGAGAGATCAATATGCGGATGGGTAAAAGGCTTTACATGAAAGACATTCAGAATATGTCTGCGGTACAGCAGTTAGAGTTAGTAGAAAATTACCTACAAACTGTTCGAAAAAGGCGGGGCGAAATCAACAGCCTTACAGATTTATATTTGGCTGTTCTTTATCCCAAAGCCATCGGTAGAAGTTTCGACTATAAATTATTTAGTAAGCCTTCCCGGAGATATAGACAGAATTCGGGATTGGATATGAATAAAGATGGAATTGTTAGCGTGTTGGACATAGATATAAGAATGAAAAAGATGTTTCCAACCGCTTATGAGATACAGAAAATTGCTATTGACAATCCTTAAAAAAAGCAGTGTAAAATCCTAAAATGAACCGTTACGATTAAAAGAATCGCACATGCTTTACAACACAAACACATGGGCTCTTTCTCCAAAGGCAATCGCTATTCGATTGACCTTTCTCATCCTTCTCGGATTCTTGTTGATTCTCTGGATCGATCATAGTTTTGGCTATGAGATTTTAAATGCAAGGAGTTCGGCTGCTATGAATCCCCAAGTGTTTCCAGTTGATTCTATCGATCATGCGGAATTACCGCTATATAATTAGAGAACCCTTCCCCACGAAGCCCGTTCCCCTTTTTTGAACAAAAAATGGGAACAAGCCGCAAAGCCGTATTGAGTATTGTACTTATGTGCACTTTTCCTTTCATCTGATTGAGACTCTATCTTAAAATCAACAAAGAAATTTGTCTGCTAGAGATCCCGGCTCTTAGATTAAGGCCAGGATGACAGATGTTGATAGAGTATGGCCCTGTGCGCTCATTTCCTTTAATCGAAGATTAAGGGAAATGGGGGCTTGCAGCGAAAGGGTCCATCTTCTCTTAAAAAAACGTATTGGTGTTGTGGCGTGTTGGAGCTGACTTGGACTTCGTAATTCTCCAATCCTTGTTCCTTGTTTTTACTTTATCCCCATTTTTAAAACAGCCGCAACTGCCCATCTCCAGGCCTTCTGTAGGCATCCAGGTTGTATTTGGGCAATTCACGCCCTTCCATGTACCGCTTTTTCGCCAATTTAAATAAATCAGATATCCCTTTTGCAATGGGTCCTTCCCCACTCATGCGCTTACCAAAGCGAGAATCATTCAACTGCCCACCATGCGCTTCGCTAATCTGATGTAAAACTTTATCTGCCCGATCCGGATAATTCTTTCGAATCCAATCTTCGAAGATCAAGCCTATGGAGCCATTCAATCTCACAAAAGTATAGCCTACAGCTTGAGCCCCAGCATCTGCGACGGCTTTTACCAACTCAGGTACCTCATGGCTATTAAGTCCCGGGATAATAGGCCCTAGCATTGCGCCAGCCGGAATCCCATTTTCATTGAGGGCACGTATCGTTTCCAGCCTTCGCTTTGCTGAAGCTGTACGAGGCTCCATCGCCCGCCGCAGACTTTCGTCTAAAGTCGTCACGGTTATAAACACATGAACAAGGTTCTCTTTCGCCATATCCTTGAGGATATCCAGATCGCGAAGAACCAGACTATTCTTGCTAATAAGCCCTACCGGATGATGAAACTCTCGAAAGACTTCCATACATGCCCGTGTGATTTTCAATTTCCGTTCGATAGGTTGATAACAATCCGTATTTCCCGAAAACATTACCGGACTGGGTTTCCATTTTTTATGATTGAGTTCCTTTCGTAGAAGCTCAGCAGCGTTTTCCTTAACAATGATCTTCTGCTCAAAATCCAAACCTGCGGAAAAACCCCAATATTGATGAGCATTTCTCGCATAACAATACACACAACCATGTTCACAGCCCTGATAAGGATTAATGGAATAATCTGCCGGAACATCTGGGCTGGTAACCTTATTCAGGATCTTCTTGGGATGCTCGTAAAAGATTTGGGTCTTGGCATTAGGTACCAAAGCCTCATCCAGGCCATCCTCTGCCTGGGTTTCATATTCCTGCTTGAGATAAGGATTGGGGGTATTGATCTGAGCGCCCCTTCCTTTTAAATAATCGGGAAATTCTTCCATTTTTAGCTAAGACTCCACAAAATTTGGGATTTCGGGTACACCATACCAATAATTTACGCAAAATCACCCAAAAAGATCAGCAAAAGCTCTCTTTTTTAGCTAATTATTTCAGCATAGGCCCTAACGGGAAAGCTGCCCACTCCTTCAAATTTAGGAGGCAATGCAGTAAAGAGGAATTCTTTATCTTTAATCTTGCTCAGCTCGCACAAATGCTCCACAATCAATATCCCAGCTCCCAATAAGGTGCTATGGACCGGACGAGCATTTTTGCTTGTGTCATCGACATTGAGGGCATCTATCCCCAGTAGTGCAATCTCTTTTTCCTTTAGATATTCTGCGGCTTCGGCAGTTAGGAAGGGATGATTTTCAAAGTATTGATCTTGTTCCCAGTACTGATCCCAATCGGTATGCACCAAAACGGCTTTTCCTTTCAGATCCAGACCTTCAAAATCAGGTTTATCTATGGCCAATCGCTCTTTGTGGGAAACAGAAATCATAATTCCCGGCAAATCAGTCATCCGCCTTATCTCTATGCTCCCAAAGCCTTCTCCATCTTCATATCGATGAAATGGACAATCAATATAGGTTCCCGTATTGGCGACCATCTCGATTTTAGCAATATGAAAGGTCTCTCCATTTTCGTAGGTCTTTTTGCTTTCCTCTCGACTCAGGAAATCACACACCAGAGGAGCGGGCAAACCTTTATAGGTGATAAGTCCCTCCTGGATGTTATGACTCAGATCCTGGTACTGTTTCATTCTTCTTAATCTTTGCAATATTGTACAGGGCAAAAATCCCAATACCTACCCATACAACATTGAGAGCGGTCGAAGGATAGGCTCCATAATAGGTTGAATTAACGATCAGGCAAATACTCCCCAGAAGGTTTAAACCCTGATACAAATAAGTCTGTGCGCTAATCTTATTGCGACTGATCAAAACATATGCGATCGTCAAAGCAATCGATCCAATCCATCCGACAATGTCTGCAAATAATTCCATGTGCGAAGGTAAGCATTTTGGGAAAGGAATTAGGATGAATTGTGGTGTTATAGTGTTGTAGTTTCTATTTTGTAGGAAGGTTAAATTTGGAAACCACAACACCACAACAAAAAACACTCAGCATGTCCTTTCTTCAGTCAAAAAGCCGCCTCGAAGGCATAAGTGATGCTGTATTTGCATTCGCAGCTACCTTACTGGTCGTTTCGCTCGAAGTACCAACTAGCTTTGAATTACTAAAAGCCCAGCTCAGCGGATTTCTGAGTTTTGGGATTAGCTTTTTTGCCCTTATCCTCATTTGGAAGGTGCATTATAATTTCTTTCGCAGAACAGATTATGTAGATAATTGGGTGATAGCTTTTAATATGTTTCTGCTTTTTGTAGTCCTATATTTCGTCTATCCCCTGAAATTCCTGGCAAATCTACCTTTCATGGGAAAACCCATCAGTGTTGACGACTTCTCCACACTTTTCCAGCTCTATAGCTTGGGATTTTCCCTGATGTTTCTGTGTATCGCGCTCATGTATGGAAGGGCAGGTTTTAAAAGCACAGAAGCTACCAACAGAAAAAAACTTATCTTCTATATGAGGCATTTTGGCATCTTCGTCTTCATGGGAATAGTCTCCATGCTGCTGGCGACATTTAAAATAGGTCTGATCTTCGCCTTGCCGGGAATTATCTATGCCATGCTAGGGCCCTTGTGTTGGTATCATGGCGCGAAATTTCCCTATGACGAAGTGCCCCCAAAAACAGCATAAATACAATGTAGTGTTCTGGTGTTATCGTATTCTTGTCGTTTTCTCGAACACCAGAACACGATAACACTTCCTCCTCCCCCTTTTTTTGAGTAGTTTCATTTTATGAAATTGAGACTACTACTCTTAAGCTTTTCCCTTTTGCTATTTTCCTGTGAAGGAAAGCGAAAAGCTACAAATTCCCTCCCCTCAGATCCGCTCAAAAAAGACGGCCTCTACCACATAAGAACTACCTCCAGAATCTCAGGAGATCCTTATGGAAATTTCGTCTTTGATGAGCAAGGCAATATCTATATAGCTTCTTTTGAAAAAAAGGAAGGCTCGAAAGACCGAATCCTGATCGCAAAGATTTCTCCATTAGGAAAACTTCTTTGGGAGAAAGGTCAGCAAACCACGGGTAGAGCACAAGCAATTACAATAAACTCGGAAGGGAAATTATGGGTTTGTGGTTTCTTCGAGGGAAGACTCCAATGGGAAGACAAAAGTGTAGAGAGTAAGGGAAATGCCATGTTCTGGGCGCGTTTAGATCAAGACGGAAATACAGAGTATCTGGAGCGGCCGGAAGGGAATATCATGGGAAGTCACCTCCAGACAAATTCAGCGGGCGAAATACTAATGGTCGCAACTGTCGGGAGGACTGCTGGACTTGGGGGGATGAAGGTGGACTTCGAAGAAGGGGAACATGCTTTGATACTCATGGACAAAACAGGTAAAACGAAATGGATCAAAGCCTTGAAAGGACAGGTAAAACGAGTTATCAGCGATACTAATAATAACTTTTGGTTAGGAGGAGATTTTAAGGGGGAATTTTACTTTGAGCAGGACAGCTTTATAATAGAAAATCGCTTTGACAGAGACGCCTTTTTGACCCGAATAGGCAAGGATACTATCTGGTCAAAACAGATGGGCCATAAGGGAATAAGAAGATTGGGATATTCCCCTTATGAAGGAGTCAGTGATTTAGCTATAGGTCCAAATGGAAAAGTTCTGGCTTTGATTACCATAGACGATCCGAATACGCAGAATAGAATGGGAGATAGATTTTTAAGTGATGTAGGTCTTTACTCACTCTCCGATAAAGGGCAAATTCGACTAGAAGAAGTAATAACAAGTGGGTTGGTCAAAGGTCAGGTATTTCGAATGACCATGGCTCCCAATGGGCAACTATGGATATCTGGAAGTGGAATAGAGAAATTCACCTTGATCGGGGATAGCCTTGACCGACCGGGAAATCAAGCTTTTTTGATAAGTTTGGATCAGGATCGCAGGAGCTCCCGTAAAATTCTCCCCTCACATGGGCCCAACACCCTTATCAGAGATTTAAAAAGTTTTAAGAACCAAATCTATGCAAGTGGGCATTACACGTCCTACCTGAAAATTTCCAATGATTCCATTGAAAATAATGGCACACATGCCCTATTTTTTTATCGAAAATACCTCCCAACTTTCTAATTATGCTTTCGTAGAATAAGGCTTAATTATTCACACACATGAAAGCCTTGCTACGCAAAACCCTAAAAATCTATGTAGATTCCTACTCCGGCCATCCCAAGGAGATATGGGCCATTGGAATTTTCACTTTCATCAATCGGCTGGGGACGATGGTCCTGCCTTTTCTGACGGTCTACCTCAATACAATCAAAGGATTTACTCTAAAAGAAGCTGGATTTCTCCTGACAGCATTTGGAATCGGGTCATTGGGTGGAACTTTTCTCGGAGGAAAACTTAGCGATAAAATAGGTCCAAATCCCGTGATGATAGCTAGCCTGTTTTTCAGCGGTATCTGTCTCATCATTCTTCAATTCGCAGAAACCTTCAATCAGTTCTTCTTCCTCATTCTCCTTACAGCGTTATTGGGAGATGCTTATCGACCGGCTATGTCAGCTGCAGTAGGTATCCATGTACCTAAAAACGAGACCGGTAGGAGTATGTCATTTATCCGAATCGCCATCAATCTGGGCTGGAGTGCAGCAGCAGGCATAGGGGGATTCATTGCAGTTAGCCTGGGTTACAATTGGCTGTTTTGGATAGATGGAAGTACCTGTATCCTATCGGCCATTTACTTTTTTATTGTCTCGAGTTCATGGAAACCTGTGCCAATAGATAGTATTGATAGTAACCCTAAACAAAAATCGCTCCCGGAAAAATCCCGTCCCCCCTATCAGGATAAGACTTTCTTACTTTATCTATTTGCCTCATTTTTAATGGGGGTGGGATTCATCCAGTGGTTTCATACCATCCCTCTCTTTATCAAAACAGATTGGGGCTTTGATGAAAGATATATCGGTATGATGATGACCCTCAACGGCATTCTGATCGTTCTATTAGAAATGCCTTTGGTCGATCAGATAGAAAAGGCTCAAAAGTTGAAAGTTTCTCTTTTAGGAGGAATGGCATTATTAGGAATATCATTTTTCCCATTTCTCCTGCCAGCCTCCCTGTACTTTTTTTGCCTGGCAACCCTGTTCTTTACCTTTGGTGAGATCTTCTTTTTCCCCTTCAACAATTCTCTTCCCATCAATATGAGTCCTGAAAGTCGAAGAGGGGAATATATGTCCTGGTATTGGATGTCGTGGTCAGCATGTAGCATCATCGGTCCGAGTATTGGATTGAGTTTTATTGATGAATTTGGCTATGACGCATTTTGGATTTTTATCATTTCGCTCATGCTGCTTAGTTGGCTGATTAAGAGACAAATCACTCCCGGAATCATCGCAAAACATAGCACCGAAAAGGCAGTTACATAAGTATAAAAAGCATAACATCATGAAAAGAATTCTTTACTGCGCGCTATTACTAGCCCTCTGCATACCCCTGCAAATTTCCGCCCAATCCCTATCCTCCAGGCTGATTGATAGGGAAAGTGAAGAGCCTATCGCCTTTGCATCTGTCTTTTTCTCCAAAACCTCAATCGGCACTACGACCGACGCCAATGGACGGTTTAGCCTGAATATGTCAGGTCTGAGAGAAGTAGATTTGGTGGTATCTCATATCGGATTTGAATTGTATAGACTCAGGCTGAAATCGCCATCAAATCTTCCTAAAGTTATCTACTTAAAACGGATAGAGAAAAGATTGGCAGAAGTTGAGATCAGTGAAAAATATGCTGCTAACCGAAAGAAATTACTTAGGAAATTTGAAAAGGCTTTTTTGGGTCAATCCTCTAATCGAAAAAAGACCCGTATCCTCAATCCTGAAGTTTTAGTTCTGAGGGAAAGTGAAGATACCATTTTTGCTGAAAGCCTTTCAGCTCTCGAAGTACAAAACGATGCGCTGGGCTATCAGATTCAATTCTTCCTTACGGATTTTCAACTAAATAAAAATCAGGACCTTAGATATAAGGGAGAAGTCTTTTTTGAAGAGCTTGAACTAAAGGAGAGAAATAAAAATAAAGCCTCCAAAAAGAGAAAAAAGTCTTATGAGATTTCTCCTAAACATTTCTTCTCCGCATTATTCCTGGACAAATTAGAAAACAGTAAATATGAGTTGAAATACAATCCTCCCAGAGCCGAAGGTGAGTTCGCTTATTTTGATTCTATCAGCTTTGCTGATCTGGATATACGTAGAGGGAAAAATGTTGATACTTTATTTCTGGAAGGTCAGCTAGGAATTGTAAATAAAGGGGCGAAAATAGCTTGGTCAGCTTTTAAGGGAAGCAACAAATACCCAACCTCCATCATTCGATCTTTGCCTGGTTATTATCTGGTTTCCAAAAAAGGAAACTTGCTAAATCCGGAAGATATAGAAGAATATGGCTTTTGGACAAAGTTTCGGGTTGCTGAGCTACTCCCCTTGGATTACAGTCCCGGCCCTAAAGAATTTGAGCCTTCCTATCAATTGCTAGATAGTCTAAGTTCCTACCTCGAGGAAAGACCCCGGGAAAAGTTATTTGTTCACCTAAATAAGTATAATTTTTTTAGTGGAGAAGAAATTTGGTTTAGGGCTTATCTCATGGATGCCGTAGAGCATCGTCAAAATAGCCCCAGTCAGATTTATCATGTTGAGCTCATTGATCCTAATGGGAAGCTGCTTGACTCCCTGAGTTTCCATAGCGCTAAAGCAAACTGGGGGAAATTTTCGCTTAAACCAGGATTAGCTTCCGGTAAATACCTTATCAGAGCCTATACGCATTACATGAGGAATCGTCCTCAGGCCTACTTTTTTCAGGAATTCATAGATATCTGGGGAAAAGAGGAAGAAGAGAACACTCCTAAACCTTCTCCCCCTCTTGCCGCACATCAGGAATCTGGGCATTTTCCCAGGCTCAGTTTTTTTCCAGAGGGTGGTAAATTGATTGAGGGGCAGGAAAATATTATGGCATTTCGTTTAGCAAGTTTACATACACTTTCAACAAACGCTGAAGTGGTCCTTGAAGATGAAAATCGGAACCTCATCAGTTCAGCAAGTCTAGGGCCAGCAGGTTTTGGCAGTCTATCTTTTTTACCAGAGAAAGGAAAGGCCTATAAAGCCTATTTGAAAGAAAATGGAAAGGGCAGCTATTGCGAACTGCCTCCAATAGAGACAGCAGGATTCCGATTGCGAGTCATTAACAATGATGCGGATTACTTTCGGATTAAAATAACGCATAACGAGGAAGATTCACTAGACAATGCCTTCCTTATTGCCCATGTCAGAGGGGCTCTTAGTTTGTTTATTGATGATATAGAAACAGGTCAGATCATCAACATTCCCAAAAATACCCTTATCACCGGTTTGGTAGAATTCAGCCTCTTCAATGCTAAAGGTGAAATAAAAGCTCGCAGACTGGCATTCAATGAGTTTGGGTTAGGCAAAGAATTGTTGGAGATCAGCAATTTGGGAAAGTCGCTTTCCGGTGATGAGATTGAAATCGGTTTAAACTTAAGTGATACGCTCAAGACTCCAGGAGAAACTCAGCTTTCCTTTGCTGTTACAGAGACGATTTTTGATTTACAAGAAGGAAGCGCCATAGCTCCTTATGTATTACTAGAGTCAGATTTGGGGTTAATGCCAGCTAGTATGGCAAAATACTTTCCGTTAACAAAAGAAAATCGAAAATCTCTGGATTTATTTCTCATGAGTTGGGAAGGTCATATTTATGATTGGAATGAAATTCTGTCAGCAAAAGAAAAGCTGGGTTTTTTACCTGAAAAAGGGATCACCATTAAGGGATATACCCTGGATGGTGCCAATCCAAAAAAGAAAATCTCAAGCTCCATCATGGTAAATACCTTGAGTGAATCTCTATTCATAGAAGAATCCCAATCGGACGAATCCGGTTATTTCGAATTGGAAGCTCCCCTCTTTCTAGACTCCACGCTTTTTATTGTTCAGGCAAGAAAAGGGAATCAGAAAAAAGAAGCCGAAAAAGTTCAGCTTGACGGTAGAAGGGATGTGGAAATCGAGTTCATCACTGAGATAAGACCAGAGATTAACCTACCTCCACAAAAAATGAAAGAGCGGAAAAATGCTTTTTGGGAAGATTATGCACAAGATAATGCACTAGCGGCTCAAGCAGCTCTGGACTTGCTGCTGGATACAGTTGAAATCGAGGCGCGAAGAGGACCGGATTCTAGGCTTTATGATGTTTTTAATCTAAATGAATTGGATTTTGTACATAAGGATATGCGGGGTCTGCCTCTTCTTTCCATGTTGAAACCCGGTAGTCGATATGAGATTGACCGCATTGAGAATGAGATGTACTATTTATTCTGGGATCGGGGTCTGCCACAACGGGTAAAGGTAACCTTTGTCATAAATGGAATGGTAACCAAATTCCTCAGTTTTCAGGCCCTGAGTGCTGACCTCATAGATTACATAGGAATTTACGGCCCTGCGATTGTGGTTCAAAGCAGACGAAATGGTCCGAGGAGTATGGAAAAATTGCTAAAACAAGGCATCAAATCTTTTTTTCATCCAGGATTTCATGAAGGCGAAAAAGAATTTTCTCCCTTAGCCAACAGCGCTATTGGTCCTTCTATACGCTCACATGCCATTCACTGGGAGGCTGATGTAAAATTTGATGCGGAGGGACAAGCGAAAATAGTCGTCCCACTGCACGAGCATACACAAAGTATTTCTATCAAAGCGGAAGGTATTTCATCTGAAGGGCAACCTATTTCTAGTAAAAAACGAATTGATCTAAGAAAATAGAAATAATATGTTCATAAATGGATCCCACTCTCATGTTGAGACCCATTTACGAACAGCATCTCTATTCTTTAGTAACTTCAATTGTGCCACAACTTGAAGTTATCTGAGTCAATTTCTCTGTAAACACCGAACCTGATAAATCGTAGGTTGGTACCTTTAAGGTATAACTCACTGAAGGAGCTTGCTGACATGCGATTTTGACTTTTATCCAACCCTCATCATCCAAAGCCTGATCAGGGTCCCCATATAATAAACGCATAGAAGTAGGAATCACTTGTAAGGGAGTCAGTTCATGGCGGCTAAAGGTAAAAGGATTTGAAAGCACAGGAACTCCGGTACCCGCTAATTCGATGACTTCATCCTGTCCATTTTCTTCTACCCTAAATGTCACATCCCATTCTTCTCCTACCAGATTGGGACTTACTTCTGTTGTAAAATTGCAACGACAAGTTTTGTTTCTTTTTGCCAAATTATTGGCTTTATCTTCGGATAGCGCCTCCGTAGATTCGATCATAGAATTATCAATGGGCCTAATTGCTTCATCTTCAGTTATAGAGGTACAGCTAAACAAAAGAGAAAGGAGGAGGAAAGAAATGAGTTTGTTCATAATGATTGTGTTGAAAGGTAAAAATAAAGACCATGAGCAGCGCCTGATTTAGCTGACTCGATCCAATACAATCAGATAGGACGAGAGTTGTAGATAATTCTAATCAAGTTTGAAAGAATTTCTCCCTAGCCGTAAGCGATAGGATGCTTATCTATTTTAAATTCGGTTTAAAGATCGCTTACTTCCCCCACCATTCCTTTAAAATAGCAGCAAGTTGATCTGTTTCAACCAGGAAGCCATCATGCCCATAGGGAGAAGTGATTTCTTGAAACTCGGCACCGGGAATATATTCGGAGATAAACTTTTGCTCCTCAGGAGGGAATAGGATATCAGAGCTAATCCCAATAGAGAGGGTTCTGGCCTTTATTGCTGAAAGCGCCTGTTCCACCCCCCCTCTTCCTCGCCCCAATTGCTGAGAGTCCATGGCTTTACTTAAGGTCCAGTAACTAAAAGCATTAAAACGATTGAGCAATTTGGTGCCCTGGTATTGCTGGTAGCTGGAAGCCTTATAATTATCAGTTAGAGACAAATCACTCTCTTCCTGCGAACGATTGTAAATCTCATAGCTCCTATAGGAGAGTAAAGCAATGGATCGTGCTGCGCGAAGTCCTTCTGAACCTGCATCTGCTAATTTTTCTTTCCAGGAAGGATCAGCAGCTATTGCCATACGCTGGGATTCGTTGAATGCAATACCCCAGGGAGAGTGAACAGCATTGGTGGCTACGGGAACCAAATGTCGAAATAAATCAGGTTGAGAAATGGCCCATTCCAGTACTTGTTGCCCCCCTAATGACCCTCCAATGATCATTTCGATTTCTTCTATTCCTAAATGCTTCCTAAGCCTGTCAAATGCCTCAACTATATCCCGATTGGTGATGGCTGGAAAGTCATGGTAATAAGGATTTTTGGAAAGGGGCTTAGGAGAAAGAGGGCCAGTAGAACCATAGCATGAGCCCAACATATTGGCACAAATGATGAAGTACCGTGAGGGATCGAAAAGCAAACCTTCCCCAATCAAATTTGGCCACCAATCCTCTGCATCCGAATTACCTGTAAGGGCATGACAAACCCAAATCACATTATCTTTGGTTTCATTGAGAGAGCCCCAGCTTTGCCAGGCTAACTCAAATTCTTCAAGGCTTTCGCCGCTTTCGAGGATCAATTTTTCGGTGGAACGGTATACTTCCAAGGTTCAGGGGCATTAAAGAGGGGCAGATGCTTGGCATCTGCCCATAAATATTCAATCAATTTCAGGAATTTTTTCCTGGAAATCCATCTTAAACTGCCTGAGGTGCTCCAATTGCCTCAAAAGCTTGCTGGAAGTCTTCTTTCAAGTCTTCAATATGCTCCAGACCTGCTGAAATACGCAATCCTGTAGGAGAAACTCCAGAAGCTAATTGCTCAGCTTCGGACAACTGCTGGTGCGTAGTAGAGGCAGGATGAATGATCAGAGTTTTTGCATCCCCAACATTCGCAAGGTGGCTCACCAATTTCAGACTGTTTACAAAATCGATGGTAGTTTCACGATTGCCTTCCAGCTCAACTGAAAATACTCCTCCAAAACCATTGTTCAGATATTTCTGAGCAGCCGAATTGCTGGTATGAGATTCCAATCCTGCATACTTAACAGATTTTACTTTAGAATGCGCTTCAAACCATTTTGCCAGTTCTAGGGCATTGTCAACGGTTCTTTGCACACGCAGAGAAAGGGTCTCCAGTCCTTGAAGTAGAAGGAAAGAATTGAATGGAGACAAAGCAGCTCCAAAATCTCTCAGGCCTTCCACACGAGCGCGAATAGCAAAGGCAACATTTGGAAGTCCCAAAGGATTGTTTGGACCAAATACATCATTGAAAACCATGCCGTGGTATCCTTCTGAAGGCTCAGTAAACTGCTTGAACTTTCCATTACCATAGTCAAAGTTTCCTCCATCGATGATTACTCCACCAATGCTCGTTCCATGTCCACCGATCCACTTAGTCGCGGAGTGAGTTACTACATTGACTCCGTGTTTGATCGGATTACAGAGGTAACCACCCGCTCCAAAGGTATTATCAACTACTACCGGGATTCCATGTTTTTGTCCTAAAGCTGCGAAAGCCTCAAAATCGGGCACACTGAACTCAGGATTACCAATAGTCTCCAGGTAAATAGCACGGGTATTTTCGTCAATCAAAGGCTCATAGCTGGCAACATTTACCCCATCAGCAAAACGAACATCAATTCCCAGACGCTTGAAAGCTACCTTGAACTGATTATAGGTTCCGCCATACAGGTGGGAACTACTAATAAAGTTTTGTCCAGCTTCGACGATATTATTTAAAGCAAGGAATTGTGCGGATTGTCCGGAAGCTGTAGCAAGCCCCATTACGCCTCCTTCAAGGGCAGCGATTCTTTTTTCAAATACATCCGTAGTAGGATTCATGATACGGGTGTAGATGTTTCCAAATTCCTGCAAAGCAAAGAGTTTGGCTGCATGATCGCTATCTCTAAAGGTATAAGAGGTAGTCTGATAAATAGGTACTGCTCTGGATCGGGTAGTAGCTTCTACTTCTTCCTGTCCGGCGTGTAATTGGAGTGTTTCAAAACGGTAATTACTCATAGCAAATATTATATAGGTTGTTTGTTGGCAAATCCATGGCTTAAGGACCTGCTGATAGGTTTACAGAATTATAAATAATGCTTCTCTGCGAAGTCGCCCTAGCAACAACAACAGAATTTCATTGACAGTATTGATGTGGAGATTTGGACAAATACGAGTTGAAGAGTCATAGCTTTTCCATTTGTTGTTAAGTGTATCTTTCCCTAAATGGGCTGGACGGGGCACCTTCTTTTCTGAGGTTGCCAGAGGGTCTTAGAGCCAGTTCTCTCGCCTCTTCTTCATAGACTCCTACAACATCCAATGGAATTGTATTTGTCTTATTGGAAACAAAAATAGCTAAGGATTTAGTATTTCCAAATTTTCTTACGGGACTTATTGTGAAAGAGTTTGGTCGGAGAATGAAATTTTAGCAAAATGGAAATCAGTTTGATGCCATTTTCTCTCGTTTTACCTCTCTCCTTTGAATAGCGGCTTTGAGGCTTTCCATACTTCCTTGGGGAACTGCCGCTATGAGTTGGCGGGTATATTCTGTTTGGGGGTTGCTATACAGCTTTTCTGCATCATCTGCTTCCACGATCTTTCCTCCTTTCATCACCAAAATCCGATCGCTCATGAATTTAACCACACTCAAATCATGGGAAATAAATATATAGGTCAATCCCATTTCTTCTTGAAGATCTTTAAGCAGATTCAACACTTGGGCTTGAATAGAAACATCCAGGGCAGAAACTGACTCATCGCAAATAACAAATTTAGGAGAAACTGCAAGGGTCCGGGCGATACAAATTCTTTGCCTTTGCCCCCCGGAAAAAGCATGAGGATATCGATTATAGTGTTCTCGGCTCAGCCCTACCTTTTCCAATAATTGCATGACTCTTTCTTTTCGGTCAACATCATTGCTACCAATTCCATGAACCTTCATGGGTTCTTGAATGGCCCGACCGATGGGGATACGGGGATTCAGAGAGCTATAGGGATCCTGAAAAATGATCTGAATTTCTTTTCTTAGAGGTCGTAGCTCCTTTTCTGGCAAATCCTGGATTTCCTTTCCATTATAAAGGATTTTTCCTGCAGTTGGCTCCAATAATTTGAGGACTGTCCTCCCAAGGGTTGTTTTTCCACAACCAGATTCTCCCACTAATCCCAAAGTTTCTCCCGGAAACACTTCAAAATTGACTTCATCTACTGCACGTATTTCTTCCCTGCTTTTTGAGAACCATGAATTGGCTCCTTTCGCATAAAATTTCCTAAGGCCTTTTACCTTAAGCAAAGGTTCGGCCTCCTTCAATGCCTCTTGTCTTTGGTAAAAAGCTTCCTTTGTCGAGGCATAAGTAGCTGGATCAAAATCGCCAGCTTCATATTCTTCTAATGTGGGTAGGCGTCTCATCAATTGGTCCATTTGTGGACGACAGGCCAATAAGCCCTTGGTATAAGGAGATTGCGGATCTTCAAAGATTTGCCCAACAGAGCCATATTCCATTTTCTTCCCTCCTTTCATGACCAAAACATCATCCGCAATTTCAGCTACCACTCCCAAATCATGGGTAATAAAAATAATGGACATTTGATTTTTCGCCTGCAAATCCTCCAATAAACTCAGGATGCTTTTCTGAACTGTTACGTCCAGTGCCGTAGTAGGCTCATCCGCGATCAAAACTTTGGGTTCACAACTAATGGCCATCGCAATCATGACCCGCTGCAATTGGCCACCAGAAAGCTGATGCGGATAGGACTCAAACATATCTTCTATCCGCGGTAGCTCTACCTGCCGAAATAAATCCAAAGTTTTGTATCGAGCTTCCTCCCTGGACATATTCAGATGCAGACGTAACGCTTCAACGATCTGCTTTCCACATTTGATTACAGGATTGAGGGAACTCATCGGTTCCTGAAAAATCATGGCAATTTCCTTTCCCCTGATTCTCCTCATTTCTTCTCCTTTCAAATTGAGAAGATTAACCTGCCCTTGCTGAGCAGATTTAAAAAAAATTTCGCCATCAAGTATTCTTCCACCAGCAGGCAACAAACCCATAATCGACAGGGAGGTGATAGATTTCCCACTTCCCGATTCTCCAACTATGCCCAAAGTCTTTCCTTTATTCAGGCTAAAGTCCAGTCCCTGTACGACCTGGTTCCAGGTTTTATCCACCTTGAATGCAGTCCGAAGAGAACTAATCTTTAAAATTTCCTGTGGCTCCATCTGAAAGGATAACGTAAATTGCTTTTACTCGTTTAGTATAAGGAATAAAGATGAGACATTGGTGAAGGAAAAACAACAATTAATTCAAAGCTTCCGCTTTCCTGCTTACCTCCTTGGCTTCCTGTGGTTGATTCATAGTGTTCAAGCCTTAAGGGGTTGGTCCTGGAGTTTTCTGGGTGTTTTCCCAAGAGAAACTTCTGGCCTGATAGGAATACTCAGTGGTCCATTAATTCATGGCAGTTGGGAGCATTTGATCAATAATTCCCTCCCTGTTCTGATTTTAGGTGCGGGTATCTTCTATTTCTTTCGAAAAATTTCCTGGCAGGTATTCATTGTCTCTTGGATCAGTCCGGGTTTTGCCACCTGGATTGCAGCCCGGCCTTCTTACCACATTGGGATTAGTGGGGTTATTTATTCGTTGGCCTTCTTCGTCTTCTTTAGTGGCGTATTTAGGAAGGATGTACGTTCCATGACACTCAGCTTACTGGTTGCCTTTTGGTACGGGAGTATGATCTGGGGAGTTTTTCCTGGGAAAGAGGGTATTTCATGGGAAGGTCATTTATTTGGGGCCTTAACTGGTGTTGCACTGGCTTTCTACTACCGAAAGGCTGGACCTCCCAAAAAGAAATATAGTTGGGAAGACGAACCTGAGTCCTCTCCTTATGACATCATTGAGCCCTGGAATTATAAAGAAAATATGCCTCCGCCCGAAGGCTTTAGCTATCCGGAATAGCATAATTAGAACAAAAGGAGAACAAATCCTGTCCTCCTTTCACTACTCACTATAAATAACTAAGATTTTGCTTTTCCAAAGGCAAGTATCGGAACTGATACTTCTCTGGACATGAGCCGGGTCATGCTTTTGGGAGAAAGCAATTGTCTCCAGCTAAATTTCGTTCTGCTGATCATGGCTACCATGCTGCTATTATTCAACTTCATGAAGTTGAGGATACCCTTGAGGGGATCTGCATGGTCGAAGAACTTATAATACACCTTGGGATAATCTAGGGTGTCGCTGATTGTCTTCTCCAAAGCCAGCATATACTTTTCTTTTTCAATCTCTGTTTCGCGGTTCACATGCGTGATACTCAAACGTGCATCAAAAATCCTTGCAATAGATTTTACCTGCTTGATGATGCTTGGATCATAGTCAGTCAGATCAACTGCATAAGTGATATGGTCAATGCTCCGGAAATCCTGCTCCATAGGAACTGCGAAAACCGGAATACTCACCTGCCCAATAATCTTTGAGACTCGAGCTTCGCTCAAAAGAGTTCTAATTCCTTTGTACTCTCTATTTCCTACTACGATCATATCGTAACTATTGCGGAATGTCTCGCGAATGACTTCATTGACGGAACGTCCGGCCAGGAAATTGAAATGTAGACTGAGGTTTTTGGCTTGTGCATCCTGACACAGAGTAAGGATTTCTTTTTTAAAGTTTTCATGTTTGCATGCCTCCAAAACAGCTTCGATATCACTACCGAAATCATAGTTGGTCTGCTTTTTCAGCTCCCTTCTCTTTCCCAGAAAACATACATGAATTCCTGCGCCAGATTTGGCCGCAATAAAATTCGCGTAGCTTAAGGTGTGAGTGTAGTTATCGTGGGGGTGGATAGGGACAAGAATTTTGTTCATTTAAGTGCCTGTATTTGCTTGGTTTAATTGTTATTAATTATGACAAATGTTTATCGAATAATAATATTTCAATCTTTCTTAAAATAACGCTCAGATTAACCCCAAAGTTGCCCTGAGCATGAGAAATGTTTTTGTCTGTCTCAAATAGACGGATTTTTCCAGAATTTACGAAACCATAAAGGGTATTTTCCTTTCAAATTTGACCTACTTTTTCTTTGATAATCTTACATAGTATTTGTCAAATTATGAATATTGCATTTCACTCGAAATGCCATACTATTGCCACATTGACAACAATTTCTTGATCGAAAGCGAAGCCTTTTTGATGTTTAAGGTAGGAAATATTACCCCTATTTTTGTAAGGGGACTCTAAAATAATTCATCTATATACTGCTGCAAGCACTGTTTCAAAAAGGGGGTCAAAACATAGGATTTAGCTTGCATATCATAATCTCTGTATTGGCTAACTGGCAGGATACCCCTTAGGTCATTACAGACAAAGATTTCATCTGCCTTAATCAGGTCTTTAGAACTCAGCTTTTTCTCACTAAAAGGAACTTTAAGGCCATTTGCCAGATTTATAATCTTTGAACGCATCACAGAATCTGTGCAAGCTGAATCCAAGGGAGGACTGATGAGTTTTTTTTGTTTTACCAGAAAAAGATTCCCATTACTGGCCATAGCAATGCCTTGAGGTCCATAAAGAAGGGCCGCTTCAAATCCTTCTTTCTTAGCATGGATAGAAGCTAAGGTAAAAGTCAGGCTATTTCCAGCATTGAATCTTGATAAAATTCCGGGTGCAAGGCTCATCTCCTCAAAATCGATCAGACTGGTAAACACCTGAGATTCAAAGTAATTGTCTTTCAAAGCATATGCCTCCAATAGAAAAGAAGGTTCATGACTTAAAGGAGCAAAAGCACCCGTTCCAGAACGATAAACCTGCAATCTTAGCCTACCATTATCCTTTACCTCATTGACTTGCAAGCTCTTATCTATCGATACTTTGATCTTCTGTTCCCAATCCTGAGGATCGAATTCCAGTTGCAAGGCCTTCATGCCTTCCATAATCAAGCTTATTTGAGCATCTAAAAACAAGACCTTGTTTCTGTATATCCTCATTTCGATAAAAATCCCATCTCCAAACTTGAAGGCACGGTTCAGGAGGCTACTATCAACAGAGCCCTCTGCTATCACTTTTCCATTTACAATGAGCATAGCTTACATCTGGCTGGGTCAAAAACCCAAATTAGTCCATGAGGGGACAATAATCAATCGAAGGATAAATCGATCTTCAAAAAAAGTGCAGGAAGGCGAAAAATCTTACACCCAAAAGGATGATTTTAGGGTCTGGGAGGTCTTTCAGCCAATTGCCAGAAGTTGACAATTCCCGAAAGTGCAGTTACAAATTCATCATAATCCACCGGCTTGGTCACATAACAATTGGCGCGAAGTTGATAACTTTTGTTTACATCTGAACCAGAATCTGAAGTTGAAAAAATGACAACAGGGATCGTTTTCAGGTCCTCGTGGGTCTTGATATAGGTAAGTACTTCCTGCCCATCTTTTTTTGGAATATTGAGATCCATGATGATTAAATCAGGCAGAATAGCATCCTGGAAGCTTCCGCTTCGGTTCAAGTAGTCAAGCGCTTCTTCTCCATCACTCACAATATAAAGGACGCATTGAGGAATCTGTGGATCCTTCAATGCTTCCTGGGTGAGCATTATATCCCCTGGATGATCTTCGATGAGGAGAATATTCATTTTCTGCTTTTCCCTAATACTGCTTATGGAATTTATCATTTCTTGGTGTGCCATTGTTCTTTCAATCTAAAAAGATCAGGAAAAAAATTTCCAACAAAAGCATCACAACACTTTCTTACCCATATAATATGGATATTTCCTCAAGGTAAAATAATTTCTACCGTATTCCGAATTTTAAATGAAATGATTATTTAGTTTATCGAGAGAAAATATTCCCCTTTATCTAAACTTCATGACAAGTCTAACATTTAGCAATCGTGCCGAAAGGAAATTAGGTACAGCAAACTGATTGTTCTGCAAATCCTTGATCCAGTAATGGGAAACCGTATTCTGACGCTGGAAGAGGTTGAAAATCTCTAAAGTAGCCCAGAGACTCTCTACGCCCCTTTTCAGATTGGTTTCTGCGCGTGTGCGGAAAGAAATCAATTTACTGAAGCCTATATCAGCCCTTTGGTAGGCGGGGAAATTAAAAGCCGTACGATCTTCCAGATCACGAGGAGGCCCAAAGCGCATTCCACTTCCATATACATAGGTTACATGAACCTTAAAAGTCGGATTGGCGGGTAGTTCATCCTGAAAGAACATCGCAAAGGTAAAGCGCTGGTCTGTAGGACGAGATACAAAACCTTCTTCATCTCCTTGCAAATCCTCAGAAGTCTTTAGGAAGCCCATACTTACCCAAGAATCAACGCCCTTGATGAATTCCCCATTGATACGTGCATCCACTCCATATGCGAAGCCTTTGGCCACTTCATCTGGATAGTAACGGAGTCGTACATTTTGCACCTCATAAGGGATCAGGTTATCCAGTCTTTTATAGTAAGCCTCACTAAATAAACGAAAAGGTCTTCCCCAAGCGCTGAAACGGTAATCCATACCGGCAATCAGGTGCAATGACTCCTGTGCTTCGATATCCAAATTAAGAGTCCCATCAAATCGCCGCATTTCCCGGTAAAAAGGAGGCTGCTGATACAATCCCCCTGCCAATCGGAATCGCAGGCTGGTTTCCCCATCATACTCCTCTTTCGCTTTAATCAGCAACTGAACCCTGGGAGAGAAAAGTAAATTTGTCTTTTGCTGACCATCATTTCGATAGTCATAATATATCACTCTTCCTCCGGTAAAAAGGAGAAGGTTTTTATTGATTTGCCATTCGTGTTGGAGGTAGCCTTTATATAGCTCTCCATTCAATTGGATCTTCCCCCTGATGTATTCGTCCAATCCAAAACGGCCAATAGAATCTACCAGAAAGCCCGCAGAATCCAGCGCTGCATATTCCTTCAAATCATCGTCAATGACTTGTCTTTGTCCCTTTACGCCAAACAGAAATTTATGTCGGGTCTCATTATCCAGGGTCCATCGACCTTTTATCTGTCCACTTATCACAGATGCATTAAGGTAGTTACGCCCATGCTGAAATTGTGTTCCTATTCCCAGATCGAAATCAGATTCATTAAACTCATCACTGCCGAAATTGGTATTTACCTGTCCCAGCAAATATCCGCCTTCTACATCAAAAAATTCTGTCTCCTGTGTATTAAAGGCCGTAAGGATATAGTCAAATTGTAGCCTCGTATTGGGCTTATGGGTAAGCATGAGAGCACCAAGTCCGGTATTGTATGAACTGATTTCCCTTCCTTCAAAGGCTACACTCACGCGAAATGCTTGCTGGATCGTACCAAAAGTACTCACCCTACCTTCAGGTTCGAGAAGGTATCGGTTTCGGGAAAGCGCCACAAAAGAAGTAAACTTCAGTTTTTCATTCGCATAGTAAACCGTGTCCTGTGTACCATCCTTTCTTTCCTTGATCTTGATAGGATAGTTTTGGGATTTAGGGGTATAGGTGAACATCCCCTGATAGTCGAGAAAAAGAGGTCTGTAATCCCCCCGGGTATCAAGACTATTTAGGAGGTATGATAAAGCAAAACGCCTAGCTCCCATGAGATAAGTAAACTTACCTGGATCATTGGGATTCTTTTTGTTTTTGCTTATTCCCTCTACATGTATATTGGTTGAAAGGATACCCGCCTCTATGGTTGCCCGAAACTCGCGAGGTTGACGGTAGGTAATATCGAGAACAGAGGAAAGTTTGTCTCCATATTGTGCCCCAAAACCTCCCGTACTAAAATTTAGTCCTTGCGCCATGGCTGAGTTTGAAAAACCAAGGCCTTCCTGCTGACCGGAACGGGCCAGGAAAGGTCGATAAATTTCAATCCCATTTACATAGACCAGGTTTTCATCAAAATTTCCCCCTCGTACCTGATATTGGGAGGAGAACTCACTGGTGGTTGCTACTCCGGGCTGAAATTTGGTATAGTATTCCAAACTCGGGGCGGCTATAGGCATTTCAATTACCTTGTCGAGCTTAAGCGGTGAAACCAGCATTGCATTTCTATCATCAATGCTGGTGGCAGATTTTTCGCCATAAATATTAACATCATCACTTTGCAAAGGCAACATTTTGATCTTTCGGTCATAGTTCACTCCATCCTGAAGCCTGATCTCCAAAATGGAAGATTGAAAAGCAACATGTTTAAACTGAATTCTATAGACCTTTCCGGCTGGAAGACTCAGAGAATAGGATCCCGAGGCATCTGTTCTGCTCTCGATATCCGTATTTAGTACACGTATGGCTACATCAGCGATCTCCTCATTGTTGGGGTCAACTACTTTTCCTCTTACCGTCGAGCTTTGTGCAGACAGGCTTTCGGCCAATCCAAACAATAAAAGCAGGACAAGGCTGAAAATTTTATAGCGTCGATTCATTCGTGCAAATATAAAATAAAGAAGCTAACGGAGATAGAGAAATTGTGATCCCCTCTTACTGCCTTAATTTAGGTTACTCTCTCTTAAAAATCCGCTGATAGCTGACCTTTGTTTTATTATTTCCTTCAAAGATTATACCTTTCTGGCCGCAAAATTCAAGCTTATCGAAACTTCTATACATAGTTTTCTCAAAGCAGCGCAGGGAAAAAAGGTGCTCGTTATCGGTGATCTGATGCTGGATCGCTACCTATGGGGGAAGGTAAACCGCATTTCTCCGGAAGCACCGGTGCCGATAGCTGATATTTATGAGGAAGAAAGTCGCCTGGGAGGAGCTGCTAATGTGGCCCTCAATTTACATGCAATGGGTGCTATTCCCATCCTGGCGGGCTATGTAGGAGAGGATGAAAGAGGTGCCGAATTGATCCGTCTCGTTCATCGGCATGGATTTCCAACCGAACTTATCCAACTTTCAAACGAGAGAAGGACCACCGTAAAAGTTCGCATCATTGGGAATCAACAACAGATCCTGAGGGTAGATAAAGAGGATAAATTTGACCTAAGTGAAAAGGAACTGGATAGGATAAAGCAAAAGCTGGACGATCAGATTGGAAAATGCGATGTGATTCTGCTACAAGATTATGACAAGGGATTGCTCGTTCCAAAGTTGATCAGTTGGATCATGGCGAAAGCGAGGGAATTCTCTGTTCCTGTCACGGTCGATCCTAAATTCAAGCATTTCTTTTCCTTTGAGCATAGTAGCCTCTTCAAACCCAACCTTAAAGAATTGAATCAAGGATTGAATTTGCGCTTGAAGGGAGATGATTTGGAAGGTATAAAAGCTGCTATAGAACTTTTGCGAGAGCAAATGCCCCATAGGCATACCTTGATTACACTGGGCAGCCATGGTATGTTTTTAATGGAGGAATCCGCAGAGACCACCCATTTTGCTGCACATGAACGTTCGATTACAGATGTATCAGGCGCAGGAGATACGGTAATCAGTGTAGTCAGTCTGGGATTGGCTTGTGGACTTCGGTTGAAAGACGCTGTTTATTTTGCTAATCTCGCAGGAGGTTTGGTTTGTGAAGAAGTCGGGGTAGTATATATCGACCCCAAAAGACTAATAACTGCCAGCGAGAAAGATCAGGTTTAAGCTAATTTCCCAACCGCTTTCAAACGCTTAAAAACATACTCTCCATGTGGCGCATCTTTTAATTCATCCGTCAGGTCCTGCCCCGCCCAGTGTCCATAATGTATCCCTTTGGGCCAGTGTCGACTGTCGCTCACATCGTAGATCGTCCCCTTAAAGGCAATCCAGATTTCTTCTCTGTCTGTTCCGTTTCGCAAGGCTAGCTGAGAAAGGGTGTATGATTCCATAGGAAAACGTGTTGGCGTTTTAGTGTGTTAGCGTGTTGGAGTTAGAGTATATCAGGCAGCGCTTTCAAATGTTAGATTTACGCTAACACCCTAACACACTTCAACTCCAACACGTTTCACTTAGGCTCCCACCGCCTGGCTTTCTACCAGTCTTTGTGCGATTTGCACGGCATTGGTAGCAGCTCCTTTGCGGAGATTGTCGGATACAATCCACATATTAAGGCCATTCTCGATAGAGTCATCTCTACGAATACGCCCAACAAATACCTCATCTTTGCCATGAGCGGCTTGAGGAGTGGGATATACCAAATTGGCAACATCATCCTGAAGGATTACACCTTCGGTTTCAGCCATGAGTTGTTTGATATCTTCAACTTCGAAAGGCTTTTCAAATTCAATATTAACAGACTCAGAGTGCCCACCAATTACCGGAACACGAACTGCTGTAGCTGTAATGCGGATACTGGGATCATTGAGGATTTTGCGGGTTTCATGAACCAGCTTCATTTCTTCCTTGGTGTAATCATTTTCCAGGAAGATATCGCAATGTGGGATACAGTTCAGGTCAATTTGAGTAGGATAAACGGCTTCAAACTCTTTGTTTTCCCTTTCGCCAAACAATTGATCTACAGCGGCTTTACCTGTACCCGTTACGGACTGATAAGTTGAAATGACCAATCTCTTGATTCCGTATTTTCTATGAAGTGGCCCCAAAGCAACTACCATCTGGATGGTTGAGCAATTGGGATTTGCAATCAATTTTGCGTCTCCAATGGAATTCATGTTAACCTCTGGCACAACCAAAGGGACGTTTTCATCCATTCTCCAGGCAGATGAATTATCAACGACTGTAGTTCCTACTTCTACAAATTTCGGTGCGAAGGTTTTACTCGTACTGCCTCCGGCTGAGAAAAGTGCAATGTCTGCTTTGGCAGCAATTCCCTCTTCCATTCCTACTACTGTGTACTGTTTACCCTTATAGGTCACCTGTTTACCAACAGATCTGGGGGATGCTACAGGGATCAGTTCTGAAACGGGGAAGTCGCTTTCTTCCAATTTTCGGAGCATCTCAGTGCCTACCAGGCCAGTGGCTCCTACGACTGCTACTCTCATGATAAAATTTGCATTAAAAGGTATAAAAAATTTAAAAAATACTAGCGAAACACAAAGATGATTAAAAAATTCAAATTTTTAAATATAGGCATCTTCGCTTACCTAAAAACAAAAAGCAGGTACATTTGATGCACCTGCTT
This sequence comes from Bacteroidota bacterium, assembly GCA_039819665.1. Classification (GTDB taxonomy): domain Bacteria; phylum Bacteroidota; class Bacteroidia; order J057; family J057; genus JAWPMV01. The sequence continues at coordinate 131,410 of JBCBRM010000010.1, forward strand.
TATATTTTTATTCGAAAAGAATGCATCAAGGTTTCATCTCAGGCGTCTTCTTTGTACGCTTGGAAATTATCTTGATATATTTCTTTGTCAGTTTCATCTTTAAGAGCTTGTCTTACAAGCGAGGGCTAATTAAAAACCTAAATTTTGATTTTCAAAATATAATTTTGAGACCAAAGCCTAAAAATAGCTTTTCTAAAACTAAGCAGAATCCTATTCAGGAGTTCCTGTAATTTTATAATCCGTGTTTAATCGCTAAGCAAAGACTATTCACTAATTTCATCATAGCCAGATGTTTCACAAAAAATTCAACTTGCTACATGGAATCTATTACCGACTACTTCACGTTAGGGATGATCTTTAAAGTTCTTTTTGCTGCATTCTTTATTTATGCCGGAATCAGCCACTTTCGTGTCCCAAAATTCTTTCTCAAAATCACGCCTAAATGGGTTCCTTATCCTGAGCAGGTAAATATTTTCGTTGGAGCAGTGGAAATTCTATTAGGTATAGCCCTCCTCATTCCAGCTACGCAATCTTTTGCCGCCTGGGGAATTATCGCCTTACTACTGGCTGTTTTCCCTGCCAATGTTTACCATCATCAAAAAGCTAGAAAGAAAGGAAAGCATATCATTCCGACTCTCATTAGGTTACCGATACAGGGTCTCTTTATTTTTTGGGCGGCCTTATATATCTAGGTAGAGCTGTCTTTAAATCTAAAGAGAGCAATCGCTAATAATAAGACAATACCAAAAACCAGCATCCATTTCCACTGAAATGGATCCTCTTCCATTTCGAGGGACTTCATATCTCCATTTGCAACAAAAGCAGCCCAAAAATATGGATGTGATTGAAATTGATCGCTTTTGCTTAGATAATCTTTTTTTGCTTGTTGCAGTGCGCGATCTTTCTCCATACCCTCAGAAAGATATCGGTAGAAAGAATTCATAATCATAGCTGTGGAGCGATCATTGACCTCCCACAAACTTGAAACAAGGCTTCTTGCCCCTGCATAGGTAAATCCTCTTCCCAAACTCATGATACCTTCTCCCTGGTACAACTCCCCTACCCCGGTTTCACATGCACTAAGGACTACCATTTCGGCATGAAGCCTTTGGGCATACAATTCCTCTAACATCAAAGAATCATCATATTGAGAGGAATTGACATCTGTAAATGCAATGAAAGCAGCACTCGGGGCACTATCAGGGATCATGGCATGGCCGGATATCTGTATCAGAGGAAATTGGGCGGCCCACTGGTAAAAGGACTTTTCTGTAGCCTGATCCTCTTCAAATACTTGGGTGTCAAAGTACTGGCTGATTTGTTCTATCTCCTGTTTGCTGTAATAAAGGGGCCCAAATCCTTTACGCATGGCTAGCTCAAGGTCGAAAGCCTCAGTAGTTTCCGGGTAACTGGGGCGAAAAGCCAGGAGATCATCCCTGCCTTTCAGCTTGACAGAACCTTTCTGTAACAAATGCCACCACTGCCCGATAGAAAATGCGTAAGAGAAGCCTTGTTCATTAAAAAGGTAAGGCATATCTCTGTAGCTGGTCCCTTCAGGAGAATCTTCTTTCAGCAATAAGCCATAATTCAAATACCCCAAAGCGCCATCTGGAATTATTTTTAGCCGGGCAAATCCCTGTAAATCATCAATCAATGCTTCTGGTAATAAATCCTTTCTTAACCCATAGGACAAGGCAGCAAATTCATTCCTTTCCCGTATAAAATCAGCATCATGCTCGCCCATAAAAGGAGTAAAGACCCGAGTACGAAATTCATTTATTTTATTTAGCAGTACACTGTCTCTCAGTTCTACCTTGTACCCTTCCAGGCTACTTTTGTCTAGCGAAAAAATAAACATAGCCTCTTCTCCCCAGAAATAATCTAACACCTTCATTTCTGAAGGAATGCGGTTCTGGAGTTCTGCCACGGATGGGAGAGCCAGTTCATACTTCAATGCATGATAATCTGGAAAATCCTTTTCCAGGGTATTTATTAAAGAATCCCGGGCGCGTTCTGCATGAAAAAGTTTTTGCTCTATTTCAACTAATTGCTCCGTATTTACTGAATCCTTCTGGCTCACATCATAGCGCTCCGTCTTCAGATTTGCCAGCTCTAATTCCAATTCCCATTCCCTCTGTGTTAGGGTTTCCGGAATACCGGAACTTTGCAAGGCAAATGATTCTTTCAAGCCCAACAATAGCAGGAGGGATTTACTTTTCCCAGAAAAATAAAGGGCAGTTTCCAAATACTTCTTATCACCACTTTCTCTATAAAGATCATAGGCTAAGGAAATTCCTTTTTCAAAAATCTCTCTTGTTTTCCCTGCCAGGTTTAATTTCGCTTCTTCAGAGAAAAAGGATAATCTTCTTTGATCTATGAAATGATCAGATTGTTTATAAATCTCAAGTGCTCTTTGTTTGAGTTCCAGCTCTCCATCAAGATTCCCCAGTTCTTCTAGCAGCAAGGCTATTTCGTGAAATATGCCTGCAACTAATCCCGGTCGCCCCGTTCCAATAATATCCAACTCATCCCTGGAACTTGCACTCAGATTAAACCCCAGTTCAGCAAGGGCTTCTTCCTGATACTTTAAGGCTGTTCGTGGGTGCTCTAGGTTCCGTTCAATTTTCCCAATCGAACTTTTGAAGGCGGCCATTCTGGTTGGAAGTTTCTGAGGATTCTTCTCTTCTATTTTCAGGCATTTTTCAAAATATCTTTTGGCCTCTTTCCATTTATCAGCCTGCATATAAGCCTCTCCATATTCCTCATAAATATTGAGGAGTAAAGGACTATCCTCACCATGTGCGGCTTTTCGAACCTCATAGGCTTTGTTGAGGTATTTCAAACCTTCTGCAAATTTTTCATTATAGAAAAGGGTGACACTATAGTTATAATAGCTTTTATCTATTTGGCGAAAAACGGGTGGGCCCAGATAATACTCAAGCGCTTTTCTGTAAGCATTTTCAGCCTCTTCTGGTTGATTCATCCCTCTTTTTGCATAGCCCAAACTAGAATAATAATTGGCGAGCGAATATCCTTTCTCTCCCATTGCCTGCCGGTAAACCCGAATCGCTTCCTCATTGTATCTGGCTGCACTTGGGTAATCCCCTATCATATTTAAAGTTGTGGCATAATAGTAATAGGTGGTTGCTAAATGAGGATGCTTAAATCCCAGGACTTGTTCCTGAATTCTCAAAGCTTCCCTAATGCTGTGAATCGATTTTTTCAACTCATATTTTCCCCGATAGGTATAGGATAAAAAGGTATGACTTAAGGCAATTTTGGGATGCAAGGGGTGTAAATTTTCCTGGTATAAATCCAAAGCCTTCCCCAACTCCCCGACAGAAATATCAAATCTTTTGTAAAGCTGATTGTAAAAGCCCTTTTCAAAATGAAAATCCGCTTTTAAAACAGGATCGTAGCTCTCAAGGCCTTTCTCCAATTTTTCTAGTCGTTTTCTGGCAGAACCAAATTTACCGGTTGCAATGTCCAAACGGACATATCTTAGTTGGACTTTCGGCAAGAGCTTAGGCGCATATAATTGGGCCAATGAATCTGTAAGGGCTAGCAAAGAAGAGCCCTCCGGATAATCTTTTCTTTGCAGGGCCGCCTGAGCACTTAAATAATATCTTTGGCAGAATGTTTTTTTATTCTTGCTTACATCAACTTTCTCCCAGCCAATGGGATAGCCTAAATGAACTTTTGCTGAATCAAATTCGGCCAGAGCAAGAAAGACCTCTACCATCTCATTTTCCAGCTCAAGTGCAAATGTTGATCGCTGGTAGTCTGGGCTTAGCCTCTGCTTTCTAAAAGTCTCCAGGGCTTGTGAATAAGCTATTCTCTCTTTTTGTTGAATGCCTGCTTCAAAGCTATTCTGCCCGAAAAGGCCTTTAGCCTGAAAATTCCAAAGTATTTCCAGGCTAAGTAAGGCGAGTAATACTGCCTTTTTAATAAAACTACTCCTTGAGAAAGGCACTAGCATGAGTTAGGGATAAAAAGCGCAAGTGCTACTTATTTTTTTTTCTATTTTTGTATGCTTCAGCAGCTTTTTCCATGCAAGTATCGTAGCAACTATTGTATTGCTCCCAATCCATTACAAAAGTGGCCATAAAAGACATCGGTACGCAAACCGGGGGATCCTCACGACCATGCCCTATCGCAGCGATTGCAAAGGCAACGGTAACCGGCTGACTAAACTTATTATGGCAATAGTCTCTACATTTATTGGAAGCTCTCTGCTTAGGGTTTAAAGCCGCCTGTCCTGCTTGGGAAACAATTCTTTCTGCAGCAAAAACCCAGATACCGAGAGTCCCCTTATGAAGATCTTTTGCATTCAGCTTAATACTACCATTTTGGCTGGTAGCAGTACCCAATCCAAGTGTACAAGCCTGGTTCTCAATTTTAATAGAAACTTTAGGTCCACTTTTTTGCAAAGTAAGTTGTGCCTTTTGCCCCCCTGCTTTAAAACGGTAAACCGCTTTATTGGAGGTTTCCATTACTGTAGTTACACTAACCTGTGAGGGAGATTTCCCGAAGATCTTTTGCGCATGTACTTGCTGGAGACTCAACACCATGCTAAAGATGAGGCTGATAGTGATAAAATATGGTCTCATAATGATTTCTTAGGTATGTGGATGGAATATAGGAATTATTATTAAGATACTTTATTTCAGATATTTTAAGCAGTAAAGTAGTTGTCCCAGCCGGGAAAATTCACCCGACCAGAAACAACTACCAATAATACTACCATTAAGGAGTTTGCTTTAACGTAATGCGGATGATGTAGCGGAATAGATGATTCCGGCAAAGGCCTAATTTCTGGCCTTGATGGTATACTTGAACTTATTACCAACGGAGTAGTTGCGCATATTGACGCTGATTACCTTTCCTTTAGCATTATTGATGGTAAAGGTCTTGGTTCTCGTATAATTTCCGTTGTTAAAAGTGTAGGAATGCACAGTTCTTCTGGTCCCATTTTTAGTTTGTGTACAGATGGTTACACCGGTTTTGGCTCTTCCATCCGTTTTTCTAAGGGTTATAGTTACCGTGTTTCCTCTTGCAGGAACTGTTACAAAAGTACGATTGGTTTGTCCCAGAATCGTACCGGTAGCCTGACGATTGCTCAGTGGCAAGTGTCTTGGTCCAATTGTAGCCCAGCTATTTTGAGCATAACGGTTCCAGCTACTTACTGCATCTCTTACCAAAGCAGCATAAGCTTGCGCACTTACACTAGGATTCCAAACACCATAAGATTTCCACATCTGTGCCACAGCTGAAGCAGAAGAACTACATTTAGGTGTTTGAGCCTTGAGAGAAAAAGACGACATGAAGAATACCATCCCTAGAATTAGGGTCTTGACGAGAATGTTGCGGTTCATAAGAGTATTAAAAATTAAAGTGTTTTTGTAAAACACCACGACTGTGTGTGTTCATGCTTTGGTATCGGCTCGTTTGAAAAACGTAACAAAGGCGGGGAAAAAATTTCAAGATTAGGCCCTCTACAATTATTTTTGAAGAAATACGTTACATTTGGTCTTACTTAAGAAACCAAACAATTGAATAAGGGCAATTATACAGACGCTCAGCTCATTTCTTCTATTAAAGAAGGAGGAAGCGCATGTGATCAGGCTATCGCCTGGATCTACAGAAAACATCTGGATGCGGTTCTTTCCTTTATTATGGCAAGGAATGGGAGCCGGGAAGAAGCGAAGGATATATTTCAGGATGCCGTTCTCAGCCTTCTCATGAGTATACAGGAAGGAAAATTTGAAGGAAAGAGTAGCCTGAGAACTTATCTGCATGCGATCAGCAAGAATCTTTGGTACAGAAGATTCAGAAGAAGTATTACAGCAGATGAGTACAAAGCGTCCTTAAATAAAGATGAGATTGAACTGGGCGACCCGGAATACCTACTGGTAGATCAAGACACTGAGGCACAACTGCAAGGCCTGATGGACAGCCTGAAAGATAAATGTAAAGAGGTACTGACCATGTGGGCACAGAAGTATAGCATGAAAGAGATTGCGGAGGCTTTAGGATACAGCAATGAACAGGTAGTGAGAAATAAAAAGAACCACTGCCTGAAGGAACTAAAGGAACTCGTCAGGAAAAACCCTGAAGTGAGAAATTTAATTGGAGAATTGCTGAAATAAAGAAAGGATTCATGGCAGAACAAATGTTTGAACGAATTGAGGCATATCTGGAAGGAATACTTCCAGAAGATGAGCGTTTGCAATTTGAGAGCGAATTGCAGACTAACCCCGAGCTGAAGGAAGAATATTTCCTGCAAAAGGATACCCGTAGCCTGTTGAAACTGGGCGGGCAATTAGCATTTAAAGAAAAACTCAAGCGAATCGATCAGGAAATCGAATCTGAAGCGAAAGTTGTTTCCTTTAAAAAGCCACTCTGGCGGGAAACCTGGTTTCAAGTGGCAGCCGTTGTATTGCTCCTCATCGGTACCGGTTACCTCTGGATGAGCAACAATTACAACAAAGATCAGCTGATTCAGCAGGCTTTTGCAGAGTATAATGCAGATCCCTTTACCAGCAGAGGCAATGATGACAGTCCATTTGCCCAGGCCATGCAAGCTTATAATTCCGGTAATTTTGAACAGGCAAGTAAAAGCCTTCAGGATATTCTGGATGAAAGCCCGGATAATATCGATGCTATCCACTACCTCGGTATCAGTCTTTATGCTTCTGGCTATTCCAAAGAGGCACTTCCTTATCTCGAACGCTCAGCTGATTCAGTAAAACATGGAGAAGCAGGAAGGTGGATCAAAATACTCGCTTGTTTTGATGTAGAGGGTAAGGATAAATGCATGCATGAGTTGAGCCTTCTTGCCACAGAAGAAGGGCACCCCTATCAGGAAAATGCGGAAAAACTTTACGATAGGCTCAATAGTGTTTGGGGAAAGATGTTTGCTAAATAAATCCCCTTCAGTCAATCCCAGTCCGGTGAATATTGCCAGTCAACCATTCTACGATTTGTGAAGCGAAGTTTATCGATAGCTTGTTTATCTTCTTCCGAAAGCCAGAAATCAAAGACTTCAAGATTTGAGGCAAGACGTTTTTTACTAGAACTCCGAGGAATGGCAAGTACCTGATCCTGCTCAATCAACCAGCGTAAAGCTACCTGAGCCTCCGTTTTGGAGTATTTATCTCCTATCTCTTTCAATACCGGATTTCCAATGACCATCCCCTGTCCCAGAGGCGAATAGGCTGTAAGAGAAATCCCATGCTGTTGCAAAAAGTTTTTAAGCTTATCCTGATTAAGGAAGCAATGATACTCCACTTGATTGGTAACTATTTCGGCCCCCATATCTAAAGCGGTTTGAACCATTGAGATATTGAAATTACTGACTCCGATGAATTTCGCATAGCCTTTCTCCTGAGCCTTCATCAATTCAGCTATAGCATGTTGTACCGGCACTTTGGGATTGGGCCAGTGAATCAGAAGTAGGTCCACATGGTCTAATCCCAGATTTCTCAGACTATCTTCAACAGATGCTAAAAATTTGTCCGGATAGGTATTTTCAGGATGAACTTTCGTCAAAACAAAAACGTCCTCTCTTTCTGCTCCCGCCAATTTGATCCCCTTACTGATATCAGATTCATTTCCATACATCTGTGCGCTATCTAAATAGGTATAGCCCATTTCCAGAGCCTCAGCGATAAGTTCTGCTGCCCCCGGACCTTTTATTGTATAGGTCCCCATACCAATGACAGGAATTTCAGCCCCCTTTATGTGGACGGTTCTCATGTATATTCAGATAAATTGCTTTGATGTAAATAAAGCCTTTCTGATTAAAATGTAAAGGTCAATCCATACCCATACTCGCAATTTGTATAATTCCGTAAAAATTCTGGTAGATAAAAAAAAAGCAGGACCTTCAAAATAGATCCTGCCATTCTATATTTTCTGTTGGGGCTATTTTCTTTTGCTCATTTCCATAAGCTCATAGCCGCTTTTCCTCCCTTTTTCGACAGCAGGAACGCCTTCTTCCATCCAAATCGGAGCAGCAGCCCCCTGTAGATAATGATCGAAGAATTGCTTCATTCGGATATCAAGATCCTTACGATTGGCCCAACGTCTCAGGTTGTGAGCTTCATTATTATAAACAAGTAGCCAAACCGGTTTATTAAGTCTTCGAAGCGCAACAAAGAATTCTATCCCTTGATACCAGGGCACTGCCCCATCAGCATCATTGTGCATCATAAGCAGGGGAGTCGTGATATTTGGGGCAAAGAATAATGGGGAATTCTTTAAATAAACTTCTCTGTCCTCCCAGAGAGTTACTCCTAAGCGACTTTGGGTACGCTCATACTGGAACATACGGCTCATTCCACTTCCCCAACGAATACCTCCATAGGCAGAGGTCATATTACTTACCGGAGCTCCCGCCATAGCAGCTGTGTACATATCGGTTTGTGTGATGATGTAAGCAGTCTGATAGCCGCCCCAACTTTGGCCCTGCAAGCCCATGCGATCTTTATCAATGAAGGAATACTTTTCCACCAAAGCCTCCGTACCGCTAACGACCGCATTGTAAGCATCCGGTCCGGGCTGGCCCGTTTCATATTCAATATTAGGGATAAAGACCAGGTAACCATTACTCGCATAATAGCTCGGATAAATGATCGAGCGCGAAGGCATAGGCATGGAGTAATTATGGTAGCGATCCGATGAGCGCTCATAGAAATAAACCAGCATCGGATACTTCTTATTAGGATCAAAATTCTCAGGCTTGTAAAGCAAACCTTCCAATTCCTTACCGTCATAGGCTTTCCAATAAACCAGTTCTACGCTTCCCCATAGATATTCCTCTTGTTGGGGATTAGCATTCGAAAGCTTCTTCCCATCCTTAAAATCAGTTCCACTGGTCCATAGGTCAGGAAACTCCTCAAAAGTCTGACGTGTCCAAACCACCTGATCAGCGTTTACTGCCTTTTGTGGGTATCCATATCTATGATCCGAAACCAATAAGGCTTCAGGCGTTCCTTTCTTGGTAGAGAGATAGAAGCCATCTTCCTTGGTCTTTTTATTAAAGCCTTTCAGCAGCGGAAACTCATCCAAATGCAATTGCTCTCTGTCCGTGCGGACTACAGAAAAACGGATGTCATTTTCTCTTCCATATCCTTTGGTAAAATTCTTGGCTTTCTTTTTTCCGCTGGGATCTATTTTCCATAAGTCATAATGATCCCTAATGAATACAGATTCGTCATTCTCAGACCAGCCTGCGATACCATAAGGATAAGGCTCTGAAGGAATGTCAAATTCTTCGTCATACCAATTTACCTCCAGGCCTTCGGTCAACTTCATTTCTTTTCTTTCGGCCACAGACATGCCGTACCACTCTCTGTCTTTCAAGTTATACCATACCAGGTATTTCCCATTAGGCGAAATATTGTAGGTATACTGGCTGCCTTCCATCAGCAATTCCTTCTCACCACTTTCCATATTGACAAGGTAAACATCTTGCTTTCGTGGGAATGCCCAGGAAGATTCTCTTTGGTAAGGCAGACCATCATAGCCAAGCGCCCATTTCCCTTCGCCTTTGCTTGTCATATTCACCCGCTGCAAATCTTCACTTGCCAATTGGTAGAATTTGCCTTGAGAGATATCGTACATGGCCTGAAAGTTCCGCTTTTTATCTCTTTGCACATTAAGTTTTTGCATAGGCTGCAATCGTTTATCTTTCCAGTTCCAGACATCTACATGGTATTTTTCATCATCAATCAGCGTATCCTTGGGCTCAGGTTCTGGAATTTGGGCAGTTCCAAGAAATAATCTATTTCCCATTTCAGAGAAACTCAGTCGTCCATGTTCACTCGGCGCCCAATCCTCAGGCATACCTGCTGTAGATTTATTTACCACGACTGTATTCATACTTTGGTCCATATTTCTGTGGAAAAGCTGATAAACTTTCACCTTAGCAGTATCAGTACTAGCTAAAAAAGCCAGTTGCTTGCTATCCTTGCTAAATACAGGAACCTGTGCTTTCCCCTGATCATCATAGAGATTCGAAAACTCTTTGCTTTCCGTATCGAAGAGAACTATGCGAACAGAATCTATCGAATCACCATAGACCCGAGTCATCGCAAAGTATCTTCCGTCCTCGGAATTGGTATAGCTGCTAACTGCTGGGACTTGCAGGGTATCTCCAGTCATCACATTGTGGAGAATTACCATAGTCGCCTTTTTGTCGCCTCCTTTTTTCTTCTTTTTTGCAGGCTTCTTGGGCATCTCTGCCTTCTTCTCTGCAGTATCCTTCTTAGCTGTATCTTTTGGAGGAGGTAAAGCTTTTTCCAGTTGATAGGCTATCCAATCGCTTGAGACACCTTCACGGCTACTCGCCATTTTAAAAGATTTCACTCTCCCAACTTTCACCAATTCCGACTGCCCATTTACCCAAATACCTAATGAATCTTTAGGCATTTTGTCTTTCTTGGTTTTCTTTAATTTTGCTTTGCGAGTACTCTCATAAGGTGCTTTGATCATGAAAGCTGCAAATGAGTTTTGAGGATGAAAGCGAATTCCACTTCCTCTGGGGATAGACATATCTGAACTTGCATCCGAAGCTTGCACATGGAGGACGCCATCTCCTAATTGCTGATTGATTTCATAGGAAACCCATTTTCCGTCAGGAGAGATTGTGGAACTCCTCAGGACGTTCCAACTGTCAAATACGTCATTACTTAAAGCTTTCTTTTCACTCTGTGCCAAGCCCAAACTGAACAGGCTCAGTAATAGAATAGTTATTAAACTGCGCATATTTAGGTTATTATGTAGGGGTTCTTATCCGCGATATTTTTACGAAGCATTTAATATACGAATCTTTACTCAGGCAGCACGAATATTAAGCCTTACTTTGGCTTTTGAGAAAGGATTGATAGATTCAAAATCATAAAAACATTAGAATAATTCATAAAGGAAAATCATGAGATACATCTTCCCAATTTTTTTAGGCCTTTTTTTTCTTCTAGCCTGTGAAGAAGGAAACAATAATTCAGATCCAGTTATAGAAGCCCCTTTGGTCTTTCTTAACTACGATGGTTCAAACCTCACCGCACCTAATTTATCAGCAGGCACCTATGAAGCTGCAGCAAAATTTACCAGCGACGAAACACAAAGCTTGCAAAATGGTCAATTGACGGAAGTTTACTTCTATCTCCTGAACACGCCTAGTTCTGCAACGGTAAAAATCTATAGAGGAACCGACCAGAACTTTCCGGTAGAGCTCATTTATTCTAAAGGAGTTACCTCCAGCCTTGAAGCTAATAGCTGGAATCATCATATCCTGGATGCTCCGATTGATATTACCCAGGATGATATCTGGATAGCCATTCGTTTTCAGACTGGTCAGCAAGACCAAATTATTGGTTGTGATGTGGGACCTGCAGACATAAACGGAGATTGGCTCTTCGAAAACGCTGATGGCAATTGGGACCGATTGCTTCGCCGCTCAAACAACGAAGCCAATATCAATTGGAATATAAGAGGGGTTGTAGACCCAAGCTAAGCGGGGAGTGTTGTGGTGTTGTAGTATTATAGTTTGAGTATTTAGATTCAACTACTGCACTAAAACACCACAAGCCTGCATTTTCTTCTAGCAGCTTTCCGGCTTATCCTCAGCCAGTTCCCAAAAGGTATCTGACTTATCTTCATCTTCCCTGTCATTACAGGGAAAATCCTTTTCTATCAGAATATGTAGCTTATCCTCTCCTTTGAGGTCCTGATAAGTCTCAATCCCCACTGAATTTGATCCCATCCAAGAGGTTGCCTGTTCCTCTGGGAGGATTACACTTAATCTTCCATTGATAAACTCTCCCTTAACGTCGTTATAATTTTTACCCACAATTAACTCAAATACCAATCGAGATTTAGGGCTAAAATGGATTACCTCTTCTACCCTACCCTTTTCAGCAAGTGTGGCCAGGTCTGATTTCTTCAAACGAATCCTGACGCTATTATGAGTGCATCTAAGTTTCATAGTCCAAGCATTACTCTACACTTAAATTAGCCCATATAATCCAAATTTCTAGCCAGCTCCTTCGTTTTATCTTAAGATTTCTTAAAATGGAGGGATCTCACAGCCATTTTTTATCTTTGTTTTATGCAGGGCTATTCACGCATTCTTCTATTCCTACATTTCAGCCTGCTTTTTAGCAAAATCCTCTTTGCACAACAAAAGGGCTTTAGTACCTATTCTCTCAAAGATGGCCTTCCCCAATCCAAGATCACTACACTATTGGAAGATAGCCGGGGTGCTTTATGGATAGGGACACAAAGCGGAGGGATTTCTCGCTTTGATGGGAAGCAGTTTATCACGTACACAAATCAAGACGGCCTGATCAACAATCATATCCTGAGTCTTTTTGAGGACAATAAGGGTATACTCTGGGTAGGGACCATTGCGGGCATCAGCCTTTATGATGGAAGGGAATTCAGCAACCTAATAATACAAGGAGATCAGAAACGAGAGATTCATGAAATATGGCAGGATGAGCAGTCAAAGATGTGGTTGGGAACAGATCGAGGGGCCTACCTTTATCTGGAAGGAAAATGGGAAAGGTTTGATCCGGACAATAAACATCGTATTGCCAAAGTAAGCAGCTTCTGCAAAGAAAAAAACGGGGCTATCTGGCTAGGACATAGTCGCGGATTGTTGAGGATTTTAGGAAATGAGATCAAGGAATATACCCCAAAGGAAGGCCTGAATAGCCGGAATATTCGAGCAATAGATACAGATTCTGAGGGAAATATATGGATTGGAAGCTTTTTAGGAGGGGTGCACAAATTTGATGGACGAAAATTTGTTCCACAATTCATCGAGACCCCCGTACATGAAGGCTTTATCACCGACATTCATTTTGATCGGGAAGGGAAGCTTTGGGTAGCAAGTCAGGATGAAGGTATGGCTATGTGTGATATAGGAAAAGGAAGTGTTGATTTTTATGATCGTAGACAAGGTTTAGCAGCCAATCATATCAGCAAGGTTTTGGATGATTCCTGGGGAAATATATGGGCCGCTAGTTTGGGGGGAGGCATCAGTAAGTTTAGTAGTCGAAAGTTCATTCATTATGGAAAAGAAAATGGCCTAAAATCCAGTGATATTATCTCTTTCGAAATGGATAAAAAAGGGAGAATATGGTTGGGATCTGGAAAAAGAGGGTTCTATATCATGGATGAGCGCTGGTTTACCCATTTCGATGCTCAAAGCGGATTTCAGAATGTAGGGGTAAAGAAGATTTTTCGTGATAAAGAAAATCGGATGTGGTTGGGTACCTTAAATCGAGGCCTGGCCATTTATTCAGACAGCCTGATCCAGTTTTTCTCTAATAAAAACGGCTTTCGAGCCAATATTATCCAAGACATTGCCCAAGATGAAAAGGGAAATTTATGGGTTGCCTCTAAATATAACGGTATCTATCGGATCAAGCCCTATTCAGATAGCCTTGGCCTTCAAATAGATATTAAAGCTTTTCAACAAGACCAGGGCTTACTGAGCAACCGTATTGAAGACCTCCACATCGACAAGAGGAAAAGAATCTGGTATGCAACTACTGATAATGGATTAGGCTTTATTGAAAAAGATAGTTTGTATGGGCAGTTGCCAAAGGAAATTTTACGCAATACCCACATAAAGGTCCTGGCAGAGGATGAAAAAGGATATCTCTGGTTGGGTACAGCCAATCAGGGAATATTCCATATGTACCTTTATGATAAGAAATTCAACCTGAAGCATAATCGCAAAGCCCTGAGTTCTGATGACATCAATTTCATTTTGCCTGATGGAAATGACGCTTTATGGATCGGGACTGAATCCGGCCTGGATCGGGTAGACCTTAACTTTGAAAGGGATATTACAGAGTCAAGACACTTTGGGCGAAAAGAGGGTTTAGAGGATGTCGAGATTAATCAGCATGCTGGATTCTTGCATGAGGGCCGGTTATGGCTTGGAGCAAATAGCGGCTTTAGTATATACCAGCCTCAATCGAGTATGACAGAAAGTGCTGGTCCCCGTATTTACCTAGAACAGCTACGGTTATTTTATGAACCCTTGCAGAGCCTTCCGCAACATGCAGATCGCGTCGGAGCCTGGGGAAATATCCAAGGGAAACTCAATTTCAAACCAGATGAAAACAACCTCAGCTTCACCTTCAATGGAATAGACCTAAACTCAGGAGGCACCCTGCGCTATCAATTTCGTATGGACAAGTTAGAGACCAAGTGGTCCCCGCTGGCGGACAGGAATGATGCGGCGTATCCGAATTTGCCCCCTGGGAATTATAACTTTCAGGTAAAGGCTGTGAATGGAGATGGACAAGAAAGTGAGATTCTGGAGGTTCCGATACAAATTGCGACTCCGATCTATTTCAGGACCTGGTTCATCCTTACCGCTATCGCTTTACTGGCTTTATTCATCTTCCTCATTTTTCGGATCAGACTCAATCAGGTCCGAAAAATTGCCCGCATCGATCAGGAAAAACTAAAAATTGAAAAAGACCTCATCCAATTGGAGCAAAAAGCCCTTCGTTTACAGATGAATCCCCACTTCCTTTTCAATGCACTCAATTCTATTCAGGGCCTTATCACTAAGGAAGACAGCAAAAAGGCCCGTTACTATTTGGCTAAGTTTTCTAAACTGATGAGGCTGGTGCTTGAAAATTCCAGGGAAAGCATGATTCCCCTAGAGGATGAAATTGAAACTTTGGAGCATTACTTAACTGTCGAGCAATTTAGTAGCGGGGAAAAGTTTGACTACGAAATAAATTGTGACGAGGAAATTGATCCAGAGGAAATTCTGATCCCGCCCATGATGGTCCAGCCATTTATTGAGAATTCTATTATTCATGGGGTGGCTCATTTACAGGAGAAAGGACGTATTGAGGTAGAATTCCGCAAAATTCACCAGCGAATCGAATGCTATATCACGGATAATGGAGTTGGACGAAAAAAGGCAGCTGCTATCAAGAGTCAACGGGCTCATAAGCACAAGTCTACTGCTTTATTGGTTACTCAGGAAAGGCTGGACATTTTGAGTAAAGGGGCTGACTGGGGAAAGTCTATAGAAATAGTGGATCTTCAGGATCAGGCAGGAGAGGCATCGGGTACACGCGTGATTTTGCGGCTTCCCTTGATAAAAGATTACTGATCTTATTTCTCGACCCCAAACTCAGATTCGATCCGAGCCAGATAATCAAGGTACCAGGAAGACCAAAGCCATCTAAGCTTGTTGATTCGGGACCGCGAACTTGCCCCGGATAAATCTTCTCGATTCAATTTTAGGTTGCAGGCATACATCAAACGGGCTTCTTTAAGTAGATGCGGTCTATCGTGGCAAAAACCCATCATGAGACTCATCGCTTTTTGGTCATTGGCTTTTTTGATCTGGTTTAGCATTTCCTCAACCTCCTCTTTTCTCAATTCCTTCCCTTCTTCCACCTCAGGCATATGTTTGGGAAAAAGGGCATTCATTTCTATGCGGTCTTTTATATACCAATCAGCCAGTAATCGTTCCAGGAGTTTTCTAACAAAAAATATACGCGGAAAAGCATCCAAGGCCCTCAATTCTTTGGGATCAGGTGCATAAAGTAATATCTCCATTTCATAATAAAAGCTGGAGAAAGGTGCATGTTTTAGCATGAATTCCCGTAAAGCTTCTGCCGGTATTTTTTCATTATTGTTCAGGCGGGGAAATAGGTCGAGGGTTTCTGTGCAGAATGATTGGGTTTGTTCCAACTCATCTTTTGCCTGTAAACGGGAGAGTTTCTCAATCACACTTCTGACTACCTTACTTTCATGATCAAGAGGATTGAAGGTGGCCACTCTTTTTTCCAGTAGACTAAAAAATCGCGTAAGCTCATAGCCTTTTCTATTTACCGTGTCTGGGGTAGCATGTCGCTGATTTACCTCCCAAAGCATGCTTTCGACTTCATACATATCGATATGCCAATCGAAAATCCGATCACAAAAATTCAGGAAAGCACCTGCATCTAACTCATTTTGGGAAGCGAGGATCATAATCATATCAGAAACCTCCGAACAAAAATCCTGGACATCCGGGTCAAGGGGATGCTCTTTCTGGAGGTGTTCAATACGTCTGTAGATATTGCTGGGGCCTCTTTCTTTGAATTGGGGAATATCGTTTGTCTTTCCGAGGAAGAAGGCCCCGAAAGCGGCAAAGGCACGATAGATCAAGTTTAGTAGAGGTTTCAAAAAATCAGATAGAGTATAAGCTTATACTCATAACGTAAAAAAAGCCGATTACATATAAAGTTCGAATACATCGGCATCTTTCCAGATAGGAAATTTCTCCCGATAGGCATTCATCGGCTCTGGATCGAGGGTTGCTTCGAGTATAGCTTCCTTCTCAGTTTCGAAGGCCAAACGCTTTCCTTTGGGATCCAAAATCATGGAAGATCCTGAATAAGGAACATTTACCCCATCTACTCCTACTCGATTCACACCGACCACAAAGGCTTGATTCTCTATGGCTCTTGCTTGTAAAAGGGTTTCCCAGTGATTGACCCGAGGTGTGGGCCAGTTAGCAACATAAATCAGAAGATCATAACTGAGGTTTCCTTCTGCATCCAGACGGTTTCTACTAAAAACAGGAAAACGAAGATCATAACATACCTGAGGTAGAATCCGCCAACCTTTATACTCTGCTCTTACCCATTCTTCACCTGACAAATAATGATGATGTTCGTCAGCCATCCGAAACAGGTGTCTCTTATTGTATTCTCCGATCAATCCATCTGGACTTACCATGAGAAAACGATTGAAAAATTCACCATCCTCTCTGATAATTACGCTGCCACAAATGAGAGCATCTCTTCTTTCGGCAAGCTGTTTCATCCAAAAAAGTGTCGGCCCCTGCAGCTCCTCAAAGTTTGAGGCTGCATCCATGGTAAAGCCGGTAGTAAACATCTCCGGAAGGACGATAATATCTGCGTGTTCCTGATACCCATTGAGGAGTGCATCAATATGCTTTCGGTTAGCCTCAGGATTTTGCCAGATTAGATCAAGTTGTAGGCCGATAACCTTCAGCGTCTTGTTGGCCATGCAGCTGCAATATTCTTAAAGGATGAAGACTATATTATGACAAAT
Source organism: Bacteroidota bacterium (assembly GCA_039819665.1). Classification (GTDB taxonomy): domain Bacteria; phylum Bacteroidota; class Bacteroidia; order J057; family J057; genus JAWPMV01. Next base: position 148,522 of record JBCBRM010000010.1, read on the forward strand.
GGAAATATAAGTACTTTCTCCCATAATTATGCTAATATCTCAATTTAATTTTTATCTTCACTGCCTCATTTAACAAACCATACTAAAAAGTCATGAGTCATATTATAGCTGTACATGGAAGAGAGATTCTCGACTCTCGCGGAAATCCTACTGTAGAAGTAGAAGTTTTAACTGCAGAAGGAATCACTGGAAGAGCCGCTGTACCTTCCGGTGCAAGTACCGGTATGCATGAAGCTGTGGAGTTGAGAGATGGAGGAGATCGCTACATGGGTAAAGGTGTAGAGAAAGCAGTCGCGAATGTAAATGAAATCATCGCGCCGGAATTGGAGGGAATGCTTGTTTCAGATCAAGCCGACATCGATAGAATGCTCATCGAGCTGGATGGAACAAATAACAAAGGCAAACTGGGCGCCAATGCAATTTTGGGAGCCTCTTTGGCATGCGCCAGAGCTGCTGCTGAGTCTGCAGGCATGCCCCTGTATAGATATGTAGGAGGAGTAAATGGAAGATATCTTCCTGTACCTCTCATGAATATCCTCAATGGAGGTAGCCATGCGGACAATTCTGTAGATATTCAGGAATTCATGATTATGCCTTTGAAAGCTCCAACTTTCAGAGAAGCTTTGAGAATGGGTGCAGAGGTTTTCCACAACCTCAAAAAAGTATTGAAGAAAAAAGGCCTCAGTACAAATGTAGGAGATGAAGGGGGATTTGCTCCTAACCTTGCTTCTAATGAAGAAGCCCTTCAAACCATTATGCAAGCAATCGAGGCGGCAGGTTATAAGCCGGGAGAAGATATCTATTTCGCGCTTGATTGTGCCAGCTCTGAGTTTTATGACAAAGAGAAAAATAAATATGTATTTAGCCATTCGGATGGATCTGAAAAGACTTCGGAAGAAATGGTAGAATTCTATGCAGACTGGTGCAATCGTTATCCAATTGTTTCTATTGAAGATGGTCTGGATGAAAATGACTGGGATGGGTGGAAAAAGCTCACCGATGCCTTGGGTGATAAAGTTCAGCTCGTAGGAGATGACCTCTTTGTAACCAATGTTGATTTCCTCAGTAAAGGAATCGATATGGGAGTAGCCAACTCTATTTTGGTAAAAGTAAACCAAATCGGTTCGCTTACCGAAACCATCGAAGCAGTTCAATTGGCAACCAAAAACAGTTATACCAATATCATTTCTCACAGAAGTGGAGAAACAGAAGATACAACTATCGCTGACCTTGCAGTTGCGCTCAACTCCGGACAGATCAAAACTGGATCTGCATCAAGAAGTGACAGAATTGCTAAATACAATCAACTCCTGAGAATTGAGGAGGAATTGGGAGACGCTGCAGTTTACGCAGGTTCTATTTTTCCATATGTATAAGGAAAGCGTCTGCGAATTGCCTAACTAAAGGCACAAAAGACACGTAACTTAAAGCAATCCCTGCCAAGCGGGATTGCTTTTTTATTGCCACTATACACCTAACAATTCCACACCATGGACCATTTCCTCAAGGCCATCTCACTAATTCTCATTACATTTTTCCTTTCACTTACTTCCTGTAGTAGCGGAGCTGAAGGAGGAGCGGAAATCTTGATCAGTCCCCGATTAGGGAAATTTGAAGTAAAGGTTACCGCAACCGGAGAACTACAGGCCAAGAATTCTGTAAGTATTTTTGGTCCCCAAGGGGCTACTAAAGCCAATATATATCAGGCAAAAATCAGTGATCTGCTGCCAGAAGGAACCAAGGTCAAAAAAGGAGATTATGTGGCAAGAGTAGATGATAGTGATCTGACAACCAAGATTATGGATGCTCAGATCGCTCTCCAAAAAGCTGAATCCCAATTCACCCAGGCTACACTCGATACTGCCCTGAGTTTGTCAGAAGCCAGGAATAAAATTGTCAATCTCAAATTTAGCATGGAGGAAAAATTGGCTGAGATAGAACAATCTGCTTTTGAAGCTCCAGCAACTAAACAAAAGGTGAAGCTGGAATTTGAGCGGGCTCAGCTGGCCTATGATCAGGAAATTGACAACTACCAAAAAAGAATTGCTCAATCGGTAGCCAAAGTAAAAGAGTCCGAAACGGAACTCCTCAAGCAACAAAGGAAATACAATGACTTTGTGTCCCTTCGATCTGAATTTACCATTATGGCACCAGACGATGGCATGATCATTTACAGAAGACACTGGAACGGAAAGAAGATTGCTGCAGGCTCCATGTGGGAACGTTGGAATCCTGTCATTGCTACTTTACCTGATCTCACAAAAATGCAATCCATTACCTATATCAATGAGATTGACATCCAAAAGATCAAGAAAGATCAGGAAGTAACGGTAAGACTGGATGCCATGGCAGAAAAGTCGCTTTTAGGTAAAGTCACCAGCCTCGCGAATATCGGAGAACAAAGACCCAATTCAGACTCTAAAGTATTTGAAGTAATTATTGAAATCTCCGATGAAGACAGCACCCTTCGTCCTGCTATGACTACCAGTAATGAAATTCTCGTAGCAGCTAAAGAAGAGTCATTATTTATTCCGCTGGAATGCTTGCATGCTCAGGATAGCATCAGTTATGTATTTATAGATCAAAGTGGGAGAATCGCCCGTCAGGAAATAAAAGCAGGTCTGATCAATGAGAATGATGTTGAAATCCTGGATGGCTTAAGTCAAGAACATAAAGTATTTCTCTCAATGCCGGGAGATACTAGCGGACTTTCCTTGCTGAGAATAGAGCCAAGCAAGATTGCGGTCAACTAAAACGGCCCAACTTGCATCCTATTTATATTCCACACGCTCTAATCTTACAGCATGCTAAGAAAACTCAGCTACAATTTTCTGATTGGTATAGATGCCATTTCACAAAATAAATTACGGGCCATCCTTACCTCATTGGGAATCATTTTTGGAGTCGCTTCCGTAATTGCCATGCTTGCCATCGGTCGAGGAGCAGAACTCGCCGTCCTCGAACAAATGGACGCTCTTGGGGTAAATAACCTCATCATTAATCCCGTAATAGAACAAGAAGAAGGAGAGGTAGAGGAAGAAGAGGATGAACGAAAACCTGTCCGCTTTACCCCTGGATTGACCATGCTGGATGTCCTCAGCATGGAAGACCTTCCCTACATCGATCACGTAAGTCCTGAGATCGTCATGGATTTACTTGCGGTCAGAGAAGGTAGAAAAAGAAGTACCAAACTCGTGGGTATTCGCAACAGCTATTTTGGTGACTTTGGGTTTGAACTTCAAAGCGGGAATTATTTTAGCAAAGAACAACTCAAAAGAGGTTATCCGGTTTGCATCATCGGAAATGATATCAAAGTCAAATTCTTCCCAACAGAAGAAGCCATAGGTAAAAGAATCAAAGTTGGCAAAAACTGGCTCACCATAGTTGGGGTATTGGGGGGAAGAAATATCTCCAAAAATATCCGAGATGAGTTGGGTATCCGGAATTATGACCTGGACATCTATATTCCAGTCCAAACCATGCTCTTACGCTATAAAAACCGCTCACTAGTTACCCGTACAGCCCTAACTCGCGCACAGTGGGATAATGATGATGATGATGACGAAGATGCTCCTCCCAAAAATTATCACCAATTAGATAAAGTAGTAATAAGGGTAAATGATACCCGATACATGCATCAAATCGCAGAGATCAGCCACCGTATGCTGTATCGTCGGCATAACAATGTCGTCGACTATGAGATCATTGTCCCCGAATTGCTCCTGCAACAAAAGCGAGAGACTACCCGACGATTCAATTTCGTATTGGGAGCTATCGCATCCATTTCATTGCTAGTAGGTGGCATCGGCATCATGAACATCATGCTGGCCTCAGTCCTGGAACGCATCAAGGAAATCGGCTTGCGACTCTCTCTGGGAGCTACGAAACAAGACATCATCTATCAATTTATGGGCGAAGCCGTAGCCATCAGTATCACGGGAGGTATACTAGGCATCTTTCTGGGTGTCAGTTTCAGTTTTATCATCAATCAGTTCACAGAAACCGAAGCCATCGTATCCGGATGGTCTATTTTCCTATCCTTTTTCGTAGCCCTGACAGTAGGATTGATCTTTGGTATCTATCCCGCTCAAAAAGCAGCCAATCAGGATCCGGTAGTTTCTTTAAGATCAAATTAAACGTATTGGTGTGTTGGCGTGTTGGAGTTGGTTTATCACATGAAACAGAACACCAACACGCCAATACTCCAACACGTTCCACTTCCTTGAACACCAGAACACTCTAAAAACTCCTTCACGCTATGCGCCACATCATATTTCTTCTGCTGAGCTTTTCAGTTTCTCAGCTTTTCGCACAACAAATACGAACCCTTTCTCTCGAAGAATGTCTGCAAATCATTCGTAGCGAAAGTCCGAATGCTGAAATAGCCCAATACAATTTTGAGGAAGCAGAAAACAATTACCAAGCCTATCAATATGGACTATTACCTCAACTAACACTATTCGCAGATGTACCGGGTCTTACTCGGTCTATCACAGGCATCACACAGGATGATGGGACCACCCTTTTTCAACCCCAGAGTCAGCTTTTCTCCTCTGCCAATTTGGGCTTTAGTCAGGCACTACCTTTCACAGGTGGACGAGTAACCCTTTTCTCAGGTCTATCAAACTTTCAATTGTTAGAAGACAATGAACTGAGCCTTTGGCGAACCTCTCCCATTTCTATTAGCTATACCCAACCCTTGTTTCAGCCCAATAGAATCAAGTTTGGATTGGAGAATGTGAAGGCAAGGTATCAGCTGGCAAGGGTAAGTAAGCTTCAGGAAATTGAGCAAGCAGCTGTTGACCTAACCCTGACTTATTTTGATGCAATTACTTCCCTCAGTGAATTGCAGCAGGCAGAGATCAATGTTCGGAACAATGATACCATCTTTCAAATTTCAGAAGGCCGATTTAGTGTAGGGAAAATAGCCGAAAATGAGTTACTACAAAGTGAACTCAGTTTGATGAATGCCCGTGCAGACAAGCAGCGAGCTGAGCTTCAATACGAACAATCCCTCCAACAATTGCGTCGACTACTGGGAATGGGAGAAAGTCAGGCCCTTGAATTGGTCGTACCAGAGGATTTGCCTACAGTAAATGTCGACCCAGACTTTGCCGTAGCGCAAGCCATGAAATACAGTAGACTGGTACAAAGTGGCAAGGTCAATGCCCTCAATGCGGAGCAGCAAGTCAAGGAAGCTCGTGCTGACAATCGATTCAATGCAGATATCACTGCCAGTTTTGGACTGAACCAAACCGGCAGTGATTTATCCGAAGCTTATAAGAATCCTATCAATCAGCAAAGCTTTAGCGTTGGGTTTAATCTCCCCATCTTTCAATGGGGAAGTGGAAAGGCTGAAGTTGATGCCCGTCTTGCTCGTCAGAAAGCAATCATCATGAGCCAGGAACAGGCAGAGCTCAATTTCGGAGATGATATCCGTTACCGAGTCCTTACCCTGGATCAACTTCGAACACAACTTGATATTTCTGCCCGCTCCGATACGATTTCAAGGAAGCGTTATACCATAACAAAAAATCGCTACCTGATCGGAAAGGTCAGCATTCAGGACTTGTTCATTGCTCAGGATGAAAGAGATCGGGCTCGCCTCCAGCATGTCAACAATCTTCGCAATTTCTGGGTGGCTTTGGCAAGACTACGTGCAGATACCCTTTTTGATTTTGCAAAAGGACAACCGGTGGAATAGAATATTTGAAATTCTTTAGAAATAAGGACTCAATCAAACTATTAACTTTGTCAAAAAGCATAAATGGACTTAAATAAATACACCTGGCCAATTTTCACCCTGCTACTAACTTTCCTGATGTGTGCTCCACTGCCCAATCCAGATCAGGATCAAGAGCCTTCAGATACAAATACAAAGGGAGAGGAAGTAGCTGTTACCAAAGTTGAAGCTGCAGGTTCTCCCGGCAGCTATACCTTCAGTGTAACCTTATCTAGTCCAGATACCGGTTGCGATCAGTATGCGGATTGGTGGGAGGTCTTTCGGGCAGATAGTAGTTTGGTTTATAGGCGAATTCTGGCACATAGCCACGTAAATGAGCAGCCCTTTAGTCGCAGTGGTGGGCCAGCAGATATACAAGAAGATGAAATCGTTTTTATCCGCGGGCATATGAATAATCTGGGCTATGGTCAGCAGATTTTTAAGGGAAGCGTGAAGGACGGATTTGTAAGGGATAGTTTGGAGAAAACTTATGCAACAGGATTAGAAAGTACAGCACCTTTGCCGGATGATTGCGCATTTTAATTCCAGATCGTTCCAAACTCTTCTTCATTAATATAAAAAACAGTTTTTGAGATAATCGTTTTCCCATCTTTGAGGTAGCTAATTTCTCTGCTCCCCATTTGAATATATACTTGCCAGGTATCCGCATTCCCATATCGACCAAACATCATATCATATATAGATTCCTGATTATGCACTTCCTGATAAATGAGCTTTCCCTTCTGAAAAACCTCTTTATTTTCGGATCTGAAGGAAGTAGCACAGCCAATATCATTGTCTTCAACAAAAATCTCGACCCTTTTATCCCCATATTCGTCAAAATATTGTTCAGTATAAGGAGGAGAAGCTTGGGGTTCGTCAGATTCAATTTCTTCTATTTCCTCTTCTATTTTTACTTTTTGGAGAGATTGTTTTTTCAAACTTCGCCTATAATTCTCGACTTCTGAAACATAAGGTCTGGCAATTCTAAAGCCTTCGGATTTGCTTGTCTTCTCCAGAAAAGTGAGTTCAGCCAAAACTCTACTTGCCAAAGCGGTCATTTGCAGATTTCTTTCAAAGTATGCCTGATCCTTTGCACTGCGAAAACGTCCTTTTTCATCCAACCATCTTTCCATAAAAGGAAAAGGATCATATTCTTCTTTATGCCGGAAATAATATCGATTTTGTTTATCCCCTTCTACTGTATGGATGAAATTCAATTTCTCCGCCTGGCCTTCCAAATAAACTTCATAGCTTATCCCATGCTCTTTCCAGCTTATTTTTTGTATCACATCCCTTTTTGAGAATAGTTGATATTTTCCTCCTATTTGCTTTTTACTAAAAGAAGAGGGGGATTTGCTAATCTGATAATAGTGGGAACGAATCTTTTGGATGACTTCTTTGTCAGCCTGATCCTGAGGATATGCCAAAACATAAAGCAGGGAAAGAATCAGAAATACGTTTAGTTTTTTCATATCACAGCTTCCTTACAAACTAAAAATAAAGAGGATCTCTGTCTTTATCCACTAAAAATAAGCTTCATTCATAATCATATCAGAACTGGGCATGTATTAGTTCGATTTTTCATTATATACATCTTAATAAAGTAGAGAAAGTCCCCTATACTTGCCTGCAAGCAGTCTCCTCATAAAAGGAATTAGCTTTTTAAGAAGAGTCTATACTTTTTGAGGATTTTTTCTGCTGTTGTATTTTTGCACCTAATGAAAAAGCTCAAGAAAACTTTTCTGATCATTGGAATCTTCTTACTTCTGGCAGGAGGATCATTTGTTTATTTTTTATATAGCCGGAAGGCTCCTATCACTCAGGGAAAGGTGGAATATCAATTGATGTATAAAGAAGGTCTCGCGCTCGACCTCTATGAGCCTACTCAGGAGCTATATGAGCTCAGGCCGCTTTTAATTCATTTTCATGGAGGAGCCTGGATAGGGGGAGCGAAAGAAGCTATCAACAATGATCGCTTTCATGGAGCGATAAATAGCTTAAGAGAAAAGGGATATGTGGTTATTTCTCCTAATTATACCCTGGCAGAAAGTGGAAAATCGCCTTTCCCTAAATGCGTAGAAGATGCCCTGGATGTGATGAAATGGGTGGGAGAACATGCAAAGGAATATAAATTAGATCTAAAAAATGTAGGTTTAATGGGAGAGTCCGCAGGTGCTCACTTAGCCTTAATGGCAGCCTATTCAAAGGGAGAGGATTTTGGAATTTCCTACAGCTACCCCATCAATTATGTTGTTGATGTATACGGTCCGGTCGATCTGAAAGCTTTGTATACAGGATCTGAAATCCGAAAAGAACTCGAAGCCAGAATTCAAAATTTTCCCCCACCTATAAAAAAAGGGCTGAATATTTCTCAATACCTCTTTGGCTTTGATCCCCAAACTGATACAACTAAAGCCTGGTCATTTGCAGAAAAGCATTCGCCCATCGCTTACCTTGGAGCTGATGCGCCACCGCTGCTGATGATTCATGGAGATATTGACCGTGTAGTACCTTATGAGCAATCTGTCCTTCTCAAGGCAAAAGCTGATTCAATAGGAATCGTAAATGAGATACATAAACTGAAAGGGAGCGATCATGCTTTTATGGGTGCGACTGAAGCGCAGAAGGATAGTGTTCAGAAATGGATTGGAGAATTTGTAGAGAAGTATTCTCAACTGAACTAATCAGCATATAAATAAAGATCATCCGGCTCAAAAAAGAAGATAAACTTTTGCTAGCCAACTCATCTGTTCTTAACGCTTGGAAATCAATGTCATTTACAAGTTTAGTTTTTACTTTACTGCCTGCATCCCTTGCTTAAAATGTCCAAGTTTTCAGCTTTTTAATCTTGTACTTAGGTAAAGAGAGGCAATTTTTACTTCCATTTCTCATTATATTCATATTAGTAAAGCAGAAATTATTCTCAAATTCTCAATGTAAAATATAACTCAAGGAAAGGCCTAGCTATTTCATGAAAACTATCTTGAAAGCCCTCTTTACCATTTCTCTTGCTCTTTTCTCCTTTTTGCTTCCGGTTTATAGTAGCAACCCGGTAATCGATAGCCTTGAAAATCAGATTCTTCTGCATAATCAGGATGAAGCCCTCGTTCAAACTTATTCTCGTTTGTACACCCAGTATCTTCATCTTGACAATAAGAAGGCAATGGAATATGCAGGGAAGGCTTTCGAACTTTCTAAAAAACTAAAATATCCCAGAGGACTCGCTAACTCCTATAATAATTTGGGATTGGGCTTTTTGTATCAGGGCGCGACAGAGAAAGCGCTTGAATACTTTCAAAAAGCTTTAACAATCGATGCAGAAGAGAATTTCATTAAAGGAATGGCACCCACCGTTTTAAATATTGGAATCATTTACGGCAATATGGGAGAGCTGGAAAAATCCCTAGATTATTTCAAAAGATATAAGGAAATGGCTGAAGAACTAGGGGTGAAAGATCTTTCTGCAGCACATACCAATATAGGAGTCAGCTATTCTCAAATGGGTTGCTTTAAAGAGGCCTTAGAGCAATTTGAAATTGTAGATTCAATTGCAAATGCCTTGGGAAAAGAAGCACAAATTGTAAGAAATCTTGACAAGATGGCTCTGCTCCATTATAATCAAGGAATGTATCCAGAGTCAATAGAATATGGAAATAAAGCTTTGAAAGCCAATGATAAATTGGGATCAAAATCTGTCCTGATGAATGCTAACAGGATCATGGGAGGAGCATATTTCAAATTAAAAAAAGAAGATTTAGCTATCAAACACCTGGAGATTAGCAATAGGGTGGCTAAAGAAATGGGGGAAAACACTCAAATGATAGATAATTATTCTTTTCTATATAGGGCTTTGGCACAAAAGAAAAACTATAAACATTCCTATGAGGTTTTCAGCAAATATATTTCCCTAAAAGATTCGCTGGAAGAGATTGGAAATAAAGATAGAATTAAGGAAATGCAAGCAGAGTTTGAGAGTGAACGGCAGGCTGCTCAAATCGAATTGCTAAAAAAAGATCAACTCATTAAAGAAGGACAGCTCAAAGAAAATCGACTAATCACTGGCCTTATCATTTCTATCCTCTTAATGGGCCTGGTCATGAGTATCATCCTTGCCAGAAATAAAATCAATACTCAAAAACAGGAACTAACCATTTCTCAACAAGCTACTGAATTGAACCGTCAGAAAATTGAGGATATGGAAAAAGAGCAAAGACTCAAAACCCTGAATTCTCATATAGAAGGGCAAAGTGCAGAGAGAAAAAGGATTGCGAAAGATCTTCACGATGGACTAGGAACTGATCTCGCGAGTATAAAACTTCATATGATAGGCCTTCAAAACTCTTCTAATCTTCTGCAATTAGATGACCTTATCTCTTCCCTCGATAAGACATGTAAGGATGTTCGGGCAATTGCTCATCACCTGCACCCCCCCGAGTTTAGCCATACCCCCTTCCATTTAATATTGGATAAACAAGTTCGGAGTTTGGGCCTAAACCAAAAAGCAAAAATACTCCTGGACTATACCTCATCAGAAGAATTAAATAATTTACCCTTATCTCATAAAGTGGAGATTTATAGAATTGTTCAAGAGTCGATTCATAACTCACTGAAACATGGCAAACCAAGTGAAATCAATGTTATGCTAACTTTTTTTGATGATTATTTGAATCTAATAATCGAAGATGATGGCCAGGGATTTCAAGCTAATGATATGGAAGCCGGTCTAGGTTTGAAAAATATTAAGGATCGGGCAGCCCACATGGGTGCATCTCTGGCTATTGATAGTTATCCGGGTCGAGGAACCATTCTTAATCTCAACATTCCGATACTAGAAAAAAACAGAGCACTCATATGAACGGAACCCCCAAACATATGCTGATCGTAGATGATCATGTGGTATTTGTCAATGGTCTGGTAGCCTTGTTGACCCCCCTTAAAGAATGGGAAGTTTCTGCTGTTGCACATAATGGGAATGAGGCACTGAAAAAACTGGAAGCTCTAGCCATTGATCTGGTGATCACAGATATCAGCATGCCAGAAATGGATGGGATTAGCTTCATATCCAAAGCTCGAGAGCTATCACCTAGCTTAAAGATAATCGTCCTCAGCATGCACAATGAGAGTAAAGTCATAAAATCTATCCTAAAACTGAATCCCGACGGATTCATCCTAAAAAATACCGATGCTGAAGAATTAGTGCATGCTATTCGGTCTGTTATGTCCGGGAAACAATATTATAGTGAAGAAATCAAAAATATTCTGGTAGATGATCTACGAGGCATAAGTGCCCCTTCGACAGGCAAACTGATTCCTTCCTTAAGTCAAAGAGAACAAGAGGTGCTTGAACTCATCGCTAATGAAATGACTACCTCAGAAATAGCAGAAAAGCTTTTCCTTAGTCTCCATACTATAGAAACTTACCGCAAAAATCTGCTTAGAAAACTTGAAGCCAAAAATTCTGTAGGCCTGGTTGCAAGGGCTTATCAGTTGGGTATACTGGAATCATAAATCTTCTATCCCTGAATTCAGGGATATTCTTTTTTAGCTGTTTCCAGTGTAAAACCTGCATGGATTCATGCTGTTTTTTTGTATCGAACAATTAATTAAACGGTATATGAAAAACACATGCAACCTCCAATTTACTTTGCTCTTATTTTGCTTTTTATCCCCCTCTCTCCAGGCTCAAGGTTTTGAAAAAGAAAACTCTATTCTTGGAATAGGTATCGGAGTCGGTGATCGACTAGGTGGCAATAATCTTCCTTTAGGGGCTCATTTTGAAAAAGGAGTAGCTGACCAAATTAGTGTTGGAGCCTTCGCTGGTTATTCAAGTTTCAGTTCAGATTTGGCCAAGATCACTTATATCCTCATTGGCGGCCGAGGATCCTACCATTATGGAAATCATTTTGACGGTTTAGGAGACAATTGGGACCTATATGGAGGGCTAACAGTTTTCTACCTAAACACAAGTACGAAAGCCACTGACAATAGCCCCCTTTTCGGTCAGGAATTGGGCAATAGTGGTGGCAGTGTCGACTTTGGCATATTTACCGGAGCCCGATATTATTTCTCAGATTCTGCAGGAATCTATGCAGAACTGGGAACCGGGCTTGCCTGGATACAATTGGGTCTTGCCTTAAGACTCTAATCCCATCTTTTGAAGCAGGTTGAGCTCTTTCCAAAGAATTCAGCTTGCTTTTCCTTTCCATCCTTTTCACGAAAAAAATCATGGACTATCACATACGTAAATTTCCAAATATACATGTACTGTTTATTAGCGCTATTTTTCTCTTTCTCCCCTCCATGCTTTTCGCTCAGAAGGAGATATCCCGGAAAATTGAAGAAGCTAGAAAGCAGAAATTCGAATTCAAAGAATTTAATCTCTTTCTCAATTGTACAGATCAAAAAGCTCAAGAATTTGTACACAAGAAAGCACCCAAACTTCAAAAATACACCCTTCTTGAGCCTGAACAAGCCATAATCAATTACCTCGATAACAACAGGCCTCATACTTTCAGTTTTAGCTTACCCAATATATCTGAGGGAGGAAAATTGATGGTTGATCTTATAAACTATGATTATTTCATGAAAGGATTTCAATTAATCGAAATGCCTGTTGGAAAGCCTATTGAAATGAATAAATTGGGCCTTTTCTATTATGGAATAATAAGGGGGGAAGAAAATTCACTGGTTTCAATTAATATAGTTGATGGCGAAGTTGGAGGTTTCATAAGTATAGAGAGGCTTGAGAATAATCTAGATCTATTTAAGCTGGAAAATTTCACTTCTTATCTACTCTATAATGACAAAGAAAACTTCGAGAGCAGCCAATATCAATGTACTACTCATACAGAGGATATTCCCTTACCAACTGATCCCTTAAGCATAAAAACAAAATCTCTAAGGAGTTTATGCTTTGGCGTTTACCTGGATATTTCTGAATCTGTTTATCAGGCAATAGGCGGAATGCAAAATACCTTTAAGTGGACCCAGTTTCTTTTTGGCAGGACTGCAACGATTTATGCCAATGAGTCAATCAATCTTGTGATTCCGGAAATGAAAATCTGGACACAAACCGAAAGTTTCAGGCAAAGCCTGGATAAGTACGCTAAATACAGAAGGAATCATCCTCTAAGCCTATCTTCAAATGCTCATTATATCCATTGGTATGATGATAGAGGAGAAGCCTGGATTAATACACTTTGCGATGACAGAGGAAATAATGCGAGAGGCTATGGCATGTCAGGTATGCAGAGCAATTGGGTTTCAAATAGGCCTTCAACGGTTCAGACATTCACTTTTGCCCATGAACTTGGACATACTTTCGGCTCCAGACACACACATGATTGCATTTGGAATGGAAATAATACGGCTATTGATGGATGCGGATACAGGCTAGCGGGAGATGGTTGTAATGGTCCAGAACCTTCTGACGGTGGTACTATCATGAGTTGGTGTCATAAACGCCCGGTAGGAATCAACCTTGCCAAAGGATTTCACCCTCAACCAGCAAATGTGATCCGGCAGGTAGCCGGTCAGGCAAGTGGCTCCTGCGGAGGATATACCTGTAATGCCCGAATTCCTAATGGTGTTTACAAAGTAGCAAATGTCCATAGCGGAAAAGTGGTCGATGTATCCCATATCTCTCAATCCAATGGCGCAAATATTCATCAGTTCCAATTTTTAAATGGAGTCAACCAAAAATGGCGGGTTATAAACTGGGGAGCTTCGAAATTTACCTTTCAGGCCCTTCATAGCAACAAATGTATGGACGTTGCTGGCTGGTCCACAGCTGAAGGGGCTAATGTTCATCAATGGGATTGTCATTTTGGCAACAATCAGTTATGGTATATCGACTATCTAAATAGAAATCTTGATGATCTGGGGTCTGGAATTTTTAGAATTTCTAGTGTACATAGTCGAAAAGCACTCGAAGTCTATGGATGGCAAACACACAATTGGGCCAATATTCGTCAGGCTAGATGGGATAAGGGAAACAACCAAAGGTGGCGCTTCGATTACCTCCACAATAGCACAGACGACTTTATTATAGGAATCCCAGCTTTTATGTCCGTTTACCCCAATCCAGTAAGTAATCAATTGAAGGTAGAAGGATTATTGGAGGGAGAAAAATTTAGCATCTTCAGAATAGATGGGCAAGCGATATTGGAAAATGAAACTAAAGGAAGGGTCGATGTATCTTCCTACCCTTCTGGTATCTATCTGTTAAAGGTAGCGGGAAAGAAGCCTGTAAAATTTATAAAGAGATGAGACTTTTCCGGAAGTTCATAATTCCCCAGAGAGCTAATTTCCGGGGAATTTATAGTTCATACAACTCCAAGGGCAAATTATCTGGATCAGCAAAGAAGGTAAACTTTTTTCCGGTCAATTCATCTATTCGAATTTCTTCGACTTCAATTCCTTTTGCAATCAATGTTTCTCTTTCCACTGCTACATCCTCTACTGCAAAAGCCAAATGCCTGAGTCCTTGTGCTTCAGGTCGAGAAACTCTTTGGGGAGGGTTGGGGAAAGAAAAAAGCTCTATCCCATAATTTTCACCTATTGCCAGATCCAGTTTATAGGAATCGCGGGATTCCCTATAGGTTTCTTTGATTATTTGCAAACCAAGTATTTCTGTGTAAAAGGCTTTGGAGCGTTGATAATCCGAGCAAATGATGGCTATGTGATGGATATTTTTGAGTTGCAGCATGTTATTCTATATACAAAAACTTTTGTCATCCCAAAGCGGAGGGACCTGAATTAGGAGATAAAATTATCAATTAAAGAGGCTTATTACATCTCAAGACAAAAGATTGAGACCCTACTGCTGAGCTCAGGCTGACAGCTTTGTGTTAAGCAAGCTGAACTTGCCTCAAGAACTAATTAACCTTAACCAGGTCCGAAAAATGTCTTCCCCCTTATCCGGAATCTTTCGATAATCCCCCAAAGGAATAAAACTACTAAGCTTACAAAAATCCCGAAGCGTATGATCAATGCGAGAATTTGAACTCAAGGCCATTAAACCTTCTGCATCAGATTCCCAGATCCAGGGGGATTCCTGAGCGGAATAATATGTGGGAAAAGGCAATTTTTTTCGGGCGGAAAGGAGTTTTTCCGCATAGGCTTTCTGATATTTCCCACTCAAAATGAGGTGAAAGCCTATGGGATGTCCCCAAAGAACCATGCACCGAAAAAGAAAGATATCTTCTTTCTCCAACAAACGAGGGAAATCCAAAACCCGATAGGAATAAGATTTATAATTCTCGCCTCGGGAAGTCTTGGGGAAGGGTTGCGAAAGATCAATATCTAATAGACCCTGGTATTCATTCAGCAATTGCAATTCACGATCAGCTAACATCGATAGAATTCCTTCCAGCTTAACCCAAACCCTTTGTTTGAGCGGCATAAAATCACGGTCAGCAAATACGCCGAATTCATCCGGATCCAATTGATAAGAAGTGGCCATGGTATTCTATGATTCTTCTATGCGGGATCTTTTTCGCCCATCCGTAAATATCGTCTCTATTTCATCCCCAACCTTGATATTTTCCGCAGATCTTTGGATTTCTCCATCTTTCAGGGTCAGGGTATAGCCTCTTTCGAGCAATTTGGTCATGTCGAGGCCCTTCAATTGAGTTTCCAATAAATCCAGGGCGTGACGCTTTTCTCGGAGGTTCTTATTTAGGTTTTCCTGCAATCTATATTCATAATCATCCAGCACCTGTCGCTTAAAGTCGATGAAGTACTGCAAGCCGCGCTGGATTTGAAGTTCGTATTGATCGAGGGTATAGAGAAAAGCATCCTTTTCAGGAACGGCATGCTCTGCGGCAGCTGTTGGGGTAGAGGCCCTTAAATCTGCTGCAAAATCTGCAATTGTGATATCCGTCTCATGCCCTACCCCACAAATTACGGGTATATCTCCCTCTCTTATCGCACGAGCCACTGCTTCCTCATTGAAATTCCACAAGTCCTCTAGCGAACCTCCTCCGCGAGCCAGCAGGATTACATCTGCATTACTTCCTTGCGCCAGTTTCAGGCTATTTACAATAGATGAAGTCCCTCTTTCCCCTTGAACTACGGTCGGATACAAAACCACTTTGACCCGATCGTATCTTCGGGCAATAGTTCGCAACATATCTTTTACCGCCGCCCCTGTTGGCGAGGTAATGAGCGCGATTTCTTCTGGAAATTGAGGAATGGGTCTTTTTATTGCAGGATCAAATAGGCCTTCTTCCTGTAAAGTCTGCTTTAGCAGCAGAAATCGTTGATACAAATCGCCCATCCCCTGCTTTCTCACAGATCGAACCATCAATTGATAATTTCCCCGAGGAGCATAAACTGAGATTCCGCCATTAGCCAGAATTTTATCTCCAGCGGCTATTCTGGGAGCCAATTGTGCATAGCTTTTAAACATTACACAATTGATCTGAGCATCACGGTCTTTTAAACTAAAGTACACATGACCTGACCGATGATAGGTCAAATTACTTACCTCTCCACTTACCTGAACATTTCGCAGGATACTATCTTCCTCCAGCAAATGCTTGAGATAGGCCGTCAGTTCACTGACCGAATAACTTTTATCGGATGGGTTTCCAAACACAGGAACGAAGATAAGGAAAAGAGAGAATCTTCTTATCTTTAAATGCGAAAGGAGAAAAGACTCTTTTGCTTCTTTAAAATCAGATCAGACTTATGGCTACTACTACCTCCCCTCCTACCAAGGACCAGCCCGTCATCGAGCGCCTTCATCGCATTTTTGAATTACAGAAAAAGGCCTTTCAGGAAAATCCTTATCCCAGTGCTGAGGAACGAATCAAGCAGATGAAAAAAATTCCTCGTATGCTGAGAAAACACCGTGAGAAAATTCTGGATGCCCTGGAATCAGATTTTCAGGGACACTCCCGTCAACAAGGAGACCTGATAGAAATCCTCGGCATGTTTGACCGTGCAAAATATAATATCACTCAGGTAAAAAAATGGATGAAACCTATCCGTAGGCAGATCAATCCTGTTACTTTGGGTAGTTCCAAAGCTTATTTGAAATATCACCCCAAAGGAGTGGTCGGAAATATGGTTTCCTGGAATTTTCCTTTTGATATTGGACTGGGACCTACCCTGGATTTGCTGGCAGCAGGAAATCGGGTGATTATCAAACCTTCAGATCTTTCTCCGGCTTGTGGAAAAGTTTTGGAGGAAATCATAGCAGATACCTTTGAGGAAGATCAGGTAGCTGTAGTAAATGGAGGTTTGGACCTCGCCATACATTTTCCCAACCTGAAATGGGATCATCTCATTTATACCGGAAGTGGAGTTGTAGGGAGAAAGATCATGCAAGCTGCTGCACAAAATCTGGTTCCGGTCACCTTAGAGTTAGGAGGAAAAAGCCCGGTTGTATTGGACGAAAGTGGGATTTCAGACAAAAGCATAGCTGATATTGCCGGAGTAAAAGTAGTAAAACGTGGTCAGATGTGCGTAACAACGGATTACTGCCTTGTACCCGAAAATCACTTACAGGATTTTTCTCAAAGAATGACCCATTACTTTCAGCAAAATTTTGCCGAAGATAATTGTAGCGCAAATGCCTGTGGAATCATCACTGACAGACATATGAAACGTTTGCAGGAATTGTTGGAAGAAGCCAAAGCCTCAGGGACAAAGGTTGTCCAAATCGGTTCAGATATAGATGGTAGTAATAGGAATATGCCTTTCTATATAGTGGTAAATCCTCCCCAGGAGTTAAAACTGATGCAAGAAGAAATCTTTGGCCCTATCCTTCCTATCATTCCCTACAAAAGCACCCAGGACGCCATTGACTATATCAATGCAGGAGATAAGCCACTGGGACTATATATATTTTCGCAGAATCAATCTTTCATAAATCAAATCAGCACAAATACCCAATCAGGTGGGGTAGCTGTAAATATTGCAGCTCTTCAGGCTGCCCAGCCTTCTCTTCCTTTTGGAGGGATTGGAGAAAGTGGAATGGGCCTCCATCATGGAATCGAGGCTTTCCGGGAATTCTCAAATCCCCGTGGCTATTTTGTAAAAGGTAAAGGTGGAACTTTTGATGCGATTACTCCCCCTTACAATCAATCAACAGATCATCTAATCAATGAGGTAGGGTATGCTTCTCTAGGGAAACAAATCCTTTTTGCACTTAAAACATTGCCTAAAAATATATGGGCACGTATTGCCAGCTAAGCCTTAGCCCAAATCAAATATCTCTTTGAGTTCCTTGTCTTTGGTAAGGCCAGCGATCATTTCTTCGCTTTTGTCAAGATCGTAATACGGAGAGTCTTTGAAAAGGGCTCCATATTTTTCCTCGATCAAATTGTCACAGGCATTGGCTTTCTCGAGAGAGAGGTCTGATAGCTTGTGCAGAAAGTCAGCATGAAACTGTAATTTCTTTGGCTGCACCCATCCAGCCTGGATAAATCCTTTGGTTTTTTTAGGACAGCGGCAAGGATTATTGAGATTCAGGAGCCCACATTTTCTATTCATGAAATTGTAGAGGTCCTTCCGTGCACGGGTGAGAATCTTGCGAAAATTATCAGGGCTGATATCCAGGAGTTCTGCCCCAACAGGACTTTTTACCTCAAAAATTTCCCCCAAAATAAAGACCAATCTTTGCCGGCGATCCAAACATAAGAGCATCCCCGTCATACAGCCAATGCGCGCATCTTCTACCTCTTCCTGTAAGCTTAGTTTTTCTTCCGGATTCAATTCATGAAAAGGAATCCTATCCAATTCCTTTCCATAAGCATCAAATCCCTGAATTGCCGTTTCCATTTTTCCCCGCTTACTATTGAGGAAATGATTAACAACCATTCTATAAAGCCAGGTCCGAAAAGATGATTTCCCATGAAACTGCCTTAGCTTGGTAATGAGTTTGATTAGGACTTCCTGTGTCAAATCCTGAGCATCTTGAGGATTTAGAAGAAATCTGAGGGCGACATTATAAATAAAATTATAATGCCGCTCTAGCAGTTGTTCCAGAGCTTTCCGAGAGCCTTCTTGTGCCTGATCAATCAATATAAGATCATCAGACTCTCGATATTCTGTCTCAAATATAGCTTGTATCATGGATAGCTTTTATAATGGCTAAAACTGATTACCTCCTCAGTTGCCTGAAGGAATGGTAATAAGCTTTCATCCGATTCAAGATTTTTAGCTGCTTTCTCCCCAGCTTCCAGGCTTTCCCATTCTACAATATCCAGAAAAAACTGAGGATCTTTCAGGTCTCGATAAATCTTTCTACTTAGAAACCCCTCCTGTTTTTTAAGATAGGATTCAGGTAGTTTGGAAATTTTCTCATAATCCCCGACTTTCTCAGCCGAAATTTTGTAGATCACTACTTCAGTTGCAGGTTCTTTCATAATTTCTTTCTGTGTAAATGATGATATGCCTAAGAGAAGGAGGCAAAGAATCACTAGTTGATAAATTGAAGTTTTCATAAGATTTTTTAATCCATTTATCACTTAGACACAGCTAATTCCGAACTGGGACAAAACTTAAATTTTTTTTAATCTTTCCCCTTATCCATATTTACCTCAGACATTTAAATTCATACTGAAATGACAAAGGCTATTGCTCCAGATCTGCAGACGGTAAAAAAAGCGATCAAGTTCCTTGAAAATCTTACTGTAAGAACGCCTGTTCACAAATGGGAAGGACAGGTAAAAGATCGACTACTGGGAAAGGAAACTGAAGTTTATATAAAAATGGAGCTCCTTCAACATGGAGGAAGTTTCAAGACGCGAGGAGCCCTGATTAATATGGCAGATTTATCTGAGGAGGAATTAAAACGAGGAGTTACTGCCGTAAGTGCGGGAAATCATGCCATAGCTACTTCTTTTGCGGCAAGCCTTATGAATAGCCACGCAAAAGTAGTGATGCCAGATAATGCAAATCCATCTCGTATCAAAAAATGCGAAGAACTAGGGGCAGAGGTTGTTTTGGTACCAGATGTAACAGAAGCATTTCGCATGGTCGAGGAAATCCAGGAGAAGGAGGGCAGAAAATTTATACATCCATTTGAAGGCCCTTTGACAGCGACAGGCACAGCAACTTTGGGCTACGAATTTCAGACACAGGTTCCTAGGCTGGATGCTTGCGTAATTCCAATTGGCGGAGGTGGGCTTGCAGCCGGCATGTCGACTGGATTAAAATTGGCGAATCCGAATATTGAAATTTTTGGGGTAGAACCTATAGGAGCCGATACCATGCATAGAAGCTTCCATTCCGGTAAACCAGAAAAATTGGATAAGGTCAGAACTATTGCAGATAGTCTGGGAGCGCCTTTTTCTTTGCCTTATAGTATGAGTCTTTGCATGCAAAATCTGGAACAGGTTGTCTTAGTTAATGACGAAATGCTAAAAAGCAGTATGGAGTTGATCTTTCGCGAATTAAAGCAGGTCGTAGAGCCTGCTGGAGCCGCATCTATGGCCGCTGTGTTAGAGATATTGAAAAATCATCTTTCAGGAAAGCGTGTGGGCGTCCTAATTTGTGGTTCCAATATTGACCTTGAGACTTTCTATAAGTCGCTAAAAAATGCCAAAGTATGGTAATATTTTACTATTGACAATTTACGAAATCCATTAATACAGCAATTCTTGCCGTTCAGCCACTGTAAAAGGTAATTTGGCGTCTTAAAAATTACTTTTGTACTGAGGAACGTGCCTTTTGGCAAGAAAGCAAAATGGGGTTCATAATGTTGTCTTCAAAAATCCATTCCTTGTGAAGCTTTTATATCTATGCCTGACCTTCTCTTGTTATCTCCTTTGGAGTCCCCTTAATATGTTCGGCCAAACGGTCGGCCATGTAGATCATGCGTTCGGAGAGAAAGGATTCGTGAGCTTGAATGAGGATGCTTCTCCCGAAGACCCCCATTGTCTGGGAACACAGACAGATGGGAAAATTTTAATTGCTGGTAAGGCTTATAAAGATGATAAGGAAAGCCTTTTCATCAGTAGGCTATTCGAAGATGGGTCTGTCGACCTTGATTTTGGATATAATGGTCGTGTAGATCTCGGAATCGAAGGCGAGATTCGCGACATCAAAGCTCCCGACTTAGAGCACATTTATATTACCGGCCACATCACAACTAGTCGAAAAGACAAAGACTTTCTCCTAATCCGTCTAAATATAGACGGCAGCATTGATAAGGACTTTGCCAGTCAGGGAAGAAAAATTCTAAATCTGGGAGGTACAGACGAGGCCTACTCGCTTACCTTTCAGGAAGATGGAAAACTTCTGTTGGCGGGAAACACCTATGCACAAAGCTGGATCCAAAGAGATTTTGCCATTGTTCGTCTAGAACCTAATGGTACGATTGACTGGGGATTTGGAAATGGAGGGATCAAAAGAATTGATGTAGGCAAATACGATTCTTTCCAGGATCTTCTTGTTCAGGAAGATGGAAAAATCCTTGTGTGCGGATACACCAAGCCCGAAAGGTTTACCAAGTTTGCAGTTTTCCGCCTGGATTCAGATGGCAATCCTGATCCTCGATTTGACGGGGATGGGATCAAGATTATGGATATTGGTGTTGAAAATGGTTTTTGTGAAGGAATGGCTTTGGATAAGGACCAAAACATCCTACTCATGGGTCATACACGTCGCAACCAATATGCTCGTGGATTTGATTTCGTTGTAATCAAACTATTTCCCAATGGAATGTTTGATAGAGGATATGGTAACGATGGAAGCGGTATTTCCTACATTGATTTAGGAGGAACCGAGTATGCCACGGGTATGCATATCCAACAGGATGGAAATCTTCTTTTGATGGGTACCAGCAACCACAAAGTTACTGTCGTCCGTATAAATGAACTCGGCAAGCTGGATAAGTCTTTTGGAACTTCCGGACAATTGACCAATGAGAATTTTAAACTGGGACGTGAAAAACTATACGATTTCACCATCCAGGACAATAATAAAATCCTGCTCGCAGGTATGGCAGATGAAGCTCCATTTGTTTCCAGAGTACATGGAAACCCGGATATCATGGGGCTTGAAGAAATCTTGATGAGTCCCTGGGAAGGTGGCCTTTCTAAAAGTAAGAGATATGCCAGCCTAAGCCTGAGCAATGACTTTAGTTTCAATGTATGGCTGGAAGGTGAACACTATCCTGATTCTCAGGGCTTGTATCTTTCTCATGGCTCTGGTGCAGAAGCCATTCTACCGATTCGTGCCTTTGCTGCTGAAAGAGCGTATCTGCAAATCGGTCAAAACTGTAAATTAACTGCCTTATGGGATACAGAAGATAAACTTCATATTTATCTCAATGGGAAATACGCCTATACCTTCTCAGAATAAGGCTGAGATACATAATGTTTTGGTGTGCAAGCATCAATTTGAGCGAAAAAAAACCTGCCTTCCGACAAAGGCAGGTTTTTTATATTTATAAAATTATTCTAGCGCAAAGATCTCGCGATAGTCATTCTTTGAATCTCACTCGTCCCCTCATAGATTTCTGTGATCTTGGCATCTCTCAGGAATCTTTCCACATGATACTCTTTCACATATCCATTTCCACCATGAATCTGGATGGCTTCATTTGCACAGTACATGGCTGTCCTCGAAGCATGAAGTTTGGCCATAGCTGCTGA
Organism: Bacteroidota bacterium; assembly: GCA_039819665.1. Classification (GTDB taxonomy): domain Bacteria; phylum Bacteroidota; class Bacteroidia; order J057; family J057; genus JAWPMV01. Next base: position 170,857 of record JBCBRM010000010.1, read on the forward strand.
TGCTGCATAATCCATTCCCTGATCCTTCTCCCAGGCTGCTCTATACACCAAGGCACGAGCCGCTTCAACCTCCATTTTCATATCTGCCAATTTAAATTGAATAGCCTGATGATTGAAGATTTCTGTACCAAAGGCTTTTCTTATTTTTGAATAAGCCAAGGCCACTTCAAAAGCTCCTGCGGCAATTCCTAAAGCCTGAGCGGCAATTCCGATACGTCCGCCATTGAGGGTTTTCATCGCAAACTTAAACCCAAAACCATCCTCCCCTACTCGATTCTCCTTTGGAACTATTACATCATTAAAGTTCAAAGAGTGTGTATCAGAACCTCTGATCCCCAGTTTATCCTCCTTGGGGCCTACCTCAAAGCCTTCCATTTCTTTCTCCACGATCAAACAGTTGATTCCTTTATGGCGCTTGTCTTTATCGGTCTGCGCAATCACCAGATAGGTGTCAGCTCTACCTCCATTGGTGATCCAGTTTTTGGTTCCATTCACCAAATAATGATCTCCCATATCAATAGCCGTAGTTCTTTGTTGTGTGGCATCGCTACCAGCTTCAGGTTCCGAAAGACAAAATGCCCCCACTTTTTCCCCCATAGCTAACGGCTTAAGATATTTCTCCTTTTGCTCATGTGATGCAAATTCATCCAGCCCCCAACAAACCAAAGAATTATTTACAGAAACGATAACAGAAGCTGATGCATCCCATTTAGACAACTCTTCCATAGCAATCACATAGGAAATGGTATCCATTCCCCCTCCCCCATAATTTGGGTCAACTTGCATTCCCATCAAACCCAACTCTCCCATTTGGCTTACTAATTCTGCGGGAAAATGCTGATTGTTATCCCGCTCAATTACGCCCGGTTTTAACATATTTTCTGCGAAATCCCGGGCCATATCGCGAATCAATGTATGTTCCTCTGTCAAGTGTAAATTCATAGTCTATTCAATATATTATGCATGCATACCATTTGGACTGTAAATAAAGTCAAAATGTTTATGCCATCCGTTAAAAAGATATAATAAAAGCAGAGAAAAATTTATTCAATGCGAAGCTCCCATCTCCTCCAGCTTTTTCCAAGCCAATTTTGACCAGGTACTTTCCAGGACCTGCTGCGATTCGGGAAGATTGGTCCGAATCATTATATGAAAGCGAGATGACACAGCTGCTTCTAAATAATGCAACTGATTTCTTTGATCAAACCAGTTCCAGGCAAATGCACTCGCTTTTTCTTCAGGCCAGACTTCAGATTTGTTTCCTTCAGATTCAAGGGCGCTCTCATATTTCTCATACAGACGCATGACCGCTTTTTCATCAGTAGCATAGTCCATCAAAAAAATTTCAACAAAACTTCTGTCCTCCTGAAAATATACTTTCTTCGCTTCGGTCCAATATAGATGATCAGGTGGGGGAATATGCGTTTTTTCTTCTGTGGAAATAAAGGGCTCCCATTTATCGGGGAGTACTGCCTGCAGATCCTGAGGAAGTCGGGGAAGGGTATCTAAGCTGGCAATTCTTTGAGCTACACTCTCGGCGATCAATTCTCGAGTCCATACGACCTCCTGCTCCTGGATCTCAGGGGCTTTACAAGCAAAGAGTAAAAGGTTTATTAAAAAAATTGATAGTCCTTTCCTCATTCCTATCTACGCAATTCTATTCCCGGGTAGTTTTGTGGGCGAAAAATGAAATCATTATCGCCAAGACCTGAATTGAGTTTTAAGTTGTAAAAGGAAAAGGTACGCTGCCTCCGCTGACGATCGACATAAGTTACTTTAGATAGTAATTTATTTTGATCAAAATACCATGCATAGGCTGTTGAGTAATTATGATCGGGATCCAGCATTCTGAATCGAATTTTATGTAAACGCGATCCATTAAGATCTATTTCCTCTCCCATATAACTTTTTTCAGAAGGACTATAATACATGCTGTAGAATAACTGCATGATATTTCCATAGGTCCATTCTCCTTGCGCAAACACCATATATTCATTGGTGGCGGGAATAAAAACCCATACTTTTCGTCCATCACAGTAGGTTTCCTGCTCCCTCATGCGCAACTGATATTGAGTACGTTTCAACTTCAGGGTTCCTTTTTGAAGAGCTTGTCTTGCCGTAATTCCTTTAACCTCATACGTAAAATCCATGCTCATGTCCTTCACCGTATAATAAAAGTCCCTGGACTGATTAATGATCTCTTCTGCCCGTTTATCTTGAGAAAAGAGAGGTACCTCCCCAGAAATAAATCCGGAACAAACAATGAATGAAAATATAAAGATCCCGAGGCAGGTCTTGTTTGAGTTCATTATATCAAATATAAATTTCCTAGAGCAAGAGGTCAAGTTTACAAAAGTTCAGATAAAAAAAAAGCCCCCCAATTGGGGAGCTTTTTTTTAATTTTTTCTCCTAACCCTCTCTCTCATCATAAACATCCACATCAGAATGCTTATTGACGTCAAATTGAAAGTCTTTGTCAGAAAGGCCTCTATTGGTGGATATCGAAGAGAATTCATAAGTTGTAACCGTCTGTTTTCTATCGATCAAACTTACTTTTTCTAACATCTTGCTTGAAACATTTATCCAGATATTGGCCTGATTATATTCAAGGCTTTGGTCTTTGACTGCCAGATAAATCTTATGGCATTTCTTTCCATGTACTACTTCAGTACCTTCATAACGCGAGCTAGCGCTAGCCTGATAGACTCCTAAAATAGATTCGAGAGACATTCCTTCCTCACTAGGATCGTAATTCAGGATGGTTACTTCATTATCATCTGGAAGGTACAACCAGAGAGTCTCACCATCGCAATAGATTTCCTGGTCAGCCATAGATAAAACATACTTGTTTCCTTTCTTATATTTCACCTTGCCAGTTCTTGCAACGGGTGCGAGACGGGTACTTTTGTTTTTAATTTCGTATTTGAGATTTGCAGAAAAGTCTTTGAGAGACTCCATTTTGGCTTTCGATTCATTGAGAATCTTTTCGGACTTTTCATCTAAAATCTGGAATCCAGAGAGTAGCATAAGCATGACGCTCCAAAGGAGGCCATGTTTGATCACATTTTTCATTCCTTTTTCTTAAATAGATTCTAACACTATGGCAAGGTGCTCAAATACCGTTCCAACTCCGCATCATCCTGGATCAAAACGTCTCGTGCCTTACTTCCCGAATGTGGACCGACGATACCTGCGCGCTCAAGCTGGTCTATTATTCTACCCGCTCTGTTGTATCCGAGTTTCATTTTTCTTTGAATTAATGAGGCAGAGCCCATTTGATAACGCACAATCATGCGTGCAGCTTCGTCAAATCGACTGTCTCTTTCAAAAGGTTCGTCGAGTCCTCCGTCTTCTTCTCCCTCGGTCGGAATCTCAGGAAGGAAATAGGGTTCGGGGTACCCTCTTTGTTTGCAAATATGATCGACGATACGCTCTACTTCAGGCGTATCGATAAAAGCATTTTGAATACGTATAAGATCACTTCCAGTAGAAAGGAGAAGGTCTCCCCTGCCTACTAACTGATCTGCTCCATTGGCATCAAGGATGGTCCGGCTATCCACCTTTGAGATTACTCGATAGGACATCCGGGCTGGGAAGTTGGCTTTTATGATACCGGTAATAACGTTTACGGATGGACGCTGAGTAGCCACAACTAAATGAATACCCACAGCACGTGCCAACTGAGCCAGTCGTGCAATAGGCATTTCCACCTCTTTCCCCGCTACCATCATCATATCCGCCAATTCATCAATCACCAATACAATATAGGGCAGGAATTTGTGTCCTTTGCGTGGATTGAGCTTGCGATTTTTGAATTTGAGGTTGTATTCTTTAAGGTTCCGCACCCTTGCTTTCTTCAAGAGATCGTAGCGGTTATCCATCTCAATACACAAGCTCTTCAATACATTGACAGCATCCCTCACATCTGTAACGATGGGCTCATCTCCCTGATTAGGCAACTGAGCGAGGAAGTGATGAGAAAGGGACTGGTAAAGGGTCATCTCCACCTTTTTCGGGTCAATAAGGATGAATTTAACCTCCGCCGGATGCTTTTTATAGAGGATGGAAGCAATGACCGTGTTCAAACCAACCGACTTACCCTGCCCGGTAGCACCTGCAATCAGCAAGTGAGGCATTTTATTGAGGTCCCCGACAAATACTTCATTGGAGATGGTTCTACCAATGGCTATCGGAAGTTCTGCCTTAGAAGCCAGAAATTTCTCTGTAGACATTACTCCTCTCAGAGAAACTGTCTCTGGTTTAGAGTTTGGCACCTCGATACCAATGGTTCCTTTGCCCGGCATAGGAGCGATGATACGAATACCTAAAGCTGCCAACCCGAGAGCAATATCGTCTTCCAGATTTCTGATTTTTGAGATACGCACCCCGGCAGCTGGAACAATTTCATAAAGGGTAACGGTAGGCCCGATGGTAGCTTTGATGGATTTGATTTCAATGCCATAGTCTCCCAGGGTCTGCAGGATCTTGTTTTTATTATCTTCCAGCTCCTGACGATTGACTTCACGCCCCTGACCGGAACCATGATCTTCTAAAAGCTCAAGATGCGGTTTTTGATAATCGCTCAGTTCGAGGGTTGGATCAAAATCTTCATCTGCAAAAATTTCTTCTGCATTTTCCAGCTCCTGGTCTTCCTTTGGTACAATCTTTTCGACTTTTCCCACCTCGCCTTTTACCAGACCAATATTATCTTCTCCTATTTGCTCCAATTCCTTATGCACAACTGGTATTTCAGTGGCAGGAGGAGCAACTATTTCCATTTTCGGCTCATCCGGAGTTTCCACAATAGTCAACTCCAATTGGCCATCTGGATTACTCTCTGCCTGTTTCTTTGCTTCTTCTATGCCGGGCTGACTCAATTCAAGCGTTACCGGGCTAGCTGATTTGGTTTCAGGCTCTTTTTTCGTTTCAGTTTTTACGGAAGTACTTTTCTTCCTGGCTGTTGATTTTATGGGTTTATTTTGGGGAACAGCTTCAACTCCTAGCATGGAAGCCAACCGCTCCTTAAAGGTCTTTTTATAGCGTACAGGGCGATTCCCTTCCCTTGCTTCGGCTCCGGCCATACTTTCTTTTAGCCTTTCTACCAAAGAAGAAGTCCTGACTTCAACATTGAAATTGAGAACAATGAATACGATAATGAAAGAGATAAGCAGGAAAGCAACTCCTACTTTCGCAATGTATTGAAAGAGCCATAGATTGATAGCCACGCCGATTCCTCCCCCCCAGAATACTTTGGCTGGGTCGATCAGCAATTCGATGTAAGAGAGAAATACTGTTCCAAATAACAGGACAAATGCTACGTATTTAAAAAGTTTGCGCGCCCAACCATAATACTCTGGATCATCCTCAAACATCAATAGGCCCATAAACAGGCCAAAAATGGGAATTAATATGCCAAAGAGACCAAATCCTTTACGAATCAGCATATCAGCCATCCAGGCGCCTATGGGCCCAAGAATATTATTGACTTTATGGGCCTGGGCTACTCCGACTTCTGTTTCAGATTGATCTGCATTGCCTGTGAAAAAGTAGGAAATACAAGCGATCAAGGCGGCAGCACTCACAAGAACTACAATCCAGGTAAACAAGGACCAATTTTGGTGACGTCTGGCAGGGTCCTGAAAAGAGCCCAACCACTGGCTCATACTAGTGATGGGGCCGCTGGACTTCTTTTTTCGGCTACTGCTTCGTTTGCGTCGTGTGGATGTATTTTTCGCCACGAAATTTCTTTTTATTTCTGTCTCACTTAATGCATCACTCTAACTCAAAGCCTAAAACATACTGAACTAGAGATAGTTACATTCCTAAGCCGAAGATACGATTTTTTTTTCATACCCAAAAAGTATTTGGGGAAATGTGGATGGAATGTAGAAAAATGCAAAAGGGTCTATAAGTCAGATGACTTATAGACCCTTTCTTTTGATGGTGGGTTTATTTTTTCAGGAATTTTTTATGTATTACAAGTTCATCCAATTTAAGGCTAAGTGTATAAAAGCCTGAAGCTAAATGAGATATATTGAGTGCAGATTCTGTATATCCAATTTGATTGCCAAGGTCTCTGGCCAGCATTTCTCTTCCCAATGCATCTCGGATCACAAAACTTACGTCTTTATTTTTCAGCAAATCAAATGAGAGTACGAATTGTCCTTCATTGGGATTAGGATAAAGTTTCAACTCACTGGCAACTTCTTCCAAGTCTGCAAGAGAAGTTAAAATGATGCCAATGGTTGCAGAAGGCCCGGATTGACAACCGGTTACCGTATCTACAGCAATTGCTGTATAATCTCCTGAATTAGGAATCATAAAAGGAGTGCCACTTCCCACAACTCCATGGTTCTGCCTAACCCAGTCATAGCGATAGGCCGAATTAGGTGAAGCAACGGTCAGGGTCCTGTTTCCATCGAAGGCTATACTTGGCACCTGAACCTCAAATAATTCGAGTGGAAATGGAATCGATTCAGAGCTACAGAAAGTATTTCTATTGGTTATCACAACGGTATAGTCTCCCTCTTGACTAGCTTCATAGATTGAATCATTGGCATTAGGAATAGGGAAACCATCGAGAAACCATTGAATCGAGTCTGTACTAGGGGTGCTCAGCTGGAGGAAATCACCTGCACAAATGCGGCTGGTATCTCCTATAATGTCCGGTACAGCTGGTAAAGCAGAAACTTCGAAGGTATCACTACAAGCGATCTGTTGGACAGGATTTCTAATACTTATCGTAACTGCAAGTCCTCCCTGAATAATCTGCTGTGGACCTGTATTAAAAGTAGGTACACTAAAGAAAACGGAGGCTCCTGATCCACGATCATTGGTTGCGCAACCCTGATCTCCCAGGACATCATCCTGATCCCATACTTGCAATTCATAGGTACCTGTATCCAGACGTAGGTTATTAATACTTAGGTTAAAAGGAAGGTTATCTCCTGAATTATTGGCAGGATTTGCATTTGTATTTACGATTTCAGATCCATCCGGAGCAAATAATATCCAGTAAAGATCTGCAGGGTCCAGCAAATCACTACATACTACAGAATCTACTACTACACTATCCAAAATAAATCCTACTGTATCAATCTCTGCCTGATATGATAAGACATATTGACCAGGATCCGGGAGAGTCTGGCTAAATGGATTTTCATCAGCAGTACTATAAATAGGGCCATTGGGTCCTTCCAGGTTCCACTGATAGGAGTATCCTGCATTACCGTTTGAAGGGATGTTATTGCTGATATCAACGGTTGCTGGCAGACAATTGGAACTCACAGTATAATTATAACAGGGAGCATTGAACTGACATGCCCCAACCGTGATGGTATAATCAAAGGTGGTGTTTTGAAAGGTGGAGCTTCCCAGGAATAGCACTTCTGCTCGTACAAGGACACTTAATGGATATACCCCGGGAATAGTTGGCGTACCGAATATCCGGACACAACCGGCCGTATCCGGATCTGGATTTCCGGGCCTGAAGTCATAAAAGCAAGAGTCTAGATTACATTCCCAGTCCATCCCCTGTGGCAGCCCGGTGATTTCTAATATTTCAAATGAAAGAAATGGCAATCTCTGATTCACTCCAAAGACATCAACGATGGTATCTTCAGGAAAAACAAAGGTTACGTCGGTATCATAAAAGTTACAGCCCACAGCCTCTGGAGGAGTCCCAGGATAGATGCCCGGAAAGCTATCGAGCACTGTAGTGTCTATAATACATTGAGCTTGTGCGGAAATTGATAAGGAAAAGCCTAATACCGCTAATAGAATACGCGAAAATAGAATTGGTTTCATATACAAAAGATCGGTTTTGTTCATGATAGCTGCATCTTTTCAGCTTTTTATTAAACTTATCCGATTCCTTTTTATTGTACTTCGAGAAAGTGAAGGAGTATTTTTAAATCCCCTTTTTATTCTGCTATTTCCCTTTGCATAAATCCGTAAAAATAATCGATCATGAGACTTTTGTTTTTTTCTATTTGTTCCCTGCTTTTTCTTACTGGCTTTAGGCCTGATAATCAGGAAGCTTCGCTAA